>NZ_JAJQXA010000018.1 GCF_021245985.1 Flavobacterium soyae | reverse complement strand
AACAGAGTTCTTAGCAGGAATAAAAGGAGCTACCGGAGCAAGCGGAGCAGATGGAAAATCAGCATATGAAATCTGGGAAGGGCTTCCTGGCAATGATGGTAAATCATTAACAGAGTTCTTAGCAGGAATAAAAGGAGCTACCGGAGTAAGCGGAGCAGATGGTAAATCAGCATTTGAAATCTGGGAAGGGCTTCCTGGCAATGATGGTAAATCATTAACAGAGTTCTTAGCAGGAATAAAAGGAGCTACCGGAGCAAGCGGAGCAGATGGAAAGTCAGCATTTGAAATCTGGGAAGGGCTTCCTGGCAATGATGGTAAATCATTAACAGAGTTCTTAGCAGGAATAAAAGGAGCTACCGGAGCAAGCGGAGCAGATGGTAAATCAGCATTTGAAATCTGGGAAGGGCTTCCTGGCAATGATGGTAAATCATTAACAGAGTTCTTAGCAGGAATAAAAGGAGCTACCGGAGCAAGCGGAGCAGATGGAAAATCAGCATATGAAATCTGGGAAGGGCTTCCTGGCAATGATGGTAAATCATTAACAGAGTTCTTAGCAGGATTGAAAGGAGCAACTGGAGCAAAAGGAGCTACTGGAGCAGCGTTTACATATAGTGATTTTACTACAGCACAATTAGCTGCCCTAAAAGGAGCAAAAGGTGATCCTGGTATACAAGGTGTTGCTGGTCCAACTGGAGCACAAGGTCTTCAAGGTTTCCAAGGAGAGCAAGGTGAAAAAGGAGATCAAGGTATCCAAGGTCTTAAAGGAGCTACTGGAGCAGACGGAATTGGTGGTAAAACTATCGCTGGAACAAATGTAACAGTAACTGGAGCAGGAACAGAGGCAAGTCCTTATGTGATTAATGCTGCTGCAGCTCAACAAGCAAGTGACGAATTTACTGCAACAGCCGGACAGACTAGTTTTACATTAGCAGGAACACCTTCTTCTCTATCTAAAGTGAAGTTATACATTAATGGTGTTCGTATTGATAAAGATGCAATTTCTATCAGTGGTAATGTTGTTACGTATAAACCGGAAAATAATGGTTCATACGCTTTAATGGCAGATGACAATGTTATAATTGATTATTTAAATTAATAGAATTGAAGATTAAAACACACTCTTCGTTTTTGGAGAGTGTGTAATCTTAAAATCAATAAAACACAAAATTTAATGTATTAAAAATTGGTCTTAATCTGTCATAATCAGAATTTTAACAGGTAAAATATTCTATAGCGTACTCTTAAATTTGCACTGTTAATTTTACTCATACTGCTTATGATGTGTCAATAAAATAGATCAAAGTATAACTTCAAAAAAATAATTACAAATTATTATAAAGATTAGAGATGAAAAAAATTATATGTATACTATTATTAATCCAAGGAGGGTTTTTGATGGCACAGGAAACAGAGACGGTTGTCACTATAAATGGAAAGAAGGTGCAGGTAAATGCTGTTCCAACTACTGCAGACAATGGTTTAACAATGACTAATGGGAAAATTCAATTGGGCGGTGCCCTTTTAAAACCATCAGTCGTAACAACTACGGCAGCTAATACCTTAACAATAGCAGGATTGCAGACAGGTACCAGTACAGATAATGTTTTGGTAGCCGATGCTAATGGAGTATTAAAATGGGTAACCAGAGCCCAATTTGGTGGTGATAACTTAGGAGATCATACCGCGACTAAGAATCTTGAAATGTCTAATAAAGATGTTAACAATATAAGTAGTGCCAGAATTAAATATGAACTTGTCGTATACGATAGAGTAGCTGCAAACTTAAGTACATACTCTATTTATAAAGATAATGGGAATTTTGGGATTTATAATGGGTTAAAGGGTGGAAATGATTTATCTATAAACGAGACTACCAGAAAAACAACGATAAATAACCTGGCAATTGCAAAAAGTACAGATGGTACTGCACCAGCTGCGGGTTATGTGGCTACAGCTGCAGATGCAAGCGGTAACGTTATCTGGAAAGCACCGGCATCCAATAGTGTAATGGGGATTAAAACAATCAGTAATAATTACACTGTAGCAGCTGATGATTATACTGTAATTGCTGCTGGAATGACTGGTGATATTACAATTACTTTACCGGCAGCAGCAAGCAGTAAAGGCAGAGTTTTAGTGATAAACCAAAATGATGTAAGTAATGCAGGTAATGAACTAACAGTTAAGTTTGATGTTGATGTGATTTATTCATCTAAAATTAAAGCTAAAGAATTGTTAGCACCATTTTATTCTGCATCAACAGGAGGGACACTTAAAATTAATTTACAATCAGATGGTACAAATTGGTATGTAGTTTCATCTCTATAAATTTAAAATTCCATGCAAAGGGCCGCAAGACCCTTTGTGTGGATAATATAAACAACTATAAAAAATAAGTTTTTCAAAAAGCATATTGTAGTACTATTTATAGAATAAGTGAACGGCATTCTGCTTTTTAAATAATTTGAATATCACTTGTGTAATTATGCATTTATAAGATATTCATTAAGGAGTTTTAACCAACTCTATTTTTTTGGCCTGCAGGTTTCAATTTTTGAATAAACCAGATCAAATGGATAGTAAAAACAATAATTCAGAGACTTAATCTTTTCTGTTTCTGATTATTACTGGTTATAATATTTCAATTTTTAAAACAATTAAAAAAATTAGATAATGAAGAAAAATCTATTATGTATATGGCTTGTACCTCTTGCTATATTATTTTCAGTAAACATGCATGCTCAAATGACCATTGGGGGCAAAAAAGAACCTGAAGCATTCTCAGTGCTTGAGCTATTAAATAAAGGAGGGCTTCGCCTGCCTCAAATGACTACTGCAGAGCGTGATGCATTTGCTGTACAAGGCAATGACAAAGGTTCTGGTCTTACTATTTATAACAAAACTACAGGCTGTGTAGAGTATTGGAACAAAACACGCTGGGTAAGTTTATGTGATGATACATCTGTTAATGCACTTATTGCGGCTGAAAACGGATTAACAGCCGCTAGCGGAAAAGTACAATTAGGCGGTGCTCTTTTAAAACCTACTACATTAACAACTACTGCAGCCAATACCTTAACAATAGCAGGATTACAAACAGGTTCAGGTACGGATAATGTTTTAGTAGCAGATGCTAATGGCGTATTAAAATGGGTAACGAGAGCTCAGTTTGGAGGCGATAATTTAGGAAACCACACCGCAACTCAGGATTTACTAATGAGTTCTAAAAATATTACCGGAGCCGCAAACATAACAGCAAGCGGTACAGTTACAGGAGCAAACCTTACTGCAACAACAAAAACAACGACACCTGCAGCACAGATTACTACTGGAGCCGGAGCTGGTAAAGTAGCGGTTTCTGATGCTTCTGGTAATGTAACATGGACAGATCCTGCAACTATTGCAGCACAAGGTGATAATCTGGGAAATCATACGGCTACTAAGAATCTTGAAATGTCTAATAAAGATATTAACAATATAAGTAGTGCAAAAATTAACTACGAACTTGTAATTAAAGATAGAACAGCTGCAAACTTAAATACATACTCTATTTATAGAGATAATGGGAATTTAGGGATTTATAATGGGTTAAAGGGTGGAAATGATTTCGCTATAAATGAGACAACCAGAAGAACAACGGTAAATAACCTGGCTATTACTGCAGGTATAGATGGTTTAGTTCCGGCAGTTGGTTCGGTAGCAGTAGCGGCAGATATAAATGGTAATGTAGTCTGGAAACCTGCTTCATCTTTAGCAGTTACCGGCGACAACTTAGGTAACCATACAGCGACTCAGGATTTACTAATGAGCTCTAAAAATATTACCGGTGCTGCAAACGTAACAGCAAGCGGTACAGTTACAGGAGCAAATATTACAGCAACAACAAAAACAACAACACCTGCGGCGCAGATTACTACAGGCGCAGGTCTTGGTAAAGTAGCGGTTTCTGATGCTTCAGGTAACCTTACATGGACAGATCCTGCAACTATTGCAGCAAAAGGCGATAACTTAGGAAACCATACTGCAACTCAGGATCTAGATATGAGTAGTAAAAATATCAATAATATTTCAACTGCTTTTATAAAAACAGGAATAGATTTTACTGACAGAACTGTTGCTATATATCCAAATAAATTTATTTTGTATAAGGATAAAGGAGTATTAGGTATTTGGAATAATTTAAGCAGTGTCAATTCTCTTTCAATTGACGAAACAACTAATAATACAGCTTTTGCGTCAACGATTAGTTTTCCAAATGCTGATGCTTCAAAAATATTATTTATTGGTTATAATAAAGATGCTGCCAGAATTGAACACAGTTCAGGATATAACTTAGGAATGGTATCAGGAGCAAAAACAGCTGCAAATTCAGGACTATTTACATGGTCTAATTATTCAGGTGCAGGGCCAGCTCAAAAAGAATTAATGCGTCTTAATGCTGCAGGTAACTTAGGTATTGGTACAGCCTCTCCAACGAATACTTTACATGTTAAAGCAACAGCCGATCCCGTTAAAATAGAAGGATTGACAACCAGTACAAACAAGACAGATGTATCTTTAGTAGTAGGTGCTGATGGTGTGGTTAAAAAAGCTATATCTGCACCACCATCAAGAGCAACATATACAACTAGCAGTATTGCACCGGGAGCATCTGAAACCATTGGTTTAACTATTACGCCAGATGTTTCGCTTTTTGTGGTTCAAACATGGAATGCCTGTGACAGAATCGCTATTGCTACTTTTACTTCTGTAGGTAATGTATTGGCATTCAATGGAGGTCAAGCTAGAAATTCAACATATAGTGCCGCTGTCATAAATCCAGATGGTGATCTTCTAAGACTTACTGCTGCTGGAGTGACTACATGTTCCGCTACTTCTGGTGGTGATGGTGGTCTTGCAAACCAGTTCGATTTTGATATTCAAAAGACAGCTACAAGTATAATTATTACAAATAGAGGAAATGTAGTTAAAACTTATATATTGAGACAAAGTGAGTTTTAATATAAAAATAATAAGAAACCAAGATAAATAAATATCGAAGGGTACGCAAAATAACTCAGGCCCAACAGGTTCTAAAAAACTGTTGGGTCTCTTTGTATTAAAACTATGTGTTTAATTTATTTGTCCTCTTGAACTCTACCGGCTTCGAAGCTTCGGGACGAGAGAATAATCGCACTACAACCCTTTCAATTCTTTTATTTCCTTATTGAGCCATTCAATTTTTTCATTTTTAAGATCAATAATTTCAAGTCTTGCTTCGGCTAATTCTTTATAATTGATATTGATTTCAACAGTGTTATTTTTTAACATGGATCCTTTTCCTGTTAAAAGCCAGTTTGCGTCAATATCTTTATATTTTACTAGTAGATGATATAGGAACCAATTACTATTACTAATAAAAATGGTACATTCCACAGACTTATAATATAACTGTAATGGAGAACTATTTTTGTGACTACTATTTTAAAGTAAGTGCCTTTAGTAGTATACTATATGAAATTGCTTCGCAGTTTGCAATGACAAATAGTTTGTTTAATTCGTTTTCTTGTTCTGAGTGAAGTCGAAGACTCCATAAATATATTGACATTTAATTATCAATACACGATGTAGGGGCATTAATTTTAAATCAAAAAGTAAGCTGCAGCTTCATTTTTACTTTGTTTTTATTTTTTTTCGTTGTCAGGAACCTGTTTTTCTAAGAGAAAAATTACCTTTTGCAGGCTTTCAATCGTCTCTTTTCTTGATTCTGCAAGACTTTTGTAGCTTTTTTCATCTTCATTTTGGTTAATATCCGAGTGATAATTTTCATCATTTGCACCCATAATCATCGGGCCTTCGCTTTTTAGCAGCCATTCACAGCTGTATTGGGGATATTTTTCAACTATTTTTAAAATCCATTTAGCCTGAATATCACTATTGTTACTAATGGCACGGGACAAAACTCCCTTACTGGCACCAATTACCTGTTCTAATTTAGATATAGTAATCCTTTCATTTACAGCTAAAAGCCTTATGTTTTCTAGAATTGTATTCATACGTAGGAAATTATCCCTTAAATAATTTTGTTTATTGAAAATTATCGCCTACATTTGTTTTTAAAATTTGATATAAATAAGCGATGGGTAAAAGTAAAACAAAAATCTATAAATCCTATGATTCTAATATCCTCGAAGCACTGTTTGTGAAATACGGACTGTCAAAGTATTATATACGTCAGTGCGTAAGCGGGGCTGTGCATGGAATAACACCGGATAGCATCAAAAAAGATTATGATATTATGCAAAAAGCCCACAAAGATGTAATTATGAATCTTATTCAGGAAACACTTAAGTAACTAAGTCAAAATATACAAGAAAACCAAAAGTTATTATACCCCTTTATCTGCTTTAAAATCCCAGGTTTTATAAGCAGATTAAATTAATGTGTCTCGTTAAATTTGTAAACAGGCAGATCTTTCATTTCTATAAGCCGTATTGACAAGATTCAATAGTACTTATTTTTTTACTCAACAATACCACAAAATATACACGAATATCCCAAAAGGATATCGATTTGGTATGTCTTTTAATATATTATTTCCAGAAATAATAGTTAGAAGGCTGCCGCTTTAAATAATTTAAAAAATTAAAAAATGAAGAAAAATCTATTTTGTATATGGCTTATGCTTCTGGCCATATTATTTTCGGTTAACACGCAGGCCCAAATGACCATTGGGGGCAAAAAAGAACCTGAGGCTTTCTCAGTGCTCGAACTGCTTAACAAAGGCGGACTTAGACTCCCTCAAATGACAACTGCAGAGCGTAATGCTTTTGCAGTAAAAAATAATGATAAAGGTAACGGTCTTACCATTTACAATAAAACTACCGATTGTGTGGAGTATTGGAACAAAACACGCTGGGTAAGTTTATGTGAAGGAACATCACAGACAGCCATCAGCCCGCAGCCATGTGTAGATGTAGCTGCAGATGGCACCGGATGTGATACCCAATTTAGCGTTACAGATCCTGATTGTCCTAACGGGCCATTTACCATCAGTATTACGGCTGGGTCAGAATATGCTTCCTTAAGCGATGTAGACATTGTAAACGGAAAATTTAAGATAAACTTTTATCCAAACGAAACAGTAAATACCCATACTGTATTAGTACGGGTTACCAGCACTTGTACCAGTATGTACAAAGAGTTTTTATTCTCTCAAAATGGCGTAGATTGTAGTTCTATGCCATATGCTGTACCGACAATATCACCATCAAATGCCAATTTAACTTTATGTGTGGGTGGTGCGGTCTATTTATCAGTTCCTTCTAATACGGCAAACCTGAATAAATTAATCTGGACCCGTAATGGCTTACCAATTCCGGGCAGCAACGGTGCATCTTATATTGCTGCGACTCAAAAAGGAGAATATAATATTTCTATGGGGGCCGTAGGCTGTAATACTAACGCATCAAACAAACGTACTATTACAGAATCTGGATCTACAACACCAATTGATCTTGTTGCATCGGCATCTAATAATGCCGTAATTTGCGGTACGGGCAAAGTAAAACTTTGGGTATCAGGAAACGGCAGTGCTTCTGTTGTTTGGTTCCATAATGGTAAAGAACAAGAAACGGGAGAATCTATAGAAATAAGCGGAGACAGCAGTGTTGGCGAATGGTTTGCTGCTACAAAAGACGGAAGCTGTTATTCTAAACCTTCAAACAGTATTAAGGTAACAAAAAGCGAAGCAGCTGGGCAAGTGACTCTTGATCCCGCTGATGTATTAGTAAACGGTGTGCCGTTGAATACCTTTACAAAATTCTGTTCTGGAGGAAGTTTAAATTTAAGCATTAAAAATCCGCAAAGCACAATTACCTATACATGGTACAACGGTAATGATATAATAACGAGTAATCCATTTACTGTTCCAGCTTCTCAGTCAACTATTTCACTTCGTATGGTGGCAACTGATAACAGCGGAGCTAAATGTGCAGCAGAACAAAGTGTTTTAAAGGCAGATATAATACAGGGCAGTACTCCGGAGAACCCAAATATTAGAACTACGAGTACCCTTTGTAAAGGTAGTGCAACTTTAACTGTTTTAAATTCAGGAAATTACACCTATACCTGGTATAAAGATAAAAAAATAATAGAGGGAGAAAACAGTAATGAACTTCAGGTTGCAGCTGAGGGGACTTATGGTGCCACTATAACTAACACAACAGGCTGTATAAGCCCTATGATAGAAAAAACAATTTCTGGAAACTCAAGTGATCCTAATGTTTCGTGGGATCCTCAGGTAAACCCTCCTGCTGATCAAACTTTTGGGGCATCAATTACTCTTACTGTTACTAATTCATACGATTCTTCATACACTTGGACTGTGGATGGAGTTGTAGTTCCAAATGCTGCTGGAAAGACCACAACAATAAATCTTCCAAAGACTGGAACTGATGGGCAAAAAGTAAAAATTGCAGTAACAGCGAAAAACGAATGCGGCGAAAAAACAATAGATAAGGAAATAACGATGAATACAGGGTGTCTTACGCCTGTTATTAATTCAATATCTTCTGCGCAGACTATAATAGCAAAAACGAGTGTTACAATAAATATTTCAACAGCAGATACTAATACACCAACATATGCATGGTATCAAAATACAACTGACAGTACAACAGGAGGCACTAAGGTAGGCAGCGGAACTTCGTATACTACAGCTGACCTTACAGAAGGTATCTATTATTTTTACTGTACTGTAACAAATGGCTGTACTGGTAATCCGTCTGCAACTTCGGCAACAACAGCTAAGGTTACCGTAACTAAAAACCCGGGTGATATCACACTAGGGAGCGGGTCTTTAAGTGGGAAAACTTGTTTTGATATTGCAGAAACTGAAGGTGGTACTACTTGCGGTGCGCTGTCTGATCGTTTATCTCAGAAGGCAGATTTTACTACTACAGCTACAAACACACAAACTTACACCTTTACACCAAGCGGTGCAGTAACCAGTGTTCGTTTTGCATATGTGGAAAGTACAGATGGAGCAGGAAAAATTGTTCAAGATTTTATAGATAATAAAAACAATACTGTAACAGTAAAATACAAGACGACACTGCAGAGTACGGCAAAAGGTTTGACGGCTGCAAATCCATTTTATGTAACCATATACGCCATTTATACTGACGGAGGCGGAGAGAAAGCAGTACAAATAAAGGCAGAAATAAAAGACTGCATGTGCTGTGGTGCAAAGGTAAGTGCTACAGAATGGAGAGCATTTATGTGTCATAACTTAGGTGCTGATACTTCTTTAAATCCTTTTGTCATTAAACCTGGATTGGTAGGTGGTTATTACAAGTGGGGGACTAATCTTCCTGGTGCAAATTCACCTGTTGCTAGTTGGGTGATGTCCGGTAAAAAAACAAAAAATGACCCATGCCCTAATGGTTATCGTGTACCAAATGATGCAGAATGGGATGGTTTGAATGCTAATAATAGTAAATCCTATGTAAATTCTTCAAGGACTGTTGGACAAACAGGAGTACAAGTAGGACCAAGCTTAATGCTGCCTTCTGGTGGGATGATATTAGGAGGGCAAAATAATTATTGGCTAACTTCTTATTGGTCTTCCGGAGAGGGTAACATTTACTTAGACGGTGGAATGACGGGTTCTGTAAATTTTACAAAATATTATACCAGCCAAGCGTTTGTACTTCAGATACGTTGTATCGCTATGCGCCCAGGGGAATAATAATAATAGATTTTCCTGTCTGGAATAAATAAAGCTTTAGCTGGGTTATTTATAGCAGCCCAATGATAAGTTTTTAAAGGTTAAGATTATCAAAAATACCGCTGCGCTTTTCATTTCCTGCTTTGAGCAGGAATGAAAGGCGTTTCGGTATTTAATATAAATTTTAGGTTAATTAGTAATTAATAACAAAAGAAAACATGAAAAAAATAGTATTACAGGCTATTGCTGTTTTGGGTGTGGTAACTTCCGGGCAGTCACAAACCATAAACGTAAATTTTTCTCATTACGGAGGAAAACAGTATGTATATGTACTCGAGAGAGGCAGCAAAGCAGATACTATTGCATCAGGAAAACTTGATGCCACAGGAAAAGCTGTACTTGTTATTCCTGCTGCCAAAAAAAGCTATACCGGTATTTCGCACTTTGCCCTTACAGACGGCGGCGGAATGGATTTTATTGTAAACAAGGAAAATTTTGCCATTTCCTGCCTCGAAGAACAGCCTAATTTTGAGAACACCACTTATACTGGTTCACCAGAGAACGAGTACCTTGTAGAAAGAATGAAAAAACAAAGGCAGGTTTTAGAAAAAGCCGGTATGGTAAATTACGGTCTCAAAGTTTATAAAAAAGAAGACGCTTTGTACAATGCTCTTGACAAAGAAAAAGAAAACCTTAATACACAGCTCGGCACTTTAAAAACCACAACAGCACAAAGCAAATTGTATGCTGCAAGATTAGCCGAGATCTACGATGTTTTAATGGGCGTGGGAAGCAGTCTGGAGCAATCAGAAGAAGAAAAAGCTAAAGAAGCCAATCTTTTTGTAAGAGACAAACTCGATATGGCAGTATTGTACAACAGCGGCCAGTGGAATAATCTTATTGAAGGCTGGATGCAGCTGCAGCAAGGTGTACTAAAAGACGACACTTCCTGGCTGGCAGACACCAAACAAATCCTGTCGCGCATAAAAAGCAATGAAATCTATACGGCTTTTACAGAAAAAGCAGTCGCTTTATTTACCAAAGCCGGAAAAGATGATATGGTAACTGCTATAAGTCAGTATACTG
The DNA here is from genome assembly GCF_021245985.1 of Flavobacterium soyae. Classification (GTDB taxonomy): domain Bacteria; phylum Bacteroidota; class Bacteroidia; order Flavobacteriales; family Flavobacteriaceae; genus Flavobacterium; species Flavobacterium soyae. Next base: position 87,214 of record NZ_JAJQXA010000018.1, on the reverse strand, counting down.
CAAAATCAGGAAGGTTAGAAAAGCCTGCCAAACAATTAACAAATGCCATTAATGCCCCTGTAATTGGCGGTTCGGCACCTGCTTTGCAAACCGCCTCAGGCAAAAAAACAATCAATAAAAAAACCTTGTTATTCTTTTACGAATCGGGCTGTAACAACTGCGAGAACGAAATTCACCAGTTATTGGGCAATTACGAAATCGTAAAAAGCAAAGGTTATGAAATTATAAGCGTTGCCGCAGACATGACCAAAAATGCCGCAGACGGCCACGATCACGCCTTCCCGTGGAAAGAACAATTATGCGATTTCAAAGGTTTTGCAGGACCAAACTTCCAAACCTACGCCATAATAGGAACCCCAACTTTTTTCACCATAGACGAAAAAGGCAAAATCACAGGGAAATATGCGAGGCTTGTAGATACGGATATTCTTAAATAATGGTGAATTGTGAATTGCGAATTGTGAGTTATGAGTTTTTTTGTCATTCCGAGGAACGAGGAATCACACTAGAAACTCCGCAAAGCATATCGCCAATCTTTGTAGAATTGCGCGTGAGATTTGCTTCGCCTGTTCGCTATCGCTCGAGTCTCCCTTCGGTCGAAATGACAAACAGTACGGTTAATTCTTTCTAATCTTGTCTCCCTGAGCGAAGTCGAAGGACACGCAAGTAACTCCATAAAGTACAGACGCAATAGAACTCAGACCCGACAGGTTTTTAAAACCTGTCGGGTCTCTTTGTGTTAAAACCATGTGGTTAGTTAAACTTTGACAAAGATCCACACACGCACAGTCATTGCGAGGAACGAAGCAGCCGCACTAACAATAAGCAGCTTTGGTAATAAACTATGTGAGATTGCTTCGTTCCTCGCAAAGACAAACGGTGTGGTTATACTATCGTTGTCACCTTGAGCGAAGTCGAAGGGCGTAAAGTAAAGACGCAATACAAATCAGACCCGACAGGTTTTTAAAACCTGTCGGGTCTCTTTGTGTTGAAACTATGTGGTTATACAATCTTTGTAGAGTTGCTTGCGAGTCCTTCGACTTCGCTCAGGATGACAAACTGTACGGTTACAAAATCTTCGCTCAATCTTGTCATTGCGAGGAACGAAGCAGCCGCACTAACAATAAGCAGCTTTGGTAATAAACTAAGTGAGATTGCTTCGTTCCTCGCAAGGACAAACGGTGTGGTTATACTATCGTTGTCACCCTGAGCGAAGTCGAAGGGCGCAAAGTAAAGACGCAACACAAAGAGACCCGACAGGTTTTTAAAACCTGTCGGGTCTCTTTGTGTTGAAACTATGTGGTTATACAATCTTTGTAGAGTTGCTTGCGAGTCCTTCGACTTCGCTCAGGATGACAAACTGTACGGTTACAAAATCTTCGCTCAATCTTGTCATTGCGAGGAACGAAGCAGCCGCACTAACAATAAGCAGCTTTGGTAATAAACTAAGTGAGATTGCTTCGTTCCTCGCAAAGACAAACGGTGTGGTTATACTATCGTTGTCACCCTGAGCGATCCCGAAACCTAGGGACGGGAAAAGGATCTTGTTACAAACCTTTTAATTTTTTTATTTCCTTATTTAGCTGTTCAATTTTTTCATTTTTAAGTCCAATAATTTCAAGTCTTGCTTCGGCCAGTTCTTTGTAATTCGTATTAGTATCTTTATTAGGGGTTTTTAGCATAGATCCTTCGCCGGTTAAAAGCCAGTTCGCATCAATAACTTTATATTTTATTAGTAAATTATGAATAGGGATCATTCCTGCATTAGTTCTTGCTTTATATATTTCAGTCATTAAAGAAGAGCTGATATTAAGTTCCTGAGCGAACTTCGTAGGATTTGAAATAATACCTGTCTTCTTCAGGTATTCATAGATAATTAAAAATCTCTGGGTTACATCGTTCATTACAAGAGAATTAAATATTTTGTCCTTTTATAAGTTTTTTTAAATTGTACAAATATTTCTTACCTTATACAATTAAAGAGAAATTGTTATTCTAATCTAATTATACCGATTACAATTGCGACAGAAAGCAGTTTAGATTTGGGCAGTTCAAACGAATCATAAGCTGTATTATCGCTCACAAGAGTAATAAAGTTATCATTATTAGACTTGCAGACACGTTTAACCAGCATACCTTGTTCGGTATTTAAAACATAAACTTTGTTCCATTGAAAAAAAGTATCTACCGGCAAATGCCTGCAGGCAGCAATATCTCCATTATTATAATTTGGATACATTGAGGAACCTATTATGTTAATTAAGTAATCAGCCCCTTCAAAAGTGGGTACTAAAAATGGAGCATCATTATAGTTTGAAACAATTTTATTGCCATAGTTGTATGCGGTCATGTTTTCGGCAGATATAAGTGATAAACTTTTATTTTTATCAAAACCGGCATTTATGCTGCTATTTGCAATATTATCTTTATCGATGTCCTGGCTGGTGTCGATGCCGTTTTTTAGAATATTCCCTTTTCCGGTTTTAATCCAGTCTTTGTCAATTAGTGAATTTAAATTGCATAGCTTATTAATAAAATCAACAGGTAAATTAACTTTTCCGTTTATTACTTGAGAAAATGACGATTTGTTAGAATAACCCAGCAGCTTTCCAAGCTCTTCTTGATTTTTGGCAGTACCTAAACTTATTAAGGTCTTTAATGATATTTTAATTCTTTGTAGTTCAGTCATTGTTTTTACTTCCTTAAACTTCAATTTGTTTTTCTAAGTAAGAAATTACTTTTTGCAGGCTCCCTATCGTTTTCCTTTTTCGATTTAGCTAGATCTTTAAAACCTGCAAGATCATCTAATGATGATATAGGAATGTTTGAATTTTTAATCATTGGCTTTCTCATTATTAATCATTCACCTCTTAATATTTAGTAAATATAAGTAAAAAGCTACATAATGTAATTCTGTTTATTTAGGTTTTTTTTAGTTTCTAAAGTGTTTTTTTGGACAAAGAATCAATAAAAAACCTTAATCTATGGTTTATTAAACGTTTATGGACTATTAGTACAATAGTCATCAATGATATTTGCAGTATTATTTTTCATTACTTCTAAAGGAGTAAAATAATCTTTTTGGTAATTGTTTTCTTAAGAGGGGAAGTTTCGGCTTCCTCTTTTTTTATATAAAAACAATTTCATTATTACGACTTTATTTGAATTATAGTGTTGTAATTCAATGTTTTTGTGTTTTTAATCAAAAGAGTTTAATTAAAAAATTATACATCATATTTGCCGTCTGCAGCCGCATCTTTCAATTTCTTTTCCTCTCTCATAACAAATAAAATGTCCTAATCTGCAATTCTAAAAACTTTTTAAGGTTACTGCCCAATCATCTATGTAAGAATTTTGCAGCGTAAAATTAATTAAATCTATGATAGCTAGTTGTTTGTGGTTTTACTGCTCAAAAAAGGGTTTAAAAAAGGCACTAATATTTAAACCTATTTTAATACACTAATGACTTTGACAGGTTATTGGAGTTTTGAGCCCGAAGTAATTTTACATCATAATTTGAAAACAATTTATACCAAAAAAAAATATAGATATGAAAAATAATACTTTATATAAAGTAAACAAACAAAACGATTCTGAGTCCCTGATTAAACAAGGTTCAGTTTGTGGCTTTTTGGTTTTGGCCGGTCTTTTGGCTTGTCAGGAAAGTCAGGCTCAATTCTATAATACGGGTGATGTAAAAGTAGAAGGGAATACAATAATGTCCGTTTATGAAGATTATGACAATACTGCTTCAGGAAATTTCACCAATGATGGTAATGTGTATATTTTCAAAAACTGGAATAATGATGGAGAAGTTGATTTTACTGCAGCAAAAAATGGTAAAACAATTTTTGAAGGAGGAGATATACAAAAGATTACCGGATCTGCATTAGCAAAATTTCAAAATTTACAGTTTAATAATGACAGCAAACTAATTCCTGAAGATAATGATGCGTTTTTAATGCCTTTTGAGTTGTCTACTTCGATTTCAGTAAATAAGAAAACAGAGTTTACAAATGGTATTGTCAACGGTATAACTACTGAACCTGTAAACGGTGTTGCAGATTTCAAGAAAAACGGAATAGTAATTTTTGAAAAAGATGCTGTTCATGAAAATGCAAACGATTTAAGTTTTGTTGACGGAAGGGTTCAAAAAATAGGAACTAATGATTTTGAATACCCGGTTGGTAACGAACTTTATTTCAGGCCATCTTATCATGCTAAAAGTGGTAATGTAAATGATGCCTATACTACACGATATTTCTATAAAAATTCTGATGACAGCAAGCATAGTCATTCTAGTAAAGAAAAAGAAATCCAACTTATAAATAATAAAGAATATTGGACTGTAACAAAAGATAAAGGAGCAGAGAATATCATACTGACTCTTACTATGGACACCAGAACTACACCTTCAGAATTTTTTAATTTAAATGATGATAAGATAGTTGTTATTGTTCGCTGGGATGGTACGAAATGGATAAATGAAGGTGGTGTAGTTGATTTCAATAAAATTCCAAATTCAAAAAGCAATGGAGGTTATACACAATTGTTAACTGCCAGAGTAAGTGGATATGGAATGTTTACCATGGCTGTGGTTGATAAAACGTTTGGTGCAGATGATGGATTAATCGTATACAATGCAGTATCTCCAAATGGTGATGGTTTAAATGATACTTTCCACATTGCTGGAATAAACAAATTTCCAGACAATACACTTGAAATTTACAACAGATGGGGTGTAAAAGTATATGATGCAAAAGGCTATAACGAAACTGATATAATGTTTACAGGTTATTCAGATGGACGTGCAACAATCAATAGAGGTGAAAAACTTCCTACCGGTACTTACTTCTACATATTGAAATATAATAATGGTACAAAAGTGAAGGAGAAAGCAGGATACCTGTATATCAATAACCAATAATTCTAAAATTAAGTATTGAAAAACAATTAAGCATTGAAAACAATTAAGTAATGAAAAATATATATCACATAGTAATAATATTGTTAGCTGGAGTTTTTAGTGCTTCAGCACAGCAAGAGTCACAGTATTCGCAGTACATGTACAATACAATGACATTTAACCCTGGTTACACTGGATCAAGAGAAGTAATTAGTGCCTTAGGATTATACAGAACACAGTGGGTAGGTCTGGAAGGTGCACCAAAAACAATGAATTTTTCTATTCAAAGTCCGTTAGGAACTCATGCTAACGGTATAGGTTTAAATGTTGTAAGCGATCAAATTGGCCCGGTAAAAAATACTGGGGCTATGGCAAGTTTTGCTTACACTATTTTAGGAAGCACAGATGTAAAATACTCATTTGGAGTTTCCGGAGGTTTTGACAATTTTAGTGTTGACTACAATAAAGTAAATCGTGAACGCATGGATGATCCTTATATGGTTGGGACAGTTTCTCAATTTTCTCCAAATGTAGGTGCAGGTTTTTATGTACATGCAGACAGCTGGTACGTGGGTATTTCATCTCCAAAATTATTAAAAACATCTTATTTTGATGATGTAAAACAAACGACTTATTCTACAAAATCACATTTTTATTTAATAGGGGGGTATGTATTTGATCTTAATCCTTATTTGAAATTCAAACCGGCAGTTTTAACGAAATATGTATCAGGTGCCCCGTTGGCAGTTGATGTTTCTGCAAACTTTATGTTCAATGACAAATTTACGCTGGGAGCTGCCTATCGTTGGGATGCTGCCGTAAGTGCATTGGCTGGTTTTCAAATTACAGATGGCCTTATGGTTGGTTATGGATATGATTATGAAACAACTAAACTTGGAAATTATAATTCAGGATCACATGAGATTTTCTTAAGATTTGAATTAACAGGTTCTTCAAAATCAAGATTAGTAACGCCAAGATTCTTCTAATAATTACCTAATACCAAAGATGATGATTTATAAAAATATAAAAATTGCTTTTATTTTCCTGATGGTTTGTATAATGAACATTAGTGTGCAGGCACAGGACAAAAGATTAGAAAAAGCAAATAAAGCTTATGACAAATTCGCTTTTGTCGAAGCCGCGAAATTATACGAAGAGCAGATTAATAAAGGGGTTAACACCACAGAAGTTTATACAAAACTTGGAGATAGTTATTATTATAACGCAAATTATCCTGAGGCAGTAAAATGTTACTCTAAAATTGTTACTTCTGCAGCAAAAGTTGATCCGGAATATTATTTTAGATATGCCCAGGCTTTAAATAATACACAAAATTATAATGAAGCCGAAAAGGTCATGAAGTTTTACTACTCTAAAGCAGGTAAGAATGATCTTAGTACAAACTGGGGTGAAGCTAAATTGATGGAAGCGGTCAAAATACAATCTGGTCGTTACACTATAAACCCAGTTGAAATTAATACACCGTTTTCAGATTTTGGAACTGCTTTTTATGGTAAAGACAAAGTAATATTTGCATCTGCAAAAGATACTGGAACTGTAATTAAACGTAAACACAGCTGGAATGAAAAAGCATTTTTAAAATTATATTCTGCTGATATAACAGTTGACGGCGGGCTTCAAAACCCAGTGCTGTTAAAAGGAGATGTAAATACTAAATATCACCAAAGTACACCGGCAATTACAAAAGATGGTAAAACAATGTTTTTTACCAGAAATAATTATATCGACGGTAAACTTGGGGCTGATAAAGACGGTACAAGTTATTTGAAAATTTATGTTGCCCAAAATGTAAATGGAGTATGGGCTAATATTAGAGAATTGGCTTATCCAATTAACAGTGATGGATTCTCATCTGCACACCCTGCATTAAGCCCAGACGAAACAGAACTTTATTTTGTTTCTGACAGAAATAATAAATTTGGCAACTCAGATATCTACGTAGCAAGTTTAAATAAAGGCGGTTTTGTTGGTAACGACGTAAGAAAGTTAGGTGACGAAATCAATACTCCGGGAAGAGAGACGTATCCTTATGTAGATTCATCAGGGATATTGTATTTTTCTTCAGATGGGCATCCGGGATTAGGCGGCCTTGACGTATTTGCAGCAATGAAAGATACTGATGGGAAATATAAAGTGGTTAATTTAGGAGATGGTGTAAATACAGCAAGTGATGATTTTGCTTATGTAATTGACAGCAAAACTAAAAAAGGATATATGTCATCAAACAGAAGCGGCAATGACGATATCTACGGATTTACGGAAAACAGCCCGGTTAATTTCGATTTTAGTATAGACCCAATTGTATTTGGAACATTAAAATACACTTCTGGAGGCCCGATTGAGGGAGCCGAAATTCAAATTTTTAATGAAAAACAAGAGTTGATAAACACTATTTATACAGATGCAGAAGGTAAGTATAAAACAGAATTAGATCCTTACATTAAATATAAATTAGTTTATAAAAAACCTGGAATTACTGAAAAAAATCAGGAAGCACCACCATTTAAACCAATGGAGAAAAGAGAATACTCGTTTGAGTTCCTTAATGAACTGGAGGTTGTGGTTAATAATCAAACAAAAATTATTGAAGATGGAGTTGATTTAAATAGTCTGCTGAATTTAAACCCTATTTATTTTGACTATAACGGTTACAAAATTAGAGAATCTTCTAAAGCAGAATTAGATAAAGTGGTAGAGGTAATGCGTACCAGACCAAGTTTATCATTAACTATTAATTCGCATACAGATAGTAGAGGACGTGATGAGTTTAATATGAAGTTATCTGAGAACAGGGCAAAAGCAACTGTTGATTATATTATAGCGCATGGTATTAGTGCAGATCGAATTTCCGGACACGGGTATGGAGAAACTAAAATACTTAACAGATGTACAAATGGTGTTACATGTTCTGAGGCTGAACACCAGGTAAACAGACGTTCTGAGTTTATCATCACTATAAATAAGCATTAAAAAAAATTGTAAAAACGAAAAGAGGCTGTCTCAAAAGTCGAGACAACCTCTTTTTTATTCGGATACCTATCGGAGAAATTTTTCATTTACGCGATTCTCAACAGCTTGATTTTACTTTTGAGACAGCCTCTTTTTTATTATAAGTATAAGGCTGACGAACTATAATTCACAATTTATAATTCATAATTCACAATTAATTTTTAATGCCCTTTTTTTACAAAATCATCTATTGGTTTTCGATTAAAAAGCTCATAATATTTTGAAGTAAAATAGCTTAATTTGCTATAATTTAATTCATACATAACTTCGGTTAAAGTATGGAATTCCCCGCTTTTAAGAAGTTCTTTTCCGATTGTCATTTTTTCTTTAATGAAAAAATTATTTGGTGTGGTATTGAAACATTTCTTGAATGCAATTTTATATTTTGATTCAGACATTCCTGCCATTGTTGCCAGAAATACTACAGAAGGGAAAGGGCCGTATATATTTTCAAGAAGAAAATCTTTTGTCTTGTTCATTGCTTCATTTTCTGCCTGTGTTAATGGATTGGTATTATTTTCCAGATCATAAAAACGGCTGAAGAAATTACCAAGTAACTTTAAGGCAGTCCCTTTTATAAAAGAATCAAATGATAAGTCATGTATTGATTTAGTTTTGAGTGACTGCAGTAAAAGAGTACTGTTGCTGTCAATATTACCATAATGATAGAATTCGTCTTTTTTTTGAGTTTTATCTTTTGTCTGATGCTTGGTTTCCTTACTGGAGTATTTGGCGATAAAATTGGACAGTAAACTTTTGTCTACCAATATTCGTACGGCAAATGTTCTTTCATGCACAGCAGGCTTGTACGAGCTTTCTATTTGATTGTCGATAATAGCCAGATCTAATTTGTCATAAGATCCAATTTCGTAATCTTCATTATTAATTTTAATTAAATTTACATGCTCGCTTAAGTCAAAATGAAATATATATAAATCATTTTCTGATACTTCTCGGCATATTTTTAAAGGTGTATTAAGGGATAAATCAATAAAAAATACAGAAATACCAGGTGTAACCTGGGTAAAATAAGATTGGCCTTTACCAATTTTTTCCGGAAATATAATAATCTTATTGTCTATAACTTTTGTTTCTGTCTGATCGGCCAGCTTGTGCTGCCATTCAGGAGTGAGACTATAATAGTGAAATATTTTTTTCATATAGAAATTTTTAAAAATGCAGTATAAAAACTGTACTTATTTAAATATTTTTTATAGATCCTGAACAAATGTTTTAGGAGAAACTCCAAAGTGTTCTTTAAATTTTGAAGCAAAATAAGAATTGTTGGTAAAATTAAGCCGGTCAGAAATTTGTGAAATAGAAAATTGTTTACTCTCAAGTAATTCTTTGGCTCTCAGTAATTTGTTTTCCATGAAAAACATGTTAGGTGTATTTCCTGTTATTTTATTGAATAGCGTTTTAAATTTAGATTCAGACATATTTGCTTTTTCAGCCAGTAACTTAATACTTGGAAAATGATCTTCAATATGTTCGATTAAATACATTTGTGTAGAAATTATGCTTGTTAAATCCGGCTGGTTTACAGTTTGGATAATAATACGTTTGGATGCAAGTTTTTTGAGATAATTGGCAATAAGCATATGAACGGTCCCAACCAGGTTTAAATCAAAAACAGGACCTCCAACTTTCTTTTTTCTTAAATCGTCCAGAATATGAAAGCTTTCATTGCTCATCCTGTCAAACCGAATCATAGTATTTTTTTCCGGATTTAAGATTTCATCAATATTTGGAAATTTAAGACGATTGTTTAATGCATACTCTCGTATTGAACTTTTTTTTATGAAAATGCACAATGCAAATGTTTTACTTCCTTTAGTTACATTATAATCTGATTCGAGAGTGCCGTCAATAACCGATAAATTATACTGCCACCTGCTTACATTGTACAGAGAATTATGAACAGATACAGTAGCCTCACCGTCGGTTAGATTATAATAAAATCCAACAAAATCATTGCTTGAATTCTTTTGTATGAGGTGTAAATTTTTTTTGTATTCTACATTTATGTAATAGGCTACGATTCCTTCACCACAATCGAGGAAATACCTTGTTCCGGATTGAATATCCTCTGGAACAATTATAAAATTGCCTTCGACTTTTCCGTTATACTGTTTCGCAAAATTTTCTACCCAACTTAAATCTGCACTATAAAAATGTTCTATTGTTTTCACAGGAAAATTAGTTTGTTTTATAAAATTAATGTTTTTTTTATTAAGTTGTTGATTAATAGTGTTTTTTGATTAAAATAAATGATTTTTTTCGCTTTTATGCTGCGTTTTAACCATTTTATGTATTTGTACTATAAATCTTATTCTATTGTTTATTTGACTTATAGTAGGCAAAACATATGCCTGATATTTTTATTTTTGTTTAGTAGTTGGGTATCAATTAATTATTTTTTTAACGGAGCAGAATACTAAATTTTTGGCATAGGAAATTATTCCTGGCTGGGGATTATTTACCCGTTATGTTATTTTTTGATTGAGTGTTTTACGGTCTATATTTAAAATCTTTGCAGCCTTGGTTTTATTGTTGCCAACAGAGTTAAGCACTTTTACTATCTGTTCTTTTTCATATTCTTTTAATGTCTTAAAAAAATCAGTTTTTTGAGGAATATGATATTTTAAATGGTCAGGGACATTTTTAAGGGTTATTATATCATCACTCATAATAATCATTCGCTGCATTACATTTTCAAGCTCTCTAATATTTCCCGGCCAGTCGTAACGCAGTAATACTTCTGTAACTTTATCTTCCATTGTTATTTTTGGATTATGATATTCTGCGGCATATTTTGCAATAAAATTATTGGCAAGAAGCAGTATATCCTGTTTCCTTTCTCTTAATGGAGAGGTTTGTATGTTTATAACATTTATTCTGTAATAAAGATCTTCTCTAAAAGTTCCATTGAGTACCATTTTATGCAGATCGCTATTAGTGGCAGAAATAATTCGTACATTAATTTTTTCAGGATTTACAGCACCTATACGGGTAATTTCTTTTTCTTGCAATACCCGAAGCAGCCTTGTTTGAAAAGCCATAGAAGCATTGCCTATTTCGTCTAGAAATATTGTACCGCCGGATGCTGCCTGAAATAAACCAATTTTAGATTCTGCTGCACCGGTAAAAGCACCTTTTGTATGACCAAATAACTCTGATTCTATGAGGCTTTCAGGTATTCCACCGCAGTTAACAGATATAAAAGGCATTTTTGCCAAAGCACCGGTATTGTGTATGGCCCGGGCAATTAGTTCTTTACCAGTGCCGCTTTCTCCTTCAATTAAAACATTGGCTTTGTTGTCTTTAACGCGTTTTATTATATTTACCAGGTCCTTAAATTGTGAAGATTGCCCAATAAGGGCAGCATAGCTGTTTTCTTCTGGTAATAAGAAAGAATCGCTGCTAAAAATTTTAGAACTGTTCTTTACTTTTTGCAAAGAGCTTTTTATAGCCTTATTGAGTTCATCGTTTGTAAAGGGTTTTATGAGATAATCTAATGCACCGGATTTAATAGCATCTATTGCATTATTTACAGTTGGCATTCCGGTAATGACCAATTTGGAAACAAAAGGAAAATGCTCCTCAGCATATTTTAATAATTCTATACCGCTTATTTCCGGCATATTAAGATCAGTAATCAATAAGTCTATAAGATTTGATTTTAAAACATCAATTGCTTCATTAACAGATGAGGCTTTGTAGGTGTTATAATTTAATGTCTTTACATTGCGCTGAACAAGATCCAGCGTTTCATAATTATCATCGACAATTAGTATATTTTCTTTTCTTAAATTCATTTTAATTAACTTAGGGGGAGTTGTATCGTAAAAATTGTACCTAGTGGTTTGTTGTCCTTAATTCTTATTTCTCCATTATGAGTTTTAACAATTCCATGAACGACGCTTAGTCCTAAACCTAAGCCGCTGGTACTGGTTTTTGTTGTAAAAAAAGGTTCAAATATTTTTTGTTTAATTGTATCTGGTATACCGTGACCTTGATCTTCAATGGTTATGAATAGGTTTTCAGCATCATCTTCAATAATTGTTTTTACAGTACTTTTTTGCGGAGAAGCCTGTATGGCATTTATGAGTAAATTAAAAAGGACCTGGGTAATTTGTACGGCATCGATTTTTACTATTAAAGTGCTGTTTTTAATTATCAGTTCGCTTTTAATTTGTTTTTTTTGAAAATTTTGTTTTAAAAATGACAATGCAAATGTTACAATAGATTTAATTTCCTCTTGTTTAGGCTGATGTGGCATTTCGCAAGAAAAAAACATTAATTTTTTTACTATTTCCCGGGTGTAAATTGCTGATTTTATTATTGTTGTAACATCAGAATCGATTTCAGGATCTGTGTTGTTAAGTTTGATAAGTTCAGCATATCCCAAAATATTGCCTAATGGGTTATTGAGTTCATGTGCAATTCCGGCGGTCATTTCACCAAGGGTAGATAATCTGTCTATTCTTTCGATTGTTCTGCTTAAAGAGTTTTTTTTATCTAAAGTTTGATACTTTTCAATATAATTTCCAATTTCTACAGCAGCCATATTCAGCAGTTTTTGTTCGTCTTCGAGAAATTGATCAAATTCGTATTTATCTATGGGGTAATGAACTTTAATGCTTCCGGGTTTTGTATCAGGAATGTTTATGCTGCAGCTTTGAGATATTGTGTTTTGAGGCAGCAGTGAGGTTGTAAAATAGTAATCTAAAATCTGGATTTCGACAATAGCATCATCATTAAACCGCCATGCATTTTTAATAATTAGAATAATTTTTTCCAGAACTTCTTTTTCAATGGAATTTGATTGTGATATTGTTTTTGAAATTTCGTAAAGGCATGTTAATTCCTTAACTCGTTCTTTTAATTTTTCTTCTGTCTGCTCAGATTTCATCTTGTAAGAAATTGTTTATAATCATTTTAAATTGCAGGCCAAAAGTAATTAAATAATTGGGTTTAGGCTCTTAAAGAGTAGTTATAATTAACTATTTGAAAACAAAATAAATAGCATTTGTTTTTGTGTCTTATTTTGATGTTTTTTTGACTTATTCGGGTTGTTTTTCATGTCATTTTAAACGATAAAAATAACATGCCTGATAAAAATAATTTCGTACAATTTTTACTGCCGTTTTCAGATTTGATTTCTGTCATTTTTAAACCTGACTTTTTTATTTATAAGTATATCTTTTGAAGAAGGAATAAGGAACCATAAATAAATGTCTTATTCTGGTACTAATATGGCTTCATAAGGATTTTAAAAATTCATATTTGAGATAATTTTGTACTCAATTCACAAAAACAAACGCAGTCAATAATTTTACAGAGATTAAATGAATACGCCTAATTTTTCATTAGAGTTCGGGTTGGATGTTTCTGAAATTCAAAAATTGAATAAGATGTACTTTAAACATCTGTACAAAGAAAGAATTTTAGTCTTCTTTTCTATTGTATTATTCTTCTTGATTTTTATTGATTTGAATAAGGATAACGACTTAATAGACTGGATAATAAGAAGTCTTTTGTTTGTTGTTTTGTTTTTAATGATTCAATACCCGGTTGTAAATTCTATTTGTAAAATCATTTTTGGGCTGGCAAAAAGATTACTTCAGTCTGAAAATTTTATAAACAAATACAGGTTCAATTTTACTAATACTTTTATCTATGTGCAGTCTCCATTGGGAAGGTTTAAACATAAATGGAGTAAAATAGAAAAAGCAATGCTTACTAAAGATTTTTTTTTCTTATATGTGAAAGAACGAAATGGATATATTATATCTATCGCTAATAATGCCAGAAACGAACGGGATATCGAAAAATTAATCGCATTTGTAGAAAACAACGTAATGCATGTTACAAAAGTTTAGTTAGAGTTTTTTTTGAAAAATAATTTTTATAAGAAACAATGAAAAAGGAAAGTGTTTTAGTTAGAGATAATCAGGGCGTTTTTTTAAAAATGTTTAAAAGAAAATTTAAAGAAGAGTTTGAATTTTCTGAAGATTCCTTCTTGTTAGAAAACGGAAGTAAACCAAAAGATTTTGAACGTTCGATATTTGTAGTATATAATAAAACAGAATTAATAGATTTTTTAAAACTAGAGAAGAAAGGAACCAATGTAATGATTTGTTTTTTTGATAAACATCTGCACAATAGTTTACTTTACTTTAATGAGATTAAAAATCTAAAACTCCTGGATGCATCAAAATCAAGAACAGAGCTGCTAAAAGATTTAAAATCGTATTTTAAAGATACTTCAGATTTTATCTCAAAAATCCCGGAAATTAAATTTTCGAATCCGGCGGTTTATCAATCTCAGTTTGACAGTTTTCAAAAAGCTTTATTTTTTATATCTGAGTCTTAAATATTTCCAAAAAAACTTTTCATATCTTAACTGAACCAAAAGAAGGAAGTGCTGGATGCAAAAATGTTTTAGTGCTTTAAATTTAGGGCAGAATTATAATTGATTTCATTTAAGCTTAAATGCCTGGTTGGTTTAAAATAAAAAGAATGAAAAGCACAATCAAGCTTTACACATCAACAGTATTCTTTGTGCTGATTTTTGTGTCGTGCCAAATACAGCAAAAACTTTAAAAATCTGCCTGTTCCAGCAATTATTTGATGAATTTGGAAAAACAGCTTTCAGCAGAAATTAAGATTAATATAGAATGAGTTCGATATTAATCTTCTTTTAAAAACAAATAATAACAAAATCTTAATAATTGACCTTTATTTTGTAGTTCTGTATGTGAATAAACAATCAATTGGGGAATTTTTACACACATTCTCAATAGAAAAATATTTTTTTAAGCTAAAATCTTATACTTTAAAATTGTTTTATTTTTTTTGCAGACCTTTTTTAAAACATGCCCATTTGAGTCCTGAAATTTTATTTTGACAATAATTATCTGATTAATAGTTTATTGCGAAAAGATGATTTAGCAAAATGTGATTCGTAAATTTTAGGTTAATTTAAAGTACAAAAAACAATGATAATTTTAACAGCAAATATGTTGTAACTACAAATCAAACTTCTATTTTTGCGCCTTAATTTAATAATTATAAGCATGAAAGATCTATTAGTAAAAATCAACGCCGAAATTGAAACATTCAAAGCAGAAGCTGAATCTTTAACTGAAAAAGGTATCAAAGCTGCAGGACCAAGAGCACGTAAAGCTACTTTAGAAATTGAAAAACTTTTAAAAGAGTTCAGAAAAGTTTCTATCGAAGAATCAAAAAAATAATACAGCTAAACCTCGCCGGCCGGCGAGGTTTTTTTATACTTTGTCTTGTCCTGAAAAAAGTTGACTTTAATTAAGTTACTATGTCAAGAGAAAGGAAAGAATTTTAAAAAAAACCTTCAGCCAAAACTGCAGCTGAAGGTTTAAAAAAAAATATCCGCTTAATGAGTAAAGTTTATTTTACGGTCACGGCATAAGTTAAGTTTGAGGTACCTCCGTTGTTTCTTATAAATCTCATTCTTTCATATAATCCGGCAGGAATTCCGGCAGGAACTTTTAATACAGCTCTGTATGGGGTCAGGCTTACAATTTCTAATGGATAAACCGCTGCGGTATTACTGCTGCTGTAAATAGATACAGAAGTTAGAATATTCATCATTGCCCCTCTTACTTCAAATGTTTCTCCGGCTTGTTTTTCAACAGGAAAACCATATCTTACAGTAGTAAAGAAATCCGGTTCTGTGATCTCAATTTTAAATCTGTTTTCAACACTTGCATTCTGCAGTACATAAGTTCCGTTTTTTACACGCAGGTCATACAATCCAAGAGGCATATTTTCAGGAAGAAAATAATAGATTCCATATTCAAGAAATGGAGAAACAGTCTCTCCGCTTCCTAAATAAACTATTTCTGCAGTATACTCCGTCTGGTCAGCAGCAGATACAAAATAAACCCTTGTGTTTTCGAGGCTCATCCATAAATCATTTATAGTATTTGTAGTTCCGCTGCCACGGTTAATAATACTCTGCAGCAAACCTTTGGTCAATGTTTCTCCGCCAGTTGTAGTCCAGGTTCTAGGCTCTTTTTGCCTAAAATCTATTTTCAGTGTATACTTTTTTGTAGTTCCGGCTTTTGAAGTAACAGTAAATTCGGTACCATTTGCAAAAGGAACATCAGTTCCTGATGCCGGACTGATTACAGCTTCTGTACCAAGTACTATTTCTGGTTTTATAGTCTGCGGAAGTTTCATGTAGCTGCTCCATGTAATTATGATATTTTCATCAGTAATGGCAGCGCTTATAGAGTTGTTTTCAGTATCTTTTATAGTAAATGATTCAATTTGGGTATATCCCGGAACTTTTATTACATCGCCCGGAATGGTATTTATTTTATCATTATATTCGGTTTCACATGAAAACAGGAATACAGATAAAAAAAGTATCACGGTCTTATATAAAAAGATGCCGGGATTGTTTCTCTTAGTCATGATTGTATTTTTATTTAATTCTTAAATGATTTTATTTTCTTAATTTTGCGACTTATTGAATAAGTCTGCTTTTTATTTTTTAAAATGCCTGTACATTCAATGCCTGCGGTAATTTATAAAGCCGTTTGATAGTCATGGGGGAATGATATGATACGGGTATTATGCAGAGATCGCCGGCCAGCTTTTACTGCAATTATCTTTGACCATTTCGTGATCCCATGTTTTTTTTACGCCGTTATTAATTAGAGTACCTGAGTCCAGTTATAGTTTATTGTACTGCTTGTACCACTTGGAGTAACGCTTGTTACTTTTACCAGGTAAGCTTCTGTCGCTGATGCAGGACTAGTGATCGATTGCGAATTTGTACCAGAGGTTGTTTTCCAGATAACGATAGCTTTTGCAGGAGTCATAATATGTGTTGTGATATTGTATGAGTAATATCCTAACCCGTAGTTTGTTCCTGAAATAGTCCCGTCATAACCCAATACATTGTACGGATCTGATGGCGCAGTACCAAGGTTGGCCAATGCATTTTTAACAGCAATACTACTGTTCCAGTCGTCCCAGTCAGCACATGTCTGGCTTAAACTTACTGTACCAACATACCATCTCGCTGTGTTGTTTACAGGACGTATTGAGGCTCCATAGATACCTTCCCATTGTACGTTAACACCTCCAATTGTTGCAGCTACCGGAGTCCAGTTTGCATCAACAGAAGATGGGGCCTGCCATCTGTTTACTGTTACTGATGTAGCAGTAACTGTACAAAGGTCAAGCGCCGCTTTTCCGGTTTTATTCGATAATTCTTGTTCCTGTGTCTGCGCTTGTGAATCGGCAGTTTGATCGTCAGAACTGCAAGATGTAAATGAAATAGCAGCCAATGCTACAATAGATAAAATTATTTTTTTCATAATTATTTATATTTAATAGATTAATTGGCTTTTTTCATTACCCTGGCAGTGAAGACAGGCATTTTTTATTTTAATAGATTTTTAGTTCGTTATCCTGAATGGAAGTTTCATCGTTACCGATAAGTTATAGCTTTCCATCATAAGCCAGTAATCAGTATCAGACTCCAGGGTCAGTGGCGAATCAGCAGTTGCTCCAAAAACATACATAGCATAAAAACCTGCTATGTTGAGCCCTTCGTTATATTGTTTCATCTGCCATTTTTTATTGCCCTGTGCATCTACTACAAATACCTTTGTTATTTCATAAGACGGAAGGAAATTTTCTCCCTTTAGTGTTATTGAGGTTCCGGCATTAACTATAAAAACAGATGATGCAGTCGAAAGCTCATCTAAAATAAGTTTTGGCTGCTGTATAACGATTTTTACAGTATATACCGCAGTTGTTCCGTCGGCAGCTTTTGTAGTATAAGTTACAGGTGTTGTATTAAATACCGGAATGAGCTCTTTAGATGCAGGAGAAATAGTAGTATTTGCCGGCAGCGTTATGGCAGTTTCAAGATACTGGTATTCATAATACGAAGGCAGATATACTGTAATTGTCTTTTCCAGATTATTTACAGCACTGTATATAGCTTGGGATTCGCCGGGATTTGTTACCTGAAAAGATATAATTCTTCGGGCATCAAGATCAGTAACGATTTCAGTAACAGGATCTTCTTTTACATCTGTCCATCTGTCTTCTTCACTAGTGCATGATGTCAAAAAAATAGAGAGCATTACAGCAGTAAAAAAAAGCATTTTCTTTAATTTGGCATTTATAATATTCATGTTAATTGAGAGATTGGTTATCTAATTTCAAATTTGGTGCTTCCGGCCGGTACCATTACATAATCGAATGTGTAGTACATATGCGGTGTATCTTTGTACCAGTCTGCCGGACTATAAACATCTTTGTAAACTGATATCATTTTAATTTTAGCGTAACTGCCGTTTGCAGTTTTAAGTATAATTGTTCTTGCAGGAATAACAGTACCATTCGCAATGGTAAGCGGCTCGCCAAGTGCATACGCTACATGGGCCTTTTGTGCATTGCCGTTAGAAACAACATCACCGCCAAAATCATACAAATACCAGCCTGTTCCATTGCCAAAAGCCCCGGCATCATCTGTACCAATCAGATCAATACCGGTTTTAAATTCACTGTCTGCCGGAATATCAACCACATCGTTAAAATGTTTAGCTGCAATAGTGATACCGCCTATGCCGCCCGCCAGAGAACCATTATTTTGTGAGTTGCTTCCATTATTGCCCGACAAAAAACTGGCATAAAGTCCTCCAAAAGCTAAATCCCATTTGCGTGTTTTTTTGTACGATCCGTCAACAGCTTTATTTTCTTCAAGGCTGTAATATAAAGTTGCAGATGGAGCCGTAGGATTTTCATCGGAAGTGCTTCCCTGATAGTTTTTTACATGAATTACTTTGTAATATAAATTCGAATTGGGTATTTCAGTGTCAGGGTTTTCTTCATTTCCTTCTTCAGCGGGTTTACTGTCATCAGATGTGCATGCACTCATTAATGCAGTAATAAGAAAAAGCAGCAGCAGTGTTTGTGGTATTTTCTTGGTTAAGGCTTTAAATTTTCTCATCGGGTTATATTATTTTGTGTTTAAATTTTTGCTTCCATCTGCCTGTACATAATATCTAAATGTAAAATAAGGCGCAGGCCAGTTAAGATCAGTTACTGCAGGCGGATTGCCTTTATAGGCATTTACAAGCTGCAGTTTTGCATATTTACCATTTGGAAGTCTAATAGCATAAGTACGATCAGGAATGGCCTGCATAATATGGCTGCTCAGGCTGTAGTAGAACCAGCCGGCAGAGCTTTCAGAAGATGCCCAGCCAATTTTGGTTATCCCGCTGTTGTCAAAGTCAGTATCGGCAGGGGCCTGGGTTATATTTTTGTATGAATCATTAAGCAGAACGACTGCTGTATTTTCTGCCGGTCCGCCAAAGCCCGGATTGTATTGGTAGTTTGCATTGTTTATAAAAACCTCGCTGTTGTAAGGCCCGGTAAAAGCAATATCCCAGTCAGTCGTTTTCATATACTGCAAAGAGTCTGCCTTGGTGTGCAGCCAAATCTGTTTCTGATCACTGAAACGAAATAGAAATGTATGAAAGCTTCTTTGTTCTTTTCCGTTTGTTCCATCGCCCATAGAAGCTCCGGTATCTCCGGCAAGATCAGTAACGACAGTACTTTTGCCGTCTTCCAGAGTGGCAGCAGTATTTTCTTCACTGCTGCTGCATCCCATAAAATTAATCGCTGCAGTCAGAAGCAGTAAAATGTACCATTTTGTAATAGGTCTGTTTGTTATCATTTGGGAAAATATTTAATGTTAATTAGGTTTTATTAGTCTTTAAAGAAACGATAGCTTACCCCGCCAAGGAGTATACGTCCGGGCTGTCCGGGCATGAGAGGATCTGTGTAGTTAAAAATATTATCAGCCGTAAACCTGATACTGAGATGATTTTTTAAAAGCTGCTTTTCGATACTGGCATTAGTGAGCCAGTAATCCTTCACAAAAATGTCATATTTGTCAATAAATTGGTTTCCATTTCGGTCTCCAAAAGGATATTTACCTCTAAAATTTACCCTGATATTTGCATTAATTTTCCAGGGATCATAGCGGTAAAAAATAGAACTGTTTGCCATGTGCCGTGAGCGGTTTTCAATTCCCCAATAGTCTGACGGACGCGGTTTGTAAGAGTTTCCTGTTGCAGGATCATGTATATTTTGGCTGTAAGGCCATTTTCCTGCCCTGATGCTGTCTTTAACGCTTAGATCCTGAGCAATTAAATACTGATAACCTGCACTTATTTCCATATTTTTTAATGGACTGAGTTTAAGAGCAAGTTCAAATCCTTTGTTTACGGCTTCAGGAAGGTTCTGATAAGTATAAATAATCCGGTTATTTGTACCGGTAGCGACCTGTATGCTGTTAATTTGATTTGTTATTTTATGATAAAAAGCATTTCCCTCTATTTTAAAAGCTTTAGAAGGTTCAACAACCAGTCCGGCATTATACGACGTACTTTTTTCGGCCTGCAGTTTTCCGGCTGTCTGATTTAGTACATACTGCCTTATTTCACTTATCTGGTCATCGTCCTGCAATTGCTGCAGGGTAGGAGTGAGCACCGCATTGCCAATAACCAGATAGTTGCTGCTTGAATTGTAAAATACAAGATAATTGGTTTTGAAATCTGGAGCTTTAAAACCGGTACCAATTCCAGCTTTGAAAGTTATTTTAGGCGTTATAAAATACTGCAGCCCAAAACTTGGATTCAGCCTTCCTCCAAAATTATTGGTATAATCGTATCGCAATCCGCCAACGGCTTTTAGTTTTTCAAAAGGAGTCCATTCCCCTTGAATATAAGAGAAAAATGTTTCAAGAGAGTTTACACCTGTCAGCGCATCATCATTCATATTTTCTATACTGCCGCCAAAACCGCCCACAAGCTGGCAGGAATTATTACTGCTGAACGAAAACTGCTGGTCAATACGATGCAGGGTTTGTTTAAAAACATCCTGAGTTACAGCACTGTTGTTTTGCTGCCATGCCACACTCATATCTGCAGTATAATGAGTAAGGTAGTATCTGGTAATACTTCTTAGACTGCTGTTAAAACGATGGTCAAACGAAAGAGAGAGATTAAGATCCTGCTCATCCTGATTGTCCCCGGATATATGACCAAGGCCAAAATCCTTCTGCATATAAGAGCGGCGAAGTCCGTAACGGCCGCTAAACCCTAAATAACTATTTTGATTTACCTTATAACGTGAACGTCCCTGCAGGCTGTAATTGTCATAAGGCGGAGAAGTCGTACCTTTAATGTATTTTGAATTAGTGTTGTAACCATCAGTTCTGTAGTAGTTTGCTGCGACATTAGCAGTTCCTTTATTCTCCAAAAACGGAGTTTCTCCTTCTAACGTAGCATCTACAATATTCAGGGAACCATAACTTAAAGAAGCCTGCATCTGCGGGTCAATAACACCATGTCTTGTAATGATATTTATCGTGCCTCCAAGAGCTTCGCTTCCGTAAAGGCTCGAAGAAGCTCCTTTAATAATTTCAATACGTTCAACATTAGATACACTGATTCGCGAAAGATCAAAATTACCGTTATTTCTCCCTACCATAGGCTGCCCGTCTATAAGAACCATAATGTATTCGCTGCCAAAACCCTGCATCTGAACTCCGACTGATCTGGCTCCGCCGCTGATATTATTTACAACAGCAATTCCGGTTTGTTCTTTTAGTACTTCGTCCAGTCTGCGGCTTCCCATAAGTTCAATGGTTTTTCGATCTATAATTGTTACCGGCATAGCACTATATCGGGCATTGACAAGATTTTCAGGATTTTTATTTTCACTGCGGCTTATTACATTTACTTCATTGAGATCAATACCAGGTTCCATTTCTATCTGTAAAGATTTAAAGGTCTGTTCGTTTAAAATAATCTCCTGTATATAATCTTTATATCCCATATTCGTAACTCTGATCGTGTAAACTCCATTTGATAACCCTGAAAATGAAAAAAAGCCATTATGATCAGATATTGATGTTTTTTCGACAGGCTTCAGCACTATTACCGCTCTTGATAAGGGAATGCCGGAATGATAGATTATTCCGCTTATACTGACGCTATTTTGCGACTGAGTTAAACTGATAAACAGAAAAATTGCTGCTGTAATAATTTTTTGTAAATGACCGTAGATGCTGTTATTTTTCATTATTGTTTTTATCCAATGTCTTTTTAGATAAGAAATATCTATAAATATTATTCTTATTTAGACTGTGTAAAAATAATAATTAATAATGTAGGAATAGTATTTTTTTTACATTTTTTTTAACAAATAAAAGCGATGATGGCAGTTTACTTAATTCTTAGATTGAATTAATATATAGTAATTTATTGAAAATTAACTTATTATAATTTATTTAAGCTATGAAAGGTTTTTGGTTTTAAGAATAAATTAATAAAAAATGAAATAAAATTTATTGTATTTATAGACCATTTTTAAGAATTAATTTGGAATTATTGAATCTAATTGTGCTCAAAATTGTCTTAGAAATTAAGTGGTCTTAAGGCATTTTTTACAATTAATCGGGAATATATTTTGATTTAGAGTGATATAATGAAAAATGATGCATTAAAAGTAATGGTATGTGTGAATTGTTTTCTCACAGCAAAAGTTCCAAAAAAATGCAGAAAATGACCAGCTATTTAGTCCAAAGAATGGAATAATGAAAATTACAATGTAGAGTTTTTTATATAGAGAATGGATCCCAGTTCTAAAAGCTGAAACAAATGGGTTTAAAAGGAATTTGATAAGTTTAAAGATCTGTTTAATATATTAGGTGAAATATTGAAATATTTGGAGCCACAAACAAAACATCAATTAAAAAGATAAAAATGAATTGGTCAAACTTCAAAACTCCTAAATAGAATTCCTGTCAATAAAATTAAAAGGCACTTTAAACTGCCCTTTTTCTTTATTCAAAATCATTCGGGCAGCAGTTTCTCCCATAATATTAAAATCAGTTGACATAACGGTTATGCCTAATAATTCTTTTAGAGGTGTGTCATTGTATGAGATAACGCCAATATCTTTTCCTAAAACATATTCCTCATCACGAATCTGTTTCATTAAATTCACCAGATCAGATTCTTCAATAGTGATAAATAAGTCACCTTTTTTAAGGATCATATCGTCATAAACTTCACTTAAAATCTCAAAATTGATTTCATGTTCAACACAAAATTTTCTAAAACCGTGCAGTATTCTTCTCGGATAAGGATAAACCGCTTTATCAGGATAAACTAAAATTAGTTTCTTGTATTTGGTAATTTTGGTTAAACCTTCTTTTAGTGCATTGTAAATATCATTTTCAAAATCCTGATAAATTTTAATGATTTCACCCTCATGCGAAAGTTTAATATTATCCATTAAAACCAGTTTTTCTTCCGGAATTCTCTGAATAGCTTTGGCAACTTCATCCGTAAAACTTAAATGTTTTAACTCATCTGTTTTAAAATGTGTAGTAATAACATAATAATCATAAGCCCCCTCAAATTTATCCAGTAAATTTAAAAACAGCGTTTCGTCGCAATGATAAATATGAAGATCAGTATGTGCATTGGCACCAAGAGTATCAATAAATGAGCTGTAAGTTTTCATTTTGTAAGCGCTCAGTTTATTAAATAAAAACAAAATATTTACTTTCGACTCCAATTTTGTTCGGGTAATATAATATCCCTTTCCTCTAATCGAAGTAATGATTTTTCTTTCTTTTAAAATATTATATGCTTTTTCAACAGTATCACGCGACATATAAAACTCTTCACTGAAACCGTTTATAGAAGGAATTTTTTGGTTTATTTTTAAATTTCCGTTAGCAATATTCTGCAAAATCGAGTCAACAATTTGTTTGTATTTTGGAACCCTCGAATCTTCGTCTATTTTAATTAATTTAATCATGCTGGTATTTTGCAATCAGTTTCAGGTTAGGGGCTTGAAACAAATTTTTTTAATTATAATTTTATAAAAAGCGATTCTAAAAACGGCTTTACATGTTGATTTTATTACTTTCCTTACAAAAAACAGCAATTAAATAAAAGTGTTCTTTGTTTTCAGGCAGTTATATTACAATGAAGGTATAATAATTACGAAATCGATTGCTAAAGTAGCGTTTTTAAATTTATTTTTCCAATACAATTCGATTGTTCTTTGCAATTAATGAACACTTTTAACAAAAAATACACGAATCATAAAGGATAGTACAGGACAGTTTTCTTTTTGACATTATATTATTTTACAAAACGAAATTAACTATCGCAATTAACCACATACAAAATTATTAAATGGAATCATTATTAGGAATCATTTTTCATTCTATCGGAGGATTTTCTTCGGGTAGTTTTTATATGCCTTTTAAAAAAGTAAAAGATTGGGCCTGGGAAAGTTACTGGCTTGTTGGCGGTTTTTTTTCCTGGTTAATAGTACCCCCAATTGCAGCTTATTTAACGATTCCAAATTTTACTGAAATTATTGCAGCAGCTTCACCAGCCATCAAAACCTTTACTTTTTCGATGGGATTAATTTGGGGAATTGGAGGTTTAACATACGGTCTTGGCGTTCGTTATTTAGGAATGTCGCTGGGAAATTCTATCATTTTAGGATTTTGTTCTGCCTTTGGCGCTTTAGTTCCTTCAATATATTACGATTTATATCCAACAGAAGGTAAAGTTTCATTTACAGAAATGCTGGCAAGTTCTGGCGGGCAATTGGTTTTATTAGGTGTTGTAGTCTGCCTTTTAGGAATTGCAATCTCTGGAAAAGCCGGAATTCTTAAAGAAAAAGATTTCGCCGTTGGACATGAAGATAAAGACAAAGATTTCAGCCTTGTAAAAGGTTTGATTATCGCAGTAATTTCAGGAATTTTAAGTTCTTTTTTTAATTACGGAATCGAAGCCGGAAAACCAATGGCAGAGCAGGCAGTAGAATTTGGCTGTAATCCATTGTTTCAAAATAACGTAACCTATATTGTTTTGCTTTGGGGAGGTTTAACAACTAATTTTATTTGGTGTATCTACCTTAATTTCAAAAACAAAACAATTGGAGATTATACCAATAAATCTACACCAATTACTAAAAACGTTTTGTTTTCTGCACTTGCCGGAACAATGTGGTTTTTGCAGTTTTTCTTTTACGGAATGGGCGAAAGCAAGCTGGGAAATGGCGCCAGTTCATGGATCCTGCATATGGCAGCCATTATTTTAACGGCTAATTTTTGGGGATTTTATTTGAAAGAGTGGAAAGGTGTTTCTAAAAAAACATTCGGCACTTTTATTTTGGGAATCGGATTGATAATGCTTTCGATCATTTTAGTCGGAATTGGGAATTCTTTGTAAATACTTGAAAAAATATATGATAACAATGTCAAATACAAATACAAAAAATATGAATTTTAAGCATGTGAGCTATCTTTGGGATGAAGCTAAAGCAGCAGCATTAGCAGGAGATGAAGTAGCGCTTTTCATTTATCGATCGAACTTATTAGGAGCCGATTTAAGATTAACAAACTATGGCGGAGGAAATACTTCTGTAAAAATTACAGATAAAGATCCTTTAACGGGGGCAAACTCAGAAGTAATGTGGATTAAAGGTTCCGGAGGCGATATTGGAACATTGACAAAATCAGGCTGCGCTGCATTATACTTAGACAGACTTCGCAATCTTGAAAATGTTTACAAAGGAATCGAATTTGAAGATGAAATGGTAGAATTGTTTAATCACTGTATTTTCGATCTGGCTTCAAAAGCACCGTCTATCGATACGCCTTTGCATGGTTTCTTGCCATTTAAACATATCGACCACCTTCACCCTGATGCGGCAATTGCAATCGCTGCCGCCAAAGACGGGGCAAAAATTACTGAAGAATTATTTGATGGAGAAATTGGCTGGGTTGGCTGGCAGCGTCCGGGCTTTGATTTAGGACTTCAATTAAGAAGCTGTTTAGAGGAAGCTGGAAAAAAAGGTAAAAAATTACGCGGCATCATGTTAGGCTCTCATGGTTTATTTACCTGGGGAGACACTGCGTACGAAAGTTATATTAATACATTGGAAGTAATCGAGAAATGCGCTGAATATTTAGAAAGCAATTACGGGAAAAAACGTCCGGTTTTTGGCGGCCAGAAAATTGAAAGTCTTTCGGAAGCAGATCGTAAATTAAAAGCAGCAAAAGTGGCACCAATTCTAAGAGGTTTCTGTTCATCAGAACGTCAAATGATTGGTCATTATACAGATGATGCAAGAGTATTGGAATTCATCAATTCAAATGATCTTTCAAAATTAGCTCCATTAGGAACTTCTTGTCCAGATCACTTTTTAAGAACTAAAATAAGTCCGCTGGTTTTAGAATTAGATCCAAACGAAGATTTATCAGATATAAATGCGGTTAAGGCAAAATTAGCTCCGGCTTTTGAAGCTTATCGTACCATGTACAAAGATTATTATAATGCCTGCAGGAAATCGAATTCTCCTGCAATGCGTGACCCAAATCCGGTTGTGATTCTATATCCGGGAGTGGGAATGTTCACTTTTGCAAAAGATAAAACGATGGCGCGTCTGGCATCAGAATATTATATCAATGCCGTAAATGTAATGAAAGGTGCTGAAGCGGTTTCAGAATATACTTCATTACCGCACCAGGAAGCTTTTAATATTGAATATTGGTTATTAGAAGAAGCTAAATTACAGCGTATGCCAAAACCAAAAGCATTGTCTGGAAGAGTGGCTCTAATTACGGGTTCTGGTGGTGGAATTGGAAAAGCTATTGCTAAAAAATTTGCTCAGGAAGGCGCCTGCGTTGTTCTTAACGATATTAACGAAGAGCGTTTAGAATCAGCAGCAGCTGAATTTATTAAAGCTTTTGGGAAAGATGCTGCTGCCAGTACTTTATTAAATGTTACCGATGAAAAAAGCACAGAATTGGCATTAGATCAGGCTTGTTTAGCGTTTGGTGGCGCAGATATTATTGTTAACAATGCCGGAATCAGTATTTCTAAATCTATTGCAGAACATACGCTTGATGAGTGGGATAGATTATATGATATTTTGGTAAAAGGACAATTTATTGTTTCTAAAGCCGGAATTGAAGTAATGCGCAAACAAGGTTTTGGAGGAGACATTGTAAACATTGTTTCTAAAAATGCAGTAGTTGCTGGCCCAAATAATCCAGGTTACGGCTCTGCAAAAGCCGCTCAGGCACATTTAACACGTTTAATGGCAGCAGAATTAGGAGCCGATAAAATTCGTGTAAACACAGTAAATCCAGATGCGGTAATCTCAGATTCAAATATTTGGTCTGGCGGATGGGCAGAAGGCCGTGCAAAAGCATACGGAATTACGGTAGAAGAATTACCGGCATACTATGCAAAACGAACGTTATTGAATGAAATTATATTGCCGGATGATATTGCAAATGCTTGTTTTGCCTTTGTTGGCGGTTTATTGGATAAATCGACAGGAAATGCCCTAAACGTAGACGGCGGCGTTGGAATGGGCTTTTATAGATAAAAGTTATTTAAGTTTTTTTATAAGTTTGTTTAAGCAAAAGTGGTTTTTTGTGGTCTAACGTTCGATTTTTCGAGCGTTAGATTTTTTTTAGACATCTCATTTTTCTAAGCAGACCAATTACCATAAAATAGTAAAATTAAACCAGAGTTTAGTATAAAAATTTTAAGCTGAAAATATTGAATATACAGACATAGAACGCGGATAAAACGGATTCGCTATCGCGAAAACGCTGATTTACACAGATTTTTTTAATTTATTATCGCAAAAATCCGTTTTTTTCCGCGTCTTCGCGATAGCGAATCCGTAAAATCAGCGTCTAAAATTCATATATTGTAACTCTATTAAAATATCAATAACTATGTTAATCGGATCAAACCACATCGAATCTCATAACGAGGGATTATTAAAAAAACATCAAAACAAACTTGTTTTTACAGCATCAGAAATTGACAATGCAGAGTCGATTATCCAAAAACTAATTGATTTTCAAATCGCAATTCCATCTTGGGCATTAGGAACAGGAGGAACAAGATTCGGACGTTTTGCCGGAGGCGGAGAACCTCGTTCAATCGAAGAAAAAATAGAAGATGTCGGGCTGCTTCATAAATTAAACAATGCTTCAGGAGCCATTTCGCTTCATATTCCGTGGGATATTCCACAAGATTATAAAGCAATCAAAACCCTTGCGGCACAGCATAATTTAAAGTTTGATGCCATGAACTCGAATACATTTCAGGATCAGGCAAGTGCCGAACATACTTACAAATACGGTTCTTTACAAAACGTAAACAAAGCAGTTCGTAAACAGGCAATTGCACACAATATTGAAGTGATAAAACACGGAATCGAATTAGGATCAGAGTCATTAACAGTTTGGCTTGCTGATGGTTCTAACTTTCCGGGGCAGTTAAACTTCCGTAAAGCGTATCAAAATACATTAGAAAGTTTAGAAGAAATCTACGATGCATTACCATCCAATTGGAAATTATTTTTAGAATACAAATGTGCTGAGCCTAACTTTTATTCAACGACCGTAGCTGATTGGGGACAGTCTTATTCGTATGTTAAAAAGTTAGGCGATAAAGCACAGACATTAGTCGATTTAGGACACCATTTGCCAAACGCCAATATCGAACAGATCGTTTCTTTATTATTAATGGAAAACAAACTAGGCGGATTCCATTTTAATGATTCAAAATACGGTGACGATGATTTAACAGCCGGAGCCTTAAAACCATATCAATTGTTTTTGATTTTCAACGAATTGGTTGAAGGAATGGACGCAAGAGGTATGAACCATGCCAAAGATTTAGGCTGGATGATCGACGCATCGCACAACATCAAAGATCCGTTAGAAGATTTACTACAGTCAGTTGAAGCCATTATGATTGCTTACGCACAAGCACTTTCAGTAGACAGAAAAGCATTAGAAAAAGCACAGGAAGAAAATGACGTAGTAAAAGCGCAGGAAATTCTTCAAAATGCTTTTCGTACAGATGTTCGCGCTCTAGTTGCCGAAGCCCGTTTACGCTCAGGAGCAGCTTTAAATCCGGTAGAATTATACAGAAGCCTTTCTGTCAGAAAAAATCTAATTGGAGAGAGAGGGCTAAAAACATTGGCAACGGGATTATAATTATGAATTGTGAGTTGTGAATTATGAGTTGCTAAAAAAAACTGAACAAAAATCACAACTCACAATTGACAACTCACAATTTACAATTAAAAAAATGAATGTAGCTGCAATTTTTGATATTGGCAAAACAAACAAAAAGGTATTCTTATTTGATGAAAACTATAAAATTGTCTGGGAGAAATCAATCAATCTTGACGAAACTGTCGATGAAGACGGTTTTCCCTGCGAAGATATTGAAGTTCTCAAAAACTGGGTTTTTGAACGATTATCAGAAATAAAGACTTTAACCAATTATGTTTTAAAAGCTATTAATTTTAGTACTTACGGTGCTAGTTTTGTCTACATTGATAAAGAAGGAAAAGTTTTAACTCCTCTGTATAATTATTTAAAAGATTATCCGGAGGATTTAAAAAACGACTTCTATAAAAAATACAAAGGAGAAGAAGTATTTGCCGTAAAAACAGCTTCTCCGGTTTTGGGAAGTTTAAATTCTGGAATGCAGATTTATCGATTTAAAGAAGAAAAACCAGACTTATTCGAAAAGGTAAAATATTGTTTACATCTGCCTCAGTTTTTGAGTTTTCTTTTAACCAATGAAGCTTATGCTGATATTACAAGCGTAGGCTGCCATACCAATCTTTGGAATTTCAAAAAAATGAAATACCATAAATGGTTAAATAGTGAAGGCATTTCTGCCAAAATTCCGCCATTTCATTACGGAAAAGATATTATAAAAAATCAGGACGGTTTAGCAGTAGGTGCAGGGCTTCACGATAGCTCATCGGCGATAATTCCCTATACTATAAACTTTACCGAGCCTTTTGTTTTATTATCAACAGGAACCTGGAGTATTTCCTTAAATCCGTTCAATAATAAGCCTTTAACTTTTGAGGAATTACAACATGATTGCTTGTGTTATCTGCAATACACAGAAAAACCTGTAAAGGCCGCAAGGCTTTTTTCCGGAAACGAACACGAAATACAAACCAAAAGATTAGCAGAACATTTTAACGTTCCTGTAGATATGTACAAAGACGTTTATTTTGATAAAAACGTCGTTTCAAATTTAAGAGCCTTAAATTTTCAAATTATTTACCCTAAAAAGTATAATTTTGACATCCTGAAAGAATGCCCTTTTCAAAAAAGAGAACTTTCAATATTTAAAAGCTATGAAACAGCCTATCATCAATTAATGTTAGATTTGGTAGAACAACAGGTTTTTTCAACTAATTTAGTCATTCGTAACAGCCCTGTAAAGAAAATTTTTGTTGACGGAGGTTTCAGTAAAAATTCTATTTTTATGAATTTATTAGCCGAAGCTTTTCCTGATGTAGAAGTTTACGCAGCATCGATGGCGCAGGCAAGTGCTTTAGGCGCAGCATTGGCGATTCATCAAAACTGGAATCCTAAACCGATTCAGAATGATTTGATAGATTTGAAATTTTACAAACATTGAAACAATTAAAAATTAAGAATTAAAAATTAAAAAATCTGTTCCTAATGGTTATTGGGATGAAGGATTAAATAATTTTTTGTTTCTCGCAGATTGTGCAGATAAAAAGTGCGTGATACTTAAATAAAAATCTGTTTAATCTGCCAGATCTGCGGCTAAAAATAAAATAATAAGAAATGAAAATCGGACTATTTATACCGTGTTATGTCGATCAGTTTTATCCAAAAGTGGGTATAGCGACATATGAGCTTTTGCAGAAATTAGGCTGTGAAGTTCATTTTCCGATGGGACAAACCTGCTGCGGCCAGCCAATGGCAAACAGCGGGTATGCACACTTAACAAAAGGCTGTGATGCTAATTTTATAGCCAATTTTACAGGATTCGATTATATTGTATGCCCTTCAGGAAGCTGTGTCCTGCATGTAAAAGATCACTTACATGATGATAAAAATGAAGAAGCTGCAGCAGAAATTAGAAACAGAGTTTTTGAATTAACTGAATTTATAACTGATATTTTAAAAATTGACCACATAGACGGAAGTTTTCCTTTTAAAGTAGGAATGCACGTAAGCTGCCACGGACAACGCGGATTAATGCTTTCGCAGATGTCTGAATTAAACGCACCATTTTTTTCAAAACCAGAAAAATTGCTGCACAATATAAAAGGACTTGATTTGGTTGCTTTAACAAGGAAAGATGAATGCTGTGGTTTTGGAGGAACTTTTTGCGTTACCGAAGAAGCTGTTTCTGTAAAAATGGGACAAGATCGAATTAAAGATCATGAAAGCCATAATGTTGATTATATCACCGGCGGTGATATGTCGTGTTTAATGCATTTAGACGGAATTTTGAAAAGACAAAAAAGCCGAATAAAAACCATTCATATTGCTGAAATATTAAATTCACTAGAAAATTAAAAGTAAGCGTTGAGTGTAGTTTTTAACAGCAAAGTATACAAAGTAAAATATGCAAAGTACACTAAGAGTAAAAATTAGCTTTGCGAACCTTGCGTAATACCTTGCGAACTTTGCGGTTAAATAAACACTATCATAAACATTTCAAAATTGACTTTTAAACAATAAAAAATGTCATCAGAAAAAATAATACAGCACAGCGAAGCCGCAGCAAAGTTTAATAAAGATGTAGAGCGTGTCAATTGGCATGATGAAACACTTTGGTTTGTTCGTGCAAAGCGTGATAAATCGGCACATCAAATTAATGATTGGGAATTATTGCGTGAAACGGCTTCAAAAATCAAAGCAAACGTTTTATCTAATATTCACGATTATTTAGTTGAATTTGAAGCTAATGCTCAAAAAAACGGAATCATTGTACATTGGGCTGCCGATGCAAAAGAGCATAACGAAATAGTGCATTCTATCATGGCAAAACATGATGTAAAGCAAATGGTGAAATCAAAATCAATGCTTACAGAAGAATGTCATTTGAACGATTATTTAGCCGAAAAAGGTATTGAAGTTATCGATTCAGATTTAGGTGAATATATTGTACAGCTTCGTAAAGAGCCTCCAAGTCATATTGTTCTGCCGGCCATTCATCTTAAAAAAGAAGATGTAAGCGAAACTTTTCACGAACATTTAGGTACAGAAAAAGGAAATTTTGACCCGCAGTATTTAACAGAATCGGCGCGTCATAGTTTAAGAAACACTTTCTTAACCCGAAAAGCAGCTTTAACCGGAGTGAATTTCGCCATTGCAGAAACCGGAGAATTTGTGGTTTGCACGAACGAAGGAAACGCCGATATGGGCGCACATTTAGCCGATGTTCATATTGCCTGCATGGGATTTGAAAAACTAATTCCGCAGCGCAGACATTTAGGTGTTTTCCTGAGATTATTAGCAAGAAGCGCAACAGGACAGCCAATAACAACTTTTTCAAGCCATTTTAAGAAACCAAGAGATGGAAAAGAACTTCATATTGTAATTGTCGACAACGGCAGAAGCAAACAGTTAGGAAGAGAAGATTTTAGAAATTCCCTAAAATGCATTCGCTGCGGCGCCTGTATGAATACCTGTCCGGTTTACAGACGAAGCGGCGGACACAGTTATCATAACGCAGTCGCGGGACCAATTGGTTCTATCTTGGCACCAAATTTAGATATGAGCAAAAATGCCGATTTACCTTTTGCAAGTACACTTTGCGGTTCCTGTACCAACGTTTGCCCGGTAAAAATTGATATCCACGATCAATTGTACAAATGGCGTCAGGTTTTGGTAAAAGACGGTTATACGCCAAAAGCAAAAACTATTGCTATGAAAACAATGGCAGCGGTATTAGCCAACCCAACGATTTTTAACATTGCAGGAAAATCTGGAAGGTTTGTAATGAAAAATGTTCCGTCAATGGTTAATAATAAAATGAATAAATGGTATGACCAGCGCGAAATGCCAGACGTTCCTGAACAGTCTTTTAGAGAATGGTACAAGAAAAATTCAAGAGAATCTAAAGCAAAAGACAATGAGCAGTAAAGCCGAAATTTTAAATAGAATAAAACTAAACCAGCCTGATTTAGTGACAGATCTGCCAGATTTAAGTCTTTTAGGTTCAGAAGATTTTGATATACTTGAAACCTATAAAACTGTTTTAAAAGGTATTGGCGGAGATCCTGTTGAGGTTTCTGATTACAGTGAAATCATAAATTATATAAAATCAAACTACAATCTTCAAAAGCGTTTAATTACAACGCTTCCCGAACTTTCAGAAATTGCTTCATTAGATTGGAACAATGTCGATCCGCATTCGCTTCAGGATGTTGAATTAACCGTTGTAAAAGCACATTTTGGAGTTGCTGAGAATAGTGCACTTTGGGTAACTGATGATATTTTAGGACAGCGAATTTCGCCTTTTATTGCGCAGTATTTAGCAATAATCGTTCATAAAAATGATATTGTACGCACGATGCAGCAAGCTTATGAAAGAATCGGAAATCAGGAATATGGTTTCGGAACTTTTATTGCCGGACCATCGAAAACGGCTGATATTGAACAATCGCTGGTTTTGGGTGCGCATGGTGCCCGAGGGCTTATTGTATTTTTATTGGATTAAATTTGTATAGTCCCTCCGGGACAAATTGGCACGTCATATTTATCATTGTTACCGATATTTTTCTACCGATATTTAATCTCTCCGAGATATTATATGTGAAATAAATAAGGGTTTACATATTAACTCCATCAGGAATCTTACACTTAGATAAAATATTAAGAAAAACTCCGTTAGGAGTTTCATATCGGTAGAAAAAAACGATAGAATTAGCCCCTAAATATACCCCGTTAGGGGTTTAATATCGGTAGAAAAATAGAATTGACCGAATAAACATTACTCCGTTAGGAGTTTCATATCGGTAGAATTGATGGCAATATTTGTCGCAAAATATGTGGACAAAATATTGATTTATATAAAAAAAGAGGATTTTTAAATCCTCTTTTTTCGTTTACAGATATTTCTTTACCGATTTGCATGCATGAAATAAAAGTTTAATTTTACTTTTTTAATTATACATCCTTCTTACTTGTCATCGCAAAATAATCCTTCCTAATTATTTTGGCAAGTTGTTGGTACGAGAAGGTATTTTTTAAGGACTCATTTTTATTTACATAAACTCACAATTTCATGTATCAATTTATAAAATATATTTTGATGTTACTTTTAGCATCATTAAGTTTAGTCTCCTGTAAACAAAAACAGGGAGATAAAATCAAAGTAGGATTTTCTCAGGCGATGACCACAGATGATTGGCGCAAACAAATGAACAGCTCCATAAAAATTGAAGCATCATTGCGGCCTGAAGTCGATTTAAAAATTAGCGACGCCAATAATAATATCGAGAGGCAAATTGAAGACATAGAAAGATTCATTTCTAATAAAGTAGATGTTATTATTGTATCTCCAATTCAATCTAAGCCTTTAACCGCCGTTGTCGAAAAATCGATAAAAGCCGGAATCCCGGTTCTTGTAGTAGACCGTAAAATTGATGGCGAAAATTACACCGCTTATCTTGGAGCCGATAACATAGAAATTGGCAGAATTGCCGCCCGATATATTATTTCGCACAGCAAAGACTCGGGTAAAATTATCGAAATTACCGGAGCAAATGGCTCATCGCCAGCGTATGAGCGCAGCCTCGGATTCGATCAGATAATCAATGATAACAAGCGTTTCAAAATTGAAAATATCATTCACGGGGATTGGGAAGGAGAATCAGTTAAAGCGCCTTTAAAAGCAATTCTTTTACAAAATCCTGATATTGAATATATTTTTGCCCATAACGATCGTATGGCTTTAAGTGCGTGGGAAACGGCAAAAACAGTGGGATTAGAAAAGAAAATTAAATTTATTGGCGTTGACGGATTGAATACCGTCAATGGCGGAATAGAATTGGTAAAAAATGGTGTTTTGGACGGAACTATTTTATACCCGACAGGAGGAAACGAAGCGCTGAAACTGGCCTTAAAAATGTACAATAAAGAGCCAATTTCTAAAAATAATATCCTCAATACAATTGTTATCGACCGAAATAATGCTGAAATTATCGAAAACCAAATGGATAAAGTCGATCAGCAGCAAACGGTTATTGAGTCGCAGCAAGGAGCGATAAAAGTGCAGGAAAGAGAATATGCTTCGCAGAATAACCTGGTTAGGTTAATGAGCTTTTTTCTAGTGATTATTTTGAGTTTGACGATTTACAGTATTTATTCGACTATTTCTATTTCAAGAAAGAAAAAACAACTCGAAAGAATTAATCAAACCGTAATTGACCAGAATAATGAAATTCAGGAAATGGCAAAAATTGCGGAAAGAAGCAATGAAGCAAAACTGAATTTTTTTACAGGACTTTCACACGAATTCAAAACGCCCATAACTTTGATTATGAGTTATGTAGAATCATTAATTGAAAATGAAAAAATTAAAGGTACTGCACTTATTGATGAAGTAAAACTGATTCATAAAAACTCAAACAGATTGCTGCGATTAATAAATCAGCTATTGGATTTTAGAAAAATCGAGGAGCAAAAATTTACGTTAAGAGCTTCAAATACTAAGATTTATGATTTTACAAACGAAGTAATGACCAACTTTAAAGGCGAAGCTGCACGCAGAAATATAGATTTTCAGCTTACGTGTAAAAATAAAAATCTGGAACTGTTTATTGACAAAGGTTTGATGGATAAAGTATATTTCAATCTGCTTTCGAATGCTTTCAAATTTACGCCTGATAACGGAAAAATAGCTATTTCGATTATAGAAAATCAAGACAATACGGTTAAAATTAGTTTTAAAGATTCAGGAATTGGAATACCTGAAAATGAATTGTCTAACGTTTTTAATCCGTTTTTCAGAGCTTCAAATAATAATAAAAACAGTTCAGGAATAGGACTTCATCTTTCTAAAGAATTTGTGCTTTTGCATCAGGGAACTATTGAATTAAAATCAAAACAAGGAAGCGAGTTTGTAATTACCTTATTAAAAGGAAACAGCCATTTGCAGCCTTCTGAAATTATAAATAAAGCCGAAAATCTAAATGTAACTCCCAATTTAATAACAGATAATTTAGATATAGGATCTGATATAAATGAAGTAAATGTAATTTCTGAATCAGAAAAACATACTCTTTTGGTTATAGAAGACAATATAGATTTGGTTACATTTCTAAAAGCAAAATTATCAAACGAATATGTAGTTCATAGTTCTGACGGAAGCGATGCTGTTGAAAAAGCAATGGAAATTATTCCCGATATTATTATTTGCGACATTAACCTCGTTGATAAAGACGGTTACGAGATTAGTAAAGAATTGAAAAAGGATTTACGTTCGTCACATATTCCAATTATTATTTTAACGGCACAAAGTAACAAGGAATCTGTTTTAAAAGGATTACAAAGCGGGGTAGATCAATATCTTACCAAACCATTTAGCCTTTCTATTTTAAAACAGTCGATTTCGAGCCTGCTTTTCAACAGAGAAAAACTTCGTTATTATTATACTAATAATATTTATCGCGTTGAACCTGAGTCTAAATTTGGAAATCAGGAACAATCATTTATTACCAAAATGAATGATATTATTAAGAAGAATGTTGAAGATCCTAAATTTTCGGTTGAAGATTTAGCAGATAAACTTGGGGTTTCAAGAGTTCAGCTGTATCGAAAGGTGAAAGCCATTATCGGAATTAATATCAGCGATCATATCAATAATGTAAAATTAGAGAAGGCCGCAGAGCTTTTAAAGTCAAATGAGATGAATATTTCTGAAATTGCATACTCGCTTGGATTCTCTTCTCCAAACTACTTTTCTACAGCTTTTAAGAATAAATTTGGAATTTCACCAAAGGAATACAAATTGTCAAATTAGTTAGAATCTTGAGAGATTAGAAGATCTTAAATTGCCTCCAGCTTCAGTTCAATGTCCATAGCCCAAGGTTTCAACCTTGGGAAATAAATAGAATTAATCTCGAAAAGACCGCTATCGCTCGGGTCTCCTTCGTAGAAATGACAATATTATGTTTAAGCTTTGCACCTTTGTGAGAGATTAGGAGATTTAAATTGCCTCCAGCTTCAGCTGGAGGTTATAGGATTGGTCATAAATGCGGCTTTAGCCAAAAAGCTTTATTATTTTGGCTAAAGCCATTCTTGCCTTTATTTTATAACTCCAGCTGAAGCTGGAGGCAATTCAAAAAAAGAGAAATAGTTCTTAAAATTTTAACCTAAAATCTTCTGTACTTATAATTTTAACAACTTAGAACCTCAGTACCTTTGTTACTTAGTTCCTTTTTCAAGAAAATAAGGTATCAATTTCTAACCTAATGTAACAAAATCGAAACTACACGGTTTTCGTAAATAAATTTTAAATCCTGTAAAGCCTTGTAAATAAAGGTTTTGCTGTTTAAGTATCAAACTATTAATAATTATAGAATTAAATTGTAACATCATTAAAAATAAGTTGATTTTTTTGCGGATATCTTAGCAATAAGTTTTTAATACATGTACAATGAATAAGATATTGATTTGGTCTGTTACTGCTGCACTGGCAGGTTTTCTATTCGGTTTTGATACCGTAGTTATTTCGGGAGCTGATAAACAATTACAGCTTCTTTGGCATTCATCTGATGCTTTTCACGGATCTGTTGTCATGGCAATGGCACTTTGGGGAACCGTTGTAGGTGCTATTTTTGGAGGAATCCCAACAAATAAAATAGGCCGTAAAAAAACACTGTTTTGGATTGGGATTCTATATTTCCTTTCAGCCATTGGTGCGGCTTTTGCAAATGACCCTTATGTTTTTGCTGCATTTAGATTTATTGGAGGTTTAGGTGTTGGCGCTTCAACCATTGCCGCTCCGGCTTATGTTTCTGAAATTGCTCCGGCTGACAAACGCGGACGATTAGTAGCTTTATATCAGTTTAATAT
The DNA here is from genome assembly GCF_021245985.1 of Flavobacterium soyae. GTDB lineage: Bacteria > Bacteroidota > Bacteroidia > Flavobacteriales > Flavobacteriaceae > Flavobacterium > Flavobacterium soyae. The sequence goes on along the minus strand of NZ_JAJQXA010000018.1, from coordinate 49,250 downwards.
TGTATTAGGAATCTTAATTGCTTTTATATCCAATTACTTTTTAAAAGATATTGGCGAAAACGCCTGGCGCTGGATGATTGGAGTTCAGGCTATTCCGTCTTTTATTTATATTCTTTTTATACTTACAATTCCGGAAAGCCCGAGATGGTTATTATCTAAAAATCGAGATGAAGAAGCACGTAAAGTGTTGTTTAAAATTGATCCGTCTGCAAGTCTTGCAGCCATTATGGACGATTCAAGAGAAAATGGTGTTACGAAACACGAAAACATCTTCATGAAAAAATACCGTTTTCCGCTAATGCTGGCCTTTTTAATTGCATTTTTCAATCAGTTTTCTGGAATCAATGCCTTTTTATATTATGCACCAAGAATTTTTGAAGAAGCAGGTTTAGGACAAAATACCGCTTTATTAAGCAGTATCGGAATCGGAATTACGAATCTTATATTTACTTTAATCGGCGTAGCATTAATTGACAAATTAGGAAGAAAGTTGTTAATGTACATTGGTTCAATCGGATATATTATTTCTTTAGGATTAGTTTCTGCTTCTTTTTATTACAATTGGGGAGGATTATCAGTACCTGTTTTTCTTTTCTTATTCATTGCTTCGCACGCCATCGGGCAGGGAGCCGTTATCTGGGTTTTCATCTCAGAAATTTTTCCAAATCACATTCGTGCTTCAGGACAGGCTTTTGGAAGTTCAGTACATTGGGTTCTGGCAGCGATTATTCCATCTTTAATTCCAATGTTATTCTCAGAAATTGGCCCGGAAGTCGTCTTTTTAATTTTCACTTTGATGATGGTGCTTCAATTGCTGTTTGTAATTTTTATGATGCCGGAAACCAAAGGGATTTCTTTAGAAGTATTAAGTGAAAATCTAACCAAAAAAAATACCAAAAAACATGAAATCAAAGAAACATCTGCCGCTGGCATTTTATAGTGCAGTAATACTCTCAATAGGAGGTTGTAAACCATACTTGGCTGCTGCACAAACGACTGTTGTTTCGGTGTCAACTCCTGCAGAAGAAAAAATGTACCGTCCGAACTTTCATTTTACACCCAAAAAAGGCTGGATGAATGATCCTAACGGAATGTTTTATGCTAACGGATATTATCATTTATTCTTCCAGCATTATCCTGACGGAAATAAATGGGGACCAATGCATTGGGGACATGCAATCAGCAAAGATTTAATAAAATGGGAAGAACAGCCCATTGCAATTTATCCCGACAATGACAAATACATTTTTTCAGGAAGTGCTGTTGTTGATGTAAATAATACATCAGGTTTAGGAACCGGAAAAACAGCTCCAATTGTAGCGATTTATACGCTGCATAATATGACAAAAGAAAAAGAAAATAAAATTGATGTTGAGCAGCAGGATATTGCGTATTCTAACGACAACGGTTTTACATGGCAGAAATTTGAGGAAGGAAATCCTGTCGTGAAAAACCCCGGAATTCGTGATTTTCGTGATCCAAAAGCAACTTGGGATGAAACGCACAAACAATGGATATTAGTTTTGGCGGCGCAAGATCGATCTCAGTTTTATAAATCGAAAGACCTTAAAAACTGGGAATATTTATCGGATTTCGGAAAAAATATCGGAGCTCACGGAGGTGTTTGGGAATGCCCGGATTTCTTTCAGATAAAAGTGCAGGGAACCAATGAAACCAAATGGGTTTTAATTCAGAGTTTAAATCCAGGCGGCGCCAATGGAGGTTCAGGAACACAGTATTTTATTGGAGATTTTGACGGAAAAACTTTTACGCCTGATGCAAATTTTGCCAAAAGAGTAGAACAGGAAAAAGCCGTTTGGATTGATTACGGAAAAGATAATTATGCAGGTGTAACCTGGAATAATGTTCCAAGCGCAGACGGACGGCGATTATTTATTGGCTGGATGTCTAATTGGGATTATGCGCAGCAAGTACCAACTTTTGGCTGGAGAAGCGCTGCTACCATTGCTCGCGAAATTCAGTTAATCAAAAAAGGAAATGACTATAGTTTAGTTAGCAGTCCGGTGAAAGAGATTAACAAATATGTTTCTAAAACCCTTAAAGTAAAAAGCCTGAAAGGAAAAGGAAAACTTTCAATTCCTGAAGCAGGAAAAATTGATTTAACTCAGGCAATTATCAATTTTAATTTAAAAAACTTAAAACAAGATACATACACTTTCACACTTTCAAACGCAGTTGGTGAATCTTTGACTTTCGGAATAAATAATTCAGATCATTATTTATTTGTGGATCGTTCGAAATCAGGAAAAAACGATTTCTCAGAAAAATTTGCTGCAGCAATTACCAAAGCAACTTTAGATGGAAATCAAAAAGAAGGTGTTTTTAAAATCATTTTAGACAAAACATCTATTGAAATATTTTACAATAATGGCGAAAAGGTAATGACCGAAATCTTTTTCTCAAACCAGCCATTTACTTCTCTGTCCGTTTCTTCAACCCAAGGAATCGAATTGAGCAATCTCGTATTTAACCAATTAAATATAAACTAACTAAAAACCAAAACCACTAACTATGAAAACCAAAATTATTTATTTTCTATTTTTCTTTTTTCCGATGCTGATTATGACAGCGCAGGAAGGAGGAATTAAAGGAACAGTAATTTCGTCAGATGACGGAATGCCGCTTCCGGGAGCGACTGTAATTATCTCTGGTACAAATACCAGTACAGCGACAGATTTTGATGGAAATTTTTCTTTCCAGGAAATCAGTTCAGATGCCGTAATTGTTGTTTCTTTTATCGGATTTACACCGCAGTCAATTTCTGTTAAAGGAGAAAAAACATTAAAAATCATTTTAAAACTCGATAACAATCAACTGAATGAAGTTGTTGTAACAGGATATTCAAAACAAAAGAAAACCGATATTACCGGAGCAGTTGCTGTTGTAAACATGAAGGAAGTCATGAAACAGCCGGAACCAAACCCAATTAAAGCGTTACAAGGAAGAGTAGCGGGGGTGAAAATTTCGTCTGACGGATCTCCGAGCGGTGCCAATACAAAAGTGGTGATTCGTGGTGTAGGAACTTTAAACAACACAGATCCGCTTTATGTAATTGACGGAATGCCAACCAAGTCTGGAATGCAGGAATTAAACCCGAATGACATTGAAACAATTCAGGTTTTAAAAGATGCTTCTTCGGCAAGTATTTATGGTTCCCGTGCTTCAAACGGTGTAATTATCATTACGACCAAAAAAGGAAAAGAAGGCAAAATGAGGATTAATTTTAGCACTTATACTTCCATTTCAAATTATTCGAGAAAGCTGGATGTGATGAATGCGAACCAATTTGGTCAGGCTCTATGGCAGGCCAATATTAATGACGGCTTAAACCCGAACAATAATAACCTGCGTTACCAGTTTGACTGGTCGGTAAATAACAATAAACCACAGCTAAACAATATTATAATTCCGGAATATTTAGATGCAGAAAAAACGCTGAAATCCTCTGATACAGATTGGTATGATGCAATTTCACAAACCGGAATTGCCGAATCTTATGATTTGTCAGTTTCAAATGCATCAGATAAAGGAAGTTATGTTTTTTCTTTGGGCTATTATGAAAATGAAGGCGTTGTAAAAACAACTGATTTCGAAAGAATTTCTGCCAGAATGAATGGTTCTTATAAATATTTTGACGGCAAATTAGTTATTGGAGAAAATTTCAGTTTCAATCGTACCAACGAAGTTACTGATCCCGGAGTTTTAGAACAGGCTCTTCGCGCTGTGCCAATTATTCCGGTACATACCGTTGACGGAAAAGGCTGGGGCGGACCGGTAGGCGGAATGAATGACAGACAAAATCCGGTTCGTCTTTTAGAATATAATAAAGACAATAAATACGATTATTTACGTCTTTTTGGTAATGCGTATGCCGATTTAGAAATCATCAAAAATCTTCACGTCAAAACCAGTTTTGGTATCGATTACGGGTTTTACAAAAAACGTACTTTACAAAGAAGTTATAAATCGGGTTATCTGCAAAACGATCAGACATCGGTTACAATTGATCAATCGGTGAGCGATAAATGGACCTGGACAAATACTGCAATTTATAGTTTGAATTTCGGAAAAAGCAATTTGAATTTAATGGCTGGAACCGAGATGTACAAAGACATTTACGACACAACAACTTTGCGCAAAAATGACTTTTTGATCGAAACACCAGATTATATGTATCCTGATGCAGGAACTGGAGAATCGTTTACAAGCGGAACATCAACTACATATTCATTACTTTCTTACTTTGGAAAAGCAGATTATGAGTTTGATAATCGTTATTTGCTTTCGGCTACAATTCGTCGTGATGGTTCTTCCCGTTTTGGGAAAAACAATCAATTCGGAACCTTTCCGGCAGTTTCGGCAGGATGGAGAATCAGTAATGAAAATTTCATTAAAAATAATGCCCCTGTTTTCTCAGATTTAAAATTAAGAGCAGGATGGGGACAAACCGGAAATCAGGAAATTAGTAATACAGCCGTTTACAGTTTGTATTTGGCTAGTTATGCCGGCGGAAGTCCAACCTGGGCAACTTCTTACGGTACGGCTTATGACATTGCAGGAAACGGAAACGGTTTGCTTCCGTCCGGTTTTATCGCAACGCAATCCGGAAATGATGATTTAAAATGGGAAACGACTACACAAACCAACATCGGTTTAGATTTTGGATTATTCAAACAAAAATTAAGCGGTTCTGTTGATTATTACATCAAAAAAACAGAAGACATTTTGGTTTTACCGCCTTATTTAGGAGTAATTGGCGAAGGTGGAAATCGCTGGGTAAACGGCGCCTCCATGGAAAATAAAGGATGGGAATTTACTTTAGGATATCATGATGAAACTTCTTTTGGATTAAAATATGATATTTCGGCTAACGTTTCGGCAAACAAAAACAAGATTACACAATTGCCGGATGAAGTAAAAAACAATTATGGCGGTGACGGATTAAACGATAATATTTTAGGCCGACCAATCAATTCTATGTACGGCTATGTGGCTGACGGATTGTTTAAAAGTCAGGGCGAAGTAGACAATTCGGCTAATCAGGAAGGAAAAGGCCTTGGAAGAATTCGCTACAAAGATTTAAATGGAGATGGAACTATTACAGATAAAGATCGTACCTGGATTGGGAATCCAAACCCAGGGTTGCTTTACGGATTTAATTTAGGATTAGGATATAAAAATTGGGATTTCACTACTTTCTGGGAAGGAGCAAGTAATGTTGACGTAATTAATAATACAAAATACCAAACTGATTTTTGGAGTGTTGATGACGTAGGTTCTAACAAAGGAACTCGTTTATTAAACGCCTGGTCTTTAGATAATCCAAACTCTACAATTCCGGCTTTAACAACTGTAGACAGAAATGCAGAATCAAGATTCTCTACTTATTATGTAGAAAACGGAAACTATCTTAAACTGCGTGTTTTACAATTTGGCTACAGCCTGCCAAAAGATTTATTGAAAAAAATGAATTTCGACAGCTTTAGATTTTACATCAGCGGTCAGAATTTATTGATCATTGATGCTAAAAGTTTTACAGGTGTAGACCCTGAAAATGCGGGATTTGGATATCCACAGCCAACCACTTTTACGGCGGGGCTTAATTTTACATTATAATAAAAGTTTAAATCTAAAGACATGAAAAAAATACTATATATAGCAGGATTTTTAGTGATGGGAATCATCACTTCCTGTTCAGATTTTCTTGAAAATGATCCGCGCGGCGTTTTATCTGAAGAAGATATTGTGACACCGGAATCAGTAGAAGGGTTTATGAATGCAGCCTATGCACAATTAGGAAATGACCATTATGACTCGCCATACAGTTTGTGGCCATTTGGAAATGTTCGTTCTGATGATGCTTATAAAGGCGGAAGCGGAACTAACGATATTCAGGATTTTCACTTTTTTGAAGTTTCAAATAATATCAGACCTGATTTTGGTGAATTAGATTCTTTTTGGTACATAAGTTATGTAGGAGTTTCAAGAGCCAATAAAGCTTTGAAAGCATTAGAGCAAATTTCGGAAGCTGATTATCCGTTGAAAAAAACACGTATGGCCGAAATGCGTTTTTTAAGAGGACATTTTTATTTTATGCTGAAAATCATGTTCAGAAACATTCCTTATATCACAGAAGATGTTCCTGTGGAAGATTACAAAACGATTTCAAACAAAGCACTTACAAACGAAGAACTTTGGAACAAAATTGCTGAAGATTTTCAGGCTGCTGCCGATAATCTGCCGGAAACACAGCCACAAGTTGGGCGTGCCACTCAAAAAGCTGCTTATGCTTATTTAGCAAAAACGCGTTTGTATCAGGCTTATACACAAGACGAAACATTTGCCGTTACAGGAATCAATCAGCAGCATTTGCTGGAAGTAATTGCAGCGACCGATAAAGTAATTGGGAAAGCAAGTTTAGAACCTGATTATGCCAATAACTTTTTGCCGGGAACTTATGAAAACGGAGCAGAATCAATCTTTTCAATTCAATTTTCAGACAATGACGGAACTTTATACGGAAGATTAAATTTTTCGGATGTTCTTTCGACTCCGCAAGGTTTAGGATGCTGCGATTTTCATAAACCAAGTCAAAACTTAGTAAATGCTTTTAAAACCGGAACAAACGGTTTGCCGGAATTTGATACCTACAACAATCAGGATTTTGATTATAAAAACATAAATGCAAATACAGTTGATCCAAGATTATATCACACCGTTGCAATGCCCGGTTTGCCTTATAAATACGATCCTGAATTTTTATATGTTGAAGCCTGGGTAAGATCTCCTGGAACGTACGGATATTTTGCTTCTTTAAAAGAAAACGTAGCTCCAAGCTGCAGCTGTGTAGTGAATATTGATCCGTTTTATGGAAATTCAAAAAACAGAATCCAGATTCGTTATGCCGATGTGATTTTAATGCGTGCCGAAGCTTTGATTGAATTAGGAAGACAAGCAGAAGCTTTACCGTTAATTAATCAAATTAGAGAAAGAGCGGCGCAGAGTACAGGAAGATTACCATATGTGAACAACTTTAAAATCAACACTTATGTTGATGGAGTGAATTGCAACTGGACACAAGAGTTTGCCCGTAAAGCCATGCGTTGGGAACGTCGTTTAGAACTGGCGATGGAAGGAAATCGTTTCTTTGATTTAGTTCGCTGGGGCGTTACAGATCAGGTATTAAATGACTTTTATGCTGGAGAAAAAACAAAACGAACCTATTATCAGGATGCCTTTTTTGATGCTCATAAAGAAGAGTATTGCCCAATTCCGTTAAAACAAATTAATTTCAGTCAGGGATTATACAAACAAAATCCAGGTTATTAATGATTAGAATGATTTGAAATTGTTGCTTAACTTTACATTAACGGAAAAGCGGCTTTAACGAATCGCATTTACAGAAGAGACAAAAATAAATGAGGATTAACTGCTGAAGGATAAAACGGCATTTTTTCTAACCTTCAGATTATACAAACAGAATAATAGTAATATAAAATAATTTTAGAATGAATAACGGAGAAAATCTTAAAGCAGTAGCTTATGGAGAGGTACTTTGGGATGTTTTTGCCAATGAAAAAAAGATTGGCGGTGCACCTCTAAATGTGGCTTTGCGTATGAAAACATTAGGCTGCGAAGTAGCCATGATTAGCTGTGTAGGAAAAGATGAAGACGGGAAAGCGATTATTGATCAGGTAAAAAGTTTAGGACTTGAAACGAATGCTATTATGCAGACAGAAAATTTTGCAACCGGATTAGTAAACGTGACACTGAATGAACGTGGTTCTGCGAGTTATGAAATCAGTTATCCATCGGCCTGGGATAAAATTGTATTGAACGATTCTGCTAAAAACTTAGCCGCCAATGCCGATGTTTTAATTTACGGAAGTTTGGTCTGCAGAGACGAAGTATCAAGACAATCTCTGGAAGAATTGCTGCAAACCAATGCTTATAAGGTTTTTGATGTCAATTTAAGAAAACCCCATTATTCGTATGAAATTCTGGAACAATTAATGCATTCAGCCAATTTTATTAAGTTTAATGATGAAGAATTGTTAGAAATTGCCGCAGCAATGCAATCGCCTTTTGTAAGTTTAGAAGACAATATGCATTTTATTGCAAAAAAAAACAAAGTAACCGCTATGTGTGTAACTAAAGGTAAACACGGAGCTTTGTTAATGTGGGAAGGACAGCTTTATGAAAACGGAGGTTATCCTGTTGAAGTTGCCGACACAGTAGGAGCGGGCGATTCCTTTTTAGCAGCTTTAATAACATCATTACTTACCGGAAAAGCACCGCAGACCGCTATCGATTTTGCTTGTGCAGTAGGAGCTTTAGTTGCCGAAGCGCCGGGGGCAAACCCGGAAATTTCGAATTCTAAAATTGAAAATTTAATGTTGAAAGTTAAAGTATAGCCAGATATAATTTTAGATAATAAACCCCTTAAAAAATATTGTTTTTAAGGGGTTTATGTTTTAAGTATTTTCGAGATATTTTATGTAATATGTGTTTCTTTTCTTAACATTATTAGTTTATAGGTATTAGTTTATTAAAAATAAACATTCAAGGTAAAATCTCATAAATAAAGAAGTTAATGTTATTTTTGTCTAGTGATTAATGTGAATTATCTATAAAATTAGCTTATAATTGTACTTTTTACAAGTAAATTAAAAATTACGTTTTGAAGCATTTTGTTTTATATATTCTACTAATAGGCTTTTCATTTTCTGGATACTCGCAAGATTATCCGGTTAAATTTCTTGATATATCCGACGGATTATCCAATAATTCCGTAACAACTATATTTCAGGACAGCGAAGGTTTTATGTGGTTTGGAACTTACGATGGCTTAAACCGATACGACGGCTACAATTTTAAAGTTTTTAGAAACCGAATCAACGATCCAAAATCATTATTGTTTAATACAATCTATGATATTGAAGGTGATTCTAAAAAAAATATCTGGGTTGGAGGCGCAAATGGTGTTTGTGTTTACAATAAAACCAATAACAGATTTAATCCTGTTCAGTTTATTTTATCGGATCAAAAGCCAAAAGTTCTAAAAGATATCATTCATCAAATGCGGTCTGTGTCTGAGAATCTGGTATTAATTGCTTCTCAAAATTTAGGCTTAATTACTTTTGAAAATGGCACTTTTGTTGGAAAACATATTCCGTTAAATGTATTGGGCAGCAGGATCAGTGTTAGCAATTATGATGCAATTGCACTTCAGGATGATAAAAAAAAGGCGCATTGCTGGGTTTACGTTAGAAATGTTGGAATTTGCAGTTACAGTTATACTTCTAAAAGTTTAAAAGTAGTTTTTCCACTTTCCAAAGAAGTAAAGGCAATGAAATTAGCTCCTGATGAAAATCTTTGGTTAGGAACAGATGAAGGACTTTTTCTTTTCAATACAAAATCTGGTGCACTTTCAGGAAATTACTTTACAGTAAAATGCAGTGTTACCGATATTCTTTTGGATAAGAAAAAAGAAATCTGGATCACAACAGACGGCTGCGGGATTTTTAAAGTGGACAGAACAAATCAAACAGCAATTGCCCAAAATAACATACAAGGTAATCAGCTGGCCAAAAGCAATTCGGTTTGGAGTTTATACGAAGATAAGTCAGGAAACAAATGGTTTGGCTCGTTACGGGGCGGAATCAGTATGTTGAGCAATACACCTAAATATTTTAAAAGCATTAGGTACAATGCAAAAGACCCTGCCGAAAACTTTATTTTGTCTTTTTGCGAAGACGAAAAAAGGAATATATGGGTGGGTACAGATGGTGCAGGTTTAAAATACTGGAACCGAAAAAATAATACGTACGTTAATTATAGCAACGCTCTTTCAAGCACTTTTATAACCGGAATTACCCGCGATAATAATAACGATATCTGGATTTCGACCTGGGCCGGAGGAATAAACCGCATTAATAAAAAAGACAATAGCGTAACACGATTTTCTTGTTACAATCCGTACACGAAACAAATTGAAAAGAATATTTGGTTTGTTTATAAAGATTCAAAAGCCAATATTTGGGCAAGTGCCACTAACGAAGGTTCTTTGTATCTTTTTGATCGTACTAAAAATAATTTTGTTCTTTTTGACAGAACCATTAATAATCTGCAATGTCTTATAGAAACTAAAGACGGGAAACTTTGGGGTGCCAATTATGGTACATTATTTTCAATAGAAAAAAATATCAGAAAGATTGTAAAAATAGCTTTTAGCAATCCAATTCGATGTATTCATGAAGACAAAGACAAAAATCTCTGGCTCGGAACACAAGAAGGCGGATTGGTATTGTATGACCGTAAAACCAATAATTTCAAGAGATTTACATCAGATGACGGACTGCCTTCAAATACGATTTTAAGATTATTAGAAGATAAGGAAGGAAACCTATGGATGAGTACTTATAATGGTGTCTGCCGATTTGATAAAAAAAGAAAAACGTTTCGCAATTTTTCTGTAAATGATGGTTTACAAAGCAACCAGTTTAGTTTTAATGCCGGACTTCAATTATCGACAGGAGAATTTCTTTTTGGCGGTATAAACGGTTTTAACGTCTTTTTTCCCGAAGCAATAAAAGGATTCAACCAAAAGAACAATGTTTTGCTGACAGATTTTTATGTTAACAATCAGCTAATAGAAGAAAGTAAAGCAGCAATTACAACCGATTCTGAAAAAATAAAAGAAGTCGAACTGGCTTACGATCAAACCACTTTATCATTAGAATTTGTTGCCTTAGATTATAATAACGCAGACAAAATAAATTATGCTTATTTTTTAGAGAACTGGGACGAGCAATGGAATTATGTGGGTCAGGCCCGAAAAGCAAATTATTCAAGACTTCCCGAAGGAAAATATACTTTTAAAGTAAAAACAACCAATTTTAAAGGCGGCTGGAACAAAGAAGTCAGCCTTGTTTCGATACAAGTCCTGCCGCCCTGGTACAGAACCTGGTGGGCCTATTTATTGTATATATTGAGTATTTCAGGACTTCTTTTCGTTTATCTGGATTATCATAAAAACAAAGAAAAACTAAAATATAAAGTAAAAATTGCAGAGTTAGAAAGCAAGAAAGAAAAGGAAATTGCCGAAAAGCAGTCTTCTATGTTTACTTATATTTCGCATGAATTTAGAACACCGCTTTCGCTGATAATAAATCCGCTGAAAAAAGCAGTTCAGAAAGAAAATGTTCAAAACGGTTCTTCGGGAAGCGATTTGGCCATTGCGCACCGAAATGCCAGAAGACTTTTAAGCCTTGTAGATCAGCTGCTTCTTTTTAGAAAAGCAGAAAATGATGCCGATTCATTGCGTTTATCCCCAATAAATGTAAATAATCTTTGTAATGAAGTTTATCAATGTTTTGTAAATCAGGCAAAAGATAAAAGCATCAATTATAATTTTACAATTCCGGGTCATGAAATTGTGATTATCGGCGATTATGAAAAAATTGAGATTTCATTATTCAATTTAATGTCAAATGCCTTTAAGTACACACCAATTGGCGGAGAAATTAATTTGATAGTGACAGAAAGTGATGATGAGGTTTTTCTTGAAATCTCTGATAGCGGCGACGGAATCGAGAAAAAAGATATTGAGGTTATTTTCGAAAAATTCAAACAGATCAATTCAAAAGTTTCAATTGGAACCGGTTTTGGAATTGGACTTTTTATTGTTAAATATTTTGTAGATAAACATAAAGGTAAAGTAAGCTGCGAAAGTGAAGTAGGGAAAGGAAGTACCTTTAAACTAACTTTCCTGAAAGGAAACAGCCACTTTGAAAATGTCGAAATTACAAATGATGCTCCGCAAAGAAGTCAGCTATTTGATGAATTAATAATTGATGATGCTGAAGAAAACAATGCTGTTTCAAATAGTATAGTTTCAGAAAGTGATTTCCAAAAAATCATGCTTACTGAAAAACGCACCATTTTAATTATTGATGACAACCAGGAAATCAGAGCCTATCTGATAAAATTATTCTCAGAAAACTATGTCGTTTATAGTGCCGAAAATGGGGAAGAAGGCTTAAAACTGACAAAAAAACATATGCCGGACCTTGTAATCAGCGATATTACAATGGAAGAAATGGATGGTTTAGAGTTATGCCGAAAAATAAAAGAAAGCAACGACTTGTCTCATATACCCGTAATTCTGCTGACAGCATCAAAAAATCCTGAAACCCATTTACAGGGAATAAATGATGGCGCCGATGATTATATCACAAAACCATTTGACGATGATATACTCAAAGCACGTGTAGAATCTTTACTGCGAAACCGAAGCAACCTGCGTACTTATTTCTTAGACAGCATTACACTAAAAGAAAATACCCAGAAAGTTCCGGTAGAATATCAGGAAATGCTAAAAAAATGTATTGATATAGTAGAAGCCAATATTCATAAAAGAGATTTTACAATCAAAAACTTTGCCCTCGAAATGGGAATGAGCCATAGAACGCTTTATACAAAAATCAAGATTATTTCGGGACAGACTTTAAATGCTTTTATACGTTCAGTTCGTATTCGAAGAGCAGCCATGTTAATGCTGACCGAAGATATGAATATTACTCAGGCAAGTGCCGAAGTTGGATTTGAAGATCCAAAATATTTCAGACAGCAGTTTGTAAAACTCTTCGGAATGACGCCATCAGAATATATTAAAAAGTACAAGAGTTCCTTTAATTCGGATTTGAATATTATTAAATAATAGTTTTTTAAAACCTGTTGGGATCTGGTCAATTGAAAATTTACACTTGATTTTTGTATCTCAGACGATATTCTCTCGGCGATATTTCCATGACCAATCTGAATGTTTTTGAAAAATGAAACGGATCATAATAGCCTAAATGATAAGCAATTTCTTTTATTTTCATAGTACTGAATTGCAAAAGTGAACACGATTTCTGAATTTTCAACTGATTGTAATAATCCATAGGGGTGCAGGATGTTTTTTCAAGAAATAAAGCCCCAAAATAAGAACTCGAATACCCTGCATGCTGTGCGATTTCATGCAGTGTTATCTTATTGGTCAGGTTGTTTTTCATATAAATGATGCTCATAGGTATTACATCTAAAACCTCTGCATCGGCAGTTCTTATTTTTAAAAATTGATCTGTATATTTTATACTGGCCAAAAAATGCTGTAAACAAATGCTGGAATATTCAAGATTATCAGGATAAAAACCCATTTCCAGATTTTGATAAATTTCTTCAAACAGGTTCAGCCGGTCGGATAATCCCGCGTCGTTCAGGTTTATAATTTTTCCTGTGACAGAATCGTGTAAAGAAGTATTTATTCCTTTAAAATGCAGCCAGTAAATGCTCCACGGTTTTGATATTTCGGCTTCATAGCTATGCGCTTTATGGGCCGGAATAATAAAAGCCTGATCTTTAGTAAGTGAAAATTGTTCATCTTCAAAAGTGATAAAGCCTTTTCCGTTTTCGCAATAAATAAGAATGTTTTCAAGAGCGCCTTTTGATCGTTTTCTGAAATGATATTTTGCATTGGGATAATAACCAATATGGGTAATAAATACATTTTTTGTCAGCTCATTTTCTGACTGAAAATTGCGTACACTATAAGGAACAACAATGGCTCTTTCGCCTTTAAATCCATCTGCTATCTGATCCATATTTTTAAAATGAGAACCATTTATTATGTATTAAAAACCAAATCTAAGAAATAATATGCTAAAATCTAAATTTTATCAAACCGTGAAAATTTACATATTATAATAAAATAGTGATCGAAATTACGTAATAAAAGCTTGTGCTGTAATATTAGCAAGGTATTTTTTATGTTGTGTAACTTTTTTATTCGTAGCTTTTAACACTAAAAATAGATTTAATGTAAAAAAAATGATTTTTTATTTTGGGTATGATAAGGTTTTGTTTCAAATCGGCTTTTTATACATGTTTTACTGAAATATTACATTTTCACAGCCTTATCAAGTAACGATATTTGTAATCGATAAATTAATTTAAAATATAAATATATGAGTAAGTTCAATTCTTCGTACCTGCTTTTCATTGCATTAGTTTCAGCAATGGGCGGTTTACTATTTGGATATGACTGGGTAGTAATTGGAGGAGCAAAGCCTTTTTATGAAGTTTTTTTTAATATTACAAATTCGCCTTCTATGCAGGGCTGGGTAATGGGAAGTGCAATATTAGGCTGTTTGCTGGGAGTAATGATCTCCGGAAGCTTGTCTGACAAATATGGGAGAAAACCGTTAATGATTGTTGCATCAGTCTTTTTTACACTGGCTGCAGCAGGTATCGGATTGGTCGATACGATTGAATGGTTTATTGTCTGGCGAGTGGTAGGCGGAGTTGGAATAGGAATTGCGTCTAATCTTTCTCCTATGTATATAGCCGAAATCGCTCCAAGCGAATCCAGAGGTAAATTTGTTTCCATAAATCAGCTTACGGTTGTGATTGGAATACTGGCGGCACAAATTGTGAATTGGTTAATTGCTGATCCAATTATCGAAGGACAGGATATACTGAATTCCTGGAACGGACAATGGGGCTGGCGCTATATGTTCTGGGCAGGTGCAATTCCATCAGTTGTTTTTTTTGTTTTAATATTAATTATACCCGAAAGTCCAAGATGGCTTGCAAGTCAATACCGTTATGCAAAAGCCGAATCAATTTTTACTAAAATTGGCGGACAAGCTTTTGCTTCTGAACAAATCGAGCAATTGAAATTAAGAGCAGGCGACGTCAAAGAAAAAGTGAATTATAAAATGCTTTTTGAAGGCAAAATACCAAAGATTCTTTTATTAGGAATTGTAATTGCTGTTTTCCAGCAATGGTGCGGTATCAATGTAATTTTTAATTATGCGCAGGAAGTATTCTCAGCGGCAGGTTATGGTGTTTCAGACATCTTATTTAATATCATTATTACGGGGTTAACGAATGTAATTTTCACTTTTGTCGGAATGTACTTTGTAGACCGTTGGGGACGCAGAACATTAATGCTTATTGGCTCAATTGGTTTATTCCTCATATATGCCTTATTAGGTGCCTGCTATTATTTTGAAATAACAGGAATTGCGGTTCTGGGACTTGTTATTGCAGCAATTTCGTGTTATGCAATGACACTGGCACCAATTACCTGGGTAGTTCTATCTGAAATATTCCCAATAAAAATTCGTGCAATGGCAATGGCGGTTTCAACTTTCGCGCTCTGGACAGCCTGCTTCGTGCTTACTTATACATTTCCAATCCTAAATAGCAGCCTTGGTTCTTACGGGACATTCTGGATGTATGGTATTATCTGCTTAGCAGGATATTTTTTCCTATGCGTTTCTTTGCCGGAAACCAAAGGAAAGTCTTTAGAGGAAATAGAAAATGAATTGACAAAATAATAGCTTACAATAAAATGGAAAATATAATTTCAGATGTAAATCAACCTAATTTAATTAAGGAAAATTTACAGACAGGACAAGCAATGAATGAAAATGCCCAAGACGAAAAAATCACGGCTTATCTAATACAATCAACGGTTAATGAAGATGGCGTTGTTCGTGTTTGGGAAGAAGATATATTACTGCCGACTTATCAAATTGGCGAAGAAGAAAAGAACCCAATTTTTCTTGAAAAACGTGTTTATCAGGGAAGTACAGGTGCTGTTTATCCGTATCCTGTGGTTGAAAAATTATCAGACAAAAAAAATGACAAATGTTACAACGCTGTATTTTTAGAAAATAAATACATCAAAATAATGATTCTTCCTGAATTGGGCGGCCGTGTGCATATGGCATATGATAAAGTAAAACAACGCCATTTTGTGTATTACAATCAGGTAATTAAACCGGCTCTTGTTGGACTTACAGGACCCTGGATTTCGGGCGGAATTGAATTTAACTGGCCGCAGCACCACCGTCCGAGTACTTTTTTGCCTATAGATTACAGCATTGAAGAGAATGCTGACGGAAGCAAAACCATTTGGTGTAATGAAGTAGAAAGAATGTTTAGAACAAAAGGAATGCAGGGATTTACACTGCATCCTGACAAAGCTTATATTGAAATAAAGGTCAAAATTTATAACCGTACCGCTTTTCCGCAAACGTTCCTTTGGTGGGCAAATCCTGCAGTTGTCGTAAATGATAGTTATAAATCGGTTTTCCCTCCTGATGTTAACGCTGTTTTTGATCACGGAAAAAGAGATGTTTCAAAATTCCCAATCGCGACTGGCGAATATTACAAACAAGATTATTCAGCCGGTGTTGATATTTCGAAATATAAAAATATTCCGGTTCCAACCTCTTATATGGCGGTTCAGTCTAAATATAATTTTGTTGGAGGTTATGAAGATAATGTACAGGCAGGACTGCTGCACGTTGCAAACCACCATGTTTCACCGGGTAAAAAACAATGGACTTGGGGCAATGGTGATTTTGGACTTGCCTGGGACAGAAATTTAACAGACAAAGATGGTCCGTATATCGAATTAATGACAGGAGTTTTTACAGACAATCAGCCTGATTTTTCATGGCTGCAATCATATGAAGAAAAGTCATGGGTACAGTATTTTATGCCGTATGCCGAAGTAGGGTACGTAAAAAATGCGACAAAAGATGCAATCATCAATATTGAAGTTAAAGGAACTGAAGCTGATTTGGTTTTATACACCACAAGTTTGTACGAGAACTTAAAAATAGAACTAAAAGACAATGAAAATAACATTTTATTTAAGGATGAAATTACAATTTCTCCAGTAAATCCATATAAAAAAAGAGTTTCTATAGGAGATGCATTATCAGAAAATTTAATTTTTACAATTTATACTTCTGACGGAAAAATGCTGGTTCAGTATCAGGAAGAAAAAGCAGAAATAAAACCTGTTCCCAATCCTGCAAAAGCAGCCTTAGATCCAAAAGATATCGCATCAATAGAGCAATTGTATTTGACAGGATTGCATTTAGAGCAATACAGACACGCGACTTACAATCCGCTGGATTATTATTATGAAGCTTTAAGCCGGGATTCGCGAGATGTTCGCTGCAATAATGCTGTTGGTTTATTAATGTTAAGAAGAGGTCAGTTTGAAAAAGCCGAAACGTATTTCAAAACAGCCATAGAAGTGCTTACAGAACGCAATCCAAACCCAATTGACGGAGAACCACATTATAATTTGGGATATTGTTTGAAACTTCAGGGAAAAAATAACGAAGCTTATAATTCACTTTTTAAATCAACCTGGAATGCTGCCTGGCAGGATGCAGCTTTTTATACATTGGCACAAATTGACAGCATAAAAGAAGAATGGACCGGAGCTTTAGAAAGAGTTGAATCATCATTAATAAGAAATTGGCACAATCATAAAGCGCGTCAATTAAAAGCTTCTGTTTTGAGAAAATTAAACAGAAATCAGGAAGCTTTAGCGTGGATTGAAGACTCAATAAAAATTGACCGTTTTAATATGGGATGCCGTTTTGAGAAATATCTGATTACAAAAGATCAGGCAGTTTTAAATGAAATGAATACTATTATGCGTCAATGGCCGCATGGATATATAGAATATGCACTTGATTTTGCCGGAGCAGGATTGTATGAAGAAGCGAGTCAGTTATTGCAGGAATCTATTCAGGATACTGGCGAAGTTTATCCAATGGTGTATTACACGTTAGGTTATTTTGCTTCTAAAAACGGAAATACAAATGAAGCAGAAGAGTGGTATAAAAAAGCATCATTACAATCTTCAGAAAAGTGTTTTCCTAACCGAATAGAGGAAGTAAATATTTTGCAAGATGCTGTTAAAATGAATCCTCAGGATGCTAAAGCGCCTTATTATTTAGGGAATTTTTGGTATGCATTCCGTCAATATGAGGACGCTGTAAAAAATTGGGAATTATCGTATAGTATCGACAATCAATTTCCAACTTTACTGAGAAACCTTGCATTGGCATATTTCAATAAAACAAATGATAAAGCTAAAGCTCAGGAAATGTTAGAAAAAGCTTTTGCTCTGGATACAGCAGATTCAAGGGTTTTTATGGAATTGGATCAGCTTTATAAAAAAATAGGAACACCACCTGAGGACAGATTGTCGCTTTTAAATCAATATCCAAATTTGGTTGAAGAACGTGATGATTTGTGTATTGAACGCATTACACTTTACAATCAAATTGGGAAATATGCTGTTGCAAAAGATCTGATTTCGAAAAGAAAATTTCATCCTTGGGAAGGAGGAGAAGGAAAAGTAACCGGGCAGTATACCTTATGCCGAGTAGAATTAGCCAAAATTGCCATAGCAGAAAAACGTTTTGAAGAAGCGATACAACTGCTAAAAGAAACAGAATTTTATCCGCACAATTTAGGCGAGGGAAAACTGAAAAATGCCGAAGAAAATGAAGTGTTTTATTATAAAGGTTTAGCGTATAAAGGACTTGGGGATGTAGAAAATGCAAATAGAAATTTTGCAGAAGCAGCACTTGGGTCTCCTGAGCCGATTCAGGCTTTTTTCTATAATGACCAGCAGCCGGATAAGATTTTTTATCAGGGACTGGCATGGCGTGAGTTAGGAGACGAAGATAAAGCCCGAAGCCGTTTTAACAAACTGCTGGCACATGGAGAAAAGTATTTGTTCGAAAAATCCAGAATTGATTATTTTGCAGTTTCACTGCCGGATCTCGCTATTTGGGATGATGATTTAAATGTGAGAAACCAAGTGCATTGTTATTATGTAATGGCCTTAGGTTACAGCGGATTAGGAAACGAAGAAGAGTCTGAAAAATACTATCAAAAAGTGAAACAATTGGATATAAACAAACAAACGTTTCGCAAATAACTCATTATTCAATAAGATCACAAATAAAAATTTCAATTATAAAATTTAATAAAATGCAAATCAAACACATCATAATTTCTGTTTTGCTTTTACTTTTTCTGTCATCCTGGGATGTTGAAGATAAGCCAGTATTGAATATTTCAGGCGACTGGACAGTTCAATTAGACAGCACTGATATAGGACTAAAAAATGGCTGGCAAAATAAAGGTTTTGCACAATTAATGAAATTACCGGGAACAACAGACGATGCAGGACTTGGAGCAGCCAATAAGTTAAAACCAGGTTTAGAGAAACTTCAAATGAGTCATTTAACCCGAAAAAACAGTTATCTGGGTGCAGCCTGGTATAGTCGTGAAATCACAATACCAAAAAAATGGAAAGGAAAAGACCTTATTTTAAAATTAGAGCGTGTCATTTGGAAAACAAATGTCTGGATTGATGGCAATGAAGTTGAAACAGAACAAAACAGCCTGATTGCACCACATTATTTTAATCTTTCAAAATATCTAACGGCCGGAAAAACGCATCGCATCACGATTCGTGTTGATAATCGTAAACTGTTTGATATTAGTGTAGATAATATGGCGCATGCTTATACCAATGAAACACAAATTATTTGGAATGGCATTATTGGCAAGATAGAAATTGAAGCGTTTGATGTTGTTCGTATTACTAATTTACAAGTAAATCCAGATATTAAAGAAGGAAAAGTAAAATTGACTTTTAAGCTGAATAACAATTCTAAAAGTACAGATAAAGGAATTTTAACGATTACTGCCATCAATAAAAAAAGAAAAACTGCAGTAGAATCACTTAAAAAAGAAATCCGGTTAAAAGCAGGACAATCTGTAGTAGAGCTTGATTATAATATGGGAAAAGACGTAAAGCTTTGGAGCGAATTTTTACCTGAATTATATGAATTAAAAGCCGAATTAAAAACAATGAAAAACGAATCGCAGATTGCTGTAGATTTTGGGATGCGCAGTTTTTTAAAAAAAGGACCGGTTTTAACGATTAACGGCCAGCCGGTTTTTTTAAGAGGGACTTTAGAATGTAATATTTTTCCGCTTACCGGACATGCGCCAATGGATAAAGAAGGCTGGAAAAAAGTATTTGGAACAGCTAAAAACTGGGGATTAAATCATTTGCGTTTTCATTCCTGGTGTCCTCCGCAAGCTGCTTTTGAAGTGGCTGACGAAATGGGGTTTTATCTACAAGTTGAACTTCCGGTTTGGAGCCTTAAAATTGGAGAAGATCAAAAAACAACGGACTTTTTATACGCCGAAGCACAACGTATGATGGATGAATACGGAAATCATCCTTCATTTTGCATGTGGTCAATGGGCAATGAACTGCAAGGCGATATGACGGTTCTGACAAAATTAATGAATAGTTTAAAAGCAAAAGACGGCAGGCATTTATATACGACAACTTCTTTTACTTTCGAAAAAGAACATGGCGTTTGGCCGGAACCTGAAGATGATTTCTTTATCACACAGTGGACAAAGAAAGGCTGGGTTCGCGGGCAGGGCGTTTTTAACAGCGAATCGCCGGCTTTTAATAAAGATTATGCCGCTTCTGTGGAAGGAATGACGGTCCCTTTAATAACACACGAAATTGGGCAGTATGCTGTTTACCCTAAAATAGATGAAATTTCGAAATATACAGGTGTTTTAGAACCTGTCAATTTTAAATCGGTTAAAGAAGATTTAGAGCGTAAAGGATTAATTGCTAAAGCTGCAGATTATACAAAAGCTTCGGGCAGACTGGCTGTAATTCTTTATAAAGAAGAAATAGAAAGAGCATTAAAAACAGCCGGAATCAGCGGTTTTCAATTATTGGATTTACATGATTTTCCGGGTCAGGGAACCGCATTTGTAGGACTTTTAGATGCTTTTTGGGATAGCAAAGGACTGATTTCGGCAGAAGAATTCCGTCAGTTTTCTGCGCCCGTTGTACCGCTTTTACGATTTTCAAAAGCTGCTTATACAAACAACGAACTTTTTACTGCTTCTTTAGATGTCAGTAATTATTCAGAAACTAATTTAAAAGATCAGGAAATAGAATGGAGTATCAGCGATAATACTGCTGTAATAGCTTCTGGCAGTACAAAAGCAGCCATTGCAATTGGGTACAATCATAAAATCTTAGATTTAAATGAAAGCCTTCAAAAAGTATCCAAGGCATCCAAATTAATAATTAAAGTAAATCTGAAAGGAACAAACTATAAAAATCAATGGAATATTTGGGTTTACCCTCAAAAGCAAGCCATTGATTACGGAAAAGTTGTTTACACCAGAAATCTTGACGAAGCCTACAAACAACTTAAAGCCGGAAAAACAGTATTATTAAATCCGGATTGGAAAAAACTAAAAGGTATAGAAGGAAAATTTGTTCCTGTATTTTGGAGTCCGGTTCATTTTCCGAAACAAGCCGGCACAATGGGCGTCCTTTGTAATCCTGCGCATAATGCATTGGCTGACTTTCCAACAGACATGAATACAGACTGGCAATGGTGGGATTTGACTGTAAACTCGACAACACTTATTACAGATAACATTATTGGTGGAAAACCAATCGTAGAAATGGTAGATAATTTTGCCAATAACCGCAAATTGGCTTCGCTGTATGAAGGAAGCATAAATTCCGGAAAATTGATAATCGCTTCGTTTGATCTGACAGGAGATTTAGACAAACGTCCTGTTGCGAAACAAATGTTGATTTCAATATTGAACTACATGAACAGTACATCATTTAATCCGGAAGTGATCAAAAATCCGGAAGTTTTAAAAACAATTCTGGCAGACCAAAAGGAAAAAGGAAAAGAAGCAGCTACTAGTATTTATAAATAAAAGAGCAAACCTGTTTATATATACTGCGTGTCAAAAGTGAATTTGAATTCATCAAAGTTACTCTTACTAAAACGTAAGAGTTAAAAATAAAGGTTTTAGATAGTAATTATATATTGTGTAAAAAAATACTGTTATTTTTTAATACTTAATAAATTTTACTGTAAAATAATAGTTAATTGCAAATTTGACCTCCTTTTTTTTCCATTTTACCCCTGTTAGAGAGTGTGAATTAAACATTTCTTTGCAGTAATAGTAATGAAGTTAGTTGCATTGCTATGTTAAAATTATAAGTGTTTGTTTCGATAAGTTTTTATCAGTTTAAAGAATTGAGCCTTCTTTAAATATTAAGTAAGAGTTGGTTTTACAATATAACTTATCATACCCGCAGCCCTTTAAAAAACTGCGGGTAAAATAACAAACAACGAGATACGCTAAAAAAAGAAAGAATTAAAGAAGAAAGAACAAAGATCATAAGGAAAAAAATATACTAACAATTAACCAAACTCACCAATATGAAAATAACCAGATAATCATTTGCAGTCTGTTTTTTTGCCTCACAAACAGACAATCAAAATTTAAAAATTGACCTACAAGTTTAAACCAACTTACGTTTTTAGAAAAAAACAAACTAACTAAACCTAACCTTAAAAATTGAGAAATGAAAAAAAATGTATTTTTATTTTTTCTTACCCTTTTTGCCATCTTTTTTACCGGATGCCAAAATAACGAATCAGGATTTCCAAGTTCTGATGATCCTACGGTAGTTGTATCAACAAAAGAAATTTATGGTGCACCAAGCAGAAAATTTGAAATTAAAGCCGCTTTGGCTGATGATTTAGGATTAAAAAGCGTAGAGATTCAAATTCCAGAATTATCGCTTGATAAAGTAATCTCATTTGCAACAGATCCTCTTTTAAAATCATACGATTTGAGTTATTTTTTCGAAGTTCCGGCAAACAGAGGAACTTCTGAAGCATTCAAAATAAAACTTACCATTACAGACGTTTCCGGAAATGCAGTAAATGAAGAAATTAATTTACGTCTGGACGGCGAATTTGCAGCTCCTTCAATAACAATGGTTACTCCAAAAGAAGGTGCCGTTATCTTATTATCAACAAGCAATGAAATGCCGGTAAACTTTACGGTAAATGACGATTCAGGAATTGATTATGTTCAGGTTAAATGTGCTGCGCTTGGTATTGATGAAACCGTTCAGTTAACAGGATCACCTCAATCTTATACTTTTAATAAAACTTATACACTGCCTGTAACTGCAGCTGATTACGTATTGACAATTACAGCAAAAGATAAATTTGCGATTCCGAATACAGGAACATTAAACATAAATATTGTGGCTACAAATGAGTATCCTGCAATTTATTTATGCGACCAGCCAAAAGGTACAAACCTAACGACAGATGCAGTTGGAGTTCCGATGTATTTCCACGAAAAAAGCGGACAGGATTTTGAATTTAAATATTACGCAGATACAGACAATAAAGAAATTTATTTCTTAGGCCAGGAATCAGATTTTGCCCCACATTGTTTTGGTTTAAATGCGTCTGGAGAATTAGTAGACGATGTTGCTTCAACCGCAGTTATTCTGCCAACAAAAGGATATTATATTATTAAAGTAAATCCAAACACTTTAAAATATACGGCAACAAAATATACACCTTCGAGCAAAGTCTGGGCTGATGTTGCCAACGGATTATGGCATGACGACGAAGCTTTAAGAAAACCTTTCGTAAGCGTTTGCGGAGGCGGAATCGACGGTGCAAACTGGGATACCTGGAATGCGTGGGTTGTGAAAAAACTTCACTTAGCCAATAATCCAGCCAATCCTTATCAATTAGTTGGAGAGTATACCTTAACCGGAACTATGGAAGGAACTTTTACAGGTCAATGGTGGAGCCCTTCATGGAGATTAATTAAAAATGGTATTTGTACCATGTCACCGGGAGAAAACGGAAATGCTAAATACCCAGCAGCGGCCGGAGTTTATAAAGTAGTTCTTGATACAGAGTTAGAGAGAGTTTTTATAACAAAGAAATAATTTGTTATTACACTTTTATAACATTAATAAATAAAACATCTAAATATGAAATTTAAATATATATGGTTTTTTATTGCCCTTTTGTGTACTGCTGTATCATTTGGACAAATAAAAATAAAAGGAACTGTTAAGGACAAAGGAAATGTACCAATTCCCGGAGTAAACGTAAATGTAAAAGGAGCTTCAACATCTGCAGCAACTGATTTTGACGGGAATTATACAATCAATGTTCCAAACAAAAATGCTCAAATTGAGTTTTCATTTGTGGGTTTTACAACTCAGGTAGCAGCTGTTGGTGATAAAACCGAGATTAATGTCGTACTTCAGGAATCAAGCCAGGCGTTAGACGAAATTGTGGTTGTAGGTTATGCTTCTGTAAAAAAGAGCACTGTAACGAGTTCTATTTCTTCTATAAAAGGAAAAGAATTACAAACTATGACAGTAGGTAACGTAACTGAATCATTGCAGGGAAAAGTTTCCGGAGTTCAGGTTACAGGACAGGGAGGTCCCGGTGCGCAGCCAAGAGTTTTAATTCGTGGAATTTCTACTGTAAACTTAAGTACAGACCCGCTTTATGTAGTAGACGGAATCCCAATGGGAACCAGCATCAATTTCTTAAGCAATAATGAGATTGAGTCTATGGAAGTTTTAAAAGATGCTTCTGCAAGTGCAATTTATGGTTCTCGTGCATCAAACGGAGTTATCCTGATTACGACTAAAAAGGGCAAAGCAGGTAAAACCAGATTTAATTTTGATTTGAGTTCTGGTATGCAGATTATGAAAAACCCATATGATATGGCTGATGCCGAAGGTTATGCAACGATCATGAATACAGCATACAACAATTCAGGCTATTCAGATTATCTGCCAAATCCTTCTCAGTATAAAGGAAAAACAACAGACTGGTGGAGAGCCGGAATTAAAACAGGAACACCTGTTACCAATGCCTCTTTTGGAGTAAGCGGAGGTTCAGACAAACATACTTATGCGATAAGTCTGAATTACTATAACTCAGAGTCTATGTACGGAATAGGCGGATGGGAAAGAGTAACGATGAGAATTGCAAATGATTTTAAATTCTCTGATAAATTCTCAGCTGGAATCACTTTAAACCCTCGTTATGAAACTTGGGGATCTCCTGGAAACTGGGCAGATTTTGATAAAATTGATCCAATTACGCCAATTTACAAACCTGCCAGTCAGTTAACAGGATTAGAAAATGAATACAGTATTTACGCCCGTTCTCCATCGTATGTATGGAATCCGGTTGCAGCCGTAAACCGTTATGATGATTACACAGATCAGTACAACTTAAATACAAACGGATATTTACAATATGAACCAATAAAAGGTTTAGTAATTCGTACACAGGCTTCTGTTGAAGTTGGAGATAAAATTTGGAGCAAATTTACTCCGGATTTCGAAATTGACGCGGCACACGAAAAAGCTGAAATCAATACCATCGAAAGAAAAGCAACAAACAATGTAGACTGGACGTGGCAGAATACTGCAACATATACTAAAACATTTGCAGATAAACACAATGTTTCTTTGATGATTGGTAACACAATGGAAGAATATAATGGAAATGATGTTTGGGGGTATGGAGAAGGCGTACCAAATAACTCAGACTCGATGAGAGAGTTGAATGCTGCAACTAAAAACCGCAACAGCGGTGGTAACAGCTGGTCAAGTTCTTTAATGTCTTATCTCTCTCGTTTTTCTTATAACTACGATGGTAAATATTATTTTACAGGAACTTTTAGACGAGATGGTTCTTCAAAATTCATGACTAATAACAAATGGGCAAATTTCCCCTCAGCTTCAGTTTCATGGAGAATTTTAAATGAAGGATTTATGGAAAAAACCAAAGACGTTTTAAGCGATTTAAGATTTAGAGCAGGATGGGGTAAAGTAGGAAATCAAAATTTACCAAGTGCTGTTTATCAGTCAAATATAGGACAAGGATTTTATATAATCGATGGACAAGTTGTCGATACGTCTTATCCTTCATCAATGGCTAATAAAGATATTAAATGGGAAACTGTAGAAGATGTCAGCTTTGGAATTGATTTTGGATTATGGAAAAATAAACTTTCAGGATCATTAGAATACTATCAAAAGAAAACAAATGATATGTTGTTCCTGAAACAATTTCCAACGTACAGTGGATTCCCGGGATATTCTACAATGTGGACGAACGTGGGTTCAATGCAGTCAAGCGGTATTGATTTATTGCTTTCATATAAAGATAAAAAAGGCGATTTCTCTTATGGTGTAGACTTAACTTTTACAACTGTAAATGTCGAAATGCTGTCTTTATCCTCTGACGGAGAAAAATTATATGGATCAAGTAACAGAACTTTAACTGTAAAAGGCGAAGAACCAGGATATTTCTACGGGTACGTTGCTGATGGTTTATTCCAGAATCAAACCGAGTTAAATTCTCATACAGACGAACACGGAACAAAATTACAGCCGTATGCGCAATTAGGAGATATTCGTTTTAAAGATGTAAATGGTGACGGAAAACTGGACGAAAAAGACAGAACAAAAATTGGTTCTCCTTGGGCAGATTACAATGTAGGTTTGAATTTCAATTTTGGTTATAAAGGATTTGATTTAGTAGCAAACTTCTATTCAAGCATTGGAAATGACATCGTAAACCAAAACATTTCAGATTTATACAACGGTGCAAGTTTAACAAACAAAGTAAACGGATTAGATCAAATGGCTTGGCATGGAGAAGGTACTTCAAACTACATTCCTCGTTTATCTAAAGACGATAACAATGAGAACTATACAAAATTCTCGTCTCTGTATGTTGAAGACGGTTCTTTTGTACGTATGAAAAACCTGCAGTTAGGCTATTCATTCTACAACAAATTTGGTTTAGATAAACTTAGAATTTCATTATCAGGGCAAAATTTATGGACATGGACAAACTACTCAGGAGTTGATCCTGAGGTAGCTGGTGGAGATCCTGATAAAGGAGACAGAGTTAAAGGATCAGGTTTTGGCGGATGGAATTATCCTGTACAGCCAACAATTTTGATGGGTCTTAATGTTGCATTTTAATAAAAAACGATCATGAAAAAAATAATAGTATCCATAATAGCTTTAGCTGCATTTACAGTTTCTTGTGACGATTTTATCGAAAAAGAAGAAAGAGGAACGCAGACTTTAGAAAATTATTTTCAAACGGCACAGGAGTGTGAAAATTATACCAACGAATTAACTCGCAGATTGTTAATTACTAATGATTGGTATACCTTACTTGCTCCTCGATTAGTTAGCGAAACCGCGACAGATGATGCCTGGATGGGGAATACAGGTCAAGACAGCGGAGCATTCAGACCTTGTGCGCAGTATTTAGTTACTCCTGATAATATGGGAGCTATGAACAGCATTTATACAGCGCATTTCTATACGATTCAATCGGCAAATATTGGTTTAGAGAAAATGGCTTTATCACCAATTTCTGATTCTCAAAAAAATCAATATATGGGAGAATCATTATTTGCCCGTGCGTATTGCTACTACGAATTGGTAAACCTTTTTGGCGGAGTTCCTTTATATACAAAATCTTTAGGAACAGGCGACTTGAATTTACAGCGCAGCTCTGCAGCAGATGTTTATGCTCAAATTGAAGCAGACCTTAAAGATGCAGCAGCAAAATTAGAAAGCGCTCCTGTAGCAAGAAACGGAAGAATAAACAAATGGGCTGCATATGCATTACTGGCTCGTGTTACATTATTTCAGGAAAAATGGGCTGATGCCAAATTATATTCAAACAAAGTAATTACTGAAGGACCATTTCAATTAGAATCTGATTTCTTAAATATATGGAATGTAAACAATCATAACGGAGTTGAATCAATTCTTGAAGCGCAGTCATCATCTGTACAAGACAAAAATTTAGGGTCTATGTTACCTACTTTCTCCGGAGCAAGAGGTGAAGACAAGAAAAATTTTCCAAGTAATGATGCCGCAGATGTTATTGACGGATGGGGATGGTGTATGCCAACCAGTGATTTAGAAAACGCTTATTTATCTGAAAATGATGTTATTCGCCGCAGAAGCACCATTACAAAATGGGGAGAAGCCGCTTACGGGGATGAAGTTTTAAATCCAACACATAAATTCAGCTTAAACGATAATAAATCAGGACGTATCTGCCGTAAATATTATATTCCAATAGCAACACGTCGTGCATTAGATAAAAAAGACGGACACTTACCATTAAATGTTCCGTTGATTCGTCTGGCAGAAATGTATTTAACAAGAGCAGAAGCCAACTACCATACAGGCGGAGATGCTTTGGCAGATATTAATATCATCAGAGCGCGTGTTCAGTTAACTCCAAAAACAGGAATTTCTGGCCCAACGCTTTTAAAACAAATTTACAAAGAGCGTCGTTTAGAATTAGCTTTTGAAGGATTACGTTTATTTGATATTCGTCGTGAAAAAGACCCAACAACCGGAAGACCGGTAATCGAATCTCTAATGGGGCCAAATGGGACTTTTGTTCAATACAATTTGAATTCTACAGATCCGTATGAAACTACAAATACCAGAGAATCACAAGATAAAGGAATCAATTTTAGTCCGGCTAAAAATTTATTATGGCCAATACCACAGTTAGAAATTGACTTAAGCGGCGGATTAATCACTCAAAACCCTGGTTATTAAAATGAAGTTTAACAAACAAAATAAAGTAAGTCTGCTATGTGCAGGCTTACTTTTCGCAAATACTTTTTTAGTAAGCTGTGACTCTGAAAATAACGGAGATTCAGATTCAGGATCTTCTGCAGCAGAATTAAGTATCAATCTGGATGCAAATCTTCAAACAATGGAAAGCTTTGGAGCTTCTGATGCATGGCAGTGTAACTTTATTGGAAAAAACTGGCCTTCAGACAAAAGAAACAAAATAGCCGATTTATTGTTCAGCAAAGATTTTGATGCCGATGGAAACCCAAAAGGAATCGGGTTATCATTATGGCGTTTTAATCTGGGAGCAGGAAGTTCAGAGCAAGGCGATGCCAGCGATATTACGGATGAATGGAGACGTACAGAATGTTTTACAACAGATGGTGTAAGTTATAATATGAACAAACAAGCCGGACAGGTTTGGTTTATGAAAGCTGCCAGAGAACGCGGTGTCGAAAAATTACTGGCTTTTGCAAATAGTGCGCCGGTTTACTTAACCCAAAATGGAAAAGCACACGCAACCATCAAAGAGTTCTACAATTTAAAAGATGGAAAAATGCCAGATTTGGCTGATTTCTGGGCAAATTCTTTAGATAAATTAAAAACAGAGCAAGGTTTAACAATCGATTATGTAAGTCCGTTTAATGAACCGCAATACGAGTGGGACGGAACAAATCAGGAAGGTTCTCCTGCGACAAATGCCAATATTTACAGCTTTGTAAATATTCTGTCTCCAAAATTACAGTCAAAAGGAGTCGAAGCACAAATTGTAGTTGGCGAAGCAGGTGCTTATGAACCATTGTATAAAACAGTTTCGGGCAAAGAAAGCAGATCAAACCAAATCGATTATTTCTTTGGAGCCAATTCAGCTAAAAAAATCAGTGGATTAAGCAACGTAAAGAAAACTATTTCTGCACACAGTTACTGGCAGGCATGGCCTTTAAGCGAAATGGTTTCTTCAAGACAAAAAGCGGCTTCAGGAATTCAGGGAGCCGGAAATATAAGCCTTTGGTCATCTGAATACTGCGTTCTGGAAAATCCGGGAACTGCAGAATTACCAGGCGGAGCAGGAGTAGGAAGAGATTTAGGAATGTCGCTGGCACTTTGGACAGCTCGTATTATCAATACAGATATTGCGGTTGGAGGAGTTACTTCATGGCAGTGGTGGACAGCTATTAGCCGCGGTGATTACAAAGACGGTTTAATTCACGTAGACGATGGCGCAAGCAACGGTGCCGGAAATTCAGATTATTGCAAAAATGATGGTTATATTAGAGATTCAAAAACACTTTGGGCATTAGGAAATTTTTCATTTTTCGTAAAACCGGGAATGGTAAGAGTGCAGATTCCTAGTGTAGATAATGCCGCTTCTGTTAATGATGTAATGGTAACTGCATATAAAGACGCTGTAAATAAAAAGCTGGTTGTTGTTGCTGTTAACATCAGCAAATCGGCGAAAGCCTATAAATTAAATCTTGCCGGAGGAACATTAGCCGATAATAAATTAACGCCATACACAACTTCTGAAACCTTAAGCCTGAAAAAAGGAACTGCCGTTGATGCAACGAATATTCAAATTCCTGCGAGGGCTGTAGTTACCTACGTTGGAAGTTATAAGTAAGATGTTTTACGCATTCATGTTATCCGCAATTTTTGTCATTTCGACGTAAGGAGAAATCGCACTCGTTAATCGACAAAGATTGGCGACATACTTTGCAGAATTTCTAGTGCGATTCCTCGTTCCTCAGAATGACAAACTGAGCGTTAAAAAAATGCGACAATAAGAAAAACAAAAAAATAAATGAGAAAAATATATATCTCGCTTTTATTGATAACAAGTTCGCTGTCATTTGCACAGCGAACTGCCATCATAAGCACAGATAATGTTGTACAAATCATGGATGGTTTTGGAGGTTCTGATGCCTGGAGAACCCAGTTTGTGGGTAAAAATTGGCCGGAGAAGAAAAAGAACGCCATTGCGGATTTACTTTTTAGCAAAGAAATTGATGCAGAAGGAAATCCAAAAGGAATTGGACTTTCGATCTGGCGGTTTAATCTCGGTGCCGGAAGTACAGAACAAGGAGAAAACAGCAAAGTTTCTGACGAATGGAGAAGAAGCGAATGTTTTTTAAATGCCGACGGAACTTATGATTTTTCGAAACAAGAAGGACAGAGATGGTTTTTGCAGGCAGCTAAAAAACGAGGTGTCGATAAATTCCTGATTTTTACAAACAGTCCGCCGGTTTTTATGACAAACAACGGATTATCTTTTGCATCCCAAAAGAATAAACTGAATCTAAAAGATGGTGCAATTCCAAAATTTGCCGATTTCTTAGTTCAAAGTATTCAGGGGTTGGAGAAAAAAGAAGGAATCAAATTCGATTATGTGAGTCCAATAAACGAACCGCAATGGGAATGGATGGCTAATAATGGCGACAAAAACAGTCAGGAAGGAACGCCGGCGACAAATGACGAAATTTATGCTTTGACCAAATCACTTTCAGAAAAACTCAAAGCTAATAAAATGAGTACCGAAATTGTGATTGCCGAAGCCGGACAAATCAATTATTTATATGAAAATGTAAATGCTGAAAATCGAGACAATCAAATCGATTATTTCTTCGGAAAAACTAAAACGAATATTTCCAAGCTTCCAAATGTAAAAAATGTCATTTTGGGCCACAGCTATTTTACGACATGGCCGGTTGAAAAACAGGTTTTAAGCCGAAAGTTAATTGCTGCAAATATTAAACAAAATCCGGGATTAAAATATTGGCAGTCTGAATACTGCATATTAGAAAATCCGGGAGAAGCTGAAATACCAGGAGGTTCAGGCGGAGGAAGAGATTTAGGAATGCAGACTGCTTTATTCGTAGCACGTTTAATTCACAACGATATTGCAGTTGCCAACGCAGCTTCATGGCAATGGTGGACATCGATAACCAGAGTTGATTACAAAGATGGTTTAATTTATCTTGACGACGGAAAAAGCAAAGGAGGAACCGAACCTAATTATGTTAGAAACGATGGAGAATTCCATGATTCAAAACTGCTTTGGGCTTTAGGAAATTATTCTCTTTTTGTTCGTCCCGGAATGTTGAGAATTGACGTTCCAAACCAAAACGAATTAGATGCAGCAAATGATGTAATGCTGACTGCTTATAAAGACACAGCCAATAAAAAAATGATTATAGTAGCAGTCAACTGCGGAAAATCTCCCCAAAAATACAAATTCGAATTATCAAAAGGATCAATTAAAAACAACGAATTAACGCCTTACATAACATCTGAAAATTCAAACCTAAAAAGAGCAGCAATTCAGAAAATTAATGATTTAGAAATTCCAGCAAGGTCTGTAGTGACATTTGTGGGAGAGTTTCAATAAAAATGAAGTTAGTTTCAAGTTTCAGGTTTCACGTTTGCGGGGAACTTGAAACTTGAAACTTGAAACAAAAATTAACTAAAAAAAATGTTTAGAAAAAAAATCATATTACCCGTACTTCTCTTCTCGTGCTTATCAGCATTTAGTCAGATATCATTTGGAGATTCTCAAAAAATCAATGACAACTGGAAATTCAATCTTCAGGAAACTCCGGATGCAAAAAACACAGCCTTTGACGACAGCAAATGGCAGCAGGTAAATGTACCGCACGACTGGAGCGTAAAAGGACAATTGAGCCCAACGCTGGCAAGCTGTACAGGATATCTTCCGGGAGGAATTGCCTGGTACAGAAAATCAGTAAATATTCCGCAGAGCAAAAGCGGAGAAAAAGTCTATTTATACTTTGAAGGCGTTTACAACCGAAGCGAAGTTTTCATCAACGGACATTCGTTAGGAAAACGACCAAACGGCTATATTTCTTTTGCCTATGATGCGACTCAATATGTAAAATTTGGAGGAGAAAATACAATCTCTGTTCGAGTAGATCACAGTCAAAGTGCCGATTCACGCTGGTACACCGGTTCAGGAATTTACAGAGATGTCTGGCTGGTGTATGCAAATCCGGTTCATATCGGGCAATGGGGAGTTTATGCTTATCCGGAAGTAAAAAACGGAACAGGAACTTTAAATGTTGAGGTTGATGTAGAAAACGGTTCAAAAGCAAAATCAAGTCTTACTATTGTAAATGAATTGATTTCAAATGAAGGAAAATCGGTCGCAAAATCTTCTTCAAAAATTGAAGTTTCCGCCAATCAAAGCGGAAAAATTTCAACGAAATTAACCGTAAAAAATCCTCAAATATGGGATTTAGAAAACCCGAATTTATATCAGCTTAAAACAACCGTTTTAAAAGATGGGAAACAAATCGACCAAACCGTAACAAAAACTGGTTTTAGAACCTTTACTTTCGATCCAAATAATGGTTTTGCCTTAAACGGGAAATGGATGAAAATGAAAGGCGTTTGTCTGCATCACGATGCAGGGGTTTTAGGTTCAGCCGTTCCTCGCGAAGTTTGGGAAACAAGACTTAAAACGCTTAAAGAAATAGGCGTAAATGCAATTCGTACAAGCCATAATCCGCAAGCGCCCGTTTTCTATGAACTTTGTGACGCATTAGGAATTTTGGTGTTAAACGAAGCTTATGACGAATGGGAATTTCCTAAACGTAAATGGTTAGAAGGCTGGAATTACGGAACTCCTGGATTCGAAGGTTCGTTTGATATTTTTGCAGAATATGCAGAAAAAGATTTAGAAGATTTTGTGCGTCGCGACAGAAATCATTTATCTGTTTTTGGATGGAGTATAGGTAACGAAGTAGATTATCCAAACGATCCATACTCGCATCCGGTTTTAGATAAAGGAAAAGACGGTTTTGGGCAGGCAGCTTACGGAGGTTACAAAAAAGATGCACCAGATGCTATGCGTCTTGGGGCAATTGCAAAACGTTTGGTAGCTGCAGTAAAAAAATACGATAAATCACGCCCAACGACTGCCGGATTAGCTGGAGTTGCAATGTCTAACGAAACAGAATATCCAGGTGCTTTAGACATTACAGGATACAATTATACAGAAAGCAAATACCAATCAGATCACGAAAAATATCCAAACAGAGTCATTTTCGGAAGTGAAAATGTGCATGATATGGATCCTTGGCTGGCGGTAAAAAATAACAAACATATTTTCGGACAGTTTTTATGGACAGGAATTGATTATTTAGGAGAATCTGGAAGATGGCCTTCAAGAGGATTTTACTCAGGTTTAGTTGATTTTGCCGGCGTTATTAAACCAAGAGGATATTTCCGTCAGTCATTATGGTCAGATAAACCAATGGCATATATTGGAACTTATCCATTAAAAAATGAAAAAGACATTTCTAAAGATGCGTGGGCAATCTGGAACTATAAAGACGGAGAAAAAATTCGCGTAGTTTGTTATACCAATGCTGCAAAAGCACGTTTAGAATTAAACGGAAAAGTAGTTGGTGAAACCAAACTTTACGACGAAAAAACAGGAATTATGTATTGGGATATTCCTTTTGCTTCAGGAAAATTAGAAGTAATCGGATTAGGCAAAGACGACAAAGAAGTAAGCAGATATGCCATTATATCAACACAGCAGCCAGTTGAATTAACCATTGCAGATAAAAATATCACAATTTCTAAAGATAAGGGTGTTGCTAAAATAATGGTTCAGGTAAAAGATCAAAACGGTTTACCTGTAATGCTTTCAGACAACGAAGTAACCTGTACGATAACTGGCCCGGGAACTTTATTAGGACTTGAAGCAGGAAACAACAGCGACATGACAGATTATACAGATAATGTACAGCGAGTATTTCACGGTCATATTGCAGCCTACATTCAATCTACAGGAGAAACACAGCCAATAAAAGTAACTTTTACAAGTCAATGGTTAAAGCCGGTTGAAGTTACGATTAATGTAAAGTAATTATTTTAGGAGATTAATTTTAAGTCCCAGAGGGACGATATATTTATAGAAAATCAGATATTTATGTGAACGGACCCCATTGGGCAGAATTTGTTCAAACTGAAGAGGCGCCATTCCGCTGGAGCTTTATTTGAAGAATATAATACATGATCTATAAATATGCTCTACTGGAGCTAATTACAAAAAAACGAATATTAGTTAGTTTTTTCAGATTGTCAATTAACCTGTCTGTATTTTGGTTTATCAGACAGGTTAATTGCATTTTATGGTTAAAGTTTATTATATTTGAAGTGTAAATTTTACATTTATTAACATCTAACCACATTATAATGAAAATTAAGAATAAAATTGCCCTTGCTTTAGGAGTAGTTTTGGTATCGGTTTCTGCCAATGCCCAAAAAACAGTTTTCAAAAAAGACGAATTTAAGCAATGGGCGCAAACCCCGCCAATGGGCTGGAACAGCTGGGATTGTTATGGACCAACTGTTGAAGAACACGAAGTAAAAGCCAATGCCGATTATATGGCAAAGAACCTAAAGAAATTTGGCTGGGAATATGTCGTTGTAGATATTCGATGGTTTGTAGAAAATGACAAAGCAGGAGGTTATAACCAGACAGACCCGCGTTATGTAATCGATCAATACGGAAGATATCTTCCGGCTGTAAACCGTTTTCCGTCAGCAAAAGACGGGCAGGGATTCAAACCTTTAGCAGATTATATCCATAAAAAAGGATTAAAATTTGGAATCCATATTATGCGTGGAATCCCTAAAAAAGCAGTGGAAGACAAACTGCCAATAAAAGGAGCAAATGGAGTTACAGCAGATCAAATTTACAGCACCGCTTTGCAGTGCGAATGGTTAAAAGACAATTATACAATTGTTGCAGACAAACCGGGAGCACAGGAATACTACAATTCTATTTTTGAATTGTATGCACAATGGGGAGTTGATTTTATTAAAATCGATGATTTATCAAGACCATATCACGAAGGCGAAATCAACTTAATTAGAAATGCCATTGACAAATGCGGACGCAAAATTGTTTTAAGTACTTCGCCGGGAGAAACTCCAATCGAAGCTGCGCCGCACGTAACTACACACGCGAACATGTGGCGTATGGTTGACGACGTTTGGGACACTTGGCCTCACATTACCCATTTAATGGATGTTGCGCAAAAATGGTACCCGCATATTGCTCCGGGAACCTGGCCGGATTGTGATATGATTCCGCTTGGTCGCATTTCAGTAAGAGGAGAAAGAGGCGAAGACAGAATGACTCGTTTAACAAAAGACGAACAATACACGCTGATCACGTTTTTCAATATCTTCAAATCACCGTTGTTTTTTGGCGGAGATTTACCAAGTAATGACGCTTTTACTTTATCGTTATTAACCAATAAAAATGTGGTAAAAATGCATAACGAAAGCACAGCTGTAAAACAGCTTTTCCAGAAAGATGGTAAAATTGCAGTGACTTCAAAAAATGCAAAAGACGGCAGTATTTATCTGGCATTATTTAATATTTCAGATACGGCATCGCAAAATGTTTCGGTAAATCTTTCAGATCTTGGTATTTCGGGCGAAGCTGATGTTTTGAATATATGGACAAATGAAAAATCTAAAGCACCAACCGCTATTTCAGCCGATTTAAGACCGCACAGTTCTGTTTTATATCAATTAAAAAGTAAAAAATAATGAAGAAAACGCATTTTAGTCTTGTATTATTTTTAACGGTTTTTAATTTTTTACAAGCCCAGAATACAAAAGGAGTTCCGCCCGTAATTGCAGAAAAAGACTTAACAGCCTATTTGTTTGTATACTTTACCGGAAATTCTGTTGAAGAAGAAGCCGTTCGTTTTGCCGTAAGTGCCGACGGTTATCATTATTACCATCTCAACGATAATAAACCAGTTTTAAACAGTAAAATAATCAGTTCAACCGGAGGAGTTCGTGATCCGCATATCTTAAGAGGCGACGATGGAAAAACCTTTTATATGGTTTTAACCGACATGACTTCATCAAAAGGCTGGGACAGTAATCGTGCGATGGTCTTGCTAAAAAGTACCGATTTAGTAAACTGGAAAAGCAGCGTGGTAAATATTCAAACGGCTTTTTCGGGAAACGAAAATTTAAAACGAGTTTGGGCACCGCAGACTATTTATGATGCTAAAGCCGGAAAATATTTAATTTACTTTAGTCTGCAATATGGCGGAGGGCCAGATAAAATTTATTACGCTTATGCGAATAAAGATTTCACAGCTCTGGAAAGCGCGCCCAAATTATTATTTGTTCCAAAATCTGAAAAAGCCTGCATTGACGGAGATATAATTGAAAAAGACGGAGTTTATCATCTTTTCTATAAAACCGAAACTGAAACGGCTGGAATAAAATCGGCTGCAACAACTGATTTGACTTCGGGAAAATGGACAGAAAATGATAATTATTTACAGCAGACAAATGAAGGAGTTGAAGGCTCAGGCGTTTTCAAACTAAACAATTCAGACGAATATATCCTGATGTATGATGTGTATAGAAAAGGGAGATATCAGTTTACAAAAACCAAAGACTTAGAAAACTTTACTGTAATCGATAATGATATTTCGATGGATTTTAATCCGCGTCACGGAACGATTCTGCCTATAACACGCTCTGAATTAAAAAGAATTACAGACAAATGGGGATTGCCTTCAAAATACCCAAAAATTAATAATAATCCGGTTTTAGAAGGTTATTACGCTGATCCGGAAATTCTGTACTCAAACAAAACAAAAAAATATTATATCTACCCAACAAGCGACGGTTTTGACGGCTGGTCAGGAAATTACTTCAAGACATTTTCTTCAGATAATTTAAAAGACTGGAAAGACGAAGGAATTATTCTTGACCTTAGAAAAGATGTAAGCTGGGCAAACAGAAATGCTTGGGCACCTTGTATTGTAGAGAAAAAGATAAAAGGAAAATACAAGTATTTTTATTATTTCACAGCAGCGCAAAAAATTGGTGCAGCAGTTTCGGATAATCCGAATGGGCCTTTTAAAGACAGTGGAAAAGCATTAATAAGCACAAGACCTGAAGGTGTAAAAGATGGTCAGGAAATAGATCCTGATGTTTTTACAGATCCGGTAAGCGGAAAAAGCTATTTATACTGGGGTAATATGTACATGGGTGTCGCCGAATTGAATGCTGATATGGTTTCCCTTAAAAAAGGAAGTACTAAAGTAATTGCTGTTAATGATTCATTTCGAGAAGGAACTTATATATTCTACAGAAAAGGAATTTATTATTTCCTGTGGAGCGAAGATGATACCAGAAGCCCGAATTATAAAGTTAGGTACGGAACTTCAAAATCGCCTTTAGGACCAATTGAGATTCCGAAAAATAATATTGTGATTCAGGGAAAACCAGATATTGGAATTCACGCAACGGGGCATAATTCAGTTTTGCAAATTCCAAATAAAGACCAATGGTATCTTGTTTACCATAGATTTTCTTATCCAACCGGAATTAAAATGGGAGACGCAGGAGGATTTCATCGTGAAGTCTGCATCGATAAATTAGAGTTTAATCCAGACGGAAGTATAAAAGAAGTAATCCCAACTCATATCGGAGTCGACGGTTTAAAATAAATTTTGTAACTTTATCCTGTCTAAAAGTCATTCCTCATAAAGGAGTGGCTTTTTTTATGCATTACTTATATAAGTAAAACGCCATATTGGATTTTGAAATCATAAGGTAAAATTTATAATTAGATTTAATTACAACCTCTGGTTATATTCTATAAGCTGACTTGTAAGAAAAAAAAGCTGATTATGCGTAATATTGTGAAACGATGTGCTGTTTACCACTGCAGCATTTTCAAGTTATTCATTTAAGCCGAAAACAATTTTTTAGACAGCTTTCTCACCAGGCTTTCTTTAAAGAGATTTAATTATTTATCATTATGTTCATTTCCCTCACTCACGATCAGGTACAGTTTCAGTACGGGTCAAAACAATGGCAGTACAATTTTAATGAAATTGTAGAACTTGGACTGCTCAAAAAAAAGAAAACTTATCTTTTTGAAAACGGCGCTTTTATGGCCGTAACTGCTTTAGCTTATTATTGCATGATTTTTACCAGTTTAATGGAGCTGTATTATTTAATACCAACTCTATTGTGTTATTCTTTTTTAATTATCCTGCGATTTAACAACAAAACAGAATTCGATTATTTTGTTATTGTAAAAGACATCTACAAAAAAGAAACAAAAGTAAAAATAGACGCTTTAGACCGGCCAATGATCGGAAAACAAATCGATCAGTATTTAAATTTAGAATTCGAACGGGTTTTAAAAACTACAAACTAAATATCGTAATGGACCAGGTATTAAATGAGATTTCCGGTTACGATCTGGCTTTTATAATTATTGCCCTTGTATATGGTTTCATAATTATAATTAGAAAAAAATAAACAAATTCTATTTCATCGGCCTACATGAAACAGAATTGTAATTATCCAAAAAATAAAGCTGCAATACCCCTCTAAGCTAAGTTTAGTTGCGGCTGTTTAAGTTACACACGCCCTCTCCAAATCAAACTTATGGCAACTTCAATAAAAAATAAAATCAAAAACATTAGAGAGTTAAAAAATTATACTCAGGAATATATGGCAGATCAACTTGGTGTCACTCAGGCAGGTTATAGTAAAATAGAAAAAGGAAGAACTATATTATCTTACGCTAAATTAGTAGAAATAGCTCGGATTTTAGAAGTTAGTGTAGAAGATATTATTAGTTTTGACAGTCAGAGATATTTCAATAACTATAATACCGTAAAAGGAAATAATAATAACGGAAGTATCTTAATTAATTCAAGCAGTGACGAAGCTTTAAAAGAACTTTATGAAGATAAAATAAAACTGCTGGAAAAACTTTTAAACAAAACAGAAGAAGAACTGGACCGTTATAAAATAAAATTTGGTCATATATAAAAAAAACGAGGCTTTAGAGCCTCGTTTTTAGTTTATATCTTTTCACAATTAAACCGTTTGATCGTCTGTATCGGCATCAGGAGCGTTCTTTTTTACTGACTCGATTCCATTTTCTCTGGCAGCAGTGCTTTCATACATTTCACTTGCACCAATATTCTGTCCGTTGCTGGCTTTTAAGTTAAAGTAAGGTTTGCCATTACTAGATTCTTTTCTGTCATAACGATTGTCGTCCTGAGAGTTTGTTTTAACAGATTCAATTCCGTTTAAGGCAGCTGCTTTTGTCGAATAGCCTTCACTAGTCAAAATTGTCTGGCCGTTACCAGCTTTCAAATTAAATTGAAATTCACCATTGGTTCTTTTAGTAATTACAAATTTTCCCATGTAGTCTTTTATTTAAGTTAACTAAAATATATTGTTATTGATAAAAATACAAAACTTCATAATATAAATGATACTGTAAGAAAAAATAATTGTTTATACTTTGTTAAGTATAATCCTAAGATATTTAAAAGTTGACAGGCTTAGTTTTTATGTATAAGAAAATTCTTTAAATTTGAAAAAACATTAAAATTTACGAATATGAAAAATGTATTGATTTTGCTAATCACCGCAGTTCAATTTTTGTCTTGCAACAGTAAAAAAAATGAAGAAAATACTAAGACCGAAGTAATAGATTCAACAAGCACAAAAGTTGAAAAAAGTACAGCCGAAAACGCCTTGGTCTATGAAGGTTTACTGCCTTGTGCAGATTGCAGCGGCATTCAAACCGTTCTTAAAATTTATCAGGGAAATGGGACAATGGAAGGGCAAAAGTTTGAATTATCAAGTATTTACAAAGGAAAATCGCCTGAAAAAGAGTTCGTTGAAAAAGGAAATTTTAATACAGAACGAGGTTTAGAAAACGATCCTGACGGAACAATTTTTGTTTTAAATTGGGACAAACCCGTCGAAAAGCAATCGTATTATGGCTATTTAAGTACAGACACAAAAAAAATCTATATGCTGGATCGCGAAAGAAAAATAATAAAATCGAAGCAGAACTATTCTTTAGACCTAAAAAAATAAATCAAACCTATTTTAATTAAGAATATTATAAACTTAAATGACTTTACGGTCTTTAAGTTTATAATATTTTTTATTTTTAGAGTATCAAAGAATCATCAATACAAATTTCTGTTGATGGCATTTATTTTTATGAAAGAAATCAGCGAAATTCTTAAAGCATACTCAGAAGCAAAATCGGCAGGAAAAAAAACAGCTTTGGCAACAGTCGTTAAAGTTGAAGGATCATCGTATCGCCAGCCCGGAGCGCGAATGCTCGTTACAGAAGATGGAGAATTAACAGGAGCCATAAGCGGAGGCTGCCTTGAGGGCGATGCATTACGAAAAGCGCTTCTTTCCATTCATCAAAAACAAAATAAACTAATTACCTACAATACTAATAATGAAGAAGATATTGAAATAGGTTTACAGCTTGGCTGCAACGGGATTGTACATATTCTATTTGAATATATTGATGAAGAAGCATCAAAAAATCCGATACAGCTTTTACAGCAATTAGAAGTAGAAAGAAAACAAGCCGTAATTGTTACTGTTTTTTCTTTAAAAAGAAATGCAGTGCAGTCTGGAACGATATTTTTTTACAGACAGGAAAGCCAAATTTTGTCTCATAACGATGAAGCTCTAAATTTAATTTTAGATGTACATGAAGTCTTGAAAACTAAAACATCAATTGTAAAAAAACTTCAAACAGAAAGCGAAAGTGAAGTTTTAATAGAATATATAAACCCGCCAATTTCACTTGTAATTGCAGGAGCAGGAAACG
The DNA here is from genome assembly GCF_021245985.1 of Flavobacterium soyae. GTDB lineage: Bacteria > Bacteroidota > Bacteroidia > Flavobacteriales > Flavobacteriaceae > Flavobacterium > Flavobacterium soyae. The sequence goes on along the minus strand of NZ_JAJQXA010000018.1, from coordinate 8,115 downwards.
ATGTACAGCCTTTGGTTAAAATAGCTTCAATTTTAGGCTGGAAAATTACTGTTGGCGACGGACGTGCGACACATGCAATCGAAAAACGTTTTCCTAAAGCAGACAAAGTAAATGTGTTAAAACCAGAAGAATTTCTGGAAAATATCACTATTGATAATCAAACGTATTTCGTATTGATGACCCACAATTACAAATACGACTTAGCAGTTTTAAAATTACTTTTAAAAACAGACTGTCAATACATTGGAATTCTCGGTCCAAAAACAAAATTAAACCGAATGCTGGATGATCTTCAAAATGAAGGAATAACAGTCAGTGAAGAACAATTAGAGCGAATTTACAGTCCGGTTGGTTTAGATATTGGAGCAGAAACATCCGAAGAAATTGCACTTTCAATTGTATCAGAAATTAAAGCTTTTTCGACTGGAAAGCCTGGGACTTCTTTAAAATATAAAGCAGGTAAAATTCATGACGAAATTCATTATGAAAGATAAATTTAAATATAAAACCGCTATTATAATTTTGGCTGCAGGGAATTCTTCAAGATTAGGAAGACCAAAGCAATTATTAAAATATAAAGGATCAACTCTTTTAAAGAACACGATTTCTGAAGCTTTAAAAGTGTACAATTCATTTGTTATAGTGGTAACAGGTGCGAATCATAATGAAGTAGAAAAACAGCTTAATACTGCAGAAATAAATATTTGTTTTAATCCCGAATGGGAAACCGGAATGTCATCTTCAATTGTAAAAGGATTAAATGAATTATTGCTTTTAAAACCTGATAGCAATGAATGTATTTTTGCCGTTTGTGATCAACCCTTTGTTAACAATTTAATTTTTGAACATTTAATTAGGCACTATCATAAAAGCAAAAAAAGAATTATAGCTTCTGCTTATTCCGAAACCTTAGGAACTCCGGTTTTATTCCATAAAAAATATTTTAATGAATTGCTTGAATTGAGTGGGCAGGAAGGAGCAAAAAAAATCATTAAAAAGCATCAAAATGACGTCTATTCAATTCCTTTCGAAAAAGGTAATATTGATATTGATACAGAAGAGGATTATAACAAATTAGTTTCTGAGTAGAGTAATTTGCTATATGTTTTAATCTTGCAAAGTCGCAGAGACGCAAAGTTTTTTTGTTAGCTGCCTCCAGTTTTAACGCAAAGTTTTTAAGATTTAATTCAATTGCCTCCAGCTTTAGCTGGAGGTTCTAAGCAAGAATAGAAAAGGCTTTAGCCCAAACTAGCCGAAGTTTGGCTAAAGCCTTTTAAACCTTAATCTATTTCCTCCTCCAGTTAAAACTGGAGGCAACTAATAAAAAACTTTGCTCCCGAAACCTCGGGACTGCGACTTTACGAGATTATTTCTCAAAGCAAATAAAAAAACTTAGTGTCTTAGTGCCTTAGTGGCAAAACCAATTGGCGAGCTAAGTTCAAAACCCGCTCAACAACAATATCAATTTCCTCCAAAGTAGTAAATCTCCCCAAACTAAACCGAATCGAACTCAAAGCCTCCTCATCAGACAGTCCCATCGCTTTTAAAACATGCGAAGGCTCAGACGTAACTGCCGAACAAGAAGCCCCATTTGAAACCGAAATATTTCCCAAAGCCATAATAAGCTGTTCTGAATTTACACCAGGAAAACAAATATTTGAAGTATTATAAATTCGGTTTTGAATATTTCCATTTACAAAAGAACCCTCAAATTGCAGTAAACCATTTTCTAGTTTATTACGTAAAATTTTAATTCTGTTTTTATCTGTTTCTAATTCATTTACAGCTATTTCAGAAGCTTTACCTAAACCAATAATTCCGGGTGTGTTAAGCGTTCCGCTGCGTAATTTTCGCTGCTGGCCGCCGCCTGTAATTTGAGGAAGCAATTTTGGTTTGGCTTTCGCCGAAATGTACAAAGCACCAATGCCTTTTGGGCCGTAAAATTTATGTGCAGACAAAGTCAAAAGATCAATTCCTAAAGTTTTAACGTCAATTGGAATTCTTCCTGCCGCCTGAGTTGCATCACACAAAAAAAGGACATTTTTACTTTTAAGAATCGTATAAATTTCGCTGATATTTTGTATGACACCTGTTTCGTTATTAGAAATCATTCCTATGAAAACCAGTGATTTATCTGTAATAATTTCACTTAAAAGATTAAGATCTAAAATCCCTTCACAATTAACAGGGAGGTAACTGACTTCAAAGCCAATACTTTCCATAAAACGACAAGTTTCGAGAACCGCTTTATGTTCAGTTTGGATAGTAATTATATGTTTTCGGTTTTGATCGGCTAAACCTTTTATGGCCAGATTTATTGCTTCGGTAGCTCCCGAAGTAAAAATAATTTCATCAGCATCGGCATTAATCAAATCAGCAGTCTGCCAGGCAGCATTTTCGACGGCTTCGTTTACTGTTAATCCTGCAATATGTCTGCTTGTAGAATTGGCATAGAAAGCAGTAAAATAAGGAAGCATAGCTTTTAAAACCCGTTCATCAACACGAGTTGTAGCATTATTGTCAAGATAAATATGTTGCTGATTTGGCATAGTTAAAACTTAATCTCGTAAAAATACAATTTTCAATGTAAATAATAAATCTGTTTCTGTGTGTATTTTTTAGCGCAAAGCACGCAAAGTTTTTTTATTTCACATTGTGTTAAGCGTATGCAAAGTTCGCAAAGCTTTGTCAATTCCAGCTTTGCGAACTTTGCCTTCATTCGGCATAACGCAAGATAAAAAATCTTTGCGTGCTTTGCGATAAAAACCTTTGCGCACTTTGCGCTAAAAAATACACACAGAAATTGTAATTATTCTAAATAAGCACAATGTTTGAATTTCATAACTTTTTGTGGATTAAGATTGTTAAATTTGTTAGAATACCCAAGAGATTTTGCTAATTTAAAAGAGAGATGGAATGGCTTCTAAAAAAACAAATCCAGATAAAGTAACAGAGAATGACTCAAATTCCCGTCGTGACTTTATAAAAAAATCAGGACTTTTGACTGCCCTTGCACTGGCACCGCCTTCATTGGTTATGGCTTCAGAGAACAAATGGGATGAAAAAATAGCGGAGTATTTAGAAACTGTACCGCTTTCTATCGAAGTAAATGGCAAAAAACACAATCTTAATATAGAGCCAAGGACTACTTTACTTGATTTATTAAGAGAACAACTGCAGCTTACCGGAACAAAAAAAGGCTGTGACCACGGTCAATGCGGTGCGTGTACAGTTCACGTAAACGGAACCCGAATTTTGTCCTGTCTGACTTTGGCAACCATGCAGCAAAACGCTCAGGTAACTACAATCGAAGGACTTGTAAAAGGAAAAAAGCTGCACCCAATGCAGGAAGCTTTTATCAAACATGACGGTTTTCAGTGCGGTTATTGCACGCCGGGACAAATCATGTCTGGAATTGCCTGTATCAAAGAAGGCCATGCCAACAGCCGTGAAGAAATTAGAGAATATATGAGCGGAAACATCTGTCGATGCGGCGCTTATCATAATATTGTTGATGCTATAACTGAAGTGAAGGAAGGAGGGAAGGAATTATGAAAAATTTTCAAATAATTAAAGCATTATCTTCGAGTTCAGCGGTATCGAACATCAGCAAAGAAAAAGAAGCTATGTTTATCGCCGGCGGAACAAATCTGGTAGATTTAATGAAAAAGAATGTCGTAGCTCCAGACAAACTAGTTGACATTACAGGATTAGATTTAGCAAAAATAGAATTTCTAACCGGAAAAGTTTCAATTGGTGCATTGGCTAAAAATAGTCAGGTAGCCGAAGATGCATCCATTAAAGAAAAATATCCTTTGTTAGCTTTAGCATTAGCGGCCGGAGCGTCTCAGCAAATCAGGCACATGGCAACTGTTGGCGGTAATATGCTGCAAAAAACGCGTTGCTCGTATTTTTATAATACGGATATGCCATGCAATAAGCGAACTCCCAAAAGCGGCTGCGGTGCCATTGGCGGTTCTAACAGGATGGCGGCTATTTTTGGAGCTTCAGACAGCTGCATTGCTGTTCACCCGAGTGATATGTGTGTAGCATTGGCAGCATTAGATGCTGCTGTTTTAGTGGAAGGCCCGAAAGGGAAAAGACAAATTAAATTTACAGATTTTCATCGCCTGCCCGGAAATACTCCCGAAAAAGACAATACTTTAGAAAGTAAAGAATTGATAACTTCAATTGAAATTCCCGATAATAATTTTACCAAAAATGTGCATTATTTGAAAGTTCGTGACAGGACGAGTTATGCTTTTGCATTAGTTTCTGTTGCTGTAGCTTTAGATCTTAAAAATAATGTGATTAATGATGTTAGACTTGCAATGGGAGGTGTTGCACATAAACCATGGAGATTAACTGAAGCAGAAGAATTCCTGAAAGGAAAAACAGTTTCGGAAGAGATATTTAGAAAAGCGGCAGATTTGTCAATGAAAGGTGCGAAAGCATACGGAGGCAATGATTTTAAATTAACGCTTGGTCCAAATGCAATAACAGAAGCACTTACAATAGCAGCATCAAAATAATTAGAATTATGAGCAAGACAAGTAATATTAATAGAGTTGACGGATTTGCTAAAGTAACAGGATCGGCAACTTATTCTGCCGAATATAAAACGCCTGGAGTAGTGTATGCCTGTTTGGTGGGAAGTACGATTGCAAAAGGAAGAATCAAAACCATCGATACTAAAAAAGCAGAATGGGCGCCGGGAGTTCTGGCTGTTATTACGCATTTAAACGTAGACAAACCTGCCGGATATCAAAAAGCAAAAGACAAACATAATTTTGGTCAGCCGCTGCAGATTTTCAAAGATGACTCGATATTATACTACGATCAGCCAATTGCATTGGTAATTGCCGATACTTTTGAACGTATGCAATATGCGGCGAGTTTAATTAAAGCCGATTATTTTAAAGAAGAACATTCGACTGAACTTCAAAAAGCGGCGGATAAAGAGAAAAAAGTAGAAACAGATAAAGGGAATGATTACCACAGAGGAGTTCACGATGGTTACAAAAATGCAGAAGTCATATTTGAAGCCGATTATACGATTCCAACAGAAGTTCATAACCCGATGGAACTGGCGAACATTATCGCAAAATGGGACGGAAACAAACCAATTTTATATACCAAAAGCCAAGGTGTTGAAGGAACACGCCGAAGTGTTGCAGGAGTTTTTGATGTTCCTGCAGAAGATGTTGAAGTACACTCTGAATATCTTGGAGGTGCATTTGGAATGGGATTACATACCTGGCCGTATGAAATTGCGGCATTGATAGGAGCAAAGAAATTAAACCGCCCGGTAAAATTAGTTTTGCACCGAGAGCAAATGTTTACCAATGTTGGTTTTAGACCTTATACCATTCAAAAAATGGGTCTTGGCGCTACAAAAGCAGGAAAACTAACGGGTTTAACGCATGAAGCCGTTGCGATGACTTCGAGTTATGAAGATTTCATGGAAGGAACGGTAAATATGTCCCGATTTATTTACGATTGTGAAAATGTTTCGACACGTTATCGAATCGTGCCTCTGGACACTTGTACGCCAATCTGGATGCGTGGTCCGGGCGAAGCAACAGGTTCTTTTGCATTAGAATGTGCAATGGATGAAATGGCCTATAAATTAAACTTAGATCCAATTGAATTTCGAAAGCTTAATTATGCTGAGAAAGATTTGGAACAAAATAGACCGTGGAGCAGTAAATATCTCTTAGAATGTTACGAAGGCGGAATGGAACGCATTGGCTGGAAAAACCGTAAAAACGAACCAGGTTCTGTAAAAGAAGGAGACTGGCTTGTAGGTTACGGAATGGGAACTGGAACTTTTGGCTGTTATAGAAGCCCAACTTCTGTAAAAGCAAAATTTTTACCCGATGGGAATTTAGTTCTCCAGTGCAGTGTCAACGATATGGGGCCGGGAACGGCAACTATGATGACGGCAATTGGTGCTGAAATAACAGGTTTATCCGCAGAGAATGTAATTATTGAAATGGGGAAAAGCGGACTGCCAAAAGGCCCGACACAGGGAGGTTCGGCAACGACTTCATCTGTTGGTTCTGCGGTTCATGATGCGTGTAATTTACTGGTAAGTAAAGTGTTAGGTTTAGCGACTGAAAATCCGGTTTTAAAAGGAACTCCAATTACAGATTTAGCTTTTGCAAATGGAGTAATTTCTTCAACAAAAGATACCGCTAAAACGGTTGCCTTGACTTCTTTGCTTAGTTCCAATAAGTTAGATGGATTAGAGGTTGAAAATCAATCAAAAGGAACGGATGAAGCTAGGAAATATTCAATTTATTCGTTTTCAGTTCACTTTGTAAAAGTATTAGTGAATCCGAATTTGGGTAAAATACGTTTGGCGCATGTTGTTTCGTGTGCTGATATTGGAACGGTTATCAACCAAAAAACTTCTGCCGGACAAATGTATGGCGGTGCAGTTGGAGGTATCGGAATGGGATTAATGGAAGCATTGGAAATCGATCATCGTTTTGGCCGTCCAATCAACAATAATTTCGCTGATTATCATGTTCCCGTAAATGCCGATATTGAAAAACAAGAAGTTTTCTTCGTCAATAAAAAAGATCCCATCAGCAATCCAATGGGAACAAAAGGTCTTGGAGAAACGGCTTTGGTAGGAATGGCGCCGGCAATCGCAAATGCTGTTTTTAACGCAACCGGAAAACGTGTGAGGGATTTACCAATTACACTGGATAAGATTATAGAAACCGTTAAGGTTTAATACAAAAAAGAGAGACTGTCTCAAAAGTCAAGACAGCACTTTTACTATAATTATTTGTTTGTTTTTAATGCAAACTTAACTTGTTTCTACAAATGAAATGTTCCTACGGGACAAAGAATATAACTTGTTATTTTTTGATATCGGGTTTCATTCCATTAAGAATGTTTCATAGGTAGAAAAAATAGAGGTCGGACACATTTAGGTTCCGTAGGAACTTTGATATGCCAGATTATTAAAAAACAATGTCAAAATCAAACGTTCCTACGGAACGTAAACGATGATAATAATATAATTTCTACCTATGAAATGTTCCTACGGAACAAAAAAAAATGTAAAATAAAAAGAGGCTGCTCCGACTTTTGCACTGCCCCATATAGCGTCTAACTTTTTGGGTGCGGTCTATTTTGAGACAGCCTCTTTTTTTTGGTTTCTATTTTAAACATAGCCTGTGGTTTCAACCACGGGACACAATCAAAGCACAATCTGTATCCCCATGGTTGAAACCACGGGCTATGTTTACATTGGATTGTATTTGTAAATGCAGAGAAAATATTAAACTAAAAAGATACATTAAAAAAAACTCTTTTTTATTCTATTTTGAAATACAGCTCGTGGTTTCAACCACGGGAATATATATAATGATCGTTTAATTACATCCCAATTGACATCGATTATACTCTTTCAATTTTACAAATAAAACAACAAGCTTCTGAATTTCTAGCATGAAGATATTCAACATCTTTTTCAGTTTCAAAGATTTCAGAAATTAACTGATCAACATCATTGTCACCAACCAATTTTGTAAAAATCATTTTTTGTTCTTTATTATAACCAATTAACGACAAAGGAAAATTTTCTTTATCAGCTTTTATTTCTGGTGGAAAATTATAAATATCTGAATATTCTTCCACCTCATTTTTATGAATAAATATAGGCCCAGATTGATTAAAAGCATTGTTTTGTGAAAAAGGACTGTAAGCCAAAACTAATCTGATATCTTCACCGACCTTAAAAGGTTTTAACGAAATCCTGCATGGTCCTTTTCCAGATGCTGGTTGTTCATAAACTTGATTGCCAAAATTATCAATATTCGTTTTACGGATTTTGTTTGCAAATTCTTTTGTTACCGGAACAATTTTAAATTTTTTCATAACTTTTAAACTTTAATTTAAACAAAATTACATTCTGTTTTTTTCAATTAAAATCCGTTTCTTGCTCAATAAAATGATGATTATAAAAGTATGAGGCTGTCTCAAAAGTGAGGCAGCTTTTTTTGTGGCATAAAAAAAGGAAAGCTTTCGCTTTCCTAATTCTTGCAATTTGATTAAATTGCGGTGTGTGTATAGCTTCAAAAGTAGTCTTTAAAGATT
>NZ_JAJQXA010000017.1 GCF_021245985.1 Flavobacterium soyae | reverse complement strand
TTTCTTTGCGAGAATATGTTTCTTGAACTATTTAGGCGCCAATGGACTCTCATTCCTTTTCACTTAATTATTGCAAATTTAAACATAACGATCACTCATCGTAAATTAACTTGACAAACATAGGAGTACGCAAGGTTTTACACAAAGTTTGCAAAGTAAAAAAAGAATAGCCACAGATTAAAGGATTCTCACAGATTAGAAAAATCATTTTAATCCTTTTAATCTGTGGCAAAAAACTATGTGTAAATTTAACTGCAAAGTACGCAAGGTTTTACACAAAGTTTGCAAAGTAAAAAAAGAATAGCCACAGATTAAAGGATTCTCACAGATTAGAAAAATCCTTTTAATCTGTGGCAAAAAACTATGTGTAAATTTAACTGCAAAGCACGCAAGGTTTTACACAAAGTTTGCAAAGTAAAAAAAGAATAGTCACAGATTAAAAGGTTCACACAGATTAGAAAAAATCATTTTAATCATTTTAATCCTTTTAATCTGTGGCAAAAAAACGCAAAGTTCACGGTAAAATATTAAATTTTGCTGGTTTCCCAAACTAGAGATAAATAATACAACCCGCCAATTGATGGTCCGCCAAGAATAGAGGTATAAGGTTTATTTAAAATATTTGTTCCGCCTAATTTTGTAGTAAGGCCCGTTTTTTTGAAATTATAATTGATCTGTGCATCCATTGACCAATAAGCCGGAACAGTTCCGCTGACTAAAAAAGAAACATAATCAAAATTATTTTGATAACGGGCCGTAGCACTTGCGCTAAGATTTTTCCAGATGTTTCGAGCCATTAAAGTTCCGTTTACATTAAATTCCGGTGTGTTGAAGCCATCTTCTAAACCATCTTTATCATCAGTTCGGTCAAGTTTGGTGTAAGTAAGATTGGTTAAAGCCGTAAAAGTGTCATCAATTCGATATTTTAAACCTAAACTTCCGCCGTAATTGTAAATTTTACTTTTAGAATTAGTCCACAAACGGTAACGATTTTGAGTGTTTCTGGAATATAATGCAGTTGGAATTTGATTTGGATCTGTAGTATTTGGAATACTCGCCTCAACCTGAGCGATGAAATTTTTATAAGAGTTATAATAAAAATCAGCATCGATATAAAGGTTTTTGTTTAATGTAATTCCCCTAAAACCAAACTCAAACGACTTTACAAATTCAGGCTGTAAATATGTATAAGGATTTTTTTGAATGGTATTTTTATTCTTTTCAATGGCCTGTGCCTGAGTCAAACCATTTGTATTTACATCTGTATTAACCTGCGCCTGAAATTTATCGATAGAAGCTTTAGTATACGAATTCTCAAAAACTCCATCAGACATAATTCGCAATCCGCCAACTCGTTTTACCCCGCCGGAATTGACATTGGAAAATCCTTCAAAAATACTCGGAAATCGATATCCGTTTTGATATGAAGCTCTAAAATTAAGGGCTTCTTTTGGAGAATAAACAGCTGTAAACTGTGGTGTGAATTTAGCATCAAAATAATCAGCTTTGTCAATTCTAATTGTTGCGCCTAAACGTAGTTTTGAATTAAATAAATCTTTTGTCAATTGTGTAAAACCTCCTGTTTTTTGGTACGTCAAATTTTCATCAGCATGAACAGGATTGATAAAGTAATTTCCGTCTGGAACTATAATGTAATTTCTGTAATCTAAACCGCTTAACAGTTTTGCATCGATTTTTTCGAAGAATGAAGTAAAAGCTTTGTCCCAATTAAACAAACCTTCGCCATGAACCAAAGTCGATTTTACGCGCAAAGCCGCGCCAATATCCCAGTTATTAATATCGATTAATTCGTTTTTCTTGTTTTCGTAAGTCTCTGTTCCGGGTTCAAATCGACCCTGATCAGATTGTGTTCTGGCAATTCTGTGTGCATCGGCAATTGAAACACCGTTTGTAACCGCATTTTTATAAGCGGTGCTGTAATCTGCAAACCATTTATCATCAGATTTATAAGCGCGGTCCATGTTTTCGGCAAGTGAACGCAAATTGTATGAGTTTCCGGTATTTTCAGTTGTGGCGTACGCTTTTACCTGAAAAATTGGAGTGTGATAATCTACTGCAAACTGATTTAAAGTATAATCGTCAAGCCTAAAACGGTTGGAACGCTGATAAATCGTATTGATTAAAGCAGTTTTATATGTTACAGAAAGTTCATTTCCTTGTTTTGGGCGAAAATAAAATCCAACATCGGCTTTGTAATTTTTAATGTCATAGTCTGTAATGTCTGTTTCGCGATAACCCGTTCTGGCAACAACATAATTTTTGCCGTTGAGGTTTAATGTTTTTCTATTTGCCGATTCATTTCCATAACCATTTACTTCATCATAAGCCGGATTATCTGCACCAAATAAATTGGTTGAAGCATTGGCATTTGGAGCCAGATCGGTTCTGTCATCTGCGACCCAATCCGTTCCGCCCGTAGTTGATGCATTTACTTTTACAGCAAATTTTTCATTGAAAGCTTTCGCCAATCTCAAATTAAACTGTGAATAAATTTTTGGAGAAAACCGGTCAATATTTCCAACATGATTTACGCCGGTTAATTGCTGTATGGCAATTCCCTGATATTCAAAAGGATTTTTAGTTTGAATATTCGCCAAACCATTAATGGCGTTCATTCCGTACAAAGCAGCGGCAGTTCCGGGAATAATTTCAATTTTATCGATATCGAGATCATTTGCACCCAAAGCATTTGCAATTGGCGCGCCTAAATGCGGAGCCTGATTGTCAATTCCGTCGACTAATTGTGCAAATCTAACATTGGTTGAATTGGCAAAACCTCTTGTATTTATAACTTTAAAACCTAAACTTGGCGTAATAATCTGAGCGCCTTTTACATTTTCCAACGCTTCATAAATACTTGCCGATCCCATATTTTTGGCTTCCGCCGATTTTAACTGCTCGATACTTATGGGTGAACGCAGTAAATTTTCTGAACGTCGGGATGCTGTTATAACAACTTCGTTCAATTCTTCTTTTTTAATACTGTCTTGTTTTACTATAGAATTTTCAGTTTGTGAAAAACTTTTTAGGCTTATAAAAACAAAGAATAAATACAGTTTTGGGTTCATGTTTTTGGCTGTTAAATTCAGTATGTTTTAAAATGAATACTGATAGTTAAAAAAAAAGTCGGTTTGATTGGTTATTTTTTTAAACACATAGAAACATAGTTTTTTTATCCTCATATAAGTTTGTAAAAAGAAACAAGTTTTTAAAACATAGATTTGCTATGTGTATTTAAATTAAGTGAAACGTCTTTTTACGATTGCTAAAGCTATGTTTCTATGTGTTTAAATATTAGTTTTTAAAATTTCAAATTCTGAGTTTCCTTTTCAGCAAAATCTTTAATACGTTTTTCGAGTTCATAAAAAGTAGTTATCGCTCTTTCTCCGGCCTCTGTCAATCTTGCTCCGCCGCCGCCTTTTCCGCCCAGTAATTTTTCAACAAGCGGACTTTCTGCACGCTGGTTCATTTCTTCAACTAATTGCCAGGCTTGTCGATACGCCATTTTCATTTCTTTCGCAGCATTTGTAATTGAGCCTGTTTTTCGAATATTTTCTAAAAGCCAGATTTTACCAATACCAAGAAAGGCGCCCTCAGTTTCTTCAATCCAAACCCGAACTTCAATAGAATATTTTTTAACGTTACTCATTCTGAACTTTAATTATTGACTTTGTAAAAATAATTGTTTTTCATGTAAAAATATTCTTCCAAAACACTAATTATTGAATGAAGGAAATGCTTTGTCTACGTAATCAAAATACAAACATAAGTATTTTTACTTAATCTTAAATAAGTATTTTGTTATTTTATTTGTTTGTCAATGAAATAGCTTTGGTACAATGCGCAATAAATGTAAATTTGCGCCTAATAATTAATTTAGTGAAAAGCCTTAGAACCTTAGTAACTTAGAATCTTAGTCACTTAGAAATGAAGTACAATCCAAACGAAATTGACGCCAAATGGCAAAAATATTGGGCAGAAAATCAAACTTTTGCAGCAAAAAATAACTCTGAAAAGCCGAAACATTATGTTCTCGACATGTTTCCTTATCCGTCTGGAGCAGGACTGCACGTTGGGCACCCGCTGGGTTATATAGCTTCAGATGTGTATTCTCGTTTCAAAAGACATCAAGGTTTCAATGTTTTGCATCCAATGGGTTACGATAGTTTCGGATTGCCGGCAGAACAATATGCAATTCAGACAGGACAACGTCCGGAAGATACAACACGCGTAAATATTGACGGTGGAGTTGACAAAGAAGGAAAACAAATTGCGGGTTACAGAAAACAATTGGACAAAATCGGATTCTCGTTTGATTGGGCACGTGAAGTGCGTACTTCAAATCCTGATTACTATAAACATACGCAATGGATTTTTATCCAGTTGTTTAATTCGTGGTATAATAAAACGACAGACAAAGCAGAAGATGTTTCTACTTTAGTTGCTGTTTTTGAAAAAGAAGGAAATGCAAATGTAAATGCAGTTTCTGATGATAATATTGCAGTTTTTTCGTCAAGCGAATGGAATGCATTTTCTAAAGATGAGCAAGAAAAAATCCTTTTGCAATATAGATTAACCTATTTGGCAGAAACAGAAGTAAACTGGTGTCCAGGCTTAGGAACTGTTTTGGCAAATGACGAAATTGTAAACGGAGTTTCGGAGCGTGGAGGTTTTCCTGTTATAAGAAAAAAAATGACACAATGGAGTATGCGAATTTCAGCTTATGCAGAACGTTTGCTTCAAGGTTTAAACGATATTGACTGGAGTGAGTCTATAAAAGAATCTCAAAGAAACTGGATCGGGAAATCTGTGGGAGCGATGGTGACTTTCGATGTAGTTCCAACAACCAACAACCAACAACCAGAAACTATTTCGGTATTCACCACTCGTCCTGATACTATTTTTGGAGTTACTTTTATGACTTTGGCACCAGAACACGATTTGGTTGCTAAAATTACAACTCCAGAACAAAAAGCTGCAGTTGAAGCCTATATCGAAAAAACAGCAAAACGTTCTGAGCGTGAGCGTATGGCCGATGTAAAAACTATTTCTGGTGTATTTACAGGTGCTTATGCAGAGCACCCATTTACAAAAGAAGCTATTCCGGTTTGGATTGGTGATTATGTTTTGGCAGGTTACGGAACAGGCGCTGTAATGGCGGTTCCTTGCGGAGACGAAAGAGATTACGCTTTTGCAAATTTCTTTAAAGGTCAAAACGGAATGCAGGAAATCAAAAATATCTTCGCAAATGTTGATATTTCTGAAGCAGCTTACGGATCTAAAGACAACGTTGAAATCACAGCTTCTGATTTCTTAAACGGATTAGATTATAAAAAAGGAACTCAAAAAGCAATTGAAAAATTAGAAGAAATTGGACAAGGAAAAGGAAAAACAAATTACCGTTTGCGTGATGCTGTTTTTTCTCGTCAGCGTTATTGGGGTGAACCATTCCCGGTTTATTATGTAAATGGATTGCCAAAAATGATTGACAAACAGCATTTGCCAATTATTTTGCCTGAAGTAGAAAAATACTTGCCAACCGAAGACGGTTTGCCTCCATTAGGAAATGCAGCAGTTTGGGCTTGGGATACAAAACAAAACAAAGTTGTCAATACAGATTTAGTTGACAATGTAACTATTTTTCCTTTAGAGTTAAATACAATGCCAGGTTGGGCAGGAAGTTCATGGTATTGGATGCGTTATATGGATGCGCACAACGAAAATGAATTTGCAAGCAAAGAGGCTTTAGCTTACTGGGAAAATGTAGATTTATATATTGGAGGAAGCGAGCATGCAACCGGACATTTATTGTATTCTCGTTTCTGGAATAAATTTTTAAAAGACAAAGGTTTTGCTCCAACTGAAGAGCCATTTAAAAAACTGATTAATCAGGGAATGATTTTGGGGACTAGTGCTTTAGTTTATAGAGTTTCAGGCACAAATAAATATGTGTCTAAAAATCTTAAGAATGATTACGAAACTGAGGCTTTACATATTGATGTTAATATGGTAAATGCAGCAGATGAAATCGATGTTGAAAGATTAAAAAGATGGCAACCTCAATTTGAAAATGGTGAGTTTATAATAGAAAACGGAAAATTCATTGTTGGTCGCGAAGTGGAGAAAATGTCTAAGCGTTGGTACAATGTAGTTAATCCAGATGATATTTGTAATGAATATGGAGCAGATACTTTGCGTTTATATGAAATGTTCTTAGGGCCATTAGAGCAAACAAAGCCTTGGAGCACTGGAGGAATTACCGGAGTTTTTGGTTTCTTGAAAAAATTATGGAGATTGTATTTTGATGATAATGGCTTGATCGTAAACAACGACGAACCAACAAAAGACAACTTAAAATCATTGCACAAAACAATCAAAAAAGTAGCTGATGATATTGAGAATTTCTCTTTTAATACTTCAGTTTCTCAATTTATGATTTGTGTAAATGAATTGTCTTCTCAAAACTGTCATTCAAGAGCGATTTTAGAACCGTTAGCTATTTTGGTTTCGCCTTATGCTCCGCATATCGCAGAAGAATTATGGTCACAATTAGGACATACAACTTCAATTTCTGAAGTTGCTTTCCCAGCTTTTGATGAGAAACATTTAGTTGAAACGAATAAAGAATATCCAGTTTCTTTCAACGGAAAAATGCGTTTCACAATCGAATTGCCTTTGGATTTAACCAAAGAGCAAATCGAAGAAATTGTAATGAAAGACGAAAGAACGCAAAGACAATTAGACGGAAAAACTCCGAATAAAGTGATTATTGTTCCTGGAAAGATCATCAACCTTGTAGGTTAATTTTAAAATTTCAATATTTAAAATCCCAAATTCCAATTTTACGATTGGAGTTTGGGATTTTTTTGCGTCTTGTTTTGTCAGTCTGAGGAACGAAGGATCACATAAGTAACTCTACAAAGATTGACGATTTTGATTGCGGAGCTTCTTGCGTGGTCTTCGACTTCGCTCAGACTGACAATGCGTACAATTTGTCATCCTGAGGAACGAAGGATCGCACTAGAAATTCCGCAATCAAAATCGTCAATCTTTGTAGAGTTACTTATGTGATCCTTCGTTCCTCAGGATGACAAGATTGTGGAAAAACTTTGCGCTCTTTACCGATAAAATCGGAATTACAAACAAAAAAACTTCCAAACTTTGCGTTACAAACCCTACAAACCCTAGTATCTATAATTTAATAATTAAATTTTTTGAAACCGTTGTAACATTTTAATAGTTCTCGTATCCAAAGCACGGATCCGATTATTTAACAACTTAAAACTATTAAAAATGAAAAAGTATATCATCTTAATTATCGCATTCTTATTCTCTGCATTATGTCTAAATGTTTTTGCACAAACAAAATCATATCCTTTTGAAGTTCTTAAAACCGGAAAAGGAAAACAATCTATAATTTTCATTCCCGGATTTGCTTCTTCCGGCGAAGTTTGGAATGAAACCAAAACCGCTTTCGAAAAAGATTTTACCTGTTATACACTTACAATGGCTGGGTTTGCCGGAGCAAAACCACAGCTAAATCCTTCATTCGGAAATTGGAAAACAGGAATCGCTAATTACATCAAAGACAATAAAATTGAAAAGCCAATCATAATTGGTCACAGTATGGGCGGAGGATTAACGCTTGCGATAGCTGCAGATTATCCGGAATTAATTGGTAAGATTGTCGTTGTTGATGCTTTGCCTTGTTTAGCAGCTTTAACCGATCCTTCTTTTAAATCAAAAGAAAATAATGATTGTTCATCAACAGTAAATCAAATGACAGTAATGACCGAAACTCAGTTTTATGATATGCAGAAACAAGCCATGCCAAGACTTTTGCAGGATACTTCAAAACTGGAAATGGTTATCGGTTGGAGTGTAAAATCAGATAGAGAAACTTTTGCTCAAATGTATTGTGATTTTTTTAATACCGATTTGAGAAATAAAATCTCCACGATAAGATGTCCGTCGCTAATTTTATTAGAATCTTATTTTATAAATTTAAAACCGGCAATCGAAGGGCAGTATAAAAACCTAAAAACGGCTAATTTTCAATATGCGAACAAAGGTTTGCATTTCATAATGTACGATGATACAGAATGGTATTTGGCACAATTAAACAATTTTTTAAAATCTTAAAATGGAATTCGAAGAAATCTACAAAACATATTGGGATAGAATTTTCAGGCTTTGCATGGGATTTGTAAACGATTATGATGCCGCTCAGGATTTAGCTCAGGAAACATTTATAATTGTCTGGCAGAAACTTGAAACCTTTAGAAATGAATCTGCTATCGGAACCTGGATTTTTAGAATTGCGTCGAATAATTGCCTTCGACAGATTGAAAAACAAAAACGTTTTCCAAAATCAGAACTTCCGATTCATCTTTCAGAAGAAAAACAGTCTTCATTAGAACCTCAAATTCAGTTTTTATATAAATGCATTGCTGAACTGCCCGAAACGGAACGTATCATTATCTCATTAGAATTAGAAGATGTAAGGCAGGCGGAAATCGCTAAAATTATTGGACTTTCTGAAGCCAATGTGCGAGTAAAAATTCACAGGATTAAAGAAAAACTGACTCAAAAATTTAAAGAAAATGGACAACGATAATAATATAGATTTTAAAGATTTATGGAAAAAACAATCCGTAAGTCAGCCCGATATGCAGGATTTGCTGGCGCGCTTAAATAAATTTAAAAGAGCGGGTTTAAGAAGTTTGTGGATTACCAATATTTTGCTTTTAGCAACATCGGCCTTTATTGTTTTTGTCTGGGTGTATTATCAGCCGCAATTTATTTCGACTAAAATAGGAATCATTGTTACGATTCTGGCAATGATGATTTATTTATTTGTTTATAATAAATTATTGAGTACCTATAAAAACATCGAAACAACACAAACCAATCAGGAATACCTGCAAAATTTAATTTTGATTAAAAAGAAACAACAGTTTCTACAGACAACAATGATGCGATTTTATTTTGCTGCGCTTACATTCGGGATCTGTTTGTATATGTACGAATACGCCAGCAGAATGACTTTTTTAGGAGCAAGTCTGACTTATGGCCTAACATTATTATGGATGGCGTTTAACTGGTTTCTTATTCTTCCAAAACAAATCAAAAAACAGCAGGCAAAAATAAATGCTCTGATTGAAAAGTTTGAAGAAATAAATAAGCAATTGTTATAGAGATGGATTGTAGAGACGCACTTTAGTCTTTTATGTTTTAATATGGTGTTTTTGTCTGAAAAAATGCCAAAATGACATTTTGTTAAAATGGTTCGTAATTTGCAGTTTGTTTTGTAAATTTAAATTCAATCAAAAAAGATAAAAATATGGGAGGTGGATATTTAATACTTGCCGGAGCGATAATGCTGTTTAGCTGGATGGTAAGTTCAAAACTTAAAAGCAAATTCGAATTATATTCTAAACTGCAGTTACGAAACGGAATGAGCGGCGCAGAAATCGCTGAAAAAATGCTCGCTGATAACGGAATTAGAGATGTTCGTGTTATTTCGACTCCGGGTCAGTTAACAGATCATTATAATCCGTCAGATAAAACAGTAAACTTAAGTGAAGCAGTTTATAATCATCGAAATGCGGCAGCTGCAGCAGTTGCGGCTCACGAATGCGGACATGCTGTTCAGCATGCCATAGGTTACGAATGGTTAACGATGCGTTCTAAATTAGTGCCAATTGTTAATATAGCTTCAAGCTATATGCAGTGGATTTTATTGGCCGGAATTTTAATGATCAGAACTTTTCCGCAGTTGTTATTAGTTGGAATTATAATTTTTGCTGTAACAACATTATTTTCGATTATTACATTACCGGTAGAATACGATGCGAGTAACAGGGCTTTAGCATGGCTTGAAAACAAACATATGTTAACACAAGAAGAGCAGGCCGGTGCAAAAGATGCCTTAAAGTGGGCCGCAAGAACATATGTGGTTGCCGCTCTTGGATCGATTGCAACGTTGTTGTACTATATCTCAATTTATTCTGGAAGCAGAAGGAATTAATGTGATAATTAGAAAATTGGTCAATTAGATAATTTATAGCAAACCCGGCAGGTTTTAAAAAACCTGTCGGGTTTTGTTTTTGCATGTCTGTATAAATTAAACTGGACTGAAGTCCAGCCCTACACTATAATATGTTCCTTCGGAACGACTAAAGAACCTTGGCTCGATCCTGGACTTTAGTCCAGTTTAAATCAAATTGCCACATTATCTAATTTACAATTGAATCTGCCTGTCAATCTGCTGATCTAGTGAAATAAACGTTTCTGTTCTTGAAACACCTTCAATAGCCTGAATTTTAGTGTTTAAAAGCTGCATTAAATGCTCGTTGTCACGACAGATAATTTTAATTAAAACCGACCAGTTTCCAGTTGTATAATGACACTCCAAAACTTCGGGTATTTTTTTTAAATCTTTTACGGCTTCAGAATTTCGGGAAGCTTTATCAAGATAAACTCCCACAAACGCCATAGTGTTATATCCCAAAACTTTTGGGTTTACCGTAAACTTCGAACCAGAAATAACACCAGACTGCTCTAGTTTTTTTAACCGCTGATGAATTGCAGCTCCCGAAATGCCTATTTTATTAGCGATTTGTAAAATAGGTTTTCGGGCATCGTCCATAAGGTATCGAAGGATTTCTTTGTCGATACCGTCAATTTCGATTAAAAGGGAGTTGATTTTCATAACTTATAATTTGAAACTATTTATTGTAATTTGGGTTTAGAATAGAAATCAAATGTAGTCAAAAGGCTTTAAATAATGAAATTTCAATTTTGAAATTCCAAATTTCAAATATAGCCCGTGGTTTCAACCACGGGAAACGGGTGGATGCATTGTTGTAATCTTTGCCAATGTTTCAAACTTTGCCAAAGAGAAAAAGAAGTTGAATACGGAATAAAACAAAAATTCCAAATCCCAACATAAAATTGGAATTTGGAATTTTAAAACTTTTAATATTTCTAAAAGGTTTATTTTCCTTTGTTTGCTTCTGCAATATATTTTTCTAAAGCCATTGTCATAGAAGGCGTTTCAGGAGTTGGAGCAAGAATATCAATTCTTAAACCATGATCTAAAGCTTCTTTTTGAGTTGTGCTTCCAAATACAGCGATTCTGGTGTTGTTTTGTTGAAAGTCCGGGAAGTTTTTAAATAAAGATTTAATTCCTGTTGGACTAAAAAATGCTAAAACATCATAATAAACATCAGCAAGATCAGACAAGTCACTCATTACTGTTCTGTAAAAAATAGCTTGAGCCCAATCTACTTTCAGGCTGTTTAATGTTATAGGGGCATCTGCATTTAACTGGTCAGATGCAGGAAGCAAAAACTTCTCGTCTTTGTACTTTTTGATAAGAGGAGATAAATCTGCAAAATCTTTTGCTCCAACGTAAATTTTACGTTTTCTGTAAACAACATACTTTTGAAGATAAAACGCTACTGCTTCAGATTGACAAAAATATTTCAATCCTTCAGGAACTTTGTAACGCATTTCATCAGCCACTCTAAAAAAATGATCTACAGCATTTCGACTTGTTAAAATGATCGCAGTGTAATGATTAAGATCGATTTTTTGTAATCGAATCTCTTTTGCGCTAACCCCTTCCACATGAATAAATGGTCTGAAATCAATTTTTATTTTGTGTTTTTGTTGGAGCTCAAAGTAAGGAGAATTCTCCACTTTAGGTTCAGGCTGTGACACCAAAATTGTTTTCACTTTCATATTATAAACATTTTCTAAGCACTCCCTTTTGTTATCCAATAATAAAGAAAATAATAAGGCGCTATTTCAAGAGCGCAAAGATATAAAATAAAATAAAATAACTTACCGATTATTACGTTTTGATATGTTTTAATTGAAATAAAATAAGAATATAAGCTGATACACAGCGAAATGCCTATTGTTGTCAGCGGTACAATCGTTGAAATATTATCATAATAAAACAAAATAGCATTGATTGGAAGGATTAAAACACCAATATAAGTTCTGTAAGTAACTTTTTGCAAATTAAAAAGTTCTACAAAGTCGTCAATGTTGAATGCCGCAGCAACAATTTTTTCAACTAAATATTTTGCCAGGATAAAATAAAGCAGAAAAGTTGCGATTTGAATGAATAAAACATAATCAGTTTTTGATGCTTTATCATACATGTTTAATGTAAGAAGAATAAAAAAGGCAAACGAAATAACCTGTACAAAAAATAAACCAACCGTAAAGCTGCTTTTCATGTGGCTGTTATCACGATAAATTTTTGCGTATTTATCTGAAAAAATAAGCTTGCTGAATTCTGAAAAACGAGTTTCATAAGCAGATTTTGTCATGGCAACAACAGCAAAGGTCAGGACAAATAAAGCGGTTGCCCAATCTTTGTTTTCAATAATTCGTGGATGAAGGTGTTCAATCATAGCGCCACAAAATTAGTAATTTTTTGTATCAATAGTTTTATTATGTATTTATTATGAACCAAATGCTATAAAAAGTTTACTTTTGCGGTGAAATTACCGAGAAAAAAATGAATGATAGTATTGTCATAATTCCTACTTATAACGAAATTGAAAATATAGAAAGTATAGTGAGAGCTGTACTTTCACAGCATAAATCTTTTCATCTGCTAATAATCGATGATAATTCGCCGGACCATACCGCCGATAAAGTTATTGCATTACAGGAAGAATATCCGGGAAGATTATTTCTTGAAAAAAGAACTAAAAAATCCGGTTTAGGAACCGCTTATGTTCATGGTTTTAAATGGTCATTAGAACATAAATATGATTTTATTTTTGAAATGGATGCCGACTTTTCGCACAACCCAAATGATCTTGAAAAGTTGTATGATGCCTGCCACTTTGGAGGCGCCGATTTAGCCATCGGTTCACGTTATGTTACGGGTGTAAATGTAGTAAACTGGCCTTTAAGCCGTGTTTTAATGTCGTATTTTGCATCTGTTTATGTAAAATTTATTACCGGAATGAAAATTCACGATGCAACTGCCGGTTTTGTTTGTTATAAAAGAGAAGTTTTAGAGAAAATCAATCTTAATAAAATAAAGTTTGTTGGATATGCGTTTCAAATCGAAATGAAGTACAGAACTTATTGTGCTAAATTTGAAATAAAAGAAGTGCCAATTATTTTTACAGACAGAACAAAAGGGGTTTCAAAAATGAGTAATGCGATTATTAAAGAAGCAATTCTAGGTGTAATTTCTCTTCGATTAAAAAAATTAGTCAATACATTATAAAGATAGAACATGAACAGGATTTTAATAAAAAATGCCAAAATTGTAAACGAAGGATCTATTTTTGACGGAGATGTTTTGATTGAAAATGATTTAATCGTTGAGGTTGCAGACAGTATCAGCCTAAAAACATCTGACTGTATTGTTATTGATGCCGAAGGAAATTATTTAATACCGGGTGCAATCGATGATCAGGTGCATTTTAGAGAGCCGGGATTAACGCATAAAGGAGATATCGAATCAGAATCGAGAGCTGCAGTTGCCGGAGGAATTACTTCTTTTATCGAACAGCCCAACACAGTTCCAAATGCGGTTACTCAGGAAATTTTAGAAGATAAATACCAAATTGCTGCTGAGAAATCATTTGCGAATTATTCGTTTATGATGGGAGCAACGAATGATAATCTGGAAGAGGTTTTAAAAACAAATCCAAAAAATGTTGCGGGAATCAAAATTTTCTTAGGTTCTTCAACAGGAAATATGCTGGTTGACAAGGAAGAGACTCTGGAAAAAATTTTCTCAAGTACCCCAATGTTAATTGCAGTACATTGTGAAGATGAAACTACAATTCAGAACAATTTAGCAGAATTTAAAGAAAAATATGGTGAAGATGTTCCGGTAACGGCGCACAATTTAATTAGAAGTGCTGAGGCTTGTTATCTTTCGTCTTCAAAAGCGGTGGCTTTGGCAAAGAAAACAGGAGCGCGTCTGCATATTTTTCATCTTTCTACAGCAAAAGAAATGGAATTGTTTACTAATAAAATTCCGTTAGAAGATAAAAAAATCACCGCTGAGGTTTGCGTGCACCACCTTTGGTTTACCGATGAAGATTACAAAACAAAAGGAAATTTCATTAAATGGAATCCTGCTGTAAAAACAGAACACGACAGGGCCGAACTTTGGAAAGCTTTGAATGACGGCCGAATTGATGTTATTGCAACAGATCACGCGCCGCATACCAAAGAAGAAAAATTACAATCGTACTTAAAAGCACCTTCTGGAGGTCCGCTTGTGCAGCACGCCGTTGTGGCAATGTTCGAAGCGCATCACCAAGGGAAAATCAGTGTAGAGAAAATCGTGGAGAAAATGTGCCACAATCCTGCTAAGATTTTCAAAATAGAAAAACGAGGTTTTATTAAAGAAGGTTATTTTGCCGATTTAGTAATTGTAAACCCAAGTCTGCCGTGGAGTGTAAATTCAGATAATATTTTATACAAATGCGGCTGGTCTCCATTTGAAAATATGGCTTTTAAATCTAGAATTACACATACTTTTGTAAACGGAGAACTGGTTTATAATAATTTCAAAATAAAAGATGTCCGTGCCGGAAAACGATTATTGTTTGATAGATAAAAAGCTGAAATGAAGAATTGTTTAGTAATACTATTGGTTTTGTTTCTTTCTGTAAGTTGTAAAAAAGAGGTTGTAAAACAGCCTGCAAAACTTATTGAGAAGGATAAAATGATCGATATTATGTATGATTTGTCTCTTTTGGAAGCAATGAAATACCAGCATCAGGAGTTGTTAGATTCTACAGAAACGAGTCCAACGAAATTTATTTTTAAAAAATATAAAGTTGACAGTCTTCAGTTTGCTCAAAATAACATTTATTATGCCTCAGATTATGAGAATTACAAAGATATGTTTGATGAAGTAGGCAAGCGATTGAAAAAAGCTGAAAGAGCAGCGGATTCAATTGTTACTATTGAAAATAAAAAAGCAGCGAAAGCAGCAAAAAATAAAAAACTAAAAGAAACTCCAAAGGATTCGATCAAAAAAACTTCAAAACAAATAAATATCGATTCAATAAGACAGCAGATGAGAAAACCAATAAGATAGAATAGATAGGTTTATAACTTCGAAATGTCTTTTATGTATTGATGTACATCTAAAAAAACCGTTCCAAGAGCGGTTTTTATTTTTTCATTAGAATAGAGATTCTTAGAATAAGAAGCTTTTGCAGTTGCTTTTGTAAGACGCCTTTTTTGAAAAAATAAAGTCGAAAATATCCCGTCGGCAATCCAAAGAAAATTCATTAAAAAAGGTTTTGCATGAAGATGCGGTTTTTTGACTTTTAAAACGTCAGCAATTGTATCCAGAATGTCTTTAAAAACAATATTGTCAGTAATTAAAGTGAACCGTTCGTTTTTAATATCGCTTTTCATTAACTGATACATTGTTTTTACAACATCATCAACAGAAATAAAACCGGTGTTTCCGAGTGTGTAAAAAGGAAGCCCGTTTGCGACTTTTATATACAATTCTGCACTTCCCTGCTGTTTGCTTTTTGTTTTTGGAATCGGACCTAAAATTACACCCGGATTTACAATAATTACATCTAAACCTTCCTGATGTGCGCGCCAGACTTCCATTTCGGCACCATATTTAGAAATGGCGTAATCGCTGTGCGGTTTTTCGGGATTCCAGTCGGTTTCTTCGGTAATGCAAGTTTCGTGAGGAGCTAAATCTCCAAGTGCAGCGATGGAACTTACAAAGCAGAATTTTTTAATTTCTCTGGCAAGAGAAAAATTGACCATATTGGCAGTTCCTTCTATATTAGTTTTTCGAAGGCCTTCTTCATCTTTTGGATCAAAAGAAATTAGTGCGGCACAATGGTAAACATAGTCAATAGTATTAAAGGCAGTTTCTAAAGAAGGCACATCTAAAATATCGGCTTCAAGCCATTCTATTTTTTTAAATAAATCAGTTTTTTTATAAAGTTCAAAAACCGATTTAGTTTTTTGAATATTGCTTTCGTTTCGGTAAATAGCCCGAACATTTTCTCCATTTTCAATTAAATGAAGCAATAAATGTGAACCCACTAAACCTGTTCCGCCAGTTACTAATACCATTTTGTAAAGATAAGTTTTTTGGTTTTTGCCACAAAGGCACAAAGGCGCAAAGTTTTTTTGTTTTTTAATAATATTTGCGCCTTTGTGCCTTAGTGGCATAAGTTTTTGATATTGCCATTACCATTGATTATATTTGCGCAAAATATTTTAAAAATGAAGAATCTAGTTGAAGAATTAAAGTGGCGCGGTTTATACCATGATAGCATGCCAGGAACGGAAGAACAATTGCTAAAAGAGGTAACGGCGGCATATATTGGTTTTGATCCAACGGCAGATTCGCTGCATATAGGCAGTATGGTTCAGATTATTTTATTGGTTCATTTAAAGAATTTTGGTCATCAGCCAATTGCTCTTGTGGGCGGCGCGACCGGAATGATTGGTGATCCTTCCGGAAAATCTGACGAAAGAAATTTGTTGAACGAAGAAACTTTGGCTAAAAACGTTGCCGGAATCAAAAGTGTCCTGTCTCGTTTCTTAGACTTTAATTCAAAAGAAGCAAACGCTCCAATTATGGTAAACAACTATGACTGGATGAAAGAATTCTCGTTTATTGATTTTGCCCGTGAAGTTGGAAAACGTATTACGGTAAACTATATGATGGCGAAGGATTCTGTTAAAAAGAGAATTAATGGCGAAGGTGAAGGAATGTCTTTCACAGAATTCACATATCAATTAATTCAGGGATACGATTTTTATCATTTATATAAAAACAATAACTGCCTTTTGCAAATGGGAGGTTCTGACCAATGGGGAAATATTACTACAGGTACAGAATTAGTACGCAGAATGGGTGGAGAAAGTGCAAAAGCTTTTGCATTGACAACGCCATTAATCACAAAAGCTGACGGATCTAAATTTGGTAAATCCGAAGGAGGAAATGTTTGGCTGGATGCGGATAAAACTTCTGTTTACAAATTTTACCAGTTTTGGGTAAATGCAACGGATGCTGATGCTGAGAAATATATCAAAATCTTTACTTTCTTAGATAAAGAAACTATTGATGCTTTAATTGCAGAACATCAGGCAGCGCCGCATTTAAGAATTTTGCAAAAGAAACTGGCAGAAGAAATCACGATTTTCGTTCACAGTAAAGAAGAGTTAGAAAAAGCAATTCAGGCTTCGAATATTTTATTTGGAAATTCTACTGCCGAAGATTTAAAACAATTAGATGAAGCGACTTTCTTAGAAGTTTTTGATGGAGTTCCGCAAGCTGAAATTACAAAAGCTGATTTAGAAAACGGATTGGATATTGTCACGGTTTTAAATGAAAAAACAGGTTTCTTTAAATCAAACGGAGAAGCAAGAAGAGCTTTAACAGCTAATTCTATTTCTGTAAACAGAGAAAAAATTAAAGAAGATTTTGTATTGACAGCAAAAGATTTGATCAACAATCAGTTTGTATTGTTACAAAGCGGAAAGAAAAACTATTTTGTAATTAGAGTAGTTTAAAAGGTTTAGCTGTTTAATCGGTTAATTGTTTAATCGATTTCTTAGGTTAAAGTATAATTTTATAGATCCCAATAGTTCGAAAGAGTTATTGGGATTTTTCATTTCAAAAAATCATTCCGTAGGAATGTTTCGTTGGTAGAATTAAATTTGAATTGTGGTTATACGTTCTAATGGAACGTTTGGATAATATAAAAGAATTGTTGTGTAAAAAGAGGTGTGCCTACAGGACACAATGCGAATAATAATATTTTTTTTTCTACCAATGAAATATTCCTAGGGATATGATGTTAGTAAAGAAATTTGTTTAACAGACCAATTATTTAATCGAATATAAACCGATTAAACGATTCTAACAAATAAACGATTAAACATTAAAGAACCATTAAGTTGCAGCCGCGAATATCAGAATTATCAAAACGTCCCAATACCTCAAAAGAGTTGTTGGGATTTTTTTTGCCTAAATCCTGCGTGGCGATAAAAGAACATGAATTGATATTGGCTAAGTCAATTACGTTTATTCCGCCCGTTTTTCCATCGTTTACGTAAGTGAGAGCATCTTCGGGATCACGAACTAAAATATGCATCCATGACGGACATTCAAAAACACCTTCGCCCAAAGAATAAGCTTGTGCTAAAAGTTCTGTCATTCCGTATTCTGAATGAATGGAAGAAACGCCAAAACCTTTGCAAAGTATTTCGTGAAGCTCTTCACGAATCATTTCTTTACGTTTTCCTTTCATTCCTCCGGTTTCCATAATGATGGTGTTTTGAAGGCTGAATTGGTGTTTTTCAATCAAATCTAATAAGGCATAAGTAACACCAATTAAAATCACATTTTGACCCGCTTCGTCTAATTCTGTCAGTTTTTTAATTAAGTCGTCGTGATTGTGTAAATAAAAGCCGCTTTCAGGCTGATTAGACAGTTTTATTAAATCTTCGACCATATAAATAAGCGAAGATCCATCTCGCTCTAAATATGACGGCAAAAGAGCTAAAACAACATAATCTTCTATATTGCCGTAAAACTGAGAAAAACCGCTGCGGTAACTTTCCTCATATAGGGAGACATCGGTTACTAAATGCCGGCTGGTTATCATTCCGGTTGTACCACTGCTTGTAAAAGTTACCTGAGCAGGATTTTCATTAGACACAACATCGTGGCTTTTGAAAAACTGAATGGGTAAAAAAGGAATTTGCTGTAATGATTTTACCTGCTGAACATCTGTCTTTAAAAAATCACAGAAATCGCGATATACGGTATTATTCGCATATTGAAATCGGAACACTTTTAATGCTGTTTTTTCAAATTGTTTATGGCTTGAAATCGTAAATATATCGCTGGCTGTAATCAAAACTTTTTTTGTGCAAAGATATTTATTTTTTAGTGTTCAGTGTTCAGTTTTTTGGTGTTCAGCCTAATTTCACGTTTATAAGCTTTTACAGAAACTGAATACTAAAAAACTGAATACTGCAAACTATAAAAAAGCTCCCAAGAAGGAGCTTTTTTAATATTTATCGAATAATAAGTTTTCGGGTTGAGGAGACGTTTTGTTCGCTTATTTTTATGATATAAACGCCCGGAACTAAATCTGCAACGCTAAGTTCCTTTGAAGCTAAATGCGTTTGCAGTACTTTTTTTCCTAATATATCAAAAACGATTATTTCTTTTTCCAGATCATTTTTAGAAGAGATATATACTCTTCCGCTGGTAACTGGGTTAGGGTACAAGCTTAGTCCCTCAATACCTGTAGCGTCTTGAGTTTTTGGTAATTGCTTACTGTCTTGTGCCGAGACACTTACAGTAAAGAAAAAAGCCAATAAGAATGTAATATAAAAGTAGTTTTTTGCCATAGCATTTGTTTGTGTAAGTAAATATACAAAAAAAATTACAAAAACTACGCCAAAAAAAAACATCCTAATAATTTAGGATGTTTTTAACAATTTTATGTAGTATGTCTTATTTGATTAAGTTTGTACCATCAACTGTAGCCCAAGTTCCTGTTGTTAATGAAGCACCAGTAGCTGTAGTACTAGTTACGAAAGTTCCAGCTGGGAAAGTAACAGTAAATGTGTTAGCTCCAGCAACAGGAATTACGTTTGTAGTATTAGTAATTTTAACATTTAAAAGTTTAATTTTACTAGTATTAACTTGGTGTGTATTTGTTGCAGCATCTAAGATACTAACTGCGCTACCATTGTAAGTTGTAGTTCCAGTTGTGAAGTTACCGTAACCATCAATAACGATGTTGCTGTATTCTCCGTTACCTTCTCTTTTGAATTGGAAAGCATCAACTTGGTTATCTCCTACTTCAGGAACGTTACCAGCTGCTCTTTTTAAAGTAATGTTAGAAATTTTTGGTCCAAAAGCATTATCATTTGCAGATGCTTCGATTTCCATTCCGTAGTTTCCTTTTACTGTTTGGTAAGCGTACCAGTTTGTATTTGCAGTACCTTGCCATCCATCTTGCCAGTCAAATGAGTCATCATAGTTACCGTAAGAGATAGCGTTTGTCATACTTACAGTTCCTCCGAAGAATTCAAATCCGTCATCAGCACCTTTGTAAGCTACTAAATGATCTAAAGTTGTTCCTGATCCTACAGAGTAGAATGTGAAAGCATTATTTTCTTTTGTTCCGTCAGCTAATTTAGAACCAGCGTACTCAACTCTTACATAGTTTAATGAACCACCATTGTGAGTTGCATTAGTTCCACCATAAGAAATATTGTTTCCGTCTTCTGAAGTTGAAGAAGTTCCTCCGCCAGCAACTTTTGCAGGAGCGTCACCATACATGATGATTCCTCCCCAAGAACCTGGAAGTTTAGATTTTTCTGTAAATACAACTGGTTTGTCAGCAGTTCCGTTGATGATTAATTTTCCACCGTTTAAAACAACTAAAGCATTATCTCCAGTAGCTTTGTCTATAGTAATTGTAGATCCTGCATCAAAAGTTACAGTTACACCTGAATTAATTTTTACAATTCCTTTTAAAGTGTAGTTTCCGTAAGCAAAAGTTTTGTTAGCAGATATAGGCCCTGTAATTTCTCCAGTTGCAGGAGGAGTAACAGGAGTTGGATCGTCACTACTTGAGCAAGAATTTAAAAATAAACTTGTAGCAAGGGCTAAAGCAAAAAATTTAGTTTTCATAATTTGTGTGTTGTATTATTTCGTTTTTATAGTGCCAAAATTAGGCGGTTAATCTTTTTAAGGTGTTATCTCAATATTACATTACAGTTACCAAAACTCAATTAAAATGTGAAGAGAATGTTAAGCTGGTTTTGGTTTTATGGTATAAAAAAAGCTCCAGATATCTGGAGCCTTTATTTTTATATGTATTTGATATTAAAATGTATAGCCTAATTTTACAGAGAAACCAACACCTTTTTTATAACTGTTTGCCAATAAAGAGCTTTCTGTTATTTTGTTTGTTCCATCATTTCCAAATTCTAATCTTCTTTCTGGATTCAGGATGTTATCTGCAGTAAATTTTATATCAAAATGTTCTGAGATTTTGCTTCCCCAAACTAAGTCTAATTGGTTAACCGGAAGTTCATAAGTATTGTCTTGTCCGTTTGTTCCAACGGCAAAGATTCTTTTTCCAAAAACACCATAAACTAATGAAAGTGTATTTGTCCAGTCTTTTCCTAAATTGAATTCATATTTTAAATCTGAATTTACTAACCAGTCTGATGCACCTTGCAATGATCTTGTATGGTGTGTTTCGATTGAGTTTTTAACAGTGATGTTTCCATCCTCATCCTGAGATTCATAAGTTGGAGCAACTGTAACTTTTGTTGACATTAAAGAAGCATTCAATCCGAAAGAGAAATGCTCTAAGCTTTCACTGATTCTGTTTAATCCTAAAAGGAACTCAACTTCGGCACCATATAAATTAGCACTGTCAGAATTTAGGAAAGTAGTAACTGTTCCAGAAGTTGCATTAGAAATAAAAGTTCTTTCGATTGGATTATCAATATGTTTTCCAAATACACCAAAAGTCAGCATTTCTTTTGCAGTTGGGAACAATTCGTATTTCAAATCAACATTATAGTTATCGCTGTTTTTCAATAATGCATTACCTTGTGTTGAAGTATTATCTGCATTGATGTATGAAATTGGGAACGATTCCATCACAACAGGTCTTGTGTAAGTTTTACTTGCTGCAAAACGAATGTTTGAAGTATCGTTTAAAAGATATTTCACGTTCAACGATGGTAAAACATAGTTGTTGTTGTATTTCTTTAATTTGTATGGATCATCAAATGAACCTAAAGTTCTGTAGAAAGTTTCTTTAAGAGTGCTTTCAAGTCTAACACCAGCGTTTACTTCAAGGCTTTCTCCAAATTTCCATAATAAGTTTGCATAACCAGCATTTGCAATTTCGTTCAGTTTAACTTTGTAAGTTGTGTTTGAACTTTCGTTGAAAATTACATTTCCGCTATTAATATCGCTGATAATTCTGGCATCAATATTATTCATGTCTGAAGTAAATGTACCACCAATACTTGAAACAAAACGGTAAGAAGATTCCATTTTAGAATTGTTTCCGTTATAACCAAGGGTCAATTTGTTTTGTTTATCACTTCCAAACTTCAGGTTGTACTCTGCCAAAGCTGAAAAATAAGAATCACCATCTACAGTTAAATACTGGCGCAAAAAGTTGTTTCCACCGTAAGAAGTATTGATTTGATCATTTCCTTCTTTAGTTCCGCTGTAGAATTTTCTATCAGGCTGTTCGTATTTTGTAATTGCATACGAAACACCAGCTTTAATTGTTTGGTTTTTATCTTCAGTCAAATTATATTCTCCTAACAATTGGTTGTTTAGATAATTACTTTTATCTAATTGATTTGTACGGATAAGGGTATTGTTAACACCATTTTGGTTTAATTCTCCCAACTGATCTTTAATAGAGTTTAAAGTCGTTTTGATATATAGAGAATTGAAAGCAAGTTTAAGTCTTTGTGTATTATAATTTACTCCAATTAATGCCGAAGAAGTAGTTTTAAAACGGTATTCAGTTGTTACAAAGTTATTGTAGTATAAATGACCTGCAGTTTCTAATGTTCTGTCAACACCTTCTCTTACTGCAAAATTATTATCGTAGTTAAGAGAGAATATATAAGAAATTGAACGGTCGTTGCTTAAATCAAATTTGTCTGCATGAAGAAAGTTGAAACTTGAGTTTAAAGGACTTTTGCTTTTGCTTACGTTAAAACCTTTATCGCCGCTTACAGAATTTAATGACTGTTCAGTTGTAAAAGTCTGTCTTGTAGCAGTCGATCCTAAAAAGCTTGGAAGCTCTCTGTCTTTTCCGTTAAATCCAAAAAAACCTGCAGCAGAATCAGCATCACCAGAAAGAAGAAAATCTTTAAAGCTGTTACCAGTTGTGTAGCCAACACCAATATTTACTTTAGTAACACTTTTAGTAACTTTTGAAGTTTGAATGTTGAAAGTTCCTCCGGCGAAATCTCCGTAGATATTTGGATTAAAAGTTTTGTAAACATCAATTACTCCAACAATATTCGTTGGAAATAAATCTAACGGAACAATTTTAGAGAATGGGTTATTTGTTGGAGCAGAAAGATCATTAATTAGTAAGTTATTATATCTGTCTTCAAGACCACGAACAAATAAACCTCTTGATCCAACTTTAGTAATACCAGTAATTTTAGTTAAACCTTCCTCAACATCGCTAACACCTTTTCTGGACATTTCCTGTGCACCAATACTTTGTTTGATTACAACAGCATTTTTTTGGTCTAATAAAAGAGCAGTTTCTTTTTCTCTGTTTGCTGTAGATTTTACAACAACATCTTTAAGAGTATAACTTCCAGAAGAAAGTATTTGATTTATAACTACAGTTTCGTCTGCTTTTACAGTAACTGGAGCTTCTTTAGTTTCATATCCTACAAAACTAAAAACAATAGTATAGTTTCCAGGATTTACATTCAACGAATATTTTCCGTCAATGTCGGTGTTTACGCTAATATTTGTACCTTTAATTAAAACATTAGCAAAAGGTAACGCTGCATTGTTCGTTTCTTTGTCAGTCAGAACTCCAGAAATCGTACCTTTGTTTTGCGCGATCGAAATCGTACAGATAAATAATGCAATAAATAGAAATCTTAAATTGAATTTCATTAGTGTGTTGTGTTTAATTTATTTTTGTGCAAAGAAAGAACCGCCCTGTAAAGTTCATGTTACGGTCTTGTTATGTTTTTGTGTTGTTAAGATTATGAAATTGTTACCAGATTAAATTACGGTTAACACCAATTTTTAACTGTTCATTTGTTAGTATATTTACCCTGTGAAATAAAAAACATCGGATAAATAATTAAGAATATTTGATGTAAAAATCTCAATTTTTGCTATTTATGAAAAAAACACAAACTAAGATTTTATTAGTTGACGACGAACCGGATATCTTAGAAATCGTTGGCTATAACCTTGCTCAGGAAGGCTACCAGATTGTTACAGCTTCTAATGGAAAAGATGCTATAGCAAAGGCTCAGAAAGAATTGCCGGAATTAATTATCATGGACGTGATGATGGCAGAAATGGATGGGATGGAAGCTTGTGAGCACATCAGAAAAATTCCTGAGTTAAATAATGTTATCATAACATTCCTTACCGCAAGGAGCGAAGACTATTCGCAAGTAGCTGGTTTTGACGCAGGTGCTGATGACTATATTACAAAGCCAATTAAACCAAAATTATTAGTGTCTAAAGTAAAGGCTTTGTTAAGAAGGTTAAAAGAACAAGAAGTCGTTACAGATACTATAAATGTTGGCGGAATCGAGATTAACCGCGAAGAATACAAAATCATAAAAGGCAATGTCGAAATTGCTTTACCAAGAAAAGAATTCGAATTATTTTATTTATTAGCTTCAAAACCGGGAAAAGTTTTCAAAAGAGATGAAATCCTTGATAAAGTTTGGGGGAATGAAGTAGTAGTAGGAGGAAGAACTATTGATGTTCACATTAGAAAACTGCGCGAAAAAATAGGAGAAGACCTTTTTAAAACCATAAAAGGTGTTGGTTATAAATTTGAAGTTTAAATTTTTAAGATACTAAGTAACTAAGACACTTTGGAATTTTAGTTAAGATTTAAATCCATTCAAATTGTCTTAAAAATATTCATACATTTAAACCATATAAGGAACCGAAGTTTACTTGGACTTCAGTTTTTTATATGGTTTTTGAATTACGCTTAATTTCTCTTAATCTCTTAATGGTTAAAAATATCAATGAAAATTAATTTTAAAAAAACATACAAATTTGCTATAAAATCGGCATTGTATATCAGTCTTTTCTCGACAGGATTTGTACTGATTCTGATGTCGTTATTTTATAAAAATCAATTAAGACATCAAATTGCATTTGGAATCGTTTTTATTATATCAATTTATATATTCTCCTTTTTGGTTTTACAATATCGTGTAGAACGTTTTATTTATCGAAGAGTAAAGAAAATATACGATGAGGTTTCGTTATTAGAATCCACAACTCTAATCAATCAGCCAATAACGACCGATATGGAAACGCTTTCGCGGGAAGTAAAAAAGTTTGCGACCGATAAAAAGCTGGAAATCGAAATGCTCGAAATTCGTGAACAATACCGCAGGGAATTTCTTGGTAACGTTTCGCACGAATTAAAAACACCTTTGTTTACTGTTCAGGGTTATGTTTCGACTTTACTTGACGGTGCAATGGACGATAAACACATTCGAAAAAAATATTTAAAACGTGCCGAAAAAGGAGTGGAACGTCTTATATATATCGTCGAAGATTTAGATATGATTACCAAATTAGAATCTGGTGATTTAGATTTAAATATGACTGACTTTGATATCGTTGAACTGATTCAGAATGTTTTTGATTTATTGGAAATGAAAGCCGACAAAAAGAAAATTAAACTGGCTTTTGAAAGCAAAAATGTTCAGTCTGTTATTATTCGCGGAGATCAGGACAGAATTCAGCAGGTTTTAGAAAACCTAATTGTGAATTCTATTAAATACGGGAAAGAAGGCGGTTTGACAGAAGTTGGGGTTGTAAACCTAACCAAGAAAAAAGTCTTAATTCGTATAAGTGATAATGGAGAAGGAGTTGAAAAACAAAACATTCCTAGACTTTTTGAACGTTTTTACCGAGTTGACAAAAGCGGAACCCGATCTGAAGGCGGTTCTGGTTTAGGTTTGGCGATAGTAAAGCATATTATTGAAGCGCATAAAGAGAAAGTATACGTAGAAAGTGAGTTCGGAATTGGGTCAGAATTTTCTTTTACGCTCGAGAAAGCATTTAAAGTACAAAAAGCCGACGTTAAAAAATTGTAAGTTCGTTTTTGCTGAAAGCTTTAAAATAAGGTGTTTAACAATAAATCAACATACAGATTTAGTCGATAACATTAAATTTTTATTATAGTAACATCTTGTTAATGATTTCTTAACATAGGTGGGTCATCTTTGCATCCTGAAATTAAGGGAATTAGAGAAGTAATGATAAAAAGAAAAATATTAGCCGTTTTAATGCTGATTACTTGGGCTTCAAATGCTCAAGAAATAAATAAACAAGAAGTAAAAAATGAAGTAATTCGTATTTTAGATTCTATCAACAAGGCAAAACTTCCAGAGACTAAATCAGGAGGAGGAGTTGAGGAACACTGGTACGACAGAATCTCTTTAAGAGGTTATGCTCAAATTAGGTATAATGGTCTTTTTTCTACAAACGACAAAGTTTCTTGTGATCAATGTGATAAATCCTGGGGAACAACTTCAACCGCTCCAGACGCAAAATCAAACAATGGACTTTTTATTCGCCGTGCACGTTTAGTGTTTTCAGGGCAGGTTCATCCAAATGTATATTTTTATTTCCAGCCGGATTTTGCAAGCTCGCCAGTTACGGGAATTCAAAATTTCGTGCAGATTCGAGACTTGTATTTTGATCTTTCTTTTGATAAGAAAAAAGAATATCGTGTACGTATTGGACAAAGTAAAATTCCGTACGGATTTGAAAACATGCAGTCAAGTTCACAGCGTTTAACTTTGGATCGTGCCGATGCAATAAACAGTTCAATAGCAAATGAGCGTGATTTAGGTATGTTCTTTTACTGGGCACCAGCCGAAATAAGAGAACGTTTTGAAATGCTGGTTAAAGACGGATTCAAAGGTTCCGGAGATTACGGTGTATTTGCTTTTGGAGTTTATAATGGACAGATTGCCAATAAAATAGATGGGAACAGAGACTTAAATATTGTAGCCAGGGTAACATATCCATTTGTAATAGGAAGTCAGATTATCGAACCGGGAATTCAGGCTTATACAGGAAAATGGGCTTTTACCGGAGAAATTTCTTCTGGAGTACAAGTTGATGATCCTCAATATGTAAAAGACCAAAGACTTGGAGCAACTTTTGTTTTATACCCAAGACCATTTGGAATCCAGACAGAATATAATATAGGAAGAGGCCCGCGTTATAATACATTAACCAACCATGTTGATGAAACAGATTTAAATGGAGGTTACGTTTTGCTGAATTATAAATGGGATCTCAAAAAACAGCGTATTTATCCTTTTGCCAAATTTCAATATTATGACGGAGGAAAAAAATATGAAAAAGATGCCAGAAGTTATGTCGTAAGAGACTACGAGTTTGGTGTCGAGTGGCAGCCAATTAAAGCTTTTGAACTAACGGCAGAATACGTAATCGCCGACAGAACTTTTGAAGACAGTGCGCTTCCAATAAACAGACAACAAGGAAATTTATTGCGACTGCAAGCACAGTTTAACTTCTAAAAAATAAAGATAAAATCCGTGTCAATCAGCGACTTTGCGAAAGCAAATCAGTATAATCTGTGTCTAATTTTCGACACAGATTATACAGATTCATTATCGTGAAAACGCAGATTGACACGGATTTTTTATTTTTTATAAATGATCTTCAAAAACACTAAATAATAAGTCCCAGTCTATTTCATTTTTAAATTGAGACAAACCTTTAAACGACTTTACTTTTGATAAATCTTCAATAGTAAAGTCGTCTTGCATTGCATACGGTACAAGATTTTCTTCCTGAAGTTTTATAGCCAGATACTCCTGTTCATACTGTCCCGGCGTAGGAATAAAAAAAGCTTTCATCCCTAATTTAGCCAAATCCATAACGGTTGTATAACCAGAACGGCAAAGCACAAACTCACTTTCGTTAAAAGTCTGCTCTAACTGTTTTGAGTTCATGAAATTGTAATAGGTAACATTTCCTGCTTCCCATTTTTCCTGGGTTTTCTCAACAATTCCTTGTACAAAAACAACCTTTCCATTAAATTTCGCAGCCTCTTTTTGCAGTTTCTCGTCTAGAAAAGTACGCTGAGGTTCAGGCCCTGATAAAATAATCATCAAGTCATAAATCTTTGGTGTTTCCTTTTTCTTCATTCTGCTCAAAGGACCAATATATCGCAGATTCAGTTCATTTGTTTTAAGATGTCCCAAATCTCCGGTAAGATTTACCTTTTCATTAGAATCCGGAACCCAGCATTCAGTATATTTTTTTATAAAATACTGATGGCATTTACTGGTAAACCAAGTCGTGTTTCCCGTCATCACATTCAATTGATGCGTCATAAAAACAGAAGGGACCTTTTTGCTGAAAACACCCAATCGATTATCAGAAATAATTCCGTCAATACCATGTTTTTTAATCCAGCTGTTTACCATTTTCTTTTCGTCTAAAATGGCCGTAATCATTTTCGGAAGATTTTTAATCAGCTTCCATTTAAAGTTTTTACCATTCTTAGCATATTCAATATGATAAGAAGGCAGTTCGAGTGTTTGAATGTACGGAAATTCTTTTCGTAATAAAGCCAGCGCAACACCGTCAGACGCAATAATCGGAATAAAATTATTTTCTTGAAGCGCCTTTATTATTGGGATACATCTTGTGGCATGCCCTAGTCCCCAGTTTAACGGAGCAACTAATATAGTTTTGTTAGCAGAATAATCAATGCTCATAGTTTTTAACGCTTTTAAAAAACGAAGATAGAGAAATATGTTTTTTATGTTATTTCGCACATATTACTAAATTATTAACTCTATAGACGCTCTCAGGCTTTGTTTTGCGTTAAAAAGAAAAAGAAAACAGCCAATTCAAAAAATAAAGTTACTTATATGTTAAGTTGCTAAGGTACTGAGATACTAAGGTTCTAAGTTTTTTCTCAGCAAATAAAAAAGCCGAACGTAAGTTCGGCTTCAAAGTCTTGTATCAGTATCTTAGAAACTTAGCAACCCAGCATCTTAGTATCTTTTCTTAATCCTGAATATAAGTTTTGTTTCCGTTTTTGTTAATATAATATTTTCCGCCTTTTGGCCCGGTATACACTTTTTTACCATTATACTCTCCTGTAACTTTATCTGGTGTTCTTGGAGCTTTTTCATTGGTTTCTTTTACAGTTTTTGTGGCTGATTTTTTAACAGAAGAGGCATCTTTTTTAGCAGTTTTACCTGCAGCGTCAGCGTCTGCTTTTATTTTTTTGGCGTCAGCTTTTGTGCTTTCTGCTTTATCGGCAGTTTTTTTAGCTGCGTCACTTTTTACGCTTGCAGTTTCTTTTTTAGTTTTAGCGGTTTCTTTGTCTGCGGCTTTTTTAGTTTTGCTTGTCGCATCTTTTTTAGCTTTTGCGGCTTCTTTATCTGCAGTTTTTTTAGTTTCGCTTGCTGCATCTTTTTTAGCTTTTGTCGATGCATCAGCAGTTTTTGATGCTTCTTTTTTAGCTTTTGCAGATTCTTTTTTCGCATCAGCTTTTGCTTTATCGGCGGCAGATTTTGTTTTTTTTGCCGTAGCTTCTGTTTTGGCTTTCGCGTCTTTTGCTGTAGTTTCCTGTGCGTAGAAATTAGTAGATAAAACTACTATAAAACAAATTAATAATAATTTTTTCATGTGGTTTAGAGTTTAAATTTCATTTAAAATTAAACAATTAATTCTTATGTTTTTTCTTAAAGTGCTAAAAATAAGCACGAAGCTGAACATTTCCTGTGTGTACTGTATTTCCAGTTTCACTTTTACGGCCCTGGTAGTTTAAATTAACATCTAAAAATGAAGTAATATTTTTCTGCAAAAGCAATTTCCAGACTAAATTCTGTCCCGCCTGCAGTCCCTCCAGCATTTGAAAACCAACAGAAGAAAATTCATTTCCCGTAAATTTATTTTCATAAAAAGAAAACTCACCATTTATCGTTACCTTTTTTTCGCCGGCAAAAGAAAATGAAGTACCAAGCCGGTTTTGAACTAAAGTTTCCAAGTTTCCAATTTTGTTTTCTTTATTTTGAAATTCATAAAAGAAATCTAAACTTGTATTTTTCGAAAATAAATAACTGATTTTTGGTGACAGCTGATATCCTTTTAGATCATAATTCTTTTCGACAAAATCCTCCGAAATTAAATTAGTTTTTATCGTTTTGGTAAAGAAATTAAACAGCCAGCTTTTTTGGTATAAATGTGTATACTGTAATTGATGCGAACTGTTTTTGACATTTTGAGAACCTACAGAAAGTAAATTTTTACCATTATTAATAAGGTAAGAATACGTAATAGAATGTTTTTGCTTACCGCGATTATAAAACAAACTATTCCTGAAACTTGAATTTAAACCCAGAATATTTTCATCTGAAGAATAAAATGGATTCAGCTCTAAACGATCGCCGCTGCTTCGCACTTTACGATCCATAATAAATGAAGTCTGATTATAAAAATAAGAAATCAGTTTCTTGAAACCTTTTTCGTTCTGCCATTGCAGCGGATTTAAAATAATCGATTGCGAAAACTTATTTTGATTGGTTTTAATGTAAATCTGGTTTGGAAGAAAAATTCGAATATATTTTGCCTGATCCGGAAAAGCAGCAACTTCAAACTCTTCTAATTCCTGAATTCCATTTCCGTTATAATCATTCCAGGTATAAACGCCCTGCCCCGTAGGAACTTCAACATAAGTAAATTCCTGTTGCGCAATAGTTCCCGAGCTTGTTTCATAAGCCGTTCCTATCTGCATGAACTGATTAAAAAACCGATCGTTGTACAAAATTCTTGAATTTAACGAAGGCTCATTTTTTCTGCTAGAATCCGTAAAATCAAGATTTCGGTAACTGGCATAAACAGCTAAATCAGTCGTTTTATTCTGAATTAATTTTGATTTTAAAAAGTAAGTCTGTGAGTTGTTTACGTGCTGTAAAAGCCCATTTTGCAAACTATCATTTCTACGCTGTAAATACCCCAGTTCAATAAAAACCTTTGTGCTGTCTCCGCGCCCGACAAAAACACCATATTCAGAAAACCTTTGGCTTAAAGCCGAAAACTGATTTGCAGCTTTATCTTTTTCCTGATTGTCTTCAATCTGTAAACTTCCGCCAATCCAGTTTTTGCCAAAATGATATTTTGTTCTCGTTTGGTTACGTATAAATTTTGAAGTCGAAGCCGCTGCATCAGAATTTAAAAAACTGCCCTGATTTTGAATAGTCCATTTCTTCAATTTAAACAAAGCCGTTGTAGTATGGCGCGCTCCCGAATAGCTTTCGGTAAAATCTAATTTCTCAAATTGATACGTAAACAAACCAATATTTGAAGTTTCTTTTTTCGCAAATAAATCAAAATTAACGCCCGTAACCAATAAGCTCTGATTGCCTAAAAGTGTTGAATTTAAATTCCAGTCACGGTTAAACTCAATATTATATAAACGTTCGACTGATCTAAAATCTTTCTGCACAAATTGATAATTCGCAAAACCGTCCAGAGTCCAGTCTCTGGTAAAAAGACGTTTTTTAATATTCGTCTTAAAAGCAACTCCTTCGTTGTCAGAATCATCAATTCCCGAGAATAAATTTTTATCGTTATTACTCATCGCGATTTCAAAATCTACCAGCGTTTTTTCGTCAGGATTGTATTTTCCTAAAAAAGTCGCAACCTGAATTTTCATAGGTGCAACAAGCTGAACAATAGGTTCGTAATTACCCTGCGGAATACCACCAACAGGCGAAACATATTCGTAAATTCTTTCAACCGAATTCGTATTCTGAATAATATAATTCCCAAGATTATTGCCAACAAGACTAAACTTTACATTGTACAAAACATCGGCAGAATTATTGGAATATTCATAAACTTCAACCCCGTTTACAATCGTTTTTTTATACAATATTTTATTGTCGGCATATTTATCTTCATAAGCAGAGGGAGCCGTCATTAAACTTGGATCATCTCCTGCCTGGCTCAAAATCTGAACTTGTTCTGTTGATAAATTTTGTTGTAAAGGCTGATTTTTTAAATCATTTTCAGAATACAAATAACCGCCAAAACTCCAGCTTTTGTTTTCAGTTGTTGCTCCGGCGTAGGTAACTAATCGGTTATAATTTCGTTCAGAATATTGATATTCAACATTAATCCTCATTTCAGAAGTAATAGGAAAAAGCGAAGTAAAAACAATTTCCCCAGCATTATAATCAATAACATAATCATTGTTTTCGCCCCGTTTAAGTAAAATACCATTTACATAAACACGTTCAGAACCGGAAATGACCAAAACATACAATTCACCATTTTGACCTTTTAATTTATAAGGCCCCTGATTTCCTTCCTGACCTGTAAACGTACTTTTGGCATATTGCCCTTTTACAAACGAAACCGAAGCAAAAACATTGGTTTTACTTTTTTCTGTATCAAAATCAAAACTGGCAGAAAGTCCCTGAACTTTTTTATTGAAACTCAGGAATTGTGTTTTCCGATTCTCCAAAAAAACATCTCCAGCGCGAATGTTCCAGTCATCCGTAAAAAGTTCCATAAAAATATTATCAAACTGATCCAATTTTTGCGAATAACCGCCATCCTGAAGCGGAATATTATTATCCTGAAGTGAAGCCCGCAAACTCACTTTATCTGAGATTTTCCCTGTAATCTGTAAATCAAGATTGGAGTTTAAAACCGTACTTTGATTATTTCCAATCGTAACGCCGCGAGTAATACTTCCGGAAGTGTTTAAACCATCAAAAGGCGTAACTTTTTTAGCATTGGCATTATCAATTTTGTATAACTTTTCAGTTCCAACATCATTGCTTACAACCTGACTGTCTTTATAAAGACCATATTCCTTAGTTAGAAAATCAGGATAATTGAGATAATTGACAATTAAAGTATCAGAAACAGAAGTGAATTTTTCGTTTAAAAGAAGCGTTCCTTTTTGAAAATCAATTTTATAAAAAATCGAATCAATTGGCTCATTTTTACTGTTTAAAATTTCAAAGAAACTGGAGTTTATGCTAAAATTTTCAAGATGTATAGTATCTTTTACCGCAATTACTTTTTTTGTTTTATACAGCGATTCTGTATCCTGTGCCATAAGCCCGGAATACCAAAACAGCACCGTAAAAAACAGTAATTTTTTCAACATAAACATTTTAACTCTAAAAATTCAAAAGTAGTATTTATAATCAAGAAATTATGAGGCTTTTATTTATTGGGAAACCAGTTGATTTTAAGCTGTTTTTTTTATTTTAAATACCATATTTAATTATAATTTGAAGTATAATTTATATCATACATCAATCTTTTTTTTAGCTTTGTTGAGGATATAATGAACTTTAATTATGGATACTAGCAAAGAACTTTTATTCTTTTTTAGTGCTTTGGGAGCTTTCAACGGAGTAATTTTGGGAATTTATTTTTTCTTCTTTACTAAGAAAAAATACCTGACCAATTATTTCCTTGGTGCACTTTTGTTCGCATTAAGCATCAGGATTGGCAAATCTGTCTTTGTATATTTTCATCCTGAACTTCCAAAAATGTATTTGCAGTTTGGACTTACTGCCTGCTTTTTCATCGGGCCATGTTTATATTATTTTCTAAAATCAGCAGTTGAAGAAATCAATGTAATGTCAAAATCATGGAAAATCATGCTCCTGTTTTGGGGAACCATAATCGCGGCCGTTGGAATTTTATATCCGTACGAATATTATCCGGAAATTTGGAGGGGCTATTTTATAAAAATCATTTACTTTCAATGGTTTGTTTATATCATTTTTTCAGCCTTTACGATTAGTGGTGTTTTAAAGAAAATTTTGAACAGAAAAGAAAAAACAAGTCCATCAGAAATGTGGTTTGGAATGCTTTTTCTGGGTAATTTTTTATTGTTTCTTTTTTACTTTTTAGCCATTATGGGCGCTTCGGCGGCAACATATATAGGCGGAGCAGTTGTCTTTTCTTTTATTTTATATCTGATAATTTCGATTCTTTTATACAGAAAAAGAACCGACGATTTGTTTTTACTGAACGCCCAGAAAATTTCGGGTAAAAAAATAGAGCAGGCAGAGGCTGCAATTATTTCAGAAAAACTCGAAAATATAATGAATGATAAAAGTTTGTATAAAAACCCAAATTTAAACCTGCAGGATTTAGCCAAAGAAATTAATATTTCGAGTCATCAATTATCGCAGTTTTTAAATAATAATCTCGGAAAGAATTTTACCAGTTTCGTAAACGAATTCAGAATAAACGAAGCCTGCAGAATTATCACTTCAAGCGATAAATTAACTTTAGAATCTGTTGGTTACGATGTAGGATTTAATTCAAAATCTACATTCTTTGCTGCTTTTAAAAAACATACCGGAACAACGCCGCTTAATTATCAGCTTCAGGCATTACAAACTTAGATATGAGTTTAGGTAAAGAAATATTATTCTTTTTTGGCGCTTTGGGCGCTTTCAACGGATTTATTCTAAGTCTGTATTTTTTGTTTTTTACCAAGAAAAAATACCTTTCAAATCTGTTTCTTGG
The DNA here is from genome assembly GCF_021245985.1 of Flavobacterium soyae. GTDB lineage: Bacteria > Bacteroidota > Bacteroidia > Flavobacteriales > Flavobacteriaceae > Flavobacterium > Flavobacterium soyae. The sequence continues at coordinate 64,470 of NZ_JAJQXA010000017.1, read as the reverse complement.
TGCACTTTTATTTGCATTAAGTACCAGAATTGCCGTTACCGTTTTTGTATATTTCAATAACAATCTTCACAAAACCTATTTACAAATTGGTCTTTCGGCTGGTTTATTAATCGGGCCGCTTTTATATTGTACTTTAAAATCAGGAATTCAAAATACCATTCCACTAAAATGGAAATCGCATTTAGCCATTTGGATTTTGACTATTTTGATAATTGGTTTTGTATTTCCATACCAAAATTATCCCGTTTTATGGAATGATTATTTTGTGGCTTTTATTTTTCTTCAATGGTTTACTTATATTTTTCTTTCAGGTTTTGAAATCAGGTTATTATTGGAGAAAATAATTCAGAATTACCAAAACACACTTCCGTCAGAAAGATGGTTTGGAACAATTTTTCTGGGAATTGCTTTAGTATTTATATCCTACTTTTTAGGATTTGTGAGAGTTCCGTTTGTTTCCTGTATTACGGGTGCGTTCGCCTTTACTTTTATTTTATACCTGATCATTTTGGTTCTTTTATACCGAACAAGAACCGATGATTTATTCCTGCTCAACATTCAAAAAGACAAAAAACTAAGCGAAGAAGAAGTGGTGATTTTGTCTCAAAAACTGGAAAAAGTAATGAACGAAAAAACATTATACAAAAATCCGAATTTGAGTTTAAAAGATTTATCTCAGGAAATAAATATCCCAAGCTATCAATTGTCGCAGTTTTTAAACAATAATTTAGGAAAGAATTTTACCAGTTTCGTAAACGAATTCAGAATCAATAATGCCTGCGAAATTATCACATCAAATGATAAACTAACTTTAGAATCTGTTGGTTATGATGTAGGTTTTAATTCTAAATCTACATTCTTTGCTGCCTTTAAAAAACATACCGGAACCACACCCTTAAATTACCAGATTCAGACATTACAGCCATAAAACGGAGTATCAATTTATAAATTCGTACTCCTGATTTCGCTTTCGGTTACCTCGTTTCATGGTTTAGAGCTGACTTTTGTCTCTGCAAAAAGTCAAATCCTAATCCCTAAATTTTATGAGGTTTCTAATTCTGGTTTTCATTTATATCTATTTTTTCTTTTTTAATGCTGTCTTGTCAAATGCGCAGACCATTCAAAAAATTTCAGGCAAAGTTGCCAATCGAAATAACGAATTGATGATGGGGAACGTCTCTGTTCTGTCTGTTCGGGATTCTGTAATTATCAAACAGCAGGATTTTTTAGACGGAGTTTTTCAATTATCAGATATCAATCAAAAAGAAATTATTCTAAAACTTACTTCGGCAGAATTTGCAGATAAGTTTATACGCTTAAATTATTCTGGTGCAGCAAACATAGATTTGGGTTCAATTATAGTTTCAGAAAATAACAATCAATTAAACGAAATAGTAGTAAAAAGCCAGCCGTCATTATTAAAATATGGTGCAAACGGAACTATCGATGTTAATGTTACGGGAACGGTTCTCGCAACAAGCAGTTCTGTCAATGAATTATTAGGCCGTGTTCCAAATGTGGTAGTTGCCGAAGGACAAATCAGCGTTCTGGGAAAAGGTGAAGCAATAATTTACCTAAACGGAATCTTGATTAATTATGAACGTTTTGCCGCAATTCCGGTTTCGCAGATTGCAAAAATTGAAGTGATTTCAAATCCGTCTTCAAAATACGATGCCGAAGGAAAAGCAGTTGTCAATATTATTACCAAACAAAATATTGAAAGCGGCATAATGGGATCAGCAAGTCAGCACATAACAGTTTCTAAATTTGCCGGAACAAGTACCAATACACTTTTTGATTTTAATTATTCAAAAGGGAGATTCTCCTTTATAACCAATTATGGCCTGCAATTAGGCAAAGGCCGTGAATTGTTGTACACCACGAGAACGCGCCCGAATCCTGATGAATATATGAGATCAGTTTTAACAACAGACTGGAGAAGGGAATATAATAATTACTCTAATTTTGGATTTGGACTGCAGTATACCTTTTCTCCAAAAAGTTATGTTTCATTAGCTTACAGCGGCAATATTGAAGATTTAGGCGGAGTTGTAGAAAGCAGAAATTCAATCGATAATAATTCAGGAAGTAATTTTTATGCCACAGATATTGCTAAAAATGATGTGCTGCTGAATCAGTTTGTAAACCTGAATTATAATTTGATAACAGACCCAAAAGGTTCGTCGTTGTTTATAGGAACGCAATATTCAAATTACAACGGAACGGTAAGAGATTTTATCGAAGAAAATAGTCTGGTTGATGAAAATAATATTCAAAAATATCTTAAAAACAATGTGGGAAGCACCATAAACATTGCAGCCGCACAAGCCGATTATTCGAAGAAAATAAAGGAAAACACCAAACTCGAAATGGGTGCAAAATATAGTTATGCAACCATAAAATCAGGAACAGATTTTTTAATTGCCAATGCTGATGATGTGAATTTTGAACTGGATGACGAGCTTTCGAGCGATTTTAAATACAACGAAAAAATTGCCGCGGCTTATTTTACTTTTGGAAGTACATTAGGCGAAAAAGTCAATTTTTCGATAGGAGCAAGGACAGAAAGAACAAATTATGATTTGTATACAAATGCAAACGGAATTCAGAAATTTGAAAAAAGTTACGGGAATTTTTTTCCAAACCTGCTTTTAAATTTTGATTTTTCTGAAGACTGGAAAGGACATTTTTCATATGTTTCCAGAATAACACGGCCAAGATATCAGGCATTGAATCCGTATGTTATTTATCAGGATCCGTTTACGACAATTGAAGGAAACCCTAATTTGCTTCCCGAAAAAGTCCACGCTTTTGAAATTGGAACAATGTATAAAAAGTTTGATTTTAAAATGGGCTATACTTATAAAATAGACCCGATTTCGGCAGCAGCTTTGCGCGGTGATACTCCAAACAGCTATATTTTGAGATCATTAAATTTAGAAAAAGAGCATACCTTTTTTACTTCGCTTTCAAGGTCATTCAATGTCAAATGGTGGAATTCTACCAATACCGTAAGTATGAATTTAACGAAAGCAATAGACAATTTTTATGAATACGCTATGGGACCGGTTAAGCCGCAGATCTATTTGTATTCGAATAATACATTTACAATTCCGGATCTTTTTAAAGTACAATTACTTGCCTGGTATTTAGGAAACAAAAGTTATGGCTTGCGAAGTGATAATTCCCGCTCAACAGTAACTTTAGGAATCGAAAGAAATTTTTTTAAAGATGCCTTAAAACTAAATTTTACGGCAAACGATATCTTTCACAAGTTCATGGTTTCGGGCGATTATGAAGTCGGGCAAACTCAAATATATTATCACCGAACGTATACTTCAAATTATTTTAAGCTAATTGCGACGTACAGTTTCGGGAATTCAAAAAAAACAACTTATAAAAAATCTGAAATTGAGCAGTCAGAGAATAATAGGGCGAGGTAAATAAATTGCACGCAGATTAAACTGATTTACACAGATTTTATTTTTATACATATCTATTTGTCATCCTGAGCGAAGTCGAAGGAACGAAAGAAGCTCGACAATCTAAAGTTAATGCTTTTTGTGACTTTGATTGTTAGAGAATAATAGGGTGAGGTAAAAATTTTAAATCAAGATTTGTTTTTTAATAACAAATACACTAGTATAATATTCAATATAAAAATCAAAACAAGTACCAATTGAATTCAAATTTCATCAAACTGAATGAATTTTTCATTATTAGAGATTAGTATCAATGTGCAAAAATATTAAAACGGAATAATTAATTTTAAATTTAGTTTTTTCATTGATGTTAAATTTAATAGTTTCTCAGCAGATTTGTTTCAATAGAATCGTCTTGTTCATTCCAGTACTTACTGTAAAAATTGTTTGTTTCCATTAATTTCTCATGATTCCCGGATTCCGTTATCGTTTTATTTTCTAAAATATAAATGCTATCGGCTATATTTTTGAGTTTATTTAAGCGATGCGAAATAAATAAAACAGCACAATCCTGTTTTATTTTTTGAAGTAACGTCATTGTAAAATTCTCAGTATTTCGATCCATTGCAGAAGTTGCTTCATCCAGAATTAAAAATTGTGGTTTTTTATATAATGCCCGAGCAAAAGCAATAAGCTGCTTTTGTCCCCCGCTTAAATTGACTCCCTCTTCTCCAAGAATGGTCATTAATCCTTGTGGTAGTTGATTGAAATAAATATCAAAACCATATTCAGTAGTAAAGGTTAAAATGTTTTCAGCAGTTTCACTTTCTCCAAGTAGAATATTGTCAATTACGTTTCCATTAAAAATTGTAATTTCCTGAGGAATTACACTTAATAAATCTCTATAGTTTTTAAGTCCAATTTTATGAAGTTCGTGTTTATTATTTACAATTATATTTCCATTTTCAAATGAATAAAAACGTTGCAAAATCTGCCCTAATGTGCTTTTTCCACTTCCACTTTCTCCAACAATGGCAGTAAGTTTTCCCTTTTCAACTGTAATATTTACATCATGAAAAAGTTCACTTCTCCCTGCAAACCTAAAAGAAAGGTTTTGAATCGAGATTTTCTCAATTTCAAAAATTTGAAGACCATTTTCATGTTCTTTTTCAATTGATGCAAATTCATACATTCTATTAAATGCAATTTTAGCCTCATTTATTGGAATTGAAATCAAAGCCAAATTTGCTATTGAAGGAAGTAATGAACCTGTGATTCCTAAAATTGCCATCAATTCACCAATTTTAATTTCTTTATTAAATACTTGTATAGAGGTGTAAATTAAAATACCAATAACGAATACTACATTAGCCAAACCAGATTGCCAGGAAAGAGTAATGTTGATTTTTCCGAGATTAACTATTTTTTCCTGATAATTGGCAAAAATATTTCGGTTTAACTTGTTGAAGATGCTTTGTTTATTGTCATTTTTTATAGTTGAAACTCCTTGAATACTATTAATGAAATTACTTTCATTATAAGCATAGCTCTGCATTATATCCTTTTGCGAATTTATGATTTTCTCGTTGTTTCGATAAATAATATAAAAATATATGGGCAGGCTTATAATTAAAATTATACCCAGTTTCCAGGAATATGTAAACAGGAAAATTAATGAAATGATTATAGACAAGACATCTATTATTAAAGAATTAGAAAGTGTTTTTATCACATTTTGTATACGCTGAGTATCATTTAATCTGGATACAAGTTCACCTGTTTGACGTGTATCAAAAAAAGGCTTTGGCAGCTGTAATAATGAAGAGAAAAAAATATTATTGATGCGATTATTAAAATCTTTCGATTGTTGTAATGTAAAATATTGCCTTAAAACAGATATTCCAACTCGTGCAAAGAGCAAAATAGCTAATAAGATAATGCCAGAAATTAATTTTTTTATATTGTTTGACGGGAGAATATCATCAATTAGTTTTTGAGAAAACAATGCCATTGCCAGCCCTAATCCGGTAACTAAAATACCAAGCAGAATAGAAATTGCAATTAATTTATAGTCGTCTTTTAATATATCTAAGAACCATTTCTTCTGATCATTTTGCTTTACTTTTTGAGTTATAAAATTGGTATTTGGTATTAGCGTCAAACAGGTCTTTGAAATCCATATTTTTTCTAATTCTTGCTCGGATAAATTGTAAATTCCTTTTCCCGGATCTCCAATTAAGAATCCTTCTTTTTCATTGTAACTATAACAAACAATATAATGTTGCAATTGGTTGATTATAGTATGTAAAATTAAGGGTTGCTTATGGTCAATCAGGGCTTGCATATCGGCTTTGCAGCCATCAGCCGTGAAACCTAATTGGTTTGCTGCCTGATACAAACCTAGCATTGTAGTTCCCTGCTTCGTTGTACCACTTAATTCTCTAATTTTTTCTACAGAGTCACTGCCTTTATAAAACTTTATAATTGATAATAAACTGGCTGCACCACAATCTGATTGATCGAGTTGTAATGTATGAGTTTTTTGGATGTGTTTTAAATTCATTATTCAGCATTCAATTTTTTAATCAAGATTTCTGGTTTTGTCTGCCCTTTTATTTTTTCAACTAGATTTTTATTTTTGTTGTACAGTACTAGGCTGGGTAGTGAATTTATATCAAATGTAGAAGCGAAAGTATTTTTGCTATCATATAGAAAATAAATATTATCATAATTAATTAGTTGATGATTTTGGGCAAATTTTTTAATTTGCTTGATGTTCTCAAATGAAATAAAGATGATTTGAATATTTTCAAACTTCTTTATGTTTTCATGTATCATTTGTGCTTCCTCGCTGCAATATTCACACTCTGTATTGAAATAAATAAAAATAGCTGGAGTTTCTGTCATTAAATTTTGATTGGTGAAAACTCCTCCTTTTATATTTTGATATAAAAAATTAGGAATCGTTTTTATATGCTTTTTTATTTCATTTTTATAAGTTATTTTATTGACAATCCTGTAACCTAAAAAAAGCAAAACACTAATAAATAATAGCGCAAGAATTATTTTTATTGGCTTTCTCATTGTTTTTGTTCTCTCTTTAGTAGTAAGGAAATTATGAAACAAGTCCCTGACAAAATTGAAATTAAAGTTTGAATAAATTCTGCACTATAAAAAAAATACCTAACGATATTTATAATAATAAAAAGGGTGCATATTAAAAGGAAAATTTTTCTGAGTAATGACATTTTAGGGATAATTAAGTGTAAAAAACATTACTGTGGTTACCCACAATAAGAGACTTGGTATATAACTTAGCGCAACGATTTTTAATCCATAATCTGCATTTGTATTGGTTAGTTTACCTATCTCATAACCTAGATAAATAATATAAAAGAGTTCAAATAGATTTAGAACTTGAAAAGGATAAATGAACCAGTTTTCTAAATCTTTATAACCTACAATGTTTAACGCTGAGAGTGGATAGAAATATTGAATATCTTCTAAAGTATAATAGGTTTGAAAAAAATAAAACCATATAATTTTAAAAATAGGTACTAATAAAAAGATAAATTCTGCTTTTAAAACAAAATTTAAAATGATAATAAATTTTAAATTTTTATTAGATAAAAATAAGCCAATATAAATAATGGAAGATATTGCTGAAGTTTTTAGTAATAGTAAAATTGGAAGAAAAATATAATTAATCCATTCCCACTTTTTTTGAATATCAATAATCTCCTTGACTTGTTTAATTGTGAATTGTTGAGAAAGAGAATTGTAAATTAATTCATAAAAAGGTATGGACTTTTTAAAAATTTCGCCAATTAAAATTGTTCCAATTGAAAGGATTAACCATTTTACGAATGGATATTTCATAAGTACGAACTGTTAAATAATAAGATCCATAATTGCTCTTAATAAATAATTAAAGGTTTAATATGGAATCCTCTATTGTATAAATGGTTTTAGAGATTAGTAAATAGGAAAAACTATTGTTAAATAATTTTATAAGTTTTATTTTGAATTTATCTTATTGCATAAACTATAAGCTCAATGCCAGTCATTCCCAGTGTAGAAATTATCATTTTTTTATTTTGGCACTATAAACTGAGAATAGAATGAGTATAATACCTAATGTGGTTACTATAACAGAAATAAGATCACCTTTAAAAAATATATAATTTAATAGTTGTAATAATATTACTGTAATGCATATAAATGCAAAATACTTTTTTTTCATTTTAAAATTTAATTAAAAAACAATACTAAAATAATCTCTGATTGTTCTTTTAATCTAAATAGTATTAATAATCTGAATTATACACTAAATGGAATATTAATTTAAATACTAAAATCTATGCTTGCAGTATTTTTTTCTTTTAAAAATAATCCATAGAAAGACTTAAAAATAATTATTCAAAAGAAAAATCAGAAATTATTCAATAAAATAATCAATTAGCAACTTCTCATCATTCCAAATACGTTTAATCCCATTCCCGCTCCCCAAATTACTAAACCAACACCACCAGTTACTGCTCCAATTGTCAATGCACCCAAAATTAATCCAGCTCCTGCAGCTACACAATCAATAGATCCACTACTACTATTTGTACTATTGTCATATGCAGTGGCATCCTTTAATTGTATATTAGCTCCTGCTAATAAATTCTCCATCTGATTTAATTCTAATTTTTTCATAGTTAAATAAATTTAGTTGTTAATATTTAATTTATAATTACCAAATTTATGATGAATCAAAAAAGAGTCTTAACCGAAAATCGGTTAATTAAAACCTAAATTCGAATAATTTTAATATTTTTTATGTTGTTAGATTTAGTTCTCAAAATATAATTCTTTAAAATATTTCATGTTCCAAAGAGGAATTATAAAAAGAAAAATATCATTCTTTTTAAGTACATTTTTTCTTGATAACCTATAATAATCTGTAAAAAGTCTATAGATGTAATAAAATACCATTAGTACAAAAAAAGCAATTGAATCTCCCTTCTTTGCAAAATAGTATAACAATGGGATTGGTAATAATATTTGAAAGTAATAAACAAGTAAATTTTTCATTTTGTATTGAAAATTTGGATAGAAATAATTTGGAAACACTGTATTTAATCCTAGTTGTTTTATTCTTGTTGAAATATTTTTGATATAAAAGATAAGATGTTGTACTGCGAATTATAATTGAAAAAAATTGACTTAATAATTTCATTCCAGTTTTGAACCCATTATTTATGATTTCATAAATTCCAAAGATTACGAAACATAGATACATCAAAATCAATATTATTATGATTGTTTTTTTAATGTTGGCATTATTAATTGTATTAAGTGATACCGTAAAATTATCACTTCTAAGGATTTATTTTTAGTCTAAAATCGGTTAATTAAAACCTAAATCTGAATAATTGTAAATTAAATCTTATATTTATATTTAAAAAAATATTAATCATGAATATTGTTGTAGGAAATAATTTAAAAATATTGCGTAAAGCCAAAAATATGTCACAAGAAGAGGTTGCAGATCATTTAAATATTTCGCAATCTGCTTATGCAAGGATGGAGCGGGGAGAAAGTACTTCTTGGGCAATTCATTTTAATAAAATCTGTCAGGTTTTTGAGATCAGTCCAGAAGAATTAGTTAAAAAGGAATTAGGTATTGCTGCTTATGAAAGTTTGATGAATCCAGATCGTCAAACGGAAATTGCAATGTTGGGTGTTTACAGAAAAATAATAAAGAAATATGAATTGGAAATTCAAGATTTAAAAACAATTATTAAATATTTGAATAAGGGTAAAAACTAAAAAGGCTTCACTATTAAGCGAAGCCTTTTCAAAATATATCTGAATTTTAATAATAAAGTATTAATTTAACTCTTTAGTCACGATCTGCATAGTTTCGCGGCTCACTTGTTTTAATAAAACCTCTTTGTTTTCTTCAACTGTTTGTGCAGCATTTTCTGTAAAGTGACGAATAGTATAAAGTGTTACATTTTCGCTGTAATCTACTTTGAATTTTTTAGAAAGAATCGCATTCAAATCATTAAAATTTCCAAATTTATCTTCTACACAAACAGAAAAACTAATCGCAGAGTTTTGAATCAGGTTTACTTTGATTTTAAATTCGTGGAATAATCCGAAAATCTCACTAATATTTTCTTCCATAATGAAAGAGAAATCAATAGACGAAAGTGAGATTAAAAGCTGTTCTCTCTTTACAATAAAACAAGGATATTGCGGCTCCAAATCAACACCTTTAGAAACGCAAGTTCCTTTTAATAACGGGTTGATAAATGATTTTACGTACAACGGAATTTCTTTTTTCTGTAACGGCTGTAATGTTTTTGGGTGAATAACCGTTGCTCCGTAAAACGCCAATTCGATTGCTTCACGATACGAAATTTGGTTTAACAAACTCGCATTTTCAAAATAACGAGGATCGGCATTCATAACACCCGGAACATCTTTCCAGATTGTTACACTTTCGGCATTTAAGCAGTAAGCAAAAATTCCTGCAGTATAATCTGAACCTTCCCGGCCTAAAGTAGTAGTAAAATTATTTTCATCGGCACCTAAAAATCCCTGAGTGATATTTAATTGCTTTCTTGGTACATTTTTGCTAATATTTTGTTGCGTAGTTTCCCAGTCAACTTCGGCGTCTCTGTAATTTGCATTTGTTTTGATGAAATTACGAACATCAAGCCATTGCGTCTGAATTCCTCTGAAATTCATATAATGACTTAAAATATTAGTAGAAATCAATTCTCCAAAACTTACAACCTGATCGTAAACAAAATTGTAATTTGGGGATTTATTATGTGCCAAAAAATACTCTAATTCTGAAAACTGCTCATTAATTGCAGCAAAAACAGCATGTTTTTCATCATCAAATAAATCTAATAAAATTTGATTGTGATATTTTTTTATTTCTTGTACAGATGAATTCAGTTCTGCCGATTTATCAAAATAATTCTTGATTACAACCTCAAGAGCATTTGTGGTTTTCCCCATTGCTGAAACAACCAAAATCACATCTTCGTAACCCACTTTTTGTAAAACGTCGTATACGTTTTTAATTCCTTCAGCATCCTTTACTGATGCACCACCAAATTTAAATACTCTCATTTTTAATTTTAGATTTTTAATTTTAGATTTCAGATTTAATGAAATCTGGTATTTCTTTATATTTTTTTGCCACAGATTATAGGGATTAAAATGATTTTACAATCTGTGTCGGTTTGCCACGAATTTCACAAATTTCCACTAATTTAATTCGTGGCAAATAAAATTTATAATTTTTCTAAGAACGAATTAATTCCCGTTTCATCCATTTGAACAACCTGCCAGCCATCAAGAATTCTCGCGCCAGAATTCTTATAAAAATTAACAGCTGGAGTATTCCAGTCTAAAACATTCCATTCAACTCTTCGAACATTGTCTCTTTTTCCCTGTTTCATTATTTCGGCATAAAGTGCAGATCCTAAACCGGTACCGCGCATTTTTTCCTTCACAATTAAATCTTCAAGATGTATTGTTTTTCCTTTCCAGGTCGAATAGCGGTAATAATATAATGCAATTCCAACTATTTCTTGTCCTGTTTCACTTTCGTTTGAATCAATCTCAGCTACAAAAACCTGAAAAAGAGGTTTTTCTCCAAATCCGTCACGTACTAAATCTTCCTCTGTAATGACAACGGCATCAGGTTCTTTTTCGAATATTGCCAGCTCCTGAATTAACCCCAAAACCGATTTCATGTCTTCAGGATTTCCTTTTCTAATATTCATATATTCCTATTATTAATCACTTATTAGCTAAAAATGTATTTTATTGTACGGTACTTTTTACTATTAATTAGCAAATATACAATAGTAGCAAACTAACAAAATAATTTTTAAATCATTCTCACAAAATAAGCGATATTTGTGACTTAAAATTAAAACTATAACGATATAGCAATGGAAGAACGCAATAAAACACTGGGAGAGTTTATTATTGAGAACCAAAAAGCATTTCAGTATTCGTCGGGAGAGCTTTCCCGGATTATCAACTCTATTCGTTTGGCAGCAAAGGTTGTCAATCATAAAGTAAACCAGGCTGGATTAGTGGATATTATTGGCGCCGCAGGCGAGCGAAATATTCAGGGAGAAGACCAGCAGAAATTAGATGTCTATGCAAACGAAGTATTTATCCAGACGTTAATAAACCGTGAGATTGTCTGTGGTATTGCTTCTGAAGAAAACGACGATTTTATAACTGTTCAGGGGAGCGACAACAGTCATAATAATAAGTACGTGATCTTAATGGATCCGCTTGACGGATCTTCAAACATTGATGTAAATGTTTCTGTGGGAAGTATTTTTTCTGTTTTTAGAAGAATTACACCAATAGGAACTCCGGTAACAAGCGAGGATTTTTTACAGCCGGGAATCAATCAGGTTGCAGCCGGATATGTAATTTATGGAACTTCGACAATGCTGGTTTATACAACCGGATATGGTGTAAACGGATTTACATTGAATCCGGCAATTGGTACATTTTACCTTTCGCATCCTAATATGAAATTTCCAAAAGATGGAAGTATCTATTCAATAAACGAAGGAAACTATATCCATTTTCCGCAGGGAGTAAAAAACTATATCAAATATTGTCAGCGTGAAGAAGAAGACAGACCTTATACTTCAAGATATATAGGGAGTTTAGTGGCCGATTTTCATCGAAATATGATTAAAGGCGGCATCTATCTTTATCCAACAAGTTCAAAAGCACCAAAAGGGAAATTACGTTTATTGTATGAATGTAATCCAATGGCATTTCTTGCAGAACAAGCCGGAGGAAAAGCAACTGACGGTTTTGGAAGAATTATGGAAATCCAGCCGACAGAACTGCACCAAAGAGTTCCGTTTTTCTGCGGGAGCTATAATATGGTAGAAAAGGCTGAGGAGTTTATGGCAACAGCGGAGTAAGTATTCAGTTTACTGTCACAGTCGCAGTTTTCAGATAAAGCAAACCCGACAGGTTTTTAAAACCTGTCGGGTTTAAAATTTTTCGTATTCTCACATTTCAACCGGACTAAAGTCCAGTTGAAATGAAGAAATGTATAACATTAATCATTTCGAAATTAAGCAAAACCAAATTTGCATTAAAAGTATGCTTTTGAATAAAAAAAGAAACCCGACAGATTTTAAAACCTGTCGGGTTTATATTTTAGTTAGAGTTCAATTTCAGGATCAGTTAAAACTGAACACTGAACACTATTTATTCATATTCTCCATTTCGAAAAGGAAAGTATCTAAGTCTACTTTTTTGTCAATTAAAGACAATGCTTTACTAATAATATAATTTACATTTCCTGGAGTAAAACCTAAAGCCAATCCCATACGGATTAACATAACTTCCTGCTGGTCTCCTAAATGATGGTCAACATGAATCATCCTAGCCAAATCATACAAACGCTCTAATCGCTGCGAGTATAAATACGGCGGATTTATTGGATATTTCAAAGGATTTGTAAGAATCTCAGTATATTCTTCTTCTGAAATTTCTAATCTTGAAGCTAATTTGTCCAAAAAGTCTTTTTCTTCTGGACTTACTTTTCCGTCAGCAAACGCTACACGCACAATTGCAGAGAAATGACCTCTGTTTCTTTGTTTGAATTCGTTATCAAATAATTCTGAAAATGGCATAATTATAATAAGTTTTTATTGAACAAAGATAAATCTTATTTTAATTTAACAATTTTAAATTTCTCATAAATTTAACTTATTTTTACTTGTTGTTTTTAAGAATTCGCATCGTAAATTCTTCAAAATAAATCGTAAGTTTACAACCCCTAATCATTTAATAGTATTCCCTGTATGTCGCAATTTTGGATTTATTTTCAAATAGGATTAAAGCATGTATTAGATATCAACGCTTACGATCACGTTCTTTTTTTAATCGCCTTAACTGTTCCGTATTCTTTTAAAGACTGGAAACGTATTTTGCTTTTAGTTTCGGTTTTTACAATCGGTCACACATTAGCCCTGATACTGTCTGTTTTCGGAATAATTGCCATAAAAGTAAATATCGTTGAATTTTTAATCCCGATTACGATTTTGATCACGGCATTGTATCATCTTTTTACCGCAGGAAAAGCAGCTAAAAATGACGGCGTAAATGTGATATTTTTTGTGACTTTGTTCTTTGGAATTATACACGGACTTGGATTCTCAAACTATTTTAAAACGATTTTAGGAGGATCGCCAAGTTCAAAATTATTGCCTTTAGGAGAATTTGCTTTAGGAATCGAAGCCGCACAATTGGTAGTTGTTTTTGTAGTTTTGGTAATCTCTTATATAGTTCAGACAGTATTTCGTTTTTCAAAACGCGATTGGGCGCTTGTAATGTCGGCTTTTATTATTGGAGTTGTAATCCCAATGATTATTGAAAGTCCAATTTGGAACAGATAAAATAAATGGAAGTAAAAAAATTAAATAAATACGATAAAGCTTATTTGCGAATTGCTAAAGAATGGAGTTTATTATCCTACTGCAAGCGAAAACAAGTTGGAGCCATTATCGTAAAAGACAGAATGATCATTTCTGACGGCTACAACGGAACGCCATCGGGATTTGAAAATTGCTGCGAAGATGAAGAAGGATTAACTCGCTGGGATGTTTTGCACGCCGAGGCAAATGCAATCTTAAAAGTAGCCAGATCAACGCAGTCTTGTGAAGGTGCAACGTTGTACATAACGCTTTCACCTTGCAAAGAATGCAGTAAATTAATACATCAATCCGGAATAAAAAGAGTGGTGTATAAAGATGGATATCGCGATGATTCGGGAATTCAGTTTTTAATAAAAGCGGGTATCGAAGTAGAGCATATTCCTGTTTTAGAAGAATAATGAAATTTAACCCAAAATATCTGCCAATGATTATCGGGGCAACTCTTGCTCTCGGAATCGTAATGGGAAGTTTAACAAACGCTTCTACAGATGATCAGCTTTTGGCCAAAAATTACTCCAAAACCAAGCTGAATAAACTGATTGATTTTATCAATACTGAATATGTTGACAGTGTCAACACAGATTCGATTGTAAACCTTACAGTCGATAATATACTCTCAAAATTAGATCCGCATTCTGTTTATATTCCGCCAAGCGAACAAGCCGAAGTTGCCGAAAGTATGAAAGGTGATTTCGTTGGGATTGGGATCAATTTCTATATGTACAAAGATTCTGTTGCGATTATAAAACCAGTCGAAAATGGGCCTTCTGCGAAAGCAGGATTAAAATCGGGCGATAGGATTTTATATGCCGGAAAAACTAAATTGTATGGAAGAAGATTACCATCTGACAGTTTGTTTTCTAAATTAAAAGGAATCAAAGGTTCTGAAATTGAATTGACCGTTTTTAGAAAATCGGAACAAAAGAAACTGAAGTTTAAAATTAAAAGAGATGTTATTCCGATAAAAAGTGTCGATGCATCATTATTAATTGGAAATAATACAGGTTACATCAAAATCAATCGTTTTGCCGAAACCACTTTTAATGAGTTCAAAACAGGTTTAACACGTTTAAAACAAAAAGGAATTCAGTCGCTTGTAATAGATCTTCGCGATAATGGCGGCGGTTATATGGAAGAGGCGATTGCCATTGCCGATGAATTTTTAAAAGACAAACAGTTAATTGTTTTTACCAAAAATAAAAACGGAACGACTGAAAAAACATACGCCACAAAAGCCGGAAGTTTTGAAACCGGAAAAGTATATGTATTAATTAATGAAAACAGTGCATCTGCAAGTGAAATTCTGGCTGGAGCAATTCAGGACAGCGATCGCGGAACCATTGTTGGGCGTCGTTCATTCGGAAAAGGTTTAGTACAGCGCGAAATGGATTTTAACGATGGATCTGCCGTTCGTTTGACGGTTGCGAGATATTACACACCAACCGGAAGATCAATTCAAAAACCGTATAAAAAAGGAAATGAAGAATACTTTAAAGAATCTGAATCAAGAATAAATTCTGGCGAATTGTACGCAAAAGACAGTATAAAAGTGGCCGATTCTTTAAAGTTCAAAACTCCAAAAGGTAAAATCGTTTACGGCGGCGGCGGAATCGTTCCGGATGTTTTTGTTCCGATGGAGGCAGAGCACGGAAACGAAAATGTTGCTTATTTACTTCAAACCGGAATCGTTGGTCATTTTGTTTTTGAAGAATTAGATAAAAACCGAAATGCTTTTGCAGGACTTAATTTTGCTGCGTTTTTAGAAAAAATGAAAAGTTCTGATGCTTATTTCAAAAAGTTTAAAAACTATATTTTAATGACAGGTTTAGATCTAAAATTAGACAAAACCAAAGCATTGGTAAACCGATATATCACTGCAGAATTTGCCCGTCAATTGTATGGCGAAATGTATTATTATGATGTTATTTTAAAAGACGATGCCATGATAAAAACAATTTTGAACCAAAAGAAGTAATCTTTAAATTCTAATGTGATGGAAAAAGATCTAATCGTGAATGCCGAAATTAAACTTTTAACCGCTGTTAAAAATGCAGATGTTTCTGTTTTAGAACAAATCCTTCACGATGATTTACTGTTCAATCTGCCAGATGGACAAACCATCACAAAAGAGTTTGATTTGAATTCCTATCGTTCAGGTAAAATGAAAATTGATTCTCTCGAAGCTTCAGATCAAATTGTAAATATTATAGATAATTTGGCAGTAGTTACCGTTTCGGTTTCATTAAATGGAACTTATGATAATAATCCCATTAATGGTGTTTTTAAATACATAAGAGTCTGGAAACAATTTGATGGACATTTAAAAGTTATTGCCGGTAGCTGTGTTCAGCTGGTATAAATCCTGAAAAGGAATTATAAAACAAAACTTAGCGAACCTTACGCAATTCTTAGCTCCCGACGGCTTCGCGATTGCGGTTAAAATCTCAAAATATGAAAAATCTAAAAAGTATAAGTTTCCTTGTCGTTTTAATGATTTTTGTAATCTCTTGTACAACTATGAAAAATAATACTAATAGTGCAGTTTCAGGAAAAGTAGAATCAATAGAATCAGGAAAAGACGGTTATACTGCAAAAATTACTACAGATATAAAAGAAGTATATTTTGCAACAATCAGCATCGTAAACGTTGGCGGACCGCAAAATTATAAACAATTAAAAATAGGAGATGTAGTGTCACTAAAAGGAGAAATCTGGAAAACCGATGACGAAAACCATATTAAAGTAACCCAGATTGTTTCGGTGAAATAAAAAACCAAAAACAAATAAAAAATAAACCATATAAGTTATATAAGTTCATTTAATTCTATACGCAAAGTATAATATGAACTTATATAACTTATATGGTTTAATAATTTTATATAATCTTATCGAATGCTGTCGTGAGCATGAGTTTGTGTTCCGTTATTCCATAAAGTCAGAATATCTGTGGCAACGGCAGCACCGCTTCCTGCTGCAATGGCCAATTGGCTTCTCCAGCCGGCTAAAGTTCCAATAACATAAATGCCGTCAGCAACTTTATGATCTTCATTTTTAAGCTGAATACGCTGTTTTTCCGGAAGTGTTTTTTTGTGAGGTTCAATATATTGTGTTAAACCTTCGATATCAAATGTATTAGCAGAACCAATTCCAACAACAATACTTTTTGTTTTATATGAGCTTTTGTTTGTAATAACAGTAAATGAAGGAAAAGAACCTTCAACTTTTATTACTTTTTCATTTGCAATTTGTTCAATATGTGGATAGGCTGCGGCTAAATTCGCTGTACTTTCTGCTAGTAATTCAGAACCTAATTTGCCTGGAGTAATCCCATAAGCATTGTAGAAAACTGCCTCTTGCAAAGAAGAGTTTTTCTGATGAGTAAAAATTCCGATTTTTTTGTCGGTAGCAAAAGCTTTGTTTTTGGCAGAACCTAAAACTAAGGCACAAGATATGCCTGATACGCCCCCGCCGATAATTAAAACGTCAAACATATATTATCGACCGTTTGTTTTTTCTTCAATTCTTTTTGAAATTCTAAAAATCAAAAGAATCAACACGGCGCAAAACGAAGCTGCGATTCCAATAAAAGCTACCATACTATCTCCCTGAAACGGGTTTGTAAAGTCTAATAGCGTAATATTAAAAACAATTAAAGCTAATGCTAAAAGTACTAAGATTGAAGTGAAGATTTTCATATTGGTTGTTTGTTTGTATAAAAATATCAAAGTAAAACTCTAATAAAAAATGTCTTAAAGTTGTATTTTATAAATTTAGTGGGGGTAAAAGTATAAAAATAAATCTTAGACAAACAAACCTTTAACATTAGCAGCGAATAATTTAACAGCTATTGCTAAAAGTATTACTCCAAATGTCTTGCGGACCACGCCAAGTCCGTTTTCTCCTAGTAAATTTTCGATCTTTTTTGATGATTTCAAAACGACATAAACTAATATAATATTTAGTAAAATCGCAATGATTATATTAATAGTATGAAACTGAGATCTAAGCGAAAGTAAAGTGGTCATAGTTCCCGCTCCGGCGATTAATGGAAAAGCCAATGGAACAATAGAAGCAGACCCTGGTTCTTCGTCACGATAAATACGGATTCCTAAAATCATTTCTAAAGCCAGAAAAAATAACACAAAAGAACCGGCAACAGCAAACGAATGCACATCGATACCAATAAGGTTCAATAACCCCTCTCCAACAAAAAGAAAAACAATCATAATGGCTCCGGCAACTATCGAAGCTTTTTCAGATTCAATGTGTCCCACTTTTGCTCTTAAGTTCACGATAATGGGAATTGAACCTACAATATCAATCACGGCAAAAAGTACCATGCTTACTGTAATGATTTCTTTAAAGTCTATTTCTAACATATCGCTTTGATTTTAAGGGTTTAAAAACTGCTGCAAAAGTAGTTAATAAAATTAGGTGTTTTTTCGGTATAATTCATTTTTGTTATAAAAACACGTTTCAGTAGCTAAAAAAGTGATATTTATAACAATTGATGATTTAAATTGCTAATTCAAAGGCAGCTCAAATGATTTTTTTTGGATCGTATAAAAAATTTTCACGCAGATTTGGCAGATTTGAGCAGATTTTTAATTTTTTGCTGATGGTTAAGATTTACTTTATTTTTAAATAAATCTTTATTATCTGCTTAAATCTGCCAAATCTGCGTGAAAAAAAAGAATAAAAATATATCTGTTTTCTTTGACTATCTTTGCACTTTATAAATTTAGCGTATTTTATTATCATGTTTCAGTTAGGAAAAACTATTATTTCAGAAGATATTTTGGAAAAAGAATTTGTGTGCAACTTGTCAGCTTGTAAGGGGGCTTGTTGTGTTGATGGAGATGCGGGCGCGCCTTTGAATGAGGCTGAAACTAAAATCTTAGAAGAAATTTATCCAAAAGTAAAACCTTTTTTAAGAAAAGAAGGAATTGCAGCGATCGAAGCGCAGGGAACCTGGGTAAAAGGAACCGACGGCGATCTTGAAACGCCGCTTATCGATAATAAAGATTGTGCTTACGTAATTTTTGATGGAAAAACCGCGCTTTGCGGAATCGAGCAAGCTTATAATGAAGGAATCGTAGATTGGAAAAAACCGGTTTCTTGTCATTTGTATCCAATTCGTGTAAAAGACTTCACAGAATTTGCAGCGGTAAATTATGACAAATGGGATATTTGCGATGATGCTTGTTCTTTAGGAAAAGAATTAGAAGTTCCGGTTTATAAATTTGTGAAAGAAGCTTTGATTCGTCGTTTTGGTGAAGACTGGTATTTAGAACTTGAAAAGGTGGCTCAGGAACTTAAAAATTCTTAAAATATGAGGTGTATTAAATACTCTTTTGACGGGTCTTGTTTTAGCTCAAAAAAATAAAGTTTTAACTCAAAAAAAACTTTTTAAAACAATTTAAAATTTCTTGCTTTTTATATTTAAAAGTCTATATTTTACGGGGCTTCAAGGTGTAATCGATGTGTTTAATGTGTTCATTTACAATAAATTAATTATTGTATGAAAAATGTTTCAAATTTTAACCTTTGTTAAAAACTACAGCAAATTGTGAATAAGTTTGACTTTCATTTTTAGCGATAATTGACAATCTTTGTGGTCTACTGAATTAGTAAAGTTTCAGTATAAAAATTTAACAAATTTTGTCATGTCGCAAGTAGAGCCAATCTTACAAGAAAATAAAAATCGTTTCGTTATTTTTCCTATCAAACATCATGATATTTGGGAATGGTATAAAAAAATGGAAGCTAGTTTTTGGACTGCTGAAGAAATCGATTTGCACCAGGACTTGACAGATTGGAATAATAAACTTAATGACGACGAAAGATATTTCATTAAACACATTTTAGCATTCTTTGCTGCTTCTGACGGAATCGTAAATGAAAACCTAGCTGAGAACTTTGTAAACGAAGTTCAATATGCTGAAGCGAAGTTTTTCTATGGTTTCCAAATTATGATGGAAAACATTCACAGTGAAACGTATTCTTTATTAATTGACACTTACGTAAAAGATGAAGCAGAAAAAGCTGAGTTGTTTAATGCATTAGAAGTTTTCCCGGCAATTGCTAAGAAAGCAGAATGGGCTTTAAAATGGATCGAATCTGATTCGTTTGCTGAAAGACTTATTGCTTTTGCCGCTGTTGAAGGAATCTTTTTTTCAGGTGCTTTCTGTTCAATTTATTGGTTGAAAAAACGCGGCTTAATGCCAGGTTTAACTTTTTCTAATGAGTTGATTTCTCGTGACGAAGGCGTACATTGTGATTTTGCAGTTCACCTGCACAATCACCATTTGGTAAATAAAGTGCCAAAAGACAGAATCAAAGAAATTATTGTTGATGCACTGGATATCGAAAGACAGTTTGTAACAGAATCTCTTCCGGTAAGTTTAATTGGAATGAATGCAGGTTTAATGACACAGTACCTGGAGTTCGTCGCAGATAGACTTTTGGTTGAATTAGGATGCGAGCGTGTATACGGATCTGCAAATCCATTCGATTTCATGGACATGATTTCGCTTCAGGGAAAAACTAATTTCTTTGAAAAACGTGTTGCCGAGTATCAAAAATCTGGAGTAATGAACACAGACAGCGATGCTCAAAAAATTTCATTTGACGCAGATTTTTAGAACAACAGCATTTTTTTAATTCGGGATAATTTTATCTAAAGCCTGGATTAATTTTTACAGAACATTTTAGGTTAAATCTCTATCACCCAAATCGGAGGTTTAATAGCAATTTTAACGGCTTTTCGGTTTGATATTCAAATTGGGAAAGGACAACTATTGAGAATTCTGTAATTCTCGAAAAATAATTTAAAAACACGCAATGTTTAAGTACTGGAATTCGTTTTCTAGTTACTTTCATTTATTCAATAACTAAAAAAGTAAGCTTATGTATGTAGTAAAAAGAGATGGACACAGAGAGCCTGTAATGTTTGATAAGATTACAGAAAGAATAAAAAAATTGTGTTACGGCCTGAATGAGCTTGTAGATCCGGTTAAGGTAGCAATGAGAGTTATCGAAGGATTGTATGATGGGGTATCTACTTCTGAATTGGATAATCTAGCTGCAGAAACTGCGGCATCTATGACGATTGCACATCCAGATTATGCACAATTGGCAGCTCGTGTGGCAATTTCAAATTTACATTCAAATACAAAAAAATCTTTCTCTGAAACGATGAAAGATATGTATCACTACGTAAACCCAAGAAATGGTCAGGAAGCACCATTAATTGCTGATGACGTATTTAAAGTGATTCAGGAAAATGCTGCTTTTTTAGATTCTCACATCATTTATACAAGAGATTTTAATTACGATTACTTTGGGTTTAAAACCTTAGAGCGTTCTTATCTTCTTAAAATAAACGGAAAAATCGTAGAGCGCCCGCAGCACATGTTAATGCGTGTTTCTGTTGGTATTCACTTAGACGATTTAAAATCAGTTATTGAAACTTATGATTTAATGTCTAAAAAGTTCTTTACGCACGCAACGCCAACGTTGTTCAATGCAGGAACTCCAAAACCGCAAATGTCTTCTTGTTTCCTTTTGGCAATGCAGGATGATAGTATTGATGGTATTTACGATACATTAAAACAAACAGCAAAAATCTCGCAGTCAGCGGGAGGAATTGGGCTTTCTATTCATAACGTTCGTGCAACAGGATCTTACATTCGTGGTACAAACGGAACTTCAAACGGAATTGTTCCGATGTTGAGAGTATTTAACGATACTGCTCGTTACGTAGATCAAGGTGGTGGAAAACGTAAGGGAAGTTTTGCGATTTATATCGAAACCTGGCATGCTGATATCTTTGATTTCTTAGATTTAAAGAAAAATACAGGAAAAGAAGAAATGCGTGCAAGAGATTTATTCTTCGCTATGTGGACTTCAGATTTATTCATGAAACGTGTTCAGGAAGATTCAACGTGGACTTTAATGTGCCCTAATGAATGCCCGGGATTATATGATGTTTACGGAGATGAATTCGAAGCATTATATACAGATTACGAATTTAGAGGAAAAGGAAGAAAAACAATCCGTGCTCGTGAATTATGGGAGAAAATCCTTGAATCACAAATCGAAACCGGAACACCATATATGTTGTACAAAGATGCAGCAAACCGTAAATCGAACCATAAGAATTTAGGAACAATTCGTTCTTCTAACTTGTGTACAGAGATTATGGAGTTTACTTCTAAAGATGAAATTGCGGTTTGTAACCTGGCTTCTATTTCGTTACCAATGTTTATTGAAAACGGAAAATTCGATCACGAAGCGCTTTACAATGTTACAAAACGTGTAACTCGTAACCTGAACAAGGTAATCGACAGAAATTACTATCCAGTAAAAGAAGCAGAAAACTCTAATATGCGTCACCGTCCGGTAGGTTTAGGGGTGCAAGGTTTAGCAGATGCTTTCATTATGCTGCGTATGCCGTTTACTAGTGATGAGGCTAAAAAATTAAACCAGGAGATTTTCGAAACACTATACTTTGCTGCTGTAACCGCTTCTATGGAAATGGCAAAAGAAGAAGGACCATATTCAACTTTTGAAGGTTCTCCAATGTCACAAGGAGAATTCCAACACAATATGTGGGGAATGAAAGATGAAGAATTATCAGGCCGTTGGGACTGGGCTTCATTAAGAAAAGAAGTTATGGAACATGGAGTTCGTAACTCATTATTAGTGGCGCCAATGCCAACAGCATCGACTTCACAAATTCTTGGAAACAACGAAGCTTTCGAACCATATACGTCAAACATTTACACACGTCGTGTGTTGTCTGGAGAGTTCATCGTAGTAAACAAACACTTACTAGAAGATTTAGTAAAATTAGGTTTATGGAATGAAACGTTGAAACAAGAAATTATGCGTCATAACGGATCTGTTCAAAATATTGATATTATCCCACAAGACTTAAAAGAATTATACAAAACAGTTTGGGAAATGTCGATGAAAGATATTATCGATATGTCTCGTCAAAGAGGTTATTTCATTGACCAGTCACAATCGTTGAACTTGTTCATGCAGGATGCCAACTATTCTAAACTTACGTCAATGCACTTTTACGCTTGGCAGTCTGGTTTAAAAACAGGAATGTATTACTTAAGAACAAAAGCGGCTGTAGATGCGATTAAATTCACATTAAACAACGATAAAAAAGAAGAAACAGCACCATCATTAGTTGCAGAAACAGAATCTATCAGCGTTGAAGATTACAAAGCAATGCTTTTAAAAGCACAAGCTGCAGATCCTGAAGATTGTGAAATGTGTGGGTCTTAATTTTTTTTAGAAGAAAGAAATTAGAAGAAAGAGAAAAAGTTTATTCTTTAGTTAATAG
This sequence comes from Flavobacterium soyae, assembly GCF_021245985.1. Lineage (GTDB taxonomy): Bacteria > Bacteroidota > Bacteroidia > Flavobacteriales > Flavobacteriaceae > Flavobacterium > Flavobacterium soyae. The sequence goes on along the minus strand of NZ_JAJQXA010000017.1, from coordinate 41,188 downwards.
AAAGCAGTTATTGTAATGATAGCTGCTTTTATTTTTTTAGAGCTATTTCCCGCTTTTCGTTTCAATCTTTATATTTTTAAAGAAAAAATATAAAGGATTTCCACTGCAATCGTGGCTAAGAAATAATTAAAATTAGAAATTTATGAAAGGAAAAATCATTTTTATATTGCTAGTACTCGTTTTTGTTTCATGCAAAGAGAAGGAAGTAAATAAGATAAAAGAAGTTAAGATTGCAAAGGAAGAAAAGAATCATGAAGATGTTGATCAGGATGAAGTTGTTACGATGAATACTATAGCGACCAATTACGATACATTGGTTAATAGAGTTAAAAAGAAGGGAGATGAAGATGCTTATTTAGAGCTTTTTTATGATTTTAAAGAATGTGGTAAAGAGGTGCGAACAGATAGCGTGATGGTTTACTCCAAAATCATGGCTTTAAAATACAATTATGAAAGAGGATATTATGATTATCTTCAAGCGTTGTATGAGAAGTACGGCGCAGATTATTCTGATTTTGAAAAAATTGATATTAGCAAATTAGATAAAATATCTAAGAAACCAATTGAAGACTGGTTAAATCTTATGCTTGCTAAAAAGGTTATGACACAGAAGGATTTTGATGCTATAAAAAGATAGTTGTGGTAAAAGTAATAATGGAAAGCTGGAGAGAGGGATTGCTTAAAATATCCCTCACAAAGTTGCAGCAGGAGAAACTCAGAATGTCTTTAGTTGATTCTAAAACAAATACCGATATGCTTTTAGATGATAATGTCATAATTTTAGAAATAGAAGATTTAAACATCGCAAAAGAGTTTTTAGAAGAAGCAGAAAGAATTGGTGTTAATTGTAAAATTGAAGAATAACAAATGGATTTATATAAAAACATTATTGAGGATAAGGTAATGCTTTACAATCTTGCAGTTGCGTATTATAATAATATTGATGAAGAATGTCGGGAAAAATGCCTGGCTTCTCCAAAATCTATTTCAATCTTAATGGATCATGATTTTATTGTAACACCTTGTATTGAAATAAGATTAGAACTTAGTTCGCAACAGGAACAAAAAACAATTGGAAATTACTTTTTATATATAGATGAAGAAAAAGTGTTTGTCGATGAATTTTTAATTTATAAGTAATGTTTCTATAGTTCTCTTTTTTGTCATTTCGCTGGACGAGAAATCACGCTAGGTATTCCCTGACTAAAGTCGTCAATCTTTGTCGAGTTTCTAGTGTCATTTCTTCTCTGTCGGAAATGACAGACAGAGCAAAAGAATTTGTTATAATTCGAGAAATTGAATTTTAAAGCCATAATGATTTGTGTAAATTTGTGAAATTCGTGGCAGAAAATTAGTTGCTTAGCAACTTACTACCTTAGAATTTCAGAAAAACCTCAATTATAAATATCTCATTTTAAGCCCATATTTTTATATTATCATACAAATCATCCTAATTTTGTTAAGAAATCCTTTTTTGTTTCATAAAATACAATATTTTTTTTGGTGCAGTAAAAATAATTTATACATTCGCAGAGAATTTACAAAATAACACAAACAAAATGGCAAGTAACCGTTTTTATTTTAGCAACAGTTTTTATTTCTTCTTTAGTAGAAGTCAGGATTGTGCTATGGTTATTTGAGAAATATTTCTAAGACAAATAAAACTAATATACAATCCTGATGCAAATCAGGATTTTTTTTTGAATATATGACAACGAAAATTGCAATACAAGGTATTAAAGGATCTTTTCATCATCAGGTTGTGAAGGAGTATTTCTCTGAAAATGTGGATATTGATGAATGTTTGTCCTTTGAAGAATTAATTGACAGCCTTATTGCCGGAAAATCAGATCAGGCGGTTATGGCGATCGAAAATTCAATTGCCGGGCCAATTATCCCGAATTATGCTTTGATCGATAAGAATAATTTACATATTATTGGAGAGCATTATTTAAATATTCAGCAGAATTTAATGGCTTTAAAAGGCCAGAAAATTGAAGATATAAAAGAAGTTCATTCACACCCGATGGCACTTTTGCAATGCATGGATTTCCTGAAACAATATCCAAATATCAAATTGGTTGAGGATAAAGATACAGCCGAAACAGCAAGAAGAATTCAGGAAAAACAATTAATCGGAATTGCTGCAATTGCAAGTGAAACAGCTTCTGAAATGTATGATTTAGATATTATTGCGCCATCTATTCAAACGATCAAAAATAATATGACACGTTTCGTAATCATCAAAAAGCAAAATTCATTTTTGCCGGAAAGCGAAATTAACAGAGCATCTGTCAAATTTGAATTAGATCACAAAAGAGGAAGCTTAGCAGCGGTTTTGAATGTAATGAGCGACTGCAAACTGAATTTGACAAAAATCCAGTCGCTTCCAAAAATTGAAACGCCTTGGAAATATTCATTCTTCGTAGACGTGACATTTGAAAAATACGAAGATTTTGCAAAAGCCAAAGCGTTATTAAACATAATGGCAGAATATTTTAAAGTGTTGGGAGAATATAAAAATACAAGACCTTTAAGTGAGTCTTAAAGTTGGAAAGTCGAAAGTCTTAAAGTCCAAAATAGAAAGTTTAAAAAGAGCCTAAAGCCTAAAGCTTACGGCCTAAAGCAATAAAAAAATGATTACAACAGCAAAAAGATTAGATACAGTTGAAGAATACTACTTCTCATCAAAATTGAGAGAAGTTCGTCAACTACAGTCTGAAGGAAAATCGATCATCAATATGGGAATCGGAAGCCCTGATTTGAGTCCGTCAAAAGCAGTAATTGAAGCAGTCGCTGCAGCAATTCAAGATGAAAACGGGCATGGTTATCAAAGCTATCAGGGATTACCGGAATTGAGAAAAGGGATGGCAGATTTTTATCAGAATCAATTTGGTGTTGAGTTGAACCCTAATAATGAGATTTTGCCTTTGATGGGTTCAAAAGAAGGAATTATGCACATTTCGTTAGCTTTTTTAAATGAAGGCGATCACGTTTTAATTCCAAATCCGGGTTATCCAACTTATACTTCGGTAACTAATTTGGTTCAGGCAGTTCCGATTTATTATGATTTGAAAGAAGAAAATGCCTGGGAACCGGATTTTGAAGCTTTGGAAAAATTAGATCTTTCGAAAGTAAAAATTATGTGGCTGGGATATCCGCACATGCCAACAGGAGCAAGAGGAAGTTTAGCGTTATTTGAAAAATTGGTTGCTTTTGCTAAGAAACACAATATATTATTGATCAACGACAATCCGTATAGTTTTGTTTTGAATGATAACCCAATGAGTTTGTTGCAGGTTGAAGGAGCGAAGGATGTAGCTTTAGAATTAAATTCTTTAAGCAAAACTTTCAACATGGCAGGATGGAGAGTCGGGATGGTTTTAGGAAATCCTGAAATTATCGATGCAGTCCTAAAAGTAAAAAGCAACATGGACAGCGGAATGTTCTATGGAATTCAGAAAGGTGCAGTAGCAGCGTTGAATTGTGATAAGTCTTGGTTCGAAGATCAAAACAAAATTTACAGACGCCGTAGAGAATTAACTGAAAAGTTAGCAGAAAAGTTAAACTGCAAAGTTTATAAAGAAGGAGTTGGGCTTTTTGTCTGGGCAAAACTTCCAGAAGGAATAGCATCAGCAGAGAAGTTCATTGACGAAATATTATATGAGAAACATATTTTCATTACACCGGGAACTATTTTTGGAAGCAACGGTGAAGGGTATATCAGATTCTCATTGTGTGTAAAAGAAGAAAAAGTACAAGAAGCGATTGATCGATTTTGAAAATTTTAGATATCAGATTTTAGATTTTAGATTGTCAGGCTGAGCGAAGTCGAAGCCACACCCAGATTGGAAAGCTCTTCGACTTCGCTCAGGGTGACAGAAAAAATAAAAGGTCTTGAAAAACGAGAAGCCCTAGCCCTGATAGAAGCGGCATCCTTTTATGGTGGGGTTCACCATAAAAGATACAGCGGATAGCAGGAAACAGCTTCTAATAAAAATAAATATGAAAGTATACGTAATAGGAATAGGATTAATAGGCGGTTCGATGGTGCTGGACATCAAAGACCAGCATCCTGATTCGACAATTTTTGGAATTGACAGCAACGAAAAACATTTGCAGGAAGCCATTGATTTAGGAGTTATCGATGAAGCAGGAAGTTTTGAAGATTTGGCAGAAGCCGATTTTGTAATTGTTTCGGTTCCAGTTGATGTGGCGCTGACGGTTTTGCCTAAAGTTCTGAATTTAGTTGGAGACAAAACAATTGTTTTTGAGGTTGGTTCGACGAAAAAACCAATTTGCGAAGCAGTAGCAAGCCACCCAAAAAGAAGAAATTTTATTGCCACGCATCCGATAGCAGGAACAGAGTTTTCAGGACCTTCGGCGGCAATAAAAGGTTTGTTTAAAGGAAAAACAAACATTATTTGCGAAGTGGAAAAAACCACTTTTAAATTGCAGGAAAAGGCATTAAAGCTTTTCAGCGAAATAGGAATGAGGATTCGATATATGGACCCGACTTCGCACGATAAACACATTGCTTACGTTTCGCATTTGTCGCACATTAGTTCGTTTATGCTGGGTAAAACGGTAATGAATAAGGAAAAAGACGAGCAGGATATTTTTGATATGGCGGGGAGTGGATTTGAAAGTACCGTTCGTTTAGCAAAAAGTTCGCCCGCAATGTGGACGCCGATTTTTAAGCAGAACAAAGAACACGTTCTGGAAACCTTAGAAGAATATATTTCAAATCTCAGTCGGTTTAGGGATTTGCTGAAAGATGAAAATTACAATGCCATTTTTGAAGAAATGGAAAGCACAAATAAAATAAAAGAGATATTAAACGGATTAACAACAACTAAGAAATAAATTAAAAATAAGATGGAAAATAAGAAAGAAATGAGAAAGTGGTTAGAAGATTTCAATTTAAATCACCCACTTGTGATAGCTGGACCATGTAGTGCAGAAACGGAAGATCAGGTTTTGAGAATCGCTCATGAATTAAAAGATTCTAAAGTTAGTGTATTCAGAGCTGGAATCTGGAAACCAAGAACGCGTCCGGGAGGATTTGAAGGTGTTGGAGAAATTGGTTTAAAATGGTTACAAAAAGCTAAGGCTGAAACTGGTTTATTAATGGGTACTGAGGTTGCAACTGCAGCGCACTGTAAACTAGCTTTAGAACATGATATCGACGTTTTATGGGTTGGTGCCCGTACAACTGCAAACCCTTTTGCGGTTCAGGAAATTGCTGATACTTTAAAAGGAACTGATAAAATCGTTTTGGTTAAAAACCCTGTAAACCCAGATTTAGCTTTATGGTTAGGTGGTGTTGAGCGTTTACACATGGCTGGAATCGAGAAATTAGGAGTTATTCACAGAGGTTTCTCTACTTACGAAAAAACTAAATACAGAAACATTCCAGAATGGCAGATTGCTATCGAATTGCAAAATAAATTCCCTGATTTACCATTAATCATTGACCCTTCTCATATTACAGGAGATCGTAACATGATTTTTGAAGTAACGCAAGAGGCTTTAGATTTGAACTACGATGGTATGATTATCGAAACGCACTTCGATCCAGACAACGCTTGGTCTGATGCTGCGCAGCAAGTAACTCCAGATGCTTTGAAACAAATCATTAAAGATTTGACTATCAGAAAAACGGATGATACTACAGATGAGTACAGCCAAAAAATGAAAAAATTAAGAGCTAACATCGACGTTCTTGATGCTAACTTATTAGAGTTATTAGGAAAACGTATGAAAGTTGCTGACGAAATTGGTCAGGTGAAAAAAGATGCAAACGTTGCGATCCTTCAAAATAACCGTTGGAATGAAATATTAGGAAAAATGATTCTTGAAGGTGAGAAAAAAGGTCTTACCGAAGAGTTTGTTTTGAGAATGTTCAAAGCAATTCACCAGGAAAGTATTGGTCACCAAGAGAAAATTTTTAACGCATAATTTTTTCTAAACCATATAAGTGATATAAATTAATTTTAGTTTTTTCTAAACTTTGCTCTTGAGTTTTATTATATCACAATACTAAAATTAGATTGTTTTTTAAAATCCCCATCACTTTGAAAGAAGTGTTGGGGATTTTTTGTTTAATGCAGACTGTATAAGATCACTTTATTTATATTCACTTATATAGCTTATATGGTTAAAATTATTCATTTATCTTTGCAAAGATTTTAAGGTTTGAATCTAAAATCTAAAATCAGCAATCTAAAATTAAAGAATGACAGGAATCGTATATAAATCTACAGGAAGCTGGTACACCGTAAAATCTGAAAAAGGCGATTTTATAGAATGCCGTATGAAAGGGAAATTCAGAATGAAAGGTATTAAAAGTACCAACCCAATTGCTGTAGGCGATATTGTCGATTATGAATTAGAAGAAACTTCAGATGCCGTTACGGGTACAATTCATAAAATTCACGAACGAAAAAATTACATCGTCCGTAAATCGGTTAATTTATCCAAACAGATTCATATTATTGCTTCAAATATCGATCAGGTTTTTTTATTGATTACAATTGATAATCCTCCCACAACCACAAGTTTTATAGATCGATTTTTAGTTACTGCCGAAGCATACGGAATTGAAGCAGTTTTGATTTTCAACAAAATCGATACGCTCAATGAACAGACTTTAGACGATCAGCTTTATTTGCAGCATATTTATACCGAAATTGGATATAAATGTCTCCGAATATCATCAACAGAAAACAAAGGAGTTGACAAGCTTAAAGAAATGATGGTTGGTAAAGTAAGTATGTTTTCAGGACATTCCGGAGTTGGGAAATCGACTTTGGTAAATGCAATGGAACCAACTCTTCATTTAAAAACCTCGATAATTTCAGAACAAAGTAAACAAGGACAGCATACAACGACTTTTGCCGAAATGTATGATTTATCTTTTGATGCTCGAATTATCGATACACCTGGAATTAAAGGTTTCGGAATCGTCGATATGGAGCCATCAGAAATCAGCGGTTATTTTCCGGAATTCTTCAAACTAAAAGATCAATGTAAGTTTAATAATTGTCTGCATAAAGAAGAGCCGCATTGTGCCATAAAAGCAGCTTTAGAAAAAGATGAAATTGCATGGTCGCGTTACAATAGTTATCTTAAGATCCTTGAAGGCGATGAAGAACATTATCGCACCGATATTTATGGTGATGATCGTGCAGCGAGTGATGAAACGAGGAAATAATTAAATTCCAATTTTTTCAAATTGCTTCGCCTGTTCTCTATCGCTCGAGTCCAAATTCCAAACAAAAAAATCATACAACATATTCAAATATAGAGATGCACTGCTGTGCATCTAACCCTAGAATTTAAAATCTGTTAAATCCTTTTAATCTGTGGCATAAAACCACCTTCTGTAATAATGAAAGTAGTCGTACAAAGAGTTTCCGAGGCATCCGTAACCGTTGATGGTCAAAAAACAGCCGACATTAAAAAAGGATTATTAGTTTTAGTTGGAATTGAAGATGCCGATACTCAGGAAGACATTGACTGGCTTACCGGAAAAATTATAAAAATGAGAATTTTTGGTGACGAAAATGATATTATGAACTGCTCAGTTCAGGATGTCGACGGCGAAATTATTGTTGTTAGCCAATTTACACTTCATGCTTCTACAAAAAAAGGAAACCGACCGTCTTATATAAAAGCTTCAAAACCTGAGTTCGCAATTCCTATGTATGAAAACTTTGTAAAAGCTTTAGAAAAAGAGTTTGGCAAGAAAGTACAAACCGGAATTTTTGGCGCCGATATGAAAGTAAGCATATTAAATGATGGCCCTGTAACGATTGTTATAGATAGTAAAAACAAGGAATAAAAAATAAATCAACAAATGTTAAGGATTTCTAAAAATGATATATATTTGGTGAAATTACTTACTAATGAAATCTACCTTTTGCGGGCTGTTTTTTTTCTTATTTTCTCTTGTTTCTTCTGCTCAGAAGATTAATTATTCTACACTATCTATACCTGATAGTCTTAAACAAAATGCTAATGCTGTTCTTCGCTTAGATCAGATGGATATTGTTATTGTTTCACAAAGAAGTATGAATATCAAAACCCAAAGGGTGGTCTCTGTGTTAAATGAGAAAGGTTTAAATGATATTGATGCCTATCAGCATTATGATAAAACTACTTCAATAAAAAATATAGAAGCGATAGTTTATGATGCATTGGGAAATGAGATAAAAAAGATCAGGCGAAAAGACTTTAGAGACCAAAGTGCAGTTAGCGGCAGTACGCTGTTTTCGGATAATCGCGTACTTTATTTAGATTATACTCCAATCTCATATCCTTTTACAATTGTCTACAACTGTGAAACAGAAACTTCAAATACAGCTTTTATACCGCAATGGTATTTTTTGGGAGGTTATTATCTGAGTGTAGAGAAATGTGTTTTGAATGTTACTTTTCCTAAAGAATTAGGATTTAAAAAGAAAGAGTTCCGATTTGATGGTTTCAATATTAAAAAAACAACTGATACAGACACTAATTTAAGCTATATAGCAGCAAATATTGTGGCTCAAAAGCAAGAAGATTTAAGCCCGTCATATGGGGAGCTTTTTCCTAAAGTTATGATGGGATTAGAAAATTTTCACTTAGAAGGAGTTGACGGAAAAGCCGATACATGGGAAGCATTTGGAAAATGGTACGGAGAGAAAATCTTAAATGGAACTACTGTTTTACCAGATGAAACTAAAGTAAAAATAAAAGCACTTGTTGGAGACGAAAAAGATCCTGTTAAGAAAGCAAAAATTATTTACGATTATGTCCAAAAAAAGTCCAGGTATGTAAATATTGCAGTAGGTATCGGAGGATGGAAACCTATGCTGGCGAGCGATGTAGATCGCTTAGGATATGGAGATTGTAAAGCATTGTCAAATTATACAAAAGCACTTTTGCAGGTTGTAGATGTTCCGTCTTATAATACGATTTTATACGGAGATAGATATAAGTTAGATATTCAGCCAGATTTTGTTTCAATGCAAGGCAATCATATGATTCTTGCCGTTCCGAATGGGAATAATTATATCTGGTTAGAGTGTACAAGTCAGGATGATCCTTTTGGATATCAAGGAATTTTTACTGATGATCGTGATGTTCTCGTTGTAAAACCTGAAGGAGGAGAAATTGTTCGTACTAAAATTTACGATGATAAAGGAAATACGCAGGAAGAGAAAGGAATTTATACAATTGATGAAACCGGAAATTTTTCAGGTATTTTAAAAATTGCATCGCAAGGAAGTCAATATGCTTCCAGGTCAAGAGTTGAAACCATGCAGCCAAATGAAAAAGAAGAGCATTACAAAGATTATTGGGGTAATATCAATAATTTGAAATTGGGTAAAATAACTTTTACAAACGACAAGGAAAATATTCGTTTTACTGAAGATGTTCAGATTAATGCTTCAAATTACGGAACACTTTCGGGTAATAAAATGATGTTTGTGGTTGATGCTTTTAATCAATATACAGGAAATATAAAACGAATTAGAAACCGCAAAAATCCATTTCAAATTCAGCGCGGATATTTAGATACCGATGAAATCGAAATTAATCTTCCAACTGGCTTTTCAATAGAATTTCTGCCTTCAAACTTTGAATTAAAAGGAAAATTTGGAGAATACAAAACCGAAATTATCAAAAAAGACAATAATAAATTGATTTACAAACGCTCAATGTTTGTAAACAAAGGAAAATATTCAAACAAAGAGTATGATGAATATCGTCTTTTTATGGAACAAGTGTCAAAAAATGATAATGCAAAAATTATATTAAACAAGAACTAACCAAAATCAAAAATAAAATAATGAAAATCAAAATTTTTAGTCTAACAATTCTATTGCTATTTATCTCAAAAGCTGCTGCACAGGAATTTAAATTAGGCAAAGTTTCTATTGAGGAAATAAAAGAAAAAAAACATTCTATAGATACAGCAGCTGTTGCGGCAATTCTTTATAAAAAGGGAAATTCTAGATTAGACTATAATCAAAATGACGGATTTGTACTAACTACTGAAGTTGAAACCCGTATCAAGATATATAAAAAAGAAGGTTATGATTATGCTAATCAAACAATAAATTATTCTATTTCAGGAAATTCAAAAGAAAGTATTCAGATATCAGATGCTAATACTTTTAATTTGGTAAATGGAAAAATTGAAAAAACGAAGCTTAAAAGTGATGGAATATTTGATCAGCTTGTGCATAAATTTTTAGGACGAAAAAAAATTACAATGCCTAATATAGTTGAAGGTTCCGTGATTGAATTTAAGTATACAGTTAAATCTCCTTATGTTTCATGGATGCGTGATTGGAATTTTCAATATGCTATTCCTGTAAATCACTCAGAATTTACAACTTATATACCCGAGTATTATGTGTATAATGTAATGCAGAAAGGGTATGTTTTTCCAAAAGTTTCTAAAGACAGAAAGAGTTCTTCGATTATTTTTACAAGCAAAGAAAGACCAGATGCACGCGGTAATGGCGGGGCAACTTCTTTTTCTCAAGATAAAATAGATTATTTTGAAGATAAAACTACTTATATAATTGATAATGTACCAGCAATAAAAGAAGAATCTCATGTAAACAATATTGATAATTACAGAGCAGCTTTATCTTATGAATTATCTGTTGTTAAATGGCCAGATACTCCAATTAAGTCCTATTCGTCAGATTGGAATTCTGTTGTAAAAACTATCTATGATTATGATGATTTTGGTCCTGAATTAAATAAAACAGGTTATTTTGAAGAAGATGTTAAAACTGTCTTAGCAGCAACAAATACTCCTGAAGAAAAAATAGCAGTACTTTTGAGTTATGTTAAATCGAGAGTGAAGTGGGATGAATATCAAAGTTATACTTGTGACAAAGGAGTAAAAAAAGCATATCAGGAAAAAATTGGTAATTGTGCCGAAATAAACCTTATGCTTACAGCAATGTTACGCTATGCAGGATTAACAGCAAACCCGGTTTTAGTAAGTACACGTTCTAATGGAATTCCATTATTCCCTAACAGAACTGCATTTAATTATGTTATTGCAGCAGTAGAAACTCCAAATGGAAATATTTTGCTAGATGCAACAGATAAATTTTCAACTCCAAATATTCTGCCATTAAGAGCATTAAACTGGAATGGTCGTTTAATTAGAAAAGACGGAACATCTGAAGAAGTTGATCTAATGCCGAAAAAAGTTTCAGGCGATAATGTATTTATGAATTATACTATTGATCCTGAAGGGAAAGTTACGGGAAAAACCAGAAGACAATATACTGATTATAATGCGATGGTCACTCGAGATAACATTAGTAGTTTGAAAGAAGAAGAATATCTTGAAAAATTAGAAAATCGAAATAATAAAATTGAAATAAGCGAATATTCTAAAACAAATGAAAAAGATATTTTACTGCCTATTATAGAAACTTATTCTTTTACGGGAACAAATTTATGTGAACTTATTGGCGGGAAAATTTATGTAAACCCAATGTTGTTTTTTACCGAAGATAAAAATCCATTTAAACAGGAAGTTAGGGAATATCCGGTAGATTTTAGTTATCCTTTTGCTGATAAATACAATATAACAATTCAAATTCCGGAAGGTTTTGCAGTCGAAACGTTACCAGCTCCTGCGGCGATTACGATGGAAGATAATCTAGGGATTTTTAAATTTAATATTGCAACAAATGGAAATTCTTTGCAGCTTTTAGTGTTACATCAAATAAACGAAGCGATTGTATCGGCTGAAAAATACGAAATGCTAAAAGAATATTACAAAGCAATGGTAGCAAAAGAGACTGAAAAAATAGTATTAAAAAGAATATAAGTATGAAATTTTCAAGTTCAGTAATTATTTTATTTTTCCTTTTTGTTATAAAGGTACAGTCCCAAACTTATCAATTAGGAAAAGTAACAATAGCAGAACTTCAGGAAAAAGTGCATCCAATCGACAGCAGCGCCTCTGCAGCCATATTATTTAAAAAAGGCAGGACATATTTTACGTACAATAGAGATGTTGGTTTTTCTGCCAATCATGTCTGTGAAGTAAAAATTAAAATTTACAAAAAAGAAGGCCTAAAATGGGCAGATCAAAAAGTGCGTTTTTATATAGGATATGAAAATTTAAACGAAGATCGTTTGGAGTTTTCAGATGCGGTAACATATAATCTGGAAAATGGTGCTATAGTAAAAACCAAACTTGAAAATCAAGGAGCATTTAAGAAAAAAATCAATAATTACTGGAAAGAAAAAGCCATTACACTGCCCAATGTAAAAGTGGGTTCTATTATCGAATATAAATATATTTTAAAGTCTGAGAATATTGTAAAATTCCCAGACTTTGATATTCAATATGATATTCCGGTTAACTATTTTTATTATAAAACAGAAATACCGGAATTTTACATCTACAAACCAATTTTAATAGGAGGAATCCCATTAGAAAACGATTCTAAATTCTCTACTGGAAGTCAAACATTCGAAAACGAACACAATCAAACCAATTCATTTTCGTACCGACAAATTGAGGCTTATTATTCAGGAAAAAATATCCCGGCTTTGAATGAGGAACCTTATGTAAATAATATTGAAAATTACAAAGGAATAATCAAGCATGAACTTGAAAGGGTAAGAATGCCTGAACAGCCTGTAAAAGATTATACGCTGACTTGGGAAGGTGTAGCAAAAACAATTTTTACAGATAATAGTTTTGGAAAACAGCTCAATGAAAGTAATTTTTTAATAGAAGATGTTAAACGATTACTTGGAAAGGCAGAATCTCAAAATGAAAGATTAAGCCTGATTTTTACCTACATTCAAAACAGAATGAACTGGAATGAAAGCAATGGTTTTTATACAGATAAAGGTGTTGTAAAAGCATATTCAGATCAAACGGGTAATGTTGCCGAGATCAATTTTATTTTGATAAATATGTTGATATTGGCCGGAATAGATGCGAATCCAGTCTTGATAAGTACAGTTGAAAATGGACTTCCAATTTATCCAACCAGAACAGGATTTAATTATGTCATTGCTGCTGCTGAAATTGACGGTAAACAAATTTTGCTTGACGCCACACATAAATATACCTCTCCAAATATTTTACCTCTTAATGTTTTGAACTGGAAAGGCAGATTGATAAAAAAAGACGGCACTTCTATAGAAATAGATTTAGAGCCATCAAGTCCATCAAGAGAAAATTTTAACATGCTGGTTAAAATAGACAGCGAAGGAAAAATGAATGGCCAGGTCAGAATTTTGCGCACAGATTATGACGCTTACCGATTTAGAGTTGAAAACAATGCAGTATCACAAGATAGCTACTTAGAAAAATTTGAAGAAAAATTAGGTAATTTGAATATCTCGAATTATAAAATCGAAAACCAAAAGTCAAATATAAAAGATCCAATACTTGAAACTTTTGCTTTTACATCAAATAGTCAGTCAGATATAATTGAAGGTAAAATATTTATAAAACCATTATTGTTCTTTACCAGAACTAAAAACCCTTTTAATCAGGAAATAAGAAGAATGCCAGTTTGTTTTGGGTATAAAATGCACGAAAAATATAATGTTAATCTGGAAATCCCTGATGGATTTGTTGTCGAATCGATGCCTTCACCTATTAAAATAGCATCAGAAAATAATGATCTGGTTTATACGATGATTTTTTTTAAAGAGGGAAACAAAATTCAGATAAACTGTACAAATGAAATTAACAGTAGTATTTTTGCCACTGAGCAATATAAAGGTTTGAAAGATGTTTTTCAAAAGCTTATTGCAAGTCAAAACGAAAAAATTGTCCTTAAAAAAATGTAATCATGGATTTGAAAAATGCACAACTAGACGTTGATACCTGGATAAAAGAACACGGAGTTCGTTACTTTAACGAATTAACCAATATGGCACAGCTTACAGAAGAAGTTGGTGAAGTTGCCAGAATTATTGCCCGTCGTTACGGAGAACAATCTGAAAAAGAAAGCGATAAAAACAAAGATTTAGGCGAAGAATTAGCCGATGTTGTATTTGTAGTTTTATGCTTGGCCAACCAAACAGGAATCGATTTACAAGCTGCTTTTGATAAAAAAATGGACTTAAAATCGGTTAGAGATAAAGATCGTCACAAAAACAACGATAAATTGAAATAATTGTGAAATATCACTCATAAGTTTTGAATTATGAGTTTTGAATTTTGAATTATGAATGGGGAGTGGTAAATTGCGGGGCTGAATTATGTTTCTAATCATTCATAATTCATAATTCACAACTTACAATTAAAAAAATGAATTTAAAATTAAGAACGAATTCACAATTTACAATTGATAATTCGCAGCTAAATATCACAGGTTCTAAAAGTGAAACAAACCGTTTATTATTACTAAAAGCCTTATTTCCAAATATTACTTTAGCCAATACTTCAAATTCAGATGACAGCGAAGTAATGCAGAAAGCATTAATTGGTAATGACGAAATTGTTGACATTCACCATGCCGGAACTGCAATGCGTTTTTTAACCGCTTATTTTGCGGTAAACGAAGGAAGAGAAGTAGTTATGACAGGTTCTGGCAGAATGCAGGAACGCCCAATTAAAATTTTGGTTGATACTTTAAAACAATTAGGTGTTGAGATTTCTTATGAAAAAGAAGAAGGTTATCCGCCAATTCGAATTAAAGGAAAAAAAGTTACAGATTCAAAAGTTACTTTAGCAGCCAATGTAAGCAGTCAATATATTTCGGCACTTTTATTAGTCGCTTCAAAACTAGAAAATGGTTTAGAGCTGACATTAGAAGGAGAAATTACTTCAGTTCCTTATATTAAAATGACTTTGGCTTTACTGAATGATTTAGATATCAAAACAAGTTTTGAAGGAAACATAATTAAAGTTTATCCTAAAGAATCTGTTGAATCAAAAGAAATGGTTGTAGAATCTGACTGGAGTTCGGCTTCGTATTTCTTTAGTCTTGTGGCTTTGGCCGATGCTGCAAAAATAACATTGAGCAGTTATAAAGAAAACAGTCTTCAGGGAGATTCAGAATTAGTTTCTCTTTATGAAAAAATGGGCGTAAAAACGATTTTCCAAAACAACAAAATGACTTTAGAAAAAGTGGCAGGATTTAATTATCAAGATGTAAATTTTGAATTAAACAACACGCCGGATATCGCACAAACAATCGCAGTAACTTGTTTAGGTTTAGGAATTGGATGTCATTTAACAGGTCTTCATACTTTAAAAATTAAAGAAACGGACAGACTTGAAGCATTGCGAATTGAGCTTACAAAGTTAGGCGCGAATATTTCAGTAACCAATGACAGCTTAACTTTAGTAAAATCAGATAATATAAATCACGATGTAAAAATCGGGACGTATAACGATCACCGTATGGCAATGGCATTTGCTCCATTAGCCATTAAAGTACCTATTATTATTGAAGATGCAGGAGTAGTTTCAAAATCATATCCAGATTTCTGGAACGATTTAAAAGCTTTAAATTTCCAAATTTCAGAATTGTAGTTTTTGAACCGTATAAATAAGTTCATTTTAAAATAAAAGCTCAATAAAAGATAGCCTCTGGTTTTAACCAGAGGTTTTTTTATGAGTATCTAAAAGCAAACCCGACAGGTTTTTAAACCTGTCGGGTTTAAGAACGTATCTGCGAATCCCAATAAAATGAACTTTTATTCCTTATATGGTTTCAAAAAAGTTAAAATTGACTTAAAGAATACATTTTTAAGTCAATCTGAAACCTCACAAAATCAAGGACTTTTGAAAATAAAAGCCAAAACACTTGACAACGCCTATCTCACAATCGTATATTTGCAACCGATTTAAAATTTTAGGTAAATAAACCTAAAATCTACATTCTAAAATCAACAATCCAAATATGAAATTATCACACTTCAATTTCAATTTACCGAAAGAACTTTTAGCTGAATTTCCGGCAGAAAATAGAGATGAATCTCGTTTAATGGTAATTGACCGTCAAAAAAACACTATCGAACATAAAATGTTTAAAGACGTTATCAACTATTTTGATGACGGTGACGTTTTAATTCTTAACAATACAAAAGTTTTCCCTGCACGTTTGTACGGAAACAAAGAAAAAACAGGAGCGAGAATTGAAGTTTTCTTATTAAGAGAATTAAATTCAGAACAGCGTCTTTGGGACGTTTTAGTAGATCCGGCTAGAAAAATCCGTATCGGAAACAAACTTTATTTTGGTGACGACGATTCATTAGTTGCTGAGGTAATCGACAATACAACATCTCGTGGTAGAACATTACGTTTCTTATACGATGGTTCTTATGAAGAATTCAGAAACAAATTGACAGAACTTGGAGAAACTCCAATTCCTAAATACATCAACAGAGAAGTTACTGCTGAAGATGCTGAAAGATACCAAACTATCTACGCAAAAGAAGAAGGGGCTGTAGCAGCGCCAACTGCTGGTTTGCACTTTTCAAAACACCTTTTGAAAAAATTAGAAATCAAAGGAGTGAATTTTGCTGAGGTAACTTTACACGTTGGTTTAGGTACTTTTAACCCGGTTGAGGTTGAAGATTTATCTAAACACAAAATGGATTCAGAAGAATTGATTATCAATCAACAAGCTTGTGATATCGTAAACGAAGCAAAAGCAAAGAAAAAACGTATTTGTGCAGTAGGTACAACTTCTATGCGTGCAATCGAAAGTTCTGTTTCTTCTGCTAATACTTTGAATCCTTACGAAGGATGGACAAATAAATTTATTTTTCCTCCTCACGATTTTAGTATTGCAAACTGTATGATTACAAATTTCCACACCCCAAAATCAACATTATTAATGATGATTTCTGCTTTCTGTGGACATGATCTAATGAAAAAAGCATACGACGAAGCAATCAAAGAAGGATACAAATTCTATTCTTATGGAGACGCGATGTTAATTCTTTAATTAGAATTTATCTAATAAAAAGACCCGACTAGTTTTATGACTTGTCGGGTTTTTTGTTTTTTGATAGTTTGTTTCACGTTTCAGGTTTCAAGTTCGTTGTACAGTTTAATCGCAAAGTTCGCAAGGATTTTTTGCTCAGTTTGTGTTTGCCAAGTGCTAAAGAACGCAAAGCTTTGCGAACTTTGCGGTTAAACACACAAAGCATATCAACTTGAAACTTGAAACCCGAAACAAAAAAAACAATAATCGAATTTTTTGTTATTTTTACGGTTCAAAATAAACACAATGACTTTTCAAAATACACGCGAATTTGCACGAGAGCTAGATTCGAAAGACACACTAAATCACTATCAACAAGAATTTATTTTTCCAAAAGTAAATGACAAACGAGTTATCTATTTCACCGGAAATTCATTAGGATTACAGCCAAAACGTACTAAAGCCTATATAGATGAAGTAATGAACGACTGGGCAGAACTTGCTGTTGAAGGTCATTTTTATGCCGAAAAACCTTGGTGGGATTATCAGGAACGATTTGCAGAACCTTTAAGTAAAATTGTGGGAGCGCTTCCGTCAGAAGTTACGGTTATGAATACCTTGACTGTGAATCTTCATTTGCTGATGGTTTCTTTTTATCAGCCAAAAGGAAAACGCTATAAAATTATTTGCGAAGAAAAAGCCTTTCCATCAGACCAATATATGTTTCAGAGTCAGGTTCATTTTCATGGATACAAACCAGAAGATGCAATCGTAGAAATCAAACGCCGCGATGGAGAACACAATATTCATCTGGAAGATGTTTTAGCAAAAATCGAAGAAGTGGGAGATGAACTGGCTTTGGTTTTAATTGGAGGTGTAAATTATTATACCGGGCAGGTTTTTGATATAAAAACCATTACCGAAGCGGGTCAAAAAGCTGGAGCAAAAGTAGGTTGGGATTTAGCACACGCTGCAGGAAATATAAAATTAGAACTTCACAATTGGAATGTTGATTTTGCCGCTTGGTGCAGTTATAAATATATGAACTCAGGACCAGGAAATGCTTCTGGAGTTTTTGTTCACGAAAGACATCATAATGATCCAGATTTACCGCGTTTTGCAGGCTGGTGGGGACATAACAAAGAACGTCGTTTTAAAATGGAACCAAATTTTGATCCTGTTCACGGAGCAGGCGGATGGCAGGTTAGTAACCTTCCGGTTCTGTCTTTAGCGCCATATTTAGCATCTGTAGAAATGTTTGCTGAGGTTGGAATGGACGCTTTAATTGCAAAACGAGATCACATTACATCCTATTTAGAATTTATTCTACACGAAATAGACAAAGAAGTAGAAAGTACTTTTGAAATTATTACACCAAAAAATCCAGAAGAAAGAGCTTCACAATTATCTGTTTTCCTTCATGGAGAAGGAAGAAGCTTGTTCGATTATTTAATGAAAAACGGAGTTATTACAGATTGGCGTGAACCAAACGTAATTCGTCTGGCACCAGTTCCATTATATTGTTCTTATGAGGATATGTACGATTTTGGGCAAATCCTGAAAAAAGGAATTTTAGGAAAATAAAAAGGAATTAATCTTGCAAAGACGCAAAGTTTTATTTACCACTCCCGATAGCTATCGGGATAAAAGGATTAAAAAGACTTTTCAATTGCCTCCAGTTTTAACTGGAGGTATTAAAGATGAAGTTTGAAAAGGGCTTTAACCAAACTATACTTGTTTGGCTAAAGCCCTTTTCTTTTTGATCAAATTTACATCCAGCTTTAGCTGGATGTAATTAACCTTTAACAGTCTGAAATTTTTTTTGTTTCACGCAGATTCTGCAGATCTTACAGATTTTTTGATAAACTTTCTCAAAAGATTAATCTGCGTGAGTTTTTTAAGCATATTTTATTAAATCATTTTAATCCTTTAATCTGTGGCAATAAAACTTAACAACTTTGCGAGATTAAAACATTAAGTCAAATCCAAAATAATCTGCGGGAAAGAGGCTAAATCTTCTAATCTTATAACGTTTCTCAAAAATCATGTAATAATCGACATCGTATATATACCGTATTTTGTAGTGTATAATTTAAAAAACTGCAATCATGAAAGGCTTATATATAATTTTAGTGACAATACTTATCGCTTCTTGTCAAAATCAAAGTAAAGAAGATATAAACAAAGCCAAACAAGCCAGTATTGATTCAATGAAAATTGAGATTAACAAGCAGCGTATTATCGATTCAATGAAGACTGAAATGGCTAAGATAAAAGAAGAGCAGAAAATTGAATCTCAAAAAGTTGTTGTCGTACATCAAAATGATGGAACAGCTACTGCCACAACTACCAAAAAGAAAGGCTGGAGCGCAACTGCTAAAGGAGCCGTAATTGGTGCCGGAGTAGGAGCTGCAACCGGAGCAATTGTGAGTAAGAAAAAAGGCGAGGGTGCTATTATTGGTGGTTTAGCCGGTGCTGCTTTAGGAACTGGAACAGGAGCTGTTATTGACAGCAAGAATAAAAAAGAATAAATTTTAACATCTATAATACTAAAAACGCCGGTTTAGAAAACTCTAAATCGGCGTTTTGTTTTTATACTAATTCAAGTGTCGGAATTCGGATCGCATTTAATTCTGATTTATAAAAATCGAATTGATTTTTGATTTTTTCTTTCTCGGTTTTAAAATAAAAAGTTGATGAAAACAGATTCTGATAATATTCGATTCCTTCTAAAATATTTGTTTTGAAAGAATTCCATTTTTTAAGCTGGTTTGCTGTTACTTCGCCGGATATTGTTTCAATTTCATTTCTAAAATAATCAACATACATTTTTAATTCCTTCACAAATAAATTCGGACGCTCATTAGTTCTTAAAACTGATTTTCCTTGATAAATGTGCTGTACCATTTCTTTTAATGAAACTTCCTGATCAAAATAAGCCAGGTTTGGTCCGGGACAAATTACTACGCCTTGTGCCTGGCCTTTAGTTTTAATGCCATTTTCAAGATAAGAAGCATTTGCTAAACCCACACATAAACATGATTTCTCAGTTATTTTGATTTTGCTTTTTTCAAAAGCATCAGCAGATAAAATATTTTTTATATTTTCTAATTCTGCCAGTTTAATATCCTGATATTTTTTAGATGCTGTACAAATTCCATGAGGATCATATTCTTTGCTTAACGCTAAAAATTTCTTTGGGCAGGAACTTCCGGCTTTATTCTCGTGAATTCTTTTTTGTTTCAAAAATTCATTTGTTGTGCCTTTTAAAGTATTAAATGGAACTCCTAAAGGCGAAATATTACTTAAATAAAAATCATCTTCTTTAGAATTCATTAATAAATTTCTCGTTTCCTGATCTACAGAGGTTGCTTCCGGAACCAATAAAAATGGAGATCCCCAGCCAACAGAATCGACTTGATATTCATCTAATAAAAATTCATGTTCTTCAGCTGTGCCAACGCCGCCCTGAACCGTAATTTTTAATTTTAAAGGATTTTCCGGAAAAGCCTGATTTTTTAGCTGTAAAGCTTTAATCATTAAATCGTGGGCTGATTGTACCAGCTGTTCTTTTTTCTGCTTGAATTCTTCTAAAATGGTGCCTAATAAGAGTCCGTCAGTAGCAAATGCATGACCGCCGCAGTTTAATCCGGATTCGATTCGGTATTCAGAAACCCAAAGCCCTTTTTTGGCCAGGAAATTTCCCTGAATCATAGCCGATCGAAAATCACTTACTTTTAGAATAATTTTCTTTTTAAGCTCATTATTTTCATTTGGGAAAAAATCTTTGAAGTTTTCAAAATAACTGTATAATCTGGGATTCATTCCGGCAGAAAGTACAACAGACGATTCCAGATTACTGTTTGCAAAACCTCTTAAAGCAGCGTGAGCGTCATTAAATTCAATTGGAAGCTGTTCGTTTTTGATAAAATTATCTTTGTCCAGCTTCGTCATAATGTTAACGTCGATTTCGCCGGGAAAAAGATGCGTTTCGATATAATTCTGAATGTTTTCTTTAAAGGCGATTCCGTCATCCAGTAAATTCTGAAATCCTTTTTTAATGTCAGAAGTATTAGGCAGCATCGACATAAAATTTTCAAGAGCCGTTTTGCTTTCTGCTAATTCAGTTTTAAAATTTTCAAATTTTTCTTTTACGATTTTGTCAACTAAATTTAGGTATGAAGTAATTCTTTCGGCACGGTAATCGTGAAATTTTTGAGTGATTTCTTCGTACGGAATATTGAATTTAGTACTGTAAAAGTTACGCATCTTTTCAATTAAATCGTCATCGGCGATTGAAATAACAGACGAAATCCCGTATTGCGCAATACGAATTGGGCTGTCAATAGTATAGGCAAGGCCCATTACCGGTATATGAAAAGTATGCAAAGGCGTTTTTGTCATTTGTTTTCAGATTAAAATAAAAGCAAATGAAAAAAAAAATCTTTTTTAAAAACCTGATAATTGTCAGGTTTGTAGATTGTTTGCCTTTAATTTATTTGAGAAAAAATTAGTAAAAATTCGTGTAATTCGTGGCAAAAAGAAAAAAGAAATTATGTTAATTACTCTTTTTTTACATATTGACATTTATAGGATTGATTTTAAATACATAAATTTAGGCTTTTAAAAAGAGGGATTATTACATTATTCTTCTTTTAGGTTACATCATTTTACAAACCTTGTTGTTTATACTTTTTGCAAAATATGAGAAGATTTAAAAAAATTCTGCTGGTTTTAGTACTACTTATAGTTGTAATCGGCATAGGTCTATGTGCCTATATTTTTCATTTGAAGCCCAAATATGAAGGTGAATTGCAATTGAAAAACCTCCAAAAGGAAACCACAGTATATTTTGATGAATTTGGAGTTCCTCATATTTATGCCGATTCTGAAAAGGATGCGATGACTGCACTTGGATATGTTCATGCGCAGGAAAGATTATGGCAGATGGAATTGCTTCGCAGAATTGCTCCAGGAAAATTATCAGAAATCTTCGGTTCTGTGGCACTTAAGAATGATAAGTTTTTTGCCGGAATTGGTATTGACGAAGCATCGGCGAAAACTATTGCCAAATTAGACAAGAACAGTCCAAGTTATCAATTAACGATGGCATATTTGGATGGAATAAATCAATATTTAGAAGAGGGAACGACACCAGTTGAGTTTACATTGGTTGGCGTAAAAAAAGAAAAATTTACTATAAAAGATGTTTATAATATCTTTGGATATATGTCTTTTAGCTTTGCAATGGCTCAAAAAACAGATCCTTTATTGACCGATATTCGCAACAAATATGGAGCAGAATATTTGAAGGATTTGGGAATTGAAGGCGAATTTAATACTACACAGATCAAAAGCTCAAAAGAAAATATTGAAGATTATACGGCTGTTTCAAAATCGATTGCAGCATTGCTGGATAAATCGCCAATTCCGCCATTTATAGGAAGTAACAGCTGGGTTGCGGGGCCGCATAAAACAAAGAGCGGAAAAGTAATTTTTGCTAATGATCCGCATATTGGGTTTTCTCAGCCTGCAACCTGGTATGAAGCGCATTTAGTAACTCCAAAATATGAATTGTATGGTTGTTATCTGGCAGGAACCCCGTTTCCACTGTTAGCGCACAATCGCGATTATGCTTATGGTTTAACGATGTTTGAAAATGATGATATCGATTTTTATCAGGAAAAAAATAAAACTGGGGATTCAAATCAATATCAAACCCCAACAGGTTTTGCAAATTACGAAATAAGAAAAAAAACTATTAAAGTAAAAGATACTTCAGATGTTGTTTTGACTATTAAGTCAAGTCGACACGGACCAATTATGAATGATTTACTGGAACGTCTGGATCGTAAACACCCAATTGCAATGTTGTGGACTTATACGCATCAGCCAATTCAAATTTTAGATGCTGCTTATGGTCTTTCGCATGCTAAAACCAAAGACGATTTTAAAAAAGCTGCCAGCTTAATTGCTGCGCCGGGATTAAATGTGATGTACGGCGATGCCAAAGGAAATGTGGGCTGGTGGGCAACAGGGAAATTGTATAAACACAATAAAGGCGTAAATACGCATTTAATTTTAGACGGTTCAAGCGGGAAAGATGATATTGTAGAATATTTAGATTTTTCTAAGAACCCATCGGCTGAAAATCCAAAATGGGGTTATGTATATTCGGCTAATAATCAGCCTGAAGCAATTGATGGGTATTTGTATCCGGGATATTATCTGCCGGAAGATCGTGCGAAAAGAATTTCTGGTTTAATGGATGCAAAATCTGACTGGGATAAAGAAGCGATCAGCAAAATGATTTATGATAATACATCGGAAGTTGCAGTTGGAACGGTTCAAAATCTAATTTCAAATATTGATCTTAATTCTATTTCGGCAGAAGAAAAAGAAGCTGTAAAGGTTTTAAAATCATGGAAAGGAACTACAAACTTGGAAGATGTTGCACCAACGATTTACAATAAATGGATTTATCTTTATCTAAAAAATACTTTTGAAGATGAAATGGGCGAAGACAATTTCAATATGTTTTTGGGAATTTCTATAGGGAAACAAGTCATTGCCAATCAAATTAAAAATGAAAATTCGGTTTGGTGGGATAATATAAAAACGAAAAATGTAAAAGAAACCAGAAAAGACATTATTTCAAAATCATTTCACGAGACGGCTGCATCACTTGAAAAACAATTAGGAACCACAATTGCAGATTGGAAATGGGGAGAAGTCCACACGGTAGAACATGAACATCCATTAGGAAAAGTAGCAGCACTTCGCGGTTTGTTCAACGTTGGCCCATTTGCTTCGCCGGGCTCAAATGAAGTAATTAATAATCTATTCTTTGGTTTAAATAATGAAGGAAAGTATTATGTAAAAGGCGGTCCTTCAACCAGAAGAATTGTAGATTTCTCAGACATAGAAAACTGCTGGAGTATTTTGCCAACAGGACAATCCGGAAATCCTTTCAGCAAACATTACAGCGATCAGGCAGAAATGTACAACGCTGGAAAGTTTAGAAAAATGAAATTGAATAAAGAGGAAATTATAAAAACATCTACGAAACTGGTTTTGAAACCTAAAGGGTAGTTTGTTTTGTTTTGTTTCAAGTTTTAGGTTTCAAGTTTTGCGCTGCGAAATCTTTGTCAAAGTTTCAAACTTCGACAAAGATTTTGAGACTTAAAAAAACTTTGAACCTTTGTTACTTTGTCCCTTTGAACCTTTACTTAGAAACTTAGCATCTCAGAACCTCAGAACCTCAGAACCTTACTTAGAAATATACTTCCCCTTTACAATATCATTTGCAAAAATGTTCAGGTTATTAGTAAGCACTTTACTTGTAGTCATAATATTTTGGGTTTGATATGCCGTATCTTTCTCGTATGCTTTTAGTAAAGTCTCTAATTCGACTTCATCATACACAACAAAAAGATTGTAGACCGCATCCCTGAAATTTTTGTAATTGATACTTTCCGTAATTTCCATTGCTTTTTGTTCGTTCCAGCCTTCTTTTGCCGAAGCTTCATTGATTTTAGCTAAACAAAAATCAATTACGTAGGTTTTGTAATGTGCGGCTTCAATGATTTTGTCTACAATAATTTTGTTTTGCTGTGTGGGCATTGCCGGAGGAGGCGGATTTACTTGCGAAATAGAAATAGTTGGAATAAACAGGCATAGGAATAAAGCCAGAAAAACATGCTTTTTTAGATTTTTCATAGGTTATTTTAGTTGTTTTGGGTACGGCTAAAATAATATTTTTTATGATAAATCATCAAATCTGAATGTTACAAGTTATAACAAAAAAACTCCGATAAAACAGATTTAAAATCGATTTTATCGGAGTTGGTTTTAAGAGATTTTCTAAAAATTATTTGGCTTTATTTTTTGAAAGTTCTTCTAATACTTTTTTTCCATTTTCATTCGAAGGATCAAGTTCGACGGATTTAGAATAATTGGTAAAAGCCAGTTTTTTATCACCATCGGCTAAATAAGCTTCGCCTAAACTATCGTATACATTTCCTGATTTTGGGAAAGCTTCTACATTAATTTTAAAAACTTCGATGGCTTCTTTCTTTTTTCCGGCTTGCAATAATTGATAACCTGCATCATTCATGTCGCCTTCTTTAATACCATAAGTTGGATCGCTTTTTAATTTCTTATAAGTATCTAAACCTGCAGTTGTACCTTTTTCTTTAAAAATGTCTAAAAGTTCAAGTGCCATTGATTTCTTCGGCTGCTCAAATGGTTTGTTGTACAAAATAGCACGAATTGCATCATTCATTTCACCTAAAACAGTTCCGCCTGTGTTATTCAATAAAACAATCAGATTTTTATCTGCAGGATAACGAGAGATTATTGTATTAAAACCGTTAATCCCGCCCCCGTGACCTATGGTTTTTAGTTTTACTTTATCTCCATTATCCACTTCATCAATAAACCAGCCGTAACCGTAAGAAGCTCTTCCTAAACTTATATAAGACTTAAATAATGATTCCATTGATTTTTCTGAAAGTATTTTATTGCCATATAGGGCCTGATCCCAAAGATATAAATCTTCTACAGTCGAGTATAAAGAGCCTGCTGCATAAGGAATACTCATGTCAATAAAAGAAGAGTTAACAAAATTTTTTCCTTGTTTTTCATAACCGGCTGCTCTGTTTTTAAGTATAACTTCGCTATGGTCAAAACCTGTGTTTACCAGTTTTAAAGGCGTAAGAATAGTTTCCTGTAAATATTGTTCGTATGTTTTGCCTGTTACTTTTTCAATAATATAACCCAATAAAAAGTAACCGGAATTGCTATAGTTAAATTTTTCGCCTGGTTTAAAATCAAGAGGCAGTTTATTAAATGTTTTTACAAAGTTTTCCGGAGTATAAGGGGTACGGCTTTTATCTTTAAGAAAGTTTGGTGCAGCAGTATAATTTGGAATTCCGGATGTATGCGTAAGCAAGTTATGAATAGTGATTTTATCTCCGGTTTCTTTTGGATAATCAGGCAAATAAGTTGTGATTGGAACATCCAGTTTTAGTTTACCATCTTCAGCCAGTTTTACAATTAAAAAGGCTGTGAATTGTTTGGTGATAGAGCCTAATCTGAATTTAGTGTCGGGTTGATTTGGAATATTCCATTCCATATTTGCCAGACCAAAACCCTTTTTAAAGATTACTTTTCCGTTTTCGGAAACTAAAGCAGATCCGTTAAATTGTCCATATTCATTGTATTTGGCTAAAAGATCTTCGATTTGTTTTGCCTTGTCCTGTGCAAAAACAGTTATTGTAAAAAGCTGCAGTATTATGCATAGTGCAATTAGTTTGATTGATTTTTTCATAATGATGAGTTATGGGTTTAGTTAATGAATGATTCGTTTTTGATTGATGATTGAAATTTATAAAATATAGATATTCAGTATGTTGAATCGAAATTACGATTTTTTTATTTGAATTAAATCTATGAGCTTAAAATGTTAGACGATTAAATTAGCTTTTGGTTTCACTATTAATCATTTTTTTTTCATTTTATTTTCAATCAAGACGAATTCGAGCATAAATTTAAACCTTCTATTATTAGTTTTGGGCTGAATATTTACCATAACTTTATTAGTCATTTGCGAACAAAAGTAAATGCCTTCATTCATTTCGTATTTGTTTTTACTGGTATGAACTTCTATAACATTTCCAGTTACAATAGCAAGATTAAAACAGCCATTTGGTAAAACGAGTTTATTTTCGATCAGGCTTTCGCCGATGCTGTTATCCAGACACCAAATTTTATTGACAAACCTTTCAGCTTTTGGGGTTACATAATGTTCTGAGTAGAGGTTCATTTTTGGGTTTTTCTATATGGTATTCAGTAATCTTAAAATTGTAGACTAAAATAAGATTTTTTCTATTACATTCTTTAAAACAAACTCCCCCAATAATCTCGCTTAGTATTCTGACATTCTTCTAAAATAATTTCTGATTACTGCAATTTTTTTTTACGCTGATTTAGCAGATCTGGCAGATTTTTGTAAAGCATAATTTATCTGCTCAATCAGCTAAATCTGCGTGAAAAAATCATTACAATCTGAATAATCTGTGGCTAAATAGAAACTTAACAACTCTGTGGCTTTGCGAGATTTTTTCGCCAGTTAAGATTTTATTTAAACGAAATGACTTCTTTTGAAAATCTAAATATATCTAATAAAACAGGATTTTGTTATGAAACCGGGTATATATGTCCCAATAAATATTTGGTGTTTAAGGTTAAATATTTGTTGTAATTTAAAGCTTATGTACAATTATTACCTATTTTTACGATCTTATATATTAGATTTTCCCCGATGCAAACTTCTCTAAAAATTGCTGTTGTAGGTTCTGGACTTGTAGGATCGCTGTTGGCAATTTATCTTAAAAAAGCAGGTCACACAGTTCATGTTTATGATCGCAGCCCTGATATTCGAAAAATAAATTTTTCTGGACGTTCTATTAATCTTGCAATGTCTAATCGTGGATGGAAAGCCCTTGATGGTGTTGGAGTTGGAGATGCGGTTCGGGAAATTGCAATTCCGATGGGTAAACGTGCTATTCATTTAGTCGATAAACTCAATTTTCAGAATTACGGACAGGAAGGCGAATCGATTTATTCGATTTCTCGAGGAAAGCTAAATAGAAAAATGATTGATTTGGCCGAAAATGCCGGAGCAGAATTTCATTTTGAACAAAAAATCTGGGATGTAACGCTGAGCGATGCGACTTTGCACATTGGCGAAAGCGAAAGAGGCGAGTGGGAGGAGAGAAAATATGATATGGTTTTTGGTGCCGATGGTGCTTTTTCGAGAATCCGCCACAGAATGCAGCGTCAGAGCATGTTTAATTATTCTCAGGAATTTTTAAATATGGGTTATAAGGAATTGAATATTCCGGCAAATGCTGACGGAACACATAAATTAGATAAAAATTCTTTTCATATTTGGCCGAGAGGCGAATATATGTTAATTGCACTTCCTAACCTTGACGGAAGTTTTACCTGCACTTTATTTATGCCTTTTGAAGGAACTAATTCTTTTGAATCGCTTACAGATCGTAAAATGGTAGAAGATTTCTTTGAGAAAAACTTCCCTGATTCGATAGAAGTGATTCCGGAACTGGCAAATGATTTTTTTAAAAACCCAACAAGTACTTTGGTAACGATGAAATGTTTCCCTTGGACTTACGAAGATAAAATTGCTTTGATTGGAGATGCCTGCCATGCTATTGTTCCGTTTTACGGACAAGGAATGAATGCCGGTTTTGAAGATATTACGGTTTTAAATGAAATGATTGAGAAATTTGGAGATGACTGGAAAAAGATTTTCTCTGAATATCAAATTTCACGCAAACCAAATGCCGATGCAATTGCGGAACTTTCCTATCGAAATTTCATGGAAATGAGTACCAAAACAGCAGACGAAAAATTCTTATTGCAAAAGAAAATAGAAAAAGTCTTCTCAGATAAACATCCGGATAAATGGATCCCGCTTTATAGCCGTGTTACCTTTAGTGACCGCCCGTATGCCGAAGCTTTGGCAATTGGGGATTTCCAAAACGCAATTATGGATGAAGTTTTAAAACTGGACAACATAGAAAATATCTGGGACTCACCAGAAGTTGAAAACAAAATTTTAGAATTGCTGCAAAACGCATAATTTTTTAAACCATATAAGTTATATAAGTTAATATAATGCTTTGCGAATAATAATAAACCCGACAGGTTTTAAAACCTGTCGGGTTTGGTATTTAGTGACTTAATATAATTCAACATATAAATTAAATGAACTTATATAACTTATATGGTTTAATATTTTTTACTTCTTAAAGATTTTGGTTAAAACGCCAAATACACCTCTTATAAAAGTAGCACTAGTTACTACTTTTAAAACAGATTTCCCTACTACACTTGCTGTGCTTGGTTCTGCTTTTGAAGATCTTGTAGGTTCCTCTTCTTCTCGTTGAGCTGCAGCTTCATTGGCATCGGTTATTTTTTTAGTTAAGATTTCGTAGGCGCTTTCACGGTCAATTTCTTCAGCGTATTTTTTAACCAATTTCGATTTATTGTTTATCTCCTCAATTTCAGATGGAGATAAAATATCCATTCGGCTTTCAGGCGCACGCATCATTGTCGCAACAAGCGGCGTTGGAACTCCTTTTTCGTTTAGAGCTGTTACCAAAGCTTCTCCAATTCCTAAACTTGTAAGCAATTCATCGGTTTTATAATATTCAGAAGTTGGGTAATTATCGGCTGTTTTTTTAATCGCCTGACGATCATTTGCTGTAAAAGCTCTAAGTGCATGCTGAATTTTTAATCCTAATTGTGCCAAAACACCGCTAGGAACATCCATTGGGTTTTGAGTCACAAAATAAACTCCGACACCTTTAGAACGAATTAGTTTTACAATCGTTTCAATTTGTTCTAATAATGCTTTGCTGGCTTCATTAAATATTAAATGTGCTTCATCTATAAAAATTACCAGTTCTGGCTGTTCTGCATCACCTTTTTCAGGCATTTTTTGATAAATCTCAGCCAAAAGACTTAACATGAAAGTAGAGAATAATTTTGGTTTATCCTGAATATCCGTCAAGCGGATGATGTTTACATAACCTTTTCCGTTTTCGTCAATTCGCATTAAATCATCAGTTTCAAAAGACAATTCGCCAAAAAACAAATCACCGCCCTGCTGTTCCAGTTCAATAATTTTTCTAAGAATCGTTCCGGTTGTAGCAGTTGAAATTTTGCCATAACTGGCTGCAATTTCATCTTTACCCTCTTCTGTAATATAATTGATAACTTTTTTAATGTCTTTTAAATCTAATAAAGGCATTTGCTTGTCATCACAATATTTAAAGATAACCGCAACAACTCCAGTCTGAATGTCATTTAAATCTAAAATCCTCGAAAACAAAACCGGACCAAATTCTGAAACCGTCGCACGCAGACGAACTCCGTTTTGTTTAGACAAAGACATTAACTCAACCGGAAATGCGGCTACATTATAAGGTACATTTATTTTAGCATGTCGTTCTGTAATAAAACCTTCTTCTTTTCCTTCTTTTGCAATACCGCTAAAATCACCTTTTATATCCATCATCAAAACCGGAATTCCGACATTTGACAATTGTTCAGAAAAAACCTGAATTGTTTTTGTTTTTCCGGTTCCTGTGGCTCCGGCAATAAGACCGTGGCGGTTTAAGGTTTTTAAAGGAATCTTGACATGAGCCTCAGCAATTGCTTCTCCATCTAAAATTGCGCCCCCAAGAATTATAGAGTCACCTTTGGCAGAATAACCGTTATTTATCTCCTGAATGAAATTATCTTTTTTATTCATGTTTTTATTTGTAATTTAGATGATTATAAGGGTTTTGTTTGATTTTTTAACAATTTAACTATCTTTTTTTTAGTAGGAAAATGCTTTTTTTGATTGAAATAAACATAAAAAATAAATTCGCAGCTTTTTAAGAAGATTTCAATGGATTGTTTGAATATTTACTAAAACGTTGTAATTTTTTTATTAATCGCCTTTTTTTTTGTTTTATCATAAAAAAGACACCGACAAATTAATGAGATATTTTTTAATTTGACGTTAAATTTCCTTCAATAAAATTAAAAAAAGTTTTTTTATTTAAACTAAACGTATAAATTTGCTACCCTACAAGTTAAATATAACTAAAAAATAAAAATTATTTAAAACTATTAAAATTTAAAAAAATGGCAAACGTTAAAGTTAAAAAAGAAAGCACTTCAAATGGAGGAGGGATGATTACAGGAATCATTATTGTTGCGTGTATTTTGGTTGGGGTGTTTATTTGGAAAGTAATCATGGGAGATGCTGCTAACTTCGAAGGAGGTAACCCTGAAACTGGACATCCAATCAATACATTAGGACAAGTTTATAAAGGAGGATTTATTGTACCAGTATTATTAGGTATGTTTTTAATGGTTGTTGTTTTTTCAATTGAAAGATTCATTGTTATTGGTAAAGCTGCAGGAAAAGCTAACCTTGACAAATTCATGAAAAACGTTCAAGGAAGTATTAAAGAAGGAAACATCGAGGCTGCTATCGCTTCATGTGACAAACAACAAGGTTCAGTTGCAAACGCAATTAAATCTGCTTTGATTAAATATCAAGACGTTAAAAAAGAAGGTTTCAACAGTGAAGAAGCTTCAGAAGTAATCCACAAAGAAATCGAAGAGGCAACTTCATTAGAAATGCCAATGTTAGAAAAAAATATGACTATTATCTCTACTTTAGTATCATTAGGAACTTTAGGAGGATTATTAGGAACTGTATCAGGTATGATTAAAGCGTTTGGTGCGTTAGCTTCTGCTGGAACTCCTGACCAGGCTGCTCTTGCAACTGGTATCTCTGAGGCACTTATCAACACTGCTACAGGTATCTCTACATCTATCTTAGCAATTGTTTCTTACAACTTCTTTACTGCTAAAATCGATGATTTAACTTACTCTATCGATGAGGCTGGTACTACAATCGTGAATACTTACAGAAGATTCAGAGGAAGTTTGAAACAATAATTAATTTTTGATATTAATAATTACAATTAATTATATCAAAATAAAAATAAAAAGATAATGGCTAAAATAAAAATGAAAAAGAAGTCAACATCGACAGATATGACTGCCATGTGTGATGTTGCGTTCCTTTTGCTTACGTTCTTTATCTTGACCGCTACTGCTAAAGTGCCTGAGGCGCTTCCTGTAGATACGCCAGCATCTACTGTACAAAGTAAATTACCAGATTCTGATTTGGCTATTATTACAGTAGGAAAAGGAAAAGTATTTTTTGACATCAAAGGGAGAGAGATTCGTAAAAGAACTCTTGAAGGAATGGGTGCAAAATATGGTATAACTTTTTCAGAAGATGATAAAGCTAAATTTGCTTTAATGGATGACTTCGGTGTGCCAATTGCAGGTTTAAAGCAGATCATAGATATGAAAGCGGCAGATAGAACTAAAGCAGGTCAACCTGGAATTCCATTGGATTCTTTAGATAATCAATTAAAAGACTGGCTTCTAGTTTCTAGAAGAGCAACTATAGATCTTGATGATAAAGAATTGCAGATTGCAATAAAAGGAGATGCTAAAGAAGAATATCCAAAAATTAAAAAAATTATGGATATTTTACAAGATCAGAAAATCAATTCCTTTAACTTAGTTACTGGTATGAGAGGGAAAGACTTTTAATTAAAAAATATACACTAAAATGGCTGAATTAAATACCGGCGACGGCGGTGGTGGTAAAGGTGGTAAAGTAAGAAGTAAAAAGCAAAATTCGAAAGTCGATTTAACGGCGATGGTGGATTTGGCATTCTTATTGATTACGTTCTTTATGTTAACTACCTCGTTGTCAAAACCTCAATCGATGGATTTGTCATTACCGGATAAAAATGAAGATCCAACTAAAGACAAGGATTTAAAAGTTGATGAAAAACGTACGATGACCATCATGATGGGTGAGAATAATAAACTTGTGTATTACATGGGACTATTAGATGCACCAATCGCAGGGCCTAAAGATATTGCTTATGGTAAAGATGGTATACGTAGAGAATTATTAGCTCGTAAAAAATCTGTTATTGAGTATACTGGAAATAAAGATAAAGGAATTATCGTTATCATAAAACCAGGTACAAAATCGAAGTACAAAAACTTAGTAGATATTTTAGATGAAATGGCTATTACTGGAGTTGGAACTTACGCTATCGTTAACGATTTTCAACCTAAAGAAAAAGAATTGTTAGAGAAAAAATAAGATTTTCTTGTTTTTCAATAACCTAATAATCAATAAAAATGAAATTAGATATAATTAAAAATCAGTGGCTTGATATCGTATTCGAAGGGCGTAATAAGATATATGGTGCATATGAGTTAAGAAAATCGAACACAAAAACTACGGTAAGAGCACTTATCATTGGTTCAGTTATTTTTAGCTTTGCTGTAGCAGCTCCTCTTATTGCAAGCTTTTTACCAGATTCTAGTGAAGAAGATGTAAATAAAGATATCAAGATTGCTACAGTAAAATTGCCTCCTAAAAAAGAGGAAGTTAAGCCTAATCAACCACCACCTCCACCTCCGCCTCCAAAAGTGGATCAGGTGAAGTTTGTGAAACCGGTTGTAGCTAAAACAGAAGAAATTACTGAAGACCCACCAAAAATTGTAGAGCTTAAAGATAAGAAAGTGGGTTCTGAAACAATAAAAGGAGATCCGGATGCAGTTTTAACTGTAGATGAGCCAGTAGGTACGGGACCAGTTTCTCAAGTAGTAGAAGAAGATAACAGTGTATATAACACAGCTGGTATCGAAGTAAAACCTGATTTCCCTGGAGGGATGGATAAATTCTACAAATTCGTAGGAAATAATTACAAGACTCCGGAAGAAGAAGGTTTAAAAGGTAAAGTTTACGTTACTTTTGTAGTTGAAAAAGACGGTTCATTAACCGACATTAAAGTTTTAAGGGATATCGGTTACGGTACAGGAGCAGAAGCAATTCGTGTTCTTAAAAAATGTCCAAGATGGACTCCTGGCGAGCAAAATGGTAAAAAAGTTAGGGTTCTTTACTCTTTACCTATTACTATTCAATCTGCAGAATAATGTTAAAAAATATGCTTAATAATATTCAGAAGAAATCGCTCAAAGAGCGATTTCTTCTTGTTTTAGGAATACTGTTTTTTTTAATATATCTTGTGCTGGGTTTAATGATAATGTTTTGGGAAAAACTTCCTTTAAATATGGAACCTAAATACAGATATGCTTTTGGCGGATTGCTCATTGTTTATTCAGCAATACGTTTTTTAAGATTAATAAATTCAAATACAGAATAATTATGCTAAAAAACAGCAGGTTTTTAGGTTTGGTTGTTTTTGTTTTTTTGTTTGCAATGTGTAACCAAAAAAGCAAGAATGAATCTGATAAAGAAACGATTCTAAAAGGTACTTTAGAAATTACAGTTGATGAAACTGTAAAACCAATTGTTGAAGACCAGGTTGCGGTTTTTGAAGGAACTTACTACAATGCAAAAATTTCACTTAAGCCTAAATCTGAAGCTGAACTTATAAATGATCTGCTAAATCAAAAAGCTAAAGTTGCAGTTACAACCAGAGATTTAACTAAAGAAGAAATCAGCAGATTCGAAAAAAGTAAAATTAAACCTAGAATCACTCCTTTTGCTATAGATGCTATTGCATTAATTTCTAACAAAAGTAATAATGATACATTAATTGCGTTGAAAACTGTAATTGACTTTATGCAAGGTAAATCAGATCCTGGAATTAAAGGTTTGGTGTTTGATAACCCAAATTCAAGTACAGTTCGATATATGAAAGAACTGGC
Organism: Flavobacterium soyae; assembly: GCF_021245985.1. Lineage (GTDB taxonomy): Bacteria > Bacteroidota > Bacteroidia > Flavobacteriales > Flavobacteriaceae > Flavobacterium > Flavobacterium soyae. The sequence continues at coordinate 6,887 of NZ_JAJQXA010000017.1, read as the reverse complement.
AAAAGTAAAAGATGTTTCAACAAAGAATGTTTTTTCTTTTAAAACAAATGATGAAGTAATTAAATTTGTTTCTGAAAATGATGGAATGATTGGTGTAGTTGGAGTAAATTGGTTATCACAGCCGTCACCAAATATGGTTGATGTTGTGAAAAAAATAAATGTATTGAGTGTAAAAGGATTAAATGATGATAAATATTATAATCCTACACAAAATGATCTTGCAGAAGTGAAATATCCTTTGGCACGTGATTTGTTTATAATTAACTGTCAGGGTTATTCTGGATTAGGAATGGGGTTTGCCTCATTTGTTGCAGGAGACATCGGACAGCGAATAGTTTTGAAATCGGGATTACTTCCAATAAGAACTCCGGGTAGAAAACTTAAAATTAGAAATGAAATTTTAAAAGATAACGAATAAATTAATTACTATAAAGATGAATAAATTTAAAATTTTTAGTCTTGCTATGGTTGCTTCAGCTTCTGTTGCAAATGCGCAAGATATCAAAGAAGCAAAAAAGGCAATCGATGCTGAACAGTTTCAAAAAGCAAAAACATTACTTAAATCAATCATCAAAGCGAAACCTTCAGATGGTGAAGCTAATTTTGTTTTAGGTAATATTTACTTAAATCAAAGTGTTGTAGATTCTGCTAAAATCTATTACTTAAACGGAATTGAAGCATCAGATAAGAAAAATTTAAACTATATTGGTTTAGGTCAAATCGATCTTGATAATAAAAACACTGCTAGTGCACAAGCTAACTTTGCTTTGGCTACAAAAGATATTAAGCGTAAAGATGTAGATGAATTCATTTACATTGGTAAAGCTTACATGAACTCTGTAAATCCTGATTATACAAATGCAGTTGCAAGTTTGAAAAAAGCTTTACTAATCGAACCGCAAAATGCAAGTGCGCTTTTAGCTATTGGAGATGCATATTATGGAGCTAACAATCAAAACGATGCTTACAAGGCTTATCGTGATGCTTTTACAGCAGATCCAACCCTTTTGAGAGCAAAAATGCAATTAGGTGTTTTATTGAAAGGAGCAAAATCTTACGATGAAGCTATTAAATCTTTCAATGAAGTTATTGCTTTGAACGCAAATTATGGCCCAGTTTACAGAGAATTAGCTGAAACATATTACAAATGGGGAAGAAACAAACCTTCTACAGCTAAAGTTAATTTGCAAAATGCAATTACAAACTACGAAAAATACCTAAGCTTAACAGATTATTCTTTAGATTCTAAAATGCGTCACGCAGATTTCTTGATCTTGGTAAAAGATTATAAGAGTTTAGAAACTGTTGCAAACAAAATGATTGCTGAAGATAAAGTAAATCCTAGAATCTTTAGATATTTAGGTTACGCTGCTTACGAAAATGGAAACGTTGATGTCGCTATTAAATCTATCGAAGATTATATCAAAACTCCAACGAATAAAGTAATTGGCAGAGATTATTTATATTTAGGTTTATCTAAAATTAAAAAAGGAACAAATGCTGAAGGTGCTGTAGATCAGGCTTCGTTTGACGCAGGTATTGCAGACATCAAAAAAGCAATTGAATTAGAGCCGTTAGTAGTTGAAGAACTTAACGATTTAGGAAAAGCTTTATTTGGAAAAAAACAATTTGCTCAGGCAGCTTCTATCTTTGAATTTGGTGCAAACAACAAAGATTCTAAGAACTACTTAGATGATAACGTTTATTATGGTATTTCAGTTTACTATGCAAATGCTAATAAAACTGGCGGAGCTGCGGATGCTGCTCAGTTAGCTAAAGCAGATGCTGCTTTTGATAGAATCTTAGTTGCATCTCCAACTTACGACGAGGCTTACTTATACAAAGGAAGAATCAACAACTTGTTAGAAAAAGATGATTTAATTATCAAAAACTACGAAGAATACGTTGCTAAAACAACTGCAAAAGGCGCTGAAGAATTAGCAAAACCTGCTACAGTTAAAAAAATCGTAGAAGCTTATAACAGTATTGGAGCAAGTTATGCAAATACTGATAAAGCAAAAGCAATTGAATATTTCAATAAAACTTTAGTTTTAGATCCGGCAAATACATACGCTTCACAATCAGTGAAAGCTTTAAAATAATATAGTTTTAAACTAATTTATTAAAACCGATAGTTCACTTTGAACTATCGGTTTTTTTGTTCCATAATTAATTGACTATCTTTGCACATTAAATTAAAATAATGTTACCAAAAGAAATACAATTAGAAGTAAACAAAGGAGCGATGCTGCCTTTGATGGAAGAATTTTATACCATTCAGGGCGAAGGTTTTCATACCGGAACTGCTGCTTACTTCATTAGAATTGGAGGCTGTGATGTTGGATGTCACTGGTGTGATGTAAAAGAGAGCTGGAATGCAGAACTGCATCCGCCAACAAATATCGATGTAATTGTAAATAATGCTTCAAGTTATGCAAATACAGTTGTGGTTACCGGCGGAGAACCGCTTACATGGGACATGACGCTATTGACGCAGCAATTAAAAAATAAAAACTTAAAAGTTCATATCGAAACTTCCGGAGCCTATCCATTATCTGGAATCTGGGACTGGATTTGTCTTTCACCAAAGAAAAATAAACTTCCAACGCTGGATGTTTACGCTAATGCGAATGAATTAAAAGTAATTATTTATAATAAACACGATTTTATCTTTGCAGAAGAACAAGCAGAATTGGTTAATGATAATGCCATTTTGTTTCTTCAGCCGGAATGGAGTAAAAAAGAAGAAATGACTCCGCTGATTGTAGATTATGTAATGAATAATCCGAAATGGAGAGTTTCACTTCAAACGCATAAGTATTTAAATATACCATAAGTCATAAAAAAACTCTCCAAATTTGGAGAGTTTTTTTATGTAATAAATATACATTGTATAAAAAATGCACAATATGTTATTTCCAGTTTTTGTGTTTTTTCAAATTGGTAACATGTGCTAAATGATGATTTCCGTGCCAGGCATACATTCCAATAATTTGTTTAATCCGATATTCCGAATTATTTTCAGGATGAATAAATGACTTTTCTAAATCAACTTCGGATAAATTTCTCATTATATAAGTTAATCTAAAATGCAGTCCATCCAATAAATTTAGTGTTGGAGTGATTGGCATCGTTAAACTATCAGGCAGTTCCGACCATAATTTTTCATCGTATGGTTTTATAATCGGATTGTTTTCAGTTAAAGCCCACTTTAATCTAATGTAACAATTCATGTGACTTTCGGCGCAATGATGAATTACTTGTCTAACAGTCCATCCTTCAGGACGATACGGAGTATCTAATTGCTCATCATTAAGAAGAATAACTTCCTTTTTTAACCTTTCTGGAAAAGTCGAAATTTCTTCAATCTTATCTAAAATATATTTAGATGTGAATTCTTTAGGAACTTCAAATTTTCCTATAGGGTATTTTAATTTTTCTAAATCTAAATTTTCCATGATTTCAATTTTTGTTTTGTGTTAAATAGAAAGCCTGGCTAAATAATCGTAATGCTCACCTTCCATAACTAATTCACATTTTAATCCGTTTGCAATTGCGGCATTTTGCAGGGTATTATAATCGAGATACAGCCAGTCAAAAGTTTCTTCTTTTTCTCCTTTATAAGATATTGTAAAAGTAAGCTCCCCATAATACTCTGTTTCAGACGGAATCCATTTTCCGCCATCTTCATCTTCATCAAACATATAAATGATATCAGAACTGTCAATTAAAATCTGCCCGCCCGGATTCAAGAGTGATTTCAGTTTTGATAAATAGGTATTACAGTTTTCTAATTTTCCAAAAATACCAGTTCCGTTCATCAGTAAAATAATCGTGTCAAATTTTTCTCCTTCAAAATCTAATATATTTTCAACTTTAGCATTTTTCAATCCTCGAAGTTTACAAGTTTCAACTGCTTTTTCAGAGATATCTATTGAAGCAACATCTAAATTGCGGTCATTTTGCAAAGACAAACTATGGCTTCCGGCTCCGCATCCAACATCTAAAGTCTTTCCTGTTGCAAGTTGTAAAGCCTTTTGTTCAATTTTCGGCATTTCATTATAAGAGCGGAATAAATATTCAACACTCATTTCATCTTCTTCAGAAATTGAAGTTTCAGTAATAATATCTTCGGGCGAATTATTAGTCTGGAAATCATACATCGCTTTCCCAAAAAGATCTTTCATCGTAATTTAGTTCAAAGTTTAAGGTTTCAAGTTTAAAGTTGTTTAATTTTGCAGCTCAACTTTAAATTTTAAACTTGAAACAGATTTTAAATAACTTAAATAAGTTAGCCAAAGATAAGCATATCGAAAACAAAAAGTATTTTGATAAGCTGAAAAAGAAACAGCCAAAAAAATTAGATTATGTTATGCAGGACTTGCATGATGTCGAATTTAAAAAAACGGATTGTTTACAATGCGCCAATTGTTGCAAAACAACTGGGCCTCTGTTTACTTTGGCAGATATTGAAAGAATATCAAAATCTTTCAGGCAAAAACCACAGCAATTTATTGACCAGTATCTGCGTATCGATGAAGATAAAGATTATGTGTTGAAAAGCGTTCCTTGTACTTTTTTAGATAGCGAGAATTATTGCATGATTTATGATGTAAGACCGAAAGCCTGCCGTGAATTTCCGCATACAGATCGTAAAAAGTTTCATCAAATTGCCGACTTGACTTTAAAAAATGTTGCAATTTGTCCAGCCGCCTATAATATAGTAGAAGAAATGAAAAAGAAATTACCGCTTTAAGTGTTTAAAAAGCATTGTTACTTTAAGATTATACATTTCGCTTTTTTAAATGTATTTTTGAATAACCTGAAATTGAATAAGAAATATAAATCATAACAGAACCTTAAATTGAATCTAGAATACTTTATAGCAAAAAGACTCATCACTGCCAAAGATTACAAAAGCAGTATATCGGCACCAATTATTAAAATTGCTATTTCGGCAATTGCAATAGGTATTATTATGATGATCGTTTCTGTAGCAACCGGAATTGGTTTACAGCAAAAAATACGCGAAAAAGTTTCTGCATTCAACGGCCAGATTATTATTTCGAATTACGATAACAATAATTCAGAGATAACCTTAATTCCAATTTCAAAAAAACAAGATTTTTATCCAAAATTCAAATCAGTTCCAGAAGTAAGCCATATTCAGGCAGTCGCAAGTAAAGCAGGAATAATTAGAACCGAAAATGCTTTTGAAGGAATTGTTTTTAAAGGAGTAGGGGCCGATTACAATTGGAATAATATAAAAGAATATTTAGTAGAAGGTAAACTGCCTGATTTTTCAAAAACACTAAACGAAGAAGTCATCATCTCAAGATTTCTTGCAGATCGATTGAATTTAAAATTAGGTGACAGTTTTAATACTTTCTTTATAAAAGAAGAACAAGGGAAACTGCCAAACAGCCGTAGATTTAAAATAGCAGGAATTTTTAGTTCAGGATTTCAGGATTTCGATGCTACATATATAATAGGAGATATTCGTCATATTCAGCGAATCAACAAATGGAGCCCAGATCAGGTTGGGGCTTTTGAGGTTTTTGTAAAAGACTTTACAACTATTAAAGAAACAGGAAATCAGATTTACGAACAAATCTCTTCAAATCTCGATACAAAAACAATTACCGAAAAATATAGTTATATTTTTGACTGGCTTCAACTTTTCGATTTCAATATAATTGTAATCCTTGCTATAATGATTCTGGTTGCTACAATTAATATGGTGGTCGCATTACTCGTTCTTATTTTAGAACGCACACAAATGATTGGAATCCTAAAAGCATTAGGAGCAAATAACTGGACAGTCCGCAAAGTTTTTCTATACAATGCATTCTATCTAATCGTTCGAGGATTGTTTTGGGGGAATTTAATTGGAATTACACTGTTGTTAATTCAACAGCAATTCGGAATCATCCATTTAAATCCCGAAAACTACTACGTTAACCAGGCTCCCGTATATTTAAATTGGGGTTATATAGCTCTGTTGAATTTACTAACCATCACAGTATGCTTCTTAGTATTATTAATTCCATCCTATATAATTACAAAAATCTCTCCTGTAAAAGCAATTCGCTTCGATTGATTCAAGAAAATAAGATATTTAACAACCCGACAGATTTTGAAAACCTGTCGGGGTTGTTTTTTATACATATTATATGTAATAACATTATAATTGCGTCCTAATTCACCGTAGAGACGCACAGCAGTGCGTCTACGTCCTGTATAAGACGAACTGCATCTCCAAAGAAAATCTAATTCACCCATACCTAATATATATAGTACTGTCCGGCTGAGCGAAGTCGAAGCCTTTTAAGTTTGAAGATTAATAAGGAGCTTAATCCCGCTATGTGTTTCAATCTTTTATTTTGAACCCAAAATAAAAGGATTTCCTCCCGAAGCCTCGGGACTATCAGGGCTGGGGTATGAGTTTTCAGAAGAAAAACATCTTAAAAAAAAGAAACTCTGCACCTCTGCGCCTCTGTGAGATTAATAAAACGACAGAAAATCGGACCTTGGAAACATAATTCTTCATCATTAAACCCTGGCAAAACATAAAAACTCTTCAAAAACGGTATTGGTGAAAGGGTGTAAAATAAGGAAAAAGCAAAGGACTGCAGAAAAACCTGACAATATTTTAAAAAACTTTGCATTGTAAAACTTGTGTTATCAGAGAGTTAAGAAATAATTGCAAAAAAGATTAAAAAAACTCGCTAAAAAGGCTTGTAAATGTAAATAAAGGTTCTACTTTTGCACCCGCAACAGCGAAAGACGTTCCCTGAAACACTGGCAAGAAATGAAAATCAAAACTGAAAAATTTTTCAGAAAAAAGATTAGAAAAAGCTTGTGAGATTTGAAAAATGCTTTTACAT
>NZ_JAJQXA010000016.1 GCF_021245985.1 Flavobacterium soyae | reverse complement strand
AGCGTGAAAACACAAATGGCTTTACACGCTATAGAGACTAGCTCAAAGACTGTCTTGAAAAAACAAAACTAATAAAAATTAAGATTTTAATTTGGAAATCAACACAGAATCTTTGCGGTTAAAAAAACACAAAGTACATCAAACTTGAAACCTGAAACTTGAAACAAAAAATCCTATATTTGATTCATAATAAAACCAAAATCATGAGATTTTTTACCATTATCATTTCATTTTTCACAATCACAATTTTCGCTCAAAACAATAAAAAATACGATACTTTTTTTGAAAAAGGAAACGGAAATCAATCGGCTTCATATCAGGAAACTATTGCTTATTTTAAGCTTTTAGCAAATGATTTTCCGACGATTCAAATTAAAGAAATGGGTTTAACAGATTCTGGTGAACCTTTGCACATGGTAACTTTTAATCCTGACAAAGAGTTTGATTTCGACAAAATCCAGAAAACAAAAGCTGTTCTTTTTGTCAATAACGGAATCCACGCCGGAGAACCAGACGGAATCGACGCCACAATGCAATTTTACAGAGATTTAGCTATAGGGAAACTGAAAGCTCCAAAAAATACCGTTTTAGTCTGCATTCCGGTTTATAATATTGGAGGTGCTTTAAATCGTAATTCGACAACGCGTGCAAATCAGGACGGACCAGAAATTTATGGTTTTAGAGGAAATGCGAGAAACTACGATTTGAATCGTGATTTAATGAAATCGGATACGAGAAATACAAAGAGTTTTGTCGAGATTTTCCAGAAAATAAATGCCGATGTTTTTATCGATAATCACGTAAGTAACGGTTCTGATTATCAATACAAACTGACTTATATTATGACACAGCATAATAAACTCGGAACTGTTTTGGGCGATTTTATGAATAATGAAATGATGCCGGCTTTGGTAAAAGATTTACAGAAAAAGAAAATCGAAACAATGCCTTATGTGGATTCTTTTAAAGATATACCAGACAAAGGTTTCGGACAGTTTGTCGATAGTCCGCGATATACAACGGGTTACACTTCCCTATTTAATACTATTGGTTTTGTGATCGAAACACACATGCTGAAAAAATATGCCGAACGTGTAAAAATGACGTACGAATACATGAAATCGACTTTGGATTTTACCGACGCCAATTATCAGAAAATCAAAGAACTTCGAGTGAAAAACTTAGAACAATATCAGTCTAAAAAATCGTATACTTTAAAATGGGAATTAGACAGCACAAAAGCCACAACTTTTTCATTTTTAGGATATGAAGCAGGTTACAAAAAAAGTGACGCCACAACAGGAAATCGTTTGTATTACGACCGAAGTAAACCTTATAAAAAAGACGTTCCATATATCAAAGAATTTAAATCGGTTAAGGAAATTGTGATTCCTACAGCTTATATTGTTCCAAGGGGATATTGGAATATTATTGATCTTTTGAAGAACAATAATATCTCTTTTTCACAACTTAAAAACGATACAATTATTGAAGTTGAAAGCTACAAAATTGTCGATTTTAAAACTGTTCCGTCTGCTTACGAAGGACATTATGCACATAGAAATACAACCGTAACTTCTAAAATCGTTAAAATGGCTTTCGCCAAAGGAGATTACATAGTTCCTACTAATCAAAAAGGTGTAAAATATCTTTTGGAAGCTTTTGAACCAGAAGGCATTGATTCGTTTTTTAACTGGAATTTCTTCGATCCTATTTTACAGCAAAAAGAACATTATTCAGAATATATTTTTGAAGATACTGCTGCACAGCTTTTAAAAGAAAACCCAGCTCTAAAAGCGGAATTAGAATCTAAAAAACAAACTGATGCTGAATTTGCTAAAAATCCTGAAGCGCAGTTGGATTGGATTTATAAGCATTCTGTTTATTATGAAAAGGCGCATATGCAGTATCCTGTTTATCGTGTACTTTAGTTTTTTTAAACCACAAAGATTTTATAATAGCCCCTAGCTTTAGCTAGGGGAATTAAAATGCCAATCGAACAGGCTTCAGCCTAATCGGCTTTTTTTTTGGCTAAAGCCTGTTTGTTACGTTTAAATTTTATCATCCAGCTAAAGCTGGACGCTATTCAAATTCATTTTTATATTCACTAAAAGATGACATACAAACTCTTTCTCGACGATATTAGAGACGTAAATATGGTTTACAAAAAATTAACTAATGATGATTTCATTGTGGTTAGAAATTCTCACGATTTTAAAAAAGTAATTCTTGAAAAAGGACTGCCAGAACTAATTAGTTTTGATAATGATTTAGGTCTTGATGAAAATGATCAAGTTGCCGAAGATGGTTACGCTTGCGCCAAATGGCTGGTTTATGAATCTGGAATAGATTTACAAAATTTAAAATTCAATGTTCATTCTGCTAATCCTGTTGCCAGTAAACAAATTCAGGGATTACTTGATAATTATATTAAACATTTAAGAAGTCAAGCAATGAATTAATATTTGTAAAATCTTGACTTTTAATCTGCTCTTCGAGTTACTCATTTGCAAGACTCTCTTATTACTGTGCGAAGTCTCCTGACTTTGTACCCGTTTCTATATTCCGTTCCAAAATTATTTTTTACTCTCTTTGTGGACTATTGGAATGAGTACGAAGTCAGGAGACTTCGCACAGCAATTACAAACACTTCGCAGGGCGGGAATTTTAAAATTCAAGCTATTTATGGATTTCCGTAATTTTTAAACTTTACATGTCTTTATTTTTGAATATTCATAAATTTAAAAATAAAAAATATGACTTGGAGTTTTCGCAAACGTATCAAAATTATCCCAGGAGTTCATCTTAATCTTAGCAAAATCGGTATCTCTACTTCTATAGGAATTAAAGGAGCCAATATGACTTTTGGAAGTTCAGGGACTTATCTAAATACAAATGTATTAGGTATTAGCAATAGACAACGATTAAACTATCCAGAAACTAATTTTAATCCTCAAATTCATAACGAAACACTAGAACTCACAGACAATATCTTTAGTTCTGACATACATGAAATTACAAGTCAAAACATGCAGGGAATTAAAGAAGCAATAATCTTGGCTAATCAACAAAGAAAAGATTTAAAAAAGGATTTGTTAAAAATTCAAGCTTCTTTGAATTCTTCAAAATTAAAACTGGGTTTAAGTTATTTCTTAGTGTATGGATTAGTTAAGAAAAATATTCCAGAAAATATCAGACTCAATATTGAAGTAAAGAAAGAAGCCATAAAACAAACCAAAGAGCAAATAGAAAACAGCTTTGTTAAACTTGAGATAGAATTTGAACCTGAAATTAGAGAGCAGTACCAAGCTCTTGTAGAAGCATTTAAAAAACTGATAACTTCACAAAAAATTTGGGATGTTACAAGTGCACATTACCAAGATAGAGTTGCTGCGAGATCTTCTGCCAGCACTTTAGTAAAAAAGAGAGAGGTTAGATTTACTATGAAATCACTTCCAGATATAAAATCAGATTTTAATGCTCTGTATTTTCAAAATACAAATGGTGCAGATTTATATTTCTATCCAAGTTTTATAGTTATGCATTCAAACAATACAAATTTTGCTTTAATTGGGATTGACGAACTAATTTTTAATCAAAATTATGTCAGGTTTACAGAAACTGGAATTATTCCAAAAGACTCCAAAGTAATAGATCGAACTTGGGCAAAAGTAAATAAAAATGGAACTCCGGATAAAAGATTTAAAGGTAATTATCAAATTCCTATTGTTCGTTATGGAGAAATTAAACTGAGAACAAATACTGGATTAAATGAAGAATACGAATTCAGTAATTATGAATTTACAGAAGAATTTGGCAAGGTCTTTAGAGATTATCAATCAACAATAAAATCTTTAAAACAACTTAATTAATATTCCGTAGGAATATCCCATCGGTAAAAAAAATAGTATTGTTTTGTATGTGTCCAGTAAGGACACCTGCTTTTTATAGAAATAACATATCTGCCCCATTAATCAAACGTTCCTACGGAACGTATAACTGCAATTTAAATTTAATTCTACCTAGCAGACATTCCTATGGAATGAAATGTTTTTTTGACCCCACCAGCGAAAGGAAATAAATTATTTTAAACCAGATAATAAACAAATTCAAGATTTACTTTATAATTACAACAGCCATCTGAAAAGTCAAAACAATTAAATATTAATTTGTATTTTCGTACAAATACGTTAACTAAATTAATATTGTATGTCATTTCAAGGATACTTAAAAACAATTAAAGAAAAAACAGGAAATGGCCCAGCCGAGTTTAAAACTTTAGCAGAACAAAAAGGATTTACCATAGAAGGAAAACTAAAACCCGAAGTAAAAGCTGGAGATATTGTAAACTGGCTTAAAAATGATTTTGACTTAGGCCAAGGACATTCAATGGCAATTTATGCACTGCTTAAAGGCATAAAAAATGAGGATAGTGAATAAAGAGTGTAATATTATTTAAAATCTCCTCTTTATTTATCCCTAGTGTCATCCTGAAAATGAAATCTCAACTTTTTAAATTCCAAATTCCAAAAATTAATTAAGATTGGAATTTGGAATTTTTATTATTGGATTTTTTCCTCCTGAAACAACAGCTTAATATTCTCATACGAGTTTTTAAGTGCGTCTTTGATCTGTTCCGGGTTCAGCCAGGCTACTTTTTCAATTCCTTCTTCGATTTGTCCATACGGAATTCCTTCAAAATCAGAATGCATTTCGAACCAATGCGTGATTTTGAGTTTGTATTTTCCGTTGCGTTTGAAGATATGATAGGTTTTTTGAAGTTTCTGGACAATACGAAGTTGGTTTACGCCGGTTTCTTCCTCAACTTCTCGCATGGCGGTGGCTTCAATGTCCTCGCCTTTCTCGATTCCGCCTTTAGGTAAATCCCATTTTCCGTTTCTGAAGATAAATAAAACCTCGCCTTTTTTATTGTACACAAAACCTCCGCCGGCTTTATTTACCGGAATTTTGGCTTTAAGGGTTTTCATTATCTCACTTTCGTCAGGATGATATAAAATGGCTTTTTGAATTTTATTTTGAAAAATTTTTATGATAAGCTGTTCGATATCAATACTTTCTAACAAGAACAATTGAAAATCTGTCTCGCGGGAGATTTCATTTGTCAAAAAAAGTGGTTTGTCGTTCACAAAAACTTTATACATTTGTACTATGATTTTTAATAAAGATACTGCCGAAAAAACAGCCGAATTGCTTTTGCAAATAAATGCAATTAAATTGAATCCCGAAAATCCTTTTACATGGGCTTCTGGTTGGAAATCTCCTATTTATTGCGATAATAGGTTAATTCTTTCATTTCCGAGCATCAGAAACTATGTTCGTGATGAGTTTGCCAAGAACATCGAAAAACAATTTGGGAAACCTGACGTTATTGCCGGTGTTGCTACTGGAGCCATTGGAATTGGAATTTTAGTTGCCGAAAGTCTAGGGCTTCCGTTTGTATATGTTCGTCCGGAACCAAAAAAACATGGCAGACAAAATCAAGTTGAAGGTTTTTTTCAAAAAGGCCAGAATGTTGTAGTTGTCGAGGATTTAATCAGTACAGGAAACAGCAGTTTGCTTGCCGTTGAAGCTTTACGCAATGAAGGCGCTAATATTAAAGGAATGGCAGCGATTTTTACCTATGGTTTTAATGTTGCCGAAGAGAATTTCAAAAATGCTAATGTTGACTTGTTTACATTAAGCAACTACGAAAATCTTTTAGATTTAGCAGTCCAAAAACAATATATAACAGAAGACCAGCAATCTACTCTACAAGAATGGAGCGTAAGCCCATCGACTTGGGGACAGGAGTAAAATTTTAGATTTTAGATTTTAGATTTTAGATTTTAGATTTTAGATTTTAGATTTTAGATTTTAGATTTTAGATTTTAGATTTTAGATTTTCTAAAAATCGCTTCGCTCTTTTTGAGATTTGGAATTTAAAAAATTGGAATTTATTTTGATTGCTACATACAAATAAAAAAACAAAATATTATATGAACTTAGAAAGTCCAAAAGTTACCGTTCAGAAATCAGCTCAGGATTTATTCGATCAACTGACTGATGTTAAGAATTTTGAAAAACTAATGCCGGATAACATCGCTAAATTTGAAGTAACAGGCGAAGATGCTTTTATTTTTGGATTGAAAGGTATGCCGGAAATCAAACTAAAAATGAAAGATAAGGCAGCGCCAAACAAAATTGTTTTGGGTGCAGCAAGTGATAAACTTCCGTTTACTTTAACTTCAAATATTGATACTATTTCTGATTCAGAAAGTGCCGTTCAATTATTCTTTGAAGGCGAATTCAACGCTATGATGGCGATGATGGTTAAAGGTCCAATCAGTAAGTTTATTGAAACTTTAGCAAACAATATGAACAAACTTTAATAATGGTTAATTATTAATTGTGAATTATAAATGAAAAGCCTGATTTAATTGTCGGGCTTTTTTTTGACACAGATTAAAAGGATTAAAATGATTTTTTTCTCACGCAGATCTGGCAGATTCTGCAGATTTATTTTAAGCAAAAAACCTTTGAACCTTTGCCTCTCTGCACCTTTGAACCTCCTAGTAAAGCATCTGAATCTCCTTTATCTCAAATTCTGAAACAGAATCATCTTCCAATAAAACCTGCAATTTCCCAATAGGAGAAACGCCCTGAATAATTCCCATGAAATTTTTGTCCTGAAGGTTTTTAAAAGGCATTGGAATTCCTTTTTTGAACAGCGAATTAAAATAATCTTCCCAGAAAACGGAAGATGTCGTTTTCCATAATTCGGTTTTTTCTTTTATTTTTTCTGTAATTAAAATTGTGAGATCGTTTTTATCAAAAGTTTTTCCGGAGATAACTGCCAACGAAGATCCGCGAGGCAGTTCTTCAAAATTAGTTTGATTGACATTTATTCCGATTCCGACAACTGACACTATCCTGCCATCGCTTTTTAGGGTATTTTCGATTAGTATGCCACCAATTTTTTTATTGTATGACATTATGTCGTTTGGCCATTTTATACATAAATCAGGAATATTTAACGATTTTAAAGTTTCTAAAACCGCTAAGGAAACTACAATACTCAAATTAAAAACCTGCTCATTATCAAACAGAAAATCTTTTACCAAGACGCTCATAATTAAGTTTTTACCCTTCTCAGAGTTCCACTTTGCCCCCATTTGCCCTTTGCCTTTTGTCTGATTTTCAGCCGTTACCACCGTAAAATTCTCCAGTTCATCCTGACTTGACAACGATTTTAAGAAATCATTTGTAGAATCTATGGCATCGAGTTTGATTAGTTTCATTAAATAATTTAAATATCTTAATTTAATATTTTGTTAAGGTTCAAAAATAATCACAAAATTTGGTAACTTTACAAATTCATATAAAATAATTCATGGCGAAAAAGACTATTAATAATGATGTTCTATTGGCGAACATAATCAAAGGGATTGAGGAAGTAAAAGGAAATGATATCGACATTCTTGACTTAAGAGATATAGACACAGCGGTTTGTGACTATTTCGTCATTTGCAACGGTAGCTCAAATACCCAAGTTAACGCCATTGTAAACTCAATACAAAAAACAGTATCTAAAGACTTAAAAGACAAACCCTGGCACGTAGAAGGAACCGATAACGCAGAATGGGTTCTTATGGATTATGTGCATATCGTGGTACATGTTTTCCAAAAACACATTCGTGAATACTATAATATCGAAAGCCTTTGGGGTGACGCCAAAATAACTACAATCGAAAACAAATACTAAAAGAAAAATTTTTCTAAATGGCTAAAGATAATAATCCAAATCCGAGTAAATTTAAAATAAGTCCCTGGTTAATATATACTGCAATACTTCTAGTTTTTTTATTTATAAGTTTTGCAACCGGTGGATCTAATTTAAGCGAACCTGCTCAATTGACTTCTTCTAAATTCAATACTTTATTAGAAAAAGGACAAATTGAAAAAGTTATCGTTTATAACAAAGCCGAAGCTGAAGTATACCTAACTGCTGCAGCTCTTAAAGATCCGGCAAATGAAAAAGTTTCTAAAGATATTTTTAAAAACCCAAACAAAGGGCCGCATTATACTTTAGAGATTGGTAACGACCAAATCTTTCAAACAAAACTTGAAAAAGCAGTTGGCGAAGGCAAACTAAAAGATTTCAATTTCCTTCAAAAAAATAACTGGAGCGATATTTTAATCAGCTTACTTCCTATCATCATTATTATTGGTGTATGGATATTCATTATGCGTAAAATGTCTGGCGGAGGCGCTGGCGGAGGCGGACAGATTTTCAATATTGGAAAATCGAAAGCTAAACTTTTTGATGAAAAAACAGATATCAAAACTACATTTAAAGATGTTGCAGGTTTAGAAGGTGCAAAAGAAGAAATACAAGAAATTGTAGAATTCCTTAAAAACCCTGAAAAATATACAAATCTTGGAGGTAAAATCCCTAAAGGGGCTTTACTTGTAGGACCTCCGGGAACTGGTAAAACATTATTAGCAAAAGCTGTTGCGGGTGAAGCGCAGGTTCCATTTTTCTCTTTATCAGGTTCTGATTTCGTTGAAATGTTTGTGGGAGTTGGTGCATCTCGTGTACGTGATTTGTTTAAACAGGCAAAAGAAAAATCTCCGGCAATTATCTTTATCGACGAGATTGATGCTGTAGGTAGAGCCCGTGGAAAAAGCAACATGTCTGGCGGAAACGACGAAAGAGAAAATACTTTGAACCAGTTATTGACAGAAATGGATGGTTTTGGTACAAACTCTAATGTAATTGTTTTGGCTGCAACAAACAGAGCCGACGTTCTTGATAAAGCTTTAATGCGTGCAGGACGTTTTGACAGACAAATTTTTGTTGACTTACCAGACATTCGCGAAAGAGCTGAAATTTTTAAAGTTCACTTAGCTCCTATCAAAAAAGTTGAAGGTCTGGATCTTGATTTCTTAGCAAAACAAACTCCGGGGTTCTCTGGTGCTGATATTGCAAATGTTTGTAACGAAGCTGCCTTAATCGCTGCCCGTAATAACAAACCTGCAGTTGACAGACAAGATTTCCTTGATGCTGTTGACAGAATTATTGGAGGTCTTGAAAAGAAAAATAAAATTATTACTCCAGAAGAAAAAAGAGCAATCGCGATTCACGAAGCAGGTCACGCTACTGTAAGCTGGATGCTGGAACATGCTGCCCCGCTTATTAAAGTAACTATTGTTCCCCGCGGACAAAGTTTAGGTGCTGCATGGTACTTGCCAGAAGAGAGACAAATCGTAAGAACAGATCAAATGCTTGATGAAATGTGCGCTACTATGGGAGGAAGAGCTGCTGAAAAGGTAACTTTTGACAGAATTTCGACTGGAGCATTAAGCGATTTAGAAAAAGTAACACGTCAGGCTCGTGCAATGGTAACGATTTATGGTTTGAACGATAAAATTGGAAATGTCACTTATTATGATTCATCTGGACAAAGTGAGTACAACTTCTCAAAACCATATTCTGATGAGACAGCAAAAATTATTGACAAAGAAATTTCAGAATTAATTGAAGGTCAATACCAAAGAGCGATTGAAATTTTACAAGAAAACAAAGACAAGTTAAATCAGCTTGCTGATATATTAATTGAAAAAGAAGTTATTTTTAAAGATGACTTAGAAGCAATTTTCGGAAAACGTACTTTTGACAAAAATTTAGAAGAAGTCGTTTCGTAAATTATTCATTAAATACACAATATTTTTTAAAATCTTAATTCAAAATACCCTTTTGAATTAAGATTTTTTTATCTTTGAACGTTTTCAATTAACATGTAAAGTATTTCATATAAAAAATGAATTTTTTCAAAAAAATATTTGGTTCCGGCGAATCTGCTTCTGACGAAGAACACGAAAGTGAGTACGCAGGAACTCCTGCCCCAAATAGTCATTTGTCTTTAGACGAACAATTCATTTTCAACTTCAAGAAAAATGGCGGTAAATTTTTGTATTGTGAAAACAGTCAGGAAGCTGCAGAACAATTCGAAAATATTTTAGAAGAAAACGACTGGTTTGAAAGTGAAGTATTGTGTTACGAGCCGGCTCTTTTTCATTTATTAGAAGAAAACAAATTATTCTATATTGCTCCGTCAAAACCTAAATTTTTATTAGCAAGCTGCGAAAATCTAATTTCAGATGAAGGTTCTATTCTTTTCTCTTCAAAACAGATCAGACAAAATAAACCAAACGAATTACCAGCAAATATTGTAATTATTGCCACAACAAGTCAAATTCTCCCAATGAAAAGTGATGGTTTAACTGCCATTAAACGTAAATACGATCGAGACATTCCAACTAATATCACCACAATAAAATATTTCGAAAAAGCAAAAGAAGAAGATTTTACCCAATACGGAAGTGTTGCCAAGAACCTTTATTTATTGCTCTTAGAAGATCTTTAAGATGAACGAAACGCTTAAAAGAACCCTTTCTGGTGCTGTTTATATTGCTCTGTTGTTAACGTCAATCTTGTTTTCTACTGAAAGCTTTATCATACTTTTTGGTGTTTTTCTAATTATTACCATTTATGAATTTTCAAATATTGTAAACTTTAATAAAGTCTTTGCTATTTTATTTGGAACTTTACTCTATACAATCGTAATACTAATCAGCCATTACAACAAACAAACTTCTGCTTATTTAAACGATACTTTTAAATCAAATCTTGATTTAGAAACCAATATCCAGCAGCTAGATCTTGTACTTTTGGCTATTACGCTGGTTGTATCTGTTAAATGTATTATCTTTTTATTTTATGACTCCGTTCAAAAAGTAAGCATTTCTTCAAAATATCTATATCTTTTAGGATATATTACATTACCCTTTCTTTTTATTGTAAAAATTTCTTTTGGAACAAATGATTACAACCCAAAGATTATCATAGGTCTGTTTGTGCTAATCTGGACAAATGACACTTTTGCGTATCTGGTTGGAAAATCAATGGGAAAACATAAATTATTCGAACGCGTATCTCCCAAAAAAACAATTGAAGGCTTTTTAGGCGGAATGTTTTTTGCGGCTTTTGCAGGATTTTTAATATCAAAATTATATATACAGCCTAATCCGGCTTTTAGCAGTAAATCTATTTTAATATGGACTATTATTGCTTTAATTGTGAGTATTTTTGGAACAATCGGTGATTTGATCGAATCGAAATTTAAAAGAATTGCCGGTATTAAAGACAGCGGTTCCATAATGCCGGGACACGGAGGTATCTTAGATCGACTAGATAGTGTTATATTTGTAGCACCAATTATATTTTTATTTTATCAAATTTTATATTATGTTTCATAAAGAAGGAGCCCCATCTATTTTATTAGGAACAGTTTTTACTGTTGTCGTACTTGTAATTGCTGATAGATTTATTGATATCAATTGGCTAAGAATGCTTGTTCAAATAGCAGCATTATTGATTTTGATCATTATTTTACAATTTTTTAGAAATCCTAAAAGAATTGCCGTTAGAAACAGCGATCACATACTTGCTCCGGTTGATGGAAAAGTTGTGGTTATTGAAGAAGTTTATGAAGGTGAATATTTTAAAGATAAACGTTTACAGGTTTCTATTTTTATGTCGCCTATCAATGTTCACGTTACTCGTTATGCGATGGACGGAATTATAAAATTCAGTAAATATCATCCTGGAAAATTTTTGGTTGCATGGCATCCAAAAGCTAGTGAGGAAAACGAAAGAACAACAGTTGTAATCGAAAATGATACTTTTGGTGCAATTCTTTACAGACAAATTGCCGGTGCATTAGCACGTAGAATTGTAAACTACGCTCAGGAAGGAATGCAGGTAATTCAGGGAACTGATGCTGGTTTTATCAAATTTGGATCGAGAGTAGATTTATTTTTACCTTTAGGTACACCAATTAATGTGGTTTTAAACCAAAAAGCAATTGGGGGAAAAACTATTATTGCTACAAAAGCTTAAATGGCAGAAAAAGATTTAGATACACGCTTCAATGAGGCTGTTGAAATTGCAATGAAAATGACTCAGGCCTCGCTGCCGCAAGATGTGCAGCTAAGACTTTATGCGTTTTATAAACAGGCAACTTTTGGAACTGCCGTTTACAATCAGTCTGAGAATTTTGATTTGAGAAATGCTTTTAAAACTAATGCCTGGATGCAGATTAGTCATTTATCAACAGATGAAGCTAAAGAGAATTACATCGAAATCATTAATTCACTAACATCAAAATAAATTAATATTATGAAGAAAAACATTACTCGTTTTAGCATTTTAGCTTCATTTTTTCTATTATTTTCTTGTAATGATAACAATAAGCTAACCGAAGTTGTAGAAGTTCCGCTGCCAACTAAGGAAGAAAAAATAACGATTGGCTCTCCAAATGACGTAAAAGCAGATCCCGGTTCATTTGAACTTACAAAACTGCCTTTTACCTACGACGGATTAAGTCCAGCTTTACGTTCCTTAACTTTAGAAACACATTATTCCAAACACTATTTATCGTATACAAATAATCTTAATAAAGAAATTGTTTCAACTGAGTTTGAAAATATGCCTATTGAGGATATTTTAAAAAAAATGCCTCTTAGTAATCTAAAACTTCGTCAAAATGCCGGCGGATATTACAATCATACGCTTTATTTTAATATTCTGACCCCAAAAGAGCAGACTCCAAAAGATACTCTTGCAGGTTCTATTAATAAAGAATTTGGATCTTTTAATAATCTTACCAATCAATTTAAAGGTCAGGCAGAGAAACAATTTGGTTCTGGCTGGGTTTGGCTGGTTGTCGACAGATACGGAAAATTACAAATTACGACTACAGAAGATCAGGATAATCCGTTAATGAAAAATGCATTAATTCCCGGAACGCCAATTTTAGGCATTGATTTATGGGAACATGCTTATTATCTGGATTATCAAAATAGAAAAGGAAGTTATATCGATGCTTTTTACGGACATATAAACTGGGAAAAAGTAAACGAATATTATGTCGAAGCCCTCAAAAAGGTCAAGAAAGTATAAAAAAGTAAAGCTGGTACTAAAAAAGTACCAGCTTTTTTTATGTTCTTATTTTTCAAACATAAGCTCTTTATTAATCAAAGGCAAAAAATATGACAAAAATCATAGCGTGGCAATGCATATTCATATATCTTTAAACATTGTGAAAAAATTTCTTTAAATCAGGAATCATATCACAAGCGAAACTATATAACTTTTGAGTAAACGAAAGATGACTATGCCGGGTGAAACGATTAAAAAAAAGTACAGTGAAAATTAAATCTATTCTCTTATATTTTGTTCTGATGATTTTCTTTTCATGTGACAATAGAGAGAAAGCCGTTTCTGTCAATAATTCTCAAAAGAGTTCGTTTTTAAAAACTACTCCGTTACATATCCATAATCAGAACTCTAAATCAATTGATATAGAGTATTCGTCTGAGCAATTGGATAATAATAAAGGGCTTTCTAACAGTTCTATTAATGCTATTTTTCAGGATTCTGACAATTTACTCTGGATAGGAACCTGGGATGGTTTAAACCGATATGACGGCAGCAATTTTAAAATTTACAGACCGGAAGCTAATAATGAAAACAGCCTAAGCAATCAGGTTATTTTAAAAATAGATGAAGACGGCAAGGGAAATATTTGGATTGTCACCATACACGGCATAAACCGATTTGATAAAAAAACGGGCGTTTTTCAGCGTTATTATTTTTCAAGAAAAGACATCTCTCCATTATCTGAATCTGAATTCAACATGGCGCTGGACTCTTCTAAAAGAGTTTTTTGTGCTGCAAAAAATTGGGGAATTGGCTATTTTGAAGATGATGCTTTTCAATTATTAAATTCAAAAAACCTTCCTAAAAAAGCGGTAAAAAAAATGCAGTTTACACAAAAAGGTGAATTGCTGGTTTTATTTGAAAATAATGATCTCTACAAATTATCCATTAAAACAGCCAAAAGCGGTAAAAAAGCAATCTCAGGAATACAACTCATTTCAAAAAACATTCAGTCGTTTGATGAAATTTCGAAACAAAAAATAGTTACTGTATCGCTAACCGGAAAAAGCAATTTATATTCTTTAAACAATGAAATTGTCCCCTTCAATAAAAACCATATTGAAAAAATTATAGGAAAAACTTCTGATGGTCTTATCGTTCTGGACAAATCAGGATATGCTGTTTTAGATCAAAATGGTGTTGAGGTAAAAAAAGATTGGCTAAAACATTTAAAAAACAAAACTACTGTTCTCATTCAGGGAAACGAAAACATATTTTGGGCAGGAACAGATGGCGACGGAATTTTTAAAATAAGTCCGCTAAAAAAACCTTTTAATCTGGTTTCCAAAGCAGAGATTCCAGAATTAGATGGTGCCATTGTAAGAACATTTTTAGAATTAGAAGATCATTCTTTTCTGGTTGGTACAAAAGGAAAGGGCTTGTTTAAATTCTCTTCAAATTTTTATTTAAATCCTGAAAAACCACTAGATTACAAAAATTACAACGAAAGTAATAGTGCCATAAATAATGCGGTTTTTTCTTTGCACAAAGGACAAAATGATTTAATTTTTATTGGTACGGATGGCGATGGTATTGCCGTTTATGATTCGAAAAAATCAAAATTATTTACCTGGAGAGAAATTATAGGTAGCGAGGCTTGTGCTTATTTTAAATCTGTTTATTCTATTTATCAGGATGAAAATGGGTTTATCTGGGTTGGAACTAATGGTTATGGCATGTTTCGTTTTAAGATTGAGCATTTAGGAAATAATCTAAAAGTTTCTGATTTTAAAAACTATGCGGCCAATAATAATCAAGGCAATGAATTGAGCAGTAATATTGTTTTTTCGATAATTCCAAAAAATAAATATCAGCTTTGGATCGGTACTCGTTTAGGCGGATTAAATTTATTTGATATCAAATCAGAACGGTTTTACGCTTACAGAAATCATAAAAATGATCCCGAAAGTTTATCCAACAATGATATTTTATGTTTGGTTACCGATGCTAAAAACAGACTCTGGATTGGAACTAGTCTGGGTTTAAACTTACTGGAAACAAAAAATGGCAAGCCTGTATTTAAAAGTTTTACGGTAAAAGACGGTCTTCCTAATAACACTATTCACGGAATTGTTTGCGATAAAAAAAATAATCTTTGGTTAAGCACCAATTTTGGCCTTTCTAATTTTAATGTTAAAGAGTTAAATTTTACTAATTACACTAAAAACGAAGGGCTCCAAAACAATGAATTTGCCGATGGTGCTTTTTATCAAAATCTAAAATCTGATTTTATATTTATGGGCGGTATAAAAGGATTTAATTATTTCCTGCCCCAAAATATAAAAGAGTCAAATGTAATTCCGGATCTCTTTATTGATAAAATAAGCGGGCAGAATCAGCCGCTGCCCTATTATCAAGGATTGGTTATTTCGCCAAATTCAACTTCTCATCCTTCTATTGTTTTAAATCATAATCAAAACTTTTTTGATATTGAATTGACGGCGCTGACCTTTATCAATACCGAAAAATGCCAGTACGCTTATCAATTAAAGAATTTTGACAAGGACTGGAATGTTATTGATAATCGAAGAATTATATCTTTTACCAACGTTCCTAAAGGAAATTATTCTTTATGGATAAAATGGTCCAATAGTGATGGTGTATGGACTAAACCGGTTCAGGCTGTTGATATACGTGTTAAACCGGTATATTGGCAGTCGAATATTGCCTTTTTAATTTATGCCCTGCTCCTATTAGCTTTTGCGTTTTTTATTCAGAGTTATTACAAAAAACGTCAATCCCTAAACCAAAATATCTTATTCAGGAAAAGGGAAATGGAAATACATGAAAACAGGCTGACTTTTTTTACAGAAATAGCGCATGAATTTCAAACACCGCTTACTTTAATTGTTGGTCCAATTCAAAAACTTTCTGAAGTAACAAACCTCAGCGAGAGAAACACGAAATTCATCCACATGATTCAGCGAAATTCTTCGCGTTTGCTGTTTCTGACGCAGCAATTACTTGAATTTAGAAAAGCTGAATTTGACCATATCGAAGTAAATGTGAAAAACTTTGATTTAGTCAATTTAATCGAACAAATTGCCGAATTGTTTGATGAATGGGCAATCGAAAAAAACATTAGTTATTCACTCGATATTCCGCCTGTTTTATTGGGCTGGTTTGACAAAGATAAAATTGAAAAAATAGTATTTAATCTCATGTCGAACGCTTTTAAATATACGCCTGAAAACGGAAAAATAACCTTGAAATTTAATATTCAGGACATTGGTTCAGAGAAATTAAATATCACGATAACCAATACAGGAAAAGGGATTTCGAAAGAAGAATCAGATTCATTATTTGATCAGTTTTTCTTAGCTAAATTAAATACCGAAACGGATAATACGATGTTCAGAACCGGTATTGGTCTGGCGTATGTAAAAAAATTAATTACAGCATTAAGAGGCGAAATTTCTGTTTCAAGTCAGGAAAATATCGAAACAACATTTACTGTTTTGCTTCCTTGTAATAAAGCTTCGTTTGGTGAAAAAGAACTGGATAGTACCGTAAGTCCTATTTTAATTTCAAATCACTTAAAAAATATCCTTGAAGAAACTCCGGTTAAAGAGGAAGAAACTCCGGACAAAATTTCATCATTAAGCCACATTACAGATGATCGAAAAGCGATATTAGTTGTTGAAGATGAAAAAGAAATACATTTGCTTCTTAATGATTTATTAGATCAAAAATATAAACTTATCACAGCTTACAACGGTTTAGAAGCTTTAAAAATTATTGAAAATGAAATTCCTGACCTTATTATCAGCGATGTGATGATGCCTTTTATGGACGGAATTGAGTTTTGTAAAATAATCAAGAACGATCTTAAAACCTGCCATATACCTTTTATTATGCTAACCGCAAAAGATTCTGTCCTGCACCGAATTGAAGGAATAGAAAGCGGTGCCAATTCTTATATCGCAAAGCCATTTTATCCAGATCATTTACTAATAAGGGTTCAAAAACTTCTGGAAGAAAAAGAGTTAATATCAAGACATTTTACGCAAGATACCCCTATTGAAAACCTTGCTTCTCTGCCTATTAATAATGACGAAAAAGACTTTATAAAAAAAGTAATAGAACTAATTCGCCGCAATATCGATAATGAAAATCTTCAGAGTTTATATATCGAAAAAGAATTAGGTATCAGCAATTCGCAATTGTATAGAAAAATTAAACAAATATTTGGTTTTACGCCGGGCGACTTGATTCGAACCATCAGATTAAAATATGCTGCAGAATTATTACGAAAGAATATTTTAACGGTATCTGAAGTTTGCTATGCGTCTGGCTTTAATAATCGCTCTTATTTTTACCGCGAGTTTAAAAAACTATATAATACTACCCCAAAAAATTACCAGCTCAAATATAAAACCAAGAGCTAAAACAAACACAACTCACTAAATACCAACATAATAAATACAAGTGTACACTTTTGAAGAAATAGTGTACACTGTTTCTTGTATGCACCAGCTAATTTTATAAACGATAATTATTTCAATCGTTATCGTAAAACTTTAAAAACATCTCTAACCTTTTTAACCATGAAAAAAAACAATCAAAACAGTAAACTAACTAACACTATCTTATGATGAAAAAACATATTTATAATTTGTTCCTGTTTGGAATAATTATGCTGGGAAGCATTATGAATGCTCAGACCGTAAAAGGTGTGGTTTCTGATATTGATGGGCCAATGCCACAAGCTAATATCAATGTAAAAGGAACTTCTAACTATGCCATAACCGATCTTGATGGTAATTATATCATTACGAATGCGGGTCCTGATGCTGTCCTGATTTTTAGCTATATGGGATATCAAACCCAGGAAATAGCTGTATCTGGCAGAAAGGAAATAAATGTTACCCTGACAGCAGATTCAAATACTTTGAATGAGGTTGTTATTGTAGGATATACAAGTGAAAAAAAATCGGTCATAACAGGTGCTGTCACAACTGTAGATATGAGCGAATTAGCTAAAACAAAAGTATCAGATGTTGGGCAGGCGCTGCAAGGACAAGTTGCCGGTGTTTCGGTTTCGGCTAATACCGGTGCTCCCGGTGACGGACTTAAAATACGTATTAGAGGTGAAGGTACACTTGGTAACAACGAAGTACTTTATGTTGTAGACGGTGTTGCTACCCGCGATATTTCATTCCTGAATATGTCTGATGTAAAATCGATGACAGTATTAAAAGATGCTGCTGCCACTGCTATATACGGATCAAGATCTTCGGGCGGGGTTGTTATTCTTACTACCAAAAGCGGTGCAAAAGGAAAAGCAAATATTGATGTAGAATATTATGGAGGAACTAGTTATGCTACTAACCTTCCAAAAATGTTAAACGCAAATCAGTATTTAACTGTAATGGATCAGGCTTGGCATAATTCTAACAATAATCCTGCTAATGCCATAAGCCCTTATCAAATCGACAGAACTAACGGACAAGTAAACGGTATTGCTTTATCAAACACAAACTGGTTAAAGGAATTATTTGGTGCAGGAAGAACAGACAATTTCCAAATTTCGGCCAGCGGAGGCACTGATAAAACACAATATTTAATTTCCGGCGGTTACTTTGGTCAAGATGGTATTGTGCTGGGCGATAAAGATACTTACAGACGTATCAATTTTAGGGCAAATATCAATACCGAAATTACAGAACGCTTAAAAGTGGGTACAAACTTTCAAATTACAAGCAGCAGGCAGGATAAAATGTCTTCTAGCGGAGATTCTCCCGGAGTAATTAGACACGCTTTACTGCGCCCATCTGTTTTAGGGGTTTATAAAGATGTAAACGATCCAACGTACAAACAAGACGATCCTTATACTGATCTTCCTTTTTACTTAAATAACAATCCTAATGGCGGATGGAGCCGAAATTATGAGCTGACCTCTAATCCTATTGCAATAGTTAATTATACAGATGATGTACGATCTGCCTTTAAAACCTTTGGAAATGTTTATGCAGAATATGCTTTTCTGGCTGATAAGTCATTAAAATTCAGAAGTAATTTTGGTGCCGAAATCACTTTTGACCACAATAAAGCTTTTGGCGAAAATTATGGAGATGATAATGACAACGACCCAAATGAGTTATATCCGGGACAAGGCAGACAAAATAAACCTTCTAGCTTAAACGAAAACAGGGGCGAAGCCACAACTTTTACGTTTACCAATACTTTAAACTATACAAAAAACCTTGCCGAGAAACACAGTATCAATGCATTATTAGGGGAAGAAACGGTTAGTTTCGACCAGTCTGCAGTAGGTGGAAGCAGAACAAATTATAACAATACGACAGATCCTTTCCGTTATTTGGATTACGGAAGTGATGTCAATAAAAACAGTTCAGGATCTGCACAAAGCTGGAATCTTATTTCCTTTTTTGCCTCTGCAAATTATGCGTACGATAATAAATACCTAGCTTCAGGTACAATAAGAGCCGATGGTTCTTCTCGTTTTGGACCTAATAACAAATGGGGGGTTTTCCCTTCTGTTTCCGGAGGATGGGTTATGTCCAGAGAAAAATTCATGGAAAACACAAAATGGGTTTCTAACCTAAAATGGAGAGCGAGCTGGGGACAATCTGGTAATCAGGAAATCCCTAATAATGCCTATGAAACCCTTGTTACCGAAACTGGCGGAATCATAAATGTGGTTCGTTACGGTAATCCTGACCTAAAATGGGAAACGACTACGCAAACCAACTTTGGTCTTGACTTAGGAGTATTAGAAAATAAACTGACTTTCACCGTCGATTATTTTGATAAAACAACCAATGATATTTTACTAGCCGTAGGGCTGCCGTCTGCAACGGTTGGCCAAATCAACAAAACCTATGTTAATGCCGGTATTGTAACTAATAAAGGTTTTGAATTTGGAACTAACTTTCAAAACAACGACCACGAATTTAAATACGGCATCAGCGGAAACATTGCTACTTTAAAAAATAATGTAGAACAATTGCAGCAATATGTTTCTGAGATTACAGATGATAAAACCCATACTAAAACTGTAGTGGGACAGCCTATTAGTTCCTATTATGGATTGAAATTCGATGGGATTTATCAAAATCAGGCAGAAATAAATTCTACATTATACTCAAATTCAAACAATGCAAAACCGGGCGATATTAAGTTTAAAGATTTAAACGGAGATGGACAAATTAATGCTGATGACAGAACATTTATAGGAAGCCCGATTCCTAAAATAACTTACGGCTTTTCATTTAATGCCGAATATAAAAGATTTGATATGTCGTTTCTTTTCCAAGGCGTTTCAGGTGTAGATCGTTACAATGATTTAAAACAAATTTTAGATTACGACAGCCGTCCTTTTAATTCTACCACTTCAGTATTAAACGCTTGGAATGGCGAAGGCACAAGCAGCACAATTCCTCGTAACACACTAAATGATAACGGCGGAAGTCAGGTTTCAAGTGTTTTTGTAGAAGATGCTTCTTACCTGCGATTAAAAAATCTTGAAATTGGATATACGTTTGACCCTAAAATAATTGGCGATACGTATTTAAGGTTGTATCTATCCGGACAAAACTTATTGACTTTTACGAAGTATACTGGATTAGATCCAGAATCGACTTCTTTTATAGATCAGGGTACTTATCCTCAATCTAGTACAATACTTATAGGTTTAAAATTTAAAATTTAATAATCGAATCATGAAATATAAATATATAACAGCGATACTAATTGCGCTGGCCTTAACAAGCTGCGAAGATGAACTTACCACAGATCCTATAGGGGCGCAAACTATGGAACAGGCAAATTCTAAGC
The DNA here is from genome assembly GCF_021245985.1 of Flavobacterium soyae. Classification (GTDB taxonomy): domain Bacteria; phylum Bacteroidota; class Bacteroidia; order Flavobacteriales; family Flavobacteriaceae; genus Flavobacterium; species Flavobacterium soyae. The sequence goes on along the minus strand of NZ_JAJQXA010000016.1, from coordinate 80,929 downwards.
CTACTTTAACCTCTGTAGAAAGTTCTGTAACCTCTTCTTACGATATGTTATCAAATAAATTAAACCAACTGGCCGAATGGGATTGGAATGGAGGTTTAGTGTTTCAAAATGATATTATTATTGATGATATCGCATCTGATGATATGGAAAAAAAATGGTCTCCAGACGGCGATCAGCCCTGGATGGATGAAATCAATAATTTTACTTTTACTTCGACAAATGGAGGTCCTAACGGATTGTGGAAATACAATTATGAAGGCATCAAAAGAACTAACATTGCATTGAATTTTTTATTAAATCCAGACATTGAATCGCTTACAGGAATTTCTACCCAAAGAAAAAATCAATTACTGGGCGAAGCTTATTTTTTACGCTCGTACTATTATTTTTCATTGGTAACAAATTTTGGTGATGTCCCTTTAATTCTTGCTCCTATAAAAACATATCAGGAAGCTTTTGATAAAGCCGTAAGAGCGCCAAAAGAAACCGTATGGAGCCAGATTAAAACCGATTTAGAAACAGCAAAAACACTTTTGCCAAACACAAAATATTCCTCAAGTACAGAAAAATGGAGAGTCTCTAAAGGAGCAGTTATTGCACTTTTGGCTAAAACGGCATTGTACAATAAAGACTGGGCTGGTGTAACTACTTTAGTATCAGAATTAGAAACAACAGGTTTTTATAGCCTTGATGCAAATTATTTTGATAACTTTAATATGAATAAGGAGTATGCAGACAATGAGGTAATTTTTTCTTATAACCACGTTAAGCAAGCAGATCCGAGAAAAGGAAACGGAATTTGTGCGCCTCTTGGATGGGGATTTTTTGCTCCAAGCACTGATTTCTTAGCCTCATTTGAACCTAATGATCCTAGAAAATTATATACCGTAAATACTTCTGAACAATGGGTTAATAAACTTTTAGGAACTACAGACGGAGGAAACAAAGGCGATGACGATGCTCCAAACAATAAAGTTTTCATTCGCTATGCTGATGTTTTACTTTGGAAAGCAGAAGCACTTAATGAAACTGGTAATTATTCAGGCGCTATTGATATTATAAACCAAATTAGAGCAAGAGCCAGAAATACAGTAACAACCGTTACGGTTAGAGTTATAGATCCTAATTCTACAACTAATCCGCCCGAAACGATGCCAGTTACTACAGTTGGCCCTCCTCCTCCTGCAGGAACATTACCAGACAGGCCAAATTCTGGAAATAAAGCTGTTGTAAAAGCCTGGTTAATTTCTGAAAGAAGAGCCGAGTTAGGTTTTGAAAATCAAAGAATGCCCGATTTAAAAAGATGGGGAATTGCTAAAGAAGTAATGACTGCTCACGGAAAAATTTTCTTAGACAAACATATGCTGTATCCAATTCCGCAATCTGAAGTAGATGCCTCAGCAGGACTTTTAACACAAAATCCTGGGTATTAGGATAAATCTATGTCTAATTTTAAATTGCCTCCAGCTTTAGCTGGAGATCTTAAAAGGAAATGAGAATTCGGCTTTAGCCAAAAACACCTTAATTATTTTGGCTAAAGCCGAATTTATTATCAATTATTCAACCTCCAGCTAAAGCTGGAGGCTATTAAAAACGATAAAATAAAACTAAAAATCATGAAAGATATAGCAAAACGTTTTACAGATAATCCGCTCTTATCACCTGTAGATATTCCTGCAAGCAGAGAAGGATTAGAAATTACCTGTTTATTAAACCCGGGAGTATTTCAATATGAAAATAAAACCTGGCTGGCAGTACGTGTTGCCGAAAGACCAAAACAAAAGGATAATATTATTTCTTTTCCGATATTGACTGAAACCGGTTCTATTCAAATTATTGAAATAGCAAAAAATGATCCTGAATTAATAGCAACTGATGCCAGAGTAATCAATTATAAAGGAGTAGATTATCTAACAACATTATCTCATTTACGCTTATTATGCAGCGAAGACGGGCATAATTTTTATGAACCAGAAAATTATCCGTCACTTGTTGGAGAAGGTATGTTAGAAACTTTTGGTATAGAGGACTGCCGCGTAGCCGAAATCGAAGGAACTTACTATTTAACTTTTACTTCAGTATCAGATAATGGTGTTGGCGTTGGTTTACGTACGACAACCGATTGGAAAAACTTCACTAAACATGGTATGATATTACCCGCGCATAATAAAGACTGTGCCATTTTTGAAGAAAAAATAAACGGATTATTTTATGCCTTACACCGCCCAAGCAGTGTAGATATTGGTGGTAATTATATCTGGATCGCCTCGTCTCCAGATGGTATTCATTGGGGAAATCACCAATGTATAATAAAAACAAGAAAAGGACTTTGGGACAGTAAAAGGGTTGGTGCCGGAGCCGCTCCAATAAAAACAGAAAAAGGATGGCTCGAAATTTATCACGGAGCCAATGAAAATCATCAATACTGTCTGGGTGCTTTTTTAATGGATTTAAAAGATCCTTCAAAAGTAATTGCAAGAACTATTGAACCTATTATGGTCCCTACGACAGAGTATGAATTAAGCGGATTTTTTGGAAACGTAGTATTCACCAACGGTCATATTGTAGAGCCAGACGGAGACACACTTACCATGTATTATGGCGCATCAGATGAATTTGTATGCGGTGCTCAATTTTCGATTAAAGAAATCCTTTTACTTTTAAAAAATAGCTAATGTTTAAAAAACTTATATCAGAAATTGATCATTTTAAAAGCCAGACCCATAATTTTCGTATTCTTATTTTCACCAACTTAGTCTATGCATTAGTACTACCGGTTATCGATATATTTGTTGCCGCTTATATTATGCGAAACTCTAATGATACCTCAAAAGTAGTTATCTATCAATTGGCAATTTATACCGGGATTCCGCTTACATTTTTATTAAATGGCTTCCTGTTGAAACATATCAATATCAAAAAATTATATTCAATCGGGATGATGCTCAGCGGAGTTTCGATGATTATAATGATGTCCTTAAAAACACTTGATTTAATCGGAATTGGTGTTGCCGGGATTACTATGGGACTTTCATTTGGTTTGTATTGGTCAAATCGCGATTATCTGGCTTTGTCCATAACAAATGATAACAACCGAAATTATTATTACGGATTAGAAACTTTTATTTATACCATAATTGCCATTGCAATACCTGCAGCAATCGGCTTGTTTATACAGTCAAAAATAGGCGAAGATCAAAAACATCAGGCTTATGAAATTATAACTGCTGTTGTTTTCGTAATTACCATTATTGCTTCGGTGGTTTGTTATAGAGGTCAATTTGTAAATCCCGTTCAAAAGCAATATATATTTTTCAAATTTCATCCGCTTTGGTACAAACTGTTATCACTTGCAGCCTTCAAAGGTTTGGCACAAGGGTTTTTAGTTACCGCTCCCGCCATGCTTATTTTTAAAATATTGGGAGAAGAAGGCGCATTAGGAAAAGCACAATCCATTGGAGCTGTTTTAGCCGCAATTATTATTTATTTCATAGGCCGTTTTTCTAAACCATCAGACAGAATTAAAACATTTTCAGTTGGATTAATTCTATTTGCTTTAGGCGCATGTTTAAATGGTTTCCTTTTTAACAAAATGGGCGTAATAATCTTTTTATTATTACTGCTTATAGCAAAACCTTTAATGGATTTAGCCTACTTCCCTATTCAGTTAAAAGTAATTGACATTGTTTCTAAAATCGAAAAAAGAGGTGAGTTTGCCTATATCTTAAACCATGAAGCCGGTTTATACCTTGGAAGGCTTTTAGGCGCCGGAACATTCTTAACCTTGTATTTTGTTGTATCTGAAGATTTTGCTTTAAGATATGCCATTGGTATTATCGCATTATTGCAGTTATGTTCCATTTACATCAGCAAAAAAATCATCAAACAAGGTCTTGAACTTTCACCAGATGAAGAAACAGAACCTAAAGTATTAGAAGCAGCAGCGGCAAGACTGCTTTAAATTAAAAAAGAACAAAATGAATACATTTATAAAAATAAGCACTTCGTGTCTGTTAGTTTTAAGTTTAACAGCAGCTGCACAAGTAAAACAGCAAAACATACCCCGTGTAGCACAAATGCCTGATTTACCACAGCCATTAAAAATTATTGATTATAAAAAACTGGCTTTAGATTTTGATAAAACAGTTTACGATTTTAATGCTAAAGGTAAATTTTGGCCAATGGTCTGGATGGATGACAGCAAGAAAAATTACCCTCAAACAGTTGTTGGATTATATACTGCTGTAGCAGATGTACGACAAGGCCAAAATAACAATAAAGGAATGTTTCATGAAGCCCTGGCGACAATGGGTGCTACACTTGGAGCTACATTAGTAGGGATAGACAAAAACAACTCGCAAAACCTAAACTATGTTGGCATGTTGAAAAACTATTTCAACAAAGACACCAACTGGAATATTATGATGAATAATACCTGCCCGGAAGTCGCTTTACTGGGCGGAGGTTATGGCCGTGATTGGTGGTATGATGTATATCCAAATCTTTTGTTTTATGCCATTTATGACAAATATCCTAACGAACCCGGTTTTACGGAAATAGCGAGAAGCATTGCAGATAAATTTTATGAGGCCGATGTAATTTTAAATGGCAATTACGAATACTCCTATTTTGATTATAACAAAATGAAGCCCATGACAAACAACATCTGTGTACAGCCAGACGCTGCGGCAGGACATGCGTGGGTATTGTATATGGCCTATAAAAAATTTGGCGATGCCAAATACTTAAAAGGAGCTAAAAGTGCATTAGCAGCATTAGAATCGCAACCTAAAAACCCTACTTATGAAGTTTTAATGCCTTTTGGAGCTTATTTAGCTGCAAGAATTAATGCCGAACAAGAAACAAAATATGATACAAACAAAATGCTGAACTGGACTTTTGACGGAACACCAATTTGTCGTGAAGGCTGGGGATCATTAGTAGGAAACTGGAATGGTATTGATATTTCGGGCGTTTATGGAAGTACGGTAGATCACGGCGGATACGGCTTTTTAATGAACACTTATGATGCTGCCTGGCCGCTTATACCAATGGTAAGATACGATCAGTCGTATGCTGTATCAATAGGAAAATGGATGTTGAATGCTGCCAATGCTTCTCGTTTTTTCTATCCGCAGTATATGCCCGATGAACATGAAACAATACCTGAATTGGTTGAAGTTTCAAAAGGTGTTATTGGTTACGAAGGCATTATAAAACAATCTAGTTATAAAGAATATGAAAACCTAAAAGGCCCTGTAGCACAAGGCGACGGTCCGCTTTGGGTTCCTGGCGAAAATCCAAAAGAATCTCAGTTTAGTGTTTACGGCAGTGGTCACGTTGGTATTTTTGGAAGCATTATCAGTGAAACCAATGTTACCGGAATATTACAACTAAATTTATTAGCAACCGATTTTTATAGTGACAAAGCATATCCTTCTTATCTATATTATAATCCATATTCTGCAAGTAAAACAGTAACTATAAAAGTTGAAAAAGGCGCAAAAGTAGATTTATACAATACCGTTTCGGGAAGTTTTGTAGCCAAAAATGTTTCTTCATCTGCTAAAATAAAAATGGATCCATTAAGTGCTGCTGTAATTGTACAAGTCCCTTCTGGCGGAAAAGTGAGTTATGAAGGTTCAAAAATGTTAGTTGATGGTATTGTGGTAGATTATAAATCGCAAGACAAAAAATAAGAACCCTTTTCGGTTTAGTTTTATACACAATCTTGTCATTCCGAGGAACGAGGAATCACACACGACACTCGACAAAGATTGGCGACATTTCTTTGCGGAGTTTCTGGTGCGATTCCTCGTTCCTCGGAATGACAAAAATGAGGATAATTAAATGGACAATAATACTATGAAATCTAATACCTTAAATTATATATTCATTTTTCTAATAATGCTAAACATAAATCTAGCCACCGCACAAAATACAGCTGACAAAAAATGGTGGAAAGAATCTGTTTTTTATCAAATCTATATGCCAAGTTATGCGGACAGCAACGGAGATGGATATGGTGATTTTAAAGGAATGACTAAAAAATTAGATTATCTAAAAGAATTAGGAATAAAAGGCATTTGGCTTACACCTTTTCTGACTTCGCCAAAAGTGGATAACGGTTATGATATTGCCAATTATTATGAAGTAGACCCAACGTATGGTACTAAAGCCGATTTTGACATTTTTTTGAATGAAGCTCATAAAAGAGGAATAAAAGTCATCATCGATATGGTTTTAAATCATACTTCTACAGATTGTAAATGGTTTCAGGAATCGAGAAAATCAAAGGATAATCCGTATCGGGATTATTATATCTGGAAAGATGAACCGAATAATTGGGAATCTTTTTTTGGAGGTACTGCGTGGGAAAAAGATACCGCAACCAATCAATATTACTATCATAAGTTTGATAAAAGAATGGCCGATTTGAACTGGTCAAATCCAAAAGTAGTTGCAGAGGTTCAAAAAATACTTCGTTTTTGGCTTGATGCAGGTGTAGACGGTTTCAGGTTAGATGTAATCAATTTCCTGACTACAAATGGCATTACAAAAGATAATCCGATAAAAAACGGGCAGCAGGAACATCTAAACGACATTGATCAGGAAGGCGTAAAAGATGCCATGAAAATTATAAAATCGACCGTAAATGAATACGATAACCGTTTTATTGTAGGAGAAATTGGAAGCGATAAAATCGAGGTTTTAAAACAATATCAATCGCAAGATTTATTGGATGTTGTTTTTAATTTCAATTTTGGAAGTATCAAAGAATTTTCGGCTCAGCGTATTTTTGATGAATTGCAAAGTATGGAAAAAAACATGAGTAACTATCCTACTTTGTTTTTTGGAAGCCATGATATGCCCAGAATGATTGACAGACTGGCTGACGGAAATAAAGACAGAGCTACTGCCCTTGCTGCTTTAATACTTACTGCAAAAGGAGTTCCGTTTATTTACTATGGCGAAGAAATTGGTATGCATAATATTATCGCCCAAAACATAAACGAAATGGTCGATATACAAGGTAAAACCCATTATCAATTGGCAATTGCACAAGGTAAAAACGACAAAGAAGCACTTCTTGAAGGAAACGAACACAATCGCGATAAATCACGAAGCCCAATGCAATGGAATGCAGAAGCATTTGCAGGATTTTCAACAGAAAAAACCTGGATTAAAATCAATCCTGATTATAAAGAAATAAATGTAACTGCTTTAAAAATTCAAAAAAAATCTATTCTTAACAGCTATAAAAAATTGACTGCTTTACGAAATAAAGAAAAAGTTTTGCAATATGGCAGCTATGATAATCTGGAACTTAATGGAGATCAAATTTCATTTACACGATCTTTTGAAAATGAGAAAATTACTGTTGTAATTAATTTTGGTATAAAAAAAGTAATAACACTACCAAAGGATGCGAAAATATTATTAGGTCAAAAAGAGTTAAAACCAAATAGTTATATTATTTATAAAAATTAGTTTTCATCCTGCAAGGTTTTCGAAACCTTGTAGGTCTTAACTATTTTAGAACCATACCTACAAGGTTTCGAAAACCTTGCAGGACTAACAAATCTAACTGTTTAATTGTCGACTATTTCAATTCAAAAATAAATGATTCTGAAGGCGCTATTTCAACTATAATAGTCCCTTCTCCGTTTTGTACAGTCAAAATGTTTTTCTTATCCAAATACAATTGATCCGTAAGCACATATTCACCATCTTTTAAATTCCATTTTAAAATAACATCAGATGGAATTTTCAAATTAAACGTACTAGTTTTTTCAGATGAAAAATTAGCAATTATAATCAGTTTTTGATTTTCTGACCAACGAACATAAGAATAAATTGATTCATCATAACCTACATTATTTTGGCGGTTTACAGATTGAATTTCCTGAAAACTTCCCATCAAAGCCGGGCTTTTTATAGAAAAATTCAATAATCTTTTATAAAAATCGCGAAGACTTTTTTCAGAATCAGATAATTGTCCGCCGTCAAATTTTCCTTCGTTCATCCATTTTTGATGATTTGGAACCCCAATATAATCGAAAATAGAAGTTCTCGAACGAGTTCCGAAACCTGCATTTTCATTTCCGGCCTCTCCTACCTCCTGTCCAAAATAAACCATTGTTGGCGATGTACTTAAAGTTGTCGAAACCACCATTAAAGGTTTACCTCGTTCCGGCGTTCCGGCAAATTCTGGAGAAGCTAAACGCTGTTCGTCATGATTGTCAAGAAAATGAAGCATATGATGCTCGATATCCGCCATTCCTTTTTGAATATCAGATAATCCATCCGGAGAAGATTTTCCGCGAATAACATCTTTCAGTTTATCATACGTTTCTACTTTATCATACAAATAATCCATTTTTCCTAGACGAATGTAATTTCTGTATTCCTTTGGATTATAAACTTCTGCCAATAAAAAAGCATCAGGATTTTTCATTTTAATTGCAGAATTCATATAACTCCAAAATTCGTATGGAACCATTTCGGCCATATCATAACGGAAGCCGTCAACACCTTTTGCTGTCCAGTATAAAGTTATTGATTTAAATTTCTTCCACGAATCTGGAACGTCTTTATCCTGCCAAAATGCAAAATGCTCCTGATATGATTTTTGATCAAAACCAGCCGGAAGTTCAGGAAAATCTTTTGAACCATCTGGGCGAACACCGTAATTTACTTTTACTGTTTCGTACCAGTCATTTTGATCTGGTTTTACTTTTCGGGAACCATTTCCTGTCCACTTTGCAGGGTTTTCATCAAAAACACCATCAACAAGAGCATTTTTTTCTCCGTTTAACGGAATATCTCCATCGGGAATTTCAAAATGCACATTTGGAATATAGTAGAAATTATTATCCCGTTTATATTCGGCAGTTACATCATCATCTGCACCAAAATCTTTTACACCTTCAGGATTATTTTTTCCTTCATATTTACGCGCAATATGATTCGGAACTATGTCGATAATTAATTTTAAACCCGCTTTATGAGTACGCGCAATTAAAGCCTCAAATTCCTGCAATCTGTTTGCCGGATTTACAGCTAAATCAGGGTTTACATTATAATAATCTTTTACAGCATACGGTGAACCCGCACGGCCTTTTACCACTTCTGGATCATCATTTGAAATTCCGTAAGCTGTATAATCATGAACTAAAGCATGATGCGGCACGCCTGTATACCAAATATAAGTTACACCTAAATCTTTTATTTCGTGAAGCGCTTTATCTGTAAAATCATTAAACTTTCCAACCCCGTTTTCTTCAATAGTTCCCCACGGTTTATTCGTTTTGTTTTTATTCCCAAATAAACGGGTAAAAACTTGGTAAACAACAATTTTATGATCTTTTGAATTTTCTTCCTTTACTTCACTCATTTTTAAATCTTTTGTCTTGCAGCCCGAAAACAACATCGCTGCGGCCATTCCCGCAGCAATAAATTTACTTTTTATCATAGTTTTTAAATCTAAACATATCTGTTTTTCGGAATTAGAAACCTAAATCCAATTCCTAAATTTAGTCTATTTTTTATAACTCTAAAGAATGTCATTTCAATTTATCATTTTGCAATAACGAAATCGTTAACTACAACGTGAGAGTTCATGGTTTTGTTGATAAATTCAAATGAGGTTCAAAGGGACAAAGGTTCAAAGGGACAAAGGTTTTAAAATCATAAAAAACTTTGAACCTTTGCCACTTTGAACCTTTGTACCTTTTGTATCTTTGAACCTCTGAACCTAAAAAGATAAATTAATGCTAATAACAATCTAAGGTTCTATCCTTTTTTATAAATTTGACAAAAATTTAATCACTTGAAGAAATTACTCTTTTTTATATCTTGTCTGCTTATATTAAGTGTTCAAATCATTTCTGCGCAAGCACCAAAAAATGCGCAGGGGCCAAAAAAAATCAACATAGAACATTCTGATTATTTAGATGTGGATCAAGCTACAGCACCTGATGCAGTCTTGCTTACCGGAAACGTAAAAGTAAACCATGACGGCGTAGTTCTTACCTGTAATAAAGCGTATTACTTTCAGAAAGAAAATTATCTTAAAGCCTTTGGTAATGTACAATTAGTACAAGGTGATACTTTGTTTTTAAATAGTAAATATGCCGAGTATAACGGAAATATGAAAAAAGCTTTTGCAACCGGAGATGCTGTAATGACTTCGCCAGATGCAACTCTGCAAACAGACACTATTAATTTTGACCGAAATACCCAAGAAGTTTTCTATAATACAAAAGGCACTATCGTGAACAAAGACAATACTTTAGTGAGTAAATCTGGAAAGTATTTTGTAGCCGAGAAAAAATTTCAGTTTTTGACAGAAGTTACCATAACGAACCCAAAGTATGTTATAAAATCAAATCATTTGGATTATTATAGTAATTCCGGTCATACTTATTTACTTGGTCCATCTACAATTACCAGTAAAACCAATTATATTTATACTGAAAAAGGGTTTTACGACACGAAGAAAAACCTCGCCCACTTTCTGCGGAAATCATATATAAAGTACGACGACCGACTCATTGAAGGAGATAGTTTATTTTATAATCGAAACACTGAATTTGCATCGGCAACACGAAATGTAAAAATTACCGATTCTATTAATAGAGGGCTTGTAAAAGGTCATTATGCCGAGATTTACAAACTAAAAGATTCAATGTTTGTAACCAAAAGAGCAGTTGCTATTAATTTAGTCGAAAACGACTCTGTTTATATTCACGGACAAAAACTAATGGTTACCGGAAAAGAAGGCGAACGAATTTTAAGAGCGTTTAAAAATGTCCGCTTTTATAAAACCGACATGAGCGGTAAATGCGATTCGATACATTCAAATTCTAAAACTGCTTTAACAAAACTGATTGGAAGTCCAATTTTATGGAACGGCGACAGCCAGATTACCGGGGAGGTGATGCATTTAATTGGTGATAACAATACAAGAAAGTTAGATTCATTAAAAGTTATTAATAACACTTTCCTCATTTCCAAGGACACTTTAGGAACGGGGTATAATCAGGTCAAGGGACTCAATTTATTCGGAAAATTTAAAGAAGGAAAACTCCATGATGTTGACGTCGTCAAAAATACCGAAGTCGTTTATTTTATGCGGAATGATGCCAATGAATTAATCGGAATTAATAAAAATGTCAGCAGTAAAATAAACCTGATTCTGGAGAACAATGCCGTAGAAACCATTACATTTTTTAATCGTGTTGACGGAGATATTTTCCCAGAAGCTGATTTACCTGAAAATGCCCGTAAACTACGAGGTTTTGTCTGGCGCGGTGACGAAAGAATAAAATCGAAAGACGATATTTTTACTGCCGAAGAAAATGAAATGAACGACAAATTAGTCAAAGAAGGAAAAGAACAGGAAGAAAAAGATAAAAACGTTCCTATGAAGGTCAGGAAAGAAACTTTAGATTACGATAAGAAAAAACCAGCCGTGAAAACAGAAACTAAGCCTAAAGTTAAATAGTTTTCAGTTTTCAGTCGCAGTTTTCAGTCACGGTCGCAGTCTCAGTTTTCAGAACTTGAAACACATTTTCAGTTTCAGCTTTGAGATCTTTGCATCAAGATGTAATCTTAATTTTAACCTTACAAACTTTGCGTAAATCTTTGCGATCTTTGCGGTAAAATTAGTCGTAGTTTTTAGTTTCAGTATTCAGTCGCAGTCACAGTTTTCAGAGCCTGAAACAAAAACCTGAGAACCTTAGTACCTTTGTCACTTTGAACCTTTAAAAAAATGAACCCAGATTTTATAAAATACCAGGCACAAACTTCTCCTTATCCTTTAGGAATGGAAGTTTCGCACGCCATAGGATCTTACATATACGATACAAACGATAAAAAATATCTAGACTTTGTTGCCGGAGTTTCGGCTTGTACACTCGGGCATCAGCATCCGAGAGTGAATCAGGCCATAAAAGATCAGTTAGACAAATATTCGCACGTAATGGTTTACGGAGAATATTCGCAAAGCCCCGCAGTACAATATTGCAAATTAATAGCCTCACTCCTGCCTGAATCCCTAAACAAAACTTATTTAGTAAATTCAGGAACAGAAGCAATTGAAGGCGCTTTAAAACTAGCCAAACGAACAACAGGACGCAGCCAGCTTATCTCTTGCCACAATGCCTATCACGGAAACACAATGGGTTCTATGAGTGTTATGGGATTTGAAGAACGCAAGCGAGCTTTTCGTCCACTGCTTCCAGATGTAGATTTCATTACATTTAATAACGAAGCCGATTTAGAAAAAATAACACCCAGAACCGCTGCTATTCTGTTAGAAACTATTCAGGGCGGTGCCGGATTTATTCAGCCCGAAAATAACTTTCTTCAAAAAGTCCGTAAGCGTTGTGATGAAGTTGGAGCCTTAATGATTGTAGATGAAATTCAGCCGGGTTTCGGGAGAACCGGAAAACTTTTCGGTTTTCAAAACTATGATGTTGTACCAGATATTGTTGTTATGGGAAAAGGTATGGGAGGCGGAATGCCTGTTGGTGCTTTTACTGCTTCGGCTGAAAAAATGGATCTTTTAACCGAAAATCCTAAACTGGGACATATTACCACATTTGGGGGGCATCCTGTCATTGCGTCAGCTTGTTTGGCTACTTTGCAGGAATTAACTGAGACAAATTTAATGCAGGAAGCATTAGAAAAGGAAAAACTCTTCAGATCGCTTTTGGTACATCCTTTGATAAAAGAAGTTAGAGGAAAGGGATTAATGCTTGCAGCAATGACAGAAACGGCAGATATAACAAATCAGGTTATTTTAAACTGTCAGGATAAAGGATTAATACTGTTTTGGCTTTTGTTTGAAGGATGTGCTATCCGGATAACACCGCCGCTTACCATTTCTGAAGAAGAAATAAGAGAGGGCTGTTCCATAATTTTAAATGTTATGGATGAAATTTTAAAAGCGGGCAAATAACTAAATAATCTGTTAAAAATCAGAATATTATATTTAAATTTGGAGCGTAAAATCTAAATTCATTGTTAATTAAATTGTTCAAAACAATTAATTTTCCTTCCCCACATCAATTATATGGATGCCTAAATTTATAACAGGCTAATTTCAAATAAAACAAAGTATGCAATTAAGCAACGAAGAAGAAGATTATAACCTATCCTTATCAAAATTTGAGTCGATGTTAAAAACTAACAAAGTGCTCTTTTTTGATTCTGAAGAATTTGAAGAAATTATTCTTCATTATTTAGATATAGGCAAGGCTAATTTAGCAAAAAAGGCCTTAAAACTTGCATTAGACCAACACCCAAAATCTACAGGCTTAAAATTAGTACAAGTAGAAATGCTGGTTTACGAAGACAAACTTGAGATCGCTGAGAAGCTTTTAAACGAGTTGTATGCAATCGAACCAAACAACGAGGAAATCTATATCCAAAAAGCAAATATTTGTTCTAAAAGAGACCAGCACGAAAAAGCGGTAGAATTACTTAAAATTGCCCTGCAATATACTGATGACTACGCCGACGTGTACAACTTGATTGGAATGGAATATCTTTTTATGGATAATCTTGAACTGGCAAAAGAAAGCTTCATCAAATGTCTTGAAGAAGATTTAGAAGATCAATCTGCCTTATATAACGTGGTTTACTGTTTTGAATTTTTAGATCAAAATCAGGAAGCTATTGTATATCTGAACGACTACATTAACAAAAACCCATATAGCGAAATTGCATGGCACCAGCTTGGAAGACTGCATTATGGCGTAAAAGAATACGAAAGTGCTATTCGTGCTTTTGATTATGCAACCTTAATCGACGATGAGTTTTTAGGTGCATTTATGGAAAAAGCAAAAGCTTACGAACGTCTTAAAAAGTACAATGAAGCTATTGAAAGCTATAATCGTACAATTGAATTAGACGACGCGACTTCGTATGCCTTGCTGCGTATTGGTAAATGTTATGAAAAATTAGGAAATGCTGTAAAAGCACTTCAGTATTACAACCAGACTGTTCACGAAGATCCGCTTTTAGATAAAGGCTGGATTGCAATTACAGATTTTCATGTTCGACAAAAAAACTTTCAAAAAGCATTATTTTTTGTCAATAAAGCATTAGCAATCGACAATCAAAATCGTTTGTACTGGAAACGTTATGCAACGATAAACAAACAAATGAACTTTTTTGAAGAGGCTGAATTCGGATACAGAAAAGCAGTTGAATTTGGAGATTATGCTCTTGATACCTGGTTATATTGGGTTGATATTCTTCAATTTCTTGGTGAATTCGAAAGTGCTATTCAAACATTGCTTCAGGCATCAGAATATTTCCCTGAAGAAAATGAAATTGAGTATCGTTTGGCAGGATTATATTTTATGATCCAAGATAATACAAAAGCAAAATTCCATTTAAGCAACGGACTTCGTTTAAACTTTGATAATTACATTCTTATCGAAGATTTATTTCCGGTTGTGTGGACAAAGAAAACAGTTAGAAATTATATCGAAAAACACAGAAAATAATAATGATTGATATTTTAAAAAGGCGTTTTGGCTTATTGGGCCGTAATATTAGTTACTCATTTTCAAAAGGTTATTTTACAGAAAAATTTAACGACGAAATTTTCGCAGGCAACAGTTACGAAAACTTCGACATTTCTGAGATCAGCCATTTTACAGGATTATTGAAAAACAATCCAGATTTGAAAGGTTTAAATGTTACGATTCCTTATAAAGAACAGGTTATCCCTTTTTTAGATAAACTATCAAAAAAAGCAGCTTTAATTGGTGCTGTAAATACTATTAAGTTTACCAAAAACGGAAAACTAAAAGGTTACAACACCGATTATTACGGCTTTAAAAAATCATTAAAACCTTTACTGGAACCGCATCATAAAAAGGCATTAATCCTTGGTACCGGCGGCGCTTCAAAAGGTGTGGCTTTTGCATTGGATGAACTTGGTATTCTTTATACGTTTGTTTCAAGAGAAGCAAAAGAAAACATCATTGATTACAACTTGATTAATGCTACCACTTTTGATAATTACCAAATTATAATCAATTGTACGCCAGTTGGCACAAGCCCTAACATAGAAGCTTACCCTGATATTCCTTATGAGTTTTTTACCGAAAAACACATCGCATACGATTTGATTTATAATCCTGCCGAAACTCAATTTCTTAAAAATGCTAAAGAAAGAGGTGCCGTAATTAAAAACGGATATGACATGCTTATTTTTCAGGCAGAGAAAGCCTGGAAGATATGGAACAAATAAAAAAATACAAAATGTAGGAAATTAAAGTAATTTTTGTAAATTAGTCTACTCATTTGTAGATAGTTATGAAAAAATCAATACTTTACTTCTGCATTTTATTTTTTATTTCTCTTGCTTCCACAGCACAGGAATCTCAAAACACAAATGAGACCGCAAGTAGTGTGTATACAGAAGCCCGATATCATTATTATCTAAAAACGATTTTACTTTTTAATGAATATTTAGATACTGATTCCGGCTCATTTAATACAACCGAGCTTAGGTTTCTACACCCAATCGCCAATAAGGCATGGAATTTAAGGGTCGATCTCCCTTTAATTTCTACTAATACTTCTTCTATAAACAAAACTGGAATTGGGGATATTGGAGTTGGAGTCAGCTATATTCCATACTTAGAACATAAAAACGGAGGAGTCGCTTTTCGCGCCCGTGTTATATCAAATTCTGCCGTTGATCCTGCTTTAGGGTCAGGAAAATGGGTTGTTGCCCCTGCTGTTTTCTATGGAAAATATCTGGTTATGAATAAATTGCTATGGATAAGTTCTTTAGAAAACCAATCTAGTTTTGCAGGATCAAGTAATAGAAGTGATATCAATACAACATCTTTTGAAAACTACTTTATGTACATTTTTGGAAAAAACTGGTTTGCTGCCGATGCCGCTTTTAGATACAATAATACAAATAAGGGTTACCCCAATAATGCTTTTGTAGAATTTGGCCGGAAAATAACAGCAAATGATATGGCATACATACACCCAAGTGCTGCTTTTGGAAATCATAAGTCTTATAATTGGGGAATTGAAGTTGGAATGCTGATTTTATTTTAATCAGGAATCAACAAAAGTTTCTATCAAAAAACGTTAGTTTAACCTCAATCTTCTAAAAATAATAGGAAATCAAAATTTTTATTCCCTTCAAACAATTTATAAAAATTATCATATCAGAGGTGTAAACAAGAGTAAAGAATAAGAATTTCATCGTAAAATACAGCATAAACAAACGATTTATTTTGTAGTTAGAAACACCTTTACTATCTTTCGCTCTGTTTAAAGTAAAAACCTTATACATTTAAAATGTTAGAAGAAAAGAATGATAACCTGCAAGAAGCAGACGGAAAATTGGGAATCGATATTAGTGATTCTACACAAGATGATACAATAGAAGCTGCAAAACAACCTGAAACAGTAACTGAAACTACTCTTTCAAATCCTGAAAATGAAGTTGAAGAAACGGCTGAAATTGAAGAATCAGATCATCAAAGTGCATTAGATGCCATAACAAATTCAAACGCCGAAGAAGGTGAAGATGAAACGCTAAAAGAGCGCCATGATATTCCTATGAAGGATTATGACACTTTTTCTTTAGATGCACTGGTAGATGAGCTTAAAAAATTGGTTAATACAGATAAAACAATGTCTGTAAAAGATCATATTGAGGAAATTAAAAAATCATTTTTACTGCAATACAACCATCTTATAGAAGAAAAAAGAGAAGAATTTAATGCTTCAAAAGAAGACCCAAATGAAGAATTTGAATATCATTCTCCTTTAAAATCTAAATTTGATGAATATTATAATGTTTTTAGAGAGAAAAGAAATGCTCATTTTAAACATTTACAAACTAATCTAAAATCTAATTTAGAAAACCGGCTTGCTATAGTTGAAGAATTAAAAGAACTTATAAATCCGCAGGCAAATATAAAAGACACTCTTAAACATTTTAATGATTTGAGAGAAAGATGGAAAAATGCCGGAGCAATTCCAAAAGACAAATACAATCACGTTTGGAACAATTACCATTTTCATGTAGAAAACTTTTATGATTATCTGCATTTAGACCGTGAAGCACGTGATTTAGATTTTAAACATAACTTAGAACAAAAGCAAAAAATTATTGCAAGGGTCGAAGAACTTGTAAATGAAGCTGATGTAAGTAAAGCGTTTCGTGAGTTGCAAGATTTACACCGACTTTGGAAAGAAGATATTGGTCCGGTTTCTAAAGAACACCGTGATTCTATCTGGAATACATTTAGCGAACTGACTAAAAAGATTCACGATAAAAGAGAAGTTTTATTTGAAAGCCAAAGAGCAAACGAACAGCAAAATCTTGAAACTAAAAAAGATATCATTTCTAAAATTGAGGTTTTAGGAACTGAAAAAGTGAACTCGCACTCGCAATGGCTTGTTCAGATTCAAAAAGTAGAAGCATTAAGAAATGAGTTTTTCGCTGCCGGAAAAGTTCCTTCTGAAGTAAATGAGGAAACCTGGGCTTCGTTTAAATCCGCAGTTAGAAATTTCAATGCTTTTAAAAACTCGTTTTATAAGGACATCAAGAAAGACCAAAACGATAATTTAAATAAAAAAATGGCTCTTGTAGCTAAAGCAAAAGAATTGCAGGAAAGCACAGATTTTGGTTCTACTACTCCAATCATGAAACAAATTCAGGAAGAATGGAAACAAATTGGCCATGTTCCTAAAAAATACTCAGATAAAATCTGGAAAGAGTTTAAAGATGCGTGTAATCATTATTTTGATAAATTAAAAGAACACAAATCTGAAGAAAATGCTGATGAGGTTGCTGCATTCGATAACAAAAAAGCGTATTTGGACATCTTAAGAGCTTATCAGCTTACAGGCGATCACAAAACAGACCTTGATGCTATAAAACAGCATATTGAAATCTGGAAAAGTTACGGAAAAGTGCCTTTTTCAAGACGTCATATTGAAGGCAAATTCAATAAAATTTTAGATGCACTTTTTGAAAAACTGAGTTTAAGTAAAAAAGAATCTGAAATGATGCGTTTTTCTAATAGAATCGATTCGTTATCAGACAGTAACGACACGAGAAAATTAGATAATGAAAAGATTTTCATTATGCGTAAAATTGAAGAAGTTCAGAACGAAATTTTCCAGTTAGAAAATAACATTCAGTTCTTTACCAATACTAAAAATGCTAAAAAAGAGAATTCAATTGTTACAGAAGTACGCAAAAACATTGCTATTCACAAAGAAAGCCTTGATGTATGGAAAGATAAACTGAAACAATTAAGAAACTTAAATCAGCCGGAATAATTGTCAGGTTGAGCGAAGTCGAATTTAAATATAAAAGGTGTAATGAAATTCATTGCACCTTTTTTTTATGCTTATTTTTTTAACCGCAAAGCACGCAAAGAAATTTATTTATTGGGGATTTATTAAAGCGCAAAGTTCGCAAAGCTTTACTTAAAAACTTTGCGGACTTTGCGTAAACCTTTGCGTGCTTTGCGGTAAAATCATAACAAACCTAAAACTTAACATTCTCATTAAATTTCGTAAAACTATTCTGCAAAATATTGATTATATTTGAGTTACCACTATTAACAAACAATCAAACAAATAACATTTAATACTAATTTTTAAATTAAGAAGAATATGAAATTTACAAGAAAAGCAAATGCCAACTGGAAAGGAACCGGCATGGAAGGAAAAGGAACTATAAGTACACAAAGTACAACATTAGATAACGCACAATTGTCTTTTAAAACAAGATTTGCAGATGGAGTTGGAACTAATCCTGAAGAATTAGTTGCGGCGGCACATTCCGGCTGTTTTACAATGCAGTTAAGCTTTTTACTTAACGAAGCAGGTTTTACTGCAGATGATTTATCTACAGAAGCTGCAGTAACTTTTGAAGATGGTTCTATAACATTAATTCATTTAGACTTAAAAGGAAAAGTGCCATCAATATCAGCAGAAGAATTTGAAAAAACTGCTGCAAAAGCAAAAGAAATCTGTCCGATTTCAAAACTTTTAAATACAACAATAACTTTGTCTGTATCATTAGTAAATTAAGCTATTTTACTAAGCATAAAAAAACCATCAGTTGTGGCTGATGGTTTTTTTATAAAATGAAATGACTAATATTAGTTCATTGTAGCTTTTAAAGCTTTTGCCTCTGCAGTCATTTCTAATGCCTTGTAAACTCCTAATAATGTTTTAGCAACATCTTCGTTTTTAGGATCTAATTCATTTGCTTTTTTAAGGTAAGGAATTACACCTTTAAAAACCCCTTCTCTCTGCGCTTTTAAAATATCATAACGTTTCATATCTTTTGCAGAAGTACCCAATTTATTCATTTCATCAATAATTGGCTTTTCAGCTTCTAACTTTAATGCCGCAAGGTTCAGGTATGCATTAGTATAGTTTGGATTGATTTCAATAGCTTTTAAGTAGTATTTCTCAGCATCTGCATCGTTTTTTGCATTTGCACTTAACACTCCTAAGTTGAATACTAAATCAGCATTGTTTGGATCTTTTTGTAACGCTTCTCCAACTAGTTTTTTGTACTGCTCATAATCTTTTGTTTCAAGATATAAGTTAGCTTCTGTAAGAATCAAAGAACTGTCATCCGGATTTGTTTTTCTGGCATCAGCAATTGCTTTCTTAGCTTCTTCAATTTTTCCTTTTTGAACTAAAATCAACGCTAAATTTTTGTAGATTTCACCTCTTTTTGAAGGAATAGCTTCTGTTTTAGGTTTTTCGTGAGTTCCTAATTTTATAGCTAAATCTCTTTCTTTAGCGTTAGCAAAGTTATCTTCATTGTTATTTGCTTTGTTTGTAGCTAAATATAAAGTCCCTTTACCAGAATAGTTTAATTTTTTTAACTCTTCATACATCGGAAGTGCAGTATCGAAATCCTGAGCGTTTACAGCTGTAGATGCTGCATAGTACAGGTTGATAGTGTCATTTTTATCTAACAAGTAAGCATCATATAATTTTTTAGCTCCGTCAGCATGTTTATTTGCCTGAGTATCTGCAATTGCAGAATTAATCAACAAACCTTTAATATTTGTAATTGAAGTCGCTGCTTGTGTAGAATATTTTTGTTTTCCAGATGCTTTCTCAACTTCGATTAATTTTTTATAGCTGTCAGCAGCTGCGCTTAAATTTTTACTTTCTTCAACTTTTTTGTTAGCAAGATCTAAATAAGCATTTCCTTGTACAAAATAGTACTGTGCCTGCTCCGTATCTTTTGCATTCACAATTAAGTTCTCTGCATCTTTTAGCTGAGCAAGTGCCCCTTGCGCATCACCGCTTTTTAATGCTTTTTCAGCATTTTTAATCTGATCTTTTTGAGCAAATGTAGCTACAGAAATCAGTAAAGCTGACGCTAGTATAACATATTTACTTTTCATAATGTTCAATTTGTATATTTAATTTAATTTTCTTGTGGTTTTACTTTTATTCTTCAGATTCTTCTTCTTCAGAATCATCTTCGTCTTCCACTACATCATCAGAGTCATCGTCATCGTCATCAGCAGTTCCGTCATCTTCAAGAACTTCTAAATCCGGTTTAACTCTTTCAATAGCAGATTCTACAACGTTACCATCTTCATCTACAACAACTTCTTCTGCATCATCTTTCATAACTTTTGTAACAGCAGCGATAGAATCTTTTCCTTTTAGGTTAATCAATCTAACACCTTGAGTAGCACGTCCCATAACACGTAAATCCTCAATCGCCATTCTAATTGTTAATCCAGATTTATTGATAATCATTAAATCATCAGAATCCGTAACGGCGTTAATTGAAATTAATTTTCCTGTTTTCTCCGTGATATTAAGAGTTTTAACCCCTTTACCTCCACGGTTTGTAATTCTGTAAACATCTTCTCCATCATCATCAACTAATTTAGTACGTTTTCCGTATCCGTTTTCAGTTACAACTAATATTTGAGAATCAGCAACATCATTTTTAGCAACAGTAACCATACCAATTACTTCATCAGTATCATCTTTTAAAGAAATTCCACGAACTCCAGAAGCTGTTCTTCCCATAGGGCGTGTTTTGGTTTCTTCAAAACGAACTAATTTACCAGATTTAACTGCCAGGATAATTTGGCTTTCTCCATCGGTTAATTTAGCTTCAAGTAATTCATCCCCTTCTTTAATTGTAATAGCGGCAACTCCATTTACACGAGGTTTAGAATATTTCTCTAAAGAAGTTTTCTTAACCTGTCCTTGTTTCGTAACCATTACAAGGTTATGCGTATTGATATAGTCTTTATCTTTTAAATCTTGTGTACAAATGAAAGCCTTTACTTTATCGTCGCTTTCAATGTTTACTAAGTTTTGAATTGCCCTGCCTTTTGCAGTTTTACTTCCTTCCGGAATTTCGTAAACACGCATCCAGAAACATTTTCCTTTTTGCGTAAAGAACATCATATATTGGTGGTTTGTTGCAACGAACATGTGTTCAAGGAAATCCTGATCTCTTGTTCCGGCGCTTTTTTGACCAACTCCGCCTCTATTTTGTGTTTTATATTCTGTAAGGTTTGTACGTTTAATATAACCTGCGTGCGAAATTGTAATTACCACATTTTCATCAGCAATTAAATCTTCGATACTTACATCTCCTCCAGAATATTCAATTTGAGAACGGCGGGCATCGCCATATTTATCGCGAATTTCAATAAGCTCTTCTTTAATCAAATTAGTTCTTAAATTAACATCTGCTAATAAAGCTTTTAAATGCTCGATTAATTTCATTAATTCTTCAAACTCAGCTCTTAGTTTATCCTGCTCCAGTCCTGTTAACTGACGTAAACGCATTTCTACAATTGCACGAGCCTGAATGTCAGATAATTTAAATCTTTCGATTAATTTCTCTCTCGCTTCATCTGTGTTTTTAGAACCTCTAATTAACGCAATTACTTCATCAATATTATCAGAAGCAATGATTAATCCTTCTAAAATATGTGCTCTTTCTTCTGCTTTACGCAATTCAAACTGTGTTCTTCTAACCACTACATCATGACGGTGCTCAATAAAGTAGTGAATCATATCTTTTAGATTCAACAATTGAGGGCGTCCTTTTACTAATGCAATGTTGTTTACACTGAAAGAAGATTGTAATTGTGTATACTTATATAAGGTATTTAAAACTACGTTTGGAGTAGCGTCGCGTTTTAAGATATAAACGATACGCATACCGTTTCTATCAGACTCGTCACGAATATTTGCAATACCATCGATTTTTTTATCATTTACCAAATCAGCCGTACGTTTGATCATTTCGGCTTTGTTAACCTGATAAGGAATTTCGGTAACGATAATACATTCTCTTCCGTCAACTTCTTCGAAGCCAACTTTCGCACGCATTACAATACGTCCTCTACCTGTTTTAAAAGCTTCACGAACGCCTTCGTAACCATATATTACACCACCGGTTGGAAAATCCGGAGCTTTAATATGTGTTATTAATTCGTCTACTTCAATATCATTATTATCAAGGTAAGCTAGTGTACCATTAATAACTTCCGTTAAATTGTGCGGCGGCATATTGGTTGCCATACCTACTGCAATACCAGTTGCTCCGTTTACCAATAAAGTAGGAACTCTTGTTGGCATTACTTTTGGCTCATATAAAGTATCGTCAAAGTTTAGTTGAAAATCAACTGTTTCTTTTTCGATATCTGCCATAATATCTTCTGAGATTTTGCGCATTCTGGCCTCAGTATAACGCATCGCTGCCGGACTGTCTCCATCGACAGAACCAAAATTACCCTGACCATCAACTAATAAATATCGCATACTCCACTCCTGAGCCATACGAACCATTGCATCATAAACTGAGGTATCTCCGTGAGGGTGATACTTACCCAGAACCTCCCCTACAATTCTTGCAGATTTTTTGTGGGCAGATCTTGAAGTTACACCTAAATCATACATTCCGTAAAGAACTCTTCGATGCACTGGTTTCAAGCCATCTCTAACATCAGGAAGCGCTCTCGATACAATTACTGACATCGAATAATCAATGTAAGCAGATTTCATTTCATCTTCAATGTTAATAGGAATTAACTTTTCTCCTTCAGACATAAGTTGTTATGTTTAAATAATTATTTAGTTTCAAAGCGTGCCAAGATACGTTTTTTTAAAATTTTTTCAGCTATTTCCTTACACTTATTTAAATGATTTATTAACAACTTTATTTTAGCTTTTAGTTAATAAATTAAGCGTTTTTTAACGCTTTTATTGTTATTTTTTTTGTCAATTAGCTGACAGTAGTTCTCGATGGGTATGGTTTTTGTTTTTCAAACTGTAATTCATTAAATTTACAATACCAATTATATATTATGGATGATAATTTTTCACCAAGAGTAAAAGATGTTATTACATACAGTAAGGAAGAAGCCCTTCGTTTAGGACACGACTTTATTGGTACTGAACATCTAATGCTGGGCATTTTAAGAGATGGTAACGGAAAAGCTATTCATATACTTAATAACCTGGCAGTCGATTTAGACCATTTACGCAGGAAAGTAGAAATACTGAGTCCAGCCAACCATAGCGTTGAGGTAAATGCCGAAAAGAAAAACCTTCATCTTACCCGACAAGCCGAAAGGGCACTGAAGACCACTTTTCTTGAAGCTAAAGTATTTCAAAGTTCATCGATTAGCACAGCTCATTTGCTTCTATGCATCTTACGAAACGAAAACGATCCAACAACCAAGCTGTTGAATAAGCTAAAAATAGATTATGACATAGCCAAAGAACAATATTTAAACATGACGCCAAACGAAGAAGAATTCTTAGAAAACTTGCCAAGAAACGAATCGTACAATGACGATTCAGGACAAGATGACAGTCTAAAGGAAAGCAGTTTTAATAATCCAGCCAATAAGTCAAACAAAAAATCTAAAACTCCAGTTTTAGATAATTTTGGGAGAGATTTAACAGAAATGGCTGAAGAAGGAAAACTAGATCCTGTTGTAGGACGCGAAAAAGAAATTGAACGTGTTTCACAAATTTTAAGCCGAAGAAAAAAGAACAATCCGCTTCTTATTGGAGAACCCGGAGTTGGTAAATCTGCTATTGCAGAAGGACTTGCCCTGCGTATTATCCAGAAGAAAGTATCACGTATTCTTTTTCACAAACGTGTTGTTACTCTTGATTTGGCAAGTTTAGTTGCCGGAACAAAATACAGAGGACAATTTGAAGAACGAATGAAGGCCGTCATGAACGAGCTTGAGAAAAACGATGACATTATTCTTTTTATAGATGAAATCCATACTATTGTAGGAGCTGGAGGAGCAACAGGTTCGCTTGATGCCTCAAACATGTTTAAACCTGCATTAGCAAGAGGAGAAATACAATGTATTGGTGCTACAACTCTTGACGAGTACAGACAATATATTGAAAAAGATGGTGCTCTTGAAAGACGTTTTCAAAAAGTAATTGTAGAACCAACTTCTGTTGAAGAAACAATTGCCATTTTGAACAACGTAAAAGACAAATACGAAGACCACCACAATGTTACTTATACGCAAGAAGCAATTGAAGCTTGTGTTAAATTAACAAACAGATATATGTCTGAGCGTTTCTTACCAGACAAAGCTATCGACGCGATGGACGAAGCCGGATCTCGTGTTCACATTACTAATATTGATGTTCCAAAACAAATTTTGGATTTAGAGCGTCAGTTAGAAGAAGTTCGCGAAATGAAAAACATGGTAGTTAAGAAACAAAAATATGAAGAAGCTGCCAAACTTCGCGATGATGAAAAACGCATCGAAAAAGATCTTGCTTTAGCACAAGAACAATGGGAAGAAGATTCTAAAAACAACAGAATTGAAGTTACAGAAGATAATGTAGCCGATGTTGTTTCCATGATGACAGGAATTCCTGTAAACCGAATTGCACAAACAGAAAGCAACAAATTAGCACAATTACCTGAATTAATCCAAAATAAAGTAATTGGGCAAAATGAAGCTGTTCTTAAAATTGCACGTTCTATTCAACGTAACAGAGCCGGACTTAAAGATCCTAATAAACCAATTGGTTCATTCATTTTCTTAGGTCAAACCGGGGTTGGTAAAACACAATTGGCTAAAGTACTGGCAAAAGAATTATTCGATTCTGAAGATGCGTTAATTCGTATCGATATGAGCGAATACATGGAAAAATTTGCTATTTCTCGTTTAGTTGGAGCGCCTCCGGGATATGTAGGTTATGAAGAAGGCGGTCAGTTAACTGAAAAAGTTCGCAGAAAACCATATTGCGTTGTACTTTTAGACGAGATCGAAAAAGCACACCCGGATGTGTTTAATATGATGCTGCAAGTTTTAGATGACGGATATTTAAACGATAGTTTAGGTCGTAAAATCGACTTTAAAAACACTATTATTATCATGACATCCAACGTTGGTGCACGTCAGTTAAAAGATTTCGGACAAGGTGTAGGATTTGGAACTGCTGCAAAAGTAGCTCAGGCCGATGAAAACTCAAAAAGCATTATCGAAAATGCTTTGAAGAAAACCTTTGCTCCTGAATTCTTAAACAGAATTGACGACGTAATCGTATTCAACAGTTTAGAAAAAGCAGATATTGATGTGATCATCGAAATTGAATTGAAAAAACTATATTCTCGTATTGCTGAATTAGGTTACAAATTAAGCTTAACAGACAAAGCAAAAGCATTTATTGCAGAAAAAGGTTTTGATAAGCAATTTGGAGCAAGACCGCTTAAAAGAGCAATTCAAAAATATGTTGAAGATTTGTTAGCCGAAGAAATCATCACTTCAAAAATACATTCAGGTGATGAAATCTTAATGGATTTAAAAGATGACTCTCAAGAACTTTCAGTAGAAATACACAAAGCCGAAGAGCCGACAAATCAATAAATTAGTTAAAAATCATAACAAAAATAATTTACCCGTTACGTTTTCATAACCTAACGGGTATTTTTTTTGAATAATTTACTATCTTTAGTAAAAGCAAATAGCTACTTTTGAATTTAAATTCTATAATAAAAAACAACGTATGCTTCAACACAAAGTCATTTTAGGCAGCGAAGAATGGTGCTCATTTCCAGAATTAGGAATCCCGACAATTAAGGCCCGCGTCGATTCTGGTGCCAAAACTTCGGCAATGCACGCTATAAACATAGCTCCCTTTATAAAAAATGATGCCAATTGGGTGAAATTTGACATTAATCCAATTCAAAATAATATCAAAACCATCATTCACTGCGAAGCCCCGCTTGTTGATAAAAGAATTGTAAAAAGTTCAAGCGGTTTTAGAGAACACCGTTATGTAATTCAGACCAGCATTAGAATTGGCGACTCAAAATGGCCAATCGAAATGACCCTGACCAATCGCGACTCAATGGGTTTTAGAATGCTTTTAGGGCGCGAAGCCATGAGCGGACGTGTGCTGGTAGATCCGGAAGAAAAATATCTGTTAGGGCAGCCAACGCCTGAATCTCTAAAAGAATTATATCAAAACTCAGAAAAAGCCAGTTCCGGTTTAAGAATTGGACTTTTAGCCAGTAATCCTGAATTGTACAGCAATAAAAGAATCATGGAAGCAGGTGAAATGCGCGGTCATGAAATGCATTTTTTAAACATCAAAGAATGCTATATGAAACTGGATGCCAAAACACCTGAGATACATTATCGCGGCGGAAAAATACTGAATCAATTTGATGCTATTATTCCTCGTATCCGTCCAAGCATTACTTTTTACGGCTGCGCCTTAACACGTCAATTTGAAGCTTTGAAAGTTTTTTGTTTAAATTCTGCTTCAGCAATAACCCAATCGCGTGATAAATTATATTCTCTGCAATTATTACTGCATAGCGGAATTGGCATCCCTACAACTGGTTTTGCTAATTCTCCTTTAGATACAGACGATTTAATAAAAATGGTTGGAGGTTCTCCCCTAATTGTCAAATTATTAGAAGGGACACAAGGAAAAGGGGTTGTTTTGGCCGAAACCAAAAAAGCCGCAGAAAGTGTTATCAATGCTTTTAAAAGCTTAAATGCTAATATCTTAGTTCAGGAATTTATTAAAGAAGCAAACGGAAAAGACATTCGCTGTTTTGTAATTGACGGTAAAGTCGTTGCAGCAATCCAGCGTGAAGCCATGCCGGGCGAGTTTAGAGCTAATATTCATCTTGGAGGAACTGCATCTGTCATCAAAGTAACTGCCGAAGAAAAGAAGATCGCTATTAAGGCTGCAAAAGCTATGGATTTAAAAGTTGCCGGAGTTGATATTATTCGTTCTTCAAAAGGACCTTTATTGCTTGAAGTAAACTCTTCTCCAGGTCTTGAAGGAATTGAAGGCGCAACAAACAAAGATGTTGCCGGGGAAATGATCAAAGCAATTGAAAAGAATTTCAAACTTAGTTAAGTTCATTTAAACTTAATACCGAATAAATAATTTAGCAGCTTTGTCAAAGTTTTTAACTCTGGCAAAGCTTTTTTTTAACCTAAACAATTTAAAATGATGGTTTTTCCTTATTTAGACATTATTTTACGAAGCGTTGCTGTATATTTTTTTATGACAATTGCCTTGCGCATTTTCGGAAAAAAAGAACTTTCACAATTAAATACTGCAGACATTATTCTGATTTTACTAATTAGTAACTCCGTTCAAAATGCAATGGTAGGATCAGACACCAGTCTTACCGGGGGTTTAGTTGCCGCATTAGTTTTATTTGTAATCAATTTTATTATTAAAAAATTAACTCGCAGATATAAGGTTTTTGGCGATCTGTTATTAGACAAACCCGAAGTATTAATTCACGATGGAAAACTAGATTTTAAGGCTTTAAGTAAGTTAGATATTTCTGATGAAGAATTAAAAGAAGCCATGAGAGAGCACGGAATCGAATTTTTTAAAAATGTAAAATTGGCAATGTTAGAGATTGACGGCACAATCAGCATAATTTCTAAGGATCAGGAAAAACTAAAACAAACACATTATAAGCGTAAGCATAATCGCAAAAACCTTCAGAAGTTTTAGAAAAAAATTATTTCTTAAAAGGAATTTTTGATTTACCATAAAATGACAAAAGCAATTCTTCATTGGCAAACCTGCCATCTAAATCATATTTCATAGGCGTTTTTACCAATAGTGTACTAAAGTTTCCTTCTACATCAATATAAACCTTTTTCATATAATATCTTTCAGAGGAAGCTAAACAATCTTGTATTGCAAATAACATTTTTTTTCGTGAAGCCTTTTGAATTCCAATCATATCAGTAACCTTGGCGATTACTAAAATAGTATCGTTTCTTTCTACCGTATAATATTTTAGTTTATTGGTATCAATCCCTTTTAAAGATTTACCAACAGATTCTTTTATAAAGCATGAAATTATATCTGATTCCTCATTTGGATTGCTGGTCACTTTTTTTCGGTCTATTTTTAAACTAATCATCCTTACATCATCGTCACCTTTACAGGAGAAAAGTAAAAAAAATGCAAATAGAAAAAATAGCGGTGAAAGTTTATTTTTTTTGAAGATATATATCAATTGTAATTAGCAGTTTTCAAACTCATTTCAATCTATTTCTATACTTTAGACAATGAATTTACAGGTTAGATAATCCTGCAAAGATCAATTTATAAAATAGTAAAGGATGACTGCTATAAATTTAAAAAACATCATTTACAGACATTTTTTCATTTATAAGTTAACAGCAATAAAAAAGCCGGCTTCAATTGAAACCGGCTTTTAATATTATATTGACAAAATGCGATTTACATTTCACATTAATCATTTTACGAAATAAACAAACTTAGTACAAAATACACTAAACCTGCTAATATTGCTGAAATTGGAATAGTTAGAATCCAAGCCCAAACCAAGCTTACCGTAACTCCCCAGCGAACTGCAGAAACACGTTTTGTTAATCCAACACCAATAATAGATCCTGTAATAGTATGCGTTGTACTTACCGGAATTTTTAAATGCTCTGTAAAATAAAGCGTTAAAGCTCCAGCAGTTTCAGCAGCAACACCTTCAAACGAACTTACTTTGGTGATTTTAGATCCCATTGTTTTTACAATTTTCCATCCACCGCTTAAAGTTCCCGCTGCAATTGCAGAATAACAAGCTAACGGAATCCATCCCGGCATTACCCCTTTTATTCCCAAATCATCATTTGGCAACACAACATCTAACCAAGAATCCATGTGAACTCCAGGATTTGTATTAATATAAACCGCTACAGCAGCAGCAATAATACCCATTACTTTTTGAGAATCATTTCCTCCGTGACCTAAACTAAAAGCCGCAGAAGATAATAATTGCATTTTTTTCAAAGCAGCATCGGCCTGATGAAGATTTAAACTGCTAAATATCAAACAAAATGCACTTACAGTTAAGATAATAAAGGCTACTAAAAACCATTTAATATTATGAGCATCAAAAGCTACACTCCAAAAATGAGAATCAAAACGCGGTTTTCCATGCTCTATAATTTCTTCGTAAGGAACCATTTGAGTATATACAAACCAAACTGTAGCTATCATTAAGGCAGCAGTAAATATTTTAGGCCAAATACTTTTACGAGAAGCATTTAATAACCAAATTGAAATTAAATAAGATGCTAAAGCCCCTAATAAAGGTGCTAAAACTATAAAAGCAATAATGATAAGAACTCCAGAAGGCATTGCACCATCTTTTCCAGCCTTATACCAGCTTACAATTTGATACCAATAATGTGTTGCCCCATCTTCTCCAACATAACCAGAAAAACCATGAACTGCAATAGCATGCGCAACAGCCGCACCGGCAAAACCTCCAATTAAAGTATGAGAAGAACTTGAAGGAATCCCTAACCACCAAGTCAATAAATTCCAGCAGATAGCCGCAATTACTCCTGCAAGAATTACTACAAGGTTAATTTCCATTGTGTGCGCTGTTTTAGCAACAGTATCTGCAACACCAAATCCGAAAACCCAATAAGCTAAAAAGTTAAAAAATGCTGCCCAAAGAACGGCCTGAAAAGGCGTTAAAACCTTTGTTGCAACAACAGTCGCTATAGCATTTGCCGCATCATGAAAACCATTGATGTAATCAAAAATTAAAGCTAATACTATAATTAATAAAAGTAGCGTCATAAAATTATAACTTCAGAATGAAAAATTGAATTAAGAATGTTTTACAGAAATAGATTCTAGTATGTTCGCAACACTCTTACATTTGTCTGTTGCTGATTCTAAAACAGATAACACTTCTTTATATTTAATAATATTTTTAGCGTCTGTTTCGTTTTCAAAAATTTCAAAAACTGCTTTGTTATATACATTATCAGATTTATTTTCCAGTTTGTTAATTCTGGCGCAAGCATCTTTAATGATTTTAAAATTCTTTAAGTTTCTTAACTCTTTCACAGCACTGTCAATGTTTTGACAAGCTTCAAGGTTAATTTCTGTCATCTTTCTGATAGATTTTGTAATCTTATCAACCTGATACAATCTCATACGGCTTGCTGCACCGTGAAGGTAATCAGCAACGTTATCAATAGAAGTAATTAATGTATGGATATCCTCTCTGTCAAATGGAGTGATAAAGTTTCTGCTCAATTCCAAATTGGTCTGACGGGTAATGTCCTCCCCTTTTTGTTCTAATTCGTCAATCTTTTGAAAAAGAATTTCTCTTTCTTTTAATGGAAGGTTAACCGCTTCGTGTAAATTAGAAGCTAGTTCAATTAAATTGCTTGAAGCTTCTTCAAAAAGTGGAAAGAATTTCTTGTCTTTCGGCACTAAAAATTGGAAAATACTGTTTATTGACATTTTTATATTTTTGATACGGCAAAATTACTTCAATAATATTTTACAATGTTAAGCCATTGTTAACAAATCGTTTTCTATTTGGAAACTACCCAGGAATGAAACGGTATTTTCAATATCATAATGCAAGATTCTGTCTTCCTTAACCAACGGAACAACTTCTCTATAACTATTTAAAAACATTTCGATAAAATCACTTGATTTTAGCGGCTCTCTGTAAGCAATTGCCTGAGATGCATTTAATAATTCAATTGCCAAAATACGCTCTAAATTATCTAAAACCCGTAAGGCTTTTGTCGCCCCGTTTGCTCCCATACTCACATGGTCTTCCTGACCGTTGCTCGAAACAATACTGTCAATACTCGACGGCACTGCCAATTGTTTGTTTTGACTTGCAATACTCGCCGCAGTATACTGCGGTATCATAAAACCAGAATTCAATCCCGGATTATCAACTAAAAATGCCGGAAGATTACGCAATCCAGAAATTAACTGATAGGTTCTTCTTTCAGAGATACTTCCTAATTCTGCCAAAGCAATTGCCATAAAATCTAAAGCCAAAGCTAAAGGCTGTCCGTGGAAATTTCCTCCTGAAATAATCTGATCGGCTTCAATAAATATATTTGGATTATCGGTAACTGAATTAATTTCCGTCTTAAATACTTTTCTAACGTAATCAATCGCATCTTTTGAAGCACCATGAACCTGAGGCATACAACGGAAAGAGTACGGATCCTGTACATGTTTCTTTTCCTGAGCGATAATTTCACTCCCATCTAAAAATTCTGTGATGCGTTGTGCCGTTACAATCTGTCCTTTGTGCGGGCGTATATAATGTATCAATTCGTTGAATGGCTCAATTCTGCCATCAAAACCTTCTAAGGAAATAGTTCCAATTAAATCTGCCAAATACGAATATTTATATGCTTTAATTAAAATGTGAGCTCCATAAGCGCTCATAAACTGCGTTCCGTTTAACAAAGCCAAACCTTCTTTTGACTGTAAAACAATTGGTTCCCATTTAAAATGTTTTAAAACTTCGGCAGAAACCATTTTTTTTCCTTCAAAATAAACTTCTCCTTCTCCTAATAAAGGTAAAGATAAATGTGCCAAAGGCGCTAAATCTCCAGAAGCCCCAAGTGACCCCTGATTATAAATTACAGGTAAAATATCATTATTGTAAAAATCAACCAAACGGCTTAAAGTCTGCAGTTGTATTCCAGAGTGTCCGTAGCTTAAAGATTGGATTTTAAGCAAAAGCATCATTTTTACAATTTCTAACGGAACTTCTTCTCCCGTTCCGCAGGCGTGGGATTTTACTAAATTTTCCTGAAGTTTAGATAAGTTTTCATTTGAGATTTTTACACTGTAAAGTGATCCAAAACCTGTATTGATTCCATAAATTGGTGCTGTATGCGATGCCATTTTTTTATCTAAATAATCACGGCATTTTTGAACATTTACTTTAGCTTCTTCAGATAATTCAAGCATTTTATCATTTGCTAAAATCTCGTGCAGGGTTTCTAATGTTATGGTTTCAGTGCTTATATAATGGATTTCTCTCATGACAATTTTTAATTTAAGATGTCAAAATTCAACAAATCAATATTAAAAAGCAACATTTTATCACAATAATTAAAATTTCAATATAACCTGTTTCTCACTTTTATTTATTTCACAATATTAATCATACAAAATTGATGTGATAATTAAAAATGTTTTTAACTTAAAGCCTTAGAATTTTGTATCAAATCTTAATAGAGAATTTAAAAAAGTGTATGTTTCTGAAATATTTTAATCAAAAATCAATTCCTTCTCTTGGTTTATTTCTTAAAATCAGAACTTGAAATATATCAAAACTTCAACTTAACATATTTAATTTTAACAAAAGCTCAATATTGAATTCTAAGGATTTAAATTATTAAAATATTCGTAAAAAAGCCTTCAAAGTTTTTAACTCGTATAAAAATCTGTACTTTTGGAAAATCAAAAATGAAACATAACAGCGCAAAATATCAATCTACAATGACAACTCAAACAGGAGTTGCAATTGCTGCTGCAACAATTTCTACTACAACAACTACTACCCCTTAGGGGTATACATTTTTACATATAATCCAGATTATCTATACTTTTTTCGCAAAAGAAGAAAGGTAATGGATACATAAAAACTATTGCATTCAAAGAAATAAAAATATCAAAAATGAAAGTATTAAAATTTGGCGGAACTTCGGTTGCCAATGCTCAAAATATAAAACTCGTTCTCGAAATTGTTAATCAAAAAGCTAAAAATGACAAATTAGTAGTTGTAGTTTCTGCACTTAGTAAAGTAACTGATTTACTACAATTAGCAGCGGCAAAAGCAGCAGCAAACGACGAAGGCTTTAGAGATATTGTTGCTGAAATCGAGAAAAAACACCTTGACACACTTAAAGAACTCATTCCCGTAAGTGAGCAAAGCAGTTTGTTAAGTCATGTAAAAAGAATTATCAATCATCTTGAAACTTTATTAGACGGTTGTTTCCTTTTAGGCGAATTATCACCAAGAACTGCCGATACTATTTTAAGTTTTGGAGAATTGCTTTCGTCTTATATCATCGCGCAGGCGTTTCAGCAAACTGAAAAAAATGCGGTTTATAAAGACAGCCGCGAGTTAATTAAAACAAATGCTGATTTTGGAAAAGCAGCTGTTAATTTCGAAATTTCAAACCGATTGATTCAGGAATATTTTGCCTCGAATCAATCAAAAATCAATATTCTTCCAGGTTTTATTGCGCAGACTTTAGACGGGATTACTTCGACTTTAGGACGCGGCGGATCTGATTATACTGCGGCAATTATTGCAGGAGCAATCGATGCGGAACAACTGGAAATCTGGACAGATGTAAATGGAATGTTTACAGCAAACCCAAAAATCGTAAAACAAGCACGTCCAATTGCGAACATTTCATATCAGGAAGCGATGGAATTGTCGCATTTTGGTGCCAAAGTTTTGTATCCGCCAACAATTCAGCCGGTTTTAAGAAAAAACATTCCTATCCTGATCAAAAATACTTTTGAACCGGAGGCTGAGGGGACTTTAATTTCTGATACTGTTGTATCAAAAGATACCGTTGTAAAAGGAATCAGCCATATCGATCATATTTCGCTGCTGACACTTGAAGGCCCTGGAATGATTGGTGTTGCAGGTTCTTCAAGACGTTTGTTTGAAGTATTGTCTCAGGAAAAAATCAATGTAATTTTTATTACTCAGGCTTCTTCTGAACATTCAATTTGTATCGGAATTTTAAATTCTGATGCTGATAATGCCGAAGCTGCGATTAACAAAGCTTTTGAAATCGAAATTGCACAAAACAAAATCGATCCTTGTTACGTAGAAAAAGACCTTTGCATTATTGCTTTGGTGGGTGAAAACATGAAAAATCATCAGGGTTTAAGCGGAAGAATGTTCAGCACTTTAGGAAAAAACAACGTAAACATTCGTGCAATCGCGCAAGGTGCTTCAGAAAGAAATATCTCGACTGTAATTAACGAAAGAGACGTTAAAAAAGCATTGAATACTTTACACGAAAATTTCTTTGAAGAAAACACAAAACAGCTCAATTTATTTGTAATGGGAGTTGGAAATGTGGGCGAAAAATTCATCGAGCAAATCCACAGCCAGAAGAAATTCTTAAAAGATAATTTAAAAATTAATGTCCGCGTAATTGCTTTATCAAATTCAAGAAAAATGCTTTTTGATGAAGACGGAATTTCATTAAAAGAATGGCAGGCCGATTTAGATAAAGGAGAAACTGCCAGCAAAGAAGAATTTATCGCAAGAGCAAAAGAACTAAATTTACGTAACAGTATTTTTGTTGATATTACAGCAAATGCAAGCGTTTCTGAAACATACGAGCAATTCTTAAAACAAAGTATTGCCGTTGTAACTTGCAACAAAATTGCTTGTTCATCTGCTTACGACAACTATAAAAAATTAAAAAGCTTATCTCGCCAATACAATGCTCCTTTCTTGTTTGAAACGAATGTTGGTGCGGGATTGCCAATTATTGATACTGTAAAAAACCTTATTGCATCTGGTGATAAAGTGCATAAAATTCAGGCGGTTTTATCTGGAAGCTTGAACTTTATCTTCAACAATTTTGACGAAAACAATTCTTTCCACGATGTGGTAAAAGAAGCTGGAGTTCAAGGTTTCACAGAACCAGATCCAAAAATCGACTTAAGCGGAATTGACGTTGCTCGTAAAATCCTAATCTTAATTCGCGAAAGCGGTTACGAAATGGATATTGATGCCATTGCAAATGAATCTTTCTTGCCAGCAGAATGTTTAGCAACAACAAACAATGAAGATTTCTTTGCATCGTTAATCAAACACGCTTCTCATTTTGAAGGTATTTATAAAGAAGCTTTAGCCAAAGATTCAAGATTGAAATACGTAGCGCAATTCGAAAACGGAAAAGCAAGCGTTGGTCTGCAATTCATTCCAAAAGATCATCCTTTCTACAACCTGGAAGGAAAAGACAATATTGTGCTTTTCTACACAGATCGTTATGTAGATCAGCCTTTATTAATCAAAGGAGCCGGAGCCGGAGCCGCAGTAACAGCATCAGGAATTTTTGCTGACGTTATTCGTATTGGGAATGTTTAGCCGCTAAGGCACTAAGACGCTAAGTTTTTAAGTTTTTCTTTGAGACTTAGCGCAAAAAATAAAAAAATATTTGTGGCTTAGCGCCTTCATGGCGAAAAGACCAAAGCATTAAAAAAATAAAACTTTGTGACTTTGTGCCTTCGTGGCAAAACCAACCAGAAATGAAAGAAATAAAACTATTTTGCCCGGCAACTATTGCAAACCTCTCATGCGGATTTGACGTACTTGGACTTTGCTTAGACAATGCAGGCGATGAAATGATTGTTCGAAAAGTCGATCAAAAAGGAGTTCGAATCACTAAAATTGTGGGTGCCGATTTGCCTTTGGAAACCGAGAAAAACGTTTCTGGAGTTGCAGCTTTGGCAATGCTTGAAACTTTAGATGAACTGGATTTTGGATTCGAAATCGAAATTTATAAAAATATCAAAGCCGGAAGCGGAATCGGAAGCAGTGCTGCAAGTTCTGCGGGAGCGGTTTTCGGAATTAATGAATTATTAGGAAGACCTTATTCTCGTAAAGATTTGGTTCAGTTTGCGATGCAGGGCGAGAAATTAGCCAGCGGAAACGCTCACGCCGACAACGTTGCTCCTGCCCTTTTAGGCGGATTTACTTTGGTAAGAAGTTATGCGCCGCTTGATATTATCAGAATTGACAGTCCTGAGGAATTGTACGCAACGGTTGTTCACCCGCAAATTGAGTTGAAAACATCTGATGCTCGTTCGGTTTTAAAACAAAACGTTTCTCTAAAAAGCGCCATCATGCAATGGGGAAATGTAGGCGGATTGGTTGCAGGTCTTTACACTAAAGATTACGAATTGATCGGGCGTTCGCTTCATGACGAAATCGTAGAGCCTTTAAGAAGCGTTTTAATTCCGGGATTCGATCAAATCAAACAAACGGCTTATGAAAATGGTGCTTTAGGTTCTGGAATTTCAGGTTCTGGCCCATCAATTTTCGCTTTAAGCAGAGGAAAAAATACCGCCGATCAAATCGCAAAAGCCATGAGCGACGTTTACGAAAAAATGAATTTGCCATATGAAATTCACGTTTCGAAAATTAATCCTGATGGAGTTAGGATTTTGTAGAAAAGTATTAAGTACGAAGAATTAAGTATTAAGACAAAGTTTGTCAGACTGAGCGATCCCGAGGCTTCGGGAGAAGCCCGCGCAAAGTAAAGACACAACGTTTGTCATTTCGAGGAACGAGAAATCGCACTAGTTTGTCGACAAAGATTGGCGAATATCTGTACGGAGTTTCGAGTGTGATTTCTCGTTCCTCGAAATGACAAACTAAACTTGCCATACTGTGCGGGGCTTCGACTTCGCTCTGCCTGACAGAACTAACATATAATTGAAATAAAAAATATTGCCACAAAGCTTTGCGAACATTGCGTTTTCAAAAGAAACTAATTCCTTGCGTTCTTTGCGGTTAAATAAAAAACAACCAATGAAATACTACAGTTTAAACCATAATGCCCCAAAAGTTTCTTTCCAAGAAGCTGTTATACAAGGATTAGCGAGTGATAAAGGATTATATTTTCCAGAAAACATCACGGCTTTAGATCCGTCATTTTTTGATAAAATCGGAAGTTTTAGTAATGAAGAAATTGCGTATGAAGCGATAAAACAATTCGTTGGCGATGAAATCCCGGCTTCAACATTAAAAGAAATCATTGCCGAAACTTTAGTTTTTGATTTTCCGGTTGTGAAAGTCGAAGACGGAATTTATTCATTAGAATTATTCCACGGTCCTACAATGGCATTTAAAGACGTTGGAGCGCGTTTTATGTCACGTTGTTTGGGTTATTTCAATAAAGACAAAAAAGACGCTAAAAACACCGTTTTAGTAGCGACTTCCGGAGATACGGGCGGAGCCGTTGCAAGCGGATTTCTAGGCGTTGACGGCGTTGATGTTGTCATTTTATATCCGTCAGGAAAAGTGAGCGATATTCAGGAAAAACAATTGACTACTTTAGGACAAAACATTAAAGCACTAGAAGTTGACGGTGTTTTTGACGATTGTCAGGATATGGTGAAAAAAGCGTTTTTAGATGAAACTTTAGCGCACAAAAACCTGACTTCTGCAAACTCTATTAATATTGCGCGCTGGTTACCGCAAATGTTCTATTTCTTCTTTGCTTACAAAGCATTGAAAAACCAAAACAAACCATTAGTTTTCTCTTGTCCAAGCGGAAACTTCGGAAATATCTGCGCCGGAATTATGGCAAAAAAATTAGGTTTGCCAATTGAGCATTTTGTAGCGTCTACAAACGTAAACGACACAGTGCCAAGATTCTTAGAAAACGGAAAATATGATCCAAAACCTTCTAAAGCAACAATCTCTAACGCAATGGACGTTGGAAACCCAAGCAACTTTATTAGAATTCAGGAATTGTACAACAATGACTTAAAAGCGTTCGAAAAAGACTTTTCTTCTTATAGTTATACTGATAAAGAAACATTAGTTGCTCTAAAGAAAATCTATAACACAGATGGTTATATCGCAGAACCGCACGGCGCTGTTGGTTATTTAGGTTTGAAAAAAGAATTGGAGAAACATAGCAATGCAATTGGTGTTTTCTTAGAAACGGCGCATCCTATTAAGTTCTTAGATGTTGTTGAACCTGCTTTAGGAATTACACTTCCGATTCCAACTCAAATTGAGAGTGTTATTAATGAGGAGAAAGTTAGTGTGAAGATTAAGACTTATGAGGAGTTGAAGGTGTTTTTAGAGTAATTCAATTTATTATCAATATAAAAAATGGCTGGAATTTGTTTTTCAGCCTTTTTCTTTACTAATCATCATAACATAGGATTCGGTTTCTGTCATTCGCTATAAAATTTCAAAGATTGGCAAGAAAAACAAATATATTTGAAAAACAAGAAAACGCAACAACGCTTTCTTATCTATCCTAATTTAGGTGTATATTTGAGGGTTTGTTTCGGTTATAAACGAGTTATGGGCAATATCTAAAAACCTCCAAATATGTGTATCTATCTAACATCGAAAGAAAAATTAAGCTATAAGAATGCCGAGCATATTATTTCAGCTGGCTTAGGAGGAAAACTTAAGTTGCCTTTAGGATATGTCAGCGATGAATTCAATAATATAATTTCTAAATGTGAACAAGAGTTTTTACGATCATCAATCATTTCACTTCCTAGACAAATTTCTGGACCTGGTAAAAGAGGAAGTCTAAATCCCAAAAAAGAAACAAAGTCTAAAATTTCAGTTTTTAGCGAACCTACGAACGGAGAATCTTTTTCGCTTGGTTATATTCAAATGAGTAAGCCATTTGAAATTCCTCATGTAATATTTAATCAAATAACTGGAGAAGTTATTTTCAATTTTCCAAAAGAAAATTCTGAAGACGAATTAAAAAATTTTTCCGAGAATATATCAAAAGCCAAAAACTTAAAAACTAGATTTATTAAATTTGAAGCGCTTGAAAAGCATAAATTTATTTTGGGAATTAAAAGCGGAATTGAAGAAAATTATTCATGCTTTATAGCAAGTTACGATGGTAAAACCAATCCTTTCACACAAACTTTAGTAAATGAAATTTCCAATACTTTAAATAACTCAATTAATCCTCTATTAATAAGTTCTCAAGTCAGAACTCACCAATCAGCTAAAGTAGATTCGAATTATTACAGATGCTGTGCGAAAATTGCTTTTAATTTTTTAGCCTTTTGTTCAGGGAAAGATTTCGTCCTAAATTCGAAATTCAATACATTAAGAGATTGGATTGTTAATGGTGGTAAAAATGAATTTGTATACATTCTGCATCCAAACAAAACTTCTACACTTAAATTTCCAGAAGATTCACATCAAATTAGGATTTTTGTGGTTGATGGAAATTTAGTTGCAAATATTACATTCTATGACAAATTCAATAATTTGGTAATACTATGCAGGAATTTTAATAAAAAATTTAAGATAAAAGGACTAATTTGTGATTGGAAAAATGAAAAAGAATATGAACTTTATGAGTATATTGCACAATCAATTAAAGATACTGCTCCCCGCTAGCAAGGGTAATAATTTTTTATTGTTATTGCTGCTGTTTTTGCATTCTTGAAAACGACAAATACAGGTTCAACTTCCTTTATTCATCTTAAATTTTTAAAAACTCACAAGGAAAACAAAAATATTTAAAAATAAGAAAACGTAATTAACTTTCGCTAATTCAGACTAATTTGGGTCAATAAATGAAAGTTTCTTTCTTGTATATAGAAGCAATATTAAACAACCAAAATATGAAGAACGGACCAATTTTTTTCATCCTAAACATTATTTTAGAAAATTTAAAATATATTTCATTAGTAGAGTTATTTAAATATCTAGCAGTAAAACTATTTGCAAGAAATCGTAGTAATGACAAAAAGAATACCGCTAAAAGGTTTGCTGTTGATTTATTTATAATATTAAAATGGATTTTGGTAATCTATCTTTTGCAAAACGAAGTGCTGAATACTTTTTATACGATTTTTATATGGTACTTAATATATTCCAACCTATACACTTATTTTTATTATCATGTATGGCATAAAGACTCTATGAGCACTGACGGATTTCTGATTGACAGAGTTAGAAGACGATTCATAACTTTAATGCTTTCAATTGGATTTTCAAATTTATGCTTCGCTTATCTAATTAGATTTCCTTATGTTAGCGATTTCAACTGGTCTAATAGCAGTTCAACAAACGCAAAAGCTTTGTGGTTTAGCTTTGCAAACTCACTAACCGCGAATTACGAATATGTAAAACCACAAACAGAGATTGGAGTTGACATTACAATTCTTCAATTAATCATAAGTTTTATATTTCTAACTTTAATATTAGGTAAATCTCTTCCACAAACTAATTCAACAAGATAAAATGGCTTATACTAACAAAACTTACGTCTGCTTTGATGCAGATAGCGACATTCATTACTACAGACTTATGACAGCTTGGAAAGAAAATGACAAAATTGAATTTAATTTCTACAACGCGCATGAAATAAATAATTTGCGTGATGGAAGCTCAGAAACAACAATAAAAGCAAAACTTAGAGAACGTTTGCAAAACACGAAAGTACTTGTCGTTCTTATTGGAAAAAAAAGTGCTAATCTATACAAATATGTTCGCTGGGAAATCGAATGGGCAATTGAAAATAATATCCCAATTGTTGCAGTAAATCTTAATGGAACAAAGCAAATGGATCCATTATATTGTCCTCCGATTTTAAAAGATAAGCTCGCAATTCATATTTCATTTGGACAAAAAATTATGGATCATGCTTTAAATAATTGGCCAGCCAGTCATTTATCTCACAGAAAAGCAAATGAAACTGGACCGTATTCTTATAAAGACAGTTTATATTTTAGCCTTTAAGCAACACTCTTGGAACGCTCGCGTTAGCAATTGAGCATAAAAAAAAGAGATCTTAAAATTAAGATCTCTTTTTTATTTAATATACGTTTAAAAACGTTATTTCCCGTTCAATAATTTCTCCAAATACTCCACTTTATCTTTTTCAGCTTGCACCAAACGTTCGTAAAGTTCAACAACTTTATCTAAAGGATTAAAAGTACAATTGCAATTGTAAATTGCACTTTGATCTTGAAAAGTATTTCCAATAATATTAAAAACCGCTTCTTCCGAAAAGTTTTTAATTGCTTCAACAGAAACTCCAAGAGCATTTGCGATCTCAATAAGTTTTTGTTCATCTACAGTTTCGCTGTTTTCAATAGCCGAAATTGTCTGCTGATTTGTTCCTATAGCCTGTGCCAGTGCTTCCTGTTTCATATCTTTAAGCTCTCTGATACGGCTTATATTTCTGCCGATATGTTTTGGTTTTATTGCTGTACTCATAATTCAAAGATATTTAAAATTCTTAAACGAAAATTAATTTCGGTAAAAAACAAAACTGTTTTTGTAAGATACGCTTTTTATTATTAATATAAACTACTGTTTATCAAACTTACAATTAAATAAACCAATATTTGCGCACAATATTAAAATCAATTGCCTCCAGCTTTAGCTGGGGGTTTTGTTTTGCACAATAAAAGGCTTTAGCCAAAATACACAAAAGATTAGGCTAAAGCCATTTTCTACTCTAACTTTGTCCCTCCAGCTAAAGCCGGAGGCAATTCAATTTTTATAAAACACAGTCCTCCTGCTCCACAAAGTGTTCTTTATCAAGAATCGTAGTCGCTGCGCGAAGTCTCCCGACTTCGCATACTATAACTATAAATTTTGCAGCTTTTTTCATAAAAATAAATTTCATTATTAGATTTCTATAAGTGAAATCATTAAGTTTGAACTAAATAAAATAAGTTATTTTTATCCCTGTTTATATTTTGTTTTTTGGCCCCCATAAAACATCAAAAATAAATTAATGATGAAATTAATTACAAAAGCAAAAAAAGGTGAATACCCTGAATATGCCGAAATGTATATGAAACTATTATCTGATGATGGCTTGATTTTAAAACATCTAAAAGATAATTTTTTGATGATAAAAGACTTCATATATTCTTTACCCAAAGAAAAATTATTACATCGTTATGAAGAAAGTAAATGGAGTATTAAAGAAATATTAGTGCATATCATTGATGACGAGAGAATTTTTTCTTATCGCGCATTGAGATTTGCAAGAAATGAAAAACTAAACTTAATTGGGTTTGACCAGGATTCTTATGCTATTTATTCTGGAGCAGATAAACGGGATTTAGATAATATTTTTGAAGAATATGAAGCTGTAAGAAATTCTACAATTGCCCTTTTTAATGGACTTCCCGAAGAAGCATTTGACAGAATGGGACATGGTACCGGGACTGCGAATGATGCAACCGTCAGAGCATTGGCTTATCATATTGCAGGACACGAACTTCATCATTTTAATTTTATCAAAGAAAACTATTTGTAGAAAAGAAATCTAAAACCAATCAAAATGAAAAAAAATATTTTTTATATTTTATTGCTATTTATAATAAGTTTTTCGAGTATTGCTCAACATTCTTTAAATAGAATCTGGATAACTGATAGTATTTTGCCAATTCCTGAATCGGTATTATATGACAAAACAGATCAGATTTTATACACCTCTTTAATGGATGGCTCACCGGCTGAACGTGACGGAAAAGGAAGCATAGGAAAATTAGCTCCCGACGGGAAAATCATTAATTTAAATTGGATACAAGGTTTAAATGCTCCAAAAGGCATTGCAAAATTCAAGAATAAGTTATTTGTAGCCGACCTTACAGAAATTGTAATTATAGATATAAAACAACAAAAAATACTAAAAAAAATAACCGTTGATGATGCCAAAATATTAAATGATGTAACTATTGATAAAAAAGGAATTGTTTATGTGTCTGATCCAAAAGTTGGTAAGATTTTCAAACTAGAAAATGATATTGCAACTGTTTATTTAGAAAACCTAAACAAGCCAAATGGTCTAAAATTTATCGATAATAATTTGTATTTTTTAGACAATGGATCATTATACAAAATAAATGATAAAAAGACTAAACAACTTTTGGCAGAAGGCATGGATGAAAATACAGATGGTATTGAGCCGATAGCAGACAATGAGTTTATTGTGAGTTGCTGGACTGGAATTGTTTATTATGTAAATAAAGATGGCACAAAAGAAATTCTTTCGGATACCAGAAAAGAGGAATATTACTCAGCGGATATAGGACTCGACAATGAGAAAAAAATAGTCTATGTGCCTTCTCTTTTCAAAAAAACCATAGCAGCATATTCACTTAGATAAAACAATAATAAAAGTCTGTCTTTCCTTTTAAACTATCTATTTTAAAAACCACTTATTATAAACTAAAAGCTACAACTACAATTTTGCAGCTTTTTTTATCTTTGAAAAATCAATCTCAAGAATATATTACTCGTGATTACAAAAGCAACTTTACAAGACATTCCTGCATTAACAACCTTAATAAACTCAGCATACAGAGGAGAAACTTCTAAAAAAGGCTGGACAACCGAAGCCCATCTACTAGAAGGAAAAAGAACTGACGAACTGGAAATGACCCAAATTTTCCTTGATCCAAAAAATATGATTCTGAAATTTACGGAGAATGATAGAATTATTGGTTCGGTTTTATTGGTTGAAAAAGGACATCAATTGTATTTAGGAATGCTGACCGTTTCTCCTGAACTTCAAAATAGCGGAATCGGGAAAAAGCTTTTGGCTGAAGCCGAAATTCATGCTAAATCTCTTGGTTTGTCTGGTATTATTATGACGGTTATTTCGGTTCGTGAAGAACTTATTGCGTGGTACAAACGTCACGATTATGTTGATACGGGCGAAAGAGAACCATTCCCTCAAAGCGAAATTCATATTACAGTTTCAGAAGAACCTTTGGAGTTTATATTTCTAGAGAAAAAGATTTAAGTTTTTTTTGCCACGAAGGCACAAAGACGCTAAGTTTTTTTTTATAAGTGATGTAAGCTTATTTAAACAGGATTTAAGATGTATCTGGAAATTTGAAATCATATTAAAATATTCAATAAATGAACATACAGCTTTTACCTAAAAAAAGTAGTAAAGCTTCTATTTGGAGTGGCGGATTGACATATGAATATATGATATATCCAAAAACAGCAAACTATACTGATAGAGATTTTGTATTTAGAATAAGCAGTGCTGCAATAGAGAAAGTGCCTTCTGAGTTTACCAAATTTAAGGGCTATTACCGATACTTAGTTATGCTTGATAACTGCTTGGATATTGAGGTAAACAAAGAAAGAAAAATATATGAGAAGTATGAAATCATGGAATTTAATTCAGATGATAAAGTGACTTCTTATACAAATGGTATGGATTTTAATTGGATGGTTTCTGAAAAAATAAGCCATCATAAACTGGAAATAACAAATAGTAATCAGAATTGTAATGCTCAAATAATGATTTTATTTTCTTTACA
Source organism: Flavobacterium soyae (assembly GCF_021245985.1). GTDB lineage: Bacteria > Bacteroidota > Bacteroidia > Flavobacteriales > Flavobacteriaceae > Flavobacterium > Flavobacterium soyae. The sequence goes on along the minus strand of NZ_JAJQXA010000016.1, from coordinate 36,499 downwards.
TACAACAATTATTAAAATTAATGAAAAAACATACGATCTGGAACCTTATGATTTATTAGTCATTGAAAATCAAAAAAAGGAAAACATAATGCTTCATTTTTCTAATGAATGCCTATTTGGGATATTGGATTTTTAATAGAATCGAAGTTGTTTTGCCCCGATGGCACAACGGTACAAAGTTTTTTTGAATCTAGCAAAGTTGCAGTAGCGCAAAGATTTTTCACGCAGATTTAAAAAGATTTAAGCAGATTTAAAAAGATCATTTATTAAATTAAATCTGCCTGAATCTGCAAAATCTGCGTGAAACAAAAATCATTTTTAATCCTTTTATCCCGATAGCCATCGGGAGTGGCTAAAAATCTTATGTTAGACGCACTGCAGTGCGTCTCTACAGAAAACCTTTGAACCTTTATTACTCTGTACCTTTGAACCTTTAAAATTAAGAAACCCTTCTCTTAATCTTTGATAAAAACTCGTGCGAAACGCCCAAATATGATGAAAGATTTTTATTGTTTATGGTCTGGACTTTTTGCGGGTAACGATCTTTAAAATCTAAATAACGCTGTTTTGATGTTTTATTCAAAACATCTAACAGTCTTTGCTGGATAGCCACATTAGCACTCTCAATCATTAAAACATGAAACTGAATAAGTTTGGGAACTTCTGCAAATAACTGCGCTTTTTGGGTTTTATTTATAACCAAAATTTCGCTGTCTTCGATGGCCCTAATATTATAAGTCGTTGGCTTTTGATGATAAAAACTTTCCAGGTCACACATCCATTCATTTTCGAAAGAAAAGAAAATCACACTTTCTGTTCCGTTTTCATTTAAAATATAAGTTTTAAATGAACCTTTTAAAATAAACCCTTCATAACTGTTGTTCGAATCCTGAATTTGAAGAAACTGATTCTTTTTGAGTTTAATAAGTTCAGCTTTTGAAACAATAATATTCCATTCTTCATCAGTGAGCGGGATCTTTCGCTCAATGTTTTTTCTTAGTAGGTTGTACATGCTTGTGGTTTTTTGTTGGAAATAAATTTGTTTTTTCAATTCACTATCTATTAGGGGTTTAGAAAATGTAATCGATTACGTAAAAGTACACTATTTATGCATTTTTGTAAATTAACAACTGTTAAAAAAACGAATTTCACAGAAATTTTTACAAAAGTTTGAACTTGTTCAACTTTTTTCCTGCAAATTATAGTCAGATTTGTGTTGTTAAACTTTATTAATAACCAAACCTTAATTATGAAACTACAATCAACACTCTCAATGTTTTTACTAACATTGACTTTCGGTTTTACGGCATGTAACACTGAAGAAATTGCTTCCCCAAATGAAGAAGCAAGTATCAAAACAACAAATGAAGTTCAGTCAGGTTCGACGAATTTAACTGCAAAAATTGGGAACTGCTCTGAAGTTCCGGGATGGGCTTCTCAAAACGGAAGTACAACCGGTGGTGGTTCTTCGGCTGAAACTACTGTTACTACTTATGCTCAATTAAAATCTGCTATCGAAAACAGCTCAGTAAAAGTCATCAAAGTTTCCGGAACTATTACAGTTACCACAAGGTTGTCATTTCAGGATCAAACCGGTAAAACAATTTATGGTGCGAGCGGTGCAAAACTGGTTTCGACTAACCAGACTAAAGATGCTTCTGGTATTATCAGTATCAAAAGATGTAAAAACCTGATCATCAGAAATCTTATTTTTGAAGGTCCGGGAGCTTACGATACTGATGGGTGGGACAATGCAGTTTTGGACGACTGCCAAAATGTATGGGTTGACCACTGCGAATTTAGAGATGGTGTTGACGGAAACTTCGACATCAAAAACAAGTCAGATTACATCACGGTTTCGTATACCAAATTTGGATACTTAAAACCACCAAAAGCTGGAGGTTCTGGCGGAACTGACGATCACAGATATTCAAACTTAATTGGTTCAAGTGATGGTGCTACTGCAGATCGCGGAAAATTGAGAATTACTTTTGCAAGATGCTGGTGGGCTCCCGGATGCAGAGAAAGAATGCCAAGAGTTCGTTTTGGAAAAGTACATTTGGTTAATAACTTCTACAACAGTACTGTGAGCAACAAATGTGTTGCTGCTGGTTTTGAAGCTGATATTCGTGTAGAAAGCAACGTTTTTGAAGGTGTAAAAACACCTATCGAATTAATGAGCGGCTATACTGCTGTTACCGCAGCTGATAACGTTTTCACGAATACAACCGGAAATCAAGCCGGAAGCGGTACTGCTTTTACCCCGCCATATTCTATTATAAAACTTAGCAAAACAGCTGTTAAAGCAGATATTTCGGCTAATGCAGGAGCAACTTTAGGCGGTAATACCTGCGGTTCGTTTTAAAAAATGAGTTAGTTTAGTTTTTATTTTTTAAACCATATAAGTGATATAAGTTATTTAAGTTTTGAGCTTAAATTATAATTTATAGTTCTTATATGGTTTTTTATTTAATTGCTGAATTCACTATTTTTTATATACTTTGCGGCTTCGTGTCTTTGCGAGATTATTTTTTAAGATAAGAAAACCTATGTCCCTTTGCTCCTCTGAACCTTTGAACCTCTTTAAAGAATTAATTCTTCAAACAATCTCTGAATCGTTTTCTCTAAATCTAAACACATCCCCGGATGAGGTCTTGAAGTTTGTATTGCCGAACTTCTAATTGCGGTTAACCAGCGAAAACGGGACGGAATATCCATTTCGGCAATTGGGCCGCCGTCTTTGGCTCCGTTTGCGATTTTCTCCAGTGATGTTAGATTGCATTCTAATTGTTCGATATCAAAATCGTTTGAAAGAGCTTGAATCCTGGTTTGATCCAGATGAAAAAGCACTTTTATAAATTTGGCTTTTTTGCAAAACAAAATGATTCCGATATTCAGGAATTCTTCGCGTTCTACCCTTGGCACAACACGAATCACAGCATATTCGTATAAGTGATTATCTTGCATTTTGAGCCTGATTTACAAATATTTCTGAATTATCTAATCTCGTCTTTAAAAACTGTAAATAAACGTTTCGCAAGTTTTCCGGTGTTTCATCTGCATCTTCCCACTGCAGCCATTCCAGCGGAATTGTATTTACAATTTCTTCTAAAATTTCTAACGTTAAAATCCCTTTAAATTCGGCATCGACTTCTTTTAAAAGTGAAGCCTGCGGCAGTAAAACATGGTCTTTTATCAATGCAAACGGACTTTTAGCATGCTGTTCCCAATTGTTCCAGGAATGATGAAAATACAAACATGCCCCGTGATCAATTAACCATAATTCTTTATGCCAGATCAGCATATTTGTATTTTTGAAAGTGCGGTCAACATTTGTAATATAGGCATCCAGCCAAACAATCTGCGAAGCTAATTTTGCATCGACAGTTGTTACAACGGGATCAAAAGTTATGGCACCTGACAAAAAATGAAGTGCCAGATTTAACCCCTGGCTTCCCTGCAGTAAATCCTGAATTTCTTCATCGGCTTCTGTTCTTCCAAAGGCTTCGTCGAGATTAGCAAATACTAATTCCGGAAGCTGTAATTTTAAGGCTCTTGCTATTTGTCCGCCAACTAATTCGGCTATAAGGGCTTTTACGCCGTGTCCGGCACCTCTAAATTTTAATACGTATTTAAAATCGTCATCGGCTTCTGCCAAAGCGGGTAAAGAACCGCCTTCGCGCAGCGGCGTTATATAACGCATGACATTTACCGTTCTGAGATCGAAGTTGTTTTTCATAAATACAAACTTACGATTTTTGATTTTAGATTGTAGAGGGTAGATTTTAGATTTTTTTCTAGTTGCTTTGCTTTTTAAAGCTCGCAAAGATTCATCGCTATTTTTGTCATCCTGAGGAACGAAGGATCGCACCAGAAGCTCGACAAAGATTGGCGATTTAATTTGTGGTTACTGTGTGTAGTTCTAGTGCGATCCTTCGTTCCTCAGGATGACAAACTGGATGTTGTGCTCTAACAATAAAGCCTTTGCGTTCCTTCGACTTCGCTCAGGATGACAAAAATGAGGAGCACCACTTTGCGAACTTTGCGAAAAAAAACTTTGCGAGCTTTGCGTTAAAATTACTTTTCTAAACTCAAAAATGCTTTCCCTAAATTCTTGATTATATCTGAGGCTATAAAAGATTCGTAACCAGTTTTTCGTAAAGCAATATCTGCTGTTAATCCATGAAGATAGACTCCGAATTTTGAGGCGTATTTGGGTTCGTAGCCTTGCGCCAGGAGACTCGTGAGGATTCCGGTTAAAGTGTCGCCGCTTCCTGCTGTTGCTAAAGCTGCGTTTCCGCTTGTATTTTCGTAGACAGAATTTCTGTTTATAGTGAATGTTGGTGCGCCTTTCATGACTACAATAACTTTATACTTTTCTGAAAAGGCGATTGTTTTTTGAAATTTTTCAGATTCTGAATTCCATTTTCCAATCAAGCGTTCTAATTCTTTTGGATGTGGTGTCAGAATAGTATCTTCGGGAACTAATTCCAGCCAGGATAAATTTTCAGAAATAATATTTAAGGCATCGGCATCTAAAACTAATGGCGCTTTGTTAACTCTTAAAAATTCAAATAAGGCTTTTTGTGTTCCGAGTTCCTTCCCTATTCCCGGTCCAATTCCAACTGCTTGTGGAATCAATGGCAGATGAATATTTGTAATAAAATTTATGCTTTCATCAGTAACAGTCATTACTTCGGGAATTGAAATTTGAAGAATTTGATAACCGCATTTTGGTATAAAAGTAGTAACGAGACCGCACCCAGATTTTAAACAGGATTTTGAAGCCAGAACGGCTGCCCCTATTTTTCCATAACTTCCGGCGATAATCACAGCATGGCCCTGAATTCCCTTATGTGTATGAGGGTTTACTGGTTTATAAATTCTTACTATTTCTTCTTTTGTAATTAAATATGGAGATTTCATTTGACAGCTTTTGTTGGTACTTTTATTTTTAAACACATAGTCGATAGTTTTTTTTACCGAGAGAGGCGTTTCACTTGTTAAAACAAACACAGACTGGATGTGGAAAATATGATTTTTATAAATATAAACCATTTAATTAAATTGGCTTCTTTATACTCTAAAATTACATAAAAAATCGAAAGTGCAGATGTTTATTGTTACCGTTGAGTCCTAGCCCTGATAGCAGCGGCATCCTTTTGCTTTTTTCTTTAAAAAGCAAAAGATATAGCGGATAGCAGGAAATAGCTCCTAATCGTTGCGAAATTTATAATTTAGACTACTAAAATTTGATATTTTTTGAATAAATTTGCGACTCAATTTTATAAAACAACACAATGAAAAATACTGCGCTTACGCACATACATGAGAGTTTGGGAGCGAAAATGCTGCCTTTTGCGGGTTATAATATGCCTATTACATACGAAGGTGTAAATGCTGAACATGAAACGGTTCGTAATAGTGTGGGCGTTTTTGACGTTTCGCATATGGGTGAATTTTTGCTAACGGGGCCAAATGCTTTGACTTTGATTCAAAAAGTGACTTCAAACGATGCTTCAATTTTGACTATTGGCAGAGCGCAATATTCTTGTCTGCCAAATAATGAAGGTGGAATTGTAGACGATTTGATTGTTTATAAAATGAAAGAAGAACAATATTTGCTTGTTGTAAATGCTTCAAATATTGAAAAAGACTGGAACTGGATTTCATCGCACAATGACTTGGGTGTTGAGATGAAAAACCTTTCTGATGATTATTCGTTGTTGGCGATTCAGGGGCCAAAAGCTGTTGAGGCTATGCAGGCTTTGTCGTCTATAGATTTATCTACTATACCTTATTACCATTTTGAAGTTGGTGATTTTGCAGGAATTGAACATGTAATTATTTCTGCAACAGGATATACTGGTTCTGGCGGATTTGAAATTTATTGCAAAAACAGCGAAGTAGAACAAGTTTGGAACAAAGTTTTTGAAGCTGGTGCAGCTTTCGGCATTAAACCAATTGGTCTTGCTGCACGTGATACTTTACGTCTTGAAATGGGTTTTTGTTTGTACGGAAATGATATTAATGATACTACTTCTCCGCTTGAAGCCGGTTTAGGATGGATTACTAAATTTACTAAAGATTTTACAAACTCTGAGGCTCTTAAAAAACAAAAGGAAGCTGGTGTTACCAGAAAATTAATTGCTTTTGAAATGCAGGAACGAGCGGTGCCAAGACATGATTACGAAATTGTAGATGGTTCTGGGGCAGTAATTGGAATTGTAACTTCTGGAACAATGTCTCCATCTATGAATAAAGGAATTGGTTTAGGATATGTTACTGTTCCTAACAGCACTGTTGATAGTGATATTTTTATCAGAATCAGAAAAAATGATGTTCCTGCTAAAGTGGTAAAATTGCCTTTTTACAAGAAATAATTAAAAATATAAATATTGTGAAATGCATTACTATAATTGGTAATGCATTTTTTTTTGCCGCAGATTAAAATGATTGTACGGATTAATCCTTCAAATCTTTTAATCCGCGGCATCTTCTTTGTAATTTATATGTAAGATTATTTAGAAAAAATATAAATCTTTTTCAAAAAATTAGCGTAACTTTAATATAAATGTTGACATTTCACCTATGAACAAATTTTTGTCGTTATTTTTTCTGTTTACCACTTTCCTATTTAGTCAAAATAGCGCCGAGACATGCGAAATTCTCAACAAAATAAATGCTGTTATTCAAACAGAACATTTACGTCCAAAACCTGTTGATGACAGTTTATCAGTTTTTGTTTTTGATAATTTAATCAATGAATTGGATCCTTCAAGAAACATTTTCTTTAAAAGCGAATACGATGAAATGTCGGCAAAATATCGTTATAATTTAGATGATTTGATTCTTCAAAATGACTGCAGTTTTTTGACTGATATTACTGCGAGATATATAAACGGATTAATTAGAACCAAAGAAGTACTTGAAAAAATCCAGTCGACTGCATTTGATTACACAAAGAAAGATACTATTAGATTCTACAAAAAATCCTTTCCTTTTTATTTAAAGAAAGAAGATTTAGAGAAAGTATGGCGCAAAAAACTGCGCTATCAAATTCTGGATGATATCGCTGAAACCAGTAGTAATCTGGATTCTATTAAAACCAATTTCACTTCTATTGAAACAAAATCCAGAAAATTAATTCTGTCGAATGAAATTTGTCGTATCAACACACTTTTAGAAACTAAAACGAAACAAGACGAAAACCTTTATAATTTCTTTTGTACTTATTTTGATCCACATACCGCTTATTTTAGCGACGATTCTAAATCGAGTTTTGTAGCTTCATTATCAAAAGAACATTTGTCATTGGGAATGACGGTAAATCTTAATGAAAAAAATGAAATTATTGTTCACGAAATAGACCCAAATGGTCCGGCATATCAAACAGGGCAGATTAAAAAGGGAGATCAGATCATTTCTGTTTCAAATCATAAAGAAACACTTCAGGTTTCCTGCGCTTCGTTAGAATCTATTTCTACAATGATTTTATCTGAAGCCAATAGAAGTCTTACGCTTACGCTGAAAAGAAACTCGGGCAAAAATTTTGACGTTCACATTGAGAAACAAGTAATGAAAGATGAAGAAAATTCGGTTTTCAGTTTTATAATTGGTAAAGAAAGTAAAATTGGCTATATAAAAATTCCAAGTTTCTATGCTGATTTAGATGGAAACAGCCGAAAAGGCTGTGCCGATGATGTTGCCCGTGAAGTCATTAAACTCGAAAGAGATAATATTAAAGGTTTAGTTATTGACTTAATTGACAATGGCGGCGGCTCGATGGAAGAAGCTATAAAAATGGCTGGAATGTTTGTTGATTATGGACCAATTTCGATTGTAATTGATCACAGTAAAGAAAAATCAGTAATAAATGATCCTTATAAAGGTATGATTTACAGAGGTCCAATTGTGATTTTAATGAACAGCAATACGGCTTCTGCAAGTGAATTTTTCTCTTCGATAATGCAGGATTACAATCGTGCGCTTTTGTTAGGAAGCAATACACTTGGAAAAGCTACTATGCAGACGATTCTTTCGCTTGACGAAAATAAAAATACTGATTTCCTGAAAATTACTATCAATAAATTCTACAGGGTTACCGGAAAAAGTCATCAATATATTGGGGTTACACCAGATGTAATTTTACCTGAGTTTTATGAAGATGTTTATCAAAAAGAAAGTGATTTTCCCACTGCTATGAAAAACGACAGTATTGAATCGCTCTTAAAATACAGACCCTACGTAAAACGCAGCTTAATTGATAAACTGGCTAAAAACAGTTCTTTAAGATTGGCTGATAATTTTTATTTTAATGATATTAAAAAGATCAATCTAAAAATAGATCAATTGGTAAATACGCCAAAAGCAGAGATTCCGATGACTTTGGATGCGGTTTTTAAACAAAAGAAAATCGTAAATTCTCTTTGGACAGAGATCAATACTTTTAATGACGAAAATAATCCGCTGGATGTTTACAATTCTTCTGTAAATCAGTTTTTATTAGGCGCTTATCCTAACGATAAAACGATTAATCAATACCAAATGGATAATTTAAAAACAAATCCTTACCTCAACGAAGCGGTGAATATTATTAATGACTTTAATTTTTCGAAATAAAGATTTTTGTTTCAAGTTTTTTTGTTTCAGGTTTCAAGTTTCACCGCAATGATCGCAAAGTTGTGCCAACTTGAAACATGAAACCTAAAACTTGAAACAAATAAAAAAAATTAAAATTTTGATTTTGGATAAATAAGGAATAACCTTTATTTTTGCATCACAAAACTAAAAATTAGAAATGGGAAGAGCGTTCGAATTTAGAAAAGGAAGAAAAATGAAACGTTGGTCAGCAATGGCCAAAACATTTACCAGAATTGGTAAAGACATCGTTATGGCTGTTAAAGAAGGCGGCCCTAACCCTGACGCCAATTCTAGATTAAGAGCTGTTATACAAAACGCTAAAGCGGCTAACATGCCAAAAGACAATGTTGAGCGCGCGATTAAAAATGCCAGTAATAAGGATACTGCCAACTATAAAGAAATTTTATTTGAAGGATATGCTCCTCACGGAATTGCAATTTTGATCGAAACTGCATCTGATAATAATAACAGAACTGTAGCAAACATTCGCAGTTATTTTAACAAATGCAACGGTACAATGGGAACTCAGGGTTCTGTTGAATTTATGTTTGATCATACTTGTAATTTCAGAATTGCAAATAATGGTCTTGATGCCGAGGAATTAGAACTTGAATTAATTGATTTTGGTGCTGAAGAAGTTTTTGAAGATGAAGACGGAATCTTAATTTATGCTCCTTTTGGAAGCTTTGGTGCTTTGCAAAAAGAACTAGAAAACAGAGGTTTAGAAATTTTATCTTCTGGTTTTGAGCGTATTCCGCAAATCACAAAAGAATTAACCGAAGCTCAAATCGCTGACGTTGAGAAACTAATCGAAAAAATCGAAGAAGATGATGATGTTATGAACGTTTATCATACTATGAAAGAGGAATAATATTTTTCTTTTAATAAAAAATTTAAAAGCTCTGATTTTTTTCAGGGCTTTTTTGTTTTGTTAAAATTTATGCAGAAAAAAGCAAAATATTATAAAAAGTAAAATAAACTATTATATTTGCCGCAATCAGATCATAATTCCTTTAAACAAAAACAAATATGCAAACATCAAAATACACAAGATTTGCCGTAATTATTCTGGTAATCTTATTTGTAGTGCTTAGTGTAATAAGCTAATAAAAAATCAAAAGAGGCTGTCTCAAAATCGAGACAACCTCTTTTTTATTCGGATACCTATCGGAGAAATTTTCCATTTACGCGATTCTCAACGGCTTGATTTTACTTTTGAGACAGCCTCTTTTTTTTATAGAAAATATAAAATTACTTTTTTGGTGTGTTTGTTACTTTGATCAAATACGTTCCTTCTGGCAAATCGCCAATATTAGAAGCGTTTGCCCCTATTATTTTTTGACCCTGAGAGAAAACCTCAACATTTTTACTGCTTTTAGCAGTTTCGGCAGAAGGTGCTGCAGCTGGTAATTTTACAGGTGCTGCGGCAGCTTTTTTTCCCGGACTTGAAACTGGTACTGGCGGGGCTGCCACTGTTTTAGCCGGCTTTGAACTGGTATAAGACTCCATAACCTGTTCATCTGTCATGGCAACCGTATACAATTTAATGTCGTCAATATCGGCATTGATACTTGCAGCCGCATTTAATTTTCCGATACTTAAAATATAACCTTTCGTCGAACGCGAAATTCCCTCGGCAGCTTTTAGTAATTCACCATTACGATAAATTTTTGAAATATTGCCATCGTAAGTAATGCTGTACATGTACCAAATATCTTTTGAAAGCGGTACAAAAGCAGCAACATCATTTCCTGGTCCCCATCCCGCAAGATTTACCTCAGAATTACCTCCGGCTGATGCTTGCTGTACGAATCCGAAATATTGCGTATTTGCCGCAGTACCATAACCTAAAACATAATTGGCTGCAGTTACGGCATTAAATTTAACCCAAATAGATATTGTTCTTGGCTTATTTCCCTGCGGAAGGTCGCCTACAACGGCCTGAAAAGCTTTATTAGAAAGCCGCAAAGCCCCTTTAGCAGTCCCCATTCTGTCATTTACAAAAACTGGGGTTCCTAAAAAGGAAATGGTATTATCTGCACTGTTTAAATTTCCGTTGAAATTAAATTCCTGAACCGGATTTTGCGAATTAGCATTTAAAAAACTTACAAACATTAAAGTGAGTAATATTTTTTTCATAGTTTATATAGATTTTTTACTGGATATCTTTTTATGATAAATCTTTATTTGACAACAAATTTGAACAGCTAAATCCAACTATTACAAATTTTTGAATATTTTTTTTATAAATTTTGTTAAAAATATAATTTTAATTCAGCATAAACAAACAAATCTTACACACAAATACAGAATTCTCACAAAATATAAAAAAATATGGGCGTAACCGGCAAAAAAAAGCCTTATGAATTCAAAAGGCTTTTTCCCTAATTCAAAAAAACTAATTGCTGCTAAACAATATTAAAAAACTAACTATTAAAAAAATTAATTAAATGGCCTTATTTTGAAGTTATTTTTTTTGCAGGTGCACTCGTAATTCTTAATAAATATGTTCCTTCAGGAAGATCGTTAATAGTCATTGAATTATCCCCTACTACTTTTTGTCCTTGCGAATACACTTCTATATTTTTGCTTCCCATATTTACATCTTTACTTACAATTATATTGCTTGATGTAGTTTTTGCCGCAGTTTTAGATTTTATGGCAGCACCTTTTGCTTTAGGAGCTGCTGTAATTTCTGCAGCAACTATTAAAGGTTTAGAACTATTATAAGACTCCGCTGCCTGTTCATCAGTCAAAGCTACATCATAGATTTTTAAATCATCCACATCAGCATTTATACCAACTGTTGTATTTATTTCACCTAATCTAAAAATAGTACCTTTTGTAGAACGTTTTAAACCGCTTATGTATTTTAACAACTCTCCGTTACGGTACATTTTAGAAACTGTTCCATCAAAAGTTATCGTATATTGATACCAAACACCTTTTGCTATTGGAGTCGAAACAATAAGATCATTTGCAGCGCCCCAGCCAGCCAGACTTAAATCTGAATTAGAAGAGACTGTCGACTGCTGCAGCAAACCAAAATATTGAGCATTATAGGCTGAACCATAACCCCAGATATAATTTGCCGATGCTATATCATTAAATTTAATCCAAATGCTAACAGTTCTCGCTTTATTGCCTTGCGGCAGATCATCTACAACGGCTTCCAGTGCTTTATTATTTAATCTTTGAGCATTTCCGGCAGCTCCAGATCTATCGGGTACAAAATCATTTGTTCCCATAAAAGAAATTGTATTAGATTCATTATTTAAAGTCCCATTGAAATTAAACTCCTGAATTGGATTTTGAGCAGTCGCATTTAAACAACTTACAAACATTACTGAGAGTAGAAATTTTTTCATAATAGCAGAATTTAGGGTTATAAATAAAGTGTTTCATTTATACAGAGCTAAACTATACTATTATGTTTTTCGTCGGAAATTTTTTCGTTAACATACCTAAATAATCGTTAAAATAACCAAAACTGATGATTTTTTACATAAAATTAGTTTTAATTATACTACTAAAACAATTCTTAAAATTATAAATTAACCTCAATTACAATTAAAATATCTTACGTATAAATACGGTATATTCAAACAAAACAAAATAATTAACATTTAGGAATTTTATGTTTCAAAGTAATATTATCCTATTATACTGAATCTTTAAATAACGTAAAAGTTCACATAAAAAAACTCCATTCGCAGAACGAATGGAGTTTAATATTTTTAAAAATAGTTATTATTTTACAAATTCAATTTTTTGAGTTTCTTCTTCATTAACACTGTCAAAGAATCCTTGTTCGTTCATCCACTCATCACTAAATACTTTACTCATATAACGTGAACCGTGATCAGGGAAGATTGCAATAATGTTGCTGTCTTTTGTAAACTCTCCTTCTTCTGCATACTGTTTAATTGCCTGCATTACTGCTCCAGATGTATATCCAACAAATAAACCTTCTTTACGAGTGATTTCTCTTGCTGAATGGGCACTTTCTTCATCGGTAACTTTCATAAACTTATCGATGATATCAAAATCTGTTGCCGAAGGAATTAAATTTTTACCTAAACCTTCAATACGATATGGATAAATTTCTTTATTATCAAATTCTCTTGTTTCGTGGTATTTTTTCAATACTGATCCAAAAGCATCTACTCCTAAGATTCTAATATTTGGATTTTGCTCTTTTAAGAATTTTGCTGTTCCGGAAATTGTTCCTCCGGTTCCGCTGCAAGCAATAAGATGTGTGATTTGTCCTTTTGTTTGTTCCCAAATTTCGGGACCAGTAGTATTGTAATGGGCATCAATATTTAGCTGATTGAAATATTGATTGATATAAACTGAACCCTTTGTTTCTTCGTGTAATCGTTTTGCTACATTGTAGTATGATCTTTCATCATCTGCAGAAACGTGAGCCGGACAGACATAAACTTTTGCACCTAAGCTTCGCAGCATGTCAATTTTATCCTTGGATGATTTTGAACTCACGGCCAAAATACAATTGTAACCTTTTATAATGCTTACCATTGCTAAACTAAAACCTGTATTACCTGATGTAGTTTCTATAATGGTATCGCCTGGTGATAATATTCCTTTTCTTTCGGCTTCTTCAATAATATATAACGCTATTCTATCTTTTGAGGAATGACCTGGATTAAAAGCTTCTACCTTTGCGTAGAAATTTCCTTCTAACTCTTCGGTGATTTTATTTAGTTTAATAAGCGGGGTATTACCTATTAATTCTAAAACATTATTATAAGCGTTTATTTCTTCTTTCATAAAAAAATAGTTAATCAAAGGTATTTTTTAAGCACCTTGACAGGTTGCAAATTTAACAAAAAAAATCTAATTAGCTTTTAATTTTTTCTAAATCTAATAAAAAACTAAATTCTTTTGCTAAATCTTTTAAAGCTTCGAAACGTCCTGAAGCCCCGCCATGTCCGGCATCCATATTCGTATCTAAAAACAATTGATTATTATTTGTCTTTAAATCTCTTAATTTAGCCACCCATTTAGCTGGTTCCCAGTATTGTACTTGAGAATCATGCAATCCTGTAGACACATACATATTAGGATATTTTTGTGCTTTTACGTTGTCATAAGGTGAATACGACAACATATAATCGTAATACTTTTTATTGTTTGGGTTTCCCCATTCGTCATACTCTCCGGTTGTAAGCGGAATACTATCATCCAGCATTGTTGTAATAACATCTACAAATGGTACTTGCGCTATAACACCGTTGTACAACTCTGGTGCTTCATTTACGATCACCCCCATTAAAAGTCCTCCTGCAGATCCACCTTCAGCATAAAGATGTTCTGGCGAAGTATATTTTTCGTCTATTACAAATTTAGAGCAATCGATGAAATCTGTAAAGGTATTTTTCTTTTTTAACAGTTTCCCGTCTTCATACCATTGTCTTCCTAAATCTTCTCCACCTCTAATATGGGCAATTGCATAGACAAAACCACGGTCTAGCAACGAGAGCCTTGTCGAAGAAAAATAAGTATCCATTGTAATTCCGTATGAACCATAAGCATAAAGAAGTAAGGGATTTTTACCATTTTTCTGCATTCCTTTTTTATAAATCATCGAAATTGGCACTCTTACACCGTCTCTTGCTGTTGCCCAAACTCGTTCTTCGACATAATTTTCTTTATCAAATTTTCCGCCTAAAACCTGTTGTTCTTTTAAGATTACTTTGGTTTTAGTTTTCATATTAAAATCAATTACAGATGACGGCGTGGCAAGCGATTGATAGCTGTAACGCAGAATATCGGTATCGAAATCAATATTTGTTGTAGTAAAAGCATTGTATGTTTCGCTTCCAAAAGGCAGGTAATAATCCGGCTCATCATTCCAAGGCATAATTCGGATATGATTTAAACCATTCGAGCGTTCTTCTATAACTAAAAAGTTTTTAAATATCTCGATCTCTTCCAACAAAACATCTTCCCTATGCGGAATAACATCAACCCAGTTTTTTTTGCCCGTTTTATTTTCAGGCGTTTTCATCAGCTTGAAATTGGTTGCTTTGTCTTTATTAGTTAAGATATAAAATGAATCTTCATAATGAGAAATGCTGTATTCTAAACCACGAACACGGGGCTGAAATACCTCAAATTCTCCATCCGGATTATCTGAATTTAGTATTCTGTATTCTGTGGTTAAAGTACTCGATGAACCAATTACAATATATTTCTTTGATTTTTCTTTACTTATCGAAACATTAAAAGTATCATCTATTTCGTCATAAACTAAAACATCATTTTTAGAATCTGTGTTTAATTTATGTCTGAAAATCTTGTCAGCTCTTAAAGTTACTTCATCCTGTTTGGTATAAAAAATAGTTTTATTATCATTTGCCCAGACAGATCCTCCTGTTGCATTTTCGATTTTATCTGATAGAATTTCTCCTGTTTCAAGATTCTTAATTTGAATGGTATAAATCCTTCTTCCAACAATATCAGTTCCAAAACTGGCAAATTTATTATCAGGGCTTATACTCAACCCTCCTAATTTAAAATAAGCATGGCTTTTTGCCAATTCGTTACAGTTGAACAAAATTTCTTCTTCTGCTGAAAGGCTTCCTTTTTTTCTTGAAAAAATTGGATAATCCTGTCCTGTTTCAAAACGTGTAATATAAAAATATCCGTTGTAGAAATAAGGAACTGATGAATCATCTTCTTTAATTCTTCCTTTCATTTCTTCATACAAAGATTCCTGAAAACCTTTTGTATGAACTGTCATTTTTTGGTAATATTCGTTTTCTTTATTCAGATAATCAATAACTTCTGGGTTTTCTCTGTCATTCAGCCAAAAATAATTATCGATTCGGGTTTCTTTGTGTTTTTTTAATGTTTTTGGAATTTCCTTAGCCTTTGGAGCTTGTATATTTTCTTGCATTGATTGAGCATTTGTTTTTAAATACGAAGGAGCAAAAGTAGTACAAACGCAACAGAACAAAATTAATTTTTTCATAAAATATTCTATTGATTTAATAAAGCAATATACTAATTTTGTCTGAAATAATTTAAAAATCAACAAAAAATGGATTTAATGGGAATGATGGGGAAACTTAAAGAAACCCAGCAGAAAATTGAAGATACAAAGAAACGCCTTGACACTGTTTTAATTGACGAACAAAGCGCTGACGGATTATTAAAAATTACAATTACTGCCAATAGAAAAATAAAATCAATCTCTGTTGATGATTCTCTTTTAGAAGATAAAGAACAACTGGAAGATTATTTAATTGTAACACTAAACAAAGCCATCGAAAGAGCTACAAGCGTAAACGAAAGTGAACTTGATGCTGTAGCAAAAATGGATATGCCGATGATTCCGGGAATGGATAATTTGTTTAAATAAAGAGACAAAGGTTCAGAGTTACAAAGAGACAAAGGTTAAAAAAAAAGGAGGCTGTCTCAAAAGTAAAATCAAGCTGTTGAGAATCGCGTAAATGGGAAATTTCTCCGATAGGTATCCGAATAAAAAAGAGGTTGTCTCGACTTTTGAGACAGTCTCCTTTTTTTAGGTACGACAAAGAAAACCTTTGTCTCTTTGTAACTCTGAACCTTTGTCCCTCTTTCCTAAATCTTCGAAAACATCTCTAAAACATACGTATGCATTACTTCTTTATAATCTAAATGGGTAACGATTCTTAGTTTGTTATGTCCTAAGGAACTTATTAAAATATTTTTTTGTTTTAATTTTTCAATCAAAAGCTGATCACTATAACCTTCGGCCAATGAAAAAATCAAAATATTTGTTTCTACGGGTTCTACAGATGCAATCCAGGATTTTGTACTTAAAATTGCCCCTATTTCTTTTGCTCTGCGATGATCTTCTGCAAGACGTTCAATATTGTTAGCCAGTGCGTATAATCCCGCTGCGGCTAAATAACCCACCTGACGCATTCCGCCGCCTAGTATTTTTCTGATTCTTAATGCTCGGTGAATATCTGCTTTGCTTCCCAATAAAACGGAACCAATTGGCGCGCCTAAACCTTTTGATAAACAAACCGAAATAGTATCGAAAATGGCCCCAAATTCCTTCGGGTTTTGTCTTTTGGCAACCAATGCGTTCCAAATTCTGGCTCCATCCAAATGAAACTTCAAATTATTAGCATCACAGACTTTTTTTATTTCTCTTAAATCTTCTAATTCATAACAAGCTCCGCCGCCTTTATTGGTCGTATTTTCAACACAAACCAAACTCGTCAGCGGACTATGATAAAATTCAGGATCATTAATCGCTGCTGCCACCTGTACCGCATTTATCATTCCCCGATCTCCATCCAGCAAACAGCACGAAACGCCGCTGTTAAAGGAAACTCCACCCCCTTCATAATGAAAAACGTGAGCATATTTATCGGCAATTAATTGTTCACCGGGCTGTGTATGCAGTTTTATTGCAGTTTGATTCGCCATAGTTCCCGACGGAAAAAAAAGTCCAGCTTCCATACCAAAAAAATCGGCTATTCTTGTCTCTAATTCGATAACCGTAGGATCTTGTTTGTATACGTCGTCTCCAACCTGAGCGTTAAACATATACTGCAGCATCTCGTATGAAGGTTTGGTAATGGTATCGCTAATTAAATTTATTTCCATATAAAAACTATATCTTTTTTGGACAGCAAAATTACATATTACTGTTTGTTATTAATCCCAAGTTTTAATAAATTTTAACTTGTGAATTACTTAGAACCAAATTAACGTAATATTTATAAAAAACATATAAAACTAGCATTAATAATTCGAAAATTGATTTCTTGCTTTAAGAAACAATTGTGTCTGCTAAAAAAAGTCTTTTAGGGTTTGTACTTTTTGCACAACAATTTAATGCTGAATTCTAAAAACTAAATCTTATTTTTGCAGAACGAAATTACACATTAGTTTTTTTTACCCAGCCTAATGTAATATCAACAAAAAACATCTAAAAAAACAAGTTATTAATTTATGACAACAGCCGAACAAGTAAAAGGTATTGTGGAGCGCCTTGGTGCGTTGAGGAGGTATCTTTGACGTTGATGCCAAGCTAATCGAAATCGCAAACGAAGAAGAAAAAACTTTTGCACCAGATTTTTGGAACAATCCAAAAGAAGCCGAAAATATTGTAAAAAATCTTCGAAACAAGAAAAAATGGATTGAAGATTATGATAAAGCTGTAGGTCTTACAGATGAACTACAGCTGGCTTATGATTTTTATAAAGAAGGAGAACTTTCGACAGAGGAGTTAGATGAACAATACACCATAACTCAATCTCATATAGAAAACATCGAATTCAAAAACATGCTTTCTGACGAAGGCGATAGTTTAAGTGCAGTGGTTCAGATTACTGCCGGAGCCGGCGGAACAGAAAGCTGTGACTGGGCAGGAATGCTGATGCGTATGTACATGATGTGGGGAGAAAGTTATGGATATAAAATAAAAGAACTTAACTTTCAGGAAGGTGATGTTGCCGGTATTAAAACCGTAACTTTAGAGTTTGAAGGCGATTATTCCTTTGGATACTTAAAAGGAGAAAATGGCGTTCACCGTTTGGTTAGAATATCTCCTTTTGACAGTAATGCCAAACGTCATACTTCATTTGTATCTGTTTATGTTTATCCGCTTGTTGATGACAGTATCGAAATTGACATTAATCCAGCTGATATCGAAATTACAACCTCTCGTTCGAGTGGTGCCGGAGGACAGAACGTAAATAAAGTGGAGACGAAAGTACAATTAGTTCACAAACCAACCGGAATCCAGATTCAGTGTTCTGAAACGAGATCTCAGCAAGATAACAGACAGCGTGCTATGCAGATGCTTCGTTCTCAATTATATGAAATTGAATTAAAGAAACAACAAGCACAGCGTGCCGATATCGAAGCCGGAAAAATGAAAATTGAATGGGGTTCGCAGATTCGTAATTATGTAATGCAGCCTTATAAATTAGTTAAAGACGTTCGTACAGGTTATGAAACCAGTGATGTTGATGGTGTAATGAACGGAAATATAGATGCCTTCTTAAAAGCCTATTTAATGATGATGGGACAAAAAGAGGAGGAATAAGTCACAGTGTTCAGTTTTTAGTATTCAGTCTCAGTTTACAGTAAACTTGAAACGTGAAACATGAAACCTCAAACTAAAAAGAAAAGATCATGATAAAATGGGCAGATGTAATTCATTTTACAAATAAAGGAAATCCGGCTCCTGAAAAAAGAGTGGAGAAAACAGAAGAAGAATGGAAACAGCTTTTAACTCCGGAAGAATATCAGGTAACACGTTTAAAAGGAACCGAAAGATCTTTTAGTTCTGAATTATGCAGTTTATTTGATCCCGGTATTTATGAGTGTAAATGCTGTGGAACCGTTCTTTTTGATGCAGGCGAAAAATTTGAATCCGGAACTGGCTGGCCATCATTTACGCAGCCTATTAAAGAAAATGCGATTGGTTATCATGCCGACAAATCATACGGAATGATTCGCGTTGAGGTTGTATGCAATGTGTGCGATGCGCATTTAGGTCATGTTTTTCCTGACGGGCCGCCGCCAAGTGGTTTACGATACTGCATTAATGCTGTTTCATTATCAAAAATTAAAGAATAAATTCATGAAGCGATTCCTTTTAAAAGTGAATCGCTTTTTTTATCTGAATAACTTAACAAAACAAATGTAAGTTACTGCTTACCAATAAAATAATTTATTTTATCGAAAGTAATTTTTAAGATAATTCGCCTAAAAACATAATCTTCACAAATCAATTTATTAAAAAACACGCAAAAATTTAATATTTAAAATGTTAATTTTGTAATATTTATACTTCTATTTTAAATATTTATTAAGAAATGCAAAAAAAATATTAGGTAATTAAAATCTAATTTATTTTATTTGGCAAAAATTAACCCTTAGTCGATTAAAAATTGTCAATGAGATCCTATTCAATTCAAGAAATTAATGAAGTAATTAATGGCGTAATTTACGGCACAACTTCGCAGAGCATTACCGCAACAGAGCAATTAGAAAAAGCTACAACTTCAGAAATTTCGTTTATAGGAAACAAAAAATATGAAAAATACTGGTCGACATCAAATGCATCAATTGCTGTTGTCAACGAAGACATTTCGATTGAACCTGGAGAAAACCGCGCTTTTATAAAAGTAAAAAATGCCGATTTGGCCATGTCGCAAATTCTGGCACTTTTTGCTCCGCCTGCTCCAATTTTTCATAATAACATCCATAGAACTGCTACTATAGACGAAACAGCAATTATTGGCGAAGGTGCTAAAATTGGTGCCGGCTGTTATATTGGGCCAAAAGTTGAAATTGGTGCCAATGCAGTAATTTATCCAAATGTTACTATTCTGGATGAATGTACCATTGGAAAAAATACCATTCTTTGGTCAGGAACAGTTGTTCGTGAGCGTTGCCATATTGGAAGTGATTGTATTATTCACCCAAACGCAACAATTGGTGCTGATGGTTTTGGTTTTCGACCTTGTACTGAAAAAGGTTTAGTTAAAATTCCACAAATTGGGAATGTAATCATTGGCAACGGAGTTGAAATTGGAGCAAATTCTTGTGTTGACCGTGGAAAATTTAGTTCGACAGTTTTGGGAGACGGATGTAAAATTGATAATTTAGTTCAAATTGGACATAACAGTAAATTAGGCCGATTCTGTATTATGGCAGGAAACAGTGGTTTAGCAGGTTCTGTAACTTTAGGAAATGGTGTTATTATTGGCGGAAGTGCCTCTATAAAAGATCATACCACTATTGGAGACGGAGCTGTAATTGGTGCTGGATCTGGTGTTACCGGAGACGTCCCTGCAGGAAAAACAATGCTGGGTTATCCGGCTGTTGAAGCTCGTGATGCTTTAAAACAATGGGCGATGCTAAAACGAATGGTTTGCACTCCTAAAAAATAAATTAATCTATAATTCTTAATATATTTAACACATAGAAGCATAGATTTTGTACGCTCAAAAAGGCGTTTCACTTGTTTAAATAAACATAGTTAGGCTATGTGTTAGAAACTAGTTTCTTTTTACTCCCTTCTTTAAACTATAAATCCTATGTTTCTATGTGTTTAAATAAAAAACCAGAATTATAAACTTTTTCTTAATTCACAAAGCAATCGGTTTATTTCAATGGATTTTGTAAATTAGCCAACACTATTTTGTAAAATCAATATTATATCATGGATTTAAACTTCAATAAAAACGAAGATCACAATAAACTATTACTTTCAGAACTAAAACAAAAATTTGCCAAAGTAAAACTAGGCGGCGGCGAAAAACGAATTGAAAAACTACATGCCGAAGGAAAAATGACGGCTCGTGAGCGTATCGCTTATTTGTTAGACGAAAATTCAGAAAATATTGAAATTGGCGGTTTTGCCGGAGAAGGAATGTACACTGATCATGGCGGATGTCCTTCTGGTGGAGTTGTTATTAAAATAGGATACATAAAAGGGAAACAATGTGTTGTAGTTGCCAATGATGCTACTGTAAAAGCTGGTGCCTGGTTTCCTATTACAGCTAAAAAAAACCTGCGTGCTCAGGAAATTGCAATCGAAAACAAACTTCCTATTATTTATTTGGTAGACAGCGCCGGAGTTTATCTGCCAATGCAGGATGAAATTTTTCCCGATAAAGAACATTTCGGCCGAATCTTTAGAAATAACGCTCAAATGAGCAGTATGGGAATCACGCAAATCGCTGCCGTTATGGGAAGCTGTGTTGCCGGAGGTGCTTATCTGCCAATTATGAGCGATGAAGCTTTAATTGTAGACAAAACAGGAAGCATTTTCCTTGCAGGGAGTTATTTAGTCAAAGCTGCAATTGGCGAAACGATTGATAATGAAACTTTGGGCGGCGCAACAACACACTGCGAAATTTCGGGAGTGACTGATTATAAAGCCAAAGATGATAAAGATGCTTTAGACAAAATCAAAAATATTGTTGATAAAATTGGTGATTTTGATAAAGCCGGCTATAGTCGAATTAAAGCTGAAAAACCTGCTTTAGACCAAAATGATATTTACGGAATTTTACCAAAAGCAAGAAACGAACAATACGATATGATGGAAATCATCAATCGTTTGGTTGATAATTCAGAATTTGAAGCTTATAAAGACGGTTACGGTCAATCATTAATTACGGGTTATGCTAGAATTGACGGCTGGGCAGTTGGTATTATAGCTAATCAGCGTAAAGTGGTGAAAACAAAAAAAGGCGAAATGCAGTTTGGCGGTGTAATTTATTCTGACAGCGCCGATAAAGCAACCCGTTTTATTGCAAATTGCAACCAAAAGAAAATTCCGTTGGTATTTTTACAAGACGTTACCGGATTTATGGTTGGTTCAAAATCAGAACATGGCGGTATTATTAAAGATGGTGCCAAAATGGTAAATGCGGTAAGTAATTCTGTTGTGCCAAAATTTACTGTAATTGTGGGTAATTCATATGGAGCAGGAAATTACGCCATGTGCGGAAAAGCCTATGATCCAAGATTAATATTTGCCTGGCCAAGTGCAGAACTTGCCGTTATGGGCGGAACACAAGCTGCTAAAGTTTTAGCGCAAATCGAAGCTTCTTCACTTAAAGCAAAAGGAGAAGTTGTTGACGAAGCCAAAAAAACAGAATTATTCAACAAAATAAAAGCACGTTACGACGAACAGACTTCGCCTTATTATGCTGCATCAAGATTATGGACAGATGCGATTATTGATCCGCTGGATACCCGCAAATGGATTTCAATGGGAATCGAGGCTGCCAACCACGCTCCTATACAAAAACCGTTTAATCTGGGTGTAATTCAGGTTTAATATTTCACTAAAACAGATAACGTGTTAAATAAATAGTAAAAAACTTATTTTCAGATACTTAAATTAAATATATCATTAAAAAATTATTAACTTTATATATAATTTTTAATCACGTAGTATCATGGAAAATGTCAAAAGCTTAAATAAGTGGGCAAACGCCCATACTTATTTACCAGTAGATTTAGTACGTATAATATTGGGTGTTTTTCTATTTATGAAAGGAGTTTCTTTTGTAACAAACGTTCAGTATTTACATGATTTAATTTCTCCAATTGATCGGTTCGGAGGCGGAATGTTTCTTCTGCATTATATTGCACCGGCACACATGATTGGAGGCATAATGATTGTTTTTGGGCTACTTACCCGCTGGGCAATTGCAGCTCAATTACCAATACTATTTGGAGCTGTTCTCGTAAACTTTATGGGACACATGCATTCTGAAAGCTTAATTCTTGCAATTGTAGTTTTACTCATTTGCATCTTCTTCTTATTTTACGGAGGAGGAAAACATTCTGCCGACTATTATTTTAAAATGCAGCAATAAAAATATTTTATCCTCAACTTTTAATAGTTGAGGATAAAATAATAAAGCCATTTTTAAGAAGTAATTAGCACTTAAAATTTTATTTATTGTGTTTTATGAACTAAATTCGCCGCCATGAATTGGATTCGTAAAACCATACTTTTTGTATCACTTTTGATTATAGGTCTTTTTGCCGCTCAGGCAAACGAACTTCCTGTGCAAAAAACGGAAAGCCAAAAAACAGATACCAATTTTTCTAAACAAACTGCAGATTCTTCAGCATTTATTCAGCCTCAGGCAAGCTATCATTTTGCTGCAAATATTAAAACAGATCATACTGCATCAATTAAATGGTTTGATTCGTTACTTATTGTTATTCCGCAGTATAAAATAATAAAAACTGCCTTTAACTTTACCAACCCATTTCCTGCACAGAGCAAAAAAATCTCATTAATGCTCTACGCCTTCCATTTTTTCTGGTAATTAAACTTTGAAATTTTAACCTGAAGAAACAATTCTTCACCAGTAATTAAACCGTTTCTATCCTGAAACTGTTTACTATTTCATATTATTTACCAAATTAAAAAAAACAAACATGGAAACAAGTGTAACCATAATTGGTATTGTGATTGCGGTCATAGTAGCCATTCCGATATATTTTTCAGCACGATCGAGCACAGCAAACAAAACAAAAATTTTAGACATCAAAAAGAAATACAACCCAAACAATCCTCAGGAATTTGATTTGACTGAATCTCAAAGCAATAAAACATTAACAATCGATCAAAAAAACAGAAAATTTATTTTGATGAATTTCAATCCAAACCAACAAGAATCAACTTATGTCGATTTGAGAACTGTTTCATCTTGCAAATTAGTTTTAACTACAGAAGGAAACTCAAATAGAATTGTAAAAATTGATTATGAATTTCTGGAAAGAGAAACTTCTAATAAAATTACAGTTCCATTCTATGATTTTGATGATGACCGCATCAAACAAATAAGTGCGTATCAAGATCATATGTTTGCCAAAAAATGGCTTAAAATCATTCAGGATTCTATTTAGTGTTAGTTATTTAATTCAGTAGAAAGAGGCTCATAAAGAGCCTCTTTTTTTGTCTCATACATGATATTTGTCATTTTATGTCTGTCGTTCAAATAGTAATTTTGATGTAAACTAAATCCGTCTTTATGAAAATTTCATTGACCCAGAAATACAATGTGCCTGGCCCAAGATACACGAGTTATCCTACAGTTCCTTATTGGAATGAAACTGCTTTTACAGTTGAAGAATGGAAAACATCTTTTCAAAAAGCATTTGCTGAAAGCAATTCAAAAAACGGAATTAGTCTCTATATTCATCTTCCTTTTTGCGAAAGTATGTGTACCTTTTGCGGATGCAACAAACGAATTACAAAAAATCATTCTGTCGAAGAAAAATACATTCAGGCACTTTTGAAAGAATGGAGTTTGTACTGCAGATTACTGCCAGAAAAACCTCTTATTAAAGAAATCCATTTAGGTGGAGGAACGCCTACTTTTTTTTCAACCAATAACTTAGAACATCTTATTAATGGTATTTTTAGCTTCGCAAATAAAGCTGAAAATCACGAATTTAGTTTTGAAGGACATCCTAATAATACGACTTACGAACAACTTAAAAAATTATATGATTTGGGCTTTCGCCGGGTGAGTTTTGGCGTTCAGGATTATTCAGAAAAAGTACAGAAAGCAATTAATCGTATTCAGCCTTTTCATAATGTTGCCAAGGTTACTTTTTGGGCTAAAGAAATTGGTTATAAATCTATCGGACATGATATTATATTCGGATTACCTTTCCAAACTTTAGATGATGTTGTTGATACTGTTGAGAAAACAAATTCCTTAAAACCAGATCGACTGGCTTTTTACAGCTATGCTCATGTGCCATGGATTAAAGGAAACGGACAACGTGGGTTCAACGATGAAAATCTTCCAAAAGATGCCGAAAAGAGACAGCTTTATGAAATAGGCAAACAGTTACTTTCTGTTAATGGTTATCATGAAATTGGCATGGATCATTTTGCTTTATCTTCAGACAGTTTATTTCATGCTGCTCACAACAAAAAAATGCATCGAAATTTTATGGGGTACAGTGCTTCAAAAACACAACTTATGATTGGTTTAGGAGTTTCTTCAATTAGTGACAGCTGGTACGGGTTTGCACAAAACACTAAAAATCTCGAAGATTATTATCAGTTATTAGAATGGAACCAGCTTCCGGTTGTAAAAGGCCATATTTTGAATGAAGAAGATCTTATCATTAGAAAACACATTCTAAATTTGACCTGCGATCTTGAAACTTCCTGGAGTAATGATTCTTTATATTTCAAAGAATTACCTCAAGTTTTAATGGCTTTAAAAGAAATAGAAAACGATCAATTAATTGTAATTGAAGAAAATAAAATCAAAATTACAGAAGCCGGAAGACCATTTGTCCGCAATATTTGTATGGCTTTTGATTTACATTTAAAAAGAAAATCACCGGAAACTAATTTGTTTTCGATGACGGTTTAATGACAATTAGGAGTTCCCTGAACAAACAAACTCATATTTGAAGGAGATAAATAGGGAATTCCTAAACCTAAGCCTCTCAGAATAAATAATACTCCAATAATTACAGCAACATAAGGAATTGCTTTTTGAATTTTATTTCGAAACGGTAATTTTAATAATGAGTTGACGTAAACTACAACTGTCATTAACGGAATAGTTCCTAATCCGTACAATAACATATACAAAACACCAAAACCGGCACTCTGCATGGCAATTGCTCCAAATAAAGCAACATAAACCATTCCGCATGGCAGGAATCCATTTAACAGGCCAATTGTAAAAAGAGATGTATAGCTTTTCTTTTTAAACTGACTTCCTAAGCTTGATTTTATATTGGAAATTACTTTATAAACGGGCTTTGAAAAATTGTATTTAGCGAATATTTTTTCTGGTATCAAAACAATTAGAATCATGGCAATACCAATAAAAATTGACATGTTTTGCTGCATTCCTGCTAAGAAAAATCCTCTTCCCAATAATCCGAAGATTAAACCAATCGTTGAGTAAGCAGTTAATCTTCCTAAATGATAAGTGATAATCTGCGTTACTTTTTTAGCTTCGTTTTGATGATCAACAGGAAGCATCATAGCAATTGGTCCGCACATGCCAACACAATGCAGACTACTGATAAGACCTAATATGAATGCTGAAAATAACATTTTTATTTATTTTTTATTGTCAAATTTTTGGTTATCATGTGTCCCTACGGGACACTTTTTTGTGGAATTTTATATTTTTTTCTACCAATGAGATGTTCCTAACGGAACATATATCGTAGAGATTATATATCGGTAAAAAGTAATATGCAAATATTTTGATGTCCGTAGAGAGTAAACATTTTGCCCAAAAAGTTAAATCAATATTAACGTGTAGTCCCTATGGGACATTTTCCTTTCGATATGCTTTTTTTCTACTGATATTTTGCTCCTAACGGAGCATATTTTATCGTAATTAATTATCATATTTTGCTAATCATTTGCCTCAAATGGAGGAGATTTTATTGAAATTAATTACCGATCTTTTTCCTTTGACAGATATTATTCAAGCATATCTCGTAGAGATAAAATATCGGTAAAAAAGAAATGCTCGAGTACTCTATTGTCCCGTAGGGGCTAAACTTCCTGCAAAAAAAGACTAAATCAATTTACGTAGATAACTTCTTTTGTTAAGTATTTTTTACCCTCATACTGCCATTCCATATTAACATCCCAGCGACCTTTGATTAGTTTTTTATGCGGAATTAATAGTGAAGAATTAGTCAAAGCTATTTCAGTATTAAAATCAAATTTTTTGTTTGAAGGTCGGTACAACAAAATGTTTCCCTTTATTTTATCACTTTCAAAAGCAGCGGGAAAAGTAACCTTTACACCATCTTCTTCAAACTTTACTGAAGGTTTATGCTGTAAATCATGCGCATTTTGAATTCTGGCCATTTCCTCTTGAAAATGCGTATCGTGTTTGTAATACTCTTCTACAACCAAATCATTGTCGTACTTACTATTTGACTGTACTTCAAAAACAAAGTATAATATAAAAGTCATAAACAAAGCAAATGCAATGACAATTCCGGTTCCCCAATTAATTTTCATGATACTGTATATTTTAATTAAAACTTCGCGGCCCTAAGAAATTTGTTGTGGTGGTTTCGAGTAATTCTTTGCCATTATACACACCAATTTTCACATTGGTTTTGTCACTCTCCAGTAAAACTTCGTCTATTTCTATAAATAAAGTTCCTTGCGAAATAGCTTCTTTTGCCACTTTAAAATGCTCTTTCCCTACATTGTTAATTTCACCTTTTTGATCGATTAATTCAAAATGAATATCATTATAATCTTTCATGGTTTTGTTGACAATTTTATAGGTATAAACATTACTTATTTTATCTCCTTTATGTTGAAAAAGCTGTCCGGGTAAACGCAGAATAACGGCCTGAACATCTGTTCTTAAAAACAACATCCCAACAAAAATACCCATTAAAATAAAAAGAACTGCACTGTAACCTTTCATTCTGGCAGTAAACTTAAAAGGTTCTTTTTTAACGATTTCATCTTCTGATGCATAACGAATAAGACCTTTCGGCAATCCTACACTTTCCATTATATGATCACATTCGTCAATACAAGCGGTGCAATTTGTACACTCTAACTGAGTTCCGTTTCTAATGTCAATTCCCATTGGGCAAACATGAACACATTGAAGGCAATCAATACAATCTCCTTTCCCAGTTAATGCTCTGTCTTCTTTTTTATTGAATTTTGCCCTTCCTTCTTCTTTTTCTCCTCTCACAAAATCATACGTAACGTTGATAGATTTGTTGTCTAAAAGAACGCCCTGCAGTCTCCCGTATGGGCAGGCTATGATACAAACCTGTTCGCGGAACCAGACAAAAACAAAATAGAAAACTCCGGTAAAAATAAGTAGTGCAATAAAATTACTTGCCTGCTGAATTGGCCCTTGTTCAACCATTAATAGTAAAGAATCACTTCCCACTAAATAAGCCAGAAAAACATTGGCAATTCCAAAAGAGATTAAAAAGAAAATCGTCCATTTAGTCAATCTTTTTCTGATTTTTTCAGCATTCCATTCCTGTCTTGCTAAACGGGATTGTGAACCACGATCGCCATCAATCCAATATTCGATTCGGCGAAAAACCAATTCAAGAAAAATGGTCTGCGGACAAATCCATCCGCAAAATATTCGGCCAAAAACAACTGTAAATAAAAGTACAAAGACAACGCCAATAAGCATTGAAATTACAAAGAGGTAAAAATCTTGGGGCCAAAAAGGAAAGCCGAAGATATTAAAACGACGTTCAATGATATTGAACATCATAAACTGGTTTCCGTTTACTTTTATAAACGGATTTATTATCAAAATTGCCAATAAAACATAACTGACAATTTTGCGGTAATCATAAAATTTACCAGACGGTTTCTTCGGAAAAATAAATTTTCTTTTACCACCTTCATCTATAGTTCCAATGGTATCTCTAAAAGCTTCGTCTGGTAAATTTGACATGATATTCTAATTATTTTTTAACTTGTGTGGTATCTTTTTTTGTATCTGCAGCGGCATCTGTTTTAGGAGTACTTTCATCTACCCAAACATCTCCTTCCGGTGCTTTAGGATCTTTTGGATTCGATCCTTGCAATGATAAAATATAACTCGCCACTTTTTGAATTTCTTTTGGTTTCATACCATTTGTTTTCCACGAAACCATCCCTTTTCCATCTCGTCCACCGTTGGTAATAGTATGAAATACATTTTTAATTCCTCCACCTAAAATCCAATGATCATCTGTTAAGTTAGGTCCAATTTGTCCTCCTCCGTCTGCTCTGTGACAAGCGGCACAATTCATTGCGAAAATTTCTTTTCCTGCAGCCAAACTTGCATCATCAGTCAGTAAAACAACCGTTTTTTCATCCATTAAATCCGGAGCTGTTTTTAAATATTCTTCGACATCAATTTTAGCTTGTGCCATTTCTTTTTTAAGTTCCATTTCCTGATCATCAGCTCCTAATACATCATAACGAACTACATAGATTACTCCAAAAATGATACAGATATAGAATAAATAAACCCACCACGGCGGTAAATTATTATCAAGCTCTTTGATGCCGTCATAATCATGGTCCATCAATAAATCTGCTTCTTTAGACATTGGTTCTGTCTTAGTAAGCTTGTGCATTAATTCTTTGAACCAAGTGCTTTCCTGAAGACTTAAACTATTCTCATAATCTAATTTTGCCTTTTCTTCTGGTGACATTAATTGATACATCACTTTATTTACAGCACTAAGTGTAATTTCGATTGCAATCAAAATAAACAGAAAGACAAATAAAAAAACTGATACCATTGGGTATTTTACAAAAGCAGGTCTGTCGCCTGAATCAATAAAATATTCCATCAAAGCAAATACAATGAAGAAAATTAACGGTACTCTAACATATACTGGGAAAAACTTTTTCATTTTTATCTATCTTTTGAGATTATAACTTGCCCTTCTTCTAAGGGTATATTACTCATTTCCTGAATTTTATCTTTTTTATAAGAAAACACCCAAATGCCCAATCCTACGAAAAAGAAAAAGAAAATCAAGAGGGAAAGTATCGGGTAAATTTCTACACCCGATATCGTTTCCATATTGTGTTTTATCTGTTCAAACATAATGCTGTTATTTAGAAGTTTCTTTTACTTTAATATCAGTACCAAGTCTTTGAATATATGCAATCAAAGCAACAATTTCTCTTTCATTCATCGGAATGAATTTTTCACCTTTTGCGGCAGCTTTTTTACGGCTGTCTTCATAACTTTTTACAAAGTCAGGATCATTTTCAAGGCTTTTCTCTATTTTAACTGCCTGTTCTCTCAATGTTCTTTGTGCATTTGCAACATCTTCTGACGAGTAAGGAACTCCAAGTGAAATCATTGCGTTCATTTTCTTTTGAGTCAATGAGATATCTAAAGGCTTATTATCAAATAACCATTTGTAACCCGGCATAATTGATCCTGCAGATGTACTTTGCGGATTCCACATATGGTTAAAATGCCAGTTGTCATTGTACTTACCTCCTACTCTTAACAAGTCCGGACCTGTACGTTTTGATCCCCACAAAAATGGATGATCGTAAACAAATTCTCCAGCTTTTGACTGAGGTCCATAACGTTCAACCTCACTTCTAAACGGACGAACTGATTGTGAGTGACAGCCTACACATCCTTCTCTAATATATAAATCACGTCCTTCAAGCTCCAATGGTGTATATGGCTTTACACTTGAAATAGTCGGAATATTTGATTTTACCATAATCGTTGGTACGATCTGAATAACACCTCCAATTAAAATGGCAATTGTAGCCAAAATGGTTAACTGAATTGGTTTTCTTTCTAACCATGAATGGAATTTTTCTCCACTTAATCTATTACTGCTTATTTTTTGTAATGCCGGAGCTTGTGCTAATTCATCTTCGATTGTTTCACCAGCTCTAACTGTCATGATAATATTGTAAACCAATGTCAGCATTCCTATTAAGTACAAACTACCTCCTATTGCTCTCATCCAATACATTGGCATAATTGCAGTTACAGTTTCAAGGAAGTTTCCGTACGTTAAAGTTCCGTCTGGGTTAAATTGTTTCCACATTGATGCTTGTTGAAAACCTGCAACGTATAATGGAATTGTATACACAATAATACCAAGAGTACCAATCCAGAAATGGAAATTTGCTAATTTTTTAGAGAATAATGCTGTTTTTGTCATTCGTGGAATCAACCAGTAAATAATGGCAAACGACATAAATCCGTTCCAAGCTAATGCACCAACGTGTACGTGTGCAACGATCCAGTCTGTATAGTGCGCAATAGCATTTACATTTTTCAGAGATAACATTGGTCCTTCAAAAGTCGCCATTCCGTAACCTGTAATCGCTACAACAAAGAATTTTAAAACCGGTTCTTCACGAACTTTATCCCACGCACCTCTTAATGTTAATAGTCCGTTGATCATACCTCCCCAAGACGGGGCAATAAGCATTACTGAAAATGCAACACCTAAATTTTGAGCCCAGTTTGGTAAAGCTGAATATAATAAGTGGTGCGGCCCTGCCCAGATATAGATAAAAATTAAAGACCAAAAGTGAATAATAGATAATCTATAAGAGTAAATAGGACGATTTGCAATTTTAGGAACGAAGTAATACATCAATCCTAAAAATGGCGTAGTTAAGAAAAATGCAACTGCATTATGTCCGTACCACCATTGTACCAATGCATCCTGAACACCAGCGTATACAGAGTAACTTTTTAATCCTGAAACAGGAATTTCAATATTATTGAAAATATGCAATACGGCAACTGTTACAAATGTTGCCAAATAAAACCAAATTGCTACATATAAATGGCGCTCTCTACGACGCAGCATGGTTCCTATCATATTGATTCCCATGACAACCCAAATTAACGCTATAGCAATATCAATAGGCCATTCAAGTTCTGCATATTCCTTCGAAGAAGTATATCCTAATGGCAATGTGATGGCTGCGGCGACAATGATTAACTGCCAGCCCCAAAAATGCAGATTACTTAAAAAGTCGCTAAACATTCTGGCTTTCAGCAATCGCTGCATTGAATAATACATCCCTGCAAAAAAAGCATTCCCAACAAAGGCAAAAATAACGGCATTTGTGTGTAAAGGCCTTAAACGACCATAACTAAGCCATGAAATCCCATCTGTAATATTGGGAAAAAGGTACATAACCGCCAGGGTCAGCCCCACTAACATACCCACAACTCCAAATAGAATGGTGGCGTAAATGAATTTTTTTACAATTTTGTTGTCGTAATAAAACTGTTCCATTTCCATAATTTATACTTGTTTTTCTTCGATTGGTGAATTATTATTTTGGGATGTAATTTTGGTCTCGTCGTCAAAAAGAATTCTGACCGAGGGCGTATAATCATCATCGTATTGCCCTGATTTTACAGCAACAATAAAGGCAATAAAGAAACAGATTGCTACGAAAATACTTACTGAAATTAAAAGATAAATAACACTCATACCGTAAATTTATGTTAACAAAATTACTAGGTGATTGGCTTTTAAAATATGATAATTATCATAGTTGTAGAAGAATGTTAAAAATAAGAAAAATAATCTTACAATCGTTTAAAATCAGTCTAAATTCTTACAACTTAAATAATTAGACATAAAAGTAACGAAGCTTACAATCGTAATAGTGCTTAAAGGCATAATGATTGCAGCAACTAAAGGGAGCAGGTTTCCGGTAACGGCAAACGTAAGTCCTACAATATTATAAAGAAGTGACAGACCAAAACTCATTTTGATAATCAGGATAGATTTATGAGAGAGTTTTAAGAAGTAGTTTAATCGTGAAAATTCACCTGCGTCGAGAATTGCATCGCAGGCGGGAGAAAATACATTTACATTTTCGGATACAGAAACACCAACGTTGCTTTGTGCAAGAGCCCCCGCATCATTTAGGCCATCACCTACCATCATAACATTTTTTCCTGTTTCCTGCAGTTTCTTGATAAATTCTAATTTCTGTTCTGGCTTTTGGTTAAAAACCAGTTCGGTATTTTTAGGCAAAATAGCTTCGAGATTTTCTCTTTCGCCATCATTATCCCCAGAAAGTACTTTTATATTATATTCTCTGCTAAGTGTTTCAAACAATTTTTCAAGCCCTTCGCGATATTGATTTTGGAAGATAAATTTTCCATAATATATATTGTCGATTTTAATATGAAGTGAGGTTCGTTCTATTTCTGAAGAGTCTAAAACCTCGCTTTCAACAAATGATGAAGAACCTATTTTTACTTCTTTTTCTTCGGCGAAAGCCAAAATTCCTTTTCCGGTAATTTCCTGAAAATCATCAATTTTTATTCTTTCATATTCCGGTAAAAAGTCATACAGCATCCTGCTTAAAGGATGATTTGAACCTCGAAGCACATTTTTTATTAATTGCAAATTTTCATCAGAAAAATCAATTCCTTCATATAAAATATTAGATTTTTTATTGGTTGTAATGGTTCCGGTTTTATCAAAAACAATAGTGTCAACTTTAGCTAATTGTTCGATTACTAAAGCATTTTTCAGATACATTTTTTGTTTTCCCATTATTCTGAGAATATTTCCAAAAGTAAACGGGGCCGTAAGTGCCAGCGCGCAAGGACACGCGACAATTAATACTGCTGTAAAAACATTAAAGGCAATATTAGCATCGATAAATATCCAGTAACCAAACCCTGCAAAGGCAATAAGCAGTAAAATTGGTGTAAAATAACGACTTAAAGCATCTGTAATCGTTTTGTGTTTTTGCTCTACTTTTTTCTGGAAAATTTCGTTACTCCATAATTGAGTCAGATAACTTTGAGAAACGGAATGTAAAACTTCCATTTCTATAACTTTACCTATTTGTTTTCCGCCGGCGAATATTTTGTCTCCTGATTTTTTTGTGATTGGGACAGCTTCTCCGGTAACAAAACTATAATCAATTTCGGCCTTTTCGCTCATTAAAATTCCGTCTACCGGAATTAATTCCTGATTTCGGATCAGCAATCTGTTTCCTTTTAGAACATCATAAATAGGTACGCTTTCTTCAGAAAAATCTGCATTGATCCTCGTTACCGCAATTGGAAAATAGGATTTGAAATCTCTTTCGAAACTTAAAAAACTATAGGTTTTTGTTTGAAACATTTTCCCCAGCAGCATAAAGAAAACCAAACTGGCCAAACTGTCAAAAAATCCCGGTCCGTGATCCATCAGCATATCATAAGTACTACGGATGAACATTACAATAATTCCTAAAGCTATAGGAATATCAATATTTAACATTCTGGTTCGTATACTGTGATAAGCCGAAACGTAATAACCACTTGCAGAATATAAAAAACTTGGTAATGCTAAAAGAAAAATTAAAATTCTAAAAAACGGTTTATAGCTGTCTAACCAGAATTCTTTGATTTCGAAATATTCAGGAAATGAAAGCAGCATAATATTTCCGAAACAGAAAAAAGCAACGCCTACTTTATAAGTCAAACTTCTGTCTACTTTATTTTTACCTGTTTCGTAATTTTCTAAACTAATATAAGGCTCGTAACCTATAGAACTTAATAAGTATACAATTGATTTTAGAGAAACGGTTTCTGAATTGAAGGTGATTCGAACCTTTTTTTCGGGGAAATTAACTTGTGAGGTGCTGATTCCGGGCTGTAAACGATTTAGGTTTTCAAGAATCCAGATACATGAACTGCAGTGAATATGCGGAATATTTAATGAAACTATTGAAGTATTTGCTTCCTGAAATTCGAGAACTTTAGCTAAAATTGCTTCGTTGTCTAAAAAGTCATATTTGCCCTGAATATCTTGAGGAGTAGCACCTGGCGATTTTTCGAAATCATAATAGCAGGTTAAATCATTTAGACTAAAAATTTCATAAACTGTTTTACAGCCTGTACAACAAAACTTTTTTTCATCAAAATTGATTTCTTCATTTTTAGGAATAGTCAGCCCGCAATGAAAACAACTCTGCTCGCTCATAATTTGTTTTTTAATTTGCAAAATTCAATAAAAGCGGTAACTATAACTATGACATTTATCATGTTATAATGAAATCTAATCCTAAAGTAATAAAATAATTTATCAAATCTAAATAATACCTTTTTCTACGCATTTTTAGCCGTAAAAGTACTTTTAAACCACAAGAATTGGTTAATTTTACACCAAATTACTCCTGCTATGAATAAATGTGATCAATGTATTGTTCGTCAGCTTTCTTCTTTAAAAGCCCTGAATAAAGATGAAGTTGTAAAATTGGCTAATAGCAAAACCACCTACACAATTAAAAAAGGCGAAGCTATTTTTGAAGAGGGCGAAGTTACTAACGGTGTTTTCTGCGTTAAGGACGGAGTTGGAAAACTTTCTAAATTAAGCGCCAACGGAAAAGATCAAATCGTTAAACTTGTAAAATCCGGAGAACTTTTAGGACAGCGTTCGATGATTAGCAATGAGCCTGCAAATTTATCTGCAAAAGCAATTGCTGACATGGAAGTTTGTTTTATTCCAAAATCTGAAATCATCCATTTCTTTAACAACAACAATCAGTTTTCTTTAAATTTGATGCAGTCTGTATGTGAAGATTTGAAAGAATCTGAAAATGATAAAATTGCCTTAGTACAAAAAACGGTAAAACAGCGTTTGGCAGAAACTTTATTGCATTTGCATAATGAGTTTGGAGAAAATGCAGATAAAACCCTAAAAGTACAGCTTACCAGAGAAGAACTTGCGGGAATAATTGGAACAGCAACTGAAAGCTGCATCCGCTTATTATCTGACTTTAATAAACTGGAATTGATTGAATTAGTGGGTAAAAAAATAATGCTTAAAAATATAAAAGCATTAAAACGAATGGCAGAATAAATTACTGTTTTTTAGCTTCGTTCCAAAAAACATCCATTTCAGCCAGAGTCATATCCATTAAAGGTTTTCCTAACTCGCCTGCTTTACTTTCTAAATATTGAAAACGCTTAATAAATTTTTTATTTGTACGTTCTAAAGCATCTTCCGGGTTAACATTTAAAAATCTGGCATAGTTGATCATCGAGAATAAAACATCTCCAAATTCGGCTTCAATTTTGTCCTGATCACCTGCTTCAACTTCAACCTGCAATTCGTTTAGTTCTTCCTGAACTTTGTCCCAAACCTGATGCGGTTCTTCCCAGTCAAAACCCACTCCTTTTACTTTATCCTGAATTCGGCTTGCTTTTACTAATGCCGGTAAACTTCTCGGAACTCCTTCTAAAACTGATTTCTTACCTTCTTTAAGTTTTAGTTTTTCCCAGTTTTGTTTTACTTCTTCTTCATCTTTTACAACAGTATCAGAATAAATATGTGGATGACGGTGAATTAATTTATCGCAGATTTCGTTGCAGACATCGGCAATGTCAAAATCGTTGGTTTCTGAGCCTATTTTAGCATAAAAAA
Source organism: Flavobacterium soyae (assembly GCF_021245985.1). GTDB lineage: Bacteria > Bacteroidota > Bacteroidia > Flavobacteriales > Flavobacteriaceae > Flavobacterium > Flavobacterium soyae. The sequence goes on along the minus strand of NZ_JAJQXA010000016.1, from coordinate 403 downwards.
CAATATGAAGCAGTAAATCTCCAAGTTCTTTTTTTACTTCATTTAAATCATTGTCCAAAATGGCATCGCCTAACTCGTAAGTTTCTTCAATCGTTAAATGCCTTAATGTCTGCAATGTCTGTTTTTTATCCCATGGGCACTGCTCACGAAGTTCATCCATGATAATTAATAATCTTTCGAAGGCTTTGAGTTGAAGTTCTTTGCTCATTTTTTTATTTTAAGATACCAAAATTAAAATAATTTGCTGATTAAACGGCTCTTTCTTAAACTAAAAAAGAAGAGGCTGTCTCAAAAGTGAGGCAGCTTTTTTTGTGGCATAAAAAAAGGAAAGCTTTCGCTTTCCTAATTCTTGCAATTTGATTAAATTGCGGTGTGTGTATAGCTTCAAAAGTAGTCTTTAAAG
>NZ_JAJQXA010000015.1 GCF_021245985.1 Flavobacterium soyae | reverse complement strand
AAAGACTACTTTTGAAGCTATACACACACCGCAATTTAATCAAATTGCAAGAATTAGGAAAGCGAAAGCTTTCCTTTTTTTATGCCACAAAAAAAGCTGCCTCACTTTTGAGACAGCCTCTTTTTTTGCTTTATAAAGGTCTAAATCCAGAACAATTATCCTTACTTCTTTTGCTGACCCGGAGCGTAAGCTTTTGCACTTTTACTTCCTGACATTTTTTTGGCCTGTCCAGGAGGAATTTTTCCTGATGATGAATGTGAATGATGAATACTGCAGCTTGCAATACACAATGTCAATAAAGCAAAAGAGAAAAATTTAATAAAATTAGTAGTTTTCATAAATTAATTTTTTTTATGACCAAAAATACAGTTTTGAATATAAAAAAACTTTATAACCATTATAAATAACGAGAACCTGTAAAAGATTTTTTCCCTTACAGTTTTTTTTCATTTATAATATTCAATTCTACTTTTTAATAGTATCAGTTTTAACAGCTCTAACTGTGTCTGTTACAGTTGTGTCAATATCTGGCCCTACCGTATCAATAATCGTTTTAGTCGAATCTGCATGATCTGGAGACTCAGTTTTAGTCTCGTTCTTCTTGCATGAAAATGCTAATCCCGTTAACAGTACCAGCATTGCAGTTTTAGTTTTTAATAGCGTTTTCATAATTATACTTTTTCTGTTTGCATTCGTTTTAATATTTCAAATTTAACTTTCTGAATATCAAAACCATTACATAATTACAGCTATCATTTATATGAATCAAAGAAATAAGTATAAAACCCTTAAAAATTTGATTTTTAAAGCCTGAAAATTTTATTCCTCATACATTTCCATCCAAAGCCGGGTTTCTTCAAGATCAAGTTCTTTTTCTATTTTGCGGAAAATCTCCTCGTTTACTGAACCCGCTTTATGCATAACTTCGAGTTTGCTTCGTTCTACATTCAAAAGATCAATTTGAATTTTGGTAAAATCATTAAAAATTTCATTTCCAAATACTTTACCATTTCCAAAAAAATTCGCCGGAAGTTCGGTCTTCTGCAAACGATTAAATTTTACTTCATATTTACTTTTAATATTATGCAGTAATTCATCATCCAGCAGCGAAAAATTATCTTCGATATGCGCAATAGTTTCAGAAACAATAATATTTCGAATATCATATTCTTCAGCCAAAATAGAATAACGCTCAATTTTAAGCTTTTTAATAAGCCACGGAAGCGTAAGTCCCTGAATAACCAAAGTGGAAAGAATCACACAAAAAACCAAATAAATAATCAGGTTACGAAGCGGAAATTCTTCAGTTTTATTCAGCATTAACGGAAGTGCCAGAGCCGCTGCCATAGAAACTACACCGCGCATTCCCGACCATCCAAAAATAATCATGTTTCGATAATCAAATTCTTCTTTCATTCGAATTTTTTTACTGAGCATTCTCGGAATCATCGTTGCCGGAATTACCCACAAAAAACGAACTATAATCACAACAATACTAATCACGGCACCCCAGATAAATAACAAATCTCCTGAATAATTACTGATTCCTTCAATAATCTGCCGGAGCTGTAATCCAATTAAAATGAAGATTAAACCATTAAGAATATTACTTAAAACATCCCATATTGTATAAGACATGATGCGGCTTTCATGAGAAAAAATAGTACCTGATCTTGCAGCCAAAAAAAGTCCGGTAGCTACTACTGCCAAAACTCCCGAGCCATGAAAATGTTCGGCAATCAGATAAGACGAAAATGGCGTCAATAACGTAAGTGTTACCTCAATAATGTCATCGCAAACAAATCTTTTATGAATATAATACATTATAAAACCAACAGCCAGACCTATTGCAATTCCCAAAACCGACATCAAAACAAAGTTTAATCCAGCCTGCCACAAAACGAAATTTCCTGCTGTAATTGCAGTTAAAGCATATTTATACGCCACAAGACCGCTGGCATCATTTACCAAACTCTCTCCTTCAAGAATTGCAATTAATCTTGGATGAAGACCTAAACCTTTAGTAATTGACGTCGCAGAAACTGCATCAGGAGGCGAAACAATAGCGCCAAGTAAAAAAGCTAACGGCCAGGAAATATCATCTATAAGCCAGTGTGCAACAACAGCAACCAGTCCTGTAGTAAAAAAAACCAAGCCAACGGCTGCTAAAGTTATCGGGCGGATCGTCTGTTTAAAATCAGACCAGCTTGTATGCCATGCTGCGTGATACAAGAGAGGCGGCAAAAATACAATAAAAACAATTTCAGGATTCAGCGCAATAACCGGCAGTCCTGGTACGACACTGATAATTACACCGCAAAGCACCAGTACAATAGGAATTGGAAAATTATACCTTTTACTTATTAAACTAAGAAAAGCTACGCCAAAAAGTAACATTATAATTACTGTAATATTTTCCATTTACTGCGGGTATTTATTTGTTTTGGATGATAATTTCTGGTTGCTAAATTAAGATTTTATGAGAACTAAATTAAATTCTCAATAAAAAGAATGCCTAATTTATTGGTATACATCTTTAATTTAAACACATAAAAAAAGCCCCAAATAGTGTCTAACTTTTTGGGGGCAGTTCAAAATAAGATTCGGCTTTTTTATCTTTTACGATTCGCAGCTGCTGCAGGTAACTAAACTTGTTACCAATTCTTTAGAAACACTTTGGCTTCTTTGGTAATACAAACTTTTTACGCCTAACTGCCAGGCTTCGATCATTAAACGGTTTACTTCCTTAATTGGCAGTTCGGCCGGAATATTAAGATTCAAACTTTGTCCCTGATCTACAAATTTCTGACGAATAGCTGCTTGCTGTATAATTTCAAGCTGACTGATTTCTTTAAACGTTTTAAAAACATCCTTTTCAATTTGAGAAAGCTGAGACATATGCTGAACACTTCCACCGTTCAGCATAATTTCTCTCCAGACTTCTTCATTATCCAAACCTTTATCTTCCAGTAATTTTTTAAGGTATTTGTTTTTACGCATAAAATTACCTTTACTCAAACCAGCCTTATAATAATTACTGCTAAAAGGTTCAATTCCCGGAGAAGTCTGTCCTAAAATTGCCGAAGACGAAGTTGTTGGTGCAATTGCCATCGTTGTCGTATTACGTCTTCCATAACCTTTTAACAATTCCGGTTCACCATAAATTCTGGCTAATTCCTGAGTAGCTTTATCCGCTTTATTACTTATATGTTTGAAAATTTCTGTCGTTTTCAATTTAGCTTCCATTCCTTCAAACGGAATCATATTTTTTTGCAGATAAGAATGCCATCCTAAAACGCCTAAACCTAATGCACGATGTCTTTTAGCAAATTTGTTCGCAGCAGAAAGATAATAGTTTCCTTCTGTTTTTTCGATGAATTCCTGTAATACAGCATCAAGGAAAAAGATGGCCAGTTTTACCGCTTCTGTATCTTTCCATTCTTCATAAAGCTCCAAATTCATTGACGATAAGCAACAAATGAACGATTCGTCCTGAGTTGACGGAAGCATAATTTCACTGCATAAATTACTTGCGTTGATTCTTAGATTTTGATCTTTATAAACCTGTGGCTTGCTTTTATTTACATTATCACTAAAAAAGATATAAGGAAGCCCTTTTTGCTGGCGGCTTTCTAAAACTTTTGCCCAAATTTGTCTTTTATCATTATCTCCGTCAATCATTTCCTGCATCCAGTAATCAGGAACACAAATTCCGGTAAACAAATTCTGGATTGGATTTCCAATACTTTTAATTTTCAAAAACTCTTCAATATCCGGATGATCGATATCTAAATATGCAGCAAATGCACCGCGACGCACACCGCCCTGCGAAATCGTATCCATAGCCGTATCAAAAAGCCTCATGAAACTTACGGCTCCGCTGCTTTTTCCGTTATCCGTTACGGCACTTCCGCGCTCACGTAATTCCCCAAAATAACCCGATGTTCCACCGCCTATTTTAGTCTGCATGATAACTTCGCCCAGTTTATGTGTAATTCCTTCAATTTTATCTGGAACATGTACGTTAAAACAAGAAATAGGCAAACCTCTTTCGGTTCCCATATTAGCCCAAACCGGAGAGCTGATACTCATCCAGCCGCGTTCGATCATTTCTACAAAAGATTCTTTTAATTCCGGTTTATACAATCTTCTTGCAGCTGCAGTACAAATTCTGTCAATTGCACCTTCTACCGTTTCACCTTTTAAAAGATAACCGCGATTTAAAATTTGCTCGCTTTCAGAGTTCTTCCACCACATTTTGGTTCCTGCTTCATTTTGCGGAAGACTATTTACTTCATTTGTATCTATTGTACTCATACTGTTTTTCTTTTAAAAAAGGTCGTTTGCCGTAATACTTTTATCATGTTTGGTATATTCTACAGGACGTTTTGCAAAGAAATCATCGAGACTGTTCGCAAAAACTTCTTCTTCAAACCAGGCCAAAGCTTTGTAATCTTCAATATTAACATTGAAAATTGTTGGAATACCAATTTGTTTTAAACTTTCGTCAATTCTGAATTTCATAAAATTAACCAAATCACCTTTTTTGATACTTTCGATTTCACCTTCTTCAAATATCCAGTCTAATATGTCTGATTCGACTGCAATAGAATCCTTAACCGTTTCTCTTACTAATTCTAAAGTATCAGCATCAAAATAATCCGGGAATTCTTCTCTGATTTTATTGATGATGTAAATTCCGCCATTAGCATGAATCTGTTCGTCGATAGAAGTCCAGGCAATAATATTGCTTACATTTTTCATATAGCCTTTAAATCTTGTAAAAGAAAGCAGAATAGCAAACTGACTGAAAAGTGAAACATTTTCGATCAGGATACTAAACAAAATCAATGAAACCATATATTTACGATTGTCCTGAGAGCGAGTATCTTTTAAAACATTTGAAAGATAATCTACACGTCTGCGAATAACAGGCACGTTAAGAAGTTTTTCAAATTCATCGTTATAACCTAATACTTCAAGAAGACGCGAATAGGCTTCAGAATGTCTGAATTCACACTCTGCAAAAGTGGTACCTAAACCATTAAATTCAGGTTTTGGAAAGTGTTCATAGATATTTCCCCAAAAGCTTTTTACAGCTACCTCAATCTGAGCAATTGCCAACAGACTGTTCTTTACGGCAGTTTTTTCTGCAGTTGTTAAATGAGCATGAAAATCCTGAGTATCAGCAGTAAAATCAACTTCTGTATGAACCCAATACGCTTTATTTATCGCTTCTGTAAATTGTAAAACCTCCGGGTATTCAAAAGGTTTATAATTGACTCTTTTATCAAATATAGACATATATATAGTATTTAACGGTGACTAAGTAAGAATAGAAAACTACAGGATTTGAGGTGGGAATTACTGCTTTTTCTATATATGTAAAATTAACCCGCCATTCTTCTTTTGTCTAGGTTTTGATGTTAAAAATCCGAGCAATTATCAACAGGGGAAAACTGGGTCGAAAACCATTAAAAAACAATTTATTAACAGGCACATAATTTTTCGTAGTTGCCCACATACCAGTTATTTAAACTGAATCTAAATAAAGTTGTCAACATAAAAAAAGAAAAAAATCCCAAAAAAGAAAAAACAGTTATCAACATACAAAGTTCAATTTTGGACTTTTTTGATCCAATTTTAAGCAAATGTAAACGTCAAATCTCGTCTTAAAAGAATCCGTTTTTAGTAAAAAAGAAAAACAGATTTTTAAAAATCGTTCTACTTACACAAATTATAAACACTTAATTTTAAGCATTTTAAATTTAAAAACAATAAAAAACATTAAACACTAATTAAACCAAAATATAAAACTGCAGTCTTACGGTTTAAAAAATAGTTGTTCCATAAGAAGATAGCTGTCAATACAGGATTTAAATAAAAAAATCATTAGAATTAAATTTTTAAAAGCAATAAAACTTGCTATAAAAATATTAATCTTTACATTTGCTATTATTTTGATTTATTCTAAATAGACAATTGTCTCATCAATAATTTTTGGAACTAAAACTCCAATAAACAACATAACATAATATGAAAAAGAATCTTTTTATTTCTTTAGCATTTGCAGCAACTTTATTTGTTAGTGCACAGCAAAAAAATACACTTTTAGAACCGTCATTTTGGAAAACGTCTCCTAATGTTGAAACTGTTAAAGCAGAAATAGCAAAAGGAAACAATCCTGCTGAAGCCAACATAAATGCTTTTGATGTTACTACACTGGCAATCAATAACGATGCTCCAAATGAAACTATCAAATTTTTAATTGACCAGCCCGGAAACTCAATTACTAAATTAACACACGATAATCGTATATATTTACACTGGGCCGCTTACAAAGGAAATACTGAATTGGTAGAATATTTAATTGGAAAAGGTTCTGATGTTAAGTTTGAAGACAGCCACGGTACAACTCCTGTAGATTTTGCAGCTTCAAACGGACAATCAAATCCTGCTTTGTATGATGCCTTTTTTAAAGCCGGAATCGACCCAAAGAAAAAATATGCAAACGGTGCTAACTTATTACTTTTGGCAATTCCTTCTGATAAAGATTTAAAAGCTGCTGAATATTTTACTTCAAAAGGATTATCACTTAAAGATGTAGACAATGACGGAAATACTGCTTTTACATATGCAGCAAGATCTGGAAACATTCCTTTCTTGAAAAAACTTCTTGAAAAAGGAATAAAACCAAATGATAATGCTCTTTTTACTGCAGCTCAGGGTAACCGTAGAGAAACTAATACAATTGAAACGTATAAATTTTTAGTTGAAGAAGTAAAGCTGAAACCAACGGCACAAAATAAAGCCGGACAAAATGTATTGCACATTTTAGCAGGCAAACCAAATCAGGCTGAAATCGTTAAATATTTTTTAAGTAAAGGTACCGATGCTAATAAAGCTGATAAAGAAGGAAATACGCCTTTAATGGCAGCAGCTGCAGCCAAAGAAACTACAGTTTTAGAAATTTTACTTCCTGCAGTAAAAAACATAAATACCCAAAACTTAAAAGGAGAATCGGCCTTGACAAACGCAGTACGATCAGGAACTCCAGAAGCTGCAGCTTTACTTTTAGGCAAAGGTGCTGATGTAAATGTAAAAGACAAAGACGGAAATAATTTAGGAGTTTATCTGGTTCAATCATATAAACCAGCCGGAAAAGGAACTACTGCTGATCCTTTTGATGCTAAAGCAAAATTACTTCAGGACAAAGGATTAAACTTAGCAGCTGCACAAAAAGACGGAAATACTTTATATCATTTAGCAGTTACGAAAAATGATATCACACTTCTTAAAAAAATTACAGATTTAAAAGTAGATATAAATGCTAAAAATAAAGATGGTTTAACAGCTTTACACAGAGCTGCAATGGTTGCTAAAGATGATGCTGTCTTAAAATATCTTATTTCTGCAGGAGCAAAAAAAGACATCAACACTGAGTTTGACGAAACTGCTTATGCTTTAGCTAAAGAAAATGAACTGCTTACAAAAAACAACGTTTCAATTGATTTTTTAAAATAGCATTTTTTAAGTTATGAGTTGTATACTACTTATAAATTATATCTTAACTTATAACCCCAAAACAAAACTCATAATTCACAACTCATAATTCACAATTAATTAAAATGAAATCTATACTTAAAATCGCTCTTATCTGCCTTGTTTCTTTTCAGTCAAATGCACAATCAAGCAAATACAAATGTATGCTGCAAATGGCAAATTATATGGGAGAAGGTGCATATATTGTGGTTTCGCTTATTAACCCGACTGGCGGATACGAAAAAACACTTTATGTAATGGGTGACGATAAAAAATGGTACAGCTCTTTGAAAGAATGGAATAAATTCCATGCCCAAAAAAAAGAAGACATCAGTGCCAAAACAGGTGCATCTGTTACTGGCGGCGATCGCAGCGTGACCACAATAGAAATTGAGGATTCAAAAATTAATAAAGGCTACAAATTGCGTTTTGAGTCTGCAGTTGAAGACCAGAAATATTATGTAAGTGATCTTGAAATTCCGCTTTCAACAGAAGGCCTTGCTGACAAAACAGACGGAAAAGGTTACATCAAATACGTAAGGCTAAACAAAATATAATTTTTGGTAATTATTTCTTAACCTCATTATAAGCATGAATATTATTTTTTCTGCTTAAACTTGAATCCAGGCTTTGTCAAAGTTTTAATTTTGGCAAAGCTTTAAACATTTTATTACATTTCTAGAATACACTAAATGACTCTTTCTTTTTGGCGTTACGCTCACTTGGCTTTGGCCTTATTTTCTTCGATATTTCTGCTTTTAGCATCTGTCACCGGAATTATTCTGGCAGTCGATGCCGTACAGGAAAAAACACTTCCGTATAAAGCAGCCAATTTTGATAAAATAACATTGGGAGAAACACTGCCAATAGTAAAGAAAGAATACTCAGAAATTACAGAATTGAGTGTCGATTACAATCAATTTGTAACGCTTCAGGCAATTGATGCAGATGGAAATGATGTTAATGCTTACATTGACCCAAAAACCGGAAAAACATTAGGAAATCCTAAAAAAAAGAGCGAATTTATTCAATGGGTAACAGGTTTTCATCGTTCGTTGTTTCTTCATGAAACCGGACGTTTTTTTGTGGGCGTAATCTCTTTTTGTTTATTGTTGATTTCCATTTCGGGTTTTGTACTTGTTCTTAAAAGACAACGAGGAATTCGTAATTTCTTTTCGAAAATCATAAAAGAATATTTTGCTCAGTACTATCATGTGCTTTTAGGGCGTCTGGCTTTAATTCCAATTTTCATCATTGCACTTACCGGAACGTATTTATCGCTCGAAAGGTTCAACTTTTTTATGGGTGAAGAAAAAGCAAAACCTGTAAAAACAGAACTTTCGGCGGAAGCCAAAAAAACTTCGGTCTTAAAAACTACACTTCTGTCTGACGTAAAAAAAATCGAATTTCCTTTTACCGATGATCCGGAAGAATATTATATCATTGAACTTAAAGATCGTGAAATAGAAGTAAATCAGGTTGATGGAACTTTGATTTCAGAAAAACGTTCACCGCTTGCCGTTCAGTTATCTGCTTTAAGCCTTGACCTTCATACGGGAAGAATAAACGGAATTTGGGCGGTTATTTTAGCCATTGCCTGTATCAATATTCTTTTCTTTATTTATTCAGGCTTTGCGATTACTTTAAAAAGAAGATCAAGCCGAATTAAAAATAAATTCAAAGCCAATGAAAGCAAATATATTCTTTTAGTTGGTTCTGAAAATGGAAGTTCTTTTAGATTTGCCAATGCCATTTTGAAACAATTAATCGGTCACGGAAAAAAAGCTTTTATTGCGGAATTAAATAGTTTTTCGGTTTACCCGAAAGCAGAGCATATTATTGTTTTTTCGTCAACACACGGTTTGGGAGACGCACCTTCTAACGGAACTAAATTTAAAACGCTTTTACAGAAACAAAATCAAGAGCAAAAAATTAAATTCTCTGTCGTTGGTTTTGGTTCAAAATCATATCCTGATTTCTGTGGATTTGCAATTGAAATCGACCAGTTTTTGGAAACTCAAAGCTGGGCAGAACGTTTTTTAGATTTACAGACTGTTAATGATAAATCGGCAATAGAATTTGTAGAATGGATAAAATTATGGAGTGCCAAAGCTGAAATTCCGTTAGCCGCTACTCCATCTTTATACAATCACATTCCTAAAGGTTTGCAGAAATTAATGGTTTTAGATAAAACACCAATCTCTGATACCGAACATACTTTTATATTGACTTTATGCGCCAATAGCAGAACAAAATTTGCATCAGGTGATTTACTCGCAATTTACCCTGCAAATGATTCCAGAGAACGCCTCTACTCGATTGGAAATCATTCAGGAAACGTACAGTTGGTTGTAAAACTGCATCCAAACGGATTAGGATCAGGGTTTCTAAATAATTTAGAAATTGGAGATACAATAAAAGCCAGAATTATCAATAATAAAGCTTTTCATTTTCCAAATAAAGCACCAAAAATCGCTTTTATTTCAAACGGAACCGGAATTGCCCCCTTCTTAGGAATGATCGAACAAAATAAGACTAAGAAAGAAATACATTTATACAGCGGATTTAGAATGGAAACACCAACACTTCAGGCTTATAAAAAGTTTGCAGGGATAATGATTCAAAAAGAACATTTGGATAATTTTCATGTAGCTTTATCGCGCGAAGCTGAACATATTTATGTAATGGATTTGATAAAAAGAGATACTGCTTTTTTTATTGATTTATTGAAACAAGGCGGCGTTATTATGATTTGCGGATCTCTTACGATGCAAAAAGATGTTGAAACAATTCTCGATGAATTGTGTTTGGCAAACGGAAATAAAACACTATTAGATTATAAAAATAACGGGCAGTTATTAACTGATTGCTATTAAACATTTGAGTTATTATTAAACACATAGAAACATAGATTTAAAGCTGAAGAAAAGAGATTGAAAAAAAATCAAGATTTTCACACATAGCTATTATGTTTGTCGCTTAAAAAGTTTCACGCAGATTCTGCAGATTTGAGCAGATTAAATAAAAAATCTGCGTTTATCAGCTTAAATCTTTTTAAAATCTGCGTGAAATACCCGTTAAGCTATGTTTGTTGAAACAAGTGAAACGTATTTATACATAAAGAAAAACTATAGTCCCAAAGCTTCGGGATGTGTTTAAAAATTATAGATTATTAATATAAGCTTATGAATTTATTTCTAAATAAAGTTTTATGTGTTTTTGCAATTAGCTGTTGTTTATCAGCGCATTCGCAAATATTACGAAAAAGAACGACTTTGCTTATGGGAGGTCGTTTTGATATTAGTATTGTAGCTAAAGACTCTTTAACTGCAGAACAAAATATCAATGAAGTAATTACAGAAATTACGCGAATTGAAAATTTAATATCCGATTGGAAACCAGATTCACAAGTTTCACAAGTAAATCAAAATGCTGGAGTTAAACCCATAAAAGTCGATCGCGAAGTTTTTGAACTTACACAAAGAGCCATAAAATTTTCTGAAATAACAAACGGCAGTTTTGACGTTAGTTTTGCCGCAATGGACAGAATCTGGAAATTTGACGGATCAATGACCGAAATGCCTTCGGCGGAAGCCATAAAAAAATCGGTTGAAAAAGTGGGCTATAAAAATATTATTCTGGACAGCGTTGAATCGACAATCTTCCTAAAATTAAAAGGAATGAAAATTGGTTTTGGCGCTCTTGGCGAAGGCTACGCAACCGATAAATGCCGAGCGATTATGATCGCAAAAGGTATTCAAGCCGGAATTATAAACGGTTCGGGAGATATGAGCATCTGGGGAAAACAACCCAACGGGCAGCCCTGGAAAATAGGAATTACAAATCCGTTTAAACCTGAAAAAGTTTTAGCCGTTGTACCTTTAAATCAAGGTGCGGTAACAACATCCGGCAGTTATGAAAAATTTGTTGTTTTTAACGGAAAACGATATTCTCACATCATAAATCCTGCAACCGGATATCCCGCAACAGGTTTGTGCAGTGTAACGGTCTTTGGCCCTGATGCTGAAACCGCCAACGGATTAAGTACTTCTATGATGGTTTTAGGCCAGACAGAAGGCCTGCTTTTGCTTCAAAAATTCCCAAATTACAGCTGCGTTATGATAACTGATAATGGCAAAGTTATTAAGTCTAGAAATTTTAAATATAAATTATAAGTTGTCAATTGATAATTGACAACCCATAACTCATAACTCAAATTACGTATCACAAGTTACATCATCCCAATCCTGATCCATGTAATTTATGAGCCAGTTAAGGGCATATTGTCTTTCGTAAACAATTCCGGGATTTATTTCTTCAATCTGACGTCCTTTAATCCTTTCATCAACGCAGGCCCAATTGTATCGGTAATATAAATCGGCGGTATCTAAAATTTCACTTTTAGAACGTGTAGCATGTATTGAATTGATAAATTCATTAGGATCTTTATCTTTCCCAACCGGATAATCCTCAGAACTGATATTTTCTAAATTACAAAACTCATTAGGAAAATCGAGTTTTTCAACCTTATTCAAAGCCCACATCAAAGTACAGATACCTTCACATTTCCAGGTTTCATACATTTTTTTATCATCAGTAGGATCGGCAAGAAACTCTTTTTCTCTATCCGTAGTAAAATCCCAAAGCTTATAATTCTGTAAATAATCAACGGCTTCTTCCGGAGAAATACTATTAAACGCAACTAAATTTGTTACTGCCAGTACACTGACTCTTTGAGCAATGTCTTTAGGATTTCTAAGCGTAGTTTCACTTTCAGATTCTATACAAGGCAGATTTCTGTTGATTTTTATGTTTTCTTTTTCAAGAATTTTTTCGTTTTTTGCTTTTCTTTCAATTTGATCTTCATCAAGCTCATTTTGATCACCATCAAAATAACCCGAATTGATACTTACGCCTAAATCGTCGATTTCGCAATTTCCGTTTACGTCTATAATTAAATTCAAATCTTTGTCTAAAAAATGCTGTGAATCTGATTTACTGATACTCGTATTAGGCTGAGCAAACAAAATCGCATCAAACTCTTTTGCAATTTCTTCTACAATAGCTTTCAGTTCTTTAATCTCGCCCTTTTCCTGAATTATTGAAAACTCAGAATTTAAGGTTTGTATTTTATGCAGAAATAAATTCTTTATTTTTTCATTTTTTGCCAGCAATGAATTAACGAGTCCGTAAAGACCTTTTAAATTAGCAGTTAAATCAGAATCGTCAACTTCCGGAATTTTATAAGATGGTTCGGCTCTTTCTCTATAAGCTATTTTTATTTTTTTTGAAGGGCTTAAAATACCGCCTTTCACTTCAAATTCAATAAAATCAGGATGGTTTAAAAAGCTTCCTTTAGGTATGTGCGAAAGAAATATTTCTTTTATTCTTTCAAAACCTAAATGATGCGAATAAATTGTACAAATCATTTTACGACTTTTAAATATTATTTAGGCTAATATAGGTTTAATTTGATAAAAAAAAGCAAACCCAAATGTTTTAGGTTCTTTTCATAATTATACATACTAAAAATCATTTCCATTATATAATACTTCATCACCTTAATCAAAATAAATTAATTTAAAAAGGAAAATATTTTTAGTTTAAATAAAATATTTTCCTTTTCTTTGTAAGAAACTAATTACTTAAATTTACCATGAGAAATTATCTATTTCAATTTATTACTGCACTATCATTATTATTATTTTCTAGCTGTTCATCAGACAACTTTCCAAAAGAGGAAACTGCAGAGGCACCTACTGCTAACTTTTCATTTATAGGAAATAATACAACCGCACCTGCAACAATTACTTTTGAAAACAAATCTGAAAATGCTACAGATTATTTATGGGATTTTGGAGATACAGCCTCTTCAACGGAAAAAAATCCAACTCATACTTATACTTCTGCAGGTAACTATACAATAAAATTAATTACAAGCGGTCCTGGCGGAACATCCATTACAACAAAAGATATTATAATAAAAGCGGCACCAGTCCCAACCAGTGTCAAGATAACTAAAGTTACAGTTACTGAAATGCCATTTGTTGACTACGAAGGTAATAAATGGGAAAGTGGAAATGTTCAATTCTATATTGTCGACGATGAAACTTATAAGGATCAGACTTCTTCTGAAATTTTTAAAAATATTACAAAAACACAATTACCACTTTCATGGACACTTCAAACTCCAAAAGTAATTAGTGATTTATCTAAAAAATATGAATTTACAATTGTTAAAATTGAAGGATTCGGCGGCAATGAAATTGGAGGTAGACTATATGCTACAATGTCAGACTATACGACAGGTGCAAATGCATATCCAGAAACAATCAATTTAGAATATAATAATTCTAGCTTGCCAAATCAAAAAGTCAAATTCACAGTATTTTTAAGCTGGCAATAATTTATAATGAAAAAGCTCCTTAAAAATTAAGGAGCTTTTTTTTATCCAATATTCTTTTCTATAAGTTCATTCTCAGAGCTAAAAACTTTGTAATTCTATGAGATTAAATTTAATTCACCTTAACTACAATTGTTGAAGCTTGTAAACCAGCTGTAGAAGCCTTCAATTGAATATTTTCTTTCTTCCCACTAGACTGAATAATAGCAATACATTTTCCATTAAATAATTTACAGGAATTCGCTTTAAAAGAATCCAAATTGGCTTGATAACCATTATCAACTCCAACTAATTTTCCTCCGCCTGTAACTTCAAAATTGATTAAATCCATTGCATTTGGGAGTAAATTCCCGTCTTTATCAGTCATCGAAACGGTTACGTAAACCAAATCATAAGTATCATTTTTGATTGAAGTTTTATCAGCTTGTAAATCCAATTTAGAAGCTTCTCCAGCAGTTCGGATTTCTTTTTCTAAAACTACTTTTCCGTTCTTTTTCGAAACCGCTTTCAATGTTCCATGCTCAAATTTCACTCTCCAAGAAATATGCAGATCATCATTTTGTTTGGCTTTCTTTCCTAACGACTTTCCGTTTAAGAATAATTCCACTTCATCGACATTATTATAATACGCCCAAACTTCCACTTCCTGATCTTTTTTCCAGTTCCAATGCGGGAAAATATGCAGAACCGTTTTATTCGACCACTCGCTTTGGTACATATAATACACATCTTTAGGAAGTCCAGCTAAATCAACAATTCCGAAATACGAGCTTCTTGCAGGAAACGGATACGGATCTGGCTCTCCGATATAATCAAAACCTGTCCAGATAAAAGTTCCTGCCATGAAATCCTGACTTTTGATCGTTTTCCAGTTTTCTTCGTGCGTTGCTCCCCAATACGATTTCACCTGATCATAAGCCGAAACCGTCCAATCGGCATTTCCATCAAACGCAGCGCCGTGTTTGGTTGGCCAGGCTTTAATTCCGTCAGGAAAATCATAATGTCCACGCGTTTCTAAAGCCGAAACACTTTCTGAAGCCAATATTTTCTGTCCTTTAAATTTCGTTGGAAAATCTTTATAATCTTCGTGTTTGTAATTAAATCCCAAAAGATCTAAAGCACCAGATTGGTAAATAAAGTTTTTCTCAATTACATTTTCTGTCAAAGCCGAAGTTACTGGACGTGTCGTGTCTAAGGATTTTACAATTTTAGCCAATTCTCTGGTAATCGAAATTCCAGTCGAATCAAACTGTTCTCTAATTTCATTACCAATACTCCACATCATAACCGATGGATGATTGCGATCTCTTTTGATAAAATCTTCTAAATCCTGTTTGTGCCAGGCATCCCAGTCTTTATGGTAATCGTTGGTTACTTTTTTCTTTTTCCAAACATCAAAAGCTTCATCCTGAACAATAAACCCCATTTCGTCACACAATTGCATCATTTCCAAAGAATGTGGATTATGAGACATTCTGATAGCGTTGGCTCCCATTTCTTTCATCAAAGTCAGTTTTCTTCTAACCGCATGAATGTTTTCAACCGCACCCAAAGCGCCATTATCATGATGCAGACAAACTCCATAAATTTTAGTTGGAACTCCGTTTAAAGAAAATCCTTTCTCCGAATCAAAATTGAAATATCTAAATCCAAGAGGCGTTTCGTAATTATCAACCAATTTCGATTTCTCATACAATTTTGTAATAACTTTATATAAATACGGATTCTCTGTACTCCATAATTTTAGCTGTTTTACTTCTAAATCATGAACCGTTTTTTCTGATGTTTTAGCACCAATTTTTTCTGTCGAAGTATAATTCGCAACTTCTTTATTCTCAGAATTTACGACCGAAGTAACCAGCTTAAATTCTTTAGCAGAAGTATTATCATTATCAATCGTAACTTCTAAATGTATTTTTGATTTTTCTGCTGAAACTTCTGGCGTTGTTACAAAAGTTCCCCACTTACCTACATGCAGTTTTTCACTGGCAACCAAACGTACATTTCTGTAAATTCCAGAACCCGTGTACCATCTGGAATTGGGTTGTGCATCGTTATCTACTTTTACAGCAATCGTATTTGATTTTCCAAAGTTTAAATATTGCGTCAAGTCATATCCAAAAGAAATATATCCGTTTGGACGAATTCCTAATGATTTTCCATTAATGAAAACTTCGCTGTTTTTAAAAACACCATCAAATTCAATTGAAACCGTTTTGTTTTTCCAATTTGCAGGAATAGTAAAAACTTTGCGGTACCAGCCTTTTCCAGCGGGTAAAAATCCTTGTGCTTGCTTGGTTTTCGCATCTTTATCAAAAGCTCCTTCAATACTCCAATCATGTGGCAATTGAAGTACTCTCCAATCTGACACATTATAATTAGCATTGACTGCTTCAGGATAATCTCCCAATTTGAAGTTCCATTTTTTATTAAAATCCTCGACAATTCTGGCTTGTTTCTGTGCAAAAATGGATACCGAAAACAATAAGGCAATTGTAATTTTTTGAAATATGTTTTTATGTTTTATCATAAATATGTTTTTATTCTAATCGTTTTTTTGACACCATTTTGTCAGGCTGAGCGAAGTCGGAGCCCACACAAACTAAATCTCCAATCTTTGTCGAGTTTCGAGTGTGATCCTTCGTTCCTCAGGATGACAAACTGAACGTTATAATTGCAACGTTTTAACGTAGAGACGCACAGCAGTGCATAACACACAGTATGGACAATTGGGGCGTAGACGCACTGTGGTGCGTCTCTACAATAAAAATTCGTTAACAAATCTTCGCGTCTTTGTGCCTTTGTGGCAAACCATCATTTACTGAAATTCGAAATTATCCAGCATTAATCCCTTCAAATCATCACCTTCCAATGTAATTTTATACGTTCCTGCGTTAATATAACCCCCAGAAGTTGTATTCAAAATCTTCCATTTTTCAGGTGATGGAAAAAACTCAATCGTATCATTTCGCATTAAAATTCCGTACGCATCTTCCATTTTGAATTTCACTTTCATCGGAGTTTCATTTTTATTCATAAATCGAAAACGCATTAAATAAATTCCAGCAACTCCGGGTTTTACTTCAAACTCTATGCTGTTGTTTGTCTTTTTTGTAAACTCGATATAATCAGCTTTTTTGAAATTTCCTTTCTCGATTCCTGTTCCCGTTGTTTTTGTCTTTTCTGCTTCTATAATTACAACAGATCTTGAATCGTCTTTTTCTCCCATGTCATAAGTTGGAACGACAGCAATTGTGTTTATGTTTTCCGAATTATCAAAAAGAACCTTCTCGCCTTTCTTTACTTTTTTAGTGAAAACATCAAACGAAATTCCATTGTTGTTTTTCGCTTTTTCCTCTATTTTTTTATAATCCGAAAGCCCTTTTAATGTCTTCTTTTTATCGTCAACTAAAATATAAACTGTCGATTCTTCTTTAGCAGTAAACGAACCATTATTTTTAGAATGAGAAGAAAACTGTAAATAATCTGCTCCAAAAACCTCAGAAGGCAATTCGGTAAAAACAACATCAGAATCAGAATATTGTTTTGAATTAATATCCAGCCATGAAGCTATTCTGTTGGTTTTATCATAAGAATCTAAAAGCAAATTCTGAATGTTTTTTAAAGATTCTGAAGCTGGTCTTGCATGAATATCTTTTGTTGCAATCGCAATCGCAGAAATAATCGCTTGTGAAGCTTTTACATTTGGAAACGAAATCACAATTTTTCCATCTATGCTTTTTACTTTGAATGTTTTCTTCAACGCATTATCATGTTCTGCTTCTGCCCAAATATCGAAATCTTTTAAAACAACATTATCATTGATGGCAACATCAAACAAACGCCAGCCTTTGCAGTCTAAGCCTCCGCCAGTTCCGTACCATGGTTCTGTGAAATACAATTCTACTAAATATTCGCCATCTGGTGCAGGAAATTCGTAACGCAGTTTATCAACTCCGTATCTAAAACTTTGAAACAACTCAGGATCTTTTGTTCCCTTTATCGGGTCGAAAGTGGTTCTTTGACTGGCAAAAAAGTCTGGAAGTTTTTCAAAATTATCTGTCCAAGATAATGAACCCCAACTGTTTTGTCCATTTTTGTGTGTATCGGAAAACCACGTATTTCCAGCAGAATCTGTCAATTCTGAACCTCCGCAATTTACTCTGTAAATATAATTATAACCGCTTTTGGCTTTTGTAATATCTGCTTTATTGGTGGTTAAAACATCTAAATTAGGTGCTTTTGGAAGGTTATTTAAAACAATATAATCTTTAGCAACAGCTTTTCCGTTTACATAGCCAACAGCATACAAAACATTGTACTGAATATTGACATTATTGAATTGAAAATGCTGTCCGATTCCTGGATTTTTTAGTTTTCCAAGTGAAGCTTTATTGATATCATTAAACAATTCTACTTCGTCACAATTGGAATAAATATCGATTCCGTTCTTGATTCCAGGTTTTTCCCAGCGGCTTGGCCAAGTATGCGAAACGATATACACCATCGGATTGGTTTTGTTCGAAACATAATTGGCGCGATACATATAAAAAGCATCCAAAGGCTCGCCCCAAATGGTAAAAAGTCCTTTGTAATTTACTGGGCCAACTTTGTCAATGTCTCTAAAACCTTCTCCGTTCTGCACTCGTCCCGGATTTTCGTGCGAAGCAAAAAGCCAATTAAACTGTCCCGCAATTTTATCTTTTACCGATTCGGCTTCTCTAACTTTAATTTCCATTAACTGAGAAAAACGGTTTTCGCTTAAAGTTCCTTTTTGGTCAAACTCACCTTCTGTATGCAAATCGGCTGAACGCCATGCGCCGTATTCTCCGTTTAATAACTGAGTGGTCATTTCCAGATGGTATTTTAACGGATCTCCGCCATACGTTCCCGACCAGTTTTGAACGACATTCCAGTCGGTTCCTTCTCCGCCATTACAAGTTGTTACAATCCTTTGAGAAGCCGATAACGGATCCATTTCTCGGATAATCTGCGTGCATTCTTCTGCAAATTCCTTCGGAATCGTACTTTCATTCTGCAATCCCCACATGACAACAGATGGACTATTTCTTCGTTCCTTAATCCATTCTCGTAATAAGGTTTTGAAATTTTCTTTAAACTCAGGCGTATCGTACCAAATATGTACTGAAAACTGACTCCAAAACAGGATTCCGTTTTCGTCTAATTCTTTTTGATACAATAAATTATGAGGCTGATGCGCTTCTCTAAAAGCATTAAATCCGCCTGCTTTGATTTGTTCGATTCTAGAATGAATCATTTCGTCTGAAAACGAATGACTTTTTCCAATTAAATGCTCGTATTCGCAAACGCCGTTTATAAAAACAGGCTCATCATTTATGAAAAAACGATTGTCTTTTCCGTCACGGCTAACTGGCCAACTTACCCAACGAATTCCGTACGAAGTTGTTAACTGATCGATTATTTTTCCATTTTCATAAATTGAAGTCACCAATTTATACAAGTACGGATTGGATGGCGACCATAATTTCGGATTCTGAATCTCAGGAAGTGCCTGTGCTATTTCCTTTGTTTCTCCCGAATTGATTTTGTTATCGCTTTTATTGATAGCAACCTTCTTTCCTGAAGAATCCAAAAGGGTATTTTCGACAATTAAGTTTCGTTGTGAAGTGCTGTAATTCTTGATTTCTGTAGTGGTATGCAGAATTGCTTTTTGTTTTGAAACCGATTTGTCATTCCAAATATGAACACCAAAAGGCTGAATTCTCACATCATTTGTAACAACTAAAGTAACAGGTCTAAAAATTCCCATTGGCTGAGAACCTTCTGAAAATCCCCATTCGCCAGAACAGCCACCGCAAACCCAAGGCAAATCGGCAATAAAAGAGGGATGCGCTACTTTTACTACAATGATATTTGCTGCATCGAAAGAAACTGCTTTGGAAATGTCTAAAGTGAAAGTAGTTCTTCCGCCTTTGTGTTCGCCTACTTTTTTACCGTTTATCCAAACCGTTGCATAAGAACTTACACCTTCAAAATAAAGAAAATGTTGTTTTAAACTGTCTTTCTTATCGAGTTTTACTGTCTTTTTATACCAAGCAGTACCATGCAAATTTCCATGTTTTGTTCTTCTGAAACCATAATACTGATCCCAATTGTGAGGCACACTAACCTGCTGCCAATTGGAATCAGTTTTTGGATTTTCTACAAAATCTTCTTCTTTCAGCGGAAGATTATCCAGTATTACGGTTTCCCAAGACGAATTCAGTGAAATTTCTTTACGAAACTTCCCCGAATCTTTGCTCTGACTCCAAACAAAGCAAAGACTTGAAAAAAAACAAAAAATAAAAAAAACTATTCTATTCATATTTTCTATGTCCTGCAAGGTTTTCAAAACCTTGTAGGTTTACTTTTAACGTCCATTTATAATACCTACAAGGTTTTGAAAACCTTGCAGGAACGCATAGGCTAATAAAACAACCAATCAATAGCTGCTTTTTCTCCTGCATTGATATACCCAACATCACGTGGTGTTATGGTTTGATCTGCGTCGATGAAACCTAAAATTAATACTTTTCCTTTACCTAAATCTAATTTATTCTCACCCGGCTGAAAAGTATAAGTATGAATGTTTACACGTGGCAAATCTTTCAAATTCATGGCACTTGCCAGAATCACTTCGGCTTGACCGTGCGCATTTCCTGCTGCATCTGTCTCCAAACTTGGTGGTAATAAGAATCTCTTCTGATCTGAATTGAAATATCCTACCACTAATTTAACCGCTTTTGTGTTTCTAAACTTCAAATGTGTTCCTTTTTCATTTTGATCGTTTTCTACAAATGAGAATCCTCTTAGGTTTTGAAGTTCAGGAGCAATTTTAGTTAACTCCGAAATATCTGTTCCGTACACTTTTGTTCCAGTTTTTACTAAATACGTTCCCAGTTTTTCATCTATAAAAGTTACTTCGGCTGGTTTCCAAGGTTTTCCTTCTTTGGTTTCGATCTTACCGTCTTTTGAAGATTTTAGCTTCTCTAGATTTCTCTTGAAATTAGCCAATTCACGCTCGTAATGCGGTAATAATTCTGCCCAAGTTTTGTTGTTTCCGTCATCTCCTCCAATTGGGATTCGGCGTTGAGCAGTTTGCATACTGTTGGCATAGTAATAGGTATCTTTTGTTAGTTTTACCAATAACTCATAATACTCAATGCTCTTTTCTAAATGAGGCATTGCTTTGTCTAAATCAGCAATATCGTTAGAATAACTGTATCTTAAAACCAATAAAGCGGCTTTTACTTTTTCTGAGAAAAAATCGGCGAAAGCCTTATACGCATGCATATCATTTTTAAGACGTGCAAATTCTTCTTTGTCTTTGGTTACGCTGGCTTCGGCTTTGTCGATTGCTTCAACAGCTAATCTTCCATGTTCTGTAATTTCAGCAATAATTTGAGTTGGAAGTTCACCAGAATGCGGTTCTTTATTCCATTCTTTTTTAGCATATTCTAAAAGCAATTCGCCCGCTGGTCCACAAGATTCGTGGAATCCAGGATATACTCTCCATTTGGACGGATTCACCAACTGACTTTCAAACATTCCTAACAATAAAGTCTGACGATTTCCTTCTGTGATTCCGAAACGTCTTAAGGTTTTTGGAGCAATCTCTCCAGTTTCTTCGTAAGCTTTTAGAATGTTATTTGCTGCTTCTTGAGTTGTTCCGAATTTCGCAGCTAAATCATTATCCCAATATTTAACTTCTTCGTTTCGATCTCTTTTACTGTCCCAAGCGTATCTTGCCCAAGCTTTGTACCAAATCCAGTCACGATCCATTTCTAATAAACGTTCTCCTGATTTTGTTTTATCTGCCGAGTAAGGCCAATCCCAATAAGATGCCTGCGGATATAAATGTAGCGCATTTGCTCCATGAACACTATGCATCGCTTTAACCGTTTTTTGAATAAAATCTGGAGAACCATATCTGAAAGGCTCTAAGTTTGCCAAAATATGAACATTTTCAATATGAATTGATTTTAAAGCACTTAATTGTTTATGCGTTTCTCCCCAAGGTCCACCCGGCGTATAAGTCGTTAAAGATTCTCCTGTATATTTGCTTTCTGTATATAAGTTTTTATATAATGGAAGTGATTTTTCCATTACCAAAGGCCCGTCTGTATCGTGAGAACGAAGGATAATTGGCGGTTCTTCTGTTTTTCCTAATGCCTGTAAACCATCACGAACACCCGGAATAATCGTTTTGGTAAACCATTCTACATCATCATCAACGGTATTAATGGCTTCGCCCAAACAAACCATTAAACCTACGTTTGGATATTTTTCGATAAAAGCAGCAATAGATTTTCTGGTATAATCTGAAAGTAACGGTGTAATTGGACGCGAACGATCTTGAGTTTTAATATTGTAATGTTCTGCAAAAGGTTTAGAAACAATAATATTGTAAAACATCTGGATTACCCAGATTCCACGTTTGTTTGCTTCAACGGTTAAGAATTTATAGATTTCTTCATTCTTTTTGAAATCTTCGTCGCTTACTTCAACAGCAAACGGATATTCTTTTAGTTTTACCAAAGAAGCAAACGGATGTCCGTTCCATAAATACAAAGAGTTCATGCGGTTTTCTACCAACATATCTAAGTATTTAATCCAAAGTGCTTTATCATAAAACCAAGGAAAAGTTTCTGGCGTATACGGATATTCGTAAACGTCACGTCCTGGAAGATAAACTGGTTTCTGCATTCCGATGCAAGCTCCTCTCAAAACCATTTCTGGACTATCATCAATATTGATTTCTGATGGAAGCTGACCTGAAGTTTTAATTCTATCTGCTAATTCTAATGCACCATACAAAGTTCCTGAAGCATCTGTTCCTTCAATATAAATTATATTATTTTGAGTGCGAATCTGGAAACCTTCTTTCTTAGTTAATTTGCTATCGTTGATTTTAGCGCTTTTAGCATTTTTCTTCCAGAAATCGGTTCCTTTTTCTCCAATTACAATTACTTTATCTTTTGATTTTTTGAATTTATCAGAAGAAGTTACGCTGAATCCTTTTGCAGAAAGCATTTCAGATAATTTGGCTGCTCCAAACTTTGCTCTAGGCGAACTCGGATCACTTACAACTGTGATGTTCTGCGCTGTCGCGAAAGAGACGTAAAGACATAAAAAAAGTAATTGTAAATATTTCATGGTATTTTAATTTTATTCATTAAAAATTCCCATCTAGTTTGTCATTTCGACGAAGGAGAAATCACACTCGGGAATCGACAAAGATTGGCGATATACTTAGCGGAAATTCTAATGTGATTTCTCCTTCGTCGAAATGACAAAAGTGAGATTTTATTCTTTAGCCACAGATTAAAAGGATTTTCACAGATTTAAAAAATCATTTTAATCCTTTTAATCTGTGGCTAAAAATTAATTCTGGAAAATGCGTTTTAAATAAGCCACATTTGCTCCGTAATTAGCTTTTACATTATGCACTTGCGTTACGTCGCGAGAACGCTCTACAATTAGCCATCCGCTCCATTTCATTTCATCCAAAGTTTGTTTGATTTTTGGCATGTCGATCGCTTTGTCATTTTCTAACCAAAATTGATCGGTATTTGAAGCGTGAATCTGCGCTAAATATTTCTTTCCTAATATTTTTAATTCGGATGAAATATCTCTTTTATTATCTAAAGCATTTGCAAAATTGAAAGAGCTTTTAATGTATTTTGAACCGACTTCATCTAAAAGTTTTTTCTCTTCAGTCGCACTCAAAGAAGTCTCAATTGCTATAACTCCGCCAATTTTCCCGACTTCTTTTCCTGCCCATTGTAATCTCTTAATTACTTCTGGACGTAATTCTGGATTCTTAACTAAATCGGTCTGAGTTCCCAACGGAAGATATGCCACTTTTACTTTCATGTTTTTCATTGCCTGAATACAATCCGTAATCATTGGTGTGATTTCTCTTGTGGCAAAAGATTGTGCATAAAAACCCGAC
Source organism: Flavobacterium soyae (assembly GCF_021245985.1). Lineage (GTDB taxonomy): Bacteria > Bacteroidota > Bacteroidia > Flavobacteriales > Flavobacteriaceae > Flavobacterium > Flavobacterium soyae. The sequence goes on along the minus strand of NZ_JAJQXA010000015.1, from coordinate 78,516 downwards.
ATTGCAATAGAACTGATTCCTACTCCAGTTTCTTTCGATTTATCTAAGAATTTTTGTCTTTCTGCTGGGTCGCCTAGTTTGCTGTCAAATGTTGGTCTATTTCCTAAACCTCCCATATCCAGTTCGATTCCGTCAGCTTTTATTTCAGCTGCTAAACCAAAAGCACCTAATTTTTGTCTTTTCAAAATCATCCAATCGCAAACTGCCACTTTGTATTTTTGCTTTTTATTAGAAGACTGAGCCGTTGCACAACTATTGAATGTTGTTAATAGAACAACAAGCATTGCAATTAATAAATGTTTTTTAGATTTCATTCTTTATATTTTTTTGCCACAGATTATAAAGATTAAAAGGATTAAAAAAATCTGCTCGATCTGCTTAATCTGCGGGAAAAATTTTACTCTCGCAGATTGAGCAGATTTTAGAGATTAACTAGAATAAAAAATCATTTTAATCCTTTTAATCTGTGGCTTTATATTTTTTTGCCACGAATTGCACCAATTTTCACGAATTATTATTTTAAAAAATTTGTGGAAATTAGTAAAATTCGTGGCGAACTTATTTTACTCTTCTTCCGCTTTTACAGCTGTAACTACTTTTCCTTCCTCACCTGGCCAGATTCCGTTTTTGATTGGAAGCGCAACCAGTTTACTCGGATCCACTTTTACATATTTCAGTTTTTCTCTTCTCCAAGTATAAACGATATGAACCATTCCGTCTGAGCTTTGAATCATTGAAGGATAAGAATACTGACTGATTTTTGAATCTTCTAAAACCAAAGCGGCATTCCAATTGATTCCATCTTTAGAAACCGAAACATTCAAAGGTGTTCTTGGCCCTTTCGCTTCTTTTCCTGGAGGCAAAACATGATTGTAAACTAACAAATGTCTACCATCTTTTAACGTTACAGCATCGGTTCCTGAGTTGTTATTTGGAAGTCCGATTAACTCTACATCCGACCAAGTTTTTCCGTTGTCTTTTGAGAATGTACTAAAAATAGCTCTGTTTCTTGTTCTTCCGATAGCCTGAATACTTCCATCTTTATGAAATAAAATACTTGGCTGGATTGCATTGATTTTCTGTTTTCCTCTCGGAAGCGTATCGCCCATTACCCAAGTTTTTCCAAAATCTGGAGTAGATTCCATACGAAGTCTCCATCCGTCGCCTTCAATACTTGACGGGCACAATAAAGTTCCGTTGCTTAATAAAACTGGTTTATTTTTGATTGGCCCTAAGAAACCGTCTGGCATTTTTTGAGCCTCAGACCACGTTTTTCCGCCGTCAGATGAAGTTCTGATTACGCCCCACCATTCTGATGGTTTTGGTCCTATTTTGTAGAATAACATTAAATCACCTCCTGGAATTTGATATAAAACCGGATTCCAAGTTGGTAATCTCGGTCCTTCTTTCATGACACCGTCGGCAACTTTTACGCCTTCGTTCCAAGTATCGCTTCCTTTTGGTTTGATGGCTACATAAATGCAAACATCAGGATTTCTTTCGTGCGTTCCTCCAAACCATGAGGCAACTAAATCACCATTTGTAGCTTCGACAATTGTAATGGCGTGACAAGACGGATAAGGTGCTTTATCGTAAACAAATTGATCTACTAAAATTCCTTCTTTCCAAGTCTTTTTCTCTAAAGCCGATTTACAGCTTCCTAAAAGGAAAAGTCCAAACAAGACAAATGCTAATTTTGCTAACTTCATTCTTAATTAAATTATGAATTATTTTTTTTGACTATAAATACATACCTAACATTTTTTTAGGTAAAAATATTTAATAAGTGTAAAAATAACACCAAAAAATTAACAATGCATCCTGTACTGTCCCGAATTATTAAAAATGCAGATTATTTAACGTTTATCTCAAAATTTCCTGACGAAAACGTAATATCCGAAATCTCATTTATTTTTTTTATTATATCAAAGTAATATTTCTAAGAGTTCATTTTTTGAGAAAAAAATATTATTTCTTCCTAGGTAAAGTCTTTTTCTCGTCTGCAGGAGGCAAAAAATTCTCATTTGTCACTACATTTTTGCCCGTTTGCTGTTCCAGTTCAACTCTCGCATTTTTTGCCACTGCTCCACCCTTTTTGCTTGCCACTGCATTTTCGATTATTCCTTTTGCTTCATCATTTTCGGCTATTTGTCTTGTTGAAAGTTCAGCCAGCGCAGTAAAAATAAGTTCAGCCTCGCTCATGTGATCTCTAAGATTTTGTGACTTTAAGCCTTTTGCTTCTTTATGTTCTTTCACTGAAAGACCAGTCCATTCCTGATGAATAATATTAGTTAGAATTGCAAATTCATTTTTCTCTTCAATACCCGCTTCTTTCCAATAATCAGTTAGCTTATTTCGGGTTTCTTGTCCCATCATGCGTTGCTGAATCCACTTTTCGCTTCTTCCATGTTGTTTCCAGTTTTCTCTCGCCCGATCAATGCTTTGCACCGGATCTTGAATTTCCTGAATACGTTCATAACCAACTTTTGCTAGCCATTGTTTAAACGGTTCAGCTTTAGGAGATGGAATGGATTGTACTATTCTAAAAATATTCTCAACGTTGCCTGCCAATGTTTTACGCTTTTTCCCATTAGTCAGCATTGTTACCTGGGGACAATTTGTCCCTATGTAACTTCCAAGTTCAACATCTCTCTTTCTGATTTTTTTTAAATAATCTGTCGGGTTTTTAGAATCTGTTAATGCCTCAACAATATCCACTATAGAAAAATACCAAATTTCATTATCGGTATCATAATGGCTTCGTACTTTTTTATCTTCAAAAACTTTAATGGCATCCATGAATTACTTTTTACAATAGTCTACAATAGTACGAAAAAACTTCCTTATTTTACACTCAAAACATAGGAACCCGATGGTAATGTTACAACAGTATTATTATCCGTTTTAATAGAAGTAGAAAATTGAGTTAACTTTTGCTTATTCACTGTTATTGCTGAAACATTTGTTGTTGGTAAATACACTAAAGCTGAAGCATTTGCAGGAATCGTAATATTCCAAACCAAAGCTTTTTTATCTTTTTTCCAGTCACTTTTTATCAATCCGTAAATCGATTCGTATGAAGCATTTACATAAGTCAATCCGGCATTAAAATCTGGTTTCATGATGATTTGTTTGAAGCCTGGAGTTTCTGGATTGCTCTTGATTCCTGCCATATTTTCGTAATACCAAATCAATAAATCACCTAAAAGCATGACGTGGTTTTGCGAATTCATTGCTGGGTCGGCAGTGTTTCCGTTCCAAAGTTCCCAAATGGTCGTGGCACCGTTTTCGACCATATAACCCCAGCTTGGATAGGTTTTGTTTGATGCTAATTTGAAAGCCAAATCGCCACGTCCAAAATTGGTTAAGGTTCGCATTAAAAACTGTGTTCCGATAACGCCTGTACTTACATGACCATTTTTTGTCACTTCTACTTCATGCACTAAATTTTCGAAAACTTTTTGCTCTAATTCTTTTGGAACCATTCCGAAAGTTAAAGGCAGTAAATTGGCCGTTACTGTATTATTGGCGTAACCATTTTTTGATGAATTAAAATATTTAGTGTTGAATGCTTTTTTGATTCTTGCAGCTAATTCGTCATAATGCTTAATATCATTTTGAGCATTGGCAATTACAGCAAATTTCTTCATGATGCTTAAAAGCTGATAATAAAACGCACTCGAAATCAATTCGCCGTCTGTTAAACGCGCAGGATCTTTGGAACGAATTAATTCCAACGATTCTGGTGGAACACACCAATCGCCATATTTATCTTTGGTCATAATATCATCAACCAAATAATTTTCTTCCATATAATCCATCCATTTTTTCATCGACGGATATTGTTTTTCAACCACTTTTTTGTCTCCAAACTGCTGATACAGCATATCGGCAACTGTAATATAAGTTCCCGGCCAAGTCACATTATCACCATAATAACGCCAGAAAGCTGGTGCTACATCTGGAATTCCACCATCGATAGTTTGTGAGTTCTTAATATCATCTAACCACTTGGCATATAACGTCTGATTATCAAATAAGAAACTTTCTCCGTAAGCTCCCGTTGTTCTGTCTCCCAACCAAGGCTGACGCTCATTCCTCTGTGGGCAATCGATTGGCATTCCTTTATAATTTCCGCTGATTCCCCACCACGCATTCTTAAAAATCTGATTCATTATTGGATTTGAAGAATCGAAAGTTCCTGTTGTCGCAATATCATCGTAAACGACTTTTCCGACGAAATTTTCTAAAGTCGGTTTTGTTTTAAAACCTGAAATCTCCACAAATCGAAATCCGTGAAAAATAAAACGAGGTTCCCAAACTTCTTCGCCTTCTCCCTTTAACGTATAAATATCAGTTGTTTTAGCATCACGTAAATTTGCAATGTATAACGAACCGTCGGCCTGCAATGATTCAGCGAATTTCATTGTGATTTTATCGCCCGAATTTCCTTTTACTTTCAATTGTAACCAACCCACCATATTCTGTCCCATATCTAAGATATAAGTTCCTTTTGGAGTCTGTTTGATTGAAATAGGTTTTACTTCGCGTTTTATCTTCATATTCGCCGACATCTGTCCTTCATAGAATCCGCCCGGTTCTTGCACATATTCAGCTGAAAGCCATTTTTTATCATTAAAATTAATGGTATTCCAACCTTTCATTTCTTTGCGGGCATCGTATTCTTCGCCGTCATATTCGTTGTTGGATAAAATCGGTCCGTCAGTTGTGATTTTCCAAGTATCGTCAGTTCTAATAACATCTTTACTTCCATCAGTATATTCTACAAACAATTGCAGAGCCATTTTCGGGTAACCAAAAGTCTTGATTTTATAAGGTTTATAATCCTGACGCATCGTAAAAAAACGTCCGTTTCCTAAAATCGTTCCTAATGCATTTTTTCCTTCTTGCAATTGTGAAGTCACATCAAAAACATTGTATTTTACATTCTTCGTATAATCCGTAGGAACGGGAGCTAAAACCTGATCTCCAATTTTATTTCCGTTAATATATAACTCGTACAAGCCCATTCCCATGATATAAACCTTGGCACTTTTGACTTTCTTCTTCAAGTCGATTTCTTTTCTTAAATATCTGGCAGATAATCGCGAATACTGCGAAATACTATCTCCCGGAGACGTTTTTTCGTATCCAATCCAGCGAGTCGATTTCCAATCTGCATAAGTTAAAATCCCGATGCTGAAATGTGCTGTTTCTTTTGATTGAACTTCTCCTTTATTCGTAAAAACAATTACTTTCCAATAAACGTCTTGTCTGTCTTTTAGTTTTTTTCCGTTGTAAATTACATTTACAGATTCATCACTTTGCACTTTTCCACTATCCCATAAATCTCCGTTTCCGGCATTTAGTTTTTCTAAAGACGAAGAAGCTAAAATTTGATAATGAGTTTGTTTTACATCATTTACGTTTGCTTTTATTTTCCAGCTCAATCTTGGCTGTAAAACATCAATTCCTTCTGGATTGGTCAGCATTTCGCATTTAAAATCACTCACTATGATTTTGTTTTGGGCTTTCGCCGAAATGGTGAAAAGTGAAATGATTAATGTAAGATGTAAAAAAAACTTTTTCATAGTATTATTTTTTCTCCTAACAGGTTTCAAAAACTTGTTAGGTATTTTGTGTATTCTATTTATAGACAAAGTATTGTCATTTCGACGTAAGGAGAAATCACACTAGAAACTCCGCAAAGTAATGCCAATCTTTGTTGAATCCCGTATGTGATTTCTCCTTACGTCGAAATGACAAACTAAGCAGGTACTTATTGCGAAACTAACTTCTCCAATTTCTCAGAAACTGCAATTTCCTTCCCGTTTTTAAAGATTCTAAAACCTTTACCTTTTTTATATTTTTCTCCTGTTTTATCCCAAAGAATGGTAATAATATTGCCGTGATACAGAACATTGTCCAGACAAAACCAATCCCATTTTTCTTGTGGAATCAACGGATTTACTTCAATCTTTTCATCAGCTCTCGGACGTAAACCAACCAAACCTGTAATCACCAAATCGTTGAAAGTCGAATGATTATAATAACGACTTCTTTCCCTGTCGCCCATTAACCAATACCCTGTTGTTTCGTCTAAATATTCGCCAACATACGGTTTTCCTCTGTAATACTGCGACTGAACGTACAATTCCATTTGCTTGAAATAATCAGGTTTGGCTACAAAATTCTGATTGTAATTATTCAAAACATTTGCCAAAGCCGTTAACGTCTGCGAACTTGCAAATGGCCAAATCGCACCGTCCCATTCGCAGGTTCCAGTTCCGTGCGTTCTAAAACGTGGATTTCTTCGTTCTGCCGTAGTCAAACCAAATGGAGCCGAAAATCCTTTTTCATCCTTAATTTGTTCCCAGGCTTTTTCAAAACCTTTTCCTTTTTCAGGAAGATTAAAATACCACGGAATAAATCCGATCGCTTCTCTAACTTGTGCTAAAGTATCTTTTTCTGTTAAAGTTTCAAAAAACTCACTTTTCTGATTCCATAATTTCGTTTCTACCAATTGCTGTAAAACGTCAGCTTTCGCTTTGAATTTGGTTTCTGTTTCCTCATCACCTTTCAATTCAGCCATTTTAGAAATTGCTATAGCATTTCCATACATATAACTGTTTATCGTAGGCCTTGCATTTTGTACTTTTCGTCCGCCACTTAAAGATTCTTCCATTCCATCTTTCACATCATGCTGCCAGAACAAACCATCTTTACGTTGGCGGTCTTTTTCCCAAACGGCATAATCTGTAACCATATCTGGATACAAATCCAATAAAAATTTTTCATCTTTATTCACCAAATAACGATTATACAAAGCATCGGCTGTCCAACTGCTGAATTTATACAATTTGTTCATTGGTTTCCCATCATTTCCTCTATACCAAAGTTTAACATCTTGTTCAATGTATTTCGGATCATGAACCCATCTGAATTCGTTGATATGATGTCCCAAAGCACAACTGATCATATTGTATTTATCAGCATACGAACGATCTACCAGAAACTCTGTAATCGCAAACCCTTGTGGTGTATTTTTAATATGTTTTCGAACGCTCCACCATCTGAAATAATAAATCTCCTCAAAATTCTGTTGTGGACATTCAAACAACGGAATATTCTTTTTCATCCACGTCCACGCGCTGTCATTCGGAATCGCAAACTTCAAGTTTTCATCTTCCATCGTGTTGAAATAATCCACATAATGTTTGAAGTTTTCTTCTTTTAAAATAACCGATTTTCCTTTTTGAGAATGTGATACTCCCGATTTACAACCGCTGTTTATACAAGCAATTACTATCGAAAGTGTTATTATTTTATGTTTGAAATGTTGTAACATATTCTTTTTTTATTTTATTATTTTGGTACTGTTTTGTCATTTCGACCGAAGGGAGAAATCACACGCGGGATTCGACAAAGATTGGTGACATTCTGTGCGGAGTTTCTAGTGTGATTCCTCGTTCCTCGGAATGACAAACTAGACTTATACTTTATTTAAAATATTAATTCCCCGAAAAAGTATAAGTCTGCCCTGCTTTCATCTTTACATCGTAAATATTATAAGTTGGCAATTGCACTTTAGGCAATTTTGCTTCTTTAGAAATAATCGGTTTCTTCACTTCCACATCATAAAACAACGGATTCGGATTTTTTCCTTTTGCTTTTTTAAGCGAAGAACCTTTTAAAGTATTCTCTACTTTCAATCGACAGTTTCCTCCAATTTTCGAATAGATTTTCAACTCCGAAACCTTATTATTTTTCCAAGTCATATCAATAACAAATCCGCCTCTGGCAACTAAACCTTTTATGCTTCCGTCTTTCCAGATAGTTGGTAAAGCAGGCAGTAAATGAATCGCATCTTCTTGACTCTGCATCAGCATTTCGGCAAAGCCGGCTGTACAGCCAAAGTTTCCATCAATTTGAAAAGGCTGATGAGCATCCAACATATTCGGATACGTTCCGCCGCCTTTTCTTTGATCCGCAGTTACCAAATGCAATTGATCCTGAATCAATTTATACGCATGATTTCCGTCTAATAATCTTGCCCACAAATTCACTTTCCATCCCATTGACCAGCCTGTAGATTCATCTGTTCTATAAATCAAAGATTGTTTTGCGGCTTCAAATAATTCAGGTGTTTTAATTGCTGAAATCTGATTACTCGGATACAATCCGTACAAATGCGAAACGTGTCTGTGATTGTCTTTTGGATTGTCCCAATCGTCCTGCCATTCCTGCAACTGACTGTGTTTACCCACTTTCATTGGAGGCATTTTTGCCAAAGTATCACTTACTTTTTTCACATAAGCAGCATCTGGAGAAACCAAAGCCGAAGCTTCAATAACATGCGTAAACAAATCAAAAACCAACTGATTATCCATTGTTGTTCCCGATGCAATTGTTGTTTTTCCTGTTCCGCCCGCGTGTATGTTTTCAGGCGAACTTGACGGAACAACCACTAAATATTTTGTGTTTGGATCGATAACCATAAAGTCAAGAAAGAAATCAGCCGCACCTTTCATAATCGGATAAATTTCTTCCAAATACTTTTTATCTCCAGTATATAAATATCTTTCCCATAAATCCTGACAAACCCAAGCGCCACCAGTCGGCCACATTCCTGATGCTGCTGAATCTACCGGAGCGGTAACTCGCCAAATATCGGTGTTATGATGCAAAACCCAACCGCTAGCATTGTACATCGTTTTAGCCGTTTCTGCACCAGTTACCGCCAACTCTTTTGCCATTTGCACAAAAGGTTCGTGCATTTCCTGCAAATTTGTTACTTGTGCCGGCCAATAATTCATTTCGGCATTGATGTTTGTGGTGTATTTACTGTCCCAAGGCGGAGTCACCATATCATTCCAGATTCCTTGTAAATTGGCTGGCTGTCCGCCTGGCTGTGAACTTGAAATTAAAAGATAACGTCCAAACTGGAAATACAACGAAGCCAATTGCGGATCGAACTGTTTAGAGAAATCTCTAATTCTTTCGTTTGTTGGCTTTTTAACTAAATCATTTGAACCTAAATCTAAAGCAACTCTCTTGAAGAACTTTTGGTAATAATCAACATGGGCTTTCTTAATCGTTTCAAAATCTTTGGCTTCTGCTTTCGTTAAATAATCTTTGCTTTTCGCAATTTCGTCACCAGAAATATCTTGATAGTTTTTGAAATTGGTTGCAATCGAAATGTATAAAGTCACTTCATCGGCTTTGTTGATACTTAAAACGCCATTGCTGGCATCGATTTGACCGCCTTTATTTTTAGCCGATAATCGGCCTTGAAATTTTACTTTTCCTTTTACGCCTTCAAAGTTAGTTCCAACTCCCGAAAGTATAATCTGGTTTCCTTCTGTCGAAGCAACCGTTTTATCAATTGGGCTGTTCATGAAAACATTACACGTAATCTGTCCCGGCTGACTCGCAGTAAGTTTTACTACAATAACCTGATCTGAAAATGCGGTTAGAATTTCTCTAGTAAATTCAACGCCATTTACTTTGTATTTTACTTTCGCCGTAGCATTGCTGATATCTAAATCACGATAATAATCCGTATATTTTTGATGTCCGGCAAACGAAATATAAACGCTCCCAAAAGTCTGATACGGCATTCCATCGTTGGTTTGCGACATAATATCCTGTGTCGCCAAATCCTGCGCTTCATCAAATTTTCCGTCAAAAATTAACTGACGAACAATTGGTAATGCTTTTATCGATTTGGAATGTGCATTGCTGTTTGGAGAACCCGCCCAAATAGTTTCTTCATTTAATTGTAAACGTTCAACTGCAGGATCGCCAAAGACCATTGCCCCCAAACGTCCGTTTCCTAAAGGTAATGCTTCGTTCCAGATAGACGCAGGTTTATCGTACCATAATTTTAGGTCACTTTGTGCTGTTGCTGTAAGCGAAAAAATCCCAAGACAAATCGCCGTAATTTTACTTTTTAATTTCATAGTATATTTTTTTTGCCACGAATTCACGAATTTACTCTAACTATTCTTTGCGCTTTATTTCTCTAATTTTATCGAAAAAGTTAATCCGATTAATTTTAAAGTAAAAATTGCGTATCGTTTATAAAAAATAAATTCGTGAATTCGTGGCTATCACTTTTTAACTTCGTAAACTTTCAGATTTTTTTCTCCGAACATTTCATATAATTTGTTGATGTCTTTTAAAGCATTTTTTGGCAATTTTTCACCTTTATCTCCAAAGACAAACAACTTTTCTTTTGGTTCAATTACACAAGTCGATTCGTCGATTTCGCCTTTATCATTCTTCACTTTATTCAAATCTAAATTTAAATATTTTGCCATAAACGGATACAAAGCCATACGTTTCGAGATTCCGAAATCGTGTCCTTCTTTTGCAAAATGAGCATTTTCGACTAAATCCTTCTTTCCATATAATTCATACGTTCTTTGGATAAAAGGAAATTCCAGTTCTGGAACTGCCAATGTCCAGTCTTTTCCGTCAGAAACAACCAATTGCGGTTTTGGAGCCATCATTGCAGAGATTTCAGCATTGTTTGTTCCGTTTCCGCAAAGATGAATTCCGCGTCCGCTTTCGCATGGGCAACCGCCTGAAAAGTGAGATGAAACCATCACAACCGGAGCTGAAACTTTCACTCGATCATCTATCGCCGATAAAAACATCGTGTGCGATCCTCCACCAGAACCACCTGTAACCCCAACTCTTGACATATCAGCATTTTTTACCGTTGCTAAATAATCCAATAAACGAATTCCAGTTAAAACCTGAACCGTCGATGCAATGCTATTTCTGTGTGTTTCTTCTGGAAACTGTAGTAACGATTCTCCCCAAGCAAATAAATCGTAACCTACCACAATTGCGCCCATTTTTGCCATCATCGCACAACGGTACTGCTCGTCTTTTCTATATCTTCCGTCGCCAAAATGTCCGTCAGGAGTTAAAATAACAGCTGCTTTTTTATTTAACGGATACGGTTTGTAAATCGATCCTGTGGCATAAACTCCCGGCAGGATCTCTAAAGCAATATTTTCGACACTGTAATCTTTGTAAATTCTCTTTGGAGTTAAAAGTGGCTTAGACTTTGGCGTGGGGGGCGCCTTTTCTAATCCAAATGATGCAATCATACAAGCTTTTAACTCCGTTTTGCGTTTCTCCCATTCTTCTTTGGTTGAATAAAGGCTTTCTAAGTAAAACAAACGCTCTTTTCCTTTATCTACCGAAACTTTATGGTTTTCATACTTGCGTATGATGTAGGTTCCATCGGGTTGTTTGAAATACATCAATTCAAACGGTGCCAAAATATTGGTCAGTGAAAGTGGCAGATTTCCAGGTTCAATTCTCCAATCAGCGTAATCCAGTTCTTTTCCTTTTAATAAACCTCTGTCATCGTTGATTGTGACATTAAAAAGAGTTTCTATTTTTTTCAATGTTTCTGATACCGGTTTTCTAAAATTAGTATCAGAAGTACTTTGTGCATTGGCAAATGTCAAAGCAAAAAATAAAATTGTTATATATATGTTTTTAATTTTCATTGTTTCGTTGTGTTAAACTAACTTAAAATTGAACGCTGATGACACGGATTTACTTCGTAAAGACGCGGATTAAAGCGGTTTTTTTTATTTTTTTTAATTGCCTCCTGCTTTAGCTGGAGGAAAATATTATTGATTTCTACATTGGCTTTAGCCGAACTTAGTCGTTTGGCTAAAGCCCTGCGGCTTGTCTTGTTTTCTTAAACCTCCAGTTAAAACTGGAGGCAATTCAATTTTACATCTTGAAATAGAACAAAAAAATCCGTATAAATCCGCGTCTTCGCGATAGCGAATCCGTTTCATCCGTGTCCCATTATATTGTGCATTCTATTGTATAAATTCCTGATCCTAATTCCAAAACAGGCTTTTGGGCTTTTTCATCAAAACCTGACTTAAATCTTTTACCATCCATTTTTATTTCTGAATTTTTAGCAACCGGCAATTTTATTGTCGCAGTTGTATTCACCGGAATCTGAACTGTCAAAATAAATTTGCCGTCTTTCTTTTCCCAAGAAGAAGCAATTTTTCCGTAAACCGATTGATAGTCCGCTTTCGCGAAAGTCATATCGCCAACCACTTCTGGCTGAATAAAGAAATGTTTGAATCCAGGTTTTTCAGGATCGGACATTATTCCTGCCAAGCTTTGGTAAAACCATTCTTCAATTTGTCCTAACATAAAATGATTCCACGAATTTCCTTTTCTCGGATCCCATTGTTCGGTTAAAGTGGTCAAGCCAAATTTAATCTGAAAACCATAACCCGGTGCATCATAATGATTGTGCATTCTGTACATGGTTTCGTTTTCGCCATTTCTTGCCAAAGTCTGAAATAAGTAACGATTTCCAACATCTCCCGTCGTCAAACGATCTCCTTTTTCTTTGATATCAGCTAGTAAATTTTGCATTACTGCCTCTTTATATTGTGGTTCTACGATATCCATAAAAATCGGAACAGCATTGCTAAACTGACTACTTGTTCCGTACTGTTTGGTTTCTTCATTAAAAAATGCCGCATTGAAAGCCGTTTTAATCTCAGAAGCCAAAGCATTATATTTCTCAAAATCTTCGGTTTTCCCCAATAATTTTGATGCTTTTGTCACTAAATAAGCTCCATAATAGTAATGTGAAGTCGCAGAAAGCGCAATCGGACTATTTTTAGAATATCCTGCCGGATGCGTTCCGTAATCGTACCAATCGCCTAATCCGTGCGAAACGATATGGTTTGTTGCTTTTGTTCCTAAATAATCGACGTAATTTTTCATTACAGGAAAATACTTCTCCAACAATGAAGCGTCTCCATAATATTCATAATACATCCAAGGCAGTATTACGCCTGTAACACCCCATTCTGGAGAATCGGTAAAATCACCTCCAAAAATTACATATTCAGGAACAATTGTCGGAATTAAACCATTTTCTCTTTGTGAATCAGAAATATTCTGCATCGTTGCTGGAAGGAAAGTTTGAAGATTATAATTGAACATCAAACCGGGACCATTTAACTGAATTTCTTCCAGCCAGCCTAATTTTTCACGTTGCGGACAATCGGTAAAAACGCTTTGGAAATTGCTTTTTATAGAGTTGTTGATCAATTCGTGTGTTTTATTGAAAATCTCATTTGAACATGAAAAACTTCCTGCTTCTCCTGCCGAATTGTAAATGAAATTCGATTTTAAATCGACCAAAGTTGGAAACTCTTTATTCTTATCTTCTTTATAATTAATGTTTTCAATCTGAACATATTGATAACCGTAGAAACTAAATTTTGGTGTCCATTCTTCAACTCCATCGCCTTTTAAAGTGTAATCGTAATAGTATGGTTTTCCAGATCTTCCCTGCGCTATTGTGCCTTCTTCATTTAATCCTTCAGCAACCCAAACACGAATCGTTTGTCCTATTTTTCCTTTTACTTTGATTGTTGGAAATCCTGAAAGATTCTGCCCCATATCAAAAACATAGAAATTTGGTTTCAGCTCTTTTACGGTTTTCACTTCGTATTGTTTCTGAATCGTAACTGGCGGTGCAGTCTGTGGTCTTAAAACACCTTTTGGTGCTTCCTGAATCACGACTTTTTTCCAATCTCTATCTTTGAAACCTTTACGATTCCAGCCTTTTTGCTCTAAATTGGAATTGTAATCTTCTCCTCCAAAAATACTATTATAAGTAATCGGACTTTTGCTGTATTTCCAAGATCCATCTGACTTTATAATTTCTTCTGAACCATCATTATACTTTATTTTCATTTTAAAAAATAAAGTCGGCGGGCCAAAACTTACAAAGAATTTGGTATATCTTTCGGCCAATGTATTGTACATTCCGTTTCCTAACAAAACTCCAATTACATTATCTCCTTTTTCAAATTCTTTTGCACTTAGTTCGTAAACATTATAATTAACCGTTTTATCATAATCTGTCCATAAAGGTGCGAATTGGCTGTTACCCACTTTTTTCCCGTTGATAGTCAATTCATAATGTCCTAAACCTGAAATATAAACAACGGCTTCTTTGACTGCTTTTTCTATTTCGAAAGGTTTGCGAAGCATTATACTTCTTCTTGCCAACGAATCGGAAGCATTGATAAACGAATTCTTTTTTTCTCTGTTGAAAGTGGCTGTGTGGTAATTTCTTCCTTCAGGCAAATGGCTATCGGCTTTGGTAATGGCACCAATCCAAGTAGGATTTAAATCTGATTCTAACGGAGCTGTTCTGAAAGTAGCCGTTTTACTCCATTTTGAAATTTTTCCTTCCTGATTCCATACTTTAACTTTCCAGAAGTATTTGGTTTCGCTTTTTAAAGGTTTTCCGTTATAAACAATATGCAGGTTCTTATCTGTATTTACTCTTCCCGTATTCCAGATATCTCCATCATCATTATTTAGTTTTTCTTCTGACGAAGCCACCAAAATAATGTAAGCGATTTGTGATGCATCAGATTCTTTTGAAATCAATTGCCAGCTCAATCTCGGCTGATTCTCGACAACTGCTAATGGGTTTTCAGCCATTTCTGTAGTTAAATGTACAGGCAGAATTTGTCCATTTGAAATGAACGTGATTAAAAAGCTAAGTCCTAATAATATGTTTTTGAAATTCTTCATTATTATTTGTTTGGATATAGAATCCTTATTCTCATTTTTTGTCATCCTGACGAAGGAAGGATCACACTAGAAACTCCTCAAAGTTAATCGACAATCATTGTCGAGCTACTTGTGTGATCCTTCCTTCGTCAGGATGACAAGATTACGGTTATTCTACTCTACAACTTCTTCGTAATCAACGATTCGATATTAAATACTGCTTCTGGGATTAATTTTCCAGTTTGAGGCAGGTCGTCGTAATCGTCTGTATCTGGCTCGGTGTCTGGATTTGGCGTATGTCTTTGCTCTCCTGTGCGGAACATGATTCGCTCAAAACCATCTGTTGGCGCATAAAATATCTTTGTTGATTCTTTTTCGTCGTTTACTTTCACAGTGTACGAACGATTTTTAGCATCTAATTTTACCGCAACTTTATACGTTTTATTCGCTTCATATTTGGCAATGGTATTAAAACGTGCTCCCATTTTTACTTTTAATTGTCCGTCGCTGTCAAAAACCAATCTTACAGAAGGCAGACCTTGTTTATTTTGGAATTCAATCTGTAATAAACCATGATCGTTTTGCTCCGGTTTTACTGTGAAAACGGCTTCCATTTTTGATGCAAAAGGAATAACTCTTTCAGCACGTGAATAGTCAAAATAATCCTGATCTCTTAAAGTCAGCCATTTCTTACCATCAGCTTTCTTTTCGATTTTTGTTGATGCCCAAGAAAGGTCGTACGTATTCCATAATTTTAATTCTTGTCCGTCTGGAAGATTATTGAAAACGTCATTTACATTTTCGGTTACTACCGAAGTAACAGGAACGGGAATCGATGCCACCCAAATATCCTCTTTATTCATACTATAACCCACCCAGATTTTTCCGTCTGGCGGAGTTCCGTTCTTTTCTGTAATTCCGCGAACGTATTGAGGACCTGCCGATTTGTAATTTCCACCATAACGCATCGGACTTACTTCTCCGTGCACCAACAATAAATCTTTATAATTTAAACCGTCGTCACTTGTAGAAATTGCCAATGGCCAACGGTATTCTGATGGATTATAAAACGTTGCATAACGATTGTCTGACGTTTTTTGTCCCCAGATTTTAGCATTGCTGTTTACAAATCCTGGCGCACGCAATGGCATATAATCCCAAGATTTTCCGCCGTCTCTACTGATGGATGTTAAAGCATGTTTCCATAAACCAACGACATTTCCGTTTGGCAAATGGTAATAACTAAACGCTTTGTACGGTTTCTGTAACGGAATCAATTCATCATCACGATCGGCTTCTTCCACCCATTGCTGTAAAACCAAAGGTTCTAATAAAATTTCTTCGCAGGCTTTTTTCAAACCTTTATCTTTTGATGCGGTATAAAATGGGAATTTCGATTTCGATTTATCCCACGTTTTGTTGTATCTAATGAAATAGATTTCGCCGAAACTTCCGTCTTTCTTGATTTCACGAATTACACGTCCAATTCCTTTTCCATCGTTTGGATCGTCTTTTTCATCCATTGCGATTCCGTAATACGCTAATGCAAAAAGTCGGTTGTCTTTAGACGTATAAAACCCCATTCTCTGGTGCATAATTGCATCCAGATTTTTGGCAACGCCTTCAACTCCTTCTTTCTTCCATCCGTCAGGAATTCTATAAATTGGGAAAATCACTTCTGGTTTAGTCCACGTTACACCGTCTTTAGAAGTCATTAATAAAGTTTGACTTGGCGGAATATGTTCGCCCGAAGGATCGCTTAAATAATGCAGATAAAAGGTATTATTCCAATACGCCATCATCGGCTGGTGGTTGTATGTCCATCCAAATCCATCTGCTTTTTCAGGGTGTTCACGACTTGCACGCATAATTTGCGTAGCGTGAACCCCAACCGCTGGACTTAACTGTCCGTGATGATAATCGATGTTTGAAAGTGTTTTTCCAACATAACGCACTGTGTCGTTCTGCGCATTTACAGCCGTGCTAGCCAAAAGGATTGTGGCTGTGATGATGTTGGTTTTTATGTTTTGGAAAGCAATCATTTTATTTATTTTTTTGCCACAGATTACACAGATTAAAAAAGATTATTTTTTATCTGCTTGATCTGCTAAATCTCCGGGAAGAATTTACTCTCGCAGATTTAGCAGATTATGCAGATTTATATTTTTAATTCTCAGATCTTAAAAAAAATCCTTTTAATCCGTGTAATCTGTGGCTATATAATTTATTTTCTATCAATTAATCCTTTTAAAACGTCCGCAGAGATTGTTGTAATCGTTCCGTGCTTGTGTCCTTCAGGAAGAGTTATTTTTGATGAAACATCTTCAAAATGAACAAAATCTGTTGTACTTAACGCTTTATAATTTTTTGAACCGTAATTGTCATAATATAACAACCAGTTTTTACCAACTTTAACTACCGTTGGACCTTCAGATAAATATTCGGTTAAAGGCTTTGAAGGTTTTTCAAATGGCCCTAAAGGCGATTTTCCGAAAGCTACTTTTATGTTTCGCATCGGTCTTGTATTGTCTTTTAAAACTAAAACGTAATCTTTTTTGCTTTTTTTGACGATCACACAATCAATTACACTGAAACCTGGATCGTAATATAATTTTGTATCTGAAAAAGTTTTGAAATCCTTAGTCGTTACATAATACATTCTGTGGTTGTTTTTCTCTTCTTCCACTCCTTTTGGATATCTAAACGGAATTGTCGATGCCCAAATAATAATGTATTCTTTTTTTACATCATCATAAAAAATTTCCGGAGCCCAAACATTTACCACTTCTGGTTCGTTTTTCATTACCGGGATATATTGTTGTTCTGACCAATGAATCAGGTCTTTTGAACTGGCGTAACCAAAACCGTTTCCGCCTTTCCAGTCGGTTGTCCAAACCATGTGATACGTTCCATCTGCTCCTTTTGTGATGGACGGATCACGCATGATTTTACTAGCTCCGATTTCTGGCTTTAAAAATGATCCTTCTAATCCTTTCCAGTTGTAACCGTCTTCACTGTACGCCAAATATAAACCTCCTGTTGCGGGTTCTCTAAATGACGTAAAAAGATATAAATCTTTCTTTTTCTGTCCATAAGTTATGGCAAAAAGTGAAAGGATTACTATGATGAATATTTTTTTCATGCTTTGTTTTTCTTTCCTGCAAGGTTTCCAAAACCTTGTAGGTATATTTTATGTTTAATTCAGAATTCTACTGATTGCAAAAAAGCCTAATCTTTCTCTTTAGCCCCGATTGCAGTGGAAATCCTTTTGTGTCTCGTTTCTTTAACGAGATACAAAAGATTGTAACGGAAAGCGGGACGATGCTTCCAAAAATGCCTATTGTTTCTGCTTCTAAAAATAATTATTAAATACCTACAAGGTTTTGGAAACCTTGCAGGAACGTGGAATTATTCTGTAATTGCTTTTTTATCTAAATCTTTTCCCTTTTTAACAGCTGTTGTTACATTGTTGAACACATTATTTTTTAAGAAAATGTTTTTAGTGTCTTTTCCATCGGCCTCGATAAAAATATCGGTTGGATTGAATGGAAAATTATTGTTGATCAGCACATTTGAAACATTATCTAATTTGATAACGGGAACTCCTTTTATGGCTGTTGAAGATCCAACGTTGTCTAAAATTATATTTTTTGAATCTGAAATTTTGAAAGAAGAACCTACTGTTGCATTTACTTTTACATCGTGAAATTCAACGTCTGTGGCTGTACTTACCGTAAAACCTTCTTTTCCGTCCATATTGATATTCGAGAAAGTGATGTTTTGAATTGGCATTTCTGTAATTCCCAAAATCTGTCCAGCTTTGTTTACGTTTGAAGCTGTAATATTACTCATGTGGATATTTCTGAAAAGTGGTGTTTTCTCGGTTACTGGCTCAACCTGAGTTCCTTTATCGTAAAAAAGGCTTAATACAATGGCTTCTTCTTTGATATTTTTCATGACGATATTATCGACACGAATATCTTCTACAACACCGCCTCTTCCGCGAGCCGATTTGATACGGATTCCTCTGTCTGTTCCGTCAAAAACACAGTTGGATATCGTTATTTTTTTGATTCCGCCCGACATTTCGCTACCGATAACCACTCCGCCGTGACCGCTTAACATCGTACAATTTGTGATGGTTACATTTTCTGTTGCTTTTCCGTATTTACGTCCGTCGCCGTCTCTTCCTGATTTAATCGTAATACAATCATCTCCAACGCTGATATGACAGTTTGAAATGTGAACATTGGTGCAAGAAGAAGGATTGATTCCGTCTGTATTTGGCGAATGCGGATTAAAAATTGAAATTCCGTTAACCGTTACATTATCACAGAATTCCGGGTTGATTGTCCAAAAAGGTGAGTTTTTAAAAGTTACACCTTCAATTAAAATATTTTTGCAATTATAAGCCTGAAAGAAAGAAGGTCTGAAAAATTTCTTGTCAACCGTTCTCTTGTAGTAAGGTTCTGTGTAAAGACCTTTATTTTGCTCTTCCCACATGGTTTGATATTTGGTTGGAGGAAGCGGTTCTTTAGCTGTTTCGATTCGGTACACCTCATTCCACCACGCTTTTCCTTGTCCGTCGATTACTCCTCTTCCTGTGATGGTGATATTTTCTACGTCTTTTGCATAAAATAAGGGCTGGAAACTTTTCATTACAATTCCTTCGTAACGCATTTCTACGTAAGGCAGAAAATCATCAAAGTTCTCTGAAAACTTTAAAAGCGCTCCAGAATCTAAGTGAATCGTGATGTTGCTTTTTAATGTTAAAGCTCCTGTCAAGTATTCTCCCGCAGGAAAAAAGATAGTACCTCCGCCGTTTTTAGATGCTTTTTCAATGGCGTTCTGAATGGCTTGAGTACATTTTATTCCTTTGTTGTTTCCGCCTTCGTTTAGGATGTTTAACCAGCCGTCGTTTGCGAAAGCAGTGTTTAATCCGGTTATGAAGCAGAGTATTATTAGTATGTTTTTCATAGTTGTGTTTTTTGGTTTCACGCAGATCTTGCAGATTGTGCAGATTTTTTTTTTGCCACTGATTAAAATGATTAGCACTGATTCTTTACTCTCATTTTTGGCATTTCGACGTAAGGAGAAATCCTCGTTAGTAGCTCGACATGCTTGAGCAACTTTGTAGAGTTTCTTGCGAAGATTCTCCTTACGTCGAAATGACAAGATTGTGCTTAGCTGTTGAGAATCTTATTCCTCTGATTCTAAAATTAAAACCCAATCATTTCCATCTTCTTTTTTTCCGCTGGGTTGAAAATCTTTTACTCCCTTATTTTCAAATGTTCCAATTTCTTTACGTTGTCCATCTCTTGGGTTGTACCATGAAGCATAAACATTATCTCCTAAAACTTTTCCCATATTGATAGAAATTTTTCTCCCGTTATAGGTATAAATTAGAGCAAAATTCACTCCTCTTATTGCCGCTAGATAGTCGTATTTTTCACCTTGATTAGCAATTAAACTTTGATCTGGAATACGATCTGGAGAACTATATCGTTCCATTAATTTCTTAATGTAAACCATTTCTTTTGCTCCTTGCGCATTGATCGCCGATGTCCATAATTCTTTGTTTCCGTAAGCTGGTTTATCGCCTTTTCTGAACATTTGCATTACGGCGTTGTGCCCATATGTGTAACCTGCTGCGCCTGATAAAACCGACCAATATCCGTAACGGCGAACATCGCTTGCTGTCCATTTTGGTTGAAGCGTATCGTGCAAACCGTGTGGAATTCCTTCGTAAGATGGTTCACCGTCAAGTGTTGGTTTTGTTGGTTTTAATTCGAAATCTCTTAGAACGAATTTATAATTGTCTTCTTTGAAATTCGTTTTTACTGAATCCTGATCGTATCTTCTGTGTCCTGATTGGAACATGTTGAAATCTAACCATTTTTCGTTGTGGAAATTCTCTGAAGAATCGGTTCTTCCAAACGGGTGAAAAGTCACTAACTGGTTTGGATTATTGGTTTTTAAAGTATTTCCGATGGCATTCCAGATATCCTGAAATTCATTTCCATGTGTGTCACCACCGTTTAACCAAATTACATTGGTTCTATTTTTATATCTATTAGCTAAGAACTTAGCATATTCAGTTGCCTGTTCTTTGCTTACTTTATTTCCTTTTGAAACGTTGGTTCCCCAAACTGGAACCATAGCAACGTAAATTCCGTTTTTCTGGGCCACGTCTAAAGTGTAATCTACGTGATCCCAGTAATCGTATTGCTTCGCATCTTTGAAATCATTTCCTGCTGTAATCAACGGTTTTGAAACGTCTTCGTTGATTAAAGCAGCATCGCCGTAAACGTTAACGGCGTTGATGTTGTGTAAAACCATTACTTGAACAACATTGAATCCTTTGTCTTTTCTGTCTTTAAAATATTTGTCAATTCCTGCTCTGTCCAATTTTCCGAATGCCAGCCAGCCCGTGTCGCCTAACCAGAAAAATGGTTTTTCGTTTTCGGTAACAAAATAATGCTGATTTTTAGATACTTTGATTTCAGGCAGAGATGCTTTTGTTTTGGCAGATTGCGAAAATCCGCTTTGTGCTGTCAACATAAAGCTTATACTAAGAGCGTATAAAGATTTAATTTTCAGATTCATTTTGGTTTGTTTTTGAATTTATGTTTTTTGGCTGGCCACTGATTGAACTGATTGAACGGGTTTGCGCTGATTTATTTATTCTCTCGCAGATTTGGCAGATTTTTTTTAAAATCCGTAATCTTTAATTTTTAATTATTATCTGTGTTAATCCGTTTTATCAGTGTCATCTGTGGGCAATTATTTCTTCACTATAAAAAGCACTTTTTCTTTTATTTCGGATTGCGGAATTGTCACTTGTTTTCCTCGGCTGACGCTGGCTTTTTTCGTTATATTTCCTGTTGTTGCATTAATTGCAAATACTTCAAATGTTCCTTTTTCGTTTGATAAATCGATTGTGATATCTTGATCGTTTTTCAAATAAAAAAGATAGCTTTTTCCTTTGTTTTCTAACTTCCAAAGATTGTCTGAAAACGTATTTCCGTCAACTAATTTCATTTCGCTTAAAGCGGTATAAAACTGAGGCAATTCGATTTTCGGAATGTTTGGTAATGAAGCTCCCGCCATTAAAGCCGGCCATCCAAATCTTGAAGAACCGTCTGTTGAATATAAAATGACTTTTTCAGGATATTTTTCTCGATATTCACGAACGGCACGATATACTTGATTATCTGTTTCTTTTCCTGTTTTTAGTTTTCTGGCGTGCTGTCTTGGGGCTAAATTTACGCCTCCCTGTGGAGCGTAAGCTGAGCCGTCTTCTTTGTAATACCAATAACGAATATCGATTACATCAACGGTTTTATTTCTTTTAGCATCATTTAAAATAGCATCCTGAACGTCTTTTGTAGCACTTAAACCTATTAAGCCTTTTTTACCCGTTTCGTCTTTCCACTTTTGGGCTTGGTCTAACCAAAATTCCATAAAATGTAACGGACCTGTATACTCGGCACTTGTCAATTGAATTACGTTGCTGTTTTCCTGAAAGTTTTCGAATGATTTTCTGATGAAGCCTTCATGTAATTTTCTTCTTTGCGCATTCGTAATATCATAAAACTGCTCTGCCATAAAAATACGCTTATCTCCTGCGTAAGGCGGTGGCTCCGGAAATCCTGTGCTGTTGATATTATTTGCAGAACGCCAAGGTGAACTTGCCCAATGCGCTCCAGCTTCTAAAATGTTATGCTGAAAATATTGCTGATTGATTAACAATTGTCCGTTTGGTTCTGCTAATGTTGCAAACTGCGCTAAACGGCTCCAGTACCAATCGTTGAATTTTGTCAAATCATATTTACTTAAATGATCCCAAGCAAAATCTTTTCCGCTTCTTGCGAAAGGCTGTTCGTAAAACGGAGGCCAAACATCGTCATCAATTCGGCGTACACGTTGGTGATCGTCCATTCTTCTGTCGTACCATAAACCATAATTATGCTCTAAGGCAACGATATTGTTTTTAGTTAAATAATCTACTGTTTCCTGTACTTTATCGGTCAATCCGTTTCCTGTTCTTCCTGGAACAAAACGCGTGATATGCGGAGTTGATTTGTTTACGAAATCATCGGTTAAATCTCCTCTCCACCAAGCAACGTTCGTTTGTTTTCCTGCAATTACTTTTCCATCAAAAGTCAACCAGCCATTTTCTGTGATTACTTTTGAAGTTGATTTTTCTGTTTTATTTGGAACAACTTTTAAGTCATTTGCATTTTTTAAACCTTTACTATCTGTATTAATTGGATTTGCTTTTGAAGCTTCTGCAATCAATTCCTGTAAACTTTTTGCCGTTGTAGCAGCGTTTTTAGTCAATTCTTCCGCCACTTCTATACTCGGACTTGAAGAAGCTTCTGAACCTAAATCATAGATAAATGGCTGAACAGGAAGTTTTCCTAATCTGGCTTCTAGTTGTGTGTAGAATAAACTTCTTGGACTGATATGTTCGTTTACGTTTTTCCAATGTCCGTTTCCTCCAAATTGTCCCCAAACTCCAAAAGCCCAGTTTTGTGCTGTTGGCGGACTATAACATTCTACTTTTGAGGCCGATGATTCCCAGATTACAGAATTAGCTGCTGTCCATCCTGCGCCTCTTCCGCCTTGTTCTCTGTTGTTATAACTTAATGCTTTTCCGTCGATATTGGCAATGTCAAATAAAACTCCTGTCGCCCAGCTTCCGATTGCGCCACTGTTTTCGAATGGTAAATGTGATTCGCACTGTACAAAGGCATTTGGACCTGTTGTTCCAAATCCGCCAACGGCAAAATCATGATATCCAAATTCTGAATAACAGCGTTGAAATAAAGTCTGCTGACCTTCAGTATAAAAAGTATGTCTTCTGAATGAAGCGATTTCTGAAATTGGTTCTGTGGCAATACAATCTTCAACTGTAATTTGCTGACTAGTTTTTAAAATCGTAACGGCTCCGCCTGCAAAATGCTTGAAATTTACTTGTTTTACCCAAGCATTTCTGGTATTTTCAATGCTGATAGCCTGCCATCTATGTTCTTCGTCTTTTAAGTTTGAAGGATTATAAGTTGATTTTATTAAGATATTTTCAATTCCGATATGCTCAATTCTTCCTGCCCATGAGTAAACGGTTACTTTTGAAGTTCCAAAAACATCATCTAATGACATTGTTATTGGAGCGTTTACCGTTACTTCGTTGCCATTGATTTTGGTTACGACACGATTCCAAGTTGTCGTCCAATCACCTTTTTTCCAGCCAATCCAAGAAGTTTCTCCACCGAAATCTTGCATATTTACTTCTTTAATGAAATTATCCGTTAAAGGTTTACTGATTTCGATTTCGTCACCAACTTTTAATTTTGATGTGTTTTTTAACTGAATTTTCTGAGTTCCAAGTGGTGTATAGGCATTTCCAAATTCAAATGAATCTTTATACACTTTATCGTTTACACCTAAAATTCTAATTAAAGCTTCTCTTTCTAATCCGGTTCCTAAAAGTACGGTTCCGTTTTCAGAATTGCCGCTTGCTCTTAAAACAACTCCCGATTTTCTGATATATAATGTTCCGCTGATTTTGAAAGTTCCTTTGTCTAACAAAACTGCTCCACGAAATCCTGATTTATCTGGTTTTAATGCACTGACATAATCAATTGCATTTTGGATTTTCTGCGTTGCATCTTCTTCTTGTTTCGAAACAAAAATTTTGTTGTCTAGATTCGGAAGCGCAACTTCAGAATTTCTGTATCCTGCAAAAGAAAAATCAGGGATTTGATCTCCTTGACTATCTGTTGTGAAAGAAAGTTTGCCTTCTTTGGTTTTGATAATGTCTGGGAAATTGTTTTGGGCTGTGATGTTTATACTGAAAAGCATCGCCAAACCAGATAAAACTATTTTATCTTTTTGAAGAGAGATTGTATTTTTTAACTGGATAAAATTCACCTTATTATTTTTTTAGACTTTAAAATTAAACCATATAAGTAATATAAACTCATATAATTTTTAGGTTTGTCTTTTTCCACAATCTTGTCATTTCGACGAAGGAGAAATCGCACTAGAAACTCCACTCTGAAAATCGCCAATCTTTGTCGAATTACTTGTGTGATTTGCTTCGCCTATTCGCTATCGCTCGGGTCTCCTTCGTCGAAATGACAAACTAGATGGATATTCTTTGCGTAATTAAACCTGACAGGTTTTGAAAACCTGTCAGGTTGGTGTTTAGAATATTTAACTGATTAAAATCATTATTGTAATAAAGACTTTAACTTAGCCAATGTATCCGTATTATTTTCGATTTTCGTCCAATCTGTTTTACTGTTTGGATCGATACCGTTAAAATATTTTTCGATGTTGGTATATCCGTCTCCGTTTGCATCTTTATTCGCATCTGAAGCATCGTTTGGATTTAAACCATATTTCTTTTCCCAAGCATCTGGAATTCCATCATTATCTGAATCTTTATAAGCTTTTCCTTTGTAAGTTGGATATCCGCCAACTTGATCTGGGTGTGTAATTATTCCTTTTTTATAAGAATCAGCTGGTAATCTTCTTTTGATATATTCTTTTCCAATATTATTCTCTAAACCGTCTTTAACTTCGATTTTTCCAGTTTTAACTTGTTTGATAATTCTTTCGTCAACTGCATCTCTCTTCGGAATTGTCGCCCCAACATTCGTCAAAACAAAATCATAAGCTTCTTCTGCCGACATGATATTAAATTTTGGCATTGAGAAAGGTTTTGGCTGTTTAATAGCTGCTAAAAATTCTTTCGTTTCTGCTTCTGGAAGGTTTTCCAATTGTACGCCACCATTCCAGTTGTCTGCTGTAACTTCTGGAGAACCAACAATAAAGTTTCCTGAAACATACGCCCTTCCGTATTGTTTTGGTTCAATATATCCAGATTCAGGTTTTACAATTCTATGTGAAATAGGTTCGTTTTGTGGCGTTATTGGTCCTGGTTTAAAATAGTTGTTGATGATATTCAACATCGAACGATAATCACCGCCGTCAAGTGTACGATTCCACCAATTGAATACTACGTTATTCACAAAATTAAAGTCGCCATACATTCCGATAGAAGCATTTCTTGAAATGTTGTCAGCCCATAAGTTGCGCATAAAAGTACTATTTAATCCGCCAATTGTACTTCCGAAAGCGTGATTGTAAGTGTCTAAGCCTTCTGATGAAATAGTGTTTTGAATTGTGATATTACAAGCCGGTAATTTTTCCAGTTTTGATTTTGCATTAGCTGCAAATTGATGTCTGTATAAAGAAATATTTTCGTCTAATCCCCAGCTTACAGAGCAGTGATCAACAATGATATTTCCCATTGGATTTCCACCCAATGCATCGTCTCTTCTTGTTACTTCAGTTGCTCCACGACGGAAACGCATATGGCGAATAATAACGTCGTGTGTATCAATTTCTAAAGTTTCTCCGGCAATACAAATTCCGTCACCAGGAGCGGTTTGTCCAGCAATGGTTACGTAAGGCGCACGCATGCTGATTCTTTTTTTCAACTGAATGATTCCTGAAACATTAAAAACAATTGTTCTTGCTCCAACGGCCTCACAAGCCTCACGAAAAGTTCCTTTTCCGCTGTCTTCTAAACTTGTAACCACAAATATTTTTCCGCCACGTCCACCTTGTGTATATGCTCCACCGCCTTCTGCACCTGGGAAAGCAGGAATGTCAGCAAAAACAAAATCTTTTGGATAAGATGCCCAAGGCAAATAAGGTTTTCCTTGTTTTGCTTCTTCTTTAATTATATGAAGATTAGCATTCCAGATTTCGCTCAGCCTTTTTTCTTCGTCAGCTAAAATAGCATCGGCTTTTTCCTGAACGGGTTTTGGAATTACGGGATATTGGGCATAAGCCGATGATACAAGAGAACAAAATGACAACGCCATAAATGTTCTTTTTAAAGTATGGTTTGGAAAAATATTTTGCATTGAATTGTGTGTGGTTGTAGTTAATAGTTGCAATAGAAAGTTTTAAAAGAGTAAATTATTCTTTTGCAGTCGAATCTTTTACTTTATTCTTTTCTCTTTGTTCAACACGTTCGTGCCAATCTTTACTTTCTTTATTTAAATCGTAACCTTGTTTTGATAAATAGTTGTTGATTCTTCCTTTGTATTTACCAAACCAGCCGTGTTTTTCTTTAGAAGAACCTGCGTCCATTGCATGTTCTCTTGCTTCAACTAAAGCTTTGTAGATATAATCTTTTTGTTCTGCTGTTAAGTTTGGAAGCATATCGTTGTAACCTGCAACCGTAATAGGAAGCACACCATACGTCATTCCGTCTTTCACTTCAGTGATTTTATCTTCAGACAATTCTTTGCTTAATTTTTTGATATAAGATTTATGCAGTTTTGCAATTGACTTGTCTGCATTTGCTTTCAACTTGTCAATTTTCTCGTTTTGTTTTTCTTTAGCTAAAGAAGTATCTTCTTTTACTTTTTTTATTTCAGCATCTCTTCCGTCCTGAATTTCAGTTAAATCTCTGAATTGCTGCGCGATGATATTTGAAACTGCTTTTTCTTTTGCTTCGTTTTTCAAATCTAATTTGGTAACAATTTTTGCAGCTCTTTCGTTAGTAACTTTTACATATTCAGGATCTAAATGCTGTTGTGCGATATTACTCCCAAACACTAAAAACATCATTAAAACACCTATATTTTTTATTAATTTCATCTTAATAAATTTTATGAATTACAATATTTAATCTGCCTAATCTGCTAAATCTGCGGGCTAATTTTTTTCTCTCGCAGATTTAGCAGATTTGCAGATTTTTATTCTGCTGTTTCTAATCTCGCCGATTCTTATTTTAAATCTAATAAAGGTCTAACTAATGTTTCTTTGTTATTAGCTAAATCTTTCCAATCTACTTTTATGGCAGGATTTACACCGTTGATGTAATCTTCAATATTAGTATATCCGTCTCCGTTTAAATCTCCTTGAGCATCTGATGGATCGTTCGGGTTTAAACCGTATTTTTTCTCCCAAGCATCCGGCATTCCATCTTTGTCAGTATCTACATAAGGTTTTCCTTTGTATTCTGGATATCCTCCAACTTGCGAAATATCGGTAATAATTCCTTTTTTATAAGAATCCATCGGTAAACGTCTGTGTTCGAATTGGTAGAATTCTTTTTTCTCTAATCCTTTAGCATATTCTGGAACTCCAGTTTTTACAGTTCTTACGATTCTTTCGTCCACTTTATCTCTAATTGGCAGCGTTGCTCCAACATTTTTAAGAACAAATTCATATGCTTCGTCTGCTTTCATGAATGGACGAAACCATGGCATTGGAAAAGGTTTAGCTGCTTTCATTTTAGCAAAATATTCTTTTGCTTCATCGTAAGTCATTAATTCCCCTTTTTTATTCTCTAACTGAATTCCGCCATCCCAGTTGTCTTTAGTTACTTTTTCGTTTCCGTCAATAATATTTCCGTTTACGTAAGCTCTTCCGAAAACCACATAAGGCAATTTACTTCTTCCCGATTCTGGTTTTAAAATTCTATAACTGATTGGCTGAGTTAAATCGGTTACAGGACCTGGTTTGTAGAAGTTGTTGATGATGTTGTAGTTCGCCGTATAATCGCCTCCATCTGTAGATCTGTTGTACCAATTGAAAACTACGTTATTTACAAAATTGAAAATTCCGTTCCAACCAATAGAAGGGTTTCTTCCTGCATTATTAGCCCACATATTTCTCATAAAAGAGCAGTTTTCTCCACCTAAAGTACTTCCAAAAGCATGATTGTAAGTATCCAAAGCTTCTCCGAATAAACTGTTTTGGATCGTAATATTTACCGTTCCCACTTTAATATCTGGGTAACCTGGTCCTGGATTGTACATGTGTCTGTAAATTGACATATTTTCGTCTAATCCCCAAGTTGCAGAAACGTGGTCGATCATGATGTTTCCAACAGGATTTCCTCCAATAGCATCGTCACGACGCCCAACAAAAGTTTCTCCACGACGGAAACGTACGTGTCTGATAATTACATCATGCGTATCAATCCAAGTTGATTCTCCTGCAATACAAATTCCATCACCAGGAGCAGTCTGTCCTGCAATAGTAATGTAAGGCGCACGAATAATCAACGGACTTTTTAATCTGATAATTCCAGCAACATTAAATACCACTATTCTCGCTCCCCCTTGCTCGCAAGCTTCACGCAATGTTCCTGGTCCACGGTCTTCTAGACTTGTTACTGTGTAAACTTTTCCACCACGACCACCAAATGTGTACATTCCTCCACCTTCAGCACCTGGGAAAGCAGGAATTTCTGCCTGAGGTAAATCTGTTGGCCTTGCTGCCCACGGAATATAAGGTTTTCCATGTTTTGCTTCTTCTTCAATAACAATTAAAGCTTTTGTCCAAGCTTCATCAGAGAGTCTTTGAGCTTCTTCTTTAATTGCTTTTTCCTGAGCCTGAACTTCTGGACTTATCTTCGGATATTGAGCAAAACATTTTGCACTTCCTAAAAAAAGCAGAGATGATGCGATAAATAATGCGGAATTTTTCATGTTAATTTGTAGTTGTGGTAATTCTTTTTAAACAAATCACCTGTATCTGAACAGAATACAGGTGAAAATTGTCATATGTTTTTTATTCTATAGAAATTCTTTATTTGGGGCATTAAAGATTTATCTATTCCTGGTAGTTATAATCTCCTGTTCCTCCAGAAGCATCACTCCACCCAATTGTTTGTTTCAACCAAGGATTTTGTGTAAGAACTGCAGTCTGCAATCCCATGATGTAATAGTTTGGATTAAATTTGATTTTAACCGCTGCATTATTAACGTTATCCATAGGTGTTGGAGGCGCTGCCAATACAAAATTATCATTATAGAAAGTTGCTAAAGCCGCTAACTGTGTCTGGAAATCAGCTGCATCAGGATCTGCTGAAATACTTGCACGAGCTGAAGCTAAAGGATCTGCAGATGTTGCTGGATTTTTGTATTGCAGATAATTACCTGTTCTTTGAGTACCGTTAATTGGTGTTAATCCCAATTTAGTAACAGTTCCACCAGTAGTACCCGGAAGTGCTGCGTTATCATAAAGCATCCATCTTTGTACGTCCCAGTAACGTTTTCCTTCGTATGCTAATTCAACTCTACGCTCGTATAATACAGCTTCAATAGCAGCATATTTATCTGCTAATATTCCAATTCCGTAATTATTAGCTGAAGAAATACCTACACGGTTTCTGATTTTCCCTAAATAAGCAATAGTGTTTCCTGTTTGTCCTAATGCAGCATAACATTCTGCAATGTTTAATAATAATTCTGCATAACGATATTCTAATATATCATTTCCTGAATATTGAAAATTACTTGAATTTGTTGCCGTTACATCTGTCATTTTTCTTACTAATGCAGGGCTTGTTTCATTATTTGAATCACTATAGAAAGGTTTATTTCCATTTGTACCGTCTAACCAACGGTAAGCCCAAACAGTTGGTTTGGCTGCTTGTTTTTCATCTTTATAATCCCATTTAACACCTGAAAAAGCAAATGTTCTGTAAAATCTTGGGTCACGTTTTATAAAGAAAAGAAATGAATTATAGCCATTTGCAGTTGTTGGTCTTGCGCCATTTTCCATTGGAAATAAATCAATCATTTCTTTTGGAGCCTCCATAGCACCTGTTCCTCCCTGACTGATTAAACGAATTCCTTTTTCCCAAGAGTTATTTACTCCAAGATTGGTATTGTTTGATGATAAAAGCTGTGTTGTAATTGCTTCAGAGCAAAATGCATTGTTACCTAGAACAAACATATTCTGCCAGTCTTTTGCTGAACTTCCGTATAATCCGTATCCTGCTCCAGATAATTCTGTTTCTGCTGCTAATCCGGCTTGCAGCGCTGCATTCCAACGCTCATTCGAACTATCCCAGCTTTTATTAAATAATGGACTTGCATAAGTTAATAATACTCTTGATTTTACTGCAAGAGCTGCGCCTTTTGTAACACGGCCATAATCTGCAGAATTCCAATTTCTTGGCAGTAAACTTGCAGCCATATCTAAATCTTTTACAATTTGAGCAACTACTTCGCTAACTGTCGCTCTTGGCAATTTTATAGATTGATCGTCTGTACTTGGAGTCTGAACTTCTGTTACAATTGGAACACCGCCATATACACGCATTAAATCAAAATATTGAACTGCACGTAAGTAATATAATTGCCCTTTTGCCTGATCGCGAAAAGTTTTATCCAAACTCGCTCCTTTAACATCGATATCTGCAATAAAGGCATTACAATCTCTGATTCTGTTGTAGGGAACGTTATTGATTTTATCTTCAAGCTTACCTCCGTAATAACCAGATGCGTCTGCTGCATTTGTATAGGTAATTGTTGGGTTTATAAGAGGCTGAATTCCTCCTATTTCTTCAGTCATTTTTGAATACGTATCTGTATAAGACCCCACTAAACTTTGTCCAGGAGATTTAAAAGCAGAATAATAATCAAAATAAACGTTGTTGATATACGCTGTAGCTCGTTCCTGACTTTCGTAAAACGAATCGTCAACACTTCCGTAATTTTTCTTTTCTTCCAAAAAATTATCGCTGCAAGAAGTACCAAGCACTGCAAGAAGTGCTATAGTTATATATTTATTAATTTTTAGTTTCATCTTCTTATTGAATTAAAATTAGAATGTAATGTTTAAGGTAACAGCCCAAGTTCTAAGCGTTGGATAATTCTCAGATGAACTATCGTACATATTACGGTAATGATTCGGGTATGGATTGTATAAATCCCAAAGGTTATTACCTGTTACGCCAACTGACCATTTTGAAATTTTAATTTTATCTAAAAGATCTTTTGGTAAATCAAATCCTAATGTTAGGTTTCTTACTGTACAGCGGAAAGTATCTAACTGCCAGAAATCAGAAGGTACTGCAATATAATCCTGATTTGCTAAGTTAGGGTATCTGCCATCTACATTATCATCTGAATACATGTCATTCCAGAAAGTTTCGCGTGCCCACATATTGTGTGTTGATGAAGTTCCTTGTTTTACAACATCAATTGCTCGGTAGCCTCCCCAAGATGTTGCAATCTGCGTTTTGAAGAAAAATGACTTATACCTTGCGCCCAGATTAGTTGTAAAACCGTATGTTCTGTTTCTGTTTACCAATTTCACATAATCCTCGTTTTTAGTAATTTGTCCGTTAGGACCTGCCTGAGTACCATCTGTACTATTAAACTGTCCTGCGGCATCCTCATAAGCCAGCATTCCTTTTCTCATATTTGAAACATTAGAAATACCCATATAATTTGGACTGACACCTGCAGCGGCAGCACGTTCTGTTAAATATGACCAGTAATTTGCAACATCTTCATCTGTACGTAAAATACCGTCACCTGTTGAAGTCCCTTTCCATGTTCTGAATCCCCATTGTGGAAAAAACATAGAACGTCCTGCTTCTGTTAAATTATTTGATGGATGCATTAAAGCAGGTTCCGGAAATTTTTTAACTTCATTATCAGAAAGACCAAAGTTTACACCAGCATTATAAGTAAAGTTTTTATTTACATTATCTTTCCACGTTATACTTATCTCTGTTCCCCAAGAATCTACAGCTGCATAATTTTCTTCGGCAAAACCGCCGCCTACAGAGATTGGAACTCCTACAGCTCCAGCCATACCTGTTAGCATTTCTTTAGATTTGTCGTAGTAAAAATCAGTTGTAATAGACAGTCTGTTTTTTAGTAAAGCCAAATCAAAACCTAAGTTGTTTTTTATTGTTGTATCCCAGCCTACGTTTCTGTTTGGTTCTACTCTAGGCGTTATACCGCTTCCTAAAACTCCTCCGTTAGATCCAAACTGGAATCCTTTATCTGCAATTACATCATAAAGTTTCATCCATCTCCAGGCATTGATATTATCGTTTCCAGTTTTACCAATAGAATAACGAATTTTAAAGAAATCTATAAAAGATACATTATTAGTAAACCAGTTCTCTTTAGATACAATCCATCCTGCCTGAACTGATGGAAAGAATCCCCAATAGTTTTCTGGTGCAAATTTTGTAGAAGCATCACTTCTAAAAAGAAACTGAAGCATGTATCTTGATTTATAACTGTAATTAACACGTCCTAAATAAGATAAAGTTCCCTGCTCACCTTTTAATGCAGTCGAGTTAGTACTTAAAGTACCTGCTGTCTGATATGATCCGCCGTAATCTTTACCTGTATTTTCAAAAGCTAAACGCGTACTTTTAAATTCTGATTCTGAGCGCTCTACAGAGAACATCGCTCCAACTTCATGATTATCAAATGTTCTGTTATAATCTGCAAAGAAGTTGGCCTGAATAGATTTAGAGAAATTGCTATCATAATATACTCTTGCATTACGAACATTAGTTTCAAGTAAATAATCGCCATCAGGATTCGTATTTATATTATAGAAAGTTGGATTTGCTTCACTTGCAAGATGACTATCCTGAAGTTCATAATTTCTTATTCTTACTAAATCGTATGGAAGCTGAACTTGTTCTGTACTTACAGAAGTCTGGCTTCTTGAATATGTTCCTTTAAGTGATAACCCTTTTATAAATGGAACTTTATAATTTAACGACATGTTTACGTTATATGAAAAATCGTTGGTCGTTTGTTTTGAACCATTATTTATCGAAGCAAAATAATTCCATCCTGCAATTGTATTATTTGCATTTGCAGATCCTAAAGTACGATCTGTTCTTGGAAACGGAGACATATAATATTCCTGGCCATTTACCGTAGTCTCCCACGGAATGTATTTTGGCATATGAAGTAAAAATCCGTAATCTGCCTGTTCACCACCTGCAGCAGAACCATAACTGCTGTCATTAATATTTGCAGAAGCTTTAGTGAATGATTTTTCGATATCACCGGAATTACCAGAAACTGCTGCAGAAAAATCTAAAGAGTTGTTGATTTTTGCTGTCATTCCTGTACGGAAATTCCATTTGTTATAATCCTGTCTTCCTAAATTTGCTCCTTGTGTAAAGTAATTAATACCTGCAAAATAAGTTGCTTTTTCAGTTCCTCCGCTTACACTTAAAGTGTGTTTTTGCTGAATTGCCGGTTTCCAGGCTTCTTTTAACCAGTCATAATTCAGATCTTTCATTTCTTCTAATTCAGCATCACTAAATAGATTTGATCCATTAGTACCAATATTGTTAGATCCTCTAAAAAATCTATTAGAGAAAACACCATAATCATAAGCAGACATCGTTTTACTATGACTAACAGCATCATTTACAGCAAACTGACTAAAATATGAAAATGTTGGTACACCGCTTTTTCCTCTTTTAGTTTTAACTACAATTGCTCCCTGAGATGCACGAGAACCGTAAATAGCCGCAGAAGCATCTTTTAAAACCGTCATACTTTCAATCTCCGAAGGATCTAATCTGTTAAATGCATCTAAAGATGGTCTGCCGTTAACCGGGTCAACCTGTATCATATCGTCAATAATGATTAAAGGCGTTTTTGAACTGCCGTCTTTTGAGAAACCATAAGTTTGGCGAATTTCTAAAGAGGATTGATCGCCAGGACGTCCGCCGCCATCAATAACGCTCAAACCAGGAACCTGGCCTCTCAAGGCTTCAGATAAATTTGAAACCGGAAGTTCCTGAATATCTGATGCATTTATTGTAGCAATTGCACCGGTAAGTTTTTCTTTCTTTTGACTTCCGTATCCTACTACTACTATATTTTGTAATTCGTTTGAATCCTCTGTTAGTTTAACATTTACTGTTGTACGGGTTCCAATTGGCACTTCTTGTTTTCTCATTCCGATAAAAGAAAAAACTAAAGTGGCATTTTGTTTTACTTTAATTTGGAACTGACCATTAAAATCAGTCGTAACTGTATTTTTTGTAGATTTCTCAGTTACGTTTACCCCTGGAAGCAATCCAGATACATGATCAGTCACAGTTCCTGTTACTGTTACTTGATTTGAGTTTTGAGCGTAACTCATCACTGTAATCAGGGTAAACAAAAGAAAACTACATCTCTTTAAAAGTGCTTGTTTCATAAATGTTTTGTTTTTTTGGTTAGGTATTAGTGTTAGTTTAGTCATGTTAAATGTGATTCATTTAAATATCATTAAAATTTAAAAAAACTTTAATAGAACTTAAATTAAATGTTAAAAACACATTTATTTTACATACCAAAAATATAACGACGACGAATTAGAACCGTCCTGTTCTATCCTGCTTTACTGGCATTATCTAAAAAAAAACGACTCAAAAAAACAATATTAATAAAAAAAAGAAAGAAAAAATGGACGAAATAGAAAAAACAAGTAATAAGTTTGAGTATAATAAAATAGAAGATCCGCTTTTAAAACAAAAACAGAAGAATTAGCATCAAAAACAAAAAATTCTTGTTTTTTATTCAAAATTCGACAGTCAAGTTCTGTATTTTAATGAGTTAAGTTTATCCCTAAAACACAAAAAATGACTCTCTCTTTTTTCAGAAAAGTCATTTTTTAAAGTATAAATCTTACAACATGAAAACGTTTTCGCTTTACAAAATATTCCTTAAATATTTACTAAAAAAATATTTTTTTTAAACGTAAAATCTGACCAATATTATTTTTATAATTATTTTATAAAAGGATTTGTAATGCCTAAAGGAAGAAATTTAATAGCAGTTTTGGGCTATAGTTTAGTTATGATTAAGGCTGTTATTTTGAAGTTTATTTATTTGGATTCCATCCCTTTAAAACTAAATCTCTATCATATCTTTTAATATCCTCTTTCTTTAATTGATGCGACCAAGAAACACGCTGAGACACATATTTAGCACTTGAACCTTTACTTCCATATTCAGCATAATAAGCCGTTTTATCTTTATCAGGAAAACGAGTATCGATCCAAGCATTCCAACCTTCAGCAATGATATGCGAACCTAAATCTGTATTAATAAAAACAGTTTGAGCATAAGGTCTCCACGGTCTTCCTAAAAACACTTTATCTACCAATTTGTCTTTTGAGGTAAGTTTACAATCCACAAAAACAAAACCGTAAGCTTGTCCTTGCGGGGTTGAAGCAGCTGTGATATAGGAATTCACTAAACTTTCGATTGTACATTTATAAAAATAAGCCGTTGCAGCACCGAAGATAAAATCGGTTGTTCCGTTGATAAAACAGTTTTCAAAGTAAGTTCGCGTATTTCCTTCAGATAAATAAAGCGTATCTTGATTTGCTAAAAGATTGCAATTCTTTACAATAACTCTATCACTTTTAATGTGTAACGCAACCGCCTGTCCTACTCTTCCTGCTGTGTTTTCGATAGTTAGATTTTCAAGCGTACAATCATTTCCTTTAATAATAAAAGAATACGAAGTTCCTGTTCCAAATTCTTTTTTGCCCGATGAATCTGGTTCCCGAAGCGGTTTTCCCGAATAATCATCAAATGAAATTATGGTTTTATTTCGATCAAGACCTTTTAAAGTAATAAAGGGTTTTGAAGCTGGAATTTCCAATTTCTCGACATACTTTCCAGGCTTTATAGTAATTATAACACGTTTCTCCGAATTATCTTTGACATTATTTACCGCTTCTTGAATGGTTTTAAAATCTCCAGAACCATCTTGAGCAACGGTCAATGCCAATTTGTTATCGAGCGTTTGGGCTGATATTGAAAGTGTTGTTATTAAAAATAAGCTTAAAATATATTTCATATGTTTTTTATGTTTTTGTCATTTCGACCGAAGGGAGAAATCACACTAGAAATTCCGTACTGAATATCGCCAATCTTTGTCGATTCCCGAGTGTGATTTCTCCCTTCGGTCGAAATGACAAACTTTGCGTTTATACTTCTAATTTAAAAATCCGTTTTAATCCGCGTTTTGCCAAGGGCAATCCGTTTCATCTGCGTCCAAAACTTAATGCGACATCCAAACCGTCATTTCTCCTTTACCTTTATTTCCCCACGCAAAATACGGAATTAACTTTACTGATACTGCAGTCGCATCTTTAGAAGAAAGCGGTTTGTATAAAGATTTATTCCAAGAATTATTAGAATTAATTACAGCTTCTGCATCAATGCTAACCAAGTTTCTATTATTCAATAAGAAATTGTTAGTTGTAAATTTTGATTTCAAATTCAAAGCCACATCATTAACACTTACTTTCGCAGGAAGCTGATCTGATTCTAAACAATATACCAAAGGTCCTCTTTTTACAGCAACCTGATTTTTAACTTCTTCAACCAACGGATTCGCTTCCATCAATTCAACCGGCATCGGAAGATTCAATTCGATCACATCTCCTTTTCTCCATTTTTGATTTAATTTCAAATAAGTTCCAGAAACGATTTTATCAGTAATCTTTGCATTATTCACCGAAACTTCAGCATTCTGACTCCAGCCTGGAATTCTTAAAAAGAAATTTTGTAAATCTTTAGGTGCTTTTACAATTTTCAGCGTTATTTTTCCGTCCCAAGGATAATTAGTCTGCTGTTCAATTTCGATTTCTTCACCGTTTAAAGATTTTGTTTTCAATTGATTACTTCCGTATAAATTGACATACAAGCCTTCTTTCGAAATATTGTAAGCATAATTTCCAACTTCGGCAATTGTTCTCGTTACGTTTGGAGCACAACAATTTGATAAGGCGATATAACCTTCACGTTCATTTCCCCATCTTTGGTGAAATGGCAAATCGTTAGAAACATTCAGCGGATTATTATAAAGAAATTTTTCACCTTCTAAATCCATTCCAGAAAGTACACTGTTATACAATGCTAATTCCACAATATCAGCATATTTGGCATCACCGGTAATCTGAAGCATTCTCCAGTTCCATAAAACATTACCAATATTAGCACAGGTTTCGGTATGCGCTGTTGCATTTGGCAATTGAAAAGGTCTTCCGTATGCTTGGTGAATTTTCTGAACGACAGATGGATCATAAGAAGTTCCGTCTGGTGAAACGCCGTCGTATAAAGAACCACAGCCGCCAGTTATGTACATTTTACGATACGTTACATCATCCCAAATCGACTCTAAATTATCTAATAATTTCTTTTCT
This sequence comes from Flavobacterium soyae, assembly GCF_021245985.1. Lineage (GTDB taxonomy): Bacteria > Bacteroidota > Bacteroidia > Flavobacteriales > Flavobacteriaceae > Flavobacterium > Flavobacterium soyae. The sequence goes on along the minus strand of NZ_JAJQXA010000015.1, from coordinate 40,883 downwards.
CCTGTTTCAGCATACAAATCGGCAACTCCTGCGTAAAGATAATTGGCTCTTACAGCGTGTCCCATTGCGGTTGTCTGCTGTCTAAACGGAACTCTATCCTGATTGTCATCGGTTCCGTCATTTGTAGTTCCGCGAATGTCAATTAGATTATTAGCTAACTCTAAGTATTTCGGATTTTTAGTCGTTCTGTACATTTCGACAATTCCCATGTAATGAGACGGACAAATTGCATTTCGAGCCAATTCTGGTGAAGCTTTTTTGTAAAAATCATACAAGAAATCAGTAACACCTTTTGCAATATTCAGGAAATTTGTTTTTCCTGTGGCACGATAATGAATACAAGCTGCAGTCATTAAATGTCCCATGTTGTATTTCTCAAAACCCAATTGTTTTTTCACTTCCTCTGGGCCTAAAGTTCCCCAACGTTCATCAATTAAAACCGGCGTATGAATATAACCGTCTTTGCGCTGTACTTTCGCGAAAAGCGCAATCGCTTTATCCATTTCGGCATCGAGTTTTTTATCTTTTGTAACGGCATACGTTGCTGCCATTCCTTCAAAAATCTTATAGAAATCACCATCATGAAACGAAGGACCTTTAAAAGTTCCTTTGCTTAAACCTGCTGCAATTTCGAAATTTTTGTAAGCATGCGAAATCTCATCGTTATGATACAAATCCCACATGTATGGCAATGTGTTTTTGGTTTCTACATCAAATTGTTCTTTCCAGAAACCGTTTGTCCATTTTACATCTTGCAAACCTACACTCTGTAGTTTAGAATACGGACTTTCTGAATTCGCAACCAAGCCTTTGTTCTGCGCAAAGATCACGGTTGAAAGAAATAAAGAGGATATGATGATGTTCTTTTTCATTTTGAATATATTTTTTGTTTGCCACGAATTACACGAATTGCACTAATTTTTTCTTTTTCTTGCCACAGATTAAAAGGATTAAATTGATTTTATACTAAATAATCTGTGCTAATCCTTTTAATCTGTGGCAAAAAACTAATTCGTGGAAATTAGTGTAATTCGTGGCAAAACCATTTTTTTATTTTACAAAGAAATTAATGGTTCTGCTCATTGAATCTCCATCTGCATCTTTTACCGTTACTACGAAAGAAGCAAATCCTTTTTCAACAGCTGCAAACTGAATTTCCTTTCCTTTTAAAACCACTTTTCCATTTTTAAGATCCGAGAAAGTATAAACTGGTTTATTTTCATAACCTTTGAAATAATCTGCAGTACTTAAAGTCTTTTTATCTTTTAAATTGATAAAATAATGAGGTTGAGCCAACCAGTCTAAATAATTATCCAACTGAGTGAATCCGTCTTTATCAGCATCCTGATTAGCATCTGAAAAATCTCCAGCTTTTGAATTTTCGTTTAAACCAAAAGCTTTTTCCCACCAGTTTGGCAATCCGTCATGATCTGTATCCCAATCTGCAGGACGAGTTTCTGAAGCAAAATTTGGCCATCCGCCTGCATCTTGTTCGTTATCAATCATTCCGCCTAAACCGCTTTTACTGCCTTTGTAAGTAAAAGTTCCTTTTAAAGTTTCATCTACAATTCGGTTATCGTGTTTATCAAAAAACGGCTGATTGGCACCAACATCTGAAAGTACATTTTTATACGCCGCTTTCGCTGATTGCGTTTCTACGTAAGAAGGAAAAAATGGTTTGTCAACGAAAGTTTCATATTCAACTTTCTCATTATGACTTATAGTAGATTTTCTGCCTTTATCCTGAGATTTCTCATCAAAGTAACCCGGCATTATGTTTCCGTTAAAATAATAACGCTGCATTCCTTTTCCAACTCCTTCGTGCTGTGCATTTAACGCGACAAATATTTTAGTTGAAGCTCCTGGTTTGTAAAAATTGTTTACAAAATTCACCTCGTTTGCACCGCCGTCTGTCGTTCTTTGTCCCCAGTTATACACCACATTATTGGTAATATCCAATCTTCCTGTGTAGTAGCCATCTCCATTTAAACCACCGCCAATACTCCAGTTTCTTCCGTAATTATGAGCCAGTAAATTGTGATGAAAACTTCCAATATCACCGCCAATTGTTGCTGCAAATCCGTGCATTTTTCCAACAGGATATTTATCATGCCCAGCTACATTTAAAGCTTCAGAAATTAACGTTCTCTGTAACGTAATATGATGCGCACCACGAGAACTAAACGATTCATCAATTGTCCAGCTTATCGAGCAATGATCGATAATACTGTAATCTGCACCTGTTAATCCCATTCCGTCAAAAGTAGTTCCGCCTCCAATTCTTACTTTTAAAAATCGAACTACACCATCATTTCCTGTCAAACCAATTGGCGCTCTGCTGATCGTGATTCCTTCTCCCGGAGCAGTTTGTCCAGCAATAGTAATATAAGGCTGATTTGCTACTAATCTCGAAGCCAGTTTTATATTTCCCGAAACAGTAAAAACAATCGTTCTTGGTCCAATTTCCTGATTGATGGCATCACGCAAACTTCCCGGACCATCGTCATTTAAATTGGTTACTTCAATTACTTTTCCGCCACGTCCACCAACAGTGTAACGTCCGTAACCTTCAGCACCTGGAAACGCCAATTGAGCAGGTTTAAACGACCAAACATTTCCTAATGTAACTTTCCCATTATTATCTACTTCATCGACTCTCCAGTAATACGTTGTTCCGCTGTACAAATCAGAAAGTGTAAACGATTTATCAGTCAGTTTTCCTTTAAACTCTTTTGAAGATTCAGTTGCGTTTTCTACTGCATTTTTATCTTCACCGAAATATATTTTATGCGATGCCACATTTTTTACAGCGTCCCATTTTAGAGTTAAAGTTTTGCCCACTTCAACATGTTCGTCTCTATTTTTTGGTTCTGGAGTTCTCGCCTGATTCATCAAATTTGGCGTATCAATCTCAAAACCGTTGATTACAATTTGTTTTACAATATCTGGGTTTGAAGTTGGATCAATTTCAAAGCGAACAATTACATCCTTACCTTTTTCGGCATTAAAAGTAATATACGCCATCGAAGCATCAATTTTAGCATTGGCTCTCTGACTCGCATTTACCGTTTCCTGAAGCTTTCCGTTTACCAAGATTTTTATCGGAGAAAAAGTTTTTCCTGTAATGACATCAAAAGCATTATGAAAAGTCAAAAGTGTATGTTTTCCTGCTTTCAATCCACTGATTTTCAATTCTAAATTTTCAGAAGTAACCAAACCGTCACTTCCTAATTTGTTGTAAAACGGCGCGCTCATTCCAACTTTATACCATTTTGAAGTAAAGTTTCCTTTTAGTTTAAATGATACATTATTAAATGATTTTTCAGCTTCTTTTCCTTCATTAATTACCCACGAATCATAACTTGGGTCATGAACTTCTTCTAGTCTTCTTTGAAAAAAATCAAAGTCAACTTTTACAATTTGTTTATCAGTATTTTGAACTGATTGTGCTTTTCCGTTTGCTGTCAAAAGCATCGCCAGCGCAAAAGAACACACTAATCTCTTTACCATTTTTGTTTTAGTTTAATTTCGTTTTCTCTGCTTCAGATTTCCCTAACAGATTTATAATGTCTTTTTTTCTTTCTTCTGGAATCACTTTTAAAACCTTCAATTCTCCATTTAGGAGTTCGGCTTCAATTGTTGTGTTTTGTTTGGCATGTAATTTAAAATGAACGTTCCAATCTTTTGGCCACGCAGAAAAAAGATAGATTTTTCCGTCTGCTTCCTGCAAAAGCATTTCCTGCATGCCAATCATTCCCGATCCGCCCCAATTATGATCTGGAACCCAGTCAAAACCCGGTCCCCAAAAAGCCGGGAAACGTCTTTCTGAATTCGCCATTTTTAGCGTATTATATTTCATCGCCTCTTCGGTTAAGCCCAAACGAGCAGAGAAAATATTATCCTGTTTCCATCCAATATGACTTCTAAATTTTAAAGCATCAGGATCGTATTTCCACGTATTTAAAGCCGATTCTAAATCTGGTTTTCCAACACCATAAATTCCCCACGGATAAACAGGATACAATTGCGGAACTTCAGAATTATTAATTCTTTCCCATGTTTTGGCAGGAAGTAAAACTTTATGATTTTCAATCTGCCCGAAATTTAAAGGCGGAATTCTGGTTTGAAATGCTTTTAAATATTCTGAATCTTCTTTGGACAATTGATTCACCGAAAGGTTTAAAAGACTTTCTGTAATTACCTGTAAAGCCGAAATCGTGCTGTTTGCATTATTTGCCATTTTATAAGTTTCTGCACCAGAACCAGGATATAAAACTAATTTCCCGTTTCCATCTAAGGCTTTTCGTCCTCGTTGTTTTGCTAAATATTGATAATGCTCATCAAAAAATCGAAGACAGCTTATAATAAATTGATTATATTTCTGAATATCTTCTCCAGCATATTCCTTTTGTTGCAACATCATTTGGCAAAATTCTAAAACCGTGTCCCATTCGTATTCTAGCCACGCATTATATTCCATTCCCGGATCGTAATCTGCGGGGCGTTTCCATTCGTATTCGGCTGGATTTGGCAAGCCGAAGTTTTCTAATTGTTCTGTGAATGAAGCGCCGTTATGTTTCCAGTAAACTTCGCTTCTTAATTCAGCATTTTTTTGAAGACTTACGTAATAATCCAATTGTGATTTCATCATATCAAAATCTCCGCTTTTTACCATCGGAAAATAAACCAATCGCTGGTTTTGAGCTGTCATGGTTCCGCCTCCCCAATTTCTGAAATCGGGCGTAAAATTTAGGTCTTTATTTGTGCGAACAGGATCAACAGTAAAAAGTCCGCCGTTGAATTTTGTTGGGTATTTTCCATATGCATTGCATCCAAGCATGTATCGAAACAACTGATAATTCTGCCCAATCTGATAAACCGAATCTTTAGCATTCGATTGATTTTTTTGAGTGAAAATAAAACTGCGATTCCAGAAAGAATTCCACCATTTTTGAGTGTTTTTTTCTGCTTGTTTTGAATTATTTTTATTTGCAGCAATCAAACTTTTTAATCCGTCATTCCAAGTAGAAAAATCAGATTGATTGGTGTTTAAATAAATTTCTAAAGAATGTTTTTTAGATGGTTTTATGCTTGTTAAATTAAACCCTTTAAAATCGGTATCCTGATATTTTCCAAGATATGTTCCATCTGGTTTTAGGTTTTCACCTTTCATGAATCCGCCAAAAGTTAAATTGGCAATCGGGTTCAGCATTTGGTCTTTTACCAATTCCATTTTCTGCTGTTTTACAGTCACGTCAAAAACAGTATTTTCTCGATTTCTGTGGTAAAATTTGATACCGTTATTCTCAAACGAAATAGAATCTTTATACGTAATAAGTTCTCCTTGAGGCGCCCATTTATAAGAGTTAGCATTATTTTCTTTTCCTTTTGGATAACGATTTTGATAACGCCAGCTTTCGTAAGAAGCAGTCATTTTTAATGGGTTCTTACTTTCTAAATCGACATGAATAATCGGTTTAAAAACATCCACCCAAAGTTTGATTTTTGTGTTGTTTTGCCCAACTAAAACATAACCGTCTTTGAGTTTTAATTCCTGATGAAAGCCTTCTTTTCCTTCAAAAGGATTTGGACTTAGCGTAACTTTTACTCTTCCCAATTTCAATAAAGTATTGTGCTCATCGAAAGTCCCGCTTCGCGAAAAATAGAAATACAAATCGCCCTTCTCAACCCAAACATTCATACCAATATCACCGCCTCCCAAAGGCATAGATTCTGATGAATTATTGCTCTGCGTTGTCCAAACCTGATTGTAATTATCGAGCGTAGGAATTTGCGCTTTGAGGCAAAGCGTTGTGAAGAGAAAGATGTATTTTATGTATTTCAATTTATCTATTTTTTTTAGTTCTTTTTGTCATTTCGACTGAAAGGAGAAATCACACTAGAAACTCCACACAGAATGTCCTCAATCTTTGTCGATTTACGCGTGTGATCCCTCGTTCCTCGGGATGACAAACTAGACCTTAAACTCATAATTCAAACACCTACAAGGTTTTGAAAACCTTGCAGGAGCACCCGTATATTACCATTCATCCGTTCTAAACGAAGAAACCGGCAAACCTCCTGCGCTAAACAATTCCGCTTTCGTGAAATCTTTCCATAAATAACGAACAGCAACTGGATTCTTTACTTTATCAGAAGTCAGAACCACAGATTTTCTTCTTACCACAGTTTTTGCTGGATAAAAAACTTTGTCTGCTCCTGCTATTTCAAAACCTAAAACTTCTTTATCATAAGACGTAATTCCGTTTGCAACATCATCAAAAGAAACGGTTACAGCTCCATCTTTTATTTCCATCGATTTGTATTTCGGACTTTCGAATTCGAATCCTTCAATTCCGTACGTTCTTGCCAAAGCTTGAAAAGCCAAACGGTTTCCTCCTTTTTCTTTGTCCATTGGATGAATGTTATTTTCTTCTCCAACATCCATTAAAACTGCCATTGCTGCATTCGGAATTTCCTTTGAAGCCTTAAACTGCGCTTCTCTCAAATAAGCTGAATTGTATTTTTCTAAATAATCTTTTGGATGAAAGGAAGCATAATTAAACGGCGCAATCTGAGCGAAATAAAAAGGAAATTCTCCCTGATTCCACAACGCTCTCCAACTGCTGACCATTTTCTTCATTAAAGCGGTATATTCAGAAGCTCTTTCGTAATTTGATTCTCCCTGATACCAGATACAGCCTTTGATTCCGTAACCAATTACAGGCGAAAGCATTCCATTAAACAAAGTCGTTGGCACACGATTTGGATCTTTTGCCAATTCTTCTTTTGTGGTCGGAATTTTAGCGCTTGCAAAATCTTTCAGCATTTCTTTGTTCATCCACGCTTCCATGCTCGAACCTCCATATGATACATGAATTAATCCCATAGGAACATTTAAAACTTCCTGTAAAAGCGATCCAAAATACCAAGCTGTTGCGCTAAAATTTGAAGTCGATTTTGGAGAAGCTTCTTCCCATTTACCTTCAAAATCATCTTTTGGTTCTAAAACCGTTGCTCTTGGAATCGTAATTAAACGAATGTTTTTATTAGTTGATCTGACGATGATTTCGTTTCCATTTTTAACCGGCTGGCCTTGAAATCCCTTTAACGGCATTTCCATATTCGACTGTCCAGAACAAAGCCATACTTCACCCAACAAAACATTTTTAATGGTTACTTTTTCATTTCCTCCCGATACTTCAATTGTGTATGGGCCACCAAATGAAACCGTTTTTAATTCTGTTTTCCATTTACCTGAAGCATCTGCTTTTACCTTGTAGGTTTTAGAATTCCAAGAAGTTTTGATTACAATGTTGGCGTTCTTTTCTGCCCAGCCCCAAATTGGTGCGTTGGATTTTTGCTGTAATATCATGTTGTCAGTAAACAATGCTGGCAGTTTGATTTTTGCATTGATTTGAAGAGTTGCTAAAATCGTTAATAATGCAATAATTGATTTTTTCATTTTTTTATTTTTTTGCCACAGATTAAAAGGATTAGAAGGATTTTTTTTCGCCACGAATTCACGAATTTTTCTTACTTCTGCACCCTTTAATATATGGTTATTTTTTTTTAATTGCCTCCAGCTTTAGCTGGAGGGATCATCAATGTTTATTCTCAATAGGCTTTAGCCAAACTAACTTTTTGGCTAAAGCCCTGTTATGTATTCTTCTTAACCTCCAGCTAAAGCTGGAGGCAACTAACTTTTTTCTTTGTCAAAAAAAAATCCTTTTTAATCCTTTAATCTGTGGCTAACTTTTATTTTTATTTTACAATACTCAATGGCCCTAATAAATTTTTCAATTGCCTCCAGCTTTAGCTGGAGGTCATAAAGTATTTGCATTTCTAGGGCTTTAGCCAAATAATTAGTTTGGCTAAAGCCCAATTCTTATCTTCTTCTAAACCTCCAGCTAAAGCTGGAGGCAATTCATCTAACCCTTCTTTTATCACAGATTAAATAATCCTTTTTAATCCTTTATCCCGATAGCTATCGGGAGTGGCTAACTTTTATTTTTCTTTTACAATACTCACTGGCCCTAATAAACCCGCTTTCAACAAAGGTTCTCCCTCTAATCGAAACGGCGCTGTTGTCCATGTTAATCTTTCTTCTTTTGGCAGTTTTTGATCGCCAATTAATCTATTTGCCCAAGTATTTGTGACTTTAATTTCTATTGCGTTTTTTCCTTTTTGCAAAGCTTTTGAAATATCTGTTTTGAAAGGAAAAGTCCAAAGTATTCCGCAATCTTTTCCGTTGATTTTGATTTCTGCGATATTGGCAATTTCGCCCAAATCCAACCAGATTTTATCAGTGTTTTTTCCTTTCCAAATAAACTCTTTTTTATAAACTACAGTTCCCGAATAATATTTAATTTGATCATTCTGAGAAGTACTCCAATCAAAAAGTTTGTTTGTTTTTACCACTTCTTTAGGGCCTTTAAATTCTTCATCAAACTGCAATTCCCAGTTTTCATCTAAAGTCTGCACTTTCTCCAACTCAGAAGGTTTTCCTTGTGCTAAAACTTCTTTGGTTTGATCTTCAAAAATCACAAAACCAGATTCGTTGGCCTCTAAAGTTATCGACACAATTGTTCTTCCGTTTTCTATTTTCCAATTGGTTAACGTCAAAGTTTGATCTGTCACAGGATTGTACCATTGCGGAACTTTTCCAGAAATTCTGAAAGACGCCTCAAAAGAACGTTTCTCTGCTTTTTGATTGGAAATGAAATAAATATCTTCTGTTTCCGATTTACGATGCGCCCAAGCCAATGTTTCTGAATCAGCTCGGTTTGAATTTGGAAAATAAACGTCTTGTGTTATTCCGATGGAAGCAAAATCATTTTCTAAATATGGCAATTTGACAACCGTTCCTTTTCCGATTTTCCATGTTGATGAATTGGAATTATTCCAGATTTCATCAATTACATTTTGCCATTTCTTTTGATCTATTTCTGATTGAATTCCTGGCTGAAGATTCGGTTTTTCATCTACAAAAATCGTTGCACCGTCTTTTAGCAATTGCAGGATTTTTTCGGCAGAGGCCAAAGAAAGCATCTTATTTGGTGCCATTTTATGACTTCCCGGAAACAATAAAGCACCGTATTCTATTCCGCCATCAAATGTTACTTTGTTATTCTGAACTTTCGCACGATTGATCAAAACATCGGCATTGAAGGAATCATATTGATAACCATTTAGCGGATTAATCCATTGTGATAAATCAGTTATATTTTTAGAATAGGTCACTTCTTTGGGCATTTTTGCCGTTGGCTGATCTTCATTTTCTAAACGGATTTTCTCGCTTTCCAATCTTTCCTTTCCGAAAACATTCGGAATAAAAGGCACTAAACGATCGGGCACAAAAGAACGGGAAGGAAAATCTTCGCCAATAAAAACCGCCAAATCAATTACAGGTTTTCCTTTTTGCAACTGAAACTGTACTCTTTGACAATAATCAAACCACGCTTTTCCGGGTTTCCACCACGTTTGGTCTCTTTGAAAAAAAGTTCCAATATCGTCTAAAGTCATTCCCGGTTTTCTGTCCGTCCACGGGTTATGCACAAAAACGTGGTAAAATAAACGGTTGATTCCTAGCGCATAATTTCGATCTGCAGTTGTTTTTAAGTTTCCAGGATGTTCGTCCCAATCCATTCGCAAAGCCGTGAAAGATTCTGCTTGAATGATATCTTTTCCATAAATATGCCCGCCCGAAATAGCATCGACCATATCAAAAGGTTTGTCGTGTGTGGGGCTTTTCAGCCAAAATTCACCGCCCGGATAATCAACATATTTATAATGCAGCAAAGCATCACTCATCATTGTTGGCGCAACGTTTTCTGAACTTAACTTAACGTTATATTCTTTTGCAATCTGAGCGACAGTTCCGTAGAAATTATCGGCAACTAAATCGGAAATTGTTTTACGAACATCATATAAAAATTTCTCAGAAAAATCGGCACTTTCTACAGGAATTCCCGCCATAACTGGAAGATATTCTACAAGATCGTAGCCACGTCTCTTTTTAAATTCAACCTGAAAAACCGAAGACCAATTTTGGCTTCCACATTCCCAGCTGTCAAAATGAAGAATTTCAAGCACTTTTGAAGCCAGTTCTGGTCCAGCAGAACGAACGGCTTCTCCAAACCAATGATCCAACTGAAAACGAATTAATTCAGGATTGAATTTGTCTACTTCCAGTCCCTTTCCTGCTCCACCTGTTGCATTTTCATGTCCTGTAGAAGTATGCCCCATTCGGATAATTTTCCATTTTCCTTTTGGCGCTTTCCAGTTGAGATTTCCATCGGCATCAACAAAATGGGAAATATTGATAATTTCTGATTTTTTAAATGCATCAGAATTTGGAATTTCTTTTTCAGTAGTCTGTGGAGTCAAACGCCAAATTGCCCCTGATTTTCCTTCGTAATTATTAATCAACGATTGATTTGAAAGGGTTATTTTACTCACTTTCAGATTTTGTTTCCATTTAGCAAAATCCAAATCTTCCGCTCCGGGTTCTGTTCCCTTTGGATCATAAACAAACCGGAAATATTTTGCCGTTACAGGCGTAATAGTATGTGTATTCGGGAAATCCATATCCTGCCAGCCGTGACGTGGCGCAATTATTCTTTCGTGGAATCTAAAATTTATTCCGTCATCACTCACTTCGACAATCAGACGTTGTGCCTGAAAATCTCTTCCTTTGGTTTCTATTACAATAGATTTACAAGTAAAAGGCTGGGTAAATTCATATTGAATCCATCCTGCATCAGCAAACTTAAAATTCTCATCTTTTTTAGGATCAGCCAAAAACGAAGCATCGGTATTGTTTGATGTCGTTACTTTTGGCATTTGCATCTGCGAAGTAATTTGATATTCTTTAATCGGAATAGCAAAAGTTACAATGTCTTTATAATAATCTTTATAATGTTCTGGAACTGGCAATTTCGACGCAACTTTTTTTCCTCCTAAAATTTCAGTCGTCGACCACACTACTTTCTGCATCGACATTTCTGGCGTAATCCACGGCCCGCCTGCAACGGCAAATCCGTCTGCTCCGTGAAAAGCTAATTTCAAACCTAAACGATCTGCTTCTTTAAATGCCCAATGAATCATATCCCAAAATTCAGGCGTCAACTGTAAAACTGGCGGATTTATTAATGGCGGATTCGCTGGACCTTTTATGGTCATTAAATAAGCGCCCGCAATTCCGGCTTGTTTCATAGCTTCTAAATCGGCTGTGATTCCTGCTTTAGAATACGCCGATTTCATCCAATACCAATATACCCAAGGCCTTGAGGATTCTAATGTTGGCTGAAAAGAGGTTTCTTTTTTATGGACTTCTTGTGCTGAGACGATACTTGCATAGAATAAAAAGAAAACAGTCGAAAGTTGGAAAGTCCAAAGTCGAAAGTCTTTTTTGAAAAGAAAAATGTGGTTACGGTTAGACATTATTGTTATTATTTTCTGTTCGTAAACCCGACAGGTTTCAAAAACCTGTCGGGTTTGTGTTGTCGTTTTTTTTTGTCATTTCGACGTAAGGAGAAATCACACTAGAAACTCTGCAAAGTTTTTCTCCAATCTTTATCGATATACGTGTGTGATTTCTCGTTCCTCGAAATGACAAACTGTATTTTTAAACTTTAATTAATTTTACAAATCTGCCTAATCTGCAAAATCAGCGGGAAAAATTTACTCTCGCAGATTTCACTGATTTTGCAGATTCCTTTTTAATTTTTAATTCTTAATTTTTAATATTTAAACTTCTTCAAACTATTTTCTAATTCATTTTTTGAACCGCTGAAAGGCGTCAAATAAAAACTGTACTCATAATCTCCAGATTTAATTTGATATTGTTCTAAAGGCTGTGCAACCGATGTCCAGCTGTCATTTCCTCCCACTCCCATTTGGATTAAATCGATGTTTACCGTTAAAAATCCTGGGTCTTTCAAATCGTACGTATGTCCTGCTGAACTTAGATTTTCTTGTGTATACGGCCATGCGCTCATACTTAAAAGTTTAGTATCGTTTACTACTAAAAATCCGTTGTTTTTTTGCGGAGTGCTTAGCGCCATCCATCTCACATCACATCTATTTCCATTTTCCTGCGGTTTTGGATAATGTTCAATAAAATCATTTATTGGAAGTGAATATTTCCCAACAAACGAACCGAAACTTCTGTCGCTGTAATTTTCCAATTCTCCTTTTCCGTACCACGAAATCTGATCGAATTTTCTTTGAACTCCCATCTGCATTCCGATTTTTGGAATGTTTGGCAATTTGTTTGAAGCTTTTAAACTGTAATCTACTTTTATTAATCCGTTTGGTAAAATATTGTAGACCACTTTTACACTCGCACTATCTTTTATAATTTCGTAATCACTTGTGATTTTAATTTCCGAAGCTGATTTATCAATTGAAATGTTGACCAATTTTGGTTTTGCTTTATACCATTGTTTCAATAACTTTTGCGATTTCCATCCACGTTTGTCGTTGTCTGTAAGTGGTCTTACGAAGTTTGGCAATAGCGGTGCAAAAACTTGTTCTTCTCCGTTAAAAATATAAGATCTCAAAGCTCCGTTTGCTTTTTCAATTGTAATGTCAAAAGTTTTTCCTTTGATTTTGAAATCTGAATCAGATTCAGAAAAATTTAAAGTTTCTTTTTTAGATTCTGGAGAAATCACTTCTTTCTTTTTCAGCAGAAACTGATCTTCCGCGACAGCGTAACCTTTTGAAGCCCAAAGTTCATCTTTTGAAAGCTGGAATTCTATATTTAAAATATATTCAGCATCTGCTTTCATTTTTGGCAGATAAGAACTGATATCTAAAGTTGTTGATTGTCCTGCTTCAACTTTAAATGGTTTTAAAATCTGAATTTTAATCACGTTTCCATTTTCCAAAACTTTTAAAACCGGAATATAACCTTCTAATGATTTAACGGCCTGACGATTTTTGATTTCTAACTGATTTCCGTTTAAAGTTGAAATCGCTGGCTGATACACCCATTTGTTTTCAAAAATAGAACCTTTTGGTTTTCCGTTAGAATCTACAATTCCTTTTGTATTGAAGTTTCCGTCATGATATTTTTCTCCAAAATCCCCTCCGTGAGCAAAATAATTTTGACCTGATCTTGAATCAAATTTTACTAATCCCTGATCTTTAAATTCCCAAATGCAGCCTCCAATCACTCTTGGAAGCGAACGAAATTCATCCCATAATTCTTTTAAATTTCCAACTGAATTTCCCATTGCATGAGAATATTCAACGAAAATAATCGGTCGTGTGTCTTTCTTTTGATCAACCAAAAATTTCGGAGTGAAAACGCCCGGATAAAAACGACTGACCATATCTACATAGGAATCGTCCTGCGGGTTTTCGAATCGATAAGCATGATCAATTGTTTTTGGATATCTAGGATCAAGCGGATCTATGTACCCATCTAATTTTGCATTTCCCTGCGCTGGTTCGTAATGTACGGGACGTGTAATGTCAAAATCGTGAACCCAACCCGACATTGCGGAATGGTTTGGCCCTTTTCCGCCTTCGTTACCCAAACTCCACATTACAACCGATGGATGGTTTTTATCACGTTCTACCATTCTCATCATGCGTTCCATATAAGCATTTGTCCAAAGTGGATCATTGCTTAATTTTCCGCCAATTCCGTGTGTTTCCTGATTCGCTTCGTCCATAACCATGATGCCGTATTGATCGCATAATTCGTAGAAATAAGGATCGTTTGGATAATGACTTGTACGTATAAAGTTGAAATTGAACTTTTTAATGGTGGCAATATCTTGTTTGATATCTTCTCTTGTAACCGCTTTTCCTCTTGTTGGATGATGATCATGACGGTTTACGCCATAAACGTAAGTTTCTTTTCCGTTAATGAGCATTTTTCCATTCTCTTTTGAAAATTCAATCAAACGGAAACCGACTTTACAGCTTTTAGCTTCGGTAACATTTCCGTTTTTATCTTTTATGGAAATAACCATTGTATATAAATTCGGCTCTTCTGAACTCCATTTCTTCGGATTTTTAATCGTTTCTTGGAAGAATCCAAAACGGACATTGTCCAGTCGTGGATAACTTTCATTGATTAAATCAATTACAGGTCTTTGAAGCGGTTCTTTGAAGATTGCTACATTATTAGCATCGTACAATTGAACATTCATCGTATAATCTTTGATTTTTTCTCCTGTCAAATTCTCTACTTTCGGTCGCAGTTTAAAAATCGCATCTGTATATTGTTTGTCTAATTTCGTTTGAACAAAGAAATCCTGAATACGCAATTTTGGCTCAGCCATAATGAAAACTTCACGCTGGATTCCGCTTACACGCCAGTGGTCCTGATCTTCTAAATAAGAACCATCTGTCCAGCGAATTACGCGAACAGAAACTACATTTTCTCCTGCTTTTAAATAAGGCGTAATATCAAATTCTGATGGCAGAAAGCTGTCTTCACCGTAACCTAAAAATTCTCCGTTTAACCAAACTTCAAAACCTGAACTTACAGCTCCGAAATGTAAAGTCACGGTCATATCTTTCCAATTTTCCGGAACGGTAAAACTTCTTTGATACGAACCAACTCCGTTATAATCTTTAGGGATATAAGGCGGGTTTATGGGTCTAAACGGATAAACGGCACTTTTGTAAATCGGGTTATCATATCCTTTCATTTCCCAATTCGAAGGCACTTCGATTTTATCCCAGCCTGAAACAGTATTTTTATAGAAATCTTTTGAAGCTTCTTTCAAGTTTACAGCATATTTAAAATCCCAATCTCCGTTTAACATTTGGATTCGGCTTTTGGTTCTGTCGCCTTTTAAAGCATCTTCTACAGAAGTATAGGAATAAGCTGTTGCTCTCGAAGGCTGTCTGTTGATGCTTGTAATCGTTGGATCTTCCCACGGAGCGAATTCGTATTTTTTATGTAATTCTGGAACTCCCGCTGGTTCTCCTGTTACGGATTGGGCTTGCGTGTAAGTTGTGAATAGCAAAATTACAGTCAAAAAGTCGAACATCGAAAGTCGAAAGTTGAAAAATTGCTGAATATGATTTGGCTTAAACATTATTTTAATTTTAGTTTTTTTGTCATTTCGACGAAGGAGAAATCGCACTAGAAATTCCTCAATTTTAATCGACAATCTTTGTGGTTACGAGTGTGATTTGCTTCGCCTATTCGCTATCGCTCGGGTCTCGTTCCTCGAAATGACAAACTGGATCTTAATACTTAATTCTAAATACTAAATACTTAATTCTTCTTCTTTTTCTCCGGCGGTGCTACAAAATTCAATTTGCTTTTCCCTAAATCTTTAGAAGTTGCGATTGCAATTCCTCTTTGTTCTGCTTTATTAACGGCACAATAAAAATGATAGACAACACCATCATGTTTTACCACAAATGATTTATGAGCAAACAAATCGTCGTATGGTTCTGATGATTTAACTAAATCGTCTCCTTTCCAATCGGTCCAGTTTACTAAATCATTCGAAACTGCAAAACGGTTAAATGCACCTTGATTCCAACCCGTCCAGAAAGCTCCAAAATAGAACATTACCCAAGTATCATTAATACGCTGAATATAAGCATCTCCCGAAATTCCTTTATGATGATTGATTAATGGTTTATCGCCATAACGTTTCCATGTTTTCATATCGTTTGAAACCGCCATTGCAATACGCTCAGCACCTTTTGCAGGATTTATACTGTCTCCACGGGCATTGTAATACATGATAAAATTGTGTCCTGTCAATTTATCCTTATCACGAATTACACTGTTTTTATACATCGTACTATTGTCCCACCATTTGGCGTCTTTATCTTTTGGCGTTAAAACCGGATTTTCTAATCTCTGAAATTCGTGTGGTTTTGTCGGTGCTTCTTTGGTATAAGCCATTCCGATTGATAAAACGCCTGCTTCATAACCTTTACTGTCTCCGCCAAAATAACTCATCCAGTATTTGTCATCGTACTTTTCCCATTCGTAGCTTCCGCCCCAAGTTGGATCTTGCAACGAAATATATCCTGCTTTTTGGTTCACATCCCAGTGTTTTTCATTTTCTGAAAATGACATTACTTTTCCCAGATGTTTCCAATCTAATAGATTATCGCTTTCTGCTAACCAGGTTTCGTAACCTCTTCCGTCGTAAATTAAATACGTCATGTACCATTTGCCATCTTTTCTAAATACACTCGGGCAATCCATTTTATATGAGTTATCGGTCGGAACCATTACCAAACCGTATTTATAAGGCGTTTTGATTTCTTCGTAAATCTCCTGCATTACACTGTCAGTAATTTCTCTTTTCTTGTATTTGGTTGCACAGCTTGTTATGGCAAGTGCTGAAATGGTTAGGATTAGGTATTTAATTTTCATTTTTATGTTTTTTATGGCACGCAGATGACACAGATTAAACTGATTTTCGCAGATTTCTTTTTCTTTTTTCTTGCCACAGATTAAAAGATTATCACAGATTTATTCTCATTTTAAAATTAAAATCCGTGCGAATCCGTTTAATCCGAAAAATCTGTGGGCTACTTCTTCAATTCCTTTAAACGTGATTCCATCACATCTTTGTTCAATTTTACTTTTACCATTCCTGTTGGATGAAATCTTCTCTTCAAATCGATTGCATTGTACACGATTGTGTAAACATCATTTCCTTCTGGGATTAAACACAAAGGCGTTCTCATAATATCCCACCATTTATCTACTTTAGTTTCTATTGGTAAATAATGCGCTTCTGCCCAATTAACACCATCTGCTGATAATGAATACGCAATCATATTTGGTAAATGATGTCCCCAGCCGTCTGGGCCTCCGTCGAAAATCGCGATGTACATTCCGTTTGGCAACTGACTTACAATTGGATTTTCTACGAATAACGGATGCATGGTTTTAATTGGTTCCAAACCTTTGTTCATTCTTAACCAAGGGCCTTCTAAACCTTTGGATTCGGCTAAAGCCACAAACCAGCCTTTTCCTGATTTCTTCGGATAATCTGCCCATGAATTAAACGGATAAGCGCCACTATAAAATCCGAAATATTTATCGCCAACCTGATACGGAAAAAACGAAGCAACACCCTGACGACCTTCCCAAGGTTGAGAATCCAATCCGGGTTCCATAATGATTCCCATATCTTTATATGGTCCGCCAATTCCGTTGATTCCTTCAACCGTTGATTCACAACGCCAAATTCTTCCGAAAGAGTGATTTGGTTCTATTTCTTTACTAACGGTGTAAGCTAAATAATAGCCGTACCATTTGTTTGCTTTTTCATTAAAAATTGGCATATACGACCAAATTGCAGCACGACGATCGTTCATTGGGTTATCGTCTTCGGTAACCGCATAAGTTCCACTTGCTTGGTAGATTGTAGATTCTCTTTTCCAATGGATTGCATCTTTACTTGTCCAATGTCCAATTTTGGTTTTTACACGATCATAATAGTAATCTACTCCTTTTTCACCTGCTCTTTCGGTTGGAAACATATGATACGTATCGCCAACTTTTACTACTCGTCCTCCTTCAAAACCGCCTTGAATTCCTTCTGTTCCAGACATTCCTTCATCGATAACGGGTTTATTTTCTCCGCCAATAATTTCGAAAAGAGGTTTTTCATCTGAATATCCTTCAACAATAAAAGTTGGATTCCAAAGTTTTCCGTCTGGGAAATTGGCATTTCTTGGTTCAAGTTTTTCTAAGGCTTTTACAACTCCCAAAACAGCAAATAATCCTTTTCCAAAATTTATAGTTTGAGTTCCTTTCGAAAAAGAAACCGCATATACATTTACTGACGATAAACCTGTAATCGTCAATCCGTTTTCTAAAATTAATTTAGCATTTTGAAGCTTATCAGCTTGAAGATATTCTGAATTATTTTCTTGAAAAACTCCAATTAAAACCTGAACTGGCTCTTTAAACTTTAACTGCAAAGGTGAGTAGTCAGTTCCATTTTTATATTTATCTAAAGGAAGTTCAATTCCTGTTAAACCTTGCAATTCTGGAGCTAAACGAACAATATTGTGTTTGCTTCCTGAAAATACATGAGCGTATTGTGTCGTTTTGAAAGTTTTATAATTTGATTTTACAATTTCAAATGGCGCTGGTTTCCATGCTGTTGTTTGTGCTGTCGCTTGGATGCAGACTGCTAATAACATTAGGAAAGCGGTTTTAAATTTGAAGTTGTATTTTTTATTTTTTGAAAACATTGGTTTTTTATTTTTTTGTTTTTTTGTCATTCCGACGGAGGAGGAATCACACTAGGAATTCCGCAACAGTAGTCGACAATCTTTATGGTTACGAGTGTGATTCCTCCTTTCAGTCGGAATGACAAACTGGACGTTATAAACTAATTACTAGGCACTAATAACTAAGAACTCGCAAAGCCCTATAACTCACTTTATACTCCACATTCGGTTTTACAATCAATTGATATTTATTCTTTGCTAATTCTGTAATGGTACCTGAATTTGTTTTTGGTTTACCTGAACTTTCAAAAATCAATTTCCCTTGTCCTTCACCTGCTTTTACTTTGATTTCTTTAGTACTGCAATACACGGCAACTTCTCCGTTTGGTGTTGGTACTTTTCCTTCCATCCATTTTAAACCGCCAAGATTTGGTTTGATTTCGTATTCTGAATATCCCGGAGCAGTTGGTTTTACACCTAAATAATATTTTCCTAATAAGTAAATCGGACTTGCGCCCCAAGCATGGCAAAGACTTTTTCCGTAAGGACGTCCGTACATCGTTAAATGCTCTGTTCCTTTTTTGTTCGGATTGTATTCTTCCCAGAAAGATGTTGCGCCTTCATTCAGCATTCCGCCCCAATAATCTTTCATTTCTTTTAAAACATAATCCTGTTCGCCCATTGCGCACAAGGCTTCCAATTCGTAAAAACGCATATATGGTGTAGTAATTTGAAGAACATCTTTATTAAGTAACACTTTATTTTTTACGCTTTGTTTCTGTTCTTCAGTAAAATAATTGAAGAAAATACCGAACATATTCGCGTATCTCGTTACGATGTTTTGGATTTTTCCATCGATACGCTGGTGTTTCATTACGTTTTCCTTTTTATCCCAAAACACATCAAACAATTTTGTTTTTAAGTCATCACCCAATTTTTGATATTGCTTTTGGTCTTCAGTTTTTCCAGCAATTTCAGCACTTACCGCCATTGCTTCTAAACTTCTCGCTAAAAGCATTTGCTCAAAACTAACTTCTCCTGTTTTTGGAAGTCCGTCTGCCCAATCAATAAAAACCCAGTCTCCCTCTAATGGTTCCAGGAATCCGTTTTTGTTTCTTCTTTCTAGACAGAAATCCATAAGAGACTTCATTCTCGGATAAAAAGTTTTGATGAATTTTGTATCGCCTGTGTGTAAATAATAATCATAAACGCCCACAAACCAATAGAGCGAATAGTCCATTATGATATTTACGTGAGCCGTAACAGGATCTTTTCCTCGAAGCGCTAACAGCGTTCGTTCGACAGAAGCCGAATCAAAGAACAAATAATAATTCATCAAATAACTTTGATAAGCGTCGCCAGACCAAACCCAGCGGTCACGTTTAATTCCGTCGATAAAAAATTCGCGAGACGTTAAATGCATTGTGTAAGCAGACACATCCCAAATTTTATTCAATTGTTCATCCGAAGATTTGAATGCTCCACGATAATCTAATGGAAGATATTCATACAACATCGAAATAGAATCATATTTTACTCCTGCATCTGCTTGCACCTGAACATAACGAAATGCTTTCGATCCATCATGTGTGTAGGTTTCAGATTGTTTTCCATCAAAAGATAAATGATCTAAAGTTTCGCATTTAGCAGAATCCAATGCTTCTTCACGAGATTCTCCATAATACAATGCTAGTTTCCCTTTTCCTTTTAAACCGTGAATTTTAATGTAACCAAAAGTTTCTTTACCAAAATCTACCAACTGACCAACTCCTATTTTCTCTGTTTTCTTTGCAATCAAAGGTTTGGTTGTTAGTTTAAATCCTGAAGGTTTATTTTCTGGAGAATTAAAATCCCAAGAACCAACAGGAACCCAAGGCGTACCAGATTGTTGTGCTTTTCCAGTTTCATCAATCCAAAGTTTATCTTCGTTGGTTACCTTCCAAGATGCATCAGATTTAACATACTGACCCAAAATATAAATAGCCGGCAGCACTTCCTGATTATAAACTTTAAAGGAAATTTTGTGTTTTCCCGCAGGAACTGTAATTGATTTTGGCTGTCCATAAATTTGAACGCCATCTAAAAGCAATTGAAAAGGTCCTTCTGAGAAGATTTTCACCTCGTCTGGTTTTGGAATATCTACTTCTGTCTGAAAAGTGACCAAGGCATAAGGACTGTAATATTGCCAAAGCGGTGGAAATACCGCTTCACGTTCTGTACGTCTTACCTGCATTTTATTGCTTAACCAAACTTCAAAATCACCTGGATACCAGATCCATGTCGCTTCTTTTCGTTTTTCCTGCGCTGATACTAAAGAACAAGAAAAAAGAGCAGCAAAAAGAAGTAAAGTCTTAAAAATGGAAAAACGGTTTAGCATAGTAAGTGTATTTTGGGACTAAAGATAAATGTTCTCTTTACATTTCACACCCTGCACTATCCTGCTATTTCATAAAAAACAGTACTTTTTGATAATTTTTTAAGGGAAAAATTATGGGTTATCACTTTTTTAGTACTAAAAAAAATGATGTTAGAATTTTATGGGACACGGATGAAACGGATTCGCTATCGCGAAGACGCGGATGAAAAACGGATTTTAATTATTGCGCATTTTTGTCATTTCGACGAAGGAGAAATCACACGCGTATGTCTACAAAGATTGGACGCCATACTTTGCGGAGTTTCTAGTGTGATTTCTCCTTCGTCGAAATGACAATGATTGTGGTTAATTTAAATAAAACTAAAAGAAAAAATCCGCGTCAGTCCGCGTCTTTACGAAGTAAATCCGTTTTATCTGCGTTCTAATTTACGTTTACAATCTAAGCCGATAATTTATCGTTTTCATCTTCTAAAATATAATTAGAAGGCGTTTTGCCTAAATGCTTTTTAAACATATAAATAAAAGCGCTTGTAGTTTCGTAACCTAAATTGAAGGCAATTTCTTTTATAGATTGTTTTTCGCCAAGTCGTTTTATAGCTTCTAATAATTTTAAGCGAGTACGCCAGTCGCTGAAATTCATTCCTAATTCTTTGATGAATAACCGAGACAAAGTTCTAGTGCTCATAAAAGAAAGTTCGGCGTAATATTCTATTGTATTTTTGCTTGAAACATCATTCATTAAAAGTTCAACAACTTTTTGAAGTCTTTCGTGATTGGTTGTTGGCAAGAAAGTGGCGCTTGGTTCGATTAAAGCTAATTCATCTAAAAAAACGTCACTAATTCTTTTTTGAGATGGAGTAAGATTTCCTTCAACTCCAAAAGAAATAATTTTAAAAACCAGCTGTTTTAAAAACATCGGAATATCAAATGAAAAACTATTTGTTGGCAATCCTTCCATTGCAGACGGATCGATAAAAACGCTGTAGTAATTAACGTCTTTCTGAAAAGTAACCTGATGTTCTACGCCGCCCGGAAGCCATAAGCCCTGCAACGGATTCACAACCCAAATATGATTGCCAACCACAACATTCATGACGCCACGAGTTGCGTATATTAACTGACCTCTTGGATGCGAGTGCGAAATACACATCTCGTTGGTTACCATTTCGGTATAACCAATAACTGGGATTGAGGAATCTACTTGGTATCCAAAATCCGTAGCCATTCTATATGTCCGATATTGACTATTCATTGTCCAAATATAGCAATTCTGACATTAGTATTCTTTTAATCTTTGCAAAAAATAATGCAGCTGTTGTTTTTTAACCTAATTTAAAAATCAAAAAATATCTCATGGACACTATTAAAGCAAATCCTGACATAGTTAAAAAAACCACTTATTCTATCTTATTCATCATAAGTTTTTCTCATTTAATTAATGATCTTTTGCAGGCTGTTATACCTTCGGTTTATCCATTAATTAAAGAAAATTTTAATCTTAGTTTTACCCAAATTGGTATTATTACTTTAACCTATCAAATGGTAGCTTCTATTTTACAGCCGTTTGTGGGAATGTATACCGATAAAAACTCAAAACCTTATTCACTGATTGTTGGAATGTGTTTTACAATGGTTGGACTTTTTCTGGTTTCGATATCTTCAAGCTTTGTTTATTTATTATTATCAGTAAGTTTAATTGGGATTGGATCTTCGATTTTTCATCCTGAATCTTCACGTGTGGCGCATTTGGCTTCGGGCGGAAAAAGAGGTTTGGCGCAGTCTATTTTTCAATTAGGAGGAAATGCCGGAAGTGCCATCGGACCTTTATTAGCTGCTTTTATTGTTATACCACACGGACAATCTTATATCGCTTGGTTTTGTATTATCGCTTTAGTTGGTGTTTTTGCTTTGTATAAAATTGCGATTTGGTACACGGCACATTTATCTGAAAGAAATGCTAATAAAGCTTCTCACCAAATAGAAACACATCATCTGTCTAAAAACAGAGTAATTGCTTCGTTGATTATCTTATTGGTTTTGATTTTCTCTAAGTATTTCTATATGAGTAGTATTACAAGTTACTATACTTTCTTCTTGATAGATAAATTTCATATTACGATTCAGCAGTCACAAGTGTATTTATTCTTGTTCTCGGGAGCTGTTGCTGCAGGAACTTTGATTGGTGG
This sequence comes from Flavobacterium soyae, assembly GCF_021245985.1. Taxonomy (GTDB): domain Bacteria; phylum Bacteroidota; class Bacteroidia; order Flavobacteriales; family Flavobacteriaceae; genus Flavobacterium; species Flavobacterium soyae. The sequence continues at coordinate 18,131 of NZ_JAJQXA010000015.1, read as the reverse complement.
GCCAATTGGAGATCGATATGGCAGAAAATACGTAATCTGGGTTTCTATTTTAGGTGTTGCTCCGTTTACTTTAATGTTACCTTATGTTTCTTTGTTCTGGGTTGGAACTTTATCTGTAATCATCGGATTGATTCTTTCTTCGGCCTTCTCAGCGATTCTGGTTTATGCAACTGAATTATTGCCCGGAAAAGTCGGACTTGTTGCGGGTCTTTTCTTTGGATTTGCTTTCGGAATGGGTGGTTTAGGTTCTGCTATTTTAGGGAAAATTGCCGATGCTACTAGTATTGAATATGTATTTAAGATTTGTGCGTTTCTGCCTTTGATTGGTATTATTACTGGGTTCTTGCCTAATTTGGAGAAGAAAAAGAAGGTTCAGGAATAATTTAATCTCGCAAAGTCGCTAAGACGCAAAGTTTTTATTAAAAAAATAAGATTTAATTGCGTCCCGATAAATCGGGATGAGAAAAAATACAAAGCTCAAAAGGCTTTAGCCAAAATATCTACAATTTGGCTAAAGCCTTTTTCTATTCTTTTTACATATAACTCCAGTTAAAACTGGAGGCAACTTATAAAATAGCTTCGCATTATTATTTATAATCTTTTTCAAAACATAGCCCGTGGTTTCAACCACGGGAAACGTATTTTGATAAACGGAATATTATATATTGCGTCCCCGTGGTTGAAACCACAGGTTATGTTTAAATAGATGATTTTTATTTCGTTTCAATTTCATTATTGGTTGTAATAATGATTTTATTTTGCTGATGTTCAATCGTTACGAAATTCCCGTAATTAAAACCGATTTTCTGAAGCCATTTTCCGCAAAGACGTATTTCTGGAAATATGACATAACGATGATATGATCGTGAAACAAACTTTTTATGTATTTTTAATTTTCGCTTTTCTAAACGCTTCACATTTTCATCTATCTTCATAAGAATATTTTTACAACACAATACTAAAACAAATTATATTTTCATGCAAATTATATTTGTTAAAAAAATAATTTTATGATTTTAAAATATAATTAAATGCCTAACATTTATTTCTCATATTTGCATTAGAAATAAATAAAACAGCATTTTGTCGAAACTTAAACTAAATAGAATAAAGATTGTTTTGCTCGAAAATAATAGAACTAGCAAAGATTTAGCTAGTCATTTAGGTAAAACTGAATCAACTGTTTCTCGTTGGTGTACTAATGAAGTTCAGCCAACTGTTGAAACACTTTATGAGATTTCTAAATATTTGAAGGTTGATATTCGGGAGTTGTTGGTTTCGACTACGAAGTAATCCGAATTTAATTTTATAACACTAATTAAGTCTTTTACTCAAAAATAAGTACTACTAATTGCTAATATTTTATCATTAGATTCTAAATGATTTTCATACAAAGTAATTAGGTTTTTAAAAATATTAAATTTTACTTTTTCATTATTTAGCAAATAGATCTTTGCAAGCAACTGAGAAAATGTAGCAACAGACATAAATATTGGCAAATCATTTTTATTATATTTTTCAACTACATTTCTAGTACTTTTTTCAGTCAAAATCACATTATCATTGTGTAGACAAATCTTTATAACAATTTCACAATTTTGTAATCTATCATTCAGTTCAATATTTTGAATTGATGATGTTTGAGTAAATATTATTTGCTCTGCATTATTTAATTGATCAACTGCCTTAACAAGTGCTGAATTCAATTGTCTTTGTTTGTTACTTAAAATATATTTTGATTCAATTATAATTACTGCGTTACGATATTCGATCAAAAAATCAGTTAATTCAGTATTATCGGTTTTTAGTAAAGAATGAAATAATTCTTGATTAGGGAGAAAATATCGTGTAAGATTAGCTCTTATTGATAATTCTTGGTTGTAACCATGTTTTCCATCTTCAAGAAAATCATTTAAATTATAATATTCTTTATCGTTAATTGATTTTTCTCCCCAATTTAAAGTTTCAGTATATGAAGAAATTATTATTTTTTCTTCTTTCGAATAATCTTCATTCTCAATTTGAATAGAAAATCCTTTAGATGGATTTTCAGGCAGAAAATAACCATCATAAATAGTTTCAAACTTAGTCTTTGAGCTTTCTATATTATCGTACCAAATCTTAAATTCTTCAAAATGATTTTTCTTCTTCAGAATTTTAGTGAATACGGAAATATTCATTTCATTAAAATAAACTACCCGAACTTCAGTAGCTTCTAATAATTTAATAGCGATTCTATCAAAACCTTTAAATTTTGTATCTTCATTGCTAAATTCATACCATGTTGTCCAAAGAGGGCTTACTGGGTGATCATGAATATACAAAGTTATAGTTCTAGGTGAAATTTTGGGATTCCTTAAAATTAGTTCAATATTAGCCCCTTTAATTAAACTAGTAATAACTGAAGCTTCAAATTTCAAAAGTAATACGACTGTATCATTCTTATCTATTTCAAAATAAAAACCTTGAACTAAATCAAAAACTTTTTGAAGAATACCACTACTTGGAAAATAAAAACCTGCCATAAATTGATTTAATACAATTGTCGCATTTAAATTAATATTGCAACTGTTTGAATGAAAACACTTTTATTACTAAACAATAAATTAAATTTATTAAGCCTTCTTATAGATTTACTCAAATATAAGGGATTTAAAATCATTTTCAACTTCAATTCTTCTTTAAAATAATTATAAAAAAAGCACTTCTTTAATACTAAAAAAGTGCTTTTTTTATATTGAAAATTCTTAATTCCCATTAAAAACCAAATACAAAACCAAAATCGTCAATCCCAACAAACCAAACAAAAGCTTCACCTTCTTACTAGTTTTAGGAATATCTCTTTCATCTGAAAAATTAACTTCAGGATTTTTATCGGTTACAGAAATAATCACTGCTGTTATTAAAAGCACAGCAAAAATGTAAAAGGAAATCAATAAAAAGTGAGGCCAAGCTGGATATTTATCAGCAGGAAAAATCCATAAATATAAAACACCTACAAACAAACTAAAAGCCGAACCCCACGAAAGTGTTGCATTTACGGCTTTTTTGGTAGTGCGTTTCCAGAAAACACTCAAAAGGAACACAACAGATAACGAAGGCGCCAAGAAACCTAAAACCGCCTGAAAAATGTTGAATAAATTCTGTCCCTTTATATTGTCAATCGCAACGGCAATCAAAATCGCAAAACCACAGCCAGCAGCAATCGTTAAACGACCAATTTTAATTTGATCCTGAATCGTCGCCGATGGGTTTATTTTTTTCACGTAAATATCATTCGTAAAAACGGTGCTCAAAGCATTTAACGAAGAACCAATAGTTCCCACCAAAACCGCAATCATTACACAGATTACCAAACCGTTCATTCCGCTTGGAAAAAGATTCGTAACCATGGTCATATAAGCCAAATCAGAATTGCTTCCTAATTCTGGATATAAGGCATAACACAAAATTCCGGGAAGAATAAACAACGGCAAAGCCATTACTTTTAGCCATCCAATGAAGTTTACACCCAATTGTCCTTGCTCCAGATTTTTAGCTCCCAAAACACTCTGAACCATCGACTGATCGGTACAGAAAAAAGCAACTGCAGCTACAGGATATCCTAATAAAATAGCAGGCCACGGATAATGTGCATCATCAGAAGGACGAATTAGATTCCAAAAATTAGAAGGTGTTTTGGCAATTAAAACATCGATTCCGCCTAGTTTTTGCAAACCTAAAAAGGAAAGTGTCAATGAAACTACAATTAGCAGAATCATCTGAAAAACATTCACTTTAGCAATCGCTTTTAATCCTCCCGCAAATGTAAATATTCCAGAGAAAATCACTAAAACGGTAACGCTCTGCCACATCGGAATTCCCAAAATCTGTCGTACTAAAACGCCTCCGCTGAATAATCCTAAAGACAGCCAGCTTACTAATATTTTGACCAAAGCATACCAAGCCAAGATATTCTGAGTACTGTCGCCATAGCGTTTTCCCATATATTCGGGCATCGTACTTACTTTACTTGCAATATATCTTGGCGCAAAAACCATTGCCAAAAGCAGTAAAAACACAAAAGCATACCATTCGAAATTTCCCGCTACAATTCCCGTAGCGTAACCAATACTCGCAAAAGCCAATAATGACGAAGGCCCAACATTGGTTCCCCACATATTAAACCCAATGCTGTACCAGTTTAAGGAATTTCCGGCCAGAAAAAGCGTTTCGTTTTTCTTTCTCTGTTTCATACTTACCACATATCCAATGACCAATAAAGCCACTAAATAACCCACAACAATAACAAAATCGAGCGTGGTTAATTTATCGTAAATACTGTTCATAGCCCGTATTCGTTAAGAATATCGGCAATTTTAACCGGTATTCCAGTTTGCAAAGATTTATCCATTGCTTGTAATAAAGCCACGGTTCCAATTCCTTCTTCCATGTTTGGATAAGCCTCAAAACCTTGCTCGATACTATCTGCAAAATATTCTAAATAATTTTGATATTCCCCGCCATGATGACTTTGCCCTTCAAAACGGAAATAATATTTTATCGTGCTGTCGCCCCAAGTAATCACTTTTTCTTCTCCAGTTTTGTCTGTAACGGCATAACGTAATTCATGATAATCGGCTTGACTTGCTCCTTCTGTTGCTCTTAAAATTGTACTCATGCCACTGTCGCGTTGCGCTGGCTGAGTTGGCGAAGTATATACACCGCTTACACGCGCGATTCTTCCATCGGTTGCTTTGAAGATAAAATGCATCGTATCTTCATTCTTTAATCCTGCATTTTGTCCGTTACTGCTGATCATTCCGTAGCCCATTACTTCCTGAATATTTGGCAAATACCATCTGATGAAATCTACAGGATGACTCAAACCTCCGTACAACCATTTAAATGATTGCAAAAGCGACCATTCTTTCTTTAAAAACCATCTATGATCGGCGTGATATTGTGCTTCAATCGTAATTAAATCTCCTATTAAACCTGCTTCATAATCGGCTCTTTGTCTTTTGGCTGGTTCGAAGAAACGGGAACTTTGACCGATGAAAACTTTCTTTCCTGTCGATTTGCTTAATTCTAGCAATTCTTTAGCATCCGAAAGATCATCAATAAATGGTTTTGTACAAACGACATGTTTTCCGTGCAATAAAGCTTGTTTTACATGTTGTGCATGAAGATGATCGGGCGTATAAATCGCTATAATATCAATTGAATTATCATTCAATAAATCGTCATAATTAGTAGTGTAAGAATGGAAATCGAATTCTTTTGCTCGCTGTTTGCACAATTCTTCGTTTCGGTCGCATATCTTAACGAGTTCTAGTTTTGAACTTTCTATAGCAGCCGACATTGTACTTCGTCCTTCTCCAAGTCCTAGAATGGCTATTTTTAACATGAGGTGTGGTTATTTTAGATTGTTGATTTTGTTTTTTTTTTGCCACAGATTAAAAGGATTAAATGGATTTTTTAATCTGTGGAAATCCTTTCAATCTGTGGCAAAATATTATTTCGTTTCTACTTTGTTTAAGAAAATCCAGGTTTCATCTGGTTTTGCGCCTTCGATTCCGCTTTGGTATTTTTTCATTAAGGCGTTCCAATCGTCTACACGAGGATTATTTTGTGTTGTTTTCGGATTTAGTTTATCCAGATTTTCTCCTTTCGGAATACTGATTACCAAGATTAATTGTCTGTCTTTTTTGAAGACTTGTAATTGCTGAAAATCAGCATTACAGAAACCTTTGGCTACTTCTGGCCATTTTTCGAATTGTGTTTTATGATACTCTATATATTCTTTTTGCAGTTTTTCGTCAGAAGGTAAATTCGCCGTCAAAACAATATTCTCCCAATCCGATGCTGGTTTTGAATCTTTACATCTTTCGAAGTTTTGGAAATCATAAACTAAATCCTCATAGATTTTTATTTCTAAAGAAGGAAAAGCGCCCGCCAATTTTCGTTTCGTTCTTTCTGGCTGATTCATTTTCCCGTAAATCACCAAATGATTTTTCCATTGGTACAATTCCTGACCTACAATTCTAAATCCTGTAAGCGTTGATTTGATTTTTTCGATATCAAAATCAGAACCTATTAATTCGATTGCATACGGTTTTGGCATTTCCTGCAATCCCCATTTTTCATCGATAACGACTTCTTTTTCTAAATCTTTATATGGCGCTCTGATTCCGGCTGCATCTTTAATTTTAGCACTTACATACGGATCATTGTGTTCCCAAATATTCCCTTTTGGGCCGTTATGGTTTTTAAGGATTTTCTTTTCGGCAATCCAATTGTTTTTAATCGTAAAACCTTCGCTTCCTTCATCGGTATATAAATACAGCCATAAAAACGGATCGTGTGCATACGGGCTATTGTAAACCTTATCAATGTAATTTTCTTCAATTCGGCTACCAGGCTGAGCCGAAAGCGTATAAATTCCCGCAACATCATGTAAATGTTTCGCATAATGATGGATTTTATTTGCCAGAATTTTATTGTTCTGCATCACGTTTGGCGTATGCGTCCAACCCCAGCCCATTGCCATTCCAGAATACGATACATCCGAAATTTCGTTGTGTTCAATCGTAATATTTCTAACAAAACCAGCGCTGATTCCAAGCGTTCCCCAATCTTCATTCGTTACGTTGGTAATTAAATTATCTGAAATCACTTCATCCGAACACATTTCTCTTTCGTCTTTGATGATTAAAGGTAAATGTGCTTCAAAAGCTTCTTCAGAGAATATTCCAACATTGATGGCACTTCCGCCAATATCTTTAAATAAATTTCCTTTTACCGTATTGTGATTTGTTCCTTTATTTAAATCTAAACCAGTCGAAGATAAATGCTCAAAACGGCAAGATTCAAACTGAATATTATTAGCATAATTTACTTCAACTGCCGAGCGTGGTCTTCCTACCCAAGCTTGATTTTCTAAACTCGCCTGATTTGGTGTTCCCGGTTGTTTCAGTTTATAAGCATCCAACAAATACAAACCCGACTGCAACGGCACGTGACCTTGCTGTGACGGACGAAGCCAGTTGCTGTACTGAAACGAAATTCCTTTAAATTGAAAATGATGAACAGGAGAATCGATTGTTCCTTTTACTTCAACTAAATTCTCTAAAACCGGCACAGTTACAACTGCCGAACTGATTTCTTCTCCAGTTCTTGGAATGTAATAAATCTTAGCATTTTTCTTGTCTAAATACCATTCTCCCGCTTCATTTAAAAGAGAAAAAGCATTGTTTAAGAAATAAGCAGAGTTTCCGTTGTTTTTAGAAATCCACGGTGCTGGCCAAGGATGTTCGCTTTGAATACGGCTTTCTGGTTCTTCAAACGAAAGTTTGGCGCTGTCTTTTTGAACTTCGATATTTTTGATTCGAAGGTTAGCGTTCGACCACCATTGCACAATAAACATTTCCATTCCCGGTTCGAACTTTACCGATTTATCTTTAAACGGAATCCAACAGGTTTGTTCTTCGTGATTCCACGATAAAATGCGTTCCATTGTGGTTCCTGCAGTATTTTTAGCTCTTACGGCTTTTTTTCCGTTTACCCATAATTGTCTGTAATCAATTAGGCTTCCCGCTTTTTTAGGAGCATCGGCCACCCAAACTGATCCTTTTTTAAGTCCGTTGATAACGGTTGTAGATTTTGTCCAGTTTTTGATTTCGATTCCACCGCTTATAATGGGTCTTGCATTTACATCGGCTTCAATTGTTGTCGGACTTTCTGCTGTTCCAGAATCTTCAGGACGCACAAATAATGGTTCGTTTAAATAATACGTTCCGTTCATTACTATGATTCGGATTCCGTCTTTTATAGATGGATCTTTTAAACGACGAAGTTCCCTCGCTTTTCGCATTGCCATGTGAACGGTTGCCAACGGACTTTCTTTTGTCCCTGAGTTTTTATCACTCCCTTTTGGAGAAACCCAAATTTCAGCCGCATTCATAGAAAACGAGATACAGAAGATTAAAAAGAAGCTCAGGATTTTAGTAAATGAATTCAAACGCATTATTTAATATTTTTATTTTTTTTCTGGCTAAAAATTATAAGGCAGTCAATTTTAAACATATATAATTTACAAATAATTGTATTTTTAACACTTTTACCAAATAATTCGTCCAATTTACTCGAACATAAAGTTATATGCATCCTGTACCCTCCTGTTTGAGTTTTTTTGCCACGACTCGAGCGATAGCGAACAGGCGAAGCAATTCACGAATTTTATTTTTAAAATCTTTGCGATTATTTATTCGAATTAATTCGAATAATATTTTTAGATAAAGTATTAAAAAGAAAATTCGTGAATTCGTGGCTATCTTTTAAACTTTTTTAATAGATTTGTGTAATCGATTACATTTAAATATTATTATTTATGTGAGAAGTAATTTTTCACATCTATAAAAATAACACCAAAAAATTACTAACAATGAAAACCAACCGATTAAATCTTTTTTCTCTTGCAATGGCAGTTATGCTTTGTACGAATTTGCAGACTGGTAATGCTCAAAACACAACTTCGGCAGATACTTATGCGAATATTGAGTTTAAAATGCCAAAAGTTAATGAACCTGTAATTCCTGCTAATACAGTAAATCTAAAAGATTTCGGGGCTGTAAATGGCGGTTACGTTTTAAATACAAAAGCTTTTGCAGATGCCATTGATGCTCTTTCTAAAAAAGGTGGTGGAAAATTAATTATTCCTCCTGGGATTTGGCTGACGGGACCGATTATCCTAAAAAGCAATATTGAACTTCATGCTCAAACTGGCGCTTTAATTAAATTTTCAACAGACAAAACTTTATATCCAATTATCGAAACCAGTTTTGAAGGTTTAAACACTTGGCGCTGTATCTCTCCTATTTATGGAAAAAACCTAGAGAATATTGCGTTTACCGGAAATGGTGTTTGGGACGGATCTGGCGAAGCTTGGCGACAAGTTAAAAAGAGTAAATTGACAGATGAACAATGGAAGAAGTTTGTAGCTTCCGGAGGTGTTTTAAATGAAAAGAAAGACAGTTGGTATCCATCTGAACAATATTTAAAAGGTGCTAAAGGTGCCGATCAGAATATTCGCCATGACTTAAAAACGAAAGAAGATTTTGAAGCCATTCATGATTTCCTGCGTCCCGTTTTAGTTAGCATTCAAAACAGCAAAAGAGTCCTATTTGACGGACCAGTTTTTCAAAATTCTCCTGCGTGGAATATTCATCCACTATTAATTGAAGATTTAATCGTTAGAAATATAACAGTTCGCAACCCGTGGTTTTCTCAAAACGGTGACGGTCTTGATGTGGAATCTTGCAAAAATGTAATAATTGAAAATTCTAGTTTTGATGTGGGAGATGATGCAATCTGCATTAAATCGGGTAAAGATAAAGACGGACGCGACAGAGGTGTTCCTTGCGAAAATATCATTGTAAAAAACAATATTGTGTATCACGGTCACGGTGGAGTTACGGTTGGAAGTGAAATGTCTGGCGGTGTAAAAAACCTGCACGTTTCCAATTGTACTTTTATGGGAACTGATGTCGGACTTCGTTTTAAAAGTACTCGCGGGCGTGGCGGTGTTGTAGAAAACATTTATATCTCAGACGTTTTTATGACTGATATTCCATCACAAGCGATTTCGTTTGATTTGTATTATGGAGGAAAATCTATTGCTGAAACTTTAGCAGAAGGTGGAAATACCGTTAGCACAAAAGCAATTCCTGTAAACGAAGAAACGCCTCAGTTTAAAAATATCGTAATCAAAAATATTACGATTAAAGGCGCACAGCAGGCCGTATTTTTACAAGGTCTTCCTGAAATGAATCTTGAAAATATCGAAATTTCAAACCTAATTGCTAAAGCACAAAAAGGTTTTTCTATAATTGACGCTAACGGAATTAAAATCAGCAACGCTCAATTGGATATTGAAGCTAAAAATGCCTTTGAAATTTACAATACCAAAAACCTTTCGCTGAAAAATATCGAGTTTAATCCTTCTTCATCAAATGCAATTACGATTAATGGTGAAGCGAGCAAGAATATTGATTTGAGCGGTTCTTCGGCTAATTTTTCTAAGACGACAACTATTGATAAAAACGTTCCTAAAAAAGCGGTTAAGTTTTAATTTGAAATTTTCAAATTCCAAATTTCAAAACATAGCCCGTGGTTGAAACCACGGCTATGTTTTTTTTGTCATTTCGACCGAAGGGAGAAATCACACTAGGAATTCCACAAAGATGATAGCTAATCTTTGTCGAGTTTCGTGTGTGATTTCTCCCTTCGATCGAAATGACAAACTTTGGGTTTATCTTATCTTTACGGAGTCACTTGCGAAGATTCTTCGTTCCTCAGAATGACAATATTGAGGTTTATTATAAGCTGTAAAAAAAATTCGCATTCTCAAACCAAATCTTATTCTGATCTTCAACAGAAAACTTCGAAATATAATCTTCTAAAGTTTTTACCACCTCATTATAATCTGAAGCTACATTAAGAACTGGCCAGTCAGATCCATACATTAATTTATCAACTGGAAAATTTTTAAAAATAACATCTAAATACGGTTTTAAATCTTCTGGTTTCCAATTTTTCCAGTCGGCTTCTGTAACCATTCCAGAAATCTTACACCAGACGTTTTCGTGCTTTGCAATTTCTTCGATTCCTTTTTTCCAAGAATCAATATTTCCTGATTTAATATCTGGTTTGGCAATATGATCGATTACAAATTTTTGGTTTGGAAAATCCTTTACCAAACTTATTGCAGCTGGTAATTGACGTTCAAAAATCAGAATATCATAAGTATAATTGAATGGCTTTAAAGCTGCAATTCCGTTTCGGAAATCCTCTCTAAACATAAAATCATCAGCTTCACCTTGCACAACATGTCGGAATCCTTTAATTGTTTTATTCGAAGAAAAATGACGTAATCGTTCTGATATATTTTTATCCCGAAGATCAACCCATCCCACAATTCCTTTTATAAAATCATTTTTTGAAGCCAGATCAACAAGAAAATTGGTTTCCTCTTCAGACTGACTTGCCTGAACCGCTACACAACCCGAAAATTTATTCTCTGTAAGCAATGGCAATAAATCTTCCGGCAGGAAATCTCTTTGAATTACAGCCATCGTTTCATCAATCCAGCTGTCTCTAACGGGATCAAATTTCCAAAAATGCTGATGAGAATCTATTCGGTTATTCATTCTGAATTAGTTTACATCGTTGATTAAAGCACGATCTAAGTGTACATAACCGCCATCCACAAAAACAAATTGTCCTGTAGTATGCGATGAACGATCAGAAATAATGAAAAGCGCTGTATCTGCAATTTCTTCTGTTTTCGTCATTCTGCCTTCAAACGGAATACTTTTGTTGATTTTCTTTAAAACGGTTTCTCCATCTGCCAGTGTTTTAATCCAGTCTTCGTATGCCGGAGTATAACTTTCAGCAATAATTATGGCATTTGAACGTATTCCGAATTGGATTAAATCTACCGCCCATTCTCTTGTAAGTCCTAAAACACCGCCTTTTGCAGCAGCGTAACCAGAAGTACCGCCCTGCCCGGTTAAAGCCACTTTTGAACCAATATTCAAGATATTTCCTTTTGATTCTTTTAAGTACGGAAGCGCATATTTAACCAGTAAAAAGTAACTTACTACGTTTAATTTTAAAGAATCCATAAATTCCTCGTAAGAAGCATCTAAACCTGCACCGTCGTTTACACCAACATTGTTAATAACTGCGTCGATTCTTCCGTATTTTGCCACGATTGTTTTCACAGCATTTTCTATTTCTACAGGATCAGTTACATCGGTCTGCACAAATAAAGAATCTATTCCTTTTTTTTGAAGATTTTCCGCGTAAGCAAAACCTCTTGCATTTCTGTCAACCAAAACCGGAATCGCACCTTCATCTGCAATTCGGTTAATGATTGTTTCTCCAATACTGCCTTCCTTTCCAGCCGAACCGGAAACGACAACAATCTTATTTTTTAAATTTAAATCCATTTTTGTGGTTATTTAAGGTTTTCAATAGCTTTATTTTTTTTTAAAACACATAGAAACATAGCATCAAAACGTGCAAAGAGGCGTTTCACTTGCATTAACAATAGCTATGTGTGAGAAACTAGTTTCATTTTTACTCTCTTTTGCGAACAAAAAAATCTATGTTTCTATGTGTTTAAATCATTTATTCTATTTCAATTAATGCTTTGATTACATTATTTTTAGGATCAATTAATTGTCCGAAATCAGTAATCATTTCTAAGAAACTTGTTCTGTGTGTAATGTATTTTTTTGGGTCGATTTTGCCTTCTTTCAAACATTTCATTACATATTCGAAGTCTTCAATAGTCGCGTTTCTGCTGCTCATTAAAGTAGATTCTCTTTTATGGAAATCAGGATGACTGAAACTCAATTCTCCTTTTTGAAGTCCCACTAAAACAAATCTTCCGCCATGCGAAATATAATTGAAAGCGCTGTTCATTACTTTCTGATTTCCAGTCGCATCGATTACTACATTTGCCATATCACCGTTTGTCAATTCAGTCAGTTTCGCTGCTACATCATCGTTTAACGGATTGATAGTTTCATCGGCTTTTAATTCGGTTTTACAGAAGTTTAATCTATAATCGTTGATATCCATTACGATAACTTTTGCTCCGGCAATTTTAGCAAACTGAATCAATCCAATTCCAATTGGCCCTGCTCCCATTACCAAAACGGTATCAGTTGATTTAACAGCCGCTCTTCTAACTCCGTGAGCTGCAATTGCAAGCGGTTCAACCAAAGCAAGTTCGTCATAATCTAATCCCTGACCATGAAGTAAATACTGTTCCGGAATTGAAACATATTCAGCCATTCCGCCATCAATGTGAACCCCAAAAACTTTAATATTTACACAGCAGTTTGTTAATCCGTTTCGGCACGCAACACATTTTCCGCAGTTGAAATACGGAATAAAAGTTACTTTATCGCCCGGTTTAAAACCTGCCGCATTTCCTTTTACATATTCTGCCGCTAATTCGTGTCCCAAAATTCTGGGATATTCAAAATAAGGCTGCGTTCCGCCAAAAGCATGAATATCAGTTCCGCAGATTCCAATTCTTTTAATTTTTAAAAGAACCTCTCCTTCTTTTGGTTCCGGAATTTCTTTTTCTTTTAGTTTAAATTCCTGCGGCTTTTCGCATACAATAAATTTCATATTTAATTTTTTTTAACTACCTGTAGAACACACAATTCGTAAAATTTTATTTAACGCATAGAAACATAGGTTTTTCCTTTTTTAATAAGTAGACTAAAATAAATGATATATCATTTAAACATAGCTATGCATTTAGGCAAGTGAAATGCTTTTTTTTTGAGCATAGAATATCTATGTCTCTATGTGTTTAAATAATTATGCTCAACGAGATAATAATTACTTTTTATATGCAGCCGCAGTCTGCTTGCTTGTTCCTAAACCTTCAATTCCAAGTTCTACAACATCGCCCGCTTTTAAGTAAATTGGATCTGGTTTAATACCCAAACCAACTCCCGGAGGCGTTCCTGTACTAATGATATCGCCAGGAAGCAAAGTCATAAACTGACTTAAGTAATGTACTAAATATGGAATTTTGAAAACCAGATTTAATGTGTTGCTGTCCTGATATTTTTTACCATTTACACTCAGCCACATCGATAAGTTATCGACATCTTTTACTTCATCTTTTGTAGCCAAAAATGGTCCAAGAGGCGCAAATGTATCGCAGCCTTTTCCTTTTGCCCATTGTCCGCCGCGTTCAATTTGAAACTCTCTTTCGCTGTAATCATTCAATAAAGCGTAACCTGCAACGTAGTCTAAAGCTTCAGCTTCTTCAACATAACTTGCTTTTTTACCTACAACAAATGCCAATTCCACTTCCCAGTCTGTTTTTACACTGTTTTTTGGGATAATCACATCATCGTTAGGACCGCATAAAGAAGTTGTCGATTTAAAAAAGATGATAGGCTCTGTAGGGATTGGAGCGTTTGTTTCTTTACAGTGATCCACATAATTTAATCCGATGCAGATTATTTTTGAAGGTCTCGCAACAGGAGAGCCTAAACGTACACTGGCACCAACTTCTGGTAAAACCGGATTGCTTTCTAATGCTTTTTGCAGTTTTTCTAAACCATTTTCTTCAAAAAAACTTTCGTTAAAGTCTGAAACGATAGAAGAAACATCATATCTTTTTTCATTAATTAAAACTCCTGGTTTTTCTTTTCCGATTTCTCCAAAACGTATTAATTTCATTGTATTCTTATTTTTAGGTTATTTTTAAAAGTTGCTAAGATGCTGAGATTCTAAGATACTGAGTTTTTTCTTTGAGTCTTAACATCTTAGAATCTCAGTATCTAATTGTTTAATTTAATAAATCCTCCGTCAATCGGGTAATCACATCCTGTGATGAATCCGGCTTCTTCGCTGCATAAGTATAAAGCCAGAGCGGCGATTTCGTCTGGTTTACCCATACGGCCAATTGGTTGCGATTTAGAAAGTTTATCAAACATTTCTTCTTCTTTTCCGGCATAATTTTTAGAGATAAATCCGTCTACAAAGGGTGTATGAACCCTTGCCGGAGAAATAGAATTACATCTGATATTTTCACTTAAATAATCTCTTGCTACAGATAAAGTCATCGCCATTACAGCTCCTTTTGCAGTTGAATATGCAAATCGATCTGAGATTCCAACCCAGGCAGCAATTGATGCCATATTTAAAATTACACCACCATTTGAAAGTCGGAATTGTGGAATGGCAGCAAACAAACAGTTGTAAACTCCTTTTACGTTTACATCCATTACCCGGTCAAAATCAGCTTCAGAAGTAGTGTCTACTTTTCCAACATTGGCAATTCCGGCATTATTAATCAAAATATTGATGTTTCCTATTTTTTCAAAAGCCGCTTTTACATCAGCCTGACTGGAAACATTACATGCATACGAAAATACAGTTCCTCCTGCATTTTTAATTTCATCGACAGCATCTTGTGCGCTTTCAATAGATAAATCAATAATATGAACTTCTGCTCCTTGCTTTGCAAACAAGACTGCAATTGCTCTTCCAATCCCGCTGCCTCCTCCTGTTATGATTGCTTTTTTACTTTGTAATGAAAACATTTTATTATAATTTAATATTTAAGAATCTCAATTAATTTAATCAATAGTGCTTATAATTTTATAAATGTAAAATACACAATTACAAATGTAATCGATTAAATATAAATTTGCATTTTATTTTTCTACTAATACAACAAAATGATCATTCTTTAATAAATTATAACATTTTTTATTTGCTTTGTAAAAAATAAAGTCTTGCGTAAAAGTTTTATCAAAAAAAATAATGTAAAAAGTTACATTTTCTTGCCCAATTCAATCTTATTTCTAATTTTGTAATTGTGATTTTTACATTTATTTTTTTCGACTATAAAATAATTTCGACAGAAAGTAACCCTTTCTGATTCACTTTACGAAAAATACAAAATGTAATTCAAAAAATTATATAAAATTATGAATATTCCATATAAGCCTTTACTGCCCGAAACCAAACAGCCAATTATCATAATTGGTGCAAGCGGAATTGTAAAAGATGCTCATTTGCCAGCTTACAAAATGGCTGGTTTTACGGTTTTTGGCATTACTAACAGGACGATTGCAAAAGCGCATGATTTAGCCAAAGAATTTGAGATTCAGCATGTTTTTGAAAACGTTGCCGACGCAGTTAAAAATGCACCATCAAATGCCGTTTATGACATTACGGTTTTACCAGATCAATATATTGAAATATTAGAGCAATTGCCTGACGGAGCAGCAGTTTTGATTCAGAAACCAATGGGAAATGATTTGGCTCAGTCCAGAGAAATTGTAGAAGTCTGCGAAAGAAAAAAACTTGTTGCTGCAATCAATTTCCAGTTACGATTTTCTCCATTTGTAAACGCTGCAAGATATTTAATTAATAAAGGTTTTGTAGGTGATTTGTACGATTTTGAATTTAAAGTAACGGTAAATACGCCTTGGGAATTATTTCCGTTAATTAAAGAACATCCCAGATTGGAAATTCTTTTTCATAGTGTTCACTATATTGACTGCATTCGTTCGTTTCTTGGAAATCCAAAAAGTGTGATGGCAAAAACAGCTAAGCATCCGCTTAAAAAATTATCATCAAGCCGTTCTTCAATTATTTTAGATTATGGCGAAGACAAACATGTCGTTATCAATACGAACCACGATCATCATTTTGGGCCAGATCACGAAGAAAGTTACATTAAATGGGAAGGAACAAAAGGTGCGATCAAAACCAAAATGGGTTTATTAATGAATTATCCAGACGGGCTTCCTGATATTTTTGAATATGCCATTGAGGATGAAAAAGGCAGATATGAATGGAAAAAAATCGAACTTGAAGGTTCGTGGTTCCCGGAAGCTTTTATTGGAACTATGGCAAATTTAATGCGTTTTAAGGAAGGTTCAGATTCTAAATTATTAACAAGCGTACAGGACGTTTTAGATACCATGAAAGTTGTTGAAGCCTGTTACATCAGCAGCAAAAATCCAGGAATTTCATTTGCAGAATTATAATTAACTTGAAGTGCAAAGGTTCAAAGCGGCAAAGGAACAAAGATTTATAAACTTTGAATATCATCTTTGAACCTCAGTACCTTTGAACCTCAGTAACTTTGAACCTTAAAAAAACTATCTAACTAATGCAAGTAACAAACCAAACAGGCGATCAGCACGAAGTGCCGACAGAAGGCGGAAAAACAAACTATCTTCTGCCATTTATTTTAATTACCAGTTTGTTTTTCCTTTGGGGAATGGCACACAACCTGGATTCTATTTTAATTCCGCATCTAAAAAAGGCATGCGAATTAAACAACCGTCAATCGACATTGATTGATACTTCTGTATTTTTTGCTTATTTTATAATGGCTATTCCGGCGGGAATGCTTATTAAGCGATTTGGTTACAAAAACAGTATTATTACCGGATTATTAGTTTTTGCTGCCGGAGCATTTCTATTTGTGCCTGCAGCAAATACAAGAACTTATGAATTGTTTTTATTTGCATTATTTGTAATTGGCTGCGGATTAACAATTTTAGAAACAAGTGCCAATCCGTATGCTGCGATTTTAGGCCCGGCAGAATCTTCTTCTAAAAGATTAAATTTAGCAGCTTCTTTTAACGGATTAGCCGCAATGGTTGCACCAATTGTAGGTTCATTATTTATACTTTCCGGAAAAAACCATACTCCAGAACAAATGGCCGCAATGCCCGAAGCTGAAAAGGCATCTTATTTATTAGGCGAAGCAGCTGCGGTAAAAATGCCATATATTATTTTAGGAAGTGTGCTGGTTTTAGTTGCAATTATATTCTATTTCATGCATCTGCCTTCGATGAAACCACAACATACCGAAGCTGAAATAAAACCCGGATTTTTCTCTGTTTTAAAATTTCGTCATTTAAGCTGGGCTGTTGCTGCGCAGTTTTTTTATGTTGGAGCACAGGTTTGTATTACGAGTTTCTTTATCAGAATTGCACAGCAAGGTGCTGGTTTAGACGAAAAAACAGCAGGGTATTATCTTGGTATTTATGGCTTCTTGTTTATGGCGGGACGTTTTATTGGTACTTTCTTCCTGAAGTTTGTAAAAGATTATATCTTGCTTTCTATTTACTGTGCTGCCAGTATTGTACTTTGTTTATTGGCCATTTACGGAACCGGAATTGTAGTTATTTATGCTTTGGGCGGAATCGGTTTTTTTATGTCCATTATGTTTCCAACAATTTTCTCTTTAGGATTGGTTGGTTTAAAATCGAATACTGAAACGGGTTCTTCATGGCTTGTAATGTCAATCGTGGGCGGTGCAATTCTTCCGTACGGAATGGGAACTTTAATTGATATGAAACACGATGATATTCAGTCTGGATATATTATTCCTCTACTTTGTTTTGTTATCATTTTATCGTTTGGTTTGTATGGTCACAAAGTGAAAGCCTTGAAGTAGATTTTAGATTTTAGATTTTAGATTTTAGATTTTAGATTTTAGATTTTAGATTTTAGATTTTAGATTTTAGATTTTAGATTTTAGATTTTAGATTTTAGATTTTAGATTTTAGATTTTAGATTTT
>NZ_JAJQXA010000014.1 GCF_021245985.1 Flavobacterium soyae | reverse complement strand
AAATAGCGTGAAAACACAAATGGCTTTACACGCTATAGAGACTAGCTCAAAGACTGTCTTGAAAAAACAAAACTAATAAAAATTAAGATTTTAATTTGGAAATCAACACAGAATCTTTGCGGTAAAATATTCATTCAGTTCAAAACCTGAAACCTGAAACAAAAAACTATTTAATAACCCCAATAGACTTAGAATGCGCAATCGCCTCGCTGCTTTCTTTAAAATAACAAACAGAAACATCGAGCGATTCTAAATTTTTCATGACCTTTTTGATTTCCTTTTTTTTGCTTTTACCCGTTTGTCTAATGTAAACAGCAATTACGGTAACAGGGAAAATTTTGCAGATTCGCTCGTATAAAACCGGATCATGCTGAGAATCATCTCCCAATAAAACATATTTAAGATTAGGATAAAATTCTAAAACATGCTTTATTTTTTCAAATTTATGATCGTGATTTCCACGCCCGCTCATGAAGAAATCAGTAACACCTCTTCTAATATCTTTTAATAAAATAACGGCGCGCGGCAGATGATGTATTTTGGTAAATTGTACAATAAAGCGGTACAAATTCCATTCGCTGCTCGAAACATAAAAAAAAGCATTTTCTTCTTCTTTATTGTGACGTCCGGCCGAACTTAAAGCCTGATAATGCGGTACAACATCTTTAAAAACCTTTCGGTCATTTACATTTTTGAAAAGTAAGATGTACATTTTTTTGAAGATATTCCGCGTATGCGAAATCAAAAAAGTATCGTCGATATCAGAAATAATTCCTAAATTCCCTTTATGCGGGCGTATAAAGCTTCCTTTTGAAATAATAGTTTTGCCACCATATTTGATACTCACTTCATATTCGATCCACCCAAAATGAGTTTCTTTTTCAAGCGGAATGCAAAAATTAAAATAACCATCGTCCAGCGTTTTTGTATGTATCTCCTGTTTGTTGAATTTTAGGTAAACATCAAAATTTTCAATAGTTTTTATTCTGAATTGATTGACAACCGAACGTGCATTTTTTAAGTTTTTCTTTTGAAAATCATAATCATACGTTCTCTTAAAGACATGTCCCATTACAATTAATTCTTCTTCATTGGCATAACCCCGATATAATTGTAAAATAGGTTTCATTAATTCCGTATATTTATATAACACTGTAAATTAATTATTTTAATTGGTTTTAAAAATAAAATTTTGAAAAAGAATGTCTTATTTGTTGTAAATCCTATTTCAGGAGACCTAGATAAATCAAGTTTAATTGAGGCTGTTAGGGAGTTTGCAGCTACAAATTATTTTGGTTTGAAGGTTTATGAAACTACGGGTAAAAATGATTTAAAAGAAATACAGGCACTATATAATCAATATCTGCCGGAACGAATTATAGTTGCCGGCGGCGACGGAACCATTAAAATGGTTGCTGAAGCGATGGAAGAACAGGATGTGATTATTGGGATTTTGCCAGCCGGATCTGCAAACGGACTTTCGGTCGATTTAAATCTGCCTGTGGGAATTGAGGAAAACCTTAAAATTGCTTTTCAGAATCATTATATTGAAATGGATATGATTTGTATTAATGGCAAAAAAAGTATTCATTTAAGTGATCTTGGTTTGAATGCCAATCTGGTCAAAAATTATGAACAAAGCGATGTAAGAGGTTTTTGGGGTTATGCCTTGCAGGCTTTTACGACATTAACAGAACCTGATGAACCTTTTGTCGCAACAATATCAGCAAACAATAAAACTGTTGATCATGTTGCAAGAATGATTGTTATTGCTAATTCGCAGAAATACGGAACGGGCGTAATCATTAACCCAAATGGTGCAATGAACGACGGAAAATTTGAATTAGTAATTTTAAAAAGTCTGGATTTGTTACTAATTGGAAAAATTATTACCGGAAACATGCCAATTGATTCTGAAGATATAGTTATTATTTCGACAGATAAGGCAGAAATAAAAACAGATTATCCGGTTCATTTTCAAATTGACGGTGAATATTGCGGAGCACAAAAGTCATTAGAAATTCATATTCTGCCCAAACAAATGAAACTGGCTGTTCCTTAATCTAAAAAAACAATTTGTATCGCCCCGATGAGCTTAGGACTGATGTCTTATTTTTTTCTATAAATATTACACTCCTAACGGAGTTTGTCTGGTTTAGGAACAGAATATTTATAAAATTATGAAGGATGTTTGCCCCGTTCCGGAAGAGCAGAATATTTATAGAAATTATGCAGGATATTTATGCAGCTCTGTAAGAGCGCAATATTTATAGAAAATTAAATGGATAATATAAAAAAAGCTCCATCGGAGCGATATATTTATTTAAAAGGATTGCGTTCCTGCCATTCTGTTTTTGGTTCTAAATAATTAAAAAACCTTGCAATATTATGATTGATTAAAGCATTACTATGCGTTATCAAACCATACATTTTTACAGGTTTTGCCCCAACAGAACTTTTAATTTCGAGAGCAGTTCTGGCAAAAACAATCGCTGAAAATCCTTTTTTAATAGAATAAGCAATCATATCGTAAAGCATATTCAAATACAGCATTTTTTCGCGCTGAACACTTTCATCGTAACCTAAAAAATAAGTGTCCATGACCTCACCGTTTTTTATAAGTGTATTGAAACCAATTAGTTTTTCATCTAAAAAATAACCATAAAGTAAAAAGTTCTCTTTCATAATTTCTTTAAAAAAACTGAAATGGTTTCTGGCTAGGAAAAAAGTGTTGAAAGGTGCATTTTTAGCCACATGAAAGTACAACTCATAAATAACATCTTCATATTTTCTAATGTCAGACAAAGACATTTGCTGTTTTTCTATCCCATTAGATTTTTTGCGGGCGCGTTTGTATTGGTCCCGGTATTTTTTTGACAGTGCATCAACATAATCTTGTTCAGTTTTCCAATTTTCATTGATTTTAAAAATCATATTAGGCTGTATCGAAAACGTATAATTGTTTTTAAATTCAGCCTGCAATGGTTCAATTTCTTTTGCAGTAAAGTCTTTTATACTGGTTATATGAACTTTTTTTCCATTAGCTTTTAAATCTTTTTTAAGCTGATTAATAGCTTTATGAAGTGTTTTAACAGCTTTTGCTTCTTTAATATTCTGATCAAAAGCAAAAGCATTCTGTCCGGTTAACATATTGTTTCCAACAAATAAAACGTGAGAAGCGAAATTCTTTAATGCAAAATTGCGAACAGATGTTTTTAAACATTGATCGCGTTCGCCAAAAGACTCTAGTTTTTCTGCAAATAAAAATTGAGTTAAAACAATACCAACAAGTTTTTCCTCTTCAAAAATTCCAATAAAATGACAAATCATATTTACCGGAGAGGAATTTTCCAGTACTTCGAGATATTCCCGTGTTAAAAAAATATTATTAGCGGCCAGCGAATTCCACTCTAAAGGCAGTAATGATGTGCTGTTGTAGATTTGAAAAGAATAAGTTGTATTCAAAAGTGTGAGCTAATTTCTTCAAAATTAGATAATATTTATAATAACTCATCTTCTTTAAGCTATTATTAAGAAAAACCCGTTTGAATTTTGGCTTCAAACGGGTCAGTACTATTTATAATTTACGCAAACTGACAAACGATGCCGCCTATTATGGTAAGAGTAAGCATCCAGTATCCTGCATGAATAAAGATGTATTTCCATGATTTTCTTTCGAATAATCCATTAATCCCAACTATAGGAAAAGCAAAAAACAGCCCCGACATAAAACCATGAAGAGAACCGTGTTTAAAAGTACGGAAAGCAGTTCCGTAATCAGCCATGAAAGCGTGGAAAGACGGTTTTGCGCTTTCAATAAAAGGCGGGCCGCCAATCATTCCAATTGCACCCGACTGATGAATGGTAAACGACATTAAAGCCATCGAAATCATAACAGAAAAAATGTACGTAAACCCAAATATTTTGAGCATGTTTCCTTTTTTTAAATCTTCTTCGGTAAAATTATTTTCTCTCATCCAGATTGTTCCAAAAACTTTTGGATGATACCAGATAAAACCGATTATGAGTGTCACAATCGCGGCAACGAAAAATGTAATTAAGTTAATTTCCATAATTTAAGGTTTTTGTAATTAGTTGTTCCAAAATTAATCAAAAAACTATAACGATTTCGATATTTTTAAAAAGAAGAAAAGTAAGACGATTTTTTATTTATTAACACTTTATCGACATAAGTCGCTTTACATCCAGTAATTAACTAATTTTGAGGCAAGAAAAACAATCCCCAAATCTGTTATGAAAAGCTTTGCAACACTTTTTTTAGCATTTATTTTTTCTCTAAATGTTTTTGCAGATACTGTTTCAGATAAAGAGAAAGACGCGCTAATTAAATTATATCATGCGACAAATGGTTCGCAGTGGAAAATAAAATGGGATTTGTCACTATCAGTCTCAACCTGGTATGGAGTTCGTGTTGAAAACGGAAAAGTAATTTCTTTAAATTTAGCCGATAATAATCTGCAGGGAGAACTGCCTGCTGCATTTTTTGAACTGGTAAATTTAATTACAATTGATCTTCATAAAAATAATCTTAAAGGACAATTATCAAATTCAATCAGTAATTTTAAAGAACTTGAAGCTTTAAATGTTTCTGGTAATCAGTTATCTGGTACAATTCCTAGAAGCATTTGTGATTTGAAGAATTTGAAAGATTTAGAACTTTTTAAGAATAATATTTCCGGTGAATTACCTGTAGAAATTGGAAAACTGAATCAATTAGAAATTCTTTGTTTATTTGATAATCAAATCGCTGGTGTTCTGCCAAGTTCATTGTATAAGATTTCGACTTTAAAAATACTGCTGTTAAATAATAATAGATTATCAGGAGTTGTAAGTTCAGATATTTCTAATTTGAATATTTTGCAAAATTTAAGTTTGTTCAATAATAATCTGGGCGGAGAAATTCCTAAGGAATTAGAAAAAATGCCTAATCTTTCTGAAATGAATCTTTCCTATAATAAATTTACAGGCTCGGTTTCAAAAAACCTTACTTTATTAGACGCTTTGAATATGACAATGTTTGATGAAAATGGAAATTTGTTTTTATTAGATGTAAATGAAGAAAGAAAGCCTGAAAATAGTATTGTAAATTAATCTAATTTGTTTCCCTTTAAAAAAGTTGAGTAACTTTGCTTCAATAAATTTGATGCGGGTTTTTATAAAGCATTCAATATTTTTTATAACTTTAAAATTGAATTCAATTCTAAAGAAAGTTTAAACATAAAATATTAACCTTTTTACTATAAAATTATGACACTTCAATATCAAGGTGAACAATACGGAAA
The DNA here is from genome assembly GCF_021245985.1 of Flavobacterium soyae. Lineage (GTDB taxonomy): Bacteria > Bacteroidota > Bacteroidia > Flavobacteriales > Flavobacteriaceae > Flavobacterium > Flavobacterium soyae. The sequence continues at coordinate 102,669 of NZ_JAJQXA010000014.1, read as the reverse complement.
GTCAACTACATTTACCATCAGAATTATTGGTAATAATTTATCAAAAAGCAGCTCTAATTATCAAATCGATCTTTTGGTTGGAGACAAAAAACTGCCAACTTTTACAAGTGAAATCCACCAAAGTTTATCAAACTGTTTAAGAGAAATTTATTTATTCAGAAAACACAACGGAATTAAATTTGACGAATCGTCAGAGAAAATAGTTTCGCTTTATGTTCCTTATGATAAGGTTTTGTATAACTATAATAAATTTGCTTTGTTTAGAGCTTAATTATTTAAGAAAATATATTTAAAAGACTGTCTCAAAGAGACGGTCTTTTTTGTTTAACAATTAGTTCCATAGTTTGTAGAGATACTAAGGAATCAAATGTTAAAGGTTAAACAAGAATCGGTTAATTTCTGTCTTCTGAACTCTATTTATTATTTTGTCGTTTATGTTAGCTTTTTGTCGATAAAACTTGATATAAAATTATAATTGAATCGTTGTTTTATAATTTTATTTTATATTCATTTGTATTTTTTTAACAAATGTTTATAAATAAATTATTATGAAACGTCTTTTTACGTTTGTTCTATTTGCAGTTTGTGCCTTATCTAATGCGCAGCAAAAAATCACGTTTGGTTATGATACTGCAGGAAATCAAATCAGCAGGGTTCTATGCCTTAGCGGCTGTACTGCTAAACCTGCCAGAGATATCAAAGAAATTGAAGCAGTTGTAGAGGAAGATTTGGAAAAGTTTTTCCCTGAGGATGTGATTTCGTATTATCCAAACCCAGTTAGAGAAGAACTTTATCTTCAATGGGAATTAATAGACGATAATAAAGTTTCATCAGTAATGGTCTACGGATTAAATGGTCAGGTATTAAAAGCATTTCCTAAAACAGAAAGTGTTAATGCTTTGAATATTTCTTTTCAGGAATATTCAACAGGAATTTATCTGGTTGTTTTAAAATATAAAAACGGAGATGAAAAAACAATTAAAATTATTAAGCAGTAAGCTACTTTATATGAAACAATTTTACTTTTTCATTATATTTTTATTTACCTCTTTTTTATCTTTTTCTCAAAATTTTACAGATACAAAAGGAGAACTACAAATTTCAGCCTCAGGTACTGCAACTTATACGCTTCCTATAGCAGTTCCTCCAAGTATAAAGGGAGTTGCTCCTACTATAAACCTGGTTTACAGCAGCGGAGTTAGAGGCGGTATAGCCGGTCAGGGCTGGAGTATTAATAGTATTTCAACAATCAGCAGAATGGCAACACGCCGGGATATTGACGGTTATGTTGATGGTGTTGATTTTGATTCAAATGATAAATTAGCGCTTGACGGGCAAAGACTATTGCTAAAAACAGGAACTTACTGGGCAGCAAATTCTACTTATGAGACCGAATATAAAAGCAATACCAAAATTGAATTAAAAATTGAAGGTACTACGACTTATTTTATAGTAACTGCACCTGATGGATCAAGAAGCTGGTATGGCTCTAAAGGATCTGGAAGCCTGCAGAATTCAGTTTCTGTAAATTCATGGTATATAGTTCATTACGAAGATGTGTACGGCAATTTTATTGATTATAATTATAAGACAGTTGCCTATAATAGTACAAATCAACTGTATATTGATAATATTGCTTTTAGCGGGAATGCAGCTGCCGGAATTGCAGCTCAAAATAAAATTAGTTTTGTTTATAAAGCTGCTAGTCGTATAGAAAAAGACTATTTGAAAGGAGGAGCAATTTATGCGACCCAAATTTTAGACTATATACAAGTTTTTGCTAATAACCTAACTTTTAGAACTTATAAACTTACACATGAAGAGGACGCAAGTTTAGGATACCAAAGATTAAAACAAATACAAGAAATAAATGCTCAAAGTGAGGTGTCAAATCCAGTTGTTTTTGAATATAATTCCAGCCCTACAACACCACAGCGAACGGAAAAGGAGTACACTAATAATTTAGCATTTGATAAGGTTGAACTTGCAGGGGATTTTGATGGAGATGGAAGATTAGATTTTATTGCAAATAATCAAATATTTACAAATTTATTTAAAAATGACACGGGAAATGCACCAATTAATCTACCTATTGCAATGGACAAAAGGCAGTTGATTAATGCAACAACACTCAATAGTAATAAAGTAAATCAGCTGCACTCTATAGTTTTTGCAAATGAAACTCCTACGACAACTGAATTTAAAGTTTATAACTTGTCTGGTAGTACAGTTGCCAATACTTATAATAAAACTGTAACTATGGATAACATTGCTTATCGTGGAACTGATTATACCAATGACTATTATTGTTCATATGATGAGTATAATTGCGGTTATGGAGCTAATCCGCAAGCTTGTATTTTTTCATCAGTAAAAAAATCAACGAATTATCTCGAAGGTGATTTCAATGGAGATGGTTTAAGTGAAGTACTTATTTTTAATAGAAAGAATGAAACTCATGATAATTATCAGACAATTTATCATGATTATTATGGGAGTTCTATTGCTGGATGTGAATTTTCTGTTAGAAATCCGGAAGATACTGAATATTACTTACTTGATCTAAATCCAAATTCTAGCAATCAGTTAAATACAGCGGGCTTTGTTAAGCTTGCTAATGCTTCTGCTCTTGGAACAGTAGAGTATTATGAAAAAAGAATTGTAGGAGATTTTAATTCTGATGGTAAGTCCGATATATTAAAAATTAACGGAGATAAAACGTATAAAATTTTTACTTTTAAACAGCTCGCAGCTGCTCCATGGATAGAATTAGAGGTAATTGGTGCTGGGACTTTGGATCAGTATAGTGCTACAAAATATATGTTATTGGGAGATTATAATGGAGATGGTAAAACGGATATTATGCTGCCTACAGATGAAGGTGGACCGAATAAAGTTGAGTGGAATATCTACTACAGTAATCCAAATCCAGCAGGAGGTTCTTTTTTTACAAAAGAAACATTGGACATTGTAGAATACTGGCCAGATACAGGAGGCAATTATAAAACACAAAGACATTTTAGCAGCTATTTTGCGATGGACATAAATAAGGATGGTAAATCTGATTTAGTTCGTGTCTGGAGAAAGTATTATAAAGATGACTGGAGTATTAATAATCATGATACCCAATGGGAAGTATACGGTTATGCTAATAATATTGGTAAGGTAGGAGCTTCGGGTTTTACTTCAGTATACAGCTCTACTGTTTTTACCTCAAACTCACCTGATATTCCAATTCCTCTTACTTCTAATTATAGGTACGATGGAGGTAATACAGATTTGGTTTTAGTGCGCGGCCATTATAATAAAATTGAATATTATCAATTTAACAAAAATGTCGATACAGAAAACAGGTTAAAATCTGTAATGGAATCAAACGGTAACATCAAACAGACTATTGAGTACCTGCCAATGGAACCAACTACAGGAACATTAGGCAGTGCTTCTTCAGATTTTTATTCATCGGCTGATGCGGTAACGTATCCTAATATAGAAGTTATCAAAAACCCAGCAAGTTATTTAGTGTCTAAATTAACTGCAACAATCAACGGGATTTCTAAATATCAGGATTTCAGATACAGAGGGTATGTTTCGAATTATAATTACGGCACAGTAGGTTTTACAAGAACCACCAGAAGCAGCTGGTATTTATCGGCTTCGGATACAAAAATCTGGACAACACAGTATAATGATCCTGTATTAAGAGGAGCCAATACAATCAGCTGGACAAGTACCAACCCGTCGACAGTTTTTGATACTACACCTTCAGGTCTTTTAACAACTAAAACGAATGTTTTTTCAGTTTATACCAAAGGAGGAGGAGATGTGGTTTATTCAAGCCCTCTTCAGAATGATATAATCATCACGACACCTGTTACAACTGGACAGACTTATAAGGCAGGTAATTCTATAACAGCTTCATCAGCAGTAAATAATGATTTAGCGGTTAATTATTACGCTCCTCAGGTAATTTTAAAACCTGGTTTTTCTGCCAGTTCTAGTTCTAACACCATTTTTACTGCATCTCCTACTGCTTCTGCTGCGCAGAGTGCCGGCGCGCCTAACTCAAACAGTGGTGTATATAATGTGTTGTTATCGAAACAAACGATTGAAGATCATCTTAGCGGAACTAAATCAGAAACCGTTTTTACTTATGATGGAACTGTTGATAGTAACAATTATTATGGATTAGAGGTTAGGAGTGTTTTAAAAAAATATAGCGGAGCTACAGTTCAGGGATCTGTAACAACGGATACTCAATATGATAATAATCCAACGGGTGCCGGCAGTGCTTATTACATCGGAAGACCTAAAAAAGTAAATACATCGGCTAATAATGCGGCTTCAGGGGACACACGTACCTCTGAGGAAGCTTATACTTATACCGGTTTTAACTTAACGAAAACGGAAAAGAAAGGTCATAACACTTATGCTTTGGTAGAGGATATGACTTATGACGGACTTGGAAATTTATTGACCAAAACAGTTTCAGCTCCAGGAGCCCCTGCACCTATTCCGGCAGCAAGAACTATTACCGATGAATACGATGCTGCAAAACGTTTTGTAGTCAAAAAAACAAACCATCAGGGGTTAATTACCAATTACGTTTATAACAATCTGGGGCAGGTGACGAAGTCAACAGATTATATGGGAGTTGTCAGCGATTTTATTTATGATAACTGGGGGAAATTAACCAACACTACAATTACTGGTTCTTCTACGACGCCTATTTCTACAACAATTGTATACGCAAAATTAGGAACAGGAGGGTATACTACAACAACTACGAATAACCTGGATGCTAAAACAGTGGTTGAATATGATGTACTGGGACGAGCAGTAAAAAATTCTGTAAAAGGATTTGCTGCCAATACCATGGTGACCAAGCAGGTTGTATATGATGGTTTAGGAAGAAAACAAAAAGAGAGCGAGCCGTATTTTTCGACTCCTGGTTTATGGACCAGTTATGAGTATGATTACCTGATGAGGCCGACAAAAATTACAGCTCCAACCGGAAAAATACAAACTTTGTCTTATTCTGTTTTAACCACCACCAGTACAGATGATGGCAAAGTTACTACAGCGACAGCAGATGCCTTGGGCAATAAAGTTCAAAGTACCGATCCTGGAGGAACGATTAATTTTACTTATTTTGCAAATGGTCAGTTAAAAGAATCCGATTATCAGGGAAACAAAGTAAAAATAGATATTGACGGCTGGGGTAATAAGATCAGAATGGAAGATCCTAGTGCAGGAGTTTATACTTACAGCTATGATGCTTTTGGGCAGTTAAAAACTCAAACAACACCAAACGGGACTACTTCATTTGTATACGATGCTGGTGGTAAGCCAACTGAAAAAACCATTGCTGGTACACTTACTAACAGTAAAACCACCTACGCTTACAATGCTTTGAACCAGATAACAAGCAGCACTTATGTAGATAATATTGAATCAAAGACAACTACAAATGTTTATGAGTATGATACTCTTAAAAGGCTTTACAAAACCACGGAAACAACTCCGTATGCAGTTTTTGTTAAACAATTAGCTTTTGATGCTTTAGGAAGAGTAGAGAAAGAAACTTCTACAGCGACAGCTTCAGGAAAAACAAGTTCTAAAACCGTAAAAAACACGTATCAAAATGGTTTTCCGTGGCAGATCCTGGATGATACTACCCAGCAGGTTTTATGGCAGACCAATAGTTTAAATGAAAGAGGGCAGTCATTAACTGCAGCATTTGGCAACGGTATAGCGGTAACCAATACTTATGACCAGTATGGTTATGTTAAACAGATTAAACATGATAAAACAAGCCCTACGGCTGTTAATATTATGACTCTGAATAGCGATTTTGAGATTAAGAGAGGAAACCTGAACAGCCGTACCAACAGCTTATTCAGTCGAAATGAAACCTATAAATATGATGCATTAGACCGTTTAACAGAATACACAAATGGACTTGGTATTCAGGAAACACAGTCTTATGATGATAAAGGAAGAATTATACAAAACAGTGTCGGGACTTATGAATATGATACGGCTAAAACCTATCAAAACAAAGCGATAACCCCAACTCAGGAAGCTGTAGGATATTATGGGAACAGAGAAGGAATTTTTAATGACAGTATGGAAGACCGCACAGGCTGGGGTACAGTAAGATCTCCTGCGACTGTATTTTACAGTTATGATAATGTTACGGCTGCCCATACAGGAAAAAATTCTTTAAAACTGGCCAATACCCTTACAACAGAACAGTATGTTTATTCAGATAAATGGGTAGATATAAATAATACTGCTGCGACAGATTATACTTATTCTGCATGGGTATACAGCAGCAGTCCGCAGGCAGAAATAGTTCTTGTAATGAAAGATGCCCAAGGGGTCTTGAGTTATAATGCAGTAGTGACAAATGTAACAGGAAGCTGGACACAGGTTGTCAAAACATTTTCAGTTCCCGCAAATATTAAAAAACTATGTATTCGTTTAGATAACAACGGACTGGGAAATATCTGGTTTGATGATGTACAGATCCGTAAAACAAGTGATGCTGCTACAGCAGTAAGAGCCTTGAATATAACTTACAATACATTTAAAAGCCCGGTACAAATTGAAGAAACGGGAGTAGATAAAATAAGTTTTACCTACAACGATGGTAATGACAGAAGCTCCATGTTTTATGGAGGCCAGCAGAGTGACAAACTTTTAAGAACCTTCCGTAAGCATTATTCTGCAGACGGCACCATGGAGGTGAAACACAATATTGTTACCGGTGCTGTTGAATTCGTAACCTACATAGGAGGTGATGGATACAGTGCTTCTGTAGTGTTAAAAAGTGACGGAACCACGCAGAATTATTTATATTTACACAGGGATTATCAGGGAACAATAACAGCCATATCTGATCAGAGCGGTGCAGTTGTAGAAAAGAGATTATTTGATGCCTGGGGTAATATTGTAAAAGTACAGGATGGAGCAGGTAATATACTTTCTGGTTTAACCGTTTTAGACAGAGGGTATACAGGTCATGAACATCTGCAGAGTGTAGGGCTTATACATATGAACGGTCGTTTGTATGACCCAAAGCTGCACAGGTTCCTACAGCCTGATAATTATATACAAGAGCCATATAATACACAGAATTATAATAAGTATGGCTATGTGTTAAATAATCCGTTGAAGTATACGGATCCAAGCGGGGAATATGCAGAAATTGGATTTTTAGCAGTAGTTGGTATTGGTGCGGCTATTGCAGCATTAACATATACTATAACAGCATTAGTAGCTGATGTTCCCTTTAGTGTTGGTGGTTTAGTGAAAGCAACTTTTATAGGTGCAGCAAGTTCTGCCGTAACGTTTGGGATAGGTAGCGCGTCGTCCGCATTATTTAGTAATTTCTATTCGCAAGCGGCATTTAGTGCTGCAGCACACGGAACTTTTCAAGGTAGCATGACTGCTATTTCAGGAGGTAAATTCTGGAGTGGTTTTGCAGCGGGAGCATTGAGTAGTGTGGCTGCGAGTGCTTGGAGTGGAGGAAGTACTACTGAAACACATAACTTTAGAGGTTCTAGTTTTACTGAAACTATTAATCATCAAGGTTTAAGTGGAGCAATCGGAGCAAATAATACAATAGGTATGATAGCCTTTGGAACAGTTTCAGGTGGCGCTGGAGCAGCTCTTACCGGAGGTAATTTTTGGCAAGGAGCAGTTACAGGACTTGTTGTTTCTGGATTGAATCATGCAATGCATAGCATGAATGATGACGGTGATCCAACTATGAAAACGCAAAAAGATAGGGATATTACTCAAGTAGGGCCAGAAACTCCAGCAACTTACCCTGATGGAACAACAAACCCAGGGTGCTACAATTGTCATTCATATGCTTGGACCAATTCTCAAGGAGATCCTACAGATCCTGCTAATGCCTCTTTAGTGGCTAGTGGATTAACAAGATGGGATAACAATCCAGGTAACAACAAATCGGGTTATCATGCAATATCATTTAATGCACCTAATCAAGTAGGAGATAGAGTAGTATATTATGCATGGGATTACAAATTAAATAGAGCAATAGCTCAACATTCGGCGATAGTTACAAAAGTAAATAGTAAAGGTCAAGCAATAGAACTTACTAGTAAATGGGGACAAGGACCATTAGTAACACACCATCCAAGAAATGTTCCTGCTAGCTACGGTTCTCCTAATCCAACTTTCAGATCACCAACAGGGAGAATTTATCCAAGTAGAATTTATTATAGAAGAAATTAAACATAAAATGAAATATTATACATTATTACTTGTTTGCTTATTCGTAAGTTGTAATAGCAATAACGAAAACTATGAAAAGATTTTAAAATCTTTAGAAAAAAATTATGTTGTTTCTAATATGCCTAAAAAAGAGATTCTTCTATGTTGGAATATAGATTCTTTAAAGTTTATAAAAGATTCTATCGAATACAAAAAGACTGTAGAAGTTTTTTACAAACAAAAAAAGTCTTTTGTAGAGTATTTAATTGAAAATAAAGGAGACGGTAATAAATACAATAATTGGGTTACTACTAAACCTTTATGCTCATCAAATATGACTGAAAAAGATTTTGTAAGTAACTCTAAAGCAAGTATTGTTTTAATAGATAATCTTTTAGTGGGTAATCAAACTGATATTATTGTAAATGATTATATTGAAAAGATTAGTCGCGATAGCTTAAAAGAAATAATTCTAGATAATCGTAATGAAAATATTAAAGATTTAAAAAGAGAATATGTAAAATATTTAAATAGTATAAAAAAAATAAAGTAAAAGTTTTTAATTGAATATGGTAAAAACTATGTTTTCAATGCAATTTTAATAGCCCCCCGCTCCCCGAAGAGTTCAACTGAAAAGCTGCGCAAATGTCTCTGACTTTGCGCATTTTTTTGTTCTTAGAAATTATAAACGTCTCAAAAGTCTCCTGACTTTTTGAATTGACTTCTTGATAAGATTAAGTTGAGCCTAATTCTAGATTATTTTAAAGTCAGAGACTTTGAGACGTCTACGTTTTTTAAATATATTTGTTTGTAGTAGCGCAAAGTCAGAGACATTTGCCAGCGTGAATATGTGATTAGGGAACACTTTGCAGAGCAGGGAATTGGGGAGTTAGGCCAAGGTTATAAAACAATAGAAATATGAAAGAATTCAGTAATTTAAATGGTCAGACTAAAATATACATATGTTTTATGTTTGTGTTTCTTGTTTGTGCAACCTATTATATTTATAAAAATTACTATAGCATGAACAATCAGTTAAAAATTATTTTAATAATACTTAGTCTAGGATCAATTTTTCTAACTTATGACAGATTTGAAAAAAATATATCTCTAAATAAATTAAAGGCAAATTTTGCAATTACTAAAGGGAAAATTGAAAAAACCTTTATTTCAAATAAAACATCATTGAGAGGGGGCTCACCTCGCAATGATGTAACTTATTCTTATTCTGTTGATGGGGAACAATATACAATCAAAAATATAGAAAATGAATATATTATAATTCCAGATGTTAAGCCGAATGTTGACATAGATTATGTTGTTATTTATCAAAAAGATAATCCTAAGAATAGTATTTTGCTTTTGCAATACCCAATACTAAAGGATAAAGATTTTGAGAATTATGAAAAACTATTCGAGAAAACTATTCCCAAAAACACTTTCAAAAATAATTAATTAGAACAAACATGCCTCACTGGGTGTTCAAATAAAAAAATGTGCAAACGTCTTTGATTTTGCGCATTTTTCGTTATTTAGAAATTGTGTAAGTCTTAAAAGTCTCCCGACTTTTCTCTTTTAGCTCTGAAATATTTAAAATAATCCAAAGTCAGAGGCGATTAAATTACATGACTACTTGATTTATGTGTACTTTGCTGTTTAAGATTTTAAAACTTAAATAATTTAGTATACTCTATTTGAATTTTTTTCAGATTTTTTTTTCAGTTGAAAGTTAAATTTTGTAAAACAATCCATATTTTTTTATAGATTATCATACAAGATAACCACATTAAAGAAAAATATGTTCAAATTTGAATTATCTCAAAAAGGATAAATCAATGGAAACAAAAGAAACTAAAAATCTAGAGAATATTAAACAAATAGCTGAATTGTACTTCAATACTCTAAAACGTGTTAATGATGAAAAAGATATTTATACTGCTGAAATCAAATTCCTAAACTATTATGAGTTAGGTAGTGCTATTAAAAATATGCTGCAATTATGTATTTTGGCGGTGGATCATGAAACGCATAAAATTTCAGAAATAGGAAAAAATCAATCTATTAATGTAGGGCTTATTTTAGAATTAGTTTTGCAGCTTTTTCCTCTGGATGAATTGGAGTTTTTAGATGAAATTAATGAATTGAGAGCAACTTAATCCTAATATTTATTTTATATCTGAGGTTTTATTCTGATGAAAGATTTAATACTAAAACTAAACCCTTCTCTCCATTAAGCTCTCCGCAAAAGCCCTCAATATAGTTTTCTTATTTTCGTCTATATTAATCTTCTCTAAAATTTCAGAAGCAACAAAAGTATATTTTTTAATAGATTCCTGGGTAGCCGCTGGTACTCCGGATTTTAGAAATAATTCTGTTATGATTTCAATTTTTTTTGCATTGTCCTCAAGGCGAGCCGCATATAATTTCATTAATTGTTGTTTTTCGCTTTCAGATAGAATTTCAAGAGCTTTGAAATATAAATAGGTTTTTTTATTCGAAATAATATCGCCGCATAATCGTCTGCCAAAGGTTGGAGTGTCGCCAAAAAGATCAAGATAATCGTCTTGCAGCTGAAATGCCAGTCCAACATTAAGTCCGAAATCATAAATTAAATTGCAGTTTTCGGGAGAAGTTTGAGCAATAATAGCACCGATTTTCATGGATGTTGCTATGAGTGCTCCGGTTTTGTATTCAATCATTTTTAGGTATTCAGAAACCGTAACATCTTGTCGGGTTTCAAAATCAACATCCCATGTTTGTCCTTCGCAAACTTTTAGCGCCATCTTGTTAACTGCTTTGGTCAAAGCCATAGCAAGATTTGGTTCATAGTCTTGCAGATATTGATAAGTTTGAATAATCATGGCATCTCCGGCAAGAATAGCAATATTAGTATTCCATTTTTTGTGTACGGTTGGTTTTCCTCTTCGAATAGGGTCTTCGTCTATAATATCATCATGAACTAATGAAGAGTTATGAAAGACCTCTATTGCCAAAGCAGCTTGTAATGCTAATTTGTAGTCTGTACCAAAAATTTCTGTAGTAAGTAAAGTAAGAACAGGCCGTATTCGTTTTCCTCCCAATGACATTATATAGTTTATGGGTTCATAAAGATTTTTAGGTTCTTTATCAATAATTTGATTCTCTAAATAACTAATAAAAAAATCTGTATATTGAGCTATTGAATACATAAAATTATTAATTTTAAACAGCTAAAATACAGCTTTTTAGCTTTTAAATTAAGAAAAATTTTACAAATTATTTTATGTTCTAAACCTAATACAAATTTCCTGACTTTTTTATGATTTATTCTTGGGTAATTGAGATTCAACACCATGCAAAATAAAAAAGCTCCAGATTTCTCTGAAGCTTTATAAGAATGATAAAGGAGATATCTTAAAAATTAGTATTTACCTTTTTAGAACGATCTGCAATGTAAGAGATAAGCCAGGTTACTTGCCCTTCTTTTACAAAGTATATTTTCTTTGTTTCTAAATTAGGAACACCTTCCAAACAGGCAGTTAATATGTTATTTGCAGAAATTAAATATTCCTGGTTATAGGTACTCAAAACTCTGGCTGCTTCTTTATTAGTTTTAGCAAGGTTAGTGAATTTAACGAAGTTATTTTTCAGGATTGCATCGTAATTAAGAATGTCTTCCATGTTTAAAGAAATATAATGCTCTTTTACATTTTCATTATAATATAGAGTTGCAAAAGCCCAGACAGCTCCGCCTGATAAATATATTTTGTCTTTTTTTAATAAAAGGGGATTTTTGTCCAGCATTTCCTGTACCTTCTTACGCAGCACTGAGTTAAAATCAAAAGACTTTTCCTGATATGCCGACATATCATTAACCTGGGTTTGATTAACAACCGTCTTTTTCACCGCATCGGTAAGTGTCATTGTACCAAAATCAAGCTCTAAAGGTATAAACTCTAATTTATTATCTTCAAGTTCGTCAATGTATCCGCCTTTAGTAGTTTGTGCGCCAATATCAAGTAAAAAGGCATTAGAATAATCAACAGGAGGTATTGCACCTTTAACCAGTGTTTTAGCCTCTTCGTTAACATTAAGAATATCAAGATCTTTGTTGGTTAGTGTAGCAATTTTATTTTTTAAAAGATGGACGTTACGGGCAGATGAAAAAACGGGAGCAGCTACGATAAAAATATTTGTTTCAGGCATTTTATATTCGGCTCTTATTTTTACCAGTTGATCGGCTGCAATAGTGCTGGCTTTGTTAATATCGTCTTCAGTAAGTTCGCCGGTATTAGCAATATGTTCGGCAAAATTAATTCTCTCAGTCCAGAAAGAAAGAATTTTATAATCGGCTTTCTTGATATTACTTACATCCAGAACTGAAACTTTTATAGCTCTTCGGCCAATTTCAATTCCGGCATAAAGATTTTTTTGGGAAAATGAATTGATGGAAAAAAATAAACTTAAAAGAGTAAAAATAAGAATTTGGGGCTTGTTTTTTTTAAGCATTGGGTTTACGATTAAAATATAATTTTAAATAAATAATTAAGATAATTATTGCTTTTCAATGTATTAACATAAAGAAAAGCAATAAAAAAGCAGATTGTTTACAAAGTACTTTTTATATAAAGAAAAAAGCTCCAGATTTCTCTGGAGCTTTGCTTAGTAGCGGGAACAGGACTCGAACCTGTGACCTTCGGGTTATGAGCCCGACGAGCTGCCTACTGCTCTATCCCGCGTTGTTTCGGGTGCAAAGATACGCACTAAATACTGTTATGCAAAGAAATTATTGAAATATTTTTTGTTAACCATTATTTAGTGTAAGTATTTGATATGTAGTGCATTGTTGGTTTGTGTCTTTAGAATCACACTTTATATTCGAGTAATTCTAAATAGGGATTGGTTTTTAAACCTAGTAATTCGCCAAAAGCAGGTTCGGTTTTGTAACCATTTTGTTTGAGTTTTATGATTTCTAAACGAAATTTTTCGCCTTTAGATTCCAATATTTCATGTTCAACAATCATATGTTTGTATGCGTTTTGATTTTTGGATGGAATATTTTGTCCGAAAATTTCAATTTCAAAATCATCTATTTTAAAATTGGCGATTACAGATTCGCGCTGATCAATAATGGTTTCCCGAATTTTAAATTCAGTTTTATTTTCGAAAGATGAAGAAATTTTAAAAGCAAATTCAGCTTTGTTTCTCCAATAACAAATAATATCCAGATCGCTGTTTTCAATATCAATATTAATGGGAATTGTGCCAGCTAAAATTGGATCAAATTCAGAAAGAACTTCCATAACCTTATTTTGTTTTAAGGTTTCGTAAATCCGAATTTGTTTTGGATTTCCAGTTTTTAAATATTCAATATTGCCGAAATCGATCATTTATTTGGCGTATTTTTTTTCTTCCTTGATTTCCTGTTCGAGTCTTTTATTGATGTTGATTTTAGCATTTGTAAAAACAAAAATAGTAGTTCCATATTCTCTTGCATATTTATTTGTGATTTCTCCAGCAATAAAAGCAGTCTCAAAAAACGGACTTGTCTCTTTAAGTTCGTTACTGTTTTCTTCAAATTCTTTAACCCGAATTAGGTTTTTATAATAAAGTTCTAGGTTAAACCAGTTCACATAATCGGCATTAAAAGAAACCGCTTTAATTCCTTTTTTTGTATAATAATTTATAGCTCCGGCCTGACCGTAATTGTCACAAAGTACCAAAGTGTTTTCTGTTTTTGGAAATAGGGCATAAACCGAATCCGTTTTACGGGCAAGTTCTTTCCAGCCCAGCATATCGGCAAAATCCTGAGATAAATTGTGTTCTTTTCCATCTTCCCAGCGATGCATTTCCAGTTTTTCGGCTACTATTTTTTCGGGACTTTTATTTGGAAAAGCCAGATAATACATCGGAATAAAAAATAGTAAAGGAAGCGCAATAAATACAGGTTTTAAAAAACGTTTCCAGCCATTTTGTAAAACATCTGCAAGAAAAACTGAACCAAAAGCAATATAAATAGGGTACAAGCCAATTGCGTAATAGGCTTTGGCCTTAAAGTATAAAAAGACAATTAATGTAAAAACTATCGACGCAAAAAAGAACTTATATTTTTCGAATGGTTTATAAAAAAGTAAGGCATAAAAAGAGGAAAGAATGACAAAGAATGCGCCTATGAAAAATAGAATCTGCTCTTTGGCAAAATCTGCTCGATCTACATTTACCAATTGTGTTTCTGCCAGCTCTTTCATATGATATATAATTGGGAAATGATTATTGTACTGCCATAACAAATTTGGCAGAATTAATAATAATCCTAAAATCAAGGCGAAGTATAATTTTTTTTCTGCAAATATTTTTCTTTGTTTAGAAAGTATAATTGCCGGTAAAAGTCCAATTAAAAGAAATAAGATGTTGTATTTATTTAAAAAGCCAAAAGCAAAAACAACAGCGCCAATATAAAGCCACTTTGATTTTTCTGCAGCAACATATTGAATCAAAATATAATAAAATAATGTCCAGCACAAAACATCAAATGAATTGGGCTGATACAACATATTGATTCTTAGTAAAGCGGAAAATAAAATGCAAAGCGTACCTAAAACTAAAGCGTATAAATTACCTTTTAAAAATTCAATAGTTTTCCAGACAATTAAAAGGGTCAAAGCACCAAAAAAGGCAGGGAAGAACTTAACCCAGAAAACAGAATTTCCGAGTAATAAAATAATATAAGAAAACCACGAAGTTACCGGCGGAACAGATAAATAACCCCAAGCCAAATGATTTGCCTGATCGAGATGTAAATATTCATCGCGCTGCAAATCATATTCGGGACTTATTAAAACATATTGCAGGACAAACTTTAAAATAATAAACCCAATTAAAATAAGTGTTTTTTTATTCATAGAGTTTTTTGGTTTGGTTGTAAATGGTTTTGTATAACGAATATAGGGTTTATTTTGATTTGAAAATGCTTCTAAGTTTTACTGCCAAAAAATAAAAAAGCCCCAGATTTCTCTGAAGCTAATTTATTAAAATTTCAATATTGAGAATTAAAGTTCTTTTTTGGAATTTGGAATTTTTTGGAGTTTAAGAAAATTTATTCCTCGATGGTTTCAAATTCCATATGATCTATTATTTCTTCCTCTGCTTTTGCAGGTTTTGAAGCTTTAAGAGCGTTGAATCTTTCGAGCATTTCGGTTTCTTCTTCTTCACCACTGAAATATGGGAAAACATCCATAATTGTTGACTCTGAAATGGCTGGAATAGAATATTCTCCCATTGTATTTTTCATAACATGAATCGTATTGTCAAAAGCTTCTCTCACATCATTTGCCTGAACCAGCATATACATATTTGATTTTCTTTCTTTTCCGCTTTCTTCATCATAAGCAATCAAAGAAACTTTCGATTTAAACCAGCGGTCAGCATTTTCAAAAGGATGAATCTCGGCATAGTTTGCTACTTTAATATTGGTGATTTTAAATTCTTCACTAATATAAGCTGCCATTTCTTCATTAATTCTTTTTTCGGCTTCTGTATAAGATACCGCATCTACCAAATAAGGTTCTGTTAAAACTTTTTGGCCTCCAGTTTCATCGGTTTTTCTATACTTTACTTTGCATTCGTACCAAATTGCACTCATTTTTTCTATTTTTTAAGGATGTCAAAGATAGATTTTACAGGAAAATAAATTAGGATTTCGGGAAATAGATATTCACAATTTGTACCTGCTTTTTGTAAAGTATTGATTGATTTGAAACTAGAATTATAAATGATAAACAGCCGTTTACTTTTTTTCGACGATTTTATTATTCAGCTCTTCCACCTTTTTAACTTTTGTAATTTTACTCTAAACGGTAAGCCAGGCCAGCAGTCTGCTTCTTTTTTCTCTGCTTACAATAATATCTTTGTCAAATGAAAAGAGCAGATTAACTTTAAGTTTTCTTGGAAAATAATCTGTCACATCAATAATAGCGTTACGGTTTACTAAAAATTGTCTGTTCATTCTAAAGAATTTCTCTGCAGTCTTATGTTCCAGTTCTTCAAGACTTTCGCTCATAGAATAAACTTTTCCATTATGGCACCGCATATAGGTAATTTCATTTTCAAGATAAAACAAAGCTATTTTATCATGGGCAAATGGCAGCAGTCTGTCTCTGTATTTTACCATGATTGTAGTACTGCTGTTTTTATTCTTAGCCTTTAATGCTTCCATTGCAGCTTCGTATTTTTGAGCAATACTTCCGGCCATGATTTTCTGCATATTTTGAAATTTTAGCAGTGCTTTTCCCAAAGATTCCAGACTAAAAGGTTTCAGGATATATTCAATTCCGTTAACCCGAAATGCTTCCAGAGCATATTCATCAAAGGCCGTGCAAAAAATAACAGGAACATCTATGGTGATATCCTTTGCAATATCAAAGCTTAATCCGTCACCAAGCTGAATATCACTGAAGATAAGATCCGGCTGCGGATTTGCATTAAAATAATTTACAGCTTCTTTTACAGAGCTTAAAATACTTATAATCTCAATATTTGGATCTATTTGTTTAAGATTGCTGACAAGTTCTTCTGCAACTAGTATTTCATCCTCAATAATTACGATTTTCATGACTCATGATTTTAATGCTGACAGAAAAAGAAATTCCATCATTTTTAACTATAATTTCTTCACCAGACCATAGCAGATAACGTTCGGCTAAATTGCTTAATCCGCTTTTAGTAGATGTTTCTCCTGCATTTCTCAAGTTAATAACATTAAATACAGTTATATAAGAATCTCGCTGTTCAATTAAGATTTTCAATGGCATTTCTTTGGTAAATATATTATGCTTAATAGCATTTTCCAGCAATGGCTGAAGCGAAAAAGCAGGTATATAACCTTTTAACATTTCAGGATTTTCTATCTGCAGGTTCCATTCTAATGCATTATTGAAACGAATTTTCTGCATATTCAAGTAGTTTTTACAAATTTCCAATTCTTGTTCAAGTGTAGCAGCATGACTATTATTTAATGATACTGCCGAACGCAGAAAATCGGCTAACTGCAGCAGATACACTTCGCCCAAATTGGGGTCTTTTTTATATAAAGCTTTTAATGTATTTAAGGAATTAAATAAAAAATGAGGATGGATCTGCTGTTTTAATAAGAGATTCTCAGCCTGGGTACTGCGAAGTTGCAAGCGCGAATAATCAAGTTCTGTCTGGATTTTATTTTCTTTGAATATTACAAAATCATGAAGAAACAGTATAATTGTAGTCAATACTGTAGAAATAGCTATAAAAGCTGCTAAGAGTTTATAATTGTCTAAACGGGTGGGGATGTTAGCCAGAGAGGCAAAAATTGGCCACAATGTAAGATAGATTGTAATGCCCGAAATGTAACTTAGCGTATATCTGCAGCAATTAAATTTGAAAAGATTATCAGGAAACTTTTTAGCACTATACTTTAATATCCAGACTAATAAATTACTTGTGATAAGCATGTAGCAGGCAGTTTTAATAGCGAGAACAAAGAGAGCTGAAAGGATTTCCTCAAAAAGGAAAAGCAATAAAAAAGTAAACGGAAAAGCCAATCCTACAAGAAACATGTTAAGCCTTCGGATTTCTTTGGTGTTTTGAGGAGTTACTGATCTTTTTATATTTCTTATCATCTAAATATGCAGTACTAAAAAATCGAATTATTTTCTTGATTATAAAGATTCTATTTCTTTTAGGAAATATACAAATTTAATGATCTATTACTGTGATAAAGCAGGGAAGACCATATAATTTTATATTTAAAAAGCAGCTGCTGAATACTCTGAAGTATCAGAAGCTGCTGATTGTAAATAAAAGCAAGTGCGTAACTTTTATATCTGTTAAAAGATATAAAATAAGCTTACTTGTGTAGTATTATTTTGAAAATCACTATTTATGCCCGCTGTTTTTATTTTAGTAACATCGGTAAAAGAATGGTAATATCGGGCTCCAATTCCAAGTCCGTTTTGAAATTGATAACCAATACCGGCAGCAGCTCCGCCGTCAATTTTTTCAGCAAATTTCGTGTCAGAACTAATTCCCAGACTTGTAAAATCTTCGTCGACCAAGATTCCAATCTGCGGTCCTGCTTCAAAGTACAATCCGAAGTCTGTTTTGTATTTTAAAAGAATCGGAACAGTTACATACGAAAGCTTTATATCTTCACCATCCATAGTACCGCCTTTAATTTTTGCCCCTTGAGTTGAGTATAGAAACTCTTCCTGAACAGCAAAGTGATCATTGAATTTATACCCGACCAAAGCACCGGCATGAAACCCGGTCAAGCCTTCAGTATCAAAATCGGCATTTGTAAAATCACTGTAATTTGCTCCTGCTTTTACACCAAAATAAAGATGTTCCTGCAAGTTTTTAAAGAAACTTTGACTAAAGCCGCTTGCAGAGACAAGAAAAAGAGAACCAATGAATAATTTTTTTAAGATTTTCATAATTTAAATTTTATTATATATATACTATTGTTTTTTATACAGGCCAAAAGTATTACGGCTGTAATTAGTTCATGGAATATATTTGGGGGAGACGGACAAAATTGCGGTTGAAACGGTTTTTAGGAGATATTTATGCTTTCAAAATAGTTTGTTACAGCATTGTTATGTAAATGATATACTTCATAATGAGTATTTTAGTTATATCAACTTGAAAAGATTTTATTATTGAAGCTTTATGTAAAGTCGGAGACATTTGTGCGCGTGATTAAGGAACACTTTGCAGAGCTGGACAGATACCAAAATAAATAAAACATAAAAACAAGAAAACCATTCAATTCGAATGGTTTTCTTAAAGTTAGATAAAATCTTTAAATTATATTTTTTGGAATAATTCTGCTATTTCAACATTTAGAGCTTTACTGATACGAATAAGTTTGTCAATACCCATAATTTGTTTTCCTAACATATATCTCCTTAATGCTTCGATATCTAAATCTGAATCGTGCGCAACGTGTCTTACTTTAAGTTTTTTTTCTTTAATAATCTCTTTTATATTATTTCCGACAATTTTGACGGATTCTGGCACTTCAGTTTTTCTCATTTTCGAAATTTATTCATTTGAAAATGGAGGTAACTCAAAATTAAATAAATCGCTAAGCGGTACTTCTAATGCCCGAGCAATTTTAAATATTGTACTTACAGTAGGATTTATTTTTACGGTCTCAATTCTCGCAATTTGCGATAATGTTATTTCAGAACGATAAGCCAGTTCTTCTTGAGATAAACCTTTTTCAGCGCGTATTTCTTTTAGTCGCTTAGCCAGCAACTGTAAACCCTCTTTATCGAAGATTAATTTTCTTGGTTTAATATCATTCTTTTTCACTTATCAAAAAGAAGATATAAATAAGAAAAATATTATAGCACATATGCTATAATTTGTATATTTGCTCATATTTAAAAAATAAAAAATTATGGAAAAAAATGAAATGGATAATGAAGAGAAATTTAAAAAATTAATGCGTTATTATTTTAAAACCCTAAAATCGGCCAATAAAGAAAATGAACATTATGTTGCAGAGGTTAAGTTTTCAAGTTACTATGAGCTTGGATGTGTTATTAATGAGATGCTAAAACTATGTATTTTAGGCGTTGATCATGATGTGCATAAAATATCAGAAACTGATATCAGAAGAACTATTAATTTGTCTTTAATTTTAGAAGTTGTTCACCAGCTTTTTCCTTTGGATGCGTTTGAATTTTTAGATGAAATCGATGAAATGCTTCTTAAAAAAGTTCAAAATTTAAAAGAATAATACAACAGTTTTTCATTATTAAAAGAGAGTTTTCTTGGTTTCGAATAATTTTTTTATGCAATATCAAATTTTGTATATTTATATAGTTATTTATTTGATTATTAAATATTTATAATTATTTAAAAGATATGGAAAACAATAAAAAAACTTTGCCGAATGAAACGGATGAAATATTTTTAACAGACGGCGGACTCGAAACAACTTTGGTTTTTCTGGAAGGATTTGATCTTCCGTATTTCGCCGCTTTTGATTTATTAAAAAATAAGGAAGGATATAATGCCCTTAAAAATTATTACACCCGATATTTAAAAATTGCAAAAAAGTATCAAACCAATTTTATTTTAGAAACTCCCACCTGGCGTACAAATCCAGATTGGATTGAAAAGATTGGTCATCATAGAAATGAATTAGCTGCGCTGAATGAAAAAGCCGTTACGCTTTTAGCAGATTTAAAAACAGAGTTTGAAAATGATATAAATTCTATTTTGATAAGCGGCTGTATAGGTCCTTGCGGCGACGGTTATGTGCCTGAGAATTGTATGAGAATTGAAGAAGCACGGCAATATCACACAGCACAAATAGAAGCTTTTAGCCACACTTCTATAGATTTTGTTTCTGCTATTACGATGAATTATATTGAAGAAGTAATTGGCATTGTTAAAGCAGCAGAATCTTTTAATCTGCCTGTGGTTATTTCTTTTACGGTAGAAACAAATGGTAAACTGCCAACAGGAATGAGTTTAAAAGATGCTATTGAAAAAGTAGATCAAAGTGTAAATGTTCCTCCGATATATTATATGATTAATTGCGCACACCCAACACATTTTCTAAACGAACTAAACGCAAGTAAAAATGAAAATTGGGTAAAACGTATCAAAGCAATTCGTGCAAATGCTTCCTGTAAAAGCCACGCCGAATTAGACGAAGCCATAGAACTGGACAGAGGAGTGCCTAAAGAATTAGGAAAAGAATATAAAGTATTAAAAGATTCTTTCCCGCATTTGAATGTTTTTGGCGGATGCTGCGGAACTGATGAAGAGCATATTATTGAAATTGCCGATCAGTTGAAAAACAATGTAAATTAAACGCCGCTATGAAAAATAGCAGGAAATTTATCTTGGTTAGCAAAAACCAACTTCACTAATTCATAATTAGTGTCTGAATCCAGAAGCGTATTTTCAATTTCTTTTACTTCAAATGCCGAGACTGTTTTTCCAATCTTTTTTCCATGTTTACGGAAAGAAGTACGGGTAAAACCATGAAGAATTCCATTTTCGATTATTGAAAATTGAAATTCATCATTCATTTCTCTTTTTTCGAGATCATAATTTCTCAATTCATAACGCTGTATACTGAAAACCGAATCAAAATATTCTCCGGGAACAATATGATCCATATATTGTTTGATAAAACTATCTATGGTGTAATTTGTTACTAAAGGATTAAAACTTTGAAATTCGATAAAATGTTCACCCGAAATTTTCTCAAGGGTATGAGCCGTTATCAGATCTGATTTGATGTCTTCGCCAATTAATGATTCCGGTCGGTCAACTATTCTTAATCTGCCGTTCCATTTACAATACTCTTTAACTTCATCTGAATCGGTGTTAATTACGATACTTTCAAATTGAGTGAATTTCAGTAATTTTTCAATTATGTACTGATACATAGGTTTCCCATTAAATGGAAGAAAATTTCTATTAGGTAAAACATGCGAAGGATATTCTTTTTGTATTGGTAAAAGGGCAGTAAGATAGAAATTGCTCATAGTTTCTTTATAAGAGAATTAAAAATGACGATTATTTTGTAAAGCTAATTTATAAAGATAGGATAAACTGGGTTTAGGTAAAAATACTTGATTTGAAGCAAGCTGCCTAAAGAATAAAAATAGTAAATAATTGGTTGCATATTTATCTGCTGTGCCTTTAGACACTAAATATTGGTAGAAAACATGAATTGAAATAAATTTAGCGTGTCGCAGGTACGCAATAGTTATCATTTTGTTGCGTACCTATGGCACGCCAATGAATTTCGAACCTATATTGACTGCCAATATTTTGTATCTAACGGCGCATTTCAGCTCTTGATTCATATTACTTAATAATTAAAAATTTACATCATTTTTCCCTCTTTTGCATATTCTTTTTTAATTCCCTGAAGCAGGTGATTAAGGTTGATACTTTTATTTTTATCTTCTAAAGTTTTCAGACAGGCATATTGAATGATATTTACAATATTAGCGCCCGTAATATCATATTTTTTTGAAAGCTCATTAAGATTTACATCTTCAGCGATCTTAATTCCTTTAGGCAGGTTATTTTGCCATAGTTTTAAACGTTCGCTGGATGAAGGCACTTCAAACTCAATTATAGATTGAAATCTTCGGGTAAAAGCTGTATCAATATTTGTTTTAAAATTAGAGGCCAGAATAACCAATCCGGGATGATTTTCGATGCGCTGCAGCAAATACGAAACTTCCTGATTGGCGTATTTATCGTGTGCATCCCTAACATTTGTTCTTTTTCCGAAAACGGCATCGGCTTCATCAAAAAATAAAATCCAGTCTTTATCAGTCGCTTTATCAAAAAGTGAAGACAGATTTTTTTCGGTTTCGCCAATGTATTTCGAAATCACCATAGATAGATCAATTCTATAAACATCTCTTTGGGTATATTTTCCTAAAAGTGAGGCCGTAAGTGTTTTTCCCGTTCCCGGCGCGCCGTAAAACATAACCCTGAAACCGGGTTTTATTTTGGCTTTCATATTCCATTCGTGAAGTAAAATATCGTTGAATTTGAGCCAGGTTTCTATTTCCTTAATCTGATTTAAAGTAACAGAATTGAGAACCAAATCGTTCCAGTCTAATTGAGTTTCAATTAATTGCGCAGGGAAAATACTGCTAAGCTGTGGTTTTAGGATTTTTCCGGTAATGAATTTTTCGATGTATTCGTCTTCTAAAATCAGTAAACCGCTCAGTTTAGGCTCACCATTAGGAACCGATTCTATTTTAATGATTCTTTTATGGTAAAGAAGTGACTGATTGTGCAGATAATCATAAAATGAAATTCGGCTATCCAGATCATTTCCTGCAATTAAAAACTGAGCCGTTTCGCCCGTTGGTAAAATTCCGCGATGGTTCTTCGTTTTCATTCCTCCAAATTCAGGCAATTCACCTCCATTCGGTAAATACTCGGCAATAACCGAACTTAAAAAATCAGGTTTAAGGTGCGGTGCAAGAGCCAATCCCAATAAAAGAATATCGATTTCCGTTAAATTATTTTCGATGATGAATTCGTTGATAAAACCATTTGAATCGATTTGGTTCAAAACAGGTTTTTCCATTGGGTTTTCGACCTGAAAAAGATTGTCAAGCTGAAATACGAATTGGTTTTTTAGGTAAGTGAATACATTTTCCATTTTATACAACTAATGATTCGATTGAAAAAAAGTCAATTTTAGATTGTTTAAAGTTTCTGATTCTGTTCATTACAGCGTTTCCGTTATGAGAACCATCAGAATTGGTGTTACCTTCAAAAGTCTCAATTATATCGCCTTGAACTTTAGCTACAATTCCAGTATGAAACCAGTCATTTGTAGTTTTTTGAATCAAAAATATATCTCCGGGTTTTATTAAAGCCGGATTAGTTCTGGCCGTTTGAAAACGGGTCAATATTTTTTTCTGAAGACCGGTTGTACCAACAGTATCGCAGCTATAAGTTAACGGCATAAGGGTTTTAAAGTTTTTTCCCTGAACAGAAGCAGCTTGGTCAATAATGGCCTGAACAAATCCCATGCACCAAAACCAGTCGGTACCTTCATGGCCGTCCATATAACTTCGCACCCACGGTCCGGTATTGCTTTGACTGTTGATTACAAGTTCAAAAGGATGATTTTTAAGATGGTTTTGAGCTGCACTCAAAATCAATTCTCTCAAATTATTTCCAGATATGGGACTTGTAAAAGCTTTTTTAAGAGGAGATACAAGTATATCGAATACCTTTTGATCTACAATACCCGTTTGGGCTAAGTTATTTGCTTTTTGAAAATTAAGCACAGCTTTTTCTGTTGCTGGTCCAAAATCTCCATCGATACCCGTTGCCGTTCCCGAACTTGGATTTTGCATAGCAAACAAATTAAGCCAGGACTGAATTTTTTCAATATCTTTTTTGTTATTATTTGCTCCTTTTCTTTGTTGTGTTGCTTTAATGAGCAGTTCTTTTTGGTAGAATGTTTTTTGCATGATTAAAGTTTTTAGAAGTTATTATTTTGGTTGCCATCTTAATAATTGGCTACATTATATTTTCTGAAATGTTAATTTTTTAATTCCAGAATTTATTTAATATAATATTTCAACTCGTTAATGAAATCTTCTGGTACTAAATCATTGACAATAATTTGAAGAATAAAAAAGAAAGGAGAAAACCCTTTTGGAGTAAGCTTAGGAATTATAATCGAGCAATTGAAAATTCCTTTATTTGCTGACCATTGGCAATTGTATTCTTCAACGAAAGCATCCCCAATTAATACACCTAAACTTATTGTAAGCTTTTCCAATTTGTTTTTTAAAGCAGAATTTTCTTTTATAATTAAAGGTATACTTGTACAGATATCTTCAAATTTTGTTTGATTTTTGAATGGCGTTAGAATTTTATAATCAACTAAAGATTTTATTTTGTCAATTGATTTTTCATCATAGGTATTCCAGTTTATTTTGTTACTTTCTTTGTGATTGTATATATCGAAGTAGGGTAGTAAAATATGTTTGTATTCCTGAATTTTATTTTTAAGAATAATTTCATCTAAAGCCCAATCTAAATACACGTTTTTATTTTTGTCAAAAAATAAATTCTCAGGAAATACTTTAATAATATTATTTGCAATATCTCTTTTATCCTTACTAAGAATATTTTCAGTGAGGACAATAAACACCCCATCATTTATTGTTTTAGTAAATACAGATTTGATCGCTTTGCTTGATAAAAAGTTTTTTGGAATGAGTTTTTTCGTTAAAAAATTAAACCAATAAATGCCTGGTAATTGATTAATGTCATCAAAACCAACTTTTATAATAGTTTGTTTTCCATTACTATTAATTTCTTCTCTAATATTTGATTTATCAAATTCCTCTTGTATATCTCCTCCAATAAAAAAGATGTCATATTTATTAATAATTTGTTCAAAAAAATCAAATAAAGGATTTAATGCGGTATTGTTTTCAAATTTATTTTCAGATAGGAAAAGGGTCCAACGACTTATCCCTGTTACATTATTTTCTATTTTTAGAATAATTTTTTTGTCTTTTGTTCTAAAATAAATTTCTCCAAAAGCATGTATTGGATAATCTGATATTATCTTTTCAATGGCTTTAAAATTAGATTTTTCTATTTTTTTATTGCCGTCTTCAGTAGTGCCATAGTTCTCAAACAATGGAAACTTATTGTTGATAATAAAAGTTATTAAATCATTTACAGATTTTAAATTGTCAAAATGAAACGTAGTATATATATTAAAAACTATCATAATTTTAAATTTTATTCAGAAGCTTCTTCTGGTGTAATAATTTTATGTGGACCAACTTGTACTTCATTAGATAAGTTTGAGCTCAAACTCGTTGCGCCATTGGGGTTATCATCTTTACGAATAATTAATGAGAATCGTTTTCTTTGATCTCTTGCTACTTGTTTTATGGCTTTTAATTGCTCTGTATATGATTGGTAATTAACATCCTTAACATCTCCAATTTCATTGCCTTCTATATAATCGGGGATCGTCGGTACCACTTTTGATCTACCTTCATCATCAACTATTCTCGGATTATACGTACGATTGTTTTTTCCTGCTGATTCACCAAATTGTTCCTTAATCCAACCTTCTTCTCCATTTCTTCCTCTGCTGCGTGATGATCTAAGTTTTAAATAAGTTAGAGGCCATTGAATCATGTCTGAGGTGCCTTTGGTGCGTAAATATTTTAAATAACCGTCTTCAAGCCCTTTATATCTATCCAAAGTAGTTTGATCTATTCCATTACCAACCATAGAAATTGTTATTCTTGTTAATTCACTTCTTGCTGTAGTTTTATTGCGATTACTGCCAATAATAGTTCCTTCGTGGATATCACTATCAGCTTCCGCTTTATTTTTACCTTCTTCCGCTGCTCTCTGAACTAAATTGTAATTCCATTTATCACCACCATCTACAACTTGTATTGAGCTTACCAAAGTACTATTTCTAGTAGCCACAGTTTGTGCCACAGCTTGAGCATTTTCATGTGTAATGCCACCATTGGTTAAATGAGTTTCTTCTTCTTGATGCAGGTTTTGTCTAACAGTTGTCAGTCCATCTGCGCCGCCTCTTCCCATCACTCTGTCCAACAATGCCATTCCTCTGTCTACAGCCTGATTCACGAGCCATGTAAGTGCCTCATCAACCATTTGACGAACAGCAATAAGCATTTCTCCAATTCTTGCTCCAATACCAGTTAAACCAACTTGGTTTGCCAAGAAACCTATTACGACAGGCATAGCTTGCCCCATAGTTCTTTCCAGATAATCAGCGGCTGTGGCGACATTACCCCGTGCTAAATCGGCTACGCCATTGACAAACGAATTGACCACTTCGAGCATTTCTCGCAAGTATTTGATAAAACTTTGAATAGCATTAAAGAACGCCATAGCACCATTTATCACAGCCATGATCCCCGTTGGGTCTAACATGCTTAAAAGTCTGGCGGTAATTCTATTGACAATACGTTCCATGACAAAGTTTTTCACGGCATCGAGAACGGTATTCCATAAATTACTTAGCTGTTCTTGTATTTTGTCCCAAATGGCGGCCATACCTCGCTCCTGAACATCTTTTATGAATGTCCAGATACCTTCGAGCGTATTAATCATGCTGCGGATTCTGGCCACTCTTGCAGGACCAATGCGAGGGTGTGCTGCTAGTTTTTCCCAGATTCTTTCCATCGAGATATTCAGCACTTCTAATATCCAGCTGATAACACCGCGTAAAGAGAAATCTGTAAGTACCGGAATATTGGCATCTTTCAACTCGCTCATTAACCAGCCAGTTACACCATTGATTAAGTGGGTAACGATATTGTCAAAGAATTGTACGAATCCTTGTTTAAGCGCTCGCAGTATGTTTTTCAAGAAACCAATTGGATCTTTCTTAATATCATCTATAGCTTCTAAGGCTCTTGTAATGATATTTCCGATGAGGTCAAATGGGAAATTCATGATTTCGAGAATCGCCATAATAACGATTCGAACAATTTCTGCTACAAAAGCAATTAATCGGCCTATAGGTTCTCCAAATTTTTCAATGATTCTCATAAAAGCATCTATCGGATGGATGAGGTCATCGATGCTCATAGAATCCCAAATATCGGTAAAGAGCTGTATTATAGATTGCGGTGTCATGTTGAGCGTCTCTACTGCAGCTTCAATTTCGCCCACAATTCTGGCTATTGCACCAGATTCTACCATTTGTGCATATTGTTCTTCTCCGCCATCCATAAGGCTCATAAAACCTCTTATCATATTTGGAACTGTGCGAGGTACGACTTCTTGCGTAAAAGGATCTTTTCCGATAATTACTTTAACAAGTGAATAACCTCTTACGGCAGCGGCTTGAGAAGACAGCCATCCTAATAGTGATTCCTTGACAAGTTCTAATACTTTTAGTGCTACACCTGATGCAAAATCCCAAACTCGCTGCAGGAATCCTCCAGCCTGATCTGCAAGTGCAGAGAGATTATCGGCAATATTGACCAAATTTGCAGGCTGAATAGCATCCCAGGCTGCCGTTATGAGTCCACGAAGTTCGCCTAATAATGAATTGAAAGTTCCAACCTGAGTGTCAAGCCAGTCGGCAGTTTTTTGCAGCGTGCCTTTTTCACGCATTTGCTCAAGCTCTGTCTGCTTGTCTATCAGTATTAAGAAATCTTCTAATATTTCGACCGTTGTGGCATTGACAGCTTCATCGCGTAACGGATCGTATTTGATTATTTTTTTGATTAATGACCAAGCTTTGTTTTCTGCCAGTATAGGTTCTGCTACACCTATCAAGGCTTCTTTTATCCAGGTAATCACCTGATCTACCGTTGCGCTTACAAAAGAAGTTATTCTGTTAACTACTTCATTAAATTTTTCAGTTACTAAATCAATTATACCGGTGTAAGGAAATGATATTTCGTCCCAAACCTCTTCAACCAGATCAAGAATACTGTCGATTGTTAATCCGAGTTCGCTTAATTTTCCTTCTACCCAGTCAAAAACCTGCTGCAGTATTCCGTATTCCTGAAGCTTGTCGAATATGGCTGTTCCAAAAGGAATAAGACCCATTAAGCCTTCAACCAGATTAATTGGAGTTCGCTCTACATCAACTTGTCGTAACGGGTCATAACCGATAATAACGGTGAAAAGAGTGTAACCCGGAACGTGTCGTGCCCCATCGATGATCCAGTCGGGAACTAAATCGAGGAACGAACCCTGAACCATTTCGGGAGCAGGGGAGATTGGTTCCGGTTTTTTTCTAATTGCGGCTCCCTGCTGTACGGTATGCGTTAATTCGTGAGCGAGTAAATGCTTGCCTTCTTTCGAATTCGGATTGTATTTTCCTTCGTTAAAATAAATATTGTTTCCGGTAGCAAAGGCCTGAGCTCCTAATTGCTTATTCATTTGAACAGCATTAGAGTCATTATGTATGCGGACATTGCTGAAATCGGCTCCAATACCAGATTCCATTTCGGTTTTTACTTTTCCGGATAGTGGAGAACCTCCGCCTTTACTGCTGTTTAACTTGGACTCGATATTAGAATTATCGCCAGGATTGGCATCGCCAGCCGCGCTTTTTTGCAGTTGTTTTTCTTCGTCTGAGTTTTGCTTTTCCTCTTCTTTTTTCTGCTGTACATTTTCCTCTTCTCCTTTATTTTGAATTAAAGGTTTGATTGATGGAGCGCTTTTTGAAACAGTTTCTGGTTTTTTGACTTCTTTTTTATTCTGAACTGTTTCCTCTTTTTTCTGGGTTTTGTCTTCTAATTTATGCTGAATTAACGTTTTTGATCCTGAAAAAGCCGGATTGATTTCTCGTTTCTCAGTTATTCTGGAATCGAGTTTATTTTGGATTGATTCACCTTTTAACTGTCCAACAGGTGTTATGGTTACGGCAGCAGTTTTTTGCTGCACTTCTTTATTTTTTTCTTCTTGCTTTTGAACATTGCGCGCCAATTTCTTTTGCACTACTGGCGAAGGCGAAAAGAAAGAGTCTGCTTTTTGCGTTTGTTTATTGGCCACCACGTGGTCTGCGACTCTGTCGGCTTCTACTTCAAATTTATCGTTAGACTTACCTATATTCAATTTTGCCTGAACACCAAAAAAAGATTCCTTCCCCTTGTCATGGTGTGACGCGGAGTGCGAAGGATTTGATTTTGATATTTGTTTTAATGCTGGCATCTCTAATTGGTTACATTAAAACTTCCTTTTAAATTTGGACTACCTCCAGGATTAATTACTTTAACCTCTACTTTAAAGAAGATACAATCTTTGGTTTTTACAGCAAATGACTGTGTTTCTGTTTTGCCAACATCATATCTTCTGCCGGTTTTATGTATTGTTCCTCCTTGTATAGCAGTCAATAGTATATTATAATGTTTTGCATTATGTGGTGTAACCCAATTGGCAGTTGAGGTTATTTTAAAATCGCCTTTTGAACAAAAAGTTGAGGAAGACATAACGGAATCATTAATGTTAAAATCGTTATTATTTTGCGGTAATTGAAATGCTTCTCCACAACAATTATTATCACCGCCTTTTTGTCCTACCAGTTTATTATCTAAAGCTCCTATAGTTTCCGGTCCCACAATACCGTCAACTTTATTCAAACCGTTTTCTGCTTGGAAGCCTATTACTGCATTTCGTGTTTCACTTCCAAAATCGCCGTCTGCCCCAAATTTTGGTAAACTTTGACCTGCCTGCATCAGCCCATTTTGCAATTCCGCAACATATTGCCCCTTTTGACCGGTAGAAATAAGCATCTGATTATCATTGGCTTTTTCTAATGGAGGATTGCCTTTAAACTGTGGATTTTCAGGTCTTTCTGCATGTAAATCTTCTTGATGGTTTTCTATTGACGATTTTTGTATTGCCCCAGATTTTTGTTTGGATCCGGTTTGCTGAATCGTATGTGTGAGTTCATGCGCCAGCAGATGTTTGCCTTCTTTGGAGTCTGGATTGTATTTTCCTTTATTGAAATAGACATCGCTGCCATGTGTGAAAGCTTGTGCGCCCAGCTCTTCGCTCATTTGAACAGCTCTGCTGTCAGTGTGGATGTTTACACCGCTAAAATCGGCTCCAAAACCCGATTCCATTTCCCGCTTTGTGTTTTTGTCCATGGCATTGCCGCCGCCTTTTGAGCTGCTGAGATTACTTTCGACTTTTTCATTTACTGAGTTCGATTCTTTTAGCTTTGCTTGAACTGTTTTTTCTTCTTTTTTCTGAGCCTTTTTGTCTTCGTTCTCACATTCGGCACATTTTTTCTGTACTTTTTTGTCTTCCTCTTTTTCTCCTTTTTTCTGAACTTTTTTGTCTTCTTCCTTATCGGATTTCTTTTGTACCTTTTTGTCTTCTTCTTTTTCTCCTTTTTTCTGAACTTTTTTGTCTTCTTCCTTGTCGGATTTCTTCTGTACCTTTTTGTCTTCCTCTTTTTCTCCTTTTTTCTGTACTTTTTTGTCTTCTTCCTTATCGGATTTCTTTTGTACCTTTTTATCTTCTTCTTTTTCCTTGCCTTTTTTTTGCAGAGGCTGTTCTTGTGCCAAGTCCTTTTTTTGAACTGTTGAAATGGTTTCTGCAATAGGCTTTTGCTGTACTGCTTCTTCACTTCTTGATTGCAGTAAACCTCCAGTTTTGCGTTTGTTTACTACTTTATCAGCAACATTATCGGCTTCTATTTCATATTTATCTCCTACTGTCCCTGTAGTTAGTTTTTTTTGAACTTTTGGTCCAAAAAAAGTAGAAGGGGAGTGATTAGCTATTTTCTTTTGTTCAAATTCTCTCATGATTGTTATTTTACCATTTTGAAATACTAATTTGTTTCACTAAACAAACTGCAGATTATTTGCGATAACACCTTCTTTCTCTAATGCATTTTTTATTTGCTTATACCAATATGGAAATATTTTAGAGAGCCGAAGTTCAATTTCATCAACAACATATTTGTCATATTTTTTCATTCCAAAAAAATGAGAATACCCAATAATATCGGCATGTTTCCCATGCTCTGTTATGTTGTTTCCTTTTAAAAGCATTGTAGGATTATTGTTTTTATAATTCAATAGCGATGCAAGAGTATATTGTTCTATTAAAATGCAGGTTTCATAACCTTCTTGTTTTAATTCAGTAAAGTTTTCTTGGTTTTCTAAATATATTTTCTCCAAATCATAATAGCTTTTTATAAATTCATCGCGGAGTTTGAGATCATTAAAACCAAATATGCCGCAATTATAAGAATAGCCTAAATTTGTATGCCAGTAAGGCAGGTTTTTGGTGTATTTATTAAAAAACTCTACCTGCTTTTTATAATGGATTTCATAAGTATCTTCCTTGCGTTCTACTATAACATTATCAAAAAGAAAATCTATTTTTTTCTTAATAAGTATGTCAGTATCAATGTGAATAAATGGTTCTGTTTGACGTTCCATAGCATTGATTTTTGATTTCATCCAAAGGTCGATTCTGTTTTCGTTTTGCACTTTGGTAACGGCACAAGGAAGCATATACAGGAATTTAAAGCCTATTTCGTCTACATAAAGCTCAATTTCATCATACCACAAATGGCTGTATAATACACTCAGAGCAGTCATGTAGATAGTTTCCTTTAGTTTGTCTCCCATATCCCATCTGTTATGCATTATAGGAAGCGTATCAAGGCTGTAAATCATCTTGTATCGTTGTTTCATATATAGCTTTTATAGTTTTAACTTGTTAATCGTAATTATTTTAACACATAGAAACATAGAATTATGTAAGCTCGAAATAAGGCGTTTCACTTTTTTTTAAACGCACATAATTATGCTATGTGAAAGAAATGTATTTCTTTTTTGCATTTCTTGTTTTTAAGTAAAATCTATGTTTCTATGTGTTAAATAGAAAATTCATGTATTCAATTACACCCAGCGTGTGGTTTTATTTTAAGCAATACCTTCTTTCTCTAAGGCATTCTTTACTTCTTTGTACCAATACGGAAACAGTTTAGAAAGCCTGTTTTCTATTTCCTGAACAATGTCAATTCTGTATTTTTTTTGACCAACAATGTGTGAATAGCCAATTTTATCTGCTAGCTGGAAATTTTCGAACAGGTTTTTTTTCCACAGCAATAATGTTGGTTTAATATTATGATGATGTAACAATGCCGCAAGATTATATTGTTCTAAAACAATGCAAGGCTCTATTTTTGCTATTTTGGGATTATGATTTTTTAAAAAGATTTCTTCTAAATCGTGAAAAACTTTTAAAAACTGATCTCGAAGCCCAAAGTCTCTAAAACCTAATACTCCACAATTATATGCATATCCCAAATCGGGTTTCCAATAGTCTAAATTTTGAGTATATTGATTAAAAAAATCTAAACGATATTGGTACATACCGTACAATTCGTAATCGTTTTGTTCAACAATTACCTTATCAAAATCAAAATTTATTTTTTTCTTTATAAAGACATCATTGTCAAGATGCACAAAAGGTTTGATTTGTTTTTCCATAACATCAATTTTCGATTTCATCCAAATAACGGTGTCTTTGTTGCTCTTAATTTCAGTAACTCTGATAGGAAGCATATAAAGAAACTTATACGCAGTGTCATCTGCATAAAGCTCAATATCCTGATACCATAAATGGCTGTATAGTATACTTAATGCAGTCGAATAAATCGTTTCTTTAAATTTATTACCTTGATTCCATCGATTATTACTAACAGGAAATGCATCTAAACTGTAAATTATTCTAGGCTCTTCCCTCATAAAATGTTCTTTTTAATAGTATGAATTAAGTTTTTTTCTTCTAAGAAAGTTACATTGTTGTACAAAGAAGCTTTTCGGCTGTGTTTATATAATCGTTTCCATTCGTAGTTTACTCCTGCTATTTCCGAGGTTTTTAGATGTATCTCATTGTTATGAAATTTTTTCATTTCATTAAATGAGGAATGCCATACCATTTTGCCCAAAAGAGGTGATTGCGTAAGGGTTAATCTCGAAAAATCATTTGGGAAATTATCTATATTTATTTCCTTGCCATGAATTTTGAACTTATAAACCAATGTTTCTCCGTTTTTGGTTTTGTAAAATTTAGAGGTGTATCTCTTTATGTCAACTTTGCTCTTAATTGGATTTAAATCTTCTTCGTTTTCATACATTATATCCAAATCATTTATGCGCATTTGATAGTACTGGCGAAGGTTCAAATAATCTGCAACTCCTCCGCAAAAGGCGATTTTCGACAAATCGAGATTGTTGAATATAAATCCAAACGCATTTTGCTGCTCAATAAGAATATTTTTTTTATCGTATTCTAAAAAAGAAGTATTATCAGCATTCATATTTTTAATTTTTACCAGTTAACATATATGATTCGTTTTTTCCAGGCCAATTTCACGATGCTTAAATTCCAGCTTAATTTATCTAATAAAACATCTTGTGTTTTTCGCTCTATAAGTATTACAGGGCTTTCGTCTTCATTAATATTCAGTTTTCCAGGTCGCTGCAAAAATTCATTTTGCAGCAATTCTGCTGATGATTTTTTCATCACATCCCAATTGCTCAACACGGCTTGCAGCATTGTGGCTGCTTCTTTTTTCATTTTTTCAGAGAGTATAATGTTTCTTTCAATGGGCTGGGCTATTGGAATATTGCATAAGAATTTTTCGAAAGCCATAGTGTTTTCATAATCCTGTTCCTGACCTGTGGCTATATAATGCAAAAGGTGCGCAGCAATTTCGGGATTGTTTATAGTGTTGTCTTTATTGAGCAGCCCGCAATTTTCAAAAAGAGATTTTAAAAAGGGATGAATCAATAGCAAACCTGCATTTTGAACATATAAATCGTTGACATTTGTATCTATGTGAACGTTTGCATCTATTAGGCTTTCTTCCAGCTCTTCTATATCTTCTTTGGTATTTTCTTTTTCTTCTTTTTCAATAGAAAAATCTTTTTTATTTATTACTTCTTCCTGAGTATTGAGAGTTTTCTCTATTGAATTATTTGATAAGGGTGCGATATTTTCATTGTCACTCTGAACCGTTGCATCTTTATTTTTTGATAAAATAAAATCCATATCGGATACTTCCTTTTCATTATTTTGCTGAATTCTTTCTGTTTTTGTTTCTTTTTGTATTTCATTTTCTCTTTCTGCCTCAGTTTTTCCTTTTGTCTCAGTTTTAGTTTTTGGTTTTGTCTCTGACTCTGACTCTGCCTCAGTTTTTATTGACTCTTGGTTTTTTTGGATAGTTTTTATTCCTGTTACTTTTTCTTTTAAAATAATTGAGGCTGCTTTGTTTTCGATAACCGAAACAACAGCATCAAGATTAGCCAGTAATTCGAGTTCGTTTTGGATCTCTATCTGATTTTCAATTTCCTGCAGAAAAAGTTCTTTGTGTTCTAAAAAGCTGTTTTTTTTATGCAATTCAAATACACTGCAGATCAATTTGGAAATCTTTTGTTTTAACATTGGATTGCGTGTTTCCAAAAGGCTTAAAACAACTATTTCCCACATTGAAAATCTTTGGTTCGGAGTTAATTGATTTTTTGAAACAGATGCTTCAATGTGTTTTTTTATGGCACTAATCCTGATTATTTTGGCACTGCTTTCAGCATTGTTTTTTTTCAGTAATATTCCTTTTGTAATAATTGCCGCAATTTGGTTATCGCTAAATTGTTTAATAAACCTGGCTCTCACGATTGGTTTTTGAACTGCGTTAGCCCACTTAAAAGGAAAAGCTTTATCATTTAAGACTTCATCAAATGTAGTGTTGTCTATTGTTTTAAGATCATGATTTAAGGCTGTCCACCAGGCATTTGTTCCTGTTTCCAGAAAATAAAAAAAGCTTTCTATTTCCTTTTCCTGTGCATGAATTAGTTTATAACTTTCTGTGCTTTTTTCTTCTTTTTCAAAAACTTCTTCAACTTGTGTTATTACTTTTTTTAGAATTTGCTCTTTGAAATCTTCGAAATCCAAATTTTGATTTATGGCAATATCAATGTTTAGTTTGTCTAATTGTATGCTGTGTGAAGGATTTTTCGAATCCACTTCATTAAAATAGTTTTCTAAAAACGGGAATATTTCCTTTTGCAAAAACGCATCAATATTGTCCTTGAGATAATATCCTTTTTCTTTAGAATTGGTATTTATCTCAAGGAAAACTTTATTGATAATATGTTTATTAGAATTTATCACCAGCTGTAAGGTCTTCTATTTGTATATTTAAATTAGACAGTATAAAATCGATTTTTGAAAATACTGTTAGCATACCTGACAAAAACTCTTTCAATGATCCATCCTTATCTGTATTGAATTTTATTTCTATGAAACTTTTAAATAAATTATTAAAAAGTAATGCTGCCGGGATAATTTGTTTTTCAGATACCTTAAGTGTTTCTTGATCCTGACATCTCAAAATAGTGTAAAACAATGAAGTATTTAGCGATATAAGTGTTTGTACCGCAGTAATCTGATCTGGATTTTGCAGTCTAATGGCAGAGGCGACAACTGTGGATATAAAATTGAAATATTCCTGCGTGAATAATTCAGATAATTTAGCATTTGCCTTACCATTGATGTAACTCTCAAGGTTTTTTTGAACTTCGGCAAATCTGTTTTCAGTTTCAGAAATGAAGTTAATAGTCTCCTCATTGAATTTATTTAAAACGGAAATTTCTTTTAAACTGGAAGTGGTTTCCATTGCATTTTTTACAAATAGTTCAGCATTGTTAAGACATATATTTACTTCAGGTTCTTTTCTAATCTCAATTAACCTTGGACCATCAGTTACAGAACCACAGTTGCCTTCAGCAATTAATGAAACTGAAATAGAAGATTCATTATATAACGAAGTTGGACGTGTTACTGGATCTTTTTTATCTGTTTTTACTATTTCTTTATTAATTTCCCAGATGTATGTTGTGGCATTTGAAGAATTGTTGCTTAGGGTTAGAATTCCCGCCGCATCTACATTAAAGCTAAAACTAGCAGTAGGAAGATCTAAAAGTGTAATGGTAAGATTGGATGGTTTGTCGTCTATAAAAATGGTTACGGTTTTGACATCCTTAGATACCTCGCCTGGAGCAAACATATATTTTTCTCCGAATGTTACTATAACTCCTTCTCCTAAAATTTCGGCCCCTTTTACATTGGGCTGCAGAGTAAGCTCTACAGGTTTATCGTTTCGGCAAAAGGATATTTCGTTTACTAATTCGCCATCTACCAGTACTTTTGGATCTTCAATTTCAAAACTCACAGGATGAGTGATTTGGAAACCGCAGTTGCCATTGTCTGCACTAAGGGTAACATCAAATGTGAATTTTTTTTGCGATTCACTATTATACTTGTAGATATGTTTTATTTCTGTTTTATCATCCGTTACAAGATCGGTTTTGTCTCCAAAATCCCAAGTATATTTGTTGCCTTCAATATTTTCTCCGGTTACGGTAAAAGTGACTTCGGTTTCGTCTGCTCCCGAAGGTTTTGAAGGAACAGCGACAAAATCGAATTTTGGTTTTTCAAAAATGGTTATCTTACAGTCAGTATCAAAGTTATTAACTGTAAAGGTTATAGGCTGGCCTATTAATTCTTTACTGACTATATTTGGATCAAAAACAAGTGCGCCAAATTCATTTACTTTTATTCCTCCGTTTTGATCAGGTCTAACATTGGCTCTTACAAAACCTCCTGTTGGAGATACTTTAAAAGGCAGAGGAGGTGTTTTGCTGTCAAAGCAAATTTTATCTATTGGTAAAGTAAGCCCTATATTGTTTTCGTCACAACATAAATACGGTATAGAGAAATCAGCAACAACCGGATTTAAAATGTTTATGCCTTCAGCAAATTTTTCAAAGTCACCGGTTAAAGAAAGTCTGCGGCTTTTATAATAAGGTATTTTTTCTTCCAGATATATCATTATGAAAGTGCCTCCGGGAACTACACCTGCTTTATGTTCGTAACCATGATTTTTGTTTAGGTAATATTTGGTGAAATACTGGATGGTTTTATCCAGTTCATTTGCATTTACTGCCAGAATCATGATATTGAACCCGAGCCCGTTTTCTAATCTAATTTGCTGGATAGCTTTTAGTGCTTCTTTGTAATTGCGTCCCTGGTGGCCTTCAATTCTATAAAAATCACTGTCAAGATGTATTTCGAGCGGTTCTTTAGTATTCAATAAATCGTCATGATAACTAACATTGTTTTTCTCCAATCCTAAAATCGTTTTATCAAAATCCCAAGCTTTAATAAGCGAATTGTTTACATTGTTGTAAAAAGGAATGGCTTTCTTGCCCAATTTGCCCATTTGCAGAGAGGGTGTAATTTTTATATAATCATACGATGGATTGTAATTTTCTAATAATTCTGTACTTCTCAGAATAAGACTGTACATTCTTTGTCTGGATATGTTTTCGCCGTAACATACTTTTATTTCATCTGTTTTTATTTCATCCGCTTTTACCTTTTTCTTTTCTTTTGAATCTATAACAGGAGCGTCATCATCTGCAAGGCAGTCATTGCAAGTGTTAAGATTTTCTCCTGTAAGCAAAGGCGATTTGTAAAAAGCATGACGGAATTCAAAACAAGGTTCCGTTTTTATTAGCTCGCCCAGCATTAAGTGCTTTGGAAACGCATTAATATCAGGATAGCAGTAACTATCCTCTATATTGAGTAAAAGTGCTCTGGTTTCGTTGTAAGTATCAATAAGATCGTTAAGAAGGTCATATCTATATTGAAAATCTGAAGGAAGTACCGGGTCTCCTTCGAAATTAAATAATTCGTCTATATTTTTTTGAATTGATTCTAAAACGACTGGCATATTTAAGCCTGTCAACAGTTGATTGTAACCTTCCTGCAAATTTTTAACAGCATTGTTTTTGAAAATTCCTTTGGTAAAAGTTTGTTTTATAGCCTCAAGATGAACAAAATCTTCTTTTTTTAGTACAATTCTGTTTGATTTTAGGTCTGGTAATGTATGGTATAAATTAGCATAATTGATTTTGCCAATCATGCTGTCGTGATTCATTATTTGTGCCGCAATATTTTTGCTGACAATTAAAACTTTATAATTGCCTGCAATTTCCAATCCCTGATTGTCACAAGAAAGGCTTACGCAAAGGTCAGATTCTTTTTCATACGACTCCAGATACAAAAGAATTACAGCTTCTTTAAACTCAAATTTGGTATTTGCGGTAAATTCTGCTAAAGCAAAATTAGGGTCTTTTTCTTTTTTTTGCTGTTCTTCTGTCAAGAGTTCAAAAAGAGGCAGCTGCTTGTTTGCACCATCATAGAAAAAAGGTTTATACCCCGCTTTTGTATTATCATAAACTTTGCAGTGTGTGTATGTTTTGGAATCAAAATCTATTTTTTTGTTTCCCAGTACATCTGCCTGATATAACTTAAAAAGATCACCATCAGTAGTTATACCTGTTCCTTGTGTTATTGAAATGGTTTTTTGAACCTCATCATAAGACGAATAAAGTCCGCAAACTATACCAACGCCACTCAGATAAATGCGGGACAGGCGATCCTGGTCGTCAAAAAAATCTACAACCTCATTAAGGTTTCCTTCTGTAAGTACCTGATTTTTTGTAAATCTTCGGTATTGTGTTGTTATTGTTGAAAGTTTTGCTGACATGGCAATAGTTTTTATAGTGATCCTAAATTCGTTTTTCCTAGTATAATTTTATCTGACAATCGCTCGTTTTCATCACTGCAGTCAAACAGTCGTCCTGTTGGATAAACATTGTCGAGAACGGTCAGTGCCTTGATAAAACTGATTAATTGCGGTTCCGGCTGCTCTTGATTCAAATCAGTTTTGGCAAGCAAGTAGTCTTTGTATGTTTTTTCAAATTGAACAAGCTGGTTTTCTGCGGGGTCTTTCACATCTTTTTCCCTATATCCAATCCAGCATACTTTTGCCAGAACATGAGCTGGCAGTTCTTCCTTAATTATTTTTTCTATATAATTTCTAAAATCGGTATTGGCAAACCGCAATGTATATCCTGGCAGTACTACGCTCACACGGTAGGAGTAGGGATCTATTGGTTCGCAATCACCGCACTCTTCGGCGCAGATAGGCATGAAAGTATCTGGATTTACTGTTGTTTGATTTACATCTGGGCGAAGCATCATGTGTTCTACCAAAAACATTCCTTCTTCGGTAAAATCTTCTTTCATAAATTGAATCAAATCCAGAATTGACTTTTCTAAATCTGGGAGATTATTATAATATTCAAATCTGCGGGCTATAATACGGTTTGGATTTTTCTTGTCTTTGATGGCCGGATTTATAATGTCATAAGAATATTTCCCAGCATCTGACTTTTGTATTAAAATATTGTCGATAATGGCTAAATCTTTTACTGTACCGTTTTTAAAGGCCTCTTTTATTTTATATTCCCGTGTCTGAATAATTTGCAGTACAGCAAAATAAAGCTCTTTATTTGCAGCAGAAGTGTCAAAGTATTCAGCTGTTGAAGAAAGTACAATTTCATTATTTGTGTCGACAATACGCCATCTATACACCGATTGATTGTCTGAATCAATAAAATTGTACATCTGGACAAAGGAGTTAGAAAGATTTCTACGGCTGTAATCTTTAATCCCAATAAGTCTCGAAATCCTTTTTTCGGCCCCTGAAACATTATTCGTATTCCATAAATTGGTAATAGGCTGTTTGTAATAATCAAAAGCATTGCCGCGCTCTTTGCTTACTACTTTATAATCTTTTAAAAAGTTTTCTTTATCGCGCAATACTACCTGATCTGTAGTATTGCCGTAAATGGTTTTGTTGACAAAAACATATTCTGAGAAATTCTCGGCAAAACGTGATAAAAGGTGGTCTAAAATTTTATTTCTTCGTTCAATATTATTGTCCTGCTGGTCAAAAAGCAGTTCTGTAATACTATCATCAGTGTAATTATCATATCCATCTACAATGTCATTAGCGCCTTCAATGTCTTTAACGACTTGAGTAAAGAGAGTTCGGGTTAAATTACCGCTTACTGAAAGCAATTCGCTTACCTGACCTAATTGTTTAAAATAACTTCCTAATATCTGGTCAAAAAATAAAAGATATCCTTTTAATTGTTTTGCTTTAGATTTACGTTCAACAGATGCTCTGGTTGGAAGACCTACTTCGCCAATACCATAAGTTTCAGGAAAATCATTTTGTATGGTGGTATAAAAATCCGTGTTCAGATATTCACCATTCGGTATTTCTAATTCTTTATTCTGGCTGGCATTGGTTGTAGCTTTGTCTTTTTCGGCTTTTATGGCGTCTAAATAAATTTTTACCTGAGCCTGATTGATGTTAAGAGGCAATACTCCTTTGTTGTAATTGAAAACGCTTTTGGCACAAATAATGGGTTTTTGGTAAGGAGCAAGGCAGATAAGCCATTTGTTTTCCAGATCATCGCCGCCGCAATTACCCAAAGAAATATCTTTAATCAGTACTACATCCGGCACCGACATGATTATTCTCATGATATCAGAAAGGCGTACTTCGTTTCTCAAATCGGCCGTAAGCAATTCTTTTGTATCAATAAAACCGTTCTCTAAAGATGGACCATCAAAAATTTCCAGAGTTGAGTATCCTTTGTCAATCATTTGTTTTAGAGAATAAAAATTGACGGTTGTAGATAAATAACTTTCCAGAGCATCAATCACATTGGCATGAACCAGTTCTTCATCAGCTTCAGTATTTACTTCAATATCTACGCATATTTTTATAGGGTAGTCTACCACTTTTTTGATATCGACAAGATCCTCGCAAAGGTTTCTGTTAGCGTGATACTGCTTTCTTATTTTTTCTTTAACGATCTCTATTTC
Source organism: Flavobacterium soyae (assembly GCF_021245985.1). Classification (GTDB taxonomy): domain Bacteria; phylum Bacteroidota; class Bacteroidia; order Flavobacteriales; family Flavobacteriaceae; genus Flavobacterium; species Flavobacterium soyae. The sequence continues at coordinate 61,584 of NZ_JAJQXA010000014.1, read as the reverse complement.
TGCAGGTTTTGAACTTTCAAAATCTACATACAAATCATACAAGCCATTGAGCTCAAAGGTTTTTCTTAAATTTTCGGGTAGATCTTTATAATCTTTAAAGTCATAAGAAAGCTGATTTTTTTTGCAGTCTACATAGACTTTTTTCTCATGTTTGGCGAGCCAGCAGTTTCTAACTCCATCTATGTCTATAAAAAGTTTTCGGTAATCATTTTGCGTGACAGGACTAGAAGACAATACTTCTGAAGCTTTAAAAAACTGTTTCGGAATGCCTTTATTAATGTCATTAGATTCTAAAATATTTTCTATAGGAAGATTGAGCCTCATGCCAAGATCTGAAATGGCATAGCAAAGCATTTCCAGCATCGTAATACCTGGATCATGCTCGTTAAAGTCTGTCCAAAATTTGCTTCCAAAAGACTCGATATATTCGATTCCTTTTTTTCTTAAATAAAAGAAATCCAAATCGTCCTCTGATGCTGATTTTTTAGGAATGGTTATATGTTGGTTTCGTATCGACATTTTTCAGGTTCTTCTGGGGTTGTTTTTTTGCATGTTATTATGTTGGTGCTGATAATGTGGTTTTTAACAGAAACTAAGATGTTTTTTGGGCTTGATGGAGACAGTGTAGTTTGAAAGTCTAAAAGATCTATATTAGCCTCATTTTTATCTGTATCGTCTAATGGCAATGGCTTAGGTTCTTCATTTTTGGCATTCTTATCGACATAAATGGCCATCTCAAGCATCGATAAAAAATCTACATAATATAGATTTTCGATATATTCTATAACAATACTGCGCTGCAGTTCAACTCCAAATATGATTTGTTTTGAGGTATCAAATGCCCAAGGAGATAGAAATTTTATAAGATCTTCGTTGAGCTGTTTTTTATAAAAATTCTCATCGTATTCTGGATAAAACTTCACATCCAGTTTTATTATAACTTTTTCGTAATCAGGATTAATTACTTTTGCAGACACTAACATGGAGTTTTTAGAATTAATAAAGCTCTCAATGCTGTTTAATGTGGCTGTGCTTACTCTTGGCTCATAAATATCGAATACATTTTTGTCTACGATGTCCGGAATTACGACCAGCGTTACGTTTCCCGGAGATAAAAATGAGGTATCTGTACCCGAAATAAAAGTATGGTTAAGGCATTTTACTCTAAAAACATTTGGAAATTCCTGTAAAATAAGATGTTCATAATCCCAAAGCGTTATAGCCCTGTTTTTGTGACGCAGGCGCTCGCTTACACGTAAATAATAGGATGGGTCTGACTCTAATGGTTTTCCATCAAACGAATTAAAAGGCTGTTCAATACTTTTAATTTGTGGTACCCTGGTAATTAATTTTGATATTGTTTTTGCAGGCAATGTGCTGTCTAAATGCGCTAAATTATTGTTGTTATCAAAAAATGCTGCAGTAACAACCTGGGTTTTCACATCAATCACTTTGCAAACGGCATCGTAGTCTTTGTGCATTTTTGCTTTTACCCAAATGGTATCGGCTGGAAACAATGTATTGTCATTAGTTGCCTGTTTTGGAATGCCAAATTTTACGAGACCCGACTTTAAGAAGTTGTCTATGCCATTTGCTAGAATATCCTTGTCAAGGTTTTTCCAGTAATTATCGCATAATATGTACCATTCTACTTTTTGTTTTCCTGTAAAAGTGGGAACGCTGATATTTTCGCTTCCTTCTAATATTTGAAACAATAATGAAATTTGCTGCGATATTTCTGCATCCTGAAGGCCTACATAAAATTCGCCTCCATGGCAATAATCGGGAACCAGATAATTTGCAATTGATGTTTTAGCCTCTAAAATTTCTTTATTGATGGCCTGCTCTTTCAAATAAGAATGTTCTTCGCGCTGGCCAAACGGAGCTTCATGAAACAGTTTTATTCGGTTAGACTCATAAGCAGAAACCCTAAAATCAATACTTTCCTCCGCAGAATAATTCAGGCTAATGCTTTCTACAAGTGGCGTGTAAGGCTCGTTTGGAATTGGTGTAGTCGGATCTTCCGCCACATTCATTATCGCCAAAGTATATATTTTGGGATATAATGAATGTAAAAACGACTGATTTAATGTTAATCGGATAGGGCCGCTTTTGTCAATTTCATATTCGCCTTTTACATTGATGTTAGATTCAAATACGCTGTTTTTATCAGAATCAGTAAATAGCTTGACATCATTCGTTTGGTCTTTCCAAACTTCTTTGTTTAAAACTGATACTGTTGCTTTAAAATAGTCATCTGCAGTAACAATTGGACCATCAGGGTTAAATACCTTTATAGTGTTAGGTTCTGCAGTACCTTTTGGTTGTAAAATGGTTTTTCTGGCATCTTCGGGCTGGTTGGCACGCATTTTAGTTTGACTGTCTTCATCCTTGAATATTGCAGAGTTGAAAATTTCTTTACTGATAGTTTCAAGAAAAGTTACTTTGTAGGCAGCATAGTGATTTTTAAATGATAATGGAGTATTTTTCCATTTGATATTAATATCAGCCCCTATCCAGTTTTTAGAAAAGATTTCTGGATAGTTGATTATAAATGAACTGTTTTTTTCTGGCTGCGTTGTAAAAGGGTAGAAGGGTTTTGCCGCATTAAGCAAGCCGGTATCACTTTCTAATAATAAAGATTTGACATCATTAACCTCAACTTTTGCAGTAATGCTTTTTATCGTTTTTGTAACTAAACATCTAAAAAGGGCATGACCTTTTGCTTCTTCGGTATGAATTAGAAATCGGATTACAGGAAGTTCTGTAGAGAAATGTTCCCCTAAAATTTTCTGATCATAATTAATAACTGACGGACTATCTTTTGGTATCTGAAACACTAATCTTAGTACATTTCCATCAATATTCGAAGATACATTTATATTATTAAAAGGAACGTTTGTGCCGGGTTTGAAACCTCCAATCCAACCTTTTTTTCCACTATACTGAATGCTAATGTTTTTCTCTAAATCCGCTATAGTAAATGATTGATTTGTAAATTTTAAGGGTTCGTCAAAAAAAATTGTGATACCAATATTTCTGTCGCCTTCTTTAAGATTAAATAATTCAGATGCTATGGCAAAACCTAATTTGGCATCGCTTAATTTTGGGTACTTTTTTTCATCTGAATTATATCCAAAAGGAAACCAATATGGAGCGTCTTCTTTTAAAGGTTCACCTTTTCCATCCAGAGAATTGGCGATTTCGCTGCATTTTATTTCACCCAAATCAACGTCATTATACACGCTTTTTAGGTACGCTATATTGGCTTTATTGGCAATAAATTCTTCTGTGGTTTTGTAAATTAACTTTTTGCCATCAGGATCTTTTCCTGCGTCAAGTTCTGTATTGACAGCTATTTTTTCTTCAGCTATTTTTTTTGCCAGTTCAAAAATGATATTGACTTTATCTGCTTTTGCTGGTAGTTTTTGAATTTGCAGGATGTCTTTATAGAAAAAATCCAAATGCTTTTTGGTAATAAGATTAAGCTTGTTTTGGGATAATTCCAATAATTTCAGGAAACACACAAACAAGGTTAGGTGAGGAGTAAGGTCCTGATTTATATTAACAGTTGATAATGTTTTGGTAATGTTTTCTTTTAAAGCAGCATATTCCTTATCTGTTCTTTTCGGAATACCATCTGGCAGATTATCTTTTGAAAAACCAAAATAGCTGAAAAACTCCTGCCAATCGCCTTCTGGGGTTTTATCATTATTAGTGTCAAAAAAGTTGACTTCTTTGGCAAAATTATAAGCAAATAACAGCCAGTCTTCAATAGTAAAATCATGAAGTTTCAGGTTGTCTGGCTCTAATGCGTCACTAAAGCGTTCTTCCTGATTAACTCCATTTCTTTTAAAAATAACATTGTCTATTTGGCTGCCGTTGGTGCTCATAGCTTATAAACTTTTAAACATTAGTCCCTTCTTCTTTGTAAAAAGGGTAAACAAGATTGCTTCTTGAGTTTGTACTTCTTATTCTGTAATCGATTATGACCAATAATTCTCCTTCTAAATCATCGCCTTGTGTGATGTCAATTTTTTCTACATCAATTCGGGGTTCGTAATATAAAATTGCTGTTTTTATGAGTTCTGAAACATAGGTTTTTAGTGTTCTGTCTAATGTTTCAAAAAGCAGTTCATCCATATTGCAGCCGTATCTGGGCAGCATAATGCGTTCGCCGATTTTGGTAGAAAGCAATATCTCCAGACTGCTTTTAATGTCTGCCTCATCAGATGTCATTACGACTGCTTTATTGTTCTTTTTGAACTCTGGCGGAAAACTCCATCCAGTACCTAAAAAAGCTTCTTTACTTTCCATAATTAACCTATTAAAACGGTTGGGCATCCTATTACAATTGTTCCGCCATGGGCTGTTGAATCTCCCATTCTTGCGGCTGGTTTTCCTCCAATCAGCACTGTGGCTGAGCCAGCTATAATACTATCCGGAGGACCTGTACAAACAATCATATCTCCCAAGCAGGCTGCCGGCTGACCGCCTATTAATACTGTAGGCGAGCCTGGCGGTAATATTGGCCCGCCAACATGAGGGACAGTTCCTGTTACCATTGGGCAGACATGCATATCGTTAATTCTTGCGGCTGGTGCTCCCATAATTTTTTTTATAGTTAAGCTTTCATTTGAGCGTTTGAGAAAGTAGAAGGGATGAGTTAATTTATCTGTACAATGCTGCCTTTTACAATCGCTGCCGCTGCTGATGACATTTCTGCGCCTGCACTTCCTTCGGCTTTAAATTGGGCGGCTGCTTTTAGATTTACATTGGTGCCTTCAATTTTTACATCGCCTGTTGCTTTTATTGAAATATCGCCTGCACTTTCCATTTTTATTCCTGCGCTGTCAATGGTAATCACGTTAGAATTTTCGTCTTCAACAACTATAGATCCTTTGTCTTCGTCCAGTATTATTTTTTTGCCTGCCGGAGTTTCAATGGCTATTGATTTTTTATCATCATCAAAGAGTACTTTCATTTCGCTTCTTGTAAAAATCCCTTTTTGATGATTATCGTCAGCTGCTTTTAAAGGAGCGGGTTTTGCGCTGCTGTGCAGCATTCCTAAAACAATGGCATCATTGGGATCTTCGTTGATAAAACCAATAATTACTTCGTCTTCAATTTCGGGCCTAAAAAATGTGCCTCTATTGTCACCTGCATCTAAAGCTGCTACTCTGCACCAAATCCCTTGTTCTTCATTATTGATGATTGGGATTTTAACCAAAATTCTGTCTTCGCCGTCGGGATCGTCCTGAAGCTGGGTCACAATACCAATATGAAGTCCTTTTATGGATGGAATTATCCCTGAAGCCGATGGTGTATTGACATCATACGTTTCAGAAAACCATTCCGGATTTAATCCAAACTGCACGTTTACCGTCCAATTGCCGTTTGCAATTTCATGGAAAACTCCCGTAATATATGCTTTGCCATTAAAACGATCGCCTACACCTTCAAGCGTAATAATGGTATTGGGCTTTACGGCTGGAATGCCTTGAAATTTTACTCTTCCGCGAACTTTTGAAAGCTGCTGAAATAATAATTTTGCATCAGCCCAATCTTGCAACTCGGTATCGGTAACATTACCGCCGTGGCGCAATTCTAAATTTTCCAGTTTTACGATATCGGATAAATCCGAAGCAGATAAATTCCCGTTTAGACTTACGCTGGGATCTTTGGCTTCAATTTCTAATAATTCCTGATTGGATGCATTCCAACTGTAGGATGAAACTTTGGCAAACTGATTTCGAGCATCAATTTCAGCATCAAAATCGAGCATAGTGGCGCCAAAAGCAACCGTTTCAACTGATTCTGAAGCCAAATCTGGTTTTTTAATAGAGATTTTGCCATTTTCAACAAAACATAATTTTCCATTGGCCTGCGCACGAGAGACAATAAAATCCCAATCGGAAGTATTGTACTGCACTAACTCTTTGTGGCTATAATTTGTACTTTCTACATCTTTTTGCAATCCATAAGTGCCAAGAATGTCTTCAAAAGCATCGCTGTCTTTTACATCATAAAAATATTTGCTTTTTCTGCCGATAGTAAGTTTTACGGCTTCGTCTTTACATTCTACAATCAAAAGTGATGAGTTGTCTTTTATTTTTATGGAATGTTTTACAACTATTCCTTTGTAAATAGTTTCTTCATCACTATGATAGCCAGCTTTGATTTCTATTTTTTTGCCCGGAATGAGTAAATCTTCGTTACTTAATTTAAAATCTCGTGCGGCAGCATCTCCATCGGTTAAAATAATCTGCGCCATAGGTATTCTGTTTACCTCATTATGAACAACAATGCTCATTACCTGGTAAACGCCAGACAGCTCAGTTCCCTCAATAAGCAATTTGTGCGTTACTAAATCGGCACTTTTACTGGTTTGTATGACGTCGCTATTGTTCATCTATTGTTGTTTTTGCAGAGGAGGGAAAAATATTTTCTGGCCAATTTTTAATTTTCTGAAATTGATAAGCTTGTTGGCTCTTGCTACTTCGAGATAATATTTTGAATCGCCGTAGATTTTAAAAGACATTAAAGGAAGCGTATCGCCTGCTTTTACAGTTCTGGTATGCGTTAAATCAGGAGATTGATTGTTTTGCTGTTTTGCTCTTAACTCATCTTCAACAACTCCTTTGAATTTTCCTTTTGCAATGGCTCTAATAGGTGTTCCATCTGGCCTGAAAAGTTTATACTCAATGGTCATTTCGGTGAGAGATCCTTTGAAAAGCAGGCTTCCCCAAGCAATTTTTAAATAGTTTGGCTTATGTTCTGTGCCATTATATTCTAAAATTACTTTTCTAAAATGCTCAATGTCTTCAATAACCCCATTTTCGGTACTTTCTTTGCCGGCAATAACGCCAGTTCGGTCAAAAACAAAATCCAATTCTAATTCCTCTGGAGCAATTGCTGTAAATCTTGGCGCAGGACTGCTCGTTCCGGCGGCTTGGGTTGTATCTTGCTCTATTTTGTAATGAAAAGTATATTTTTCGGGATTCATCAAAGTAACGAACTCTTCAATATCCGAAATGGGACTGTTGAATTGTGGATCGCTATAGGCAATAATCTTCAGTTTTTTTAATTCACCAGTTGTCATATCAGCGTTCTTTTTTTCGTTCAATAATCTTCATTACTTGCTCGACACATTCTGCCACAGTATCTTTTTCTGCAGCAGGTGATGGTGAAGAAGCTGGTTTTGCACCCGAATTTGAGCTTTCGTTCACGTTTATTTTAATGTGAAGCTCTTTGATTTCAATTGGCATCGTAAAATTATTTTTTATGAAGGGTGAAATAATTATAAGCAAGCTCAAAGCTTTCAACAACAATTTTGCTTTCTAAAGCACTAAAATCTTCAACGGCCCATTTTACGGGATAAGCATGTACAACTTTCCAGTGCATTAACGGTTCGTGGTCTTGATTCAAGAGTTTTACAGTTAAATCTACGGGCTTAAATTCGAAATTTTCTAATGCTTTTCTGCACCATTCAATTACGTCAGAATCAATCAGTATCCCCCTTTTTAAAACCAAATTGGGATATTTGGTTTTTACGGGAAGTTTGTGTTTGAATCTGTTTTCTCCACCCTCAACAATTTCTTCCGTTTCAAGATCTACAGAAAGTCCTGATACGGATTGAAATTGATGGTCTTTTTCTTTTGTGCCCAGCTGATCAAATTCAACCAGAAAATGAAAGCCTACGGGTGGATAATAATTAGCCATGATTAGTCATTTTGAATAGATAAACCTTCGTGAACCAATTCGATTGACTCGATGGCTACTTCGTTTCCATCGGCTTTTAAATCAGTAGATTGTACTTTAGTCGGCCACGCATTTTTTACTTTCCAGGTAATCACTGGTTCGTGCTCTTCATTAAGTAATTTGATGGTAATATCCCTTCTTTCGATGGTGTTTAGTTTTACCGTATTCCACCAGGCGTAATATTCATTATCGCTTTTAAAAGTGCCTCTTTTCATGGTGATGTTAGAGAACTTCTGCATGCCGGGCATCTTTATTTTGCTGTATTCCGGACTTGCGCCCTGACGGTACTCAATAACTTCAGTTTCTACATCTAATCCGGAAACTTCTGTAAAACCTATTTTTGTTCCTCCCCAGTCAACTGAGAAATGAAACTTTGGTAACGGATAACTCATGATCTATATTTTTTTAATGATGATTTAATTAAGATTCCTGCATTTTGTGAGAGAAACGAAGTATGATGAACTCAGCCGGACGAACTACTGCCATACCGATTTCGATTATCATTTTACCGTCTAAAATATCCATAGCAGACATGGTTTGTCCCAGCCCAATTCTAACATAAAATGCTTGTTCTGGTTTTGCCCCGGCCAAAGCTCCGGCTCTCCATTGAAGAATTAAGAAATTCTCAATCATAGCTCTTACTCTTATCCAGGTATTGGCATCGTTAGGTTCAAAAACAAACTGTTCGGTTGCTTTTTTAATAGATTCCTCGGCCATATTAAAAAAGCGTCGAACCGGTACATAGCGCCATTCACTATCATTACCGGCTAAGGTTCTTGATCCCCAAACCAAGGTTCCTTTGCCGGTAAATGTTCTGATAGCGTTGATAGATTTACCTGCAACAGTATCAACATTTAAGTTGTCCTGAATGGTATTTGTTATTTTTACGGTTGGTTTTATGACATAGTTCAAACTTACATTCGCAGGTGCTTTCCATACGCCTCTGTCTTTATCAACTCTGGCATAAACTCCCGCAATAGCAGCGCTTGGAGGAAGTATTATCGGCAGGTTGTAAATTTCAGTAAGTATCTTATTAAAAGTTGCATTGTCGATAGTTTCTAAAGTGCTTAATTTTCTTCCGTTTAATGCTCCGTTATTTACATCTTTTCCGCTAACAGATTTAATCGCATTTAAAAGTGCAAGCAGGTCTGCTTTAATAGTGGAAAAATTATTTGTAACTACCGTAATTGCGGTTTGAGTAGTCAAAGGAGTATAGTCTACAAGTTTTTTTAATTCTTTATCAAAACTTACAGCATCTGTTGATACAATTTTAAGCAGTTTTGCCACTGCGTTCTCGTCCTGTATTTTTTTCTTTAATGTTTTTAAATTTTTATATACGGAGTCAATTTTATTTGCAGTAGTAAAATTCGAATTAAAAGTAGTCAAAGCACTTGTGATGTTGTTTGCAATAACCATATCCTCATCAGATATTGTGCTGATTGCGGCATTTGCTTCATCGTTTAAAGAATTTCTTAAAAGAGACAAACTTTCTAAAGAAGTAAGAAGAACATTCAGTTTATTCAGGAAAGCTGTTTTTTTAGCAGGATTGCTGACAAAGGTTCCGCCTAAATCAAAACCAGTTGCATCATTACTGTACATCTGTAAAAATAAATCACTAATTTGACCAGAAATATCTGGAGGAACAGTAGCTGTGACGCTAATCAATTTAGCTACAGTTGCATCAATCCCTAAAGTTGGACTTTCTATAGATATTAGCCCCTCAGCAATTTTATCATACGCTTTTGCCGTATAAGAGTAATGTTTTAATATAATTTTACTGCTGTCAAAAGCATAGTCCAAGATGGTTTCTAAGTGCGGATAATATGCAGCTCCGTATTTAACAGTGTCTTTTTCAGCACTAATTACACCTCTTAAATCATCTATATTTGGATCTGTTGGGCTTGATTCATCATAACTTAAAGTATCTATTATGGTAAATCTGTCCTGAAGATTTTGGCATTGCATTAATGCGCTATTATATAATCCGTAGAAATTAGCTTTATCTATTCCGCTTACTTTTGTTGCATCTGGAAAAAGAATTAGTGTTGGTTCGTCTACTTTTTCTAATTCTGTTAATCCTTCAGCCAATTTAGCAATGCTATTGATTGTTGTGACAGGAGCGTCTTCCTCATCTAAATCATTTCCATAACGCCCAACCGAAATAATGTAGCAAGGACCGCCGCCATTTGCAAAGAACAGCTGCAATGAATAATACATTAAAAAAGGCTGTTTTGAAGTTGGCTGGTCCACAACAATAGATCTTGTGTCTCCATTATCAGTTGAAACATCATTAATGGTAACACTAATTGTTGTCTCTGGTTTTGCAAAGCCAAAAAAGCGTTCGTATTCTAAAAGAGATGTTATTCTTGTTGGTTTCAATTTCAAATCTCCATTAATCTTGTTCGTGGCTTTTTCAGTATAGCCAATAAAAGCAGGAATCGCTGTTTCTACCTGGGCAACAGAAGGAGGAAACTTTACGATTTCCTCAACATATACCCCAGGCGTTTTGTAAGTTGTTGCCATAATTGATTTGTTTTTTAATTATTAAATAAATATTTCCGAATAGTAATCACTATTGATTTTTGTTATTGATTTTACAGAGGGATTTGGGTATTGACTTTCTGCCGGTTGTGAAGGCTCCAGATCGTTAACAGGGTCAATTTCTACAAAACCAGATCGCGTTAATGGCTTTGCTGCAGTAGTTTTAATTATGGTTCCTGCTTTACGGTTGATGTATCTCCAAAACGTTTTTCGATTGTCAAAATGAATTTTAAAATTTGGACTTATCATTTTATCCGAATTGTCTATAATATTTCCTGAGCTGTTGTCACCTTTAGCGGTAAGAGAAATAACTCCAAAGACATTTTGCTGTTCTGACGGCTGCAGTGTTGAAAGTAAGTTGGCAGTTGTTTCTTCAGATACTAAATAATCGTTTGAAATTAACTTGTTGTCATTTATTAGAGGAAGATATTCAAATGAGACCGGTTCAGTTAAAGGTCTAACGTTGCTAAATAAGAATACCTGATTAAGGACAAAGTCCAGATTAGTATAATTTTCGAATTGATAATCATTGATTTTGATTAAAAATTTTAGGTTCAAATCAGCAGGGACTTTAATAAATGGGTCGAATTCATCTTTCATTTTAATATATATTCCGAAACCTGTTTTAGTTTTTTTGAATACCATTTTGTAGTTTTTGAGTACAGTATTGGTTTCTAAAGCTGGCATTACTGCTATAAATGCATCTGCACTAAATTGCTGCATCATTTTTTCTTTATCAGCATTTGTCATACTTGCAAAAGTTTCTTCTCCGTTATTCAAAAAATAATTATGAAGAAGCGTTACTTGAAATAACAATCCATATGTAGAAGAATAACTCATGACTGTTCTTTTCTTTTGGTTATTCCGGTGAACTCACCGATAAGCTGTCCTTCTGCTTGTGCAATATTGCGGTCAATTTGTATCATGCTGACTTTATATAAGGCAGACGGAAGCTGTTTTCCGCCTAATGTTCCCCAGATATAATTTAACTCTTCAAAAGTGGGAGTGTAGAGTTCAACCGTAAATCTAAAGTTGTCTACATTGCTCATTGCAATATTGTTTCGGTTATAAATAGTATTGGCTTGAGTAAAAAGTCTTTTTCCTTGAAAAAATTCGATAATTTTTGAAATGTCCTTAAGTGAATTGACATATTTGTCTCTGTTGGCACTAAAAAGGATATACAGATTTAAATTGACGATATTGTTTTTATAAATTGTTTTAGTATTTTCAATAGTATGATTTGGGAAGTTTTTTAAAGTAGCTTCTTCATCTAAATTAATTATCGTAAGTGCCACGGCATTTTTTAATGCGTCGGCTATATCATCATTTTGAGATTCTAAAAAAGCAATATTTTCAGGAACAACAGATTTGTCCAGCCCAATTTCCTCGAGATAGTTGTTTACTTGTTCTGTAATTATTTGTATTACTTCAAAAATCATCTTTTGATAAAATTTATTATAAATACTAAATGAAATTTTACTGAAAAGGAATTAGATTCTGGGCGCAGATTAAAAATAAGGATAGGCTTTTGAGTGTGCTTTAAACTTGTAAAGAAAACAAGGCTGATAGAGTTGACTAAATTAGAAAAATGTAAGGGTACGAAAAAAGGGGAATTTTCCCCTTTTTTTACTTGTTTAAGGTATTGGTTGTTAATTAGTTGTGCTGATATTGTGGCTTTGTTTTAATTCTTAGTAAAAACAAGGGTTTGAAGGAAAAAACATTCAAAAATTTTAATAAGGAAAAAATTAATTTGTTCAATTTTTAAATATGAATTGAAACAACAAATTTGATGTTTCCTGAAAATTTGACTTATCTAATGAGGCAGCTTTGGCATAAAAATAATTTAGAACAGAATAAGTAAATCAGGTATAACTACTTTATTTTTATATGTTTAAAGTGGGTATGTTTAATGTGTTCTGTCTGAAAATGATTATAATTTAAGCTTTTTCGGATTTAAAGATTTAAGTTCTTTTTATAATTCTTAAATATTATAAATAATTCAAGTTGCTAGTTTAATAATTCAATAAATAAATCGGCTCTAAAAAAGTTTAATTCCTACGGAATATTTTTTCTGGCAGATTTTATTATTCGGCTGCAATATTTAGCTCCTAACGGAGCAACAAAAAATATCTTGGAGAGATTATATATTGTTAGAAATCAGTTTATTCATGTCAATTTTTGTCCCTACGGGCAATGTTATTAAGTTAAGCTTTTAGAAAATAAAATTATTGCAAATCAAATCCGTGTTTATCCGCGTTTTTACGAAGTAAATCTGTTTTATCCGCGTCACAATTAGACGCTGATTTTACTGATTCGCTAAAGCGAAAACGCTGATAAAAACTGATTTTTCTAATTACTTTCTTAATTAAACTGTTAAGTAATTTTATAAATTTCCTCTTAACTTAATGACATTGCCCGTAGGGACTACACTTTATTAACTAGCAGCTTGAATTAATTAAGGTTTTACAGAAATAGGCTTTATGTTATTGACAATAATATTTTACTATCAATGCTTAATCTCAAAGAAATGCCGTAAAATAAAAAAAGCTACAGAGAAATCTGAAGCTTTTTTACTTCGTCAGGAGTTAGAAATTCAATTAGAAGAATTAAAAAATAAGTGGCATTTCTCTACTTTAGAAAAAATCTTCATTCGTGAAGAAATGTATATCGACTTCAAATTATATGGAGACAGAGAATCACTTTATAAGTATTTATACTATCGTTTTGAGCCTTTCAAAAAGTCATTCGTTAGAGAAATCAATGACGACGATTTACAAAGACTGACTCAAATCCCGATGATTCGTATTACGCGTTTTGATTCTGATAAAGCCGACGAATTAATTTCAAGGCTAGAAGAGGAAATGAAAGAAGTAGAGCATAATCTAGAACATTTAACTGATTTTGCAATTACTTATTTTACAAAATTAAAAGAGAAATATGGTAAAGGTCGTGAACGTCAGACGGAACTTCGTGTTTTTGATAACGTTGAGGCTACAAAAGTTGTTTTAAGAAATACAAAACTTTATTTAAACCGTGAAGAAGGTTTTGTTGGAACGAGTTTAAAGAAAGACGAATACGTAGGCGATTGTTCGGATATTGATGATGTTATCGTGTTTTTAAGAGATGGGACATTGATGATTACAAAAGTAGACGCCAAAACCTTTATCGGAAAAGATATTATACACGCTGCTGTTTTTGATAAAAACGATAAACGCACCATTTATAACATGATTTATCGTGACGGAAAATCAGGCTCTTCATATATCAAAGGCTTCAATGTTTCTGGAGTAACACGTGATAAACCTTATGATTTAACGAATGAAACTGCAGGTTCTCAAGTTGTTTATTTTTCACATAATCCAAATGGAGAAGCTGAGGTAATAACAATTTTATTGCGTCAGATTGGAACTATCAAGAAATTGAAGTTTGATATCGATTTTGCCAAACTAGCAATCAAAGGACGTGCTTCAAAAGGAAGTTTAGTTACTAAATATCCAATCAAGAAAATCGAATTAAAAGAGAAAGGAATTTCGACTTTATTGCCAAGAAAAGTTTGGTTTGATGATACTGTAAAACGTCTAAACGTTGATGCAAGAGGAGAATTATTAGGCGAATTTAAACCAAGTGATAAAATCTTAATCATTAATCAAACCGGTAAATTGAAGGTTATCATTCCGGAATTATCAACTCATTTTGATGAAGATATGATTATTCTGGAGAAATTTAATCCTAAAAAACCAGTTTCAGCGATTTATTATGATGGAGAAAAAGAGTGATATTATTTAAAACGTTTTCTGGTCGAAACAGATAAAGAGGAAAGTTTTATAACGGACCATCCAAATTCTCAATTAGAGATTGTATCAACAGATTATCGCCCGGTAGCACAATTAGTTTATGCAAAAGTAAAAGGAGTTCAAAAAGAAGATTTACATATCGATGTAGAGGATTTTATTGCTATAAAAGGACCTAAAGCATTAGGAAATCAACTAACAACTGAAAAATTAAGACAAGTTAATCTTTTAGATTCTTTACCTTATGAAGAACCAGTTGAAGAAGTTCCTGAAAGACCAGAAGTATCAGAAGATGATCCTGTTGAAACAGAATTAGATGACGATGGTCAGATAGGTTTGGTTTTAGACTAAAAAATGAAAACGCTAAGAATTTGATTTCTTAGCGTTTTTTTTGTGCATTTAATCAGTAGTTAATAATAAATTAACAAGTCTTATTTTGTTATAATTTAGGCTTCTAGTGGAGCTTTACTCCTATTTTGATCTTTAGATTTGCTAATTAATTTAAAATCAAAACCATGAAAAAATTAGTATGCTTATTAAGCACCGTATTATTGGTATTTACCTCTTGTTCAAAAGATGATAATGATTCATCAGATTCAGTTTCTCCAATGTTAGTTAAAAAAATAACTACGACTTATAGTGATGGAGAACGTCTTACAGAAGAATATCATTATAGTGGTAATAAAATTGTTAGTGTGACAGAAGGAGATGGTTCCGTGTCTAAGTATACTTATACTGGAGATTTAATAACCAAAATTGAATACTTTGATGAGACAGGGTTGTTAAAAGACACTAGTGAATATGGCTATACTGATGGACTAATGACAAGTTATATTGAAAAATATGACGATGATCATAATAGTAAAACTAAATATACGCATAATGCTGACGGTACAATTTCTTACGAACAGTTTAAAGTTAACATTAAAACAGGTCTTGAAGTAAAATTTCAGCAAACGGGAAAATTAACATACAAAGATGGTAATTTAATAAAAGCAGAAAGATTGTACGATAAATTTGAAACTGTGGAAATATATGAATACGATACTAAAAATAGTCCCTTAAAAAATATTTTAGGTTGGAATTTATTATTAGATGAAGAGCCAGCTGTTAAAAACATAATTAAAAAGGTTGATACTTCAGGATCTCAAGGTAATCTTCATACAGATACATATATATCTACCTATACATATGATGTGAATAATTATCCAACAGAAAAAATAACAAAACTTTCTGGTTCAACTGATACTGAAACTGTTCAGTACGTTTATTAATTTAAACTTATATAAAAGCAAACACTTCAATATTAAGTTGAAGTGTTTGCTTTTTCTATTTATTGAAATAATTACATTTTTAAATGTCAAAAAATAAACTTCTTTTACTTCTTTTACTATTTGTATCGTTATCATACTCTCAATTTAAGAGTCCGGCTGTCATGGTCAATGCCCGTGCTCAAAAAGATAAAATTTTGATTCGCTGGGCAGTTAATTCTCCAATAGAATGGCAAAAAGCAAATAAAAAAGGATTTATAATTACCAGAACTACAGTTTTACGAGATGGGATTATTTTACCCAAACCCGAAAAAATACTGCTTACGCCAAAACCATTAATGCCGGAACCATTAGATTCTTGGTTAGATATAGTACAAAAAGACAATAACGCAGCTATTATAGCGCAATCGATATATGGCGAAAGTTTTGAAGTAACAGGAGCAAAAGAGGGAGAGTTGTCTAAAATTGTAAGTATGGCAGATGAGCTTGATCAGCGTTTTACATTTGCTTTGTATGCCGCAGATATGAGTTTTGAAGGAGCGGAAAAAGCAGGTTGGGGATTTGTTGATGCCAATGTAAAAAAGAATGAAGTATATGCTTATCAGGTAAGTGTATTTGAAACTCCAAAAGTAAAAGAATCATCATATGTTATTGGTCTAAAAGATTATACAGCTTTACCAGCGCCAGCAGATTTTATTGCAGTTCCAGATGATAAAAAAGTAATGCTTTCCTGGGATTACGAAACCTTCAAGAGAATTTATACCTCTTTTATGGTTGAAAAATCTTCTGACGGAATAAATTACACACCAATATCAAATACAGCTCTTGTCAATTTAAATGATAAGGAAGATCATCCGTCAAAAACTATGTATTATGTGGATACACTTAGTGTCAACGATAAAATATATCATTATAGACTATATGGCATAACTTCTTTTGGAGAAAAAGGAGAGATAACCAAACCTATTACTGTAAAAGGAGTAGACGCTATAGTAACCTCGGCAAGGCTGATTGACTATAATATCATTAATTCAAATGAAGTCAATCTGGAATGGGAGTATCCTAAGGAATCAGAAAGTTTTATTCAAGGGTACGAAATCAATTTGGCAGATAACGATAGAGGCCCATACAAAGTTGTTTCTAAAATAATCTCTCCATCAGAACGAAAACTAAATTATAAAGAAAATTTATTTCCATCCAATTATTTTACCATATCTGTTGTGGGCAAAAATAATCAGCGATTAACTTCTCAAAGTATGCTGGTGCAGCCAGTAGATTCTATTCCGCCCGCAAAACCAATTGGGTTAGAAGGTGCAATTGATAGTCTCGGAACGGTAAAATTAAAATGGAAGCCAAATCAGGAAAAAGATTTACGCGGCTACCGCATATTAAAAGCAAATAACCTAAACGAGGAATTTGTAGATATTTATCATAAATCTTATGAAGGTACGACTTTTAAAGACAGCGTGAGCTTGAAAATGACAAACAGCAAAGTTTATTACAGAATTGCTGCCGAAGATATGCGATTTAATATTTCAGAGCCATCTGATGTATTGGTTTTAGACAAACCGGATAAAATTCCGCCAGCTGCACCTATTTTTAAAGATTATGATAATAAAGATGGCAAAGTGCATTTAAAATGGATTCGCAGCTACAGTGAAGATGTAGTTGGATACAGTTTAAGAAGAAGGGAAAAAGGACAGGAAAAGTGGCTGGAAATAAAACAAATAAACGATACGATTCAGGAATTTACAGATGACAGAGTAGAGAATAAGAAAACATACCAATATGCTATTCTGGCTAAAGACAGAAGTAATTTATGGTCATCATTAGATCATTCTACGATTACAGTACAGGTTTTAGACTTTACACCAGTAAAAATAATTTCATTTCTACAAGGATTACCTGATAGGGAAAACAAAAAAATAACCCTGACTTGGGATTATAACAAAAGCAAAGACAAGGTGATCGGTTTAAGTATTTATAAAAATCTCAAAGGAGCGCCTCCAACTTTATGGAAAGAATTAAATGGAGATGTTTTTACTCTGGATGATAAAAATCTAAAAATAAACATGGAATATGAATATCACTTAATTCCAAGTTTAAAAAGTAACAGTCCTGCAAAAGAAGAAGTTTTAATTATTGTTTATTAGGTGTTTATGAAGAAGATTTACTTGTTGATAATTTTATTGATTTCCATATTTAGCTTTGCTCAAGAAACTAAGTATATAATAACTATATCTAATTTAAATTACAGGATAAATAAAGGAGTCAAGAACAGCACAAGTTCCAATATTAAAATTATAATTCATTACCAAAATGGTACTAGTACAACTGCGTACTATAGAAGTATTGGTAGTAGCGGTGATAATGAAACTAGTTTAAATATCGATCCTGTAAACAATTCTACAAAACCCGTTTCTATCGAATGTTACGCTTTTGTAAATTTCAGAACAGGAACGGATGCAAATGGTTCAAAATTTATAAATGTAGATTCATATTGTCCTAATGGCACTTTTGATGGGGATTATTCTCCAAGAATGTCGCATATAACATTCAATTATAAAATTGAACCAACTTTAGACGTATTTCAGGGAACTTCTGACTTTTTACCTACAGATGAAAATATTACTATAAATAGTTTACCCGGATATGATACAGGTTACTATAAATGGCAATATACTTTGAACCCATCTTATAACAATACAACTGATTGGATAGATTTTACAAAATATAATACATCATCAATAAGTACAAATGCAATTGAAGTTCTTGGCGCAGACGCAGGTTTAAAACATGGTCAAAAAATTTATTTCAGATTAAAACCTTGTGGCACAGTAACAGGCAAAACGATAACATATTCTATTCGATTAAGTGCTCCAAAAATTATTTCTTCTACTCCTGATAAGGTGAGTTGTTATGATTTAGGAAGTGATGATGGAAAATTAAAACTTCAGTTTAACAGATCACTATATCCCGGTGAGACTTTTTCTATTGCACTTTTAGGAACTAGTACTCAAAATTTTCTAAATATTACACAATTAAACCCAGATAATACTTATGTGCTTTCTGGACTCGCCAGAGGAAATTATAAAATAACAACGACTGGCTTCTATAATGGAAATAATACTTATTCTACATATACAGAGTTAGGAGGGACTCCTTATCCATTTATGATAGAAGCACCAGATCTGCTAGACTTTTCATTAAAAAGTTCGGATATTTTATGTTATGGAGCTAATAATGGTAGTATAACTATCGCCCCAACTGGAGGAACCCGCGATGTATTAGCAAATGATTATTATTCATTAGATAATGGATATAGCTGGATACCATTTCCAAATAACAAACCTTACACAATAACAGGTTTATCACCAGGTATTTACAAAATAAAAGTAAAAGATATGAATGGCTGTATTGCCAGAATTCAAACTGTAGTTGAAGGAAAAGTTGAACTGGGAGAAGAAAAAATTATTGAAGCAACCATAACAGAACCATTATCACCATTAGCCCTAAACTATACTTTTAAACAAGACCCAACTTTTAACGGAGCTTTCAATGGTAAAATTACTGCCTCTATAAGCGGCGGAACCATAAAAGACGATAAATCTTATGACTACAAGTGGGTAAAAACAACCGGAGAAGAATTTACAGGAACTACCCAATATAATGAGGCAGATAAAACCTTTACAATTTCATTAGAGAATGCTCCCGCTGGCGAATATAAATTGACAGTAACAGATAAAAATTATGAAGCAGCAATCAATAAAACGAATTGTTCTATTATAGAGTCTTCTCAGGTTTTAACCCAGCCAGAGCCTATTAAAATAACCTTAGCAGAAACCCAATCAATTTCTTGCAATACAGAAAATGGAGATACAGATGCAGATAAATTCTCAGACGGAATTTTAACAGCATCAGTTAAAGGAGGAATTCCTCCTTATCAGTATGTATGGTCAAAACTGAATGCTTCAACAAATGCTTGGGATGTTTTAAGCGAACAGCTTTCAGATACTGCCATAAATCTTTCAAAAGGGAATTATTCCTTAAATGTTATTGATAAAAATGGCATCACACAAGGAACCTACAGCACTACGGACTTAGTTACTGCAATCCCGGCAATAAAAGAAATTATAGAACCGGCTAAATTAGAATTGTCATTTGATTCAGGAAATATTTCCTGCCATGACGGAAATAACGGCTGGGCAAAAGCAAACGTTGCCGGCGGGCTGGCGCCTTATACCTACGCTTGGTACAACGTTGATGGAATCATAAACGGAAATGAAATATCCCAATTAACAGCGGGAGAATATTTTGTTGAAATTACAGATAAAAAAGGCTGTTTCATAAAAGGAAGTATTGTAGTAACAGAGCCTCAATCTGCTGTGTTAATAGATTATAAGGAAATTACGGCGCCTGCTTTTTCTGGTGCCACAAATGGAAAAATTGTTGCCGAGGTTACTGGGGGAACTCCTAACAATGATGGCACTTATTTTTATGAATGGAAAAATTCTGCAGGAGTAGTTCAAACCGCGGCTGCTGAAATAAAAGATGGGATTTATACCATTAGCTTAAACGGCATTCCAGCCGATAAATATTTATTAACGATAAAAGACAAAAATTATAATGAAGGTACCAGCCAAATTATTAACTGCTCAGTTTTAGAATCAGAAGTAAAACTAACTGAACCTGATCCTCTAAAAGTTGTTTTTGAAATTGTTCGATCTATTTCATGTAATGTGAATAATGAATTTGGAAATGATAAAGATACAGCTCCAAAAGACGGACAGCGTGACGAATCACAGGACGGTATTTTAGTAGCACATGTTACAGGTGGAACACCTCTCGCATCTTCTGCAAATAGCGGTTTGCCTTACTATTTTTATTGGAAGAAACAGCAGGCAGACGGTTCGCGGTTAACCCTTCCGATGATTAAAGACTCTATCGCTTCCAACCTTTCACATGGCAATTATGCGTTGAATATAAAAGACAGAAACGGAATAGTATTAGGAACTTACATTAATAATCAGCTGGTGGAGGAAATTGATGTTACCCAATTGATGCAGGAGCCTCCGAAATTAACAGTTGCCATAACCAAAGGCGATGTATTCTGTAATGGTGGAAACGACGGCTGGGCGACGGCAAATGTTGCAGGAGGAACGCCTCCATATGATTATAAATGGTCAAATGATGTTGAAAGTGATAAAAACATGGTTTTAAAAGCTGGTGAATATTGGGTATTCATAACAGATGCAAAAGGATGTACCACACAGGAAAGTGTTACGATTACAGAACCAAAAGCGCCTTTGAAAATAAAATATACTGAGGTTATAAATCCGAGTTTTTACAAAGCAACAAACGGAAAAATTACAGCAGAAGTTGCAGGCGGCACTATTTCAGCAGATAATTCTTATTGGTATGAATGGAAAAACAGTAAAGGAATTATACAGACAGCAACTACTAGTTTTAATGATGGTATTTATACGATTTCTTTAAACGGAATTCCTGAAGAAACATATACGTTAAATATTCATGATTCCAATTATGATATAGCAGCAAACAAATCGAGTTGCAACATTTCAAATTCTGTAATTACTTTAGAAGAACCCGATCCGCTCGAAGTCACATTCGAGATAGTAAGAACTATTTCTTGTAATGCAAGTAATGAATTTGGAAATGAAACCGATAATAATCCACAGGACAATCAAAGAGATGAATCACAGGACGGAATTTTAACCGCACATGTAAAAGGAGGAATCCAGTTACAGGCCGATAAAAATAATGGGCTTCCATATTTCTACACCTGGAAGAAAAAGCAAAATGACAGTTCATGGAAGATATGGAATGAAGAAACAGAAACACTCAACAACATTTCAGAAGGAACATACGCCTTGAATATTGAAGATGCCAACGGAATAAAATTAGGTACCTATACCAATAATATTTTGATAAAAGAGACAGATGCGGTTCAATATATAGGGCAGCCTGCAAAACTAAATTTAACATTTACAAAACTCAATGCCAGCTGTGACAAAGGTGATGATGGCTGGGCAGAAGCTCATGTTTCTGGCGGAACGGCTCCTTATACATATGAGTGGACAAGCGGAGAAACAACTTCTAAAATTGAAAACATTACCACAAACAATTATTTTGTATTAGTTACGGATGCAAAAGGCTGCGTGGTTCAGGGAAGCATTTTTGTGGGAGACCCCAAAGGAATCTTAACGACTGAAACAGTAAAAAATCCAACTTGTTTTAGTGGAAATGATGGTTCAATTCAGTTAAATGTTTCGGGAGGAAATTTGCCTTATACCTATTTGTGGAATACCGGAGCTACGACCAAAGATTTAAATAATCTTTCTGCAGGTAATTATGAGGTAACCATTAGCTGTCCGGACTGCTGTGTGTATAAAAAGAGATTTGTTTTAAAAGATCCAAACCCAATTATAGTCGATTTAGGAAAAGACAGGACCTTGTGTAACGATCAGGTTTTAGATCTTGATGCAACGATCGCTGATAAAAATGCCAAATATAGCTGGACATCCACTAACGGATTTACCTCAAACCAGGCAAAAGTAAGTTTAACAAAAGCGGGAACCTATCATGTAAAAGCAACTTCGGCTTTAGGATGTGTAGGTGAAGATGAAATTGTAATAAAATCAAGTCAGGCCATTATTAGTTCTGAATTCTTATTAAGTTCTCAGGCATATCTGGATGAAGAAGTTATTTTGGTTAATACCAGTAATCCTTTTGGCGAAAGCACAAAATGGATAATTCCTGAAGGAGTAAAAACGGTAGAGCTAAAAGAAAAATACATTACTCTTAAATTTAATGACCTGGGTACTTATACCATAGGTCTACAGCAAACACAAGGAGAATGTTTCGCCATATACAATAAAAATATCACAGTAGAACAGCGAAGCACATTACCAAATGCTGGTAGTGCACCAAAATTTATTATAGATTTTATCGTAACACCAAATCCGAGCAACGGAAACTTTAAAGCTCTTATCAATTTAGAAAATAACAGTGCAGTTAATTTAAGATTGTTTTCTACCACAGGAGAATTTACTATGCAGAAAAAAGATTCAGGCAGGAAAAACTACGAAGTAGATTTTAATACTTCATTGCAATCCGGAATGTACCTTTTGGTATTAGAAACTGAACAGCAGACCCTTGTTAAAAAAATTATCATCTACTAAAAATGAAAAAGCTTTTAAAATATACATTCTTACTTATTCTACTTACCCAATGTTCCCCCTTCGGGGGATGGGGGAATGTATACGCCCAACTATACCCTGTTCAATTAACTCCAGTTTTTAAAAGTCCATACAGTGTAAAAATATCTGACTACGCAACTAGTATGGATACCAAATTTCAATTGCTGATAAATCCTACTGACATTACCATATCGCAAAGACAAGTACGCTTAAAATTGTACATACAAGGTAACGGAGTCAATATAAAAAGCAGCGATTATATAACAGGACAAAGACCTATTTTTATAAACGGAGGTGAATTTCAAACCCTGACCAATACTGATATTTCTGCTTTATTCAGGTTAGAAAATTTACAAGGCATAACACCGTCGCAATATGCGAACCCACTGCCAGACGGAATGTATGATTTTTGTTTTGAAATGTATGATTATATCACCAATCAAAAAATATCTCAAAAAAGCTGTGCCAGTATCTATCTCCTATTAAACGATCCACCGCTTTTAAACACACCGCAAAAAAACGAACAAATCGCGGCAAGCGATTTCCCAAACATAATGTTTACCTGGACACCGCGCCAGATGAACGCTACCAACGTTTCTTATAAATTCGAATTAAAACAGCTTATCGATTCAACACTCGATCCGCAGTTTGCGTTTCAAATGTCGCCGCTTTTATACGAAGAAACATTGTTTAGCACTGCTATGCTGTATAATTTAAGCATGCCAATCCTCACTCCAGGAATGCGTTATGCTTGGCGTGTGAGAGCCATATCAACTACAGGACTTTCAGAGAATGCGATATTTAAAAATGATGGCTATAGTGAAATCTATTCTTTTAAATACACCGCATCCTGTGCTGCCCCAACATTTTTACTAAGTGAGGCACAAGGACCAAACAGCGTTAAGATAACCTGGCAGGGAATTCCAGATCATACTAAATATCAAGTTCAATACAAAAAACAAGATGTACGTAACGCGCAATGGTTCTCGACCAATAGTTTAAACACACAAAGTTTAATCACCAATTTAGAGCCTGGAGTAACCTATCAGTTTAGGGTAGGTTCAAGTTGTGATCCTGCAACTGAGGGAATTCAGTCGTTTACTTATTCAGCGATCAGCACCTTTACAACGCCTACACAAACTAATGGGGTTCCTGCTTATAATTGCGGCATCATCCCTAAAATTAATATTCAGAATCAAAAAATACTTGATAACTTAATAGAAAGCGAAACCTTTACAGCAGGCGATTTTCCGGTAACGGTTCTGGAATTAAAAGGAGAAAATAGTCCGTATTCCGGTCGAGGTTATATCATAGTGCCTTATTTAAAAGATACTAAAATAGCCGTTGAGTTCAATAATATTGTAGTTAATACCGATTATCAATTAATCAGCGGAGTAGTAGAAACAAGTTATAATTCAGATTGGAAAAATGTTACTGATGTTGAAGATTTTACTGGAGAAGGACAAAGCGGAAAAATAAAAGAAGAAATATCATTTGAGATCGATAAAATTGTAATCAATGCAAATGGCGATATTATTGTTAATGGCAAAGACGGCGAGCAAGTTACTATTCCAGGAGGAAAAGATACTGTCATTACAGATAGTACAGGAAAGATTTATTATGTTGATAAAGACGGAAATGGAAGTAATGAAGGCATTGCAGTTGCAGTAGGCGGAAAATCTACAGCTGCAAATACAGACGGAGTAGATAAAAACGGTCAGGTAACTGAGTTTACTGCAAAGGGGATTACTATTATTTTTTCGAATAATGAAGATAAAAGTAAGGGAGATGAAAGCAAATATGCCTTCGATGTAATGTCTGAAAATGCCAGTGAAAGTTTGAAAAAACTGTATAAACAAGTTAGCACAAAAGCCCTGCCTTATAAAGCCGTTGTAAATGGGCAGAGCGATACCGTATTGGCAACAGTAAGTGTTACAGACACGAATATAAAACTAGACGATATTGTTTTTAAAACTGAAAGCGGTGCAAAAGTCGACGCAGTGCGAAATGATAAAACTTTCACTTTAACCGTAAAAGGAAAATTGACTTATGCAGAGGAACAAATAGTAGCGACTATACAGCAAGGTGATAAATGGAAAGTGATAGGTGCTTTTATGCTGGTGCATATTTCTTCAAAAGAGGTTAATGTAGCTTTGGTTCCTACAGATGATGATTCAAAAAACAAGCTTGATGATATTATTAAAGAGACCCAAAAGATTTATAATAAAGTTGGTGTAAAAATAAATTTCAATAAAGACGATCTATTTGATATTTCAAAATACCTCAACGGAAGTATAACAATATCAACAGAGAAAAATACAGCACTTTCTACCTACAGTTCTGTACAACAGAATATTAATAATGGATATGGAAATAAAAATAGCGACCGATATATTTTATTTGTATCCAATCGAAATTCTGATAAAGAGGGACAATTGGGGTATATGAGGCTGAACGGTCAATTTGGATATGTATTTGCTTTCCCTTCGGGACTTGAAGGAGCTAAAACTCCTGCTCATGAGTTAGGTCACGGAATTTTTAAATTAGAACATCCTTTTGAGCAGTATAATACTCAGGAAAGGAGTACTGATTTCTTAATGGATTATAGTTCAGGTACTGTCTTGAATCATAACGATTGGAAACAGATTAATGATCCTACATTTAGGTTGTACGCGTTTCAGAGTCAGACGAGTGGGGAGTTGGTTAAAAATTATGATTTAATTGTAATAAAAAAATATAAAGAATCGAGTGGAAAGATAAAAGAAGATATAGAAGAAACTAAAGAAATGTCTTTGACTAAATATAATCAATATAAAAAAACACTTTGGGATACCTTTCAATTATGTAATAAAAAAGGTTTTAGTGAATGGATTGAAGGATATAGTCAATATACCTTAGGAAATGACTGCAGTTTTAAAAATGGTTTTTATGGAATACATACAGGTGTTTTGGTAATTGAAATTACAGAAAAAACACCAGTTTATAATATTTCATACTATAAGACTAAAACACAATATGAGGCTTCTAAAAATAATAAAAATGTACTTGTTTTTGCAAATGGATATAGAAATTCAATGGTGAAGTTTGAGTTTGAGGATTCAGATAATCTTATTAAAGATGTTGCAATCGAAGATTATTGGGAGGGAATAGATCTTTTGTTTGAAGAACGCTTAAAAGATAGAGAGGTTTATTATGCAGATGGACATCATGGAGTAAGAACTTCTAATCATGGAAGCACGGTGAGTTTTGCAAATAATATGTTTAACCATAAAATGGCAACAAGTCCAAATATAGAAGGATTTAGTTTTCGTGAGAGTAAGGGACTAATTGCAGGTGATAATTTGTTAAAGGAGTTACAAAAAATCAAGTTTAATAAACAAACCGAAAAGATTGATATTGTAGCACATAGCATGGGGTTTGCATATGCACTTGGAATAATAAAAAAATTAAAAGAAAATGGTTGTAAATTTGGTAAATTTTACATTATTGCCCCTGAAAATGCATGTAGTGGAGCTGTAAATGTTAAAGACTTCGATGAAGTTTTCCAATACGGAAGTAATTTAGGAGAACCAAATGCTGATAAAATTTCAGACCAGGATGGTGTAGCTCCTCAATGCGCTGCAGGTGGATTAACTATACAACAGCGTGTATTTATACCCAAAGATTGGTCACCAAAAGGATTTACTGACAGCCATTCAATTGGTAATTATAAATGGATTTTTAATAAAAAAGAAAAGGAGGTAGGCTATGTTAAACCGAGATAATTTTTTTAAAATTATTATTATAATATGCTTTGCTAGTTGTCATAATGTGAAAGAAAAAGAAATAAATGAAACTACAAAATTTTTCAAAAAAACATCTGAAAGCATTATAACAAAGTACGAGTATAAAAATGTATACTATCTGATGAATGATAGCATAAGAATATGGGCAAAGAATAATTTAGTTCCATATAGAATAGCTACAGAACCTTTTAAAATAGATAGTCTTTTATGTTTTAATAAAGCGAGGAATAAAGTGATAACGGCTCTTGAATATCAATATATCTCTGAATTAACTGATCATGATGGAATTATTTTTTTTTATGGATTAAAAATTAAAGATAAATGGTATTTCTTTAATGGAGCATCAATTCATCTTCCTCGTGAATACTACCAAAAAGACATTCATACACCTTTAAGTTTTGAGAAACTTCATGAAATCGCAATGAATGAAGTATTCAATGGATATTTAAAAAAAAAGGATAAAGGTTTTTGGAATAATCTGTTTGGCAAAACGGATTGGGAAATAAATGATGATTTTTTTAAAGAAATAAACCATCCTAGAATTCTTTTTAAAGAACGCAGAACTGATAGTAATACCTATTTTTCCTGTCGTGAATTAAATGACAAAAAAGAGTATGAGGATTGTTTTTTTCGTCATGAGGCTTTGGCGGTCTGGAATGAAGACAGTACTTCTGTAAATAGGGATACTTATTTATACTCGCCTGAATTTCCTGTAACAAAAAAGCTTAGACAATTAAAAAAAGGCGATTTATTGAGAGTGATTGAAAGAATAGACAACAGCGATTGGTGCTGTGTGAGGATGTGGGACGGAAATCCTAATGTAGGATTTATTGAAAAAAAGACAATAGTAAAATTGAAAAAAAGTAGCAGATAATGTGGATATACTTATTTTCTAATAATATATGAATTAAAAAACGGCTTCCGCACGAATCTTTCGTGTGACAGAAAGTATGTCAAGTTTTAGTTTTATTATAAAGTTTAAAAATTAAAATATATAAGAAATTATAAATTTCATAAAAGAATTCAATAAAACTTGTTGATAGAAGTATTATTAAGTAGGGAAAACTTAAAGCAAATAAAGTGAGAAAAATATTAAAATATTTAATGATAGTTGTTATTTCAGGATACATATTAAATAAAATATTATTTTTTGGTTTGACATACCTTTATTTTCATAGTTCTTCAAATCCTCCAAGCAAAATGAAAGTATATGAATTTAATACATCTATTATAAAATTTAAAAATGAATTAAAAATAATTTCTGATAAATCAATATATCTAAGTTATCAAGATTCCGTTTTTGGTAATTCAAGAATAAATACAATAAGGATATTTGAAAATGGAGAAAAACTAACCTATTATTTGGAAGTAAATGAAGTAAATGATAAAGAAACAACTGTTGCGATAAATTTATATTTCATAAATGGCAAAGGGAAAGATGATTTTGAATGGTTTTCAAATACAAAGAATATACAAATAAAATTATTTGAAGAGAATATAATAGAACCGTTATCTAAAAAAATTGAAAAAATAGAAGTGGAATAATTAATTGCTGCTCTTTATTGCAAAGCTTTAGTTAAGATTGAACCAAAGCAATAAATGAGCAAAAAACGCTGATAATAAAATAAACGCTTATTTTATAAGTTTTGAAACCAAATAGATTTGAAGATAATTAGTAAATCTTAGAACTAATTAAACTTAATATTTTTAAATATCCTTTTGTATAATTTACAAATTTTAGCATACCAAAAATACCACAATTTTAACGAAACTAATTATCTGGCCTTCTATGATTACCAGAAGAATTTTTTTATGAATTATATTAATTAAAATAAAGTATTTACGTATGAAACAATTTTTTTTAACCATATTAATTTTACTTTTTACTATAAGTAATTATGCTCAAAAAATTAAAATCGACAAAGGAGAAATAAAACTAGATGAAAAACCAGTTGCTTATATAGAAGGTAAGAAGCCTTCATTTAAAGTTTCGAGTTTAGATAAAAATTACAAAATGAGCATTCAGTTAAAGCAGATCTTGCCAGTTCCTGCTATTCCGATAATGGAACTCACGAATGAAGAAACTACAAAGTCGAATGAAATCGAATTTACAAAAGGAAAGTTTAATCCTTTTAACAACGAGAAAAGTGTTGTTACTGCATTAATAGAACATAATTATCTAAATGTTGACGGATTGAATATTGATGCGATAGAAAATTTCATTAATGGAGAAGCAACTGGTATTGCTGCAAAATTAATAGAAGCCAAAAATGAAATAGATCAGGCAAATAAAGCTATAGATGCTTATCAATTGAGTATTGATGATGCAGGAACTATTTATAGTATAAAGGCACAGAATCCGGACCCAGCAGATAAGAGGATTGGTTACATCAGAGTGATATTACCCTCAAAAAATGGAGAATTAAACTATGAAGTTCTGGACTTAGATAACTATTTAATGGCAACATGGTTTGCAAAAAGCGGAACTTTTCCTGGATATAAAGGTTTTTTGAATGAGGAATTAGTCACCTATGATAAAAAGATATTTAAAGTTGCTTTTGACAACCATGGTAACCCTATGGGGTATAAAATGAGTAAAGATATTACTGCAATGAATATTGTAAGAGTATTGGTTGGGAATGGTTATAAACTACAGCATCAAGGAAAAGCTGAAGTTATGGCAATCAGAGTTGAGCAAGCAAAAATAACTGAAGAAAAAATAAAGACAGAACGTTCAAATTCAGCTAATATTTATGAACAAAACGGATATGTTATAAATGAAAAAGGAGAAAAAAAAATCTGGGCCAATTACAGCCGAATTTCAATCGAAAAAAGCGGAATCATCAAGCGGAATGGCTGATATGACTGCTTATGGGAAAACGGTAACATTAAAATTTACCAATGAAAAAGGACGTGAGAAAACAGAAAATTTTAAATCAAAAAACGGAACCAGATTCTGTATCGAGAAAAGCGGAAAAGAAGAATGTTATTTAGGATTAAAAACGATAGGAAATACAATGGCAGCAGCAGGAAGTTTAAATTCCTTAAGCTTTGATTTTTCGAGTTTCTATAAAATCTTGTACGAAGAAAGTGGTTATATGGTTCTAGTTGATCCATTGCTGTCATCTGATTTCATTATAAAAATACCAGCACAAGAAAAAGGTTTATACACCAATAAATCAAGTAATGATAAGCTAAGGAAAAATGTTAGTGAATATCTAAAATGCGATTCGTTTGTGTTTGAAAACTATGATTTTAAAACCCTTGAAGGATTGATTAAAGTTTTAGAAGATTATAAAAATAATTGCAGTAAATAATTAAAGTAAAAATAGAAATGAAAAAGAGAATTTTATTAGTAGCAGTGTTACAACTTTTTTTAACCTTGAATAGTTGTAGTTCAGATTCAGAAAGTCAGCCGGGAACAAATCCAATTGAAAAAGGAGAGATAGTAGCTGATTACATTATTGATGGTTATGTTGATGATTTTGTCATTGGTACTGATAATATAGTATATAAAATAGGACAGACAGATGATGAGAAAGGATCAAGGTATATGGGATTAAAGAAAGTTGATCCACAAGGAAAGGAAACTGCACTTAAATATCTTGACCTTGGAAATTTCAATTTCGCAAATTTGACATTCGCAAATAATGGGGATCTTTTGATGGTTGCAAAAGGTAATACACCGGGCTCAGATAAAATATTGCGATTCGAAAATAATTTCTCAGATCTCAAGCCATTTTATACAATGAAGCCAATAAGTTCGCCTTTTGCGAGCAAAATCAATCTTTTGTCTATCAGCAACAATGGTGATAATACTTTTTTTGTATTTGATTACGGCAATAGACAAATAAAAAGATTTTTTCCTGAACTAAGTGGCGATATGTTTGTTGCCGGCTCGGAAAAAAATGAAATAAAAGACGGCACAGGTCTAAATGCAAGTTTTGGCACCGTATTAAAAATGATTTCATTAAATAATGTACAGTATATAATCGATAATTTTTACGAATCGAGTAATGGAGCTTATAAGAGTTCTAATATTAGAAAAGTGGAGTATGTTAATAATGAATGGAAAGTAACAACTTTAATTTCAACAACAAATGATGAATCTTATAATGATATTACATTCGATTCAAAAAATGATTTATATGTAGCCGTAAAAGGAAAAGGCATTTATAAATTAAATCTTCAAGACAACTCTTTGTCTTCTTTTAAAGAAGGAGAGTTCAAAGTCAGATCGACTGGCCAAAAAATTACTAATTCGTTTGGAAGTATTAAAATGATCAAGTTTATAGGTAATGATATGTATATGGCCACAAGCAGCGACTTGATTAAAATTTCAGATTTCCAAACAAAATTTGCAAAAGCGGCAGCAGAAAAATAAAAGATTAAAAAACCATTATAGCTTTAAAACTGTAGTGGTTTAAAATACAACAAAATGAAAAAAGCTTTACTCTTATTAGTATTTATTATAATAACCTCTTGTTATCAGGAAACTTCTATAGCCGTTGAAGGAGATTTTACGACTACGTATGTTAATGCCAAAGAATCGGTACCGGTTGTCATTAAAATCGATAGTAAAATTACAGGAGCAGATACCTACCAGTGGACATTTGAAGGAGGAAGTCCGAGTACTTCAAACTTAAAAAATCCAGGCGAAATACTCTATGATAAGCAGGGAACTTATACCATAAAACTAAGAGCGTCGAATGCAGATGGCGAGAGTAAAGAAATTAGTAAAACAGTTGTTATTAGAGACGGAATCAATATCGATTTCACCCATGAAATTGTAAAAAATAATTATTCGCCAGTAGAAGTTATCTTAACCAATAATACAGCAGGTGAAGGGCTTAGTTATAAATGGGAATTTCAGGATGGAATGCCAGCTGATTTTACAGGAAAAACACCGCCCAATGTTGTTTTTACAATACCTGGAGAACATCCAATTACCCTAACCGTTTCAAATGGACTTGAAACTCAAAAAGTAACTAAAACTATTACAGTTGCACCATTTTTGGTGAGCTTGTTTGCTTATGAACCCAAGTTTGAAAATGATGATTATGAATCACCTGTAACAATTAATTTCATCAATAAATCAATCAGTGCCACAAAATACAAATGGACTTTTGAAGGCGGAAATCCGGCAGTATCAACAGAAGAAAACCCAATAGTTGCATTTACAAGCGTCGGTACGCACGAAGTTACTCTAGAAGCATCCAACGATAAAACCAGCCAGATTTTCAAGTCAACAATTATAGTACAGCCTGATACAAACCTGCGTATTTTGACCAATATCAAGCTGGGAATAAATTCGGCACACAACAATAATAATATTGGCGCAATGTATTCGACTACAACCAGACAGGTTTATAAAGCCAATGAGATCAATGACGAAAACAGCAGTTTGATCGATATTGTGTTTCAGGGACTAAACAGCAATTTGACATACAACAAATTCATTTCGCCAGATCAGGCTAATAATTATGGCTTTCTGCCTCTTAAAAATGCTCAAAGCACCATTTTTGTAAACTCTCAAAATTTATGCAATTGCGGTCTAAACTTTACCGAAACACAATTTGATGCCATGGTAAATGATAACCTTATAAAATCATTAAACATAAGTTACAGTGCAGCAGGAGAACAGCAATTTGGCTTAACATATCCAAGAATAATTTTATTTAAAACGCAGGACGGCAGAAAAGGTGCAATCAAAATTAAAGACATGGTAAAAAACGGAACCAGCTCTTATATTTTATGCGACATTAAAGTACAAAAACAATAAAGGAGGAATCGATTAATGAAAATAAATAATACAAATAATTGGTTAAAACTCCTAGTTGTTCTACTGTTCTTAGTTACTAAAAATGGATATTCGCAGGACGTTGATTTAGAGAATTTTTACAAGCCTAATTTTAAAGTTACAGGTGGAGTAAATGCTAACATGATATTTTATAATTCGAATCAGCAAAATTCTAGAGAGCCATTTACTTATCTGCTTTCAGGTAATTTAAATATCAGTGCATTCAGTTTTAATATTCCGGTATTTTACAGCCTGACCAATCAGGGAAATGATCTGGGTTATACTGCTCCTTTTGATTTTAACCGAATTTGTATCATGCCTAAATACAAATGGGTAAAAGCTTATATAGGTAATGCAAATATGACTTTTTCGCCTTATACTTTAAGCGGTTATCCTTTTAGAGGAGTTGGTCTTGAATTGACACCAAGAAGCCCGTTTAAAATTAGTTTAATGGGAGGGCAATTATTAAAAGCTGTAAATGAAGAAGACGCGTTAGGAGGCGTTCCCGTTTATGAACGATTTGGCTACGGCATAAAAACAAGTTTCGAAAAAGAAAGATATAAAATAGGCTGGATTGGCTTTTATGCCAAAGACAATGTAAACTCACTCAACCTAACAGGAAATGACAGTGGAGTAACACCTAAATCAAATTTTGTAAACAGTCTGCTTTTTGGTACATCATTATTAAAAGATTTAACTTTTAATGTAGAGTATGCGCTATCAGTATTAACAGACGATACACGTGCAGAAACACTCCAAGGAGGAAATTTTAAGGACAGACTTTTCTCCGCAAAAGAAAGCACTGTTTTCTTAAACGCATTAAATGTAAATTTTGATTACAGCATACAAAAAACAAGACTTGGATTAACGTATGAACGTATTGATCCCAATTACAATACATTGGGAGCAATGTACTTTAATAATGATTTAGAAAATATTGCATTACGCCTTTCAAGACCTTTTTATAATGATAATATTAATATAGCAGTAAGTTTAGGATATCAAAGAGATGATTTGGCACACGAGAAAAAACAAGATACTAAGAGGGTCGTGGGTTCTGTAAATATGAATTATAAGGTTACAGAGCAGTTTAATTTTACAGGAAGTTATTCTAATTTTTCAACTTATACCAATAAAAAACTCGATCAATTTGAACTTATTAATAATCCAAATGTCGTAGCAGCCGATACTTTAGATTATAAGCAGTTATCACAAAATGCTAACTTAAACTTTAGTTATGCTTTTGGAGAAAAGAAAAACCAAAATATGAATTTTAATTATAGTATTGCAGGTCAGGCCAATGAACAAGGAGGTGTAATTAGAAAAGGACAGGCAAGCACCGTTCAAAACTATAATTTAGGACATACCATAAATTTTATCGGAATCAAAACGGCATTAATCAGCACTTTAAATTACACTAATAATCAAGTAGGATTATTTGATAATTCATCTTTGGGCGCTTCAGTAGCGGTTTCTAAAAAATTATTAAAAGAGAAGTTAAACTCCAATTTTGGACTATTGTATAATAATACCCAAAGTGATGTAGATACAAGTTCAGTTTTTGGGATAAAACTCAATAACAGCTATACACTAATGCAAAAACACAATTTTGCATTGTCTATGATAACGATGTTTAGAAGCGCAGCAAACCGACCCGCAAACAATGATGTAATGTTGAATTTTAACTATGGTTACAGCTTTTAGCGAGAGTACATTAAATATAAAAAATATTGAAATTCAGGTTTCAAGCACAATATAGATTATTTACTATGAAGAAGTTTTACAAATTACATTTATCTGCCTTGTTTATTCTGTTTTGGATCTTTAGTTCATATGGACAGGATATAGCACCTCCTAAAGAGCTGAATGCAGCAGCTGGCTCAATAGAAAAGATTGCTGCGGCAGACCGCTGGGTAGATCATTTCTCCAATCAGGATTTGGTCGAACTTCCTGTAGGGATTCGAAATACGGTAAACAATGTGCAGTATTCTATCGGGATAACAAAAGCGGTATTTTCCCCTGAATACACTACGCTTACAGTATTCTGCAGGGTTGACATTCCTCAGAAGGGTCCAAACGGACAGCCGATGCAGCTGTTTTTTGGAGCCGATGATGTAAAACTTTCTCATCAGGGAGGAATAATAGGAGAAGCAAAATTAGTGCTGTTGGGAAATGTAGATATTCCGTTCAGTGATGATAAATGGCAATTATCATTGTATGGAGGTTTTGATATGGCAGCCGGTCATACCAAAGACCTGACCTATGTAACAATTGATTGCGATGGTTTTAAAGAAATGAAAATTTCAGGAGCGGTCGAGTTTTCTAGAAATCTAATTTTACCTATTGATCCAAGAACAGGTTTAGTTGACGAAGCAGCAACGACTACTACTAAAACCTATTATAATGGTAAACCAGTGCAAATCCCGAATAGAGTTAGAGGAGAATTTAATTTTACTGCAAGTGATTGGAATGACATTTTAGTCAATGTAAGCCTGCAGCCTTTTGTTTTAAAAGACAAACGAAATGGAAAAGATTTTGATGGTAACTTTACATTTTTGGTAAGTAATGCTGTATTAGATTTAAGTGATTTAAAGAATGATCCTAGCGTGTTCTTTCCGGAATATTATACAAAAAACGCATTATTATCACCAAGCCCGGAAGCTTGGAAGGGGGTATACATTCAAACCTTTGATGTTGGGCTGCCAAAAGAATTTCAAACGACAGATACAGCATCCAATAAAGGCAGAATTCATGTTGGGGCACAAAACCTTATTATAGATAAATATGGGGTTTCAGGAACTTTTTATGCAGATAATGTTTTTCCGCTTGATAGAGGAATTACAAGCGAAGAAAAATCTTGGGCTTATTCTCTGGATCATATTGATGTCACTATTGCCGCTAATACATTTGTGAAAGCAAATCTAAGCGGTGAAATTTTGCTGCCAATTACTAAATCAACGGGTTCATCTTCAACAAATTCAGCACAAACGAATAGAAAGGGATTGCTTTACAATGGATTTATATCCATGAGTGAACAGCAGTTAGTTGTTGCTACTAAAGATTCTTTATCTTTTGATATCTGGAAAGCAAAAGCATTATTGCTGCCCAATAGTTCCGTTGAATTAAATTTAGTAAACGGAAGATTTTTACCCAGAGCCAATTTAAATGGTACAATTTCTATTGGAACTAATAAGAGCGCCACAGATGATAAGGAAGTAGAAGGAAAACGAATGGTTGATTTTAAAGGTATTTCTTTTGAAAACTTACAGCTCCAAACCGTTTCTCCAATAATTTCTGTGCGTAACATGGGCTATAAAGGCACTATGGGCTTTGCTAATTTTCCAGTTTCAATTGGTAATATAAATGTTGCCATTAACGGAAATGACTCCCGAATTGATTTTGATTTGGGGATAAATTTGATGGAGAGTGTAGGAGCGGGAGCGACAGCAAGAATTGGAATATTAGGAAAAATGTATGACGATGGATACAGACAGCGAAGCCGATATGCAGGTCTGGATTTGTCTGCCATTAGTATTGACTGCCAGTTTAGTGGACTGAAAATAAAAGGAGGACTTATCCTAATGGAAAACGATCCAGTTTATGGCAATGGTTTTAATGCAGATTTGATGGTTGATGTTGCTGATGTTGTCAATGTTCAGGCAAAAGCTATTTTTGGACGCTCTACTTTTAGATATTGGTATTTTGATTCCGCAGTTAAGTGGCCACCAGTGCCGTCACCATTTATGATTAATGGCTTTGGTGGCGGGGCCTATTATAAAATGAGAAGAAACGGTGATTTGTCAATTTCAGATTTTTCATTATCTGGACTTTCTTATACGCCTGATGAAAAAATAAGTTTAGGTCTTAAAGCCTTAATTTATTTTCATGTTGGTTCAGAAACAATATGTGATGGAGAAGCAGGATTTGAGATGGCGTTTAATTCAAAAGGCGGCATTAATAGATTGGCGATTTTTGGAAAGGCAAAAGTGGCGGGAGAAATACCAGGATTAAAAAGTGTAACTGGATTAATCGATAAAGTAGCTTCAAATGCAGCTGCAAAGAAAATTTTTCTAGGAGACACAGATGCAGATCTTAAAGGGTCTTTTACCAGTAAATATATTCCAGAAGCAAAATTGGCAATACCTGGAGATTTATCTTCAGATGATGGTATTAAAGTCGCTTCGGCAATAGAATTTGATTTTCAAAATCATTCAATGCATGGTACTATGGATGTTTTTATAAATACTCCGGGTAATTTCTTATCCGGAATTGGAGAAGGAGGAAGAGCAGGCTGGGCTGTTTTTCATAAAGATCCCAAAGACTGGTATATGTATATAGGAACTCCTGATGACAGATGTGGAATAAAACTAGGAGTTGGCGGTATATTCTTAAAAACAACGAGCTATTTTATGGCAGGAACACTGCTTCCAGCAAGTCCGCCCCCACCGCCAATTGTTGCGCAGATTTTAGGCGTCGATGCAAAACAATTAGATTATATGCGTGATGAAAATGCATTGGCTAATGGTGGAGGTTTAGCTTTTGGAGCTAATTTAGATTTTGATACAGGAGACTTAAGTTTTTTACTATTCTACGCTCGTTTTCAGGCAGGAATGGGATTCGATATTATGCTGAAAGATTACCAGGAGGCCAGATGTTCGAATACAGGAAAGACTGTGGGAATAAATGGCTGGTATGCAAATGGTCAGTCGTATGCTTATTTGCAGGGAGAACTAGGAGTTAGAATAAAATTGGCATTTGTAAAAATAAAAGTTCCAATCATCTCAGGAGGAGCAGCAGTATTATTGCAGGCCAAACTGCCAAATCCAGTTTGGATGCGTGGTTATGTTGGCGGTAACATGAATGTTTTAGGCGGATTAATCAAAGGTAAATTCCGTTTTAAATTAGAAATTGGCGAAGAATGCCAATTTGAAAATGCATCTCCGTTAGGTGGAATTAAATTGATAACCGATGTAACGCCAAAACAAAGCTCAGCTGATGTGGATGTTTTTGCTGTTCCGTAGGCCGCTTTCTCAATGAAAGTGAATGAAGCATTTGTAATTCCCGAAGATACTGGAGATGTTACTTACAAAGTTATCCTAGAAAAATTTAAAGTTTTTGATGGCACGGCCGAAATACCGGGAACTTTTGAATGGGGTTCTATGAAAGACAGAGTAAATTTTGTTTCAACAGATATTTTACCTCCAAACAAAGAATTGAAGGTTCAAGTAGAAGTTAGTTTCAAAAAAATGATAAACGGTGTTTTTCAGCCTATCAAAGTTGATGGAAAAGTAGCCACAGAATACGAAGAAAGATTATTTACAACAGGAGGAGCACCAAATCATATTCCGCTTAACAATATTAAATATTCTTATCCGGTTGTAGATCAGAAATATTTTCTTGAAGAAGAATATCCAAAAGGATATATTCAGCTTAAGCGTGGCCAGGATTATTTATTTGAAGATGCAAGCTGGGAAACCAGTATCAAAGTAAATGAAGAAGGCGCTTTCAATGCAAAAGCAACCGCTTTCAATTATGATACCAATAAAAATGAAGTGTATTATGAATTACCTGATATTAAGCAGGAAAAAAAATATAACTTTTCTATAGTGAGCAGTTTAAAACAAGCTCCCTCTGGAAACACTGGATCGAATTCAAGAACAAATACAATCAGTGATGGGGGTAATGATATTCAGATAAAAGAAAATCAAGCAGATGTATTGTCTAAGGCTGAAGGCAGTATTGATCGTTTATCTTATTCATTTAATACAAGTAAATACAAAACATTTACAGCGAAAATGAATGCTATAAATACTCAAAGCTATAATTTTGGAGTATTGTATTCTGATGTTATTTATTTAACTAATACCATTTCAAGTCAGGAAGCATTTGATTTGACTGAATTACAAGGAGTAACATACAGTGATAACAAGCCAATTATTATAGCACAGTCTAAACTAAATGATGAGTATTATACTATAGATATTTATCCTTATTTGTATAAAGACTATCCTTTAAATGGGAGTTACACTATTAATAATAGGGACACCGATGAGTTAGGAGTTATTCCTGCAAAAGCAATTCCGCTGAATGCTTACTACATGACCAGTATAGAGAATGATATAAATCAATCCTGGACAAAAGGCAATTTTCCATTTAAGTATAATATGCCGTTGCTTTATAAACAAGACTGGGTTGATTTAAACAATCAAATTATTAATGCTTACATTAATGGAAACACTGGTGTCGAATCAATTGCAAAACGTTTTTTTAATAGTAATTACCTATTTATGCGTTATGGAAATTATGAAATACTAATGAAGTACAATCTGCCGGGAGATAAGAAGTCTACCGAATATACATATAAGTATAAAAACAATAATAAGTTTAGATAAGTACTTT
This sequence comes from Flavobacterium soyae, assembly GCF_021245985.1. GTDB lineage: Bacteria > Bacteroidota > Bacteroidia > Flavobacteriales > Flavobacteriaceae > Flavobacterium > Flavobacterium soyae. The sequence goes on along the minus strand of NZ_JAJQXA010000014.1, from coordinate 23,016 downwards.
AAAATTAGTTGTAAAAATAACTGAGAACCTTAAAATTAAATAGTATTTAACCTATTATGAGACCTTTAATGCCAGCCTTATCGAGCTGGCATTTTTGTTATAGAGATTTCTTTCTATTTCTACAAATAATGGTCACTTTGTACTGAAAAGGGTGGTCATTTTGAATTGAAACCAGGCTGTTTCATCCAGAAATAGTTTAACACTAAGCTAATTAAAACGAAAAAACAATTAGAGTGAATGTTATAGTAGGGAGCATTTTGTCGATTAATAGTGTTTTAGTGGATAAAAAAACCGAACAGATAAGTTGTTATCTTATTTGTTCGGTTTTACAGTCTCGACAGAACAAATGTCGATTTTTTTGGAAGATTTAGAAAAAATATTAGATATTTTCGGGGGGCATCGTTCTAGATTTAGCTAGGCTGATAAGTAAAATTATATTTGTTATTTGAAATATGCATATTATTAATCTTTGACACGGCAGTTTTTTATTGTTCTGTTTTTATTTGAAACGACATACTATGCTAATCGTTCTTTCCAAGTTTTTCATTCGAGCATAAGACTTTCCAGAAGATCATAGAAGGCTTTGGTATGATTGTAATATTCCCAGTTAGTCTGTTATTTGTTCATTACTACTCTCTCCTTGTAATTCCGGCTGGCATTATTGCCATGTCAGTATCTATATATAAAACGTGTAGTGTTTTCATGCATTTTTACTGGTGAATATCGAAGGAACTGATTGATCTTCTTTCCTACAAAACAAATGTCTAACTTTTACTTATGCTCAATAATTTCAAAATAAAGCTCAGGCAAGATTATTTTGATTTCCTGCGATGCTCCTTCTTTAAGCCAATACAGTATAAAATTCACCTTCGCACTTTTTAATTCATAATGTCTCGACTTCATTATTTCAATTTTCTCAATGAATAGTTTTGAGAATTTCAATACAGATTGTCCGCTTGAATTTAAGCATTCATAACCCACAACATGTAGCATTTCTCCACACGTAAGTCCAGAAACTAAAATCTGTCTGTTAATAAAATAGTCTAACCAAATATCTTTGAAAGTGGCATGTATCGCAATTTTATCAGGTATAGTGTAAACTTCAAAATCATTTATTTGTTCAAGATTTTCTGCTGCCAAATGATTGAGATAGTTTGCATTTAGGTGGACATTTAGATTACGTTTAGCTCTGGTCATCGCTACATATAATTGTCGCTTGGCTTCATCAGCAGCAGTATTAAAATTCTCAAGTAAAAGAAAGACATTATCAAACTCTCTTCCTTTGGCTTTATGAATGGTTGACACAAAAATTGTTTCGCCATTTTCATTATAAAAATCCTCCAATTTAGATTCCCGGATTAAAACTTCTAAATCGGATTTGTACTTTCTATTAGGATTAGTGGTTTCAAAATCTTTGATGATGTTCTGGCAAATCTCTAATTTGTTGCTGTTACAGAAGGTGTTAATTAGTTCTTTTTTAGCATTGTCCCAAACTTCATCACTGATTGTGTAAATATCAGCTCCAACATTTACTTTATCGATTAAAAATCGAACTTCAATAAGATTATATAAACTAAAATCATCATTAGATTGTATTAGTTTTGCGTTTATGCCAGCCTTTAAAAGCAACCCAGCAACTTTTACAGCCTCTTCGTTAGTTTTTGTGAGTACGCACGTAGTTCCGGAAAGATCTGCGTTAACTATATCAGTTACAAGAGGTGTAATCAGATTGCTGCTTTGATACCTAACAACCTTGATTTTTCCATTATCGGTTTGATTAGCAATGATGGGTGTTTCTTTTAGACGGTGTTGGATTTGTTGGACAAATTGATTCGAAAATGCAACCAGATTACTTTTACTGCGGTAATTTTCGACTAACTCATGTTTTACGGCGTTGTTATCATAAATAAACTGTTCCAGATATTTAGAACTTGCTCCTCTAAACTCATAAATATTTTGGTCATCATCTCCCACAGCAATAACCCTCATTTCTTCATTCTGATTCATCAATGCGTTTATAAGGGCGAATTCATCTGCATTCATATCCTGAGCTTCGTCAATTACTAAAACAGTCTTTGTAATTTTATTAGCCTCAACATCACCGTTTTTAATTCTTTCAACCGTAGTGTTTAAAATATCCGTCGATTTTTCTAAAGTACCCACCTTACCCAAAAGATCAAAACAGTAAGAATGAAATGTTTTAATTTCAATAAAGTTTGCTGCATTACCAATTAGTTTTAATAAACGTTTTTTAAATTCGATAGCAGCAGCTCGTGAAAATGTCAGCATTAGTAGCTGCTCATGCTTAACATCTTCCATTAACAAGAGTGAAGCCAGTTTATGGACTAATACCTTTGTTTTTCCACTGCCGGGACCAGCAGCAACAACTATGTGTTGTGTTTCGTTATCTTTTATAATTTTTAATTGTGTAGGTGAAAGTTCCCCAAATAACTGTCTGAATTTTGCAGGGGTAATATTCCGTTTAATTTCATTCTGTCTATCACTGCCATTAAAATATTTGTTTAAGAAAGAGCTGTAATTAAGGTGGAAATAATCTTCTACAAACTGAAGTGCATTCTTATAATCCATAATCATTCTTTGGGCATATTCGCCCACAATGTGGATTTGTTGGACTTTGCTTTCGTAAAACTGGTTTAGCTTTTGATAATCGTCTTTAGTATATCTTTTTTTATTATCTTGTTCTGTTCGCTCAATCGTTAAGCTGTTATAAACTACAAGAAAACCACCTTCTATCTTTATTGCCTCAATTCGCGAAAGATAGAATAATGTATCTTCAATGTCGTCGATGCTTATTTCTCTTTTGAATAGGCTGAAGCTATTATCATAAACCGTCTTTAGTTCATGTACTGAAAACTCCACCAAAATCTCCTCTTTATCTGCCTGGCCTTTTATCGCTTCGGTGATTGTTTTATCATAAAAAAAATTAACGATAAATGCTGCTAACTCATGGCGTTTTTCAAGTTTATCTTTTAATTGTTCTTTAGTTTGAAGACAGAGTACGGCAATATGGTTTTTAGAATGGTCTAAGTTCTTTCTTTTAATCCAGTTTTTAATAGACCAAAAGTTAATTATCGTTTTTAGTTTATTGGTGTTTACACCATCACAGCTATCTTTTTCTGCATTCTCGTTTAATTCTTTCAAATGAAAAATACTTTCTTCTTCTTTGAAAACTGAGAGTAAAAAGTTTTCAATTTTGCTGTATGACTCTACTATGGCAAGAGAGCGGTTTTTATTATCTGTATTCTTTATAAATGCAGTCAAATCCTTGGCATCTGCCAGAATATTTTCTTCACGCAGCAAGTTTATTACATTAATGACTTCTTCCTTTATAATACCCAAATGATCGCTAATATAGTCTACCCTTGATTCTGGAGTTTCGTTGTTGGTCTGCTTTCTGCTTTTACTTGAAAACAGCTTCTTTATGATACGTACACCTTGTTCTTTTTGCTTTTCTTCAAATCTTCCCGAAGTGTTTATTTTATCGATGGCTTCTTGGGTATTTTTAGATAAAATACTATTAGCAAACACCCTAGGCATATTCTGTCCGCATTTTAAATACCCCGCATCTTCAAGGGCAGCAATTGCGGTAGTTACACGCGTTTCTATTTCTACAACATTATCGTCCCAACCTGCCTTACGGGCGATTTCTAACGCGGAATTAGATACTTTAGAACGAAATCTTGTAATATCCTTTATCGCTTTCCATACCTGCTGGATTTCCTTAATGGAAAGTTTGGTCTGGTTCAGCAGAATAAAGTGCTTGCTGAGGTCTTCTTCGTTAAACAGCACAAAACAATCAGCCGAAATATTTTCATCCCTGCCAGCACGCCCAGCTTCCTGCACATAGTTTTCAAGTGAATCTGAAATTTCATAATGAATAACCAAGCCTACATCTTTCTTGTCTACTCCCATACCAAATGCGGAAGTGGCCACCATAATTTGTGTTTTGCCATTTAAAAAGGAATCCTGATTCTCGGTCTTCTCCTTTTTATCCATTTTGCCATGGTATGGTTTTGCATTAAAACCGTCTTTTGCCAGCTGCTCGGCAAGTTTATACGCTTTGAGTGTTCTGGATACATAGATAATTGTAGGACAGTTTTTCTCCTCTATTAAATCTCTGGTGGTCAAATATTTTTCATCTTCATTTTGCTTTTCAAAAACCTTGTACTGAAGATTAGACCTTGACGCTTTTGAAGTGAATACTTCAAGATCCAGCGATAGTTTTTCACGAAAATAATCCCGGATATCTTCAATTACCTTTTGTTTGGCTGTTGCGGTAAAGCAGGATACAGGTATGCAGTCTTCAAGGTTTTTCTTTTCCTGAATTAACTTTATAAAATCACCAATATATAAATAGTCGACCCTGAAATCTTGTCCCCATGATGAAAAGCAGTGTGCTTCATCAATCACAATACGTGCAACTTTCCGGCCTAAAATTAGCTTTTCGATAGTCTTTGAACGTATAGACTCAGGTGAAATATACAAAATAGAGGCAGAGCCATCTTCAATTCTTTCAAATGATTTGGCTCTTTCAATAGGATCTAAAAGTCCATTAATAGTAACAGCTTCTGTTATTCCATTTTTTTCAAGGTTGTCGACCTGATCTTTCATTAACGACTGAAGCGGAGAAATTACGATGGTTAATCCTTTAGAGTTTTCAGCACTCATAAGTGCCGGAACCTGAAATGTTATTGATTTTCCACCGCCAGTTGGGAAAACTGCCAGTACCGACTTATTGTTAACGGCGGCCTTAACGGCTTTTTCCTGAAGCGGTTCACCACCATAAGTTCGGTAGGCATCAAAGCCAAAGAATTTTTTTAATCCTTTGTAGATATCAAGCGCGTTGTTGCAATAAATACAGCCGGTTATACAAGGTTTACTCCGTAATAATAACATTATACGTTCTACTTCGGGGTAGTTTTTAAGAACCCATGGGGGCGTAATGGAATGAACCTTTCTATGGATTATAAATGAATTAATCAGTGACAGGCAATACGCCAATTCGATAGGATTTTCAGCTATTATTTTGGTTAAATCTGAGTGTTCACAAATCTCACTGCGGAATTTTAATCTAATCTGTACTTCTGCATCAGGGTTTATATTCTTGTATTTTACTAACCGAAAAAAAGCTCCAAACTCTTTTTTCTCACTTAAGAGGAGATAAAAAATTTCTTTAAGTGTTTTATCAATCTGCCAAAAAGCAGCGATTTCACTATTGAATAAATCTCGTGCTTTAATAGAATCGTTTAACGGATTGTTTGTGTCTTCCGTCTGAAGTTTATCATCTTTTAATAAGGCATGGTAAGGCTTAGTTGGAAATAACAAAGGAGATAAATGTAAAGTATCAATTATGTTAGAAGAATTAATACCAGCATCATAAATTGCTTTACCTATATATTTTATATCGTGATTTAAAATGTTGTGCCCGCATACATAATCGTCACCTTTGAGGAACTGGACAAAATCTCCTAAAGATGCTTTATGGAATTGATTACCGTTTTCTTTAATTGCACCTATATCAAGGATTTTGCCTTTTGATGGTTCAATTTCGGTGTCAATAAATGTAATTAAACGGGTATTATTTTGTTCATCTATTAGCATTTAAACTCGACAAGATTATGTTTTTTAATCAAACTATAAATACACAAATGTTTAACGGCGAGGAAGATATGTAGCTAATTTAGTATTTAATTTCTAAATTCAAGATATTTTTGTTAAATAAGATTCTTTATGTTAAATGAGGTTAGGTGGCGGACAGCAGCAGTCTTATAATAAATTTAACAAAACAAAAAAGCTCCAGATTTCTCTGAAGCTTTTCTTTTAGCAGCCTCGGAAGGACAAATGTTGAACTTTTTTGTAGAAGATTTGCGACATTTACTGAATATTCCGAAGAATCCACTATCTAAATTATGCTGAATAATAATTTGATCGTTTAATATTTAAAATATGCTATATTAGCATAGGCTGAATGATTGTCTTTAAAACTAATCTTTTTTACGTATTTAGATTATAATACGACTACACTCGTTGATGATCGTCTGGTTAATGTTATTATGACTTGTCTCACCGGACTTTCTAAAAATGGTTTGCTAATAAAACTTTGAAGTAATTGAAGTCTTCTGTTTTCTATCTTATTTCGCTATGAATTCTAATGCTCTTTTTACAAAATCTTCGTTATTTTGGAATATTCCGCCATGTCCAGAATCTTTATAAACAATTATTTCGGAATTTTTAATTCGTTTTTTTAATTCGTATGAATTACTAATAGGAACCATTTTATCGTCTTCACCATTTACTATTAGTACAGGATGATTTATAACAGATAAGTCTTGAGGTGTTTGCAAGCCCCAGTCTTTTATTGCATCGAGTTGAAACATCAAGTGCTTCATTTTTAATTTTTCTCCTCTGTTCTCTTTCCTTTCTTTTAAGCGTCCAAGATAACTTTTGGCGGCTTTTTGACCATTAGCATTCCCTTTGAAGAATAAATAGAATTTTTCATTTCTCAATGTAAAAATTCCTTTGAATACATCGGAGAATACCACTTTTGACATTTTACTGATAGCCTCACCACCAGCAGGCCCAGTACCAGCAAGGATTACTTTGCTTACAAGTTGTGGCTCTCGAAGTAAAATTTCCTGTGAGATGAAACCACCCAATGAAAATCCGAAAAGATCAACTTTTTGATAACCGAGTGCTTTAATAAAAGCTATTGCATCTGTAGCCATTTCTGCAACGGTTTTTGGAGTTGTACCTCCTGTAGAACCTATACCTCGATTGTCAAAGCAAATGATTGGATGTTCTGAAGCCAGGCCATTTATAATTTTGGGGTCACAATCATCCATTGTAGCAGATAAGTGATTTAGAAAAATTATTGGTAAGCCTGGTTTATCTTCGCCAAGTTTACGATAAAAAAAATCTGTCCCTTTAATATTAATTGATTGTGTTTTAACATTTTTAAAATCCATAATTTTAGTTTTTAGTGAATTGTTATTAATTAAATTATTTGTTTGTCCAGTTGATTTCGCAATCATTGTCATGATTAGTAAAAACAATATTGAATACTTTCTCATTATATTTCTTTATTTAAAATTCGAGCTAACTCTTTTTAAACCTCTTTTCTTCAGTATTTGGCAAAACCAATTGTTTTCATCAATCCCTGAAAAATTGTAGATGTAAACAAAGTCCTCAATGTCTAACTTGTGTTCTTTAAAAAAGCTGTATAAAAGATAAGCAACATTTTTAAAGTGTGATTTCTCAGGCTCTATTAGAACTAGAGTTTCCATCCAATATATTTTCTCTATTTTGGACTTAATTGTCTCCCTTAATTTATTGACAATCAAATCGTCTTTAATATTATAATAGATAATATTCATTTTTATATCTCATCTAGTTTAGGAGGAATCAATTTATACATTACCGGTGTTACAATTCTTGCCAGAATTGTTGAACTTATCAGTCCACCAATCAATACAATAGCCAATGGAGATATTTGAGGATTGGAATTCAAGGCTAAAGGAATCAAACCACAGATTGCGGTAACTGATGTTAAAACTACCGGTAGAAAACGAGTTTCACCAGCAATAGCAATTGCTTCATCAATGGACTTTCCTTCTTGTCTTAATTGATTTGTAAAATCGACTAGAAGAAGGGAGTTTTTGACTTGAATTCCGGACAATCCAATGAAACCGATAATAGAAACCAATGACATTGGGTTTCCTGATGCTATTAAAAATAATACACCTCCAAGAACTCCTAATGGAATGATGGATAGTACGATGATGATTCCTTTAAATGTTTTGAATTGCAGTAATAAAACAGCGATGAATAAAAACGTACTCAATATAATTACAGCAAGAAAATTACCTCCTAATGCATCACCTTCTGATTCTTTTTCTCCAGATAGTTTGTAATAATAACCTTTTGGCATTTTAAGTTTATCCAATTTAGGTATAATATCTACCAGCAGGTTATTTGCTAAATAACCATCTTTTGTCATGGCACTGACTTTTGAAAAGCGTGATTTGTTAAAGTGGTTTATTGCTGTTGGTGCTGTTTCAAAAGATATTGTTGCAATTTGATTTAGTGCAATTGGTGTTCCCTGAACATTATTTACATATAAATTTTTTAGTGCATCAAGATTAGAAAACTTATCCCTAGGTAAAGTAATAGTAACGTTTCTGGCATCACCTCGGTTATCTATATAATCTCCAACTGTTAAACCAGCAACGGCAAAGCGAATTACTTTGTCAATTTCGCTTGTTAGTACACCCAATGTTCTTGCTTTTTCTTTATTAATTTTTACTTTAACATCTGTTTTATAAGTATTTAACTCGTTGTTGATATATACTGTTCCTTCTTGATTTCTTAAAATAGTCTCCACTTGAGAAGAAAGCTTGCGTAAAATTTCCTGGTCTTCGCCAAATAATCGCACAACTATATTGGCTTCCAGAGGTGTTCCTTGTTCAAAATCTTTTACTTCTACTTTAGCATAGGGCATCGTTTTAAATTTTTCGCGCAATTCTTGTATAAGAATAGTTTTATCTGAAGGTTTTGCTTCGTCTTCCAATTGCACGAAAATTTGAGCAAAATCAGATTTTCTGTCCTGAGGATGTACGTTGTAGTAAATCTGCGGATTTCCTTTTCCCACATTTGAGGTGAAGTATACAATTTCTTTATGGTTTTTCAACTCAGTTTCAACAATTTTTGTTACCCTGTCACTTTCCGAAATATTGGCTTGAAGCGGCATTTTTATGTTGATTAAAAACATTGGCTTTTCCGAAGTTGGGAATAACTTAAATCCAGCTACAGAAAACAGTCCAAAAGCGATAACACTTAAAAATATTGAAATGGCAATCGTAGTTTTTGGAAATTTCAGTGCTTTAGGCATAATATTTTTGTATGAACTGGTAAGGAATTTTTGCAAATACTGAAGAAATATATTTCCTCCTTCATGTTCATGTGTTTTTAAGAATCGACTTCCCAAAAACGGAACCAATGTTAAAGCCACAAGCATAGAAGCCAATACACTCGTGATTACCGCCATAGGCAAACTTCTGATGAATTCACCAGCCATGTCAGGAAGAAAAGCCAGTGGTATAAAGGCTATGACCAAAGTAGCCGTAGTACCTACAACAGCAACACCAATTTGTTTTGTACCTTTTAAAACGGCATCCATTTTAGAATGCCCTTCACGGAGCCAGCGTTCGATATTTTCTACAACAACAATGCTATCATCAACCAGCAATCCTAAAGCAACCACCAATCCAACAATACTTAATTGGTTTAAGGAATACCCTAAAGCATTCATTGCAATTAATCCTAAAGCCAATGATAAAGGAATGGAAATCATAACAATAAGGGATGCTCTGGAACCTAACGGTACTAATGTGATAACAACCAGAAGAATAGCTAATCCAAAATCAAAACCTAAATGTCCCAAACGTTTTGATACCATATCGGCCTGGTCAAAGTTTTTTATTAGTTTGATGTTAGCAGGTAAATCTTTAGAAAATTCATCAACTATTGGTAAATATTCTTTCTGAACATCACTAATGTTTACATTGTCCTTCATTCCGGCTGTAACCAAAACACATCGGTGTCCATTAATTCTTGTAATATGATTTACTACTTCAGATTTGTAACTCACTTCGGCTACATCTTTCATATAGATGATTTTTCCATTGGCATTGTAAACAACTGTATTGGCAACATCATCTGCGTTTTTGAATTTACCACTTGTTTTTACATTAAATACTTTGGTATCCAAATCAATACTTCCACCAGGAATATCAGCAGCTTCACTTTGTAAACTTCCCATTACTATATTCAATGGAATTTTTAATTGTGCCAATTTTTCCAAATTCAAATCCACTCGGATTTCCTGTTCAGGAATTCCAGCATATTTTACATCTTTAAGATTGGTTATTTTTTCAATTTTTGTCTTTAGTTTATCCGCTTCATCTCGCAGTTTTTTGTCAGATGCACTCTCGGAAACCAAAGCTACCTGAAGAATTTTTACATCCGAAGACGAAATTTTCTCCGTTTTGATCTGATAAATATCTTTTGGTAATTCACTGCTTTTTAAGGCATTCATTTCGGTAGAGATTTCCTGATATTTATTATCAACATCAACTCCGTATTTAAATTTTACCTGAAAAGCAGCAACACCATCTTCTACAGTAGTTAGTATTTTTTCGATATTTTCTAATCCGTAAATCTTATTTTCAATAGGCTTTACGACTTGTTCCTCCATATCTTTTGGACTCGTACCAGGATAAATAACCGTAATCAAATATTGTGGCGGATGCGTTCCGGGATCTTCTGCTCTAGGCATCGTGAATAAGGTAAGAACCCCTACTACAGCAATTAAAAGAGCGAGAATCAGTGTAAACTGATAATTCTTAACTGAAAAGTTTGTTATCTTCATGACGTTGTTATTTAATTATTTTGATAGTTGATTGTTCGTTTAAATAAGCACTATTAGAAATAACTATTTGGTCAGTTTTTCGGAGTCCATTTTTTATAAATACCCTGTTATTTTCAAATTTATTTATTGTAACAGGCTGTCTTTTTACCTTGTTATTTTCTACGATAAATACAAAGGCCTTGTTTCCATCTGCTTCGATAAGTGAATTATAAGGGATAACGATAAAATCTTGTGCGTTCTCAGTTTGTATGTCTGCTTTCCCAAACATACCTACAGCTGGCTTGATATTTCCCATTTTGAGTTTCAATTCTACCTGAAAAGACCCTAAGGCTGCATCAGCAGATTGTGATTTTCGGAAAACGGATGCTTCAAATGGCTTTTCAGGGTAGCTATCAAGTTTGACGATTGCTTTCTGTCCGATTTTTACAGATGCCCATTCTTGGTCTGTCAATCCAATTTTTAGCAAATAATTATTGTTTTGGGTTGTTTCATTTATCGCTAGAACTGGAGAACCTGCACCAACAATTTCTCCTACGTTAGCTATTTTTCTTGCCACAAAACCATCGGCGGTTGCGAATATTTTTGCGTAACGAGCATTGAAAGCTACAGCATCTTTCTGCTTTTTAGCAATGTCAAGCCCTGTTTTCGTATTTTGTAATTGTTCTAGCGTGTAGACACTATCTTTATAAAGGTTGTAGGCACGTGTATAATCACGTTCGTATTTTTTTACATTCAGATCGGTTTGATTTAACCCTGCACTAATTTCAGTTTCATCTAAAGTTGCTAAAAGCTGTCCTTTTTTGAAAAATTGCCCTTCTTCTACAAAAATATGACTAACAACTCCACCAATTTTAAAAGCGTAATTAGCTTCGTTTTCTGTTGTTACCAAACCTGAAGCACTTATATCACTTGTAAGTACCAAAGATTTTACAGTTGCTGTTTTAATTGAAATAACATCAGCAGTTTCTAATGTGTCATGCTCTTTTTTTTCTTCTTTACAGGCATAAAAAATAGGGAAGGCTAAAAGGCATATTGCTATTGATTTTTTACTCACAAGTATAAAATTATTTTTTCGGTGTTTGTGAATCCTTGATTTCATAATTATTATGTTTTTAAATTTATTTTAAAGTAAAAGCGGCATTGGCTCTCTCTAATTCAGCAAAGGCAATCCAGGAATTATAAAGAGATATATTAGTATTTAGTTGGGCATTTACCCATTGATTTTGTGCATCTAAAAGTTCGATGTAGATAGCTTGGCCTTCTTTATATAATTTAGTTATGTCCTCATTATACTTTTTGGCAGATGCTTTCTGATTTTTATCGGCGTTGAATTGTTCCAGTGCAGATTTCAGGTTGTTTTGTGAAACCTGAAATTGAAGTAATAACTGTTGTTTTACATTATCTATTTGAGAACTTATTTTCTTGGTGTCTTCTTCAACTTGTCGAAGCTTATACTTGTTTTTGTTCCCTGAAAAAATGTTCCATTCCAACCCAAGCCCGGCAAAGTAATACCTTGATTGTTTATTGACTTCAAAATCAAAATCCTGAAAGCCTAAATCCGCAAAACCACTTAATTTCGGAAACCAATAAGATTGTGTTAACTTACCTACATTGCCATTAAGCTCTTTAAATAAGCTTAATTGTGAAAGTTCTTCCCTGTTTTGGGTATTTTCATTGGCCATTACATTAGGAAGCAATTCATTTTCAGAATCAACTTCTATTTCAGAATCAACTTCTATTTCGGTATCAAGCTTCTGATTGAGCAAAAAATTAAAATATGACTTAGCATTATTGTTTACTTGCTTCGCAGTTTCGAGGTTAGCCTCTATACGAATTACTTCATTATCACTTCGCAGAACTGCTGTACGGTTTATTTTGTCATTTTTAAACAGGGATTGATTAACTCTTTGATTTTCCTTTACCAATTTTAAAGCATCCTGATAAATTTTAACTCCCTCAATTGATTGCAGGTACTTGTAGTAAGCAATTTTTATTTCTTTTACTAACTCTCTTTTGTAAATTTCGAGTTCTATTTTTTGTAAGGAACTTTGCTGCATCTTAATTCTCTTGTTATAGATGATTTCAAAATTTAGCAATGGCATTGTTGTATGAATTTTGGCATCGTAAAAATTATCAGGATTTATTAGAACTGACTGATTTTGTAAGGTCGGAAAGGCGTTGGAATTTGTGATTTGATTTAAGGTATTGTAAACTGGGTTTAACAAATCCCCCATAGGAATGTCTATTGTTCTTCCTCCCTCAGCTTTTGTATAATTAGCATTTAAAGAAACTGTTGGATAAAATAGGGAACGAGCTTCTTTTAGGGCATATACACTCTTGTTAATGTCAAAGTTATGCTGTTTGATAACTTCGTTAGTGGTTAATCCAATTTGGATATAATTGTCGAGCTTGCTTTGTGAATATCCTAGATATCCAAGACAAATCATTACCAGTGTTGTTACATTTTTCATTATATACATTGTTTATTAATTGAACATTGTTCATTTTTTTAAGCAAAAAAAAATTAAAGTTTCTCTATTATTTTTAAATATTCATTATATCCATCAAATAAGATAGTATCAGGGTTAGTGAATTTAACACCTTTGGTTCTTTGTCGAATTTCAAGACAGCACATACCATGCACCAAACTCCAAACCATAAATGAAAGAGGCTCTACGTTATGACCTTTGAAATGACCTTTGTTAATACATTCTTCAACTGTTTTTTTTACCAGGCTAAATGTTGTTACGCCTTCATCCCAATTTTCATTATCAGAGTTTTCCAAGAATTCCATTGGTGCTTTAAGGTTAAACATCAAATCATACATTTCAGAATTTTCCAGGGCGAATTTTATATACATAAAACCCATTTTCCTCAATCGTTCCATTGGATCTTCAACACTAAACAATTCCTGAAAGTACCCCCCCAGTTCTTGAAAACCTATAGAATGCAAATCATGTAAAATTGCATTTTTATCTTTAAAATACACATAAACAGTACCTATACTATAATCAATTTCATCAGCTATGTTTCTAATGGTAGTTTGTTCGATTCCTTTTTCTATAAAAAGTTTTTTCGCTCCTTTTAGAATTAGATTCTTTAATGCTTCTTTTTCTCTTGCTTTTCTATCTGCTACACTCATAATTGATTTATTCTTTTGCAAATGTATGTATTTTTTTTGAACAACGTTCATTTTTTTAATAAAAATTAAACACAGTAACCAAAATGCTTGTTTTTACTGTGTTTTTTTATGATATAAACTTTTAAATTTTCTTAGGATTTTAGGAAACAGAGAACGATTAAATTCAACTATATCTTCATGATATGGAAGCGAAGTGCATTCCATCAATTTTGTAATAGCCAAACCTGCCCTGCTCCCCAAAGAGTTCTCATTGGAATGCTGTGCGAATGTCTCCTGACTTCGCATCCGCAATCTAAATCAAGGTAATTGCAGTTTTGCAAAAAAGTATAAAACAAAAAAGCTCCAGAGAAATCTGAAGCTTTTTGTCTTAGTAGCGGGAACAGGACTCGAACCTGTGACCTTCGGGTTATGAGCCCGACGAGCTGCCTACTGCTCTATCCCGCGATGTTTCGGGTGCAAAGATACGCCGATTTTTGTGAAATCCAACGAAAACTTTAAAAAATGTTTTATTTTCTGTATTGAGTTGATATGACTACCTTTGCACTCGAGACCGATAGGTCGAACTGTACGCAGTAAAATTAAATATTATGCAAATGTCACATAAAGCAGGTTTTGTAAACATAATCGGGAATCCAAATGTTGGAAAATCGACACTAATGAATGCCTTTGTTGGAGAAAGATTATCCATCATTACATCAAAAGCACAAACAACACGCCATAGAATTCTAGGAATTGTAAATGGAGAAGATTTTCAAATGGTACTTTCAGATACTCCCGGAATTATAAAACCGGCTTATGAAATGCAGGAGTCGATGATGAACTTCGTAAAATCGGCTTTTGAAGATGCTGATGTTTTAATTTACATGGTCGAAATAGGAGAACAGAACTTAAAAGATGAAGATTTCTTTAATAAAATCTTTTATGCTAAAATCCCGGTTTTACTATTATTGAATAAAATAGACAATTCAAATCAGGAACAATTAGAAGAGCAGGTTGCTTTTTGGAAAGAAAAGCTGCCAAATGCAGAAATTTTCCCAATCTCGGCTCTGCAGAACTTTAATGTTCCGGAAGTTTTTGGCCGAATTATCGAATTATTGCCAGAATCACCAGCTTATTATCCTAAAGATCAATTAACAGACAAACCGGAACGCTTCTTTGTAAACGAAACCATTCGTGAAAAAATCTTATTGAATTACAGTAAAGAAATTCCGTATGCAGTTGAAATTGTAACAGAAGAATTCCATGAAGACGATAATATTATCAGAATCCGTTCTGTAATTATGGTGGAACGCGATACACAAAAAGGAATCATCATTGGTCATAAAGGTGCGGCGCTAAAGAAAGTTGGAATGGACGCCCGCGTTGATTTAGAGAAATTCTTCGGAAAACAAATTCACATCGAGCTTTATGTAAAAGTGAACAAAAACTGGAGAAGTAACGCTAATATGCTGAAACGATTTGGTTATAATCAGTAGTTTTTGTTTAATCGGTTAATCGTTGATTTGTTTAATCGATAACCGAAAAGTTCTTGAAACCAAGGTGCCCTAGCCCCGATGAGAGGGAAAATCCTTTTGTGCCGGGGTTCGGCACAAAAGATTGGAAGGAACAGCGGGAAATAGCTCTTGAAAATTATACAAAAAACAATAAAAACTTAGGTACTTAGAAACTTAGCATCTCAGCAACTTTTTTTAACTACCTTTGCAAAAAATTTAAAGACAGCATTTTGGATTTACGATTTAATATGATTTTGTCAAAAACAGAATCTAAAATCTGAAATCTAAAATCTAAAATTCAAAAAAATGAATAACATTGTTGCGATAGTAGGAAGACCTAATGTAGGGAAATCAACCCTTTTTAATAGGCTGATACAGAGAAGAGAAGCTATTGTAGATTCAGTATCTGGGGTTACCCGTGATAGAAACTATGGTAAAAGCGAGTGGAACGGAAAAGAGTTTTCTGTCATTGATACCGGTGGATACGTTCGCGGATCTGATGACGTATTTGAAGGTGAAATCCGTAAACAAGTTGAGCTTGCTATCGACGAAGCAGATGTTATTATTTTTGTAGTTGATGTAGAAGAAGGTATTACACCAATGGACGAAACGGTTGCAAAGTTACTTCGCAAAGTAACGAAACCAGTTTTATTGGCTGTAAACAAAGTAGATAACGCAATGCGTGAGAAAGATGCGATTGAGTTTTATAATCTTGGTTTAGGGGATTATTTTACTTTTGCAAGTATTTCAGGAAGCGGAACGGGAGATTTATTAGATGCTTTAATTGATGTATTTCCTGAAAAAGAACCAGTTCAGGTTACGGAAGAATTACCTCGTTTTGCTGTTGTAGGACGTCCTAATGCAGGAAAATCTAGTTTTATCAATGCTTTAATTGGTCAGGATCGCTATATTGTAACCGATATTGCAGGAACTACCCGTGATGCAATTGATACAAAATTTGACCGTTTTGGTTTTGAATTCAATTTGGTTGATACTGCTGGAATTCGTCGTAAAGCAAAAGTTAAAGAAGATTTAGAGTTTTACTCCGTAATGCGTTCTGTAAGGGCAATTGAGCATGCTGATGTTTGTATCTTAGTAATTGACGCAACTCGTGGTTTTGAAGGACAGGATCAAAGTATTTTTTGGCTTGCAGAAAAAAACCGTAAAGGTGTTGTGATCCTGGTTAATAAATGGGATTTGGTAGAAAAAGATACCATGTCTAGCCGTGATTACGAAGAGAAAATCCGTAAAGAATTAATGCCTTTTACAGATGTGCCAATTTTATTTGTTTCGGCTTTAACAAAACAGCGTTTATTGAAAGCTTTAGAAGCTACAGTTCAGGTTTTTGAAAACAGAAAGCAAAGGATTGCAACTTCAAAATTCAACGAATATATGTTGAAAGTAATCGAAGCTTATCCGCCGCCGGCGACAAAAGGAAAATATGTAAAAATTAAATATTGTATGCAATTGCCAACACAAACGCCTCAATTCGTGTTTTTTGCTAATATGCCGCAATATGTTAAAGAACCATACAAAAGATATTTGGAGAATAAAATTCGTGATAACTGGGATTTCGCAGGAGTTCCAATCGATATTTATATCAGAGAGAAATAAAAAATCCTTTTTGGAAATCAAAAAAAAAGCAACATTTCAAATTATGAAATGTTGCTTTTTTATTTTTAAATCAAATTAAACCTTATATCTGATTCTCATCATAGAAGAAAATTTGCTCTAGTGGTGTACCTCCGTCAGAATCACCATTTTCTCCGTTGTGTTTTCTGGTTGAAGAATACAATTTTAAAGCGTAAGTACAACGTACCAAATTATCAAGCGGTGGAGCGTTGAGTGCAGAATTGTCGTTTATTCTTTTAACTAATGTTGTATTTATTATACCATCGGTAACATCTCGGTCTATACTAAGACTGTTACTATTTAGGTGTAAACGACCAGATGCCAGATACGGATGGTACAAAGTATATTTTGCGTGTACGGTACCGTTAATTGGCGTACAAAGAGTAGTTTCTTCAAGCTCTTTAATTGCAAGTCTTCTGTAAATCGGGTTATTATTCATAATGACCGAATTCAATATTTTTCCGCCATCTATAACACCAAACTGATTTGCAGCTTTATTGATTACTTCTCTAATCTCAAAACGGATGGCAAATTTTTCGACAGGGATTTCATTTGCTGGAGGAATAGGCTGTCCTGCGCTAAAAATGTTCGGAACATCCGGAGCTATCGTTAACGCAGCTGTATTCATTGAGATTAATGTATCTTCTTCAATAATATTATATAATATCAAATCAGCAGGAGTAAAACCAACACTTACTAATGCTCTTTCAATTGCATGGTTGACATCGAACCAGCCTTCAGCATCAAAATCAGATTGATCACTAACCACTGAAATCTGATTATGGATAGGAGAATAAACTTTTCGAATTAATTTAGAAACAACGCCAGGAACAAATAAATTAGGATATAGGCCTACTATTTTAGTAAAACCTGCTAAAGGAGGGTTATTAATATCGTCGTTTGGAAGAGTAGCATCACTTACGGAAAAACGATATTCAATCGGATTTCCGGCGGCTGATTTCAAAGCGGCTTGTCCAGTCAGTTTTATTGTTGAATACAATACATTTTTATCAGAACTGGCGTAACCTTCTGCGTCAAAATCTGGCGCACTTGTTCCATAAGAAGAGCTGAATTTAGATCCAATTCCAGTCCATGCACTTGGGAAATTCGGATCATTAGGATCTACAACATTTACATCAGAACATAAATTTACACACAAACAAAAACCAACATTTTTGCGTGCATCAGCTTTAGTTTCATCAACTAATTTTGTGCCGCCTAATTCAGCTTTAAAATAAACATCTGGTCCGCTTTGAAAAGAAAGGAAACTTGGATCAGTTTCTATATTTATCCAGGGCGATAAAAATGTCTTTTTAAAATCGGCCGAAGTATAATCGATTCTAAAATGCCCGTTTGAATCTGTTGTTGCCGTTCCTAAATTATCATCGGTTAAAAAATCGGCATCCATTGCCGTAACTTTCGCATTAGCGATTGGCTTATTGGTTTGGCAGTTCATTAAATGTCCGCAGATAACCCACGCATCAAAAAAGTGACCGCGAATATAACACCACCATTTATAAGCAATCGCATATTCCCATCTGTATCTTTCATCTTTCGCTTGTTTTTCAAGTTCTAAACGCATCGAAAAAGTCGTAATATGCAGCTGCACTATTTCATCTCTTTTTGGTTTTGGATGTTTTGGCGGAACTGAGCCGCAGACAAAATCAATATCGAAGCTTGCGTCTGTATGTTTTTCATCGACTTCAATTTGAAAATTACCTTCTGCATCTGTTTTTGCTTTGTAAGCAAGTAATTCTGCTCTTTGTTTTGCCTCTTCTTTTGAAACAAAACGGAATGTTTCTTTTGCACTAGAGGCTGTATTTGCAGTAGAATCAACATTTCTGTATGGATGGTAAATTAAAATTTCTACTTCAGATACGGCCTCAAGACAATCTTCACATACATATCCTCTTAAGGAACCTTTAAAAATATTTTTCATGGTAATGGGTTTTTAAGTTGCCTACTCTTATCAGTTTTCGACTTTTCTGTCATACTCTGTTTTAGGATTTTCTGAATTCTCCTTTTATTGTAGTCGCAAAGTTTTTGTATTTTGATGAAATAGAAGTAAGGCTAAATACTGTTTTTAAAAGGGCAGTTTTACCCTTTTTTATGGGGTTTAAATTTTTGATAACCAGTATTTTATGTTTTAAAATAAAAACCTAGGCGTATTTTTAGTTATCTTAATAACTGCAGAAAAGACACGTTATATGAATAAATGTAAAAACTACAATTAAACCTTTTAGCTTTTTTGTAATCTAACCATCTAACTAACCAATTTTTTTATGACTAAGATTTATTCATCTTTATCGGTTTTATTCCTTTTCGTCTTAACCGCCCATGCACAGAATGATATTACTATTAGAGGAGCAATTTTAGATGTAAATACCCAATTACCGCTGGAAATGGCAACGGTTTATTTTACCACAATTAAAGATTCTACTGTTATTGAATATGCCACCACAGATAAAAATGGTGTTTTTCGAATGGATATAAAAAAATATGACAAACCTGTGTTTTTGAAGGTAAGTTATATGGGATATCAAACCTATTTTGAAGAATATAAAGGACTTACAGAAAGTAAAGATTTTGGTAAAATATACATGCTTGAAAATGTAAACGCCTTAAATGATGTGGTTATAAAAACTGAAGCTGCGCCCATAACAATCAAGAAAGATACTTTAGAATTTAATGCAGGGTCTTATAAAGTCCGTCCAGATTCTAATGTAGAAACCTTATTGAAACAATTACCCGGATTTGATGTCGATAATGATGGAAAAATTACCGTAAATGGGCGAGAGGTTAATCAGGTTTTAGTAAACGGAAAAACCTTTTTTGATAAAGACGGAGCTATTGCCATTAAAAATTTACCTGCAGATATTATAAAAAAGATTCAGGTTTCTGATTTTAAAACCAAAAAAGAAGAACTGGCAAAGCAGGAATCAACTTCAGATTTTTCGAGTATTAATATTACTATTGATGAAAAGAAAAACAAAGGTTATTTTGGAAAAATAATGGGCGGTTACGGTACAAATGACCGCTATGAAGCCAATGTTAACCTGAATTATTTTAATAATAAACAAAAAATAAGTCTGCTGGCTTCTTCAAATAATATCAATTCAACCGGATTTTCTATGGATGATGTTTTTGATAATATGGGGGGCGGAAGAAATAGTAAAAGCGGCAGCTCAAATTCCGGCGGAAGCGGAAAGGGAATTACACAGTCAAATCTAGTCGGGCTTAACTATTCTGACGACTGGACAAAAGACCTGCTGGCAATGGGAAGTTATAATTTTTCGAATACGATTAATAATAATGACAGCAAATCAAATCAGCTTAGTTTTTTACCAACTGGAAATATTATTACCGAAGCCGATTCTAAAACAAGAAACGAAAGTACCGGAAATAATGTAAATTTTGAATTAGAATATAAAATTAATCCAAGTATGCGAATTGTTGTGGCACCAAAACTGAATCAATCGCGAACAAACAGTAATTCGACTTCATCAAGTTTCTCTGAAGATGAAAACGGAAATGCATTAAACGAAAGTAATTCTAAATCGTATTCTGAAAGTGATAACCTTAATTTTGGTAACACAATTAACTTTAATAAAACCTTTCAAAAGAAATCTCGAAATCTAAGCTTTGTATTTACCAATAATAATACAAGTACGGATTCTAATGGTTTGAATCTGTCTGAAACGATTTTTTATCAGGACAATCAGCCAAATGATGAAAGAAATCAAACGACAAAAAAGAAAAACAGCAGCGATGCCTATTCTGCAGATATTGAATATACAGAACCAATAACTGATTCTTTAAGAGTTAGATTTGGATCTGATTTTGATTGGAATACTAGTGTAAATGATGAAAAGACTTTTAATTTTAATACTGATACACAGGAATATAGTGATCTAAATTTGTCTCTAACTAATTATACAAGCTCCATGCAAAATTCTGTTACACCAAAAGTTGGGGTTACACTGCAAAAAAATAAGTTTACATTAAATCTTGACAGCCGAACTTCTATCGTAAATTTTGATAATCATTCGTTGTATTTAAATAATGCAACAGATTTAAGTAAAAAATATGCATTGCCATTTGCGACGGCCTTATTTAGATACAAGTTTACGCGTTCTAAAAATTTATCATTTAAATATGATTATTCAAACGCATTGCCGTCTGCAACGCAGTTAATGCCAGTTGTGAACCTTAATAACCCGCTGAATACAATTGTTGGAAATCCTAATTTACATCCGATAGAAAAAAGCAGTGTAAATTTCAATTTCAAAAATTATGATTTCCGTTCACGTTCTGGTTACAGTTTATATTTAAAAGGAGATTATTATGATAATGATATTGTGTCGACTTCTATATATGACGAAAGCGGAAAAAGAAATACAACTTACGTAAATATTTCAGGCGTTTACAATGCCTCTATTGGCGCAAACTGGAATCAGTCGGTAAAAGGCGGAGCGCATACTTTAAGATACGGTTTAGGATTAAACGCGGGCTATTCTTTTGACAAAGGATTTACAAATGCCGTTTTATATAATGCAAAATCGACTTCGATAACACCAAAAGTTTATTTGTCCTATGATTACGGAGAAATATTAACAATTGCACCATCTTATAATTTATCATACAATCAGTCGAAATATGAAAATTATTCACGAGATGCCACTTCAAATGTGGTTCACAGAATCAATTTGCAGACGACAACGTACTGGCCGGAAAATTTAATCTTCGGAAATGATTTTGGATATACCTATAATTCAAATATTTCTGGCGATTTCAAAAAAGATTTTTATTTATGGAACACTAGTTTGTCGTACGGATTTTTAGATAAAAAGCTGTATGCAAAAGTAAAAGTTTATGATGTTTTAAATCAAAATTTAAGTGCGACACGAACGATTTCTGCAACAGCAATCCGTGATGAAGAAAATACCGTTTTAAGGCGTTATGTAATGTTTTCCATGGCTTATAAAATCGGAAACTTCACAGGATCTGAAAAAGGAGGGAAGAGAAGGCAGCGAGAATAGTTTTTTTTGAAGGTTCAGAGGCTCAAAAGAAGCAAAGAAGCAAAGAAGCAAAGAGACAAAGAAGCAAAGAGACAAAGGTTCAAAAGGAACATAGAATAGAAAAAAATCCTAAATCAAATGAAATTTGATTTAGGATTTTTTTCTAAAATCTAAAATCTAAAATCTAAAATCTAAAATCTAAAATCTAAAATCTAAAATCTAAAATCTAAAATCTAAAATCTAAAATCTAAAATCTAAAATCTAAAATCTAAAATCTAAAATCTAAAATCTATCAATCTTATGATAAAAAGTAAATCGGATAATATCACGGTCATAAAAATCTACACCGCTGGCACGTCTTTGAAAACTTTTTAGATAACCTAATTCTAAGCCGATATTAGAATTAATATGATAGCGAAGTGCAGCGTAAAGACGATTTTGATCAAATGTATTTCGTTTATTATCTTTTCCGTAATTCAATAAAATTTCATCAGAAATTGTTCCTTTTAAGCTTTGTTTTTCCTTTTTCCAAAGATCAAAAGTCGATTGTAACCTATAACGAAACCGGTATGCAAAGGAAAAATTATCAAGAAGTTCTGTTCTTGTCGCTTTCTGTATAAAACGTTCTTCAAGCTGAAATCGATTATGAAAAGTAATTTTTGCAATATCGTTGATGAAAGTAATATCTTGCTGTATGCGATATTCAGGAATCGAAAAATCGGGATCAGCGTTCGGGTCCTGCGTATTTACGTTGAAGTAAGCAAAACCACCACCCAAATCAATAGTTTTTGCGGCTCGGTATCGACCTTGTAATCGTATAACAAATAAATTTTGATGAATTGGATTCACAAAACTACGGTTATCAAATTCAGAATGTAAAGCCCATTTTTCGGTTAAAGGAAGAATATTATAATAACGAATCCAGGTCAGCGTTTGCTGATCTGTTTTTTTTAGATTCTGTGCTGATAAAATAGAACCTGTAAAACCTAAAATAATAATTAATTTATAAATTTTCATTTGCCCAATTGAGGATGCGAATATATACAAACAAGAATTATTTTTTATTGCACTTTTTATTGATTTTGTGATTGTTTTGGTTAATTAATTCAAGTTGCTAGTTTAATAATTCAATAAATAAATTTGATCTAAAAAAGTTTAGAGGCTGTCTCAAAAGTGAGGCAGCTTTTTTTGTGGCATAAAAAAAGGAAAGCTTTCGCTTTCCTAATTCTTGCAATTTGATTAAATTGCGGTGTGTGTATAGCTTCAAAAGTAGTCTTTAAAGAT
>NZ_JAJQXA010000013.1 GCF_021245985.1 Flavobacterium soyae | reverse complement strand
GCAGCAATGCCGAAGCTCTGGCTGCTGCACAGGCTTTATTCCCTGCTGCTGCTGATTTATGTGATGCTGATGTTTCTAATATCGAAAAAGTAAGCGGACAGTTCACCGCCTCTGAGGGATGCTCAAACGCCGGAACCTATACCAACACCTGGACCGTAAAAGACAACTGCGGCAATACTTCTGATACTTTTACTCAGGTTATCACCATTGAAGACACAGCGGCTCCTGTATGGTCTACTCAGGCAGGGTCTCTAAATATAACATTACAATGTACTGATACAGAAGGATTGAATAATGCTCAAACTCAGGTGCCAATTGCGACAGATAACTGCGATGGAACAGTAAGTTATACTAAAACAAG
This sequence comes from Flavobacterium soyae, assembly GCF_021245985.1. Taxonomy (GTDB): domain Bacteria; phylum Bacteroidota; class Bacteroidia; order Flavobacteriales; family Flavobacteriaceae; genus Flavobacterium; species Flavobacterium soyae. The sequence continues at coordinate 151,316 of NZ_JAJQXA010000013.1, read as the reverse complement.
CGGACAGTTTACAGCTTCTGAAGGATGTTTAAATGCCGGAACATATACAAATAGCTGGATTGCAAAAGATGACTGCGGAAATGTTACCGATAGTTTTATCCAAGTAATAACTATTGAAGATACAACTCCGCCAGCTTTTACTGGAAATCTTCCAACTGATATTACAGTTTCTTGCGATGCAGTTCCAGAACCTGCAAACATTGAAGCTTCTGATAATTGCAGCGGAAATTTACCAATCGTATTCTCTGAAACTAAAAGCAATATTCTGAATGAATGTGGTACAGATTATACTTTAACACGTATATGGTCTACTAGTGATTGTAGTGGAAATCCAATTTCTCATACTCAAATTATTACAGTTAGAGATACAACTCCGCCAACAGGAACTGCTCCGGCAGACGCTGCAGATTTACAAAGTATTGCAAATATTCCAGCAGCAAGTCCGCAAGATATTATAGATGCTGCTGATAATTGCAGCAATACCGTAACTATTACAATTAGTGATTCTAATAACGGAGCAAGCGGCTGTGAAGGAAATGCCTACATCTTAACCAGAACTTATACACTAACAGATTGTTCTGGAAATAAAACAGAACTTGTTCAAACCTTTACTGTTGAAAACAAAGTTTCTGTAACAGGCATAGCTACAAATGTAACCTGTTTTGGAAAAAGTGATGGTTCAATTTTAGTAACCAATAGTCCGGGGTCAACAGTTGTAATTACAAATGATAAAAATGAAGTTGTTGGCAATACCAATTTACCTGCCGGAACTTATACTCTTACAGCAACATCTGCCGTAAATGGCGAAAATCAAACTTGTACTGCAACTGCAACAGTTGTTATTACCCAGCCTGATTATACCATAAAAATATCCGGTTATGTTATGAATGCTGACAGCCATTCAGGAATTCCAAATGTAATGGTAACATTGATTCCGCAAGGGACTACAACAGGACCTATTTTATTACATTTAACCGGACCAGATGGTGGATACAGCTTTACAGGAATGCCTGCAGGAAGTTATTTAGTTCAGGTGCAGGATGCTAATTTAAATAGTGTTTATCAATTATATCCTGTAGATTCAAGTTTGTTCTTTACAACTCTTGAAGATTGTATTTTCCAGGAACATACTTTTAATTATGGAACTTCAACTCTGCCGGTTTTAGGTGATTACGTTTGGTATGATGCAAACAGCAACGGAATCCAGGACGAATGGTACGATGCTAACAATGATGGTGTTGTTACTAAAAATATACCTGATGCAGGTGGTGCGGTCGACTACAGCTTATGGGAATGGATTGATTTAAATGGAGACGGAAGCTATCAGGGTCCATTAAATGTAGGTGAATTAAACGCCGGAGGATTTGGAAATGCATTAAGTCCAAATATTATAGTTGACGGGCCAAACGGTTATCACAAAGAAGTAATCATTGGAATTATGGGATTCTGGAGAGACAGACCAAATAGTGAAAATCCGTATGGAGATTATACTATTAAATTAGTTAAAGATGCAAATCTGGATGCTATGGCTACAGCTTTGGGCGTAACAGGGCTTGTAAAAGTGCTTCCAAATTTAGCTGCTAAAACTGGTAAAACCCAATTACATACTGTATGTTCAATAACCAGCCCAAGCAGCTATATCGTAACTGTTACTCCGCAAGATTTAGTTCATTTGGATGCCGACTTTGGTATAAACTGTAAAGAGTACCAAGATATTGCTGCCAATGATGATAATGCCGGTCCTATTGCAGGAGTTAATCACACTACCACAAATGTTCTAAATGTACTCGTAAATGATACTCTTGAAGGCAATGCCGTAACTGTTTCTGACGTAATTATTACTACAGTAACACCAAACGAGTTTTTACAACTAAATACAGATGGTTCTGTAGATGTTTTACCAAATGCTCCGGTTGGCACACTTACATTAGTATATCAAATTTGTGAAGCAGATCAAACTTCAAACTGCGATACAGCAACGGTAACTATTACTATTGAAGCACCAGTTGTTGCTAATGACGATGTATATACAAACATTGGCTGTAACACCTTCGGTTTAGTTGGAAATGTGCTGAGTAATGATTTTAAAGGACAAATTCCGGCAACGCTTGAACTGGTAGATTTTACATTGCTTGCAGAAAATGAAAACAATGCAACTACAGATCCAAACATCACGATCGATAATCAAGGAAACGTAACGGTTTCAAGTTTAACACCAGCCGGAACTTATACCTACACTTACCGCATTTGTGATAAACTAATCGCAGAAAACTGTGATACTGCAGTTGTGACCATAACAGTTGTTCCAAGTGAAATTGTTAACATAACCAGTGAGGCGTGCAATGACGACTCAAGCTTAGTAAACTTGTCAAGTTTACTTCCGGAAGGCACACCAATAACCGGAACCTGGATTGACACAAACAATACTAATGCATTGCAGGGAAATGATTTGAATCCATTTGGTCTCGTACTTGGTAATTATACATTCGAATATAAAATTGTCGATGAGAATTGTCCAAGAAGCATACTGTTAAACATGGAAATTAATAATGACTGCCAAGTTTTAGCATGTGGAAACATTTTAGTACACAATGCTTTCTCTCCAAATGGCGACGGAATAAATGATGTATTCGTAATTGACAGCATTGATGATTTGACCTGTTACCCTGGAAATACTGTAGAAATCTATAATCGTTGGGGAATATTAGTATTTGAAACTTCAAATTATAATAATACAACCAATGCGTTTGATGGAACATCCAGAGGCAGAACCACTGTTAAGAAATCTGATGGATTGCCATCAGGTACTTATTTCTACATTCTTAATTATAAATCATTAAATGGAAATAATGAAATTCAAAATAATGAGAAAGACGGATATCTATATCTATCAAAATAAAAAAGCAAGAAATACGCTATATAACATATTCTTATATAGCGTATTACAAAAAAAATAGTAAAAAATTTCTTAATTTTGAATAAAGCGAAAATATTGACTTTTTTGATTGAAAAATAATTAAGAAATCAATGAGTAATAATCAATAATACACATCTACTATGAGAACAAAATTATTTTTCTTCGTCATTATGTTTGTAACTATTTCTGGTTATGCACAACAAGACTCACAATATACTCAGTATATGTACAATGCTATAAATGTAAATCCTGCTTATGCAGGGTCCAGAGGTGTTTTGAGCATCTTTGGTCTCTACAGGACCCAATGGGTAGGTTTGGATGGAGCCCCGGAAACTGCCAGTTTTTCAGCAAACTCGCCTATAAACAATAGCAATTTAGGAGTGGGTTTATCATTAGTAAATGATAAAATTGGACCAACAAATGAAACAACTGTTTCTGCAGACATATCTTATACTCTTCAAACATCTCCAGATTTCAAGCTTTCATTTGGTATTAAAGGAAGTGCCAATTTATTCAACTTAGACATTAGTAAGCTAAATCCGGAAGATCAGGGAGATCCGCAGTTTCAGGATTTAGATAATAAATTTTCACCAAATGTTGGTGCAGGTGTATATTGGCATTCAGATAAAGCCTATATCGGTTTATCAGTTCCAAATTTCATCGAAACCAAAAAATTTGATGATAATGACTTTGCCATATATAAAAGTAAAATCAATTATTATTTAATGGGCGGTTATGTATTTGATCTTGACAAATTGCAATACATAAAATTCAAACCTGCCACGTTGATTAAAATGGTCGAGGGTGCACCGCTGCAGGTCGATGTTTCTGCCAACTTTATGTTTTTTGAAAAATTTGTTGCAGGGCTTTCTTATAGATGGAGTGCATCTGTAAGCGGAATTGTTGGATTTCAAATCACCGACGGGCTCTATTTAGGATACGGTTACGACCGGGAAACCACAAAACTAAATAATTATAATTCAGGATCGCATGAAATATATCTGCGTTACGAATTCTTCAAAAACACCAGCAAAATGGTAACTCCACGTTTCTTTTAAAAATAATAGTTATGAAAAATTTTACACTTCTTATTTTAATAATTCTAAATGTTTTTTCCAGCTATTCGCAGCAGTCAAAATTAAACGCTGGTGCCAAAAAATACGACAGTTATGCTTATGTTGATGTCATTAAAACCTATGAACGAGTAGCTGCAAAAGGATACAAGTCTGAAGATCTGTTCAGAAAACTAGGCGATTCTTATTACTTTAACTCTAATTTTGAAGGAGCTGTCAAATGGTATGAAGAATTATTCAGCATAAACACATCTCCCGAAGCCGAATATTATTACAGATATGCTCAGTCCCTAAAAGCAACCGGAAAAACAGCTAAAGCAAGTAGAATTCTTGACGAGTTCAATGCAAAATTCAAAAATGACTCGAGAGGAAAGCTTTATAGAGAAAACATGAATTATCTTGACAAGATTAAAGCAAATTCCGGGCGTTATACTATTGAAGATGCAGGAATTAATTCTAAATATTCTGATTACGGAAGTTTTATTTATAATAATAAAATATACTTTGCATCTGCAAGAGACACGGGAAACTTCAGCCAGCGAAAACACAAATGGACAGGCGAATATTTTACTAACATTTACGATTCCGATCTGGATCCTCAAAGCGGTTCAACTTCTAAAGTAAATAAAATCAGATCTACCGTAAATACAAGATTTCATGAATCTTCAGTTGTTTTTACTAAAGATGGAAATACTGTTTACTTTACAAGAAACAATTATATTAATGGCAAAAAAGGAAAAGATGCTAATAACGTTACTTTAGTAAAAATTTATAAGGCCAGTCTCGAAAATGGAAAATGGGCAAACGTAGCCGCACTCCCTTTTACGAGTGATAACTACAATACAGCTCACCCAGCATTAAGTCCTGACGAAAAAACATTATACTTTTCTTCAGATATGCCGGGTTCAATTGGTCAGTCTGATATTTACAAAGTTAACATTAACGGCAGCGGCAGCTTTGGAACACCTGAAAATTTAGGAAAAGGAATAAATACTGAAGGAAAAGAGACGTTCCCGTATGTAACAAGTGAAAACGAAATTTATTTTGCCTCAGACGGGTATCCCGGACTTGGAGGTCTGGACGTTTTTGTGGGCCAAATTGAAAATAACGGAACTATAAGTGATATTCAAAACTTAGGTGCCGATATTAATTCGCCTAAAGATGATTTTGCTTATATCATTGATCCAGTTTCAAGAAGAGGATATTTTTCTTCTAATAAAGACGGCGGACTCGGTTCTGATGATATTTACAAATTTCTAGAAACCAAACGTTTAAAATGTATTCAGGAATTAAGCGGTGTAATTACAGATGCTGTAACCGGAATTATTCTTCCCGGAACTAAAGTTACCTTATATGATGGCATGCAGCGAATAAAAAATTCAACTGTTGCAGATGCAGCCGGACTGTACGGTTTTGATGTCGAGTGCGGAAAAACTTATTATGTACGGGCAGAGAAACCGGAATACGCAACTAAAGAAGTCAGCATAACAATACCAAAAGAAACCGGAAAAACCAATCTTCCTATTGCTCTTGAAAAATCTATCTGTAAAGTTACTATAGGAGACGATTTAGGAAAATGTTTTGGTATTAAAATGATTTATTTTGATCTAGACAAATCTAACATTCGAACAGAAGCTGCTTTAGATTTAGAAAAAATTCTCGATGTCTTAAAACAAAATCCAACAATGAAATTAGACATTCGTTCCCATACAGACAGCAGGGCTTCACATCAATATAATGAAGCATTATCAGACCGAAGAGCAAAATCAACCATAGCATGGCTCATAAACAATGGAGTTGCTATAAATCGTTTAACCGGAAGAGGTTATGGAGAAACACAGCTTGTAAATTTATGTTCTGATGATGTAAAATGTTCTGAAGAAGAGCACCAAATGAACAGACGAAGCGAGTTTATTATTACAGGATTATAAATTTCAAAACCAAGCCATCAATAATTAAAAAGCTGTCTATTATTCATAGACAGCTTTTTTAAAAAAACAACGCTGCAACTCAAGAATGCAGCGAAAACTAACCAACCAGTTCAAATGTTCTCTTTTAAATTTTAACAAATATATTGGTGTAATATTTTTTCCCGGCAGCATCTGTAGTAACCGAAATACCAAAATGAGTATAATCTCCTTCGATATTTTCTTTATGATCCGGGCTTTCCAGCCATGATTTAACTGCTGCGGCCGATGTTTTGTAGTTGTAAGCAACATTCTCGCCAACTTTTTTGGCACCAAGAACGCTTATAATATTGTTTGAACGAGACACAAAATCATTATGATTAACAACATTATTGTCGATCATGTATTTGTTATGCTCTTCGCATTTATAAGAAATGTAATTGATTTTTTCCAATGCATTTAAACCAATACTTACTCTGTAATCGTTTATTAACTGCATTGTTTCTAATTCAGACGCGTTGTAGCTGTAGTCTGTAATTATCTTTTCTGTTGAAGTACTACTTTTACTTTCATTCCCTTCGGCGCTATCGGCAGAGCATGAGTTCATTGTGATAGACATCACAATGAACACCATGGCGCACATAATCTTTTTCATAATCAGTAGTAGTTTAAAGCTTTAAAGTAAATGTTGGGGCAAATTCTTTAAAATTATTATGTGACAATTTTCTCTGTTTTATTGTCCAAACGTATTCAATTTGTCGGTAAACTACAAAAATAATCGACAAAATACATTAAAATTTCTTAAAAATATATAAAATTCTTACAATCAAGACGATAAACGATCGATCTTCCATGAAAAATCAGACTGGCTTGTATAGCGAATTCTATCATGCAATCTGTTAGGTCTTCCCTGCCAAAATTCAACTTGCAGCGGCGTTACAATGAATCCGCCCCAATTCTCAGGTCTTGGAATTGGTTTTCCTTCAAACTCAGCTTCAAGTTTCTTTAAGTTCTCTTCTAAAAAAGCCCTCGACGGAATAACCTCACTCTGATGAGAAACAATCGCTCCCAGCTTACTTCCGTCAGGACGGGAATCAAAATAATTATCAGAAATAATTTCAGAAGTTTTTTGGGCAATTCCTTTTATAATAACCTGACGTTCCATTTCCTGCCAAAAAAATGACAAACAAACGTTTGGGTTCGCTGTAATTGCTTTTCCTTTTTCAGAATCATAATTGGTATAAAATATAAATCCTTCTTCAGAAAATTTCTTCAATAAAACGACACGTGATTTTGGAAATCCATCCAAACCAATTGTCGAAACCGTCATGGCGTTTACTTCTCCGCTTCCGCCAAAATCCTCCACTTCATGAAACCAGCGGTTAAAAAGGTTAATGGGATCTTCGGGAATATTAGTTTCTAATAATTCACTCTTTTCGTAAGATTTTCTATAATTGCTTAAATCACTCATGATTGTTGATTTTAGATATTAGATTGCAGATTTTAGATTTTAGATTTTTTTTGTTTCAAGTTTCAAGTTTGTCTGGCTGAGCGAAGTCTAAGCCTCTCTTGCTGCAAAAACCCTTCGACTCCGCTCAGGGTGACATCCGTTGTTTACATTCCTAAACTTAGCATCTTAGTCCCTCAGCCCCTTAGAACCTTAGATTAAAATTCAAAACTTAACCCATCATCTCCCAAAAGAACATTCGGGAAAATTTCTTCGGCTTCTTCTTTAAAACGCTCAATTCCGTCGTAACGTGTTGAATAATGACCTAAAACTAAATGCTTCACATTTGCTTTTAAAGCGATCCTTGCAGCTTCTTTTGCTGTTGAATGCAGTGTTTTTAATGCCAAAGGAGCTTCTGATTCTAAAAAAGTAGATTCGTGGTATAAAACATCTACATTTTCAATAATCGGAATAACATCTTCATTATAAACCGTATCCGAACAAAAAGCATAACTCATTGCCGGAATTGGGTCAAAAGATAATTTTTCGTTCTCAATTACAGTTCCGTCATCCAGCGTAACATTTCCTCCGTTTTTTATCTTTTGATAATAAGCCGTATGAATATTATAATGCTGAGCTGCTTCGACATTTAACTTTCGTTCTCCAGGTTTTTCCTGAAATAAATAACCATTTGTATAAACCCGATGCTTTAGCGGAATCGTTTTTACAACAACACGATTATCTTCAAAAATAACTTCACTTTCCTTCGACTCTAATTCATGGAAAAGCAGACTATAAGTTGTCCAGGATTCTGTCAGCTTTAATTGCAGAAGAATGAGTTCTTTAATTCCTTTTGGTCCATAAATATGTAAATCAGTCGTTCTTCCCAAAAGAGAAAAAGTCGAAATTGTTCCAATTAATCCATAAAGATGATCCCCATGAAGATGCGAAATAAAGATGTGATTAATTTTTGAAAATTTAATCTTATTCTTTCGAAGCTGAACCTGAGTCCCTTCTCCACAATCAATTAAAAACAAACGATTTTTAATTTCTAAAACCTGCGAAGTCGGATTAGTAAGTGTTCTGGGAGTTGCGGCATAACAGCCAAGTATAGTTAGTTTCATTTTAGATTTTAGATTGTTGATTTTAGATTCTAGATAGATAAAACATTTTAGATTTAGCATAAAAAAATCTAAAATCTAAAATCAGAAATCTAAAATTAAAATCCTAAGTCTCTTTCAATTTCTTCCATTTCGATAATATCGTGTGCTTCTAAAAGAGAAGGAACAACAACTAATTTATCTGAAATAGCATTAAAATCAAGATCACAAGCTACAATTACAAACGATTTTTTTGCTTTTTTATGAAGCTTAACCAGCGGTAAAAAAGCTTTTAAATCATTTTCTGTCAATTCAGAATCTGATGACAAATCGATTATAATATTTTGTTTTTCAAAGGTTTTAAACTGCTGCGTTACTTTTTCTACAAAGCCATTAAAATCGCCTTGCGTATCTTTTATGGTAACGGTATGTCCTTTTTGATCTACTTTCATTTTATAATTTGTGGGGCTAATATAAAAATTGATTTTTCAGAGCGCTAAGGTACGAAGTTTTTTGTTTGTTGTTTCAAGTTTTAGGTTTCAGGTTTGTCAGGCTGAGCGAAGTCGAAGCCCTCGTCACGTAAAATCCCTTCGACTTCGCTCAGGGTGACATCCAGATATTCACGTTCCAAAACTTGAAACTTTAAACATGAAACTTTAAACTACTGTATTTTAGAAGCTAAAAGATAAATAACCGCCATTCTAATCGCTACACCATTCTCTACCTGATTTAAGATTACAGAATGATCAGAATCAGCAACTTCAGATGTAATTTCTACTCCTCTGTTAATTGGTCCCGGGTGCATGATTACGATTTCTTTTCCAAGAGAATCTAAAAGCGGTTTGTCAACTCCGTATTGCTGTGCATATTCTCGTGTTGATGGAAAGAAGTTAACATCCATACGTTCGTTTTGCACACGAAGCATGTTCGCAACATCACACCATTCTAAAGCTTTGCGTAAATTGGGTTCAACCGTAACACCAAGTGATTCAATATATCTTGGAATCAGTGTTTTTGGCCCGCAGACTTTTACTTCTGCGCCTTGCATCTGCAAAGCATATATATTAGATAAGGCAACTCTCGAATGCAGAATATCACCTACAATAACTACTTTTTTTCCGGCAACATCTCCCAGTTTTTCTCTGATAGAATAACTGTCTAATAAAGCTTGGGTTGGATGTTCGTGCGCTCCGTCTCCGGCGTTTACGATACTGGCTTTGACATTTTTAGATAAAAAATAAGCCGCTCCGGGATTAGAGTGGCGCATTACAACCATATCAACTTTCATCGAAAGGATATTATTTACAGTATCAATCAGGGTTTCTCCTTTTTTAACCGATGACTGCGCTGCAGAAAAACTGATAACATCTGCAGATAAACGTTTCTGCGCTAATTCAAAGGAAAGTTTGGTTCTGGTACTGTTTTCGAAGAAAATATTGGCAATGGTAATATCTCGTAATGAAGGAACTTTTTTAATTGGCCGGTTAATGACTTCTTTAAAATGATCTGCCGTTTCAAAAATCAGGTTAATATCATTCTCGTTGATATATTTAATTCCTAATAAATGATTTACGCTTAATTCTTTCATGTTTAATGTTTAACTGTTTATTTGTTTAATCGTTTAATCGCTTTCTTTACGATTAACAGTTAACCGATTTAACGGTTCAACTTTTTTAATTTTTTCAATCGTTTAATCGTTCCTTCCGATTAAACAATTAACCGGTTAACCGATTAAACTAATTTGTCACTAGGTGAACCACATCTTCACCATCATTTTCTTTCCAGCTCACTTTTACTTTTTCGCCATTAATTGCATCCACCTGACGGCCTCTGTAATCAGGCTGAATTGGTAAATTACGGCTGAAACGTCTGTCGATTAACACTAACAATTCGATTTCTGAAGGTCTTCCAAAGGATTGAATTGCAGTTAAGGCAGAACGAATGCTTCGTCCGGTAAACAAAACATCATCAATAAAAATGACTTTTTTGTCTTCGACTATAAAATTTATCTGAGTTTTATTGGCTTCAAGCGGTTTATCGGTTCTGCGGAAATCATCTCTAAAAAAAGTAATATCAAGATAACCTAAAGAAATTTCAGGAGTTTTGTATTCGTTCTCTAAAATTTGCTTTAAACGCTCAGCCAAATAAACACCTCTCGGCTGAATCCCGATTAAAATTGTATCAGAGAAATCAAGATGTTTTTCGATTAACTGACAAGCCAAACGATGGAGTATGATAGTAACTTCTTTTGAATTAAGTAATACTTTTTGGCTCATAAGTAATTGTAATGTTTGGTTGGGCAAATATACAAAATCAGAATTTATTTGTTGGGGTGTTGGGCGGGGAAATATTTTTAGAAAAGAAATCTCGTTTTTTTAAAATCAATTTTAGTTAAATGCTATATTTTAGCATAAGAAATTATTTAACCTTATTTAAAATAATGCCTCTTAAGAAAGCTATTCACAAATCTACACATATCGATCATCCAGTTACTAAACGCAAGTGGAAGATAACCAAAATATTAGCAATTGGCTTTTTTCTAGTTTTAGGTGTTTTTTTCATCATTTGGAATTCGAAACAAATTAATTTAGAAGGCAATTGGACTCTTACTAAAATAGTAATCGATGGTAATGATATTCTATCATCTGATCCGCTTAGTGAACATTTTAGCATTGCAAATCAAATTACAATTATTAGAGGCAAAAATCAAATCCTAATTTCTGTTGGCGGAAAAGAAAAAATCGCAAGTTACATTATTAAGAAAAATGATCTTGGAAAGAATTACATTGAGTTATCCTCTAAAGAAAAAGCTTTAAATGGTGACTTTGAAATGAAAATTGACACTATTGATTCAGGACCACAAGAATATATCGTTGAAGTAAAACTACACTCAAAAAAAACGCACATAAATTTTCAGAAAAATGTTATTGTTCCTCCATGGAAACCTGAACCACCAAGAAGAGGACAAGTTTAAAAAGTAAACCCAAACGACATTCCCAATAAAATTTTCACAATAACCAAAATCGTTTACAACAAATTGAATGTATTTTTATATTTCATTTTAATATGCACCCTATTATAAAAGATGAGGCTGTATAAAAAGTCGACATAATCTCTTTGTTATTTTACATGTTTCCTTGTTCTGTAGGAACATTTCATTGGTAGAAAATTATATTGTTATAATGGTTCACGTTCTGTAGGAACGTTTGATTTTGACATTGTTTTTAATAATCTGATCGATCAAACGTTCCTATGGAACGCAAATGTGACTGATAATTATTTTTTCTATCTACGAAACATTCCTATGGAATGATAAATCGGATATCAAAAAGTGATCAATTAAATCACTAAAAACAAACAAAATAATTATAGTAAAAGAGCTGTGTCGACTTTTGATACAACCTCATTTTTTATTCATCAGATTTTATAAAAACAGATTGAAATCTGACTCTTGCAAATTTTAACCATTTTAACAATTGAAAATAATAAATTAATTATAGTTCAATTTAAAATGTTAATATTTTTATAATGTAGTCTTTTTCATTCACGAATTAATCACCAAATAACAAATTAGATTCGATAAAGTGAAATATTTACCTTACAAATAATAATTTAACTTTTGTTTAAATAAATTAGCTGTGGTTTTTCTTATTAACCAAAATTAAACTAATCTATTTTTAACCAAAAACAAATTATCTATGCAAGTATCTAAAATTTTGGAAATACTAATTGCGTTAGGTTTATTTTACTTTCTCTTTAGTACCCTTGTTTCGTTACTCTTTGAATGGTACTCCTACAAAACCCAAAAAAGAGGCCGTTTTCTTTACGAAACAATTCTTAAATTATTAAACGATCCTGTGAACAAAAGCTACGGTGCCAGCTTATACAGCCACTTTAGTATCGATCAGCTTAAAAAAAACAGGGATTCTTACCCGCAGTACATTTCGTCTGATATGTTTGCTGATGCCTTGATTGATATTATTGGGAGTCAATCTGAAACTACAAAATTTGAAAATATTTTTGATCCTAAAGGATCTGCAAATTTAGTAGATGTTAAACTGGTCGAAGAACGCATTGAAGATCCTTATAAGAGATTTCAAAAAGGACTTGAACAAATGAACTACAGTCCATTAAAAAGTTATTTAAGGGCATTTTATGAAAAAACGGAAAACTATACCGAATTAAAGAAAAAAATTGCAGATTGGTTTGATGATTATATGGCCAGAGTAAGCGGCTGGTATAAAACAAAAACAAAAAGAAGCCTCTTTATTATAAGTTTATTAGTTTGCCTGGCGCTGAATGTTGATTCTATTACTCTAATTAAAAAATTAAATACTGATGATAAGTATCGCAAAGATCTTGTGTTAATAGCCGAAAAAAAGGCACTTGAAAATAAAATTAATGCTCAAAAAATTGATTCGGTTGATATTGCTAAAAATATAGAAAGTATCAAATCAGTAATTACTGAAATAGAAGATAGCTCTCTTCCAATTGGATATAATTCTGATTTTTTAAATTCAAAAGAAGAAAAGTTTTTGCCAATGTTCTTGTGGTGGATTTGTGGAATTATAATTTCAGCATTTGCTCTCAGCTTTGGAGCGCCTTTTTGGTTTGAAGTTATGGTAAAAGCAATAAACATTAGAAGAGCCGGAATAAAACCATCTTAAAATTATACAATCATGAACGATATATACAACATTCATTCGCACATCTTTACAGGAAAATGTGCCCCAAAAGACTTTTTACAGGTAGCGGCCAAACTTGGAGACGGAGCTTCTACCTTTCTTAAATGGTTAATATTAACCCGACCAGTCTCCTGGTTAATTACAAAATTGGGAAATTTAATTCCGAAAAGAATTTTACAATTCCTAAAAATTGGTGTTATGGCTTCGCAGGAAGAGGTATTTCTTGACTTGAAAGGAGCTTATGATAACTCTGAATACAGCGGAATAAAAATAGTCGCACTCACTATCGATATGGATTATATGAGTGATCCCGACAAAAAACCCGAAAAAGATTTCAATTCACAAATACAGGATATCTACAAATTGAAAAAAACTTACCCAAGTACATTATTCCCTTTTTATGGCATAGACCCCAGAAATCCGGATATTAAAAACCTCGAAAATCTTAAAAAAGCAATTGAAAGTAAAACCTTTGTTGGAATTAAATTATATCCTGCAAATGGCTTTTTCCCCTTTGATGCACGATTGGACAGTCTTTATCAATATGCCGAAAAAAATAATATTCCTGTTATGACGCATTGTACTCGTGGCGGCAGTTATTATTTAGGCAAAAATGTCTGGTCGGTTATTCCTGATAATCCAACATCAGTCAATCCGGCGCATCCTTTAATGCCCGTAATTACTGCGCGTATTTCTAAATACAAAAACGCTTCTGATAAATCATTTAGGGAAAATTCACGAGCATGCAATCTTTTTTCACATCCTGAAAATTATATTCCTGTTTTAGACAAATACCCTAAACTAAAACTCTGCATTGCGCATATGGGAGGAGATATTGAAATATTGGGTGTAAAAAATCCAGATGCAAAAAGTGCCAAATTGTATCAGGCAGCAAAAACTCTGGAAGGTAATCTAACATCATGGTATGACATTATCAAACAAAAAATCCTGATAGAAAAATATCCTAATACATTTACAGATATTTCGTATTCATTGTGCGATGAAAATTGTATGATACAGTTATCTGGTGATTTAAAAAATGGCCTTATCCTCCCAGAGCGGGTTTTATTTGGAACAGACTATTTTATGGTTGCAAAAGAAAATGCCGAACTAAAAGTCGTTGCCGTTGGTCAAAAGAATCTAAGCGGATATTTTCCTCTGTTTATGAGCGCTAATAATAAAAGGTATTTGTTTTAATGTCTTCAAAGTATAAATCAGAAAAAAAATGTTCAAAAAAGAAAATATAATTAAAGAATTAGAAAAAGGAGAAAAGTCAGGATTTGTAAAAAATTTTAATCGAAATTCTTTCATCAAAGAGATGGACTTGAAACATTCGCAAAAAAACCTGTAAAACTAGAATCCAAATCCTAAAACTTTTTCCAAAAATTGTATAAGGCATTTTCCTGATTTCTGAAGTAATTTTAATAAACAATTTAAAAACTCAGGGTCATGCAAAATAAAATTACAAGATTGTTAATGGTATTTGTTATACTATTTTCATTTGCAAGCTGCGAAGTTATTGGAGACATTTTTAAAGCCGGAATGGGATTCGGAATTTTTATCGTAATTTTTATTATTGCGATTATTATCTGGATTTTCGCTAAAGTTTTCGGAGGTAAATAAAACTAAAAAAAATCCCAAATTCTATTTAATTAGAATTTGGGATTTTTAATATTTGTAATTTATAGATTAAAGATTATACATCTTCTTTCTTTGTTCCTGAATCTTTTCATCATCAAGATATTCGTCAAATGTCATGTAACGGTCGATTACTCCGTTTGGTGTCAATTCTACGATTCTGTTACCAACAGTTTGCGCGAACTCGTGGTCATGCGTTGTAAAAATTACAGAACCTTTAAAGTTTTTCAATGAGTTATTGAAAGCTGTAATAGACTCCAAATCTAAGTGATTTGTTGGTTCGTCAAGCATTAAAACGTTAGCACGTTCCATCATCATTCTTGAAAGCATACAACGTACTTTTTCTCCTCCAGATAAAACTCGGCTTGTTTTTAAAGCTTCTTCACCAGAGAAAATCATTTTCCCTAAAAAACCTCTAATAAATACTTCATCACGCTCTTCTTCTGTTTTAGCGTATTGACGTAACCAATCTACTAAAGTTAAATCATTTTCGAAGAAAGAATGGTTTTCAGCAGGAAGATATGCTTGGTTTGTTGTAATTCCCCAATCAAAAGTTCCAGAATCTGCTTTTTGATTTCCGTTTAAAATTTCGTAGAAAGCTGTTGTTGCACGTGAATCTTTTGAGAAAAGAACAATTTTATCTCCTTTTGCCATATTCAAATCAACATCTTTAAATAAAAGCTCACCATCTACAGAAGCAGATAAGTTTTCTACATTCAAAATCTGATCTCCGGCTTCGCGATCCTGATCGAAAATAATCGCAGGGTAACGACGGCTTGAAGGTTTGATTTCAGAAATATTCAATTTAGAAATCATTTTTTTACGAGAAGTTGCTTGTTTAGATTTCGCTACGTTTGCACTAAAACGACGAATAAATTCTTCCAGCTCTTGTTTCTTCTCTTCTGCTTTTTTGTTTTGCTGTGCACGTTGTTTTGCTGCTAATTGGCTAGACTCGTACCAGAATGTATAGTTTCCTGAATAGTGATTGATTTTTCCGAAATCAATATCAGAAATATGTGTACAAACCGCATCTAAAAAGTGACGGTCGTGAGATACTACAATTACAGTGTTTTCGTAGTTTGCTAAGAAATTTTCTAACCAGGCGATTGTCTCGAAATCCAAATCGTTGGTAGGCTCATCCATAATAAGCAAATCTGGATTTCCAAAAAGTGCCTGTGCCAAAAGCACACGAACTTTCATTTTTCCTTCCATATCGCTCATTAAGGTATAATGATACTCTTCATTAATTCCTAAGTTAGACAACATTGCCGCAGCATCAGAATCAGCGTTCCAGCCGTTCATTTCTTCAAACTGAACTTGTAATTCCCCTATTCTGTCTGCATTTGCGTCATTATAATCCAAATAAAGTTCATCCATTTCTTTTTTAACAGCGTACAGAACTTTATTTCCCATTAAAACGGTTTCCAAAACGGTATGCTCATCGAACATGTTGTGATTTTGGTTTAAAACCGACATACGTTTTCCCGGTTCTAAATGAATATGCCCGGAAGTTGGGTCGATATCACCCGAAATAACTTTTAAGAAAGTAGATTTTCCAGCACCATTGGCTCCAATAACGCCGTAAATATTTCCGTGAGTGAATGTGGTATTTACTTCGTCAAACAAAATTCGTTTGCCAAATTGAACTGATAAATTATTGACTGTTAACATGAATGTCTTTTTAATTAATTTTGGTGCAAAAGTACGGAAAAAGGTTTAATTTTTCTCACCATATAAGTGATATAAGTTTATTAAAGTTTAACTTACAATTGAGAAGAATCAATTTCTATCATATAAGTGATATAAGTTCATTTAAATCAAACTTATAATCTCTTATATGAACTTATATGGTTTCAAAAATCTACAGCTTACTTTCTTTAGCCAGCGCCACTTCTAAGCTTTCGAAATTGGGCAGGACTTTAGAAATTAATCCTTCTTTATTTAGAATAAAATGTGTTGGAAATGAATTTAGCTGTAAAGATTCATTCATGTATTCTTTCATATTTGGAATTACTGAATACGAAAGTGGTTTTCTGGCTAAGAATGCTTTTAATTGTTCTGGAGAATCTTCTGCTAAACTTATAAATAGAATATCTTTTCGGTCTTTGTATTCCTCTGTAAGTTTATTTACCTGCGGAAATTCTCTTATGCATGGCGTACAATGTATATACCAGCATTTTATTACGATTATTTTACCTTTCATAGTTTCGTTTGAAACTACATTTCCGTCTAAATCTTTAAATGAAAATGGCGGAAAAGCCGTTCCTTCCATCTTATAATTTTTAAGCGCATCAAAACCTATTTGATTGATCGTAGCTTTTATACTAGTATCTGTTTTTGGCTGAATTTTGAAGAGTTTATAATAGTAAACTGCATCTTCTGATTTTAATCTAATCGGAATAAAATTTCCGTTTGCTAATTGATCTAAAAAAGCTTCTTTTGAAATTTCTTTTGAAGAAGAATCAAGCGCAGTAAAATCTCTGGAAAGCATTATTTTTTTGCTTTGATAAATTGACCAATCGCTGAAAGTTTTTTGAATTTGAATTGGATTTACTTCTGGATTTCCGAATTTATTTTGAGCGAAAGAAGAAGTAAAAATTAGAAATGTAATTATAATGGTGATTGATTTTTTCATGAAGTTTTATACGATAATTCTGAAGTCAAAAGTACTGATTTTTTTTCATGCAATGTCTTTCTGAGGAACGAAGCAATCTCACTTGCTTAATCAATTGTTAGTGTGGCTGCTTCATTCCTCGCAACGACTATTCGTTGTGGTTACTTTACTTTTAAACATAAAAAAACCTGACAATATAATTGCCAGGTTCATAATGCGCTCCTGAAGGTGAAAACCAAATAACAAATCACCTCAATTCACGGCATTTATTCGAAATAAAAATCAGATTAAAAAATAAATAACCAAACTCAATTTTAACCGTCCCAATATTTTTATTTCTAAATTTTCAATCATTTTATTCTAGTTTAAAAAGTTCATTACTTTAAATGATTTCTTGTTTCCTGATTTGTCTGTTACTACAACTAAAAACAATTGTTTAGATGAGAAACTATGACTTTGAAGCAATACTTCTTTATTGTTTTGAACATTTCTGTGACTTACTAAATTTTGTCCAACTATGTTGAATACATCTACCTGAACGATCTCTTCATTTTCATTTGAAACTGATAATGCATTGTTTTTAAAATATGCAATCGTTGCAGTATTTTTTGAAGAAATATCATCAAGTGCTAATGTTTTTGCAGCTGACTGCGAAGCGAAATAAGCCGCATATGCTTTAGATAATTCAGATGAATTACCACAAGAAGATGCATCCCAGTTTACAGACCAAGTCATTAAACCTCTTAAAGAAGGATATGGCCCGCCTGGCTGCATAGTGTATGTTCTTCCAGAAAAAGTAGTTCCGGTTCTTAAATAATGCATAGCATTTATTCCTTCTTGCGGTGTTAAATAACCGCTGCCTGCTGCACTCGGACAAGCCGGTAATGCAATAAGAACTTTTGAAGCTGGTAAACCATCAAAATGCATTCCTGTTGAAGCAATGTTATATCCTTTTATAACCATATCAGTCAAGGCTGTAACCATATTTGATTTCTTAGCTGAACCGTAATATTGACCATCTAATCCGTTTTCTCCTCCTGTATTGTACAATTGTACCGCTAACAAATCTAATTCATTACGTAAGTTTTGAATGATTGGCAGGAAGGAACCAAAAGTATCTGTATAGGTAGAATATCCGCCTTGTACGTATTGTGTTTCCGGAGCTGCCGTTAATAAGAATCCAGGCCCATAGTAAGCTTTTAATTCTTTGAAAGCATCTACTACGTTTTTTAATCTTGGATAAGCAGAAATACCCGCATAAGAAATATCTCTTAAACCTCCTGCACTAAAATTCATTGATCCGCCTTCAAAATCAATATCAACTCCATCAAATTGATACTCATCGATAATTGCTTTTAGACCATTAACAAAAATATTTTTTTGAGTTACATTCTCTAAAACAACATGACCATTTTGACCTCCAATAGAAACAATAACAGGAACGCCACTATCTCTTAATGATTTTATATCATTTTTCAACAATTGTTTATTGAAAACACCATTGGTCAAATATCTATTGTCATTTGTAGTTAATACTGGTGTATAACCATCACGATTAACTGTTTCTACGAAAGAATAATCAACTACGTTAAACTTACTTCCTACCATTTGAGAAAAATATAAAAATGGAGCACCAGCATTTTCCCAAGAATGTGCATATCCTAAAATAATTTTAGAAGGAAGCGGAATGAATCTATTTGTACCTACTTGAGCAATTTTAATGGTATTGTTTAATGTAGTTACACCAGATTGATTATCGGTTGCTTTGATAACAACTGGATAATCCTGATAAGCAGATGGTGTAAAATTATACGTATAGGTATTATTTGTACCTGCTGTCATGTTAAATGTACCTCCATTTATGGTAATCGTAACACCTGAAACCGATCCGTTACTATCAACAGCTGTAACTGAAATTGGCACAGCCTGGAAAGAATTTTGGTATACAGTAGCAGATGGTGAATTCCATGTAATTACAGGTAATGAATTAGGACAGTTTGAACCTGAACAAGTTAATGTAAAACTATATGTTTTTGACTCTGTTGTTCCGTTTGATGCAGTAGCCGTAACGGTTAAAGTATGAGAAACTCCAAACTGATTTGCTGCTGGCGTCCAAGCCGCTGTATAAGTTCCTGATGAATTGCTAGCACTTATAGTTTGTCCATCTAAACTAAATACAACAGATGAGATTGTAGTAGCATCTGCAGCACTTAATCCAACAGTTGCAACAAAATTAATTGCTGATCCTAAATTTATAGCAATTGCCGAAGCTGTTGGTGCTGTAATGGTAACTACTGGTTTAGTCGTAACCACCGCTTGTCTATTAAAATTATAAACCGTTGGCGTTGTTGGAACTGCAAAGTTGGCTAAGTTATTAGGATAATAAGTCTGTTCGCCATTTTCCCATGTATTTAATTTCAAACTTAAAATTTGTGCATAACCTGCTACAACTGAATTATCGAAAGTATAATTTCCTGATGTATCTGTTGTTGCTAAAACACTTTTCCAGTTATGTGTGCTGTCTGTCCAAGGTAAAACGATTTCTACTTTTGCACCAGCAACCGGAGTTGTTCCGTTTTTAACAGTTCCGCTAATTAAGTTTGCCTGAACTTGTGCAGCTTTTGCTGTAGAACTTGTATTAAAGTTATAAACCGTTGGGTTTGCCGGAACTGGGAAGTTTGCCAGATTATTTGGAAAATAAGCTGTTTCTCCGTTTTCCCAAGAATTTAATTTCAAACTTAAAATTTGTGTATAACCTGCTACAACTGAATTGTCAAAACTATATTTTCCTTGTGCATCTGTAGTTGCCAAAACACTTTTCCAGTTATGTGTGCTATCTGTCCAAGGTAAAACGATTTCTACTTTTGCACCAGCAACTGGAGTTGTTCCGTTTTTAACTGTTCCACTAATTTTGTTTGTCGTTGATACAACGTCCTGAGTGAAGTTTAACGTCTTATTCGCATTTAAGTTAGAATAAACTGTCGAAGCCGGAGTAAAAGTTTGTCCTGTTAAAGCAGCAGTTACCGTATAATTTCCGCCAGAAGCCAAAGTAAGTGTGTAAGCTCCGCTTGAATTAGTTGTTGCTGTAACATTTCCTGCTGTAGAAGCTGCTGTAACCGTTACGCCAGAAACCGGAGTTGTTCCGTTAAGAACTGTTCCGCTTACTGTGTATGTTACAACTGCTGTACCTTGCGTAAAATTCAACGTTTTATTTGCATCAATTGCATTGTAAACTGTTGAAGCCGGAGTATAAGAGAATCCTGTTTTTGCAGCTGTAACTGTATAATTTAATCCAGCTGTTAAACCTGGAACGCTGTAAACTCCGCTTGCATTTGAAACTGCTGTTAATGTTGAACTTCCTGAAACTGCAGAAACTGTTACGCCAGAAACTGGAGTCGATCCGTTAAGAACTGTTCCACTTACTGTATAAGTTGGCTGTGTTCCGTTAATGATAACTCCTGTTTGGTTAACTGTAACATTTGTCAGTGTTACCGGAGTAAATGTATAAGTCGTTTTTAAAGCTGTAAGTGTATAGTTTTGTCCAGAAGTTAAATTGTTGAATGCAAAATTACCTGTAGCAGAAACTACTGTTTGAATTACTGCATTACTTGCATTACGCAATTCAACTGTAACATCTGTAACTAAAGCTGATCCGTTTTTTGCGGAACCAGAAATACTTACTGTTCCCGGAACAACGCTTCCAAAAGAAGTATCAACCTGAGTTAATAATGAATTTGGAATTGAGCCTCTTGTATCCTGAGATAATTCCCAGATCATACCTCCAGCTAAGTTTCTTGATTTTATATACTGTACTTTTAAATCTATCGACTGCTTATCTTCATAAGAAATAAACTCTTTTCTAGCAGCATTATATAAATAAGGAACTTTAGTCGTATTATCAAAATATCTAACCCATCCTGCAGAAGCAGCACTTGGTGTAACCTGCATTGTATTTGGATCTAAGTAAGCATGAGAGTTTGTAACCGGATTTCCAACTAAATCACAAATTTCGATACTTCCTGAACGCTCGCACGCTCCTGAACCATCCCAAGTTCCGATAGGGTTTTGAGGATTGGTACATCCTCCAACGATGTCTCTTGGAGCCGAAACGAATAACCCATTTGTTGAATTTGTCGCTACATGATCAAATTTCTTTCCGTAGAATGGTAATCCCATGATTAATTTATTGGCAGGGAAACCAATCACATTTAGATATTGATTAGTCAATTCGTCCAGTGATTCAGATTGTGTTGCACCATACAAAGGATCGTTAGGATTTCCACTTGCATACAAAGGAGCATTGTAGCATGTTTTATCATACCAGTTTCCACCAAAATCATATCCGAAATAAGTGATATAATCGCAATAAGTAGAAATGTCTTCTGTCATTCCGTATTGAGATCTGTTGTTTGGCCCCAAATATTGCTGCGATACTTTTCGAACATTGTTTCCTGCTGCGATTGTAACCAGTTTATTTGGCATTGCCTGGCGCATTGCTTTCAATAAAAGCACTAAATTTTTGTTATCATCAGGGCTGTATTTTTGCGGAGGAACAGGCGAACCATTCACTATTTCTGTTCCGTCAGTTCCACCAGAAAGAGGGTATTCCCAATCGATGTCAAAACCATCAATAAAAGGGTAAGTTACAATGAAGTTTGCCATATCTGCAGCTAAGGCAGCTCTTGCCACAGGACTTGCGGCAATTGGAGATAAGTCCTGGCCTTTTGTCCAGCCTCCTACAGAAATTAAGACTTTTAAATGAGGATACTTTTCTTTTAACTTTTTCAAGTCATAAAAATTTCCTTTTACCGGAGCATCCCACGGGATTCCACCTTCCATATGCTCAAAATCGGCATAGGTATCCAAACATTTTAATTTTGTATTCTCCGGATGTGCCGGATCATACGTTGTACCATAAAAAGAATAATTTAAATGCGTTATTTTACTTCCATCAATTTTCGGAACGTTGAAATCCCGGGCATAAATAGACCATTGCGCATAATACCCCACTACTTTTTTTCCGTGGGCGGGCTGGGCCAACGCAAGCAATGGAAACAATAACAAAAAGAGCAATCTGTAATAATGTTTCATAATTAATAAATATTGGTTAATAGAAAATAAATAATTGGGCCGCAGCAGTATTACTGCCGGGTTTCGCTCAACTCAGGTTGGAAGGCTGTGTTAAACTCAAATTAAATTCTATAGATAAATATTACTATTACTGATTGTTCATAATCAATAGCAAATAGTAGTGACTGATATTTATTTATAATTTTTAAAAAATTAATATTAAATACAAATGATAAATTTGGGACGACTCATCAATCTATACTCTTTTTTTGTCATGTTTAGGTATTCTTTCTATTTGGTTTTAAAATGTTAATACTCCGTTAGTGGTTATTTTTTATATTTTATTATTCGAAGTTTAAAAAGGGATTTATAAAGTTTAACATAATTACCTCTACCAGATATTTCTGGCAGAGATAATTAGCACTCAAAACATTAGCGGTAACTTAAACTTGCTAAATACTAATTCAAACCAAACCTTAAATTAATTTCTTTAAACTTTCATAAACCGACAGCTCTACGTCAGCATGATCTTTTGTATTGCATTGCTCTATTAAACTTTTTAAATCTGCTGTTTTTAAAGTCGATTTATTATCTAAAACAAGCAGTAATTCCTGCGATGCATCACTTAATTTTTTAGACAAAGGCAAAATTGGCTGCACCAAAGGTGCATTTGCACTCAGCTCTATTAAACTTTTATTTACGGCAATCCATTTATTAAAAAATGATGCCACTTTTGCTTTGTTATCTTCTGTTTTATTTGCCAAATATTGTGTTACTGCATCATTAAAAGCTAAAGATTCTTTAGCATCAGGCGTACACGCATCAGCAAAAAGTGTAAACGGAGAATACATTTGATATTCTGTTCCGCCTTTGTTTCTTGTATATCCTTTTAACGGTTCACAAACATTAGAGAACTCATTAACAGATTCTACATTTTGATTATTCGCGATATTTCTTAAAATAACATCTTTGTTTTTAATATGTGTCAATCCTAATTCTTCTAATCTAAAAGAAACATTTTCAAGACGTTTACGCATACTGGCAAGGTCTGTAACATTCTCTGCAGACCAAAGTCTTTCTGCAATTGCAGCTGTTCGCGGCCAAACTCTTGAATCGAATGTTTCTGATGTTACAAGTTCTGTCCACATTGTTGCTTCTCCACCTAAAATTCTTGCTTTTTCTTCAGCAGATAAATCGGCATTTTTTGGCATTGGGTCATTCAAATAATGACTTGCAACCGGATACATTAAATCAATATAAAATCCGTTTGACAATACTGTTTTATAGCCTTTTTTCACAGCATCAACTAATGACTGTCCGGCTGTAACTCCTTCATTTGGACCTCTCCACGAATGTACAATTGCTTCTTTTGAAAGATCTTTGGTTAAAATTTCTTCCCATCCCATTAATTGTTTTCCATGTTTTTTAAGCATCGGAGCCAACTGCATGGTGAAATACGTTTGTAATTCGTGATTTGTTTTTAAATTATGTTTCTTTTTAAATTCCTGAATTTTCGGATTGGCATCCCAGTCTTTCCCTTCGTTCTCATCTCCCCCAATATGAAAATAAGCTCCGGGAAATAATGGGCATACCTCGTCAAAAAGTTCACTTAAGATTTTATACGTTTTAGGATTTGAAGGATCTAATGTTGGCGAAAAAATCCCCGCATTTCTTTCAATTCCATAGGTACTAATTGCTGTACCCTGAATATTTTTTTCAGAAGTTCCTCCAGTCAGCGTAATCACTTTGCTTCCTATTTCCGGGTAAGCCGTAAGTATTGCAGATCCGTGACCCGGAACATCTATTTCGGGAACTATTAAAATACCGCGCTCATCGGCAT
Source organism: Flavobacterium soyae (assembly GCF_021245985.1). GTDB lineage: Bacteria > Bacteroidota > Bacteroidia > Flavobacteriales > Flavobacteriaceae > Flavobacterium > Flavobacterium soyae. Next base: position 127,025 of record NZ_JAJQXA010000013.1, on the reverse strand, counting down.
ATTTTACGATATTTCTAATTTCCTCTTGTGTGTAATACAATCCATCCGAAGCTAATTCAATTAATTTTGGATGTTTTTTAGTTTCAATTCTCCAGCCTTGATCATCAACCAAATGCCAGTGAAAAACATTCATTTTCATTGCTGCCAATGCGTCAATATTTCTTTTGATAATATCTACAGGCTGAAAATGTCTTGCTGCATCAATCATTAAACCTCTCCAGGTAAATCTTGGAAAATCTGAGATTTGTGATACCGGAAAATAAAATGATTTACTGTCATTTTGCAGCAATTGCAACAACGTTTCCAATCCATGTAGAGCTCCTAAATCGCTGGTTGCATTGATTGTAATTTTATTTGATTTTATATCTAAGCTGTAACTTTCGTCTTCGTATAAACCAATTTTGCCGTTTTTATCACAGTTAATCTGCAATTCAGCGTTTGGAAATTCGTTTAGTTTAGAAATAAAACCCTGCTCGAAAAATATACCTGTTCTACCATCTAATCGGCGCAAAAAACGAGTCACTCCTCCAAAAATTCTTGGATTTGGATTTCCGGAAATATTAACTTTAAAGTTTTTGGTTAAAGTAAAATTTCCATCGTTTACAACAACATTCTGAGGCCAGGGCATAAGATTCAACTGCTCTTTTTTAATTTGAGCACCAGCTGTTACACCCGCTAATAGTAGTACAAATAAATATTTCATTTTTATTTTTTTTTGTCGGATGTTTTTCTGAAACATCCATTTAAATTAGAAAAAACAAAACTCAGAAAGACTTCTGCTTACCTCACTTATCGCTTTGAGGTCTATCTGAATTTTGTGGTTTGATTCGCTCTCACCCGAATCTTAAGAAACAACTTTAATAATCAAAACGTTTAAAAGCTTCAATAGCTTCGTATTCTGCCAGTCCTAATTCGTCGTACAGAACAGCTGTATTTTTATTTCGATCTTCTGCTCTTACCCAGAATTCCCGAGAATCATTTCCTTGAAACATAACCCTGTCTTTTTGAGACTGGTGGTATAAAATGGCATGACGCTTTAATAAAACTTCTGACGGCGAAAGCGGCACCGCCATATCTATTTCATGAATATCCCACTCGTGCCAAGCTCCTCTGTAAAGCCATAGCCAGCAGTCATCCATGTATTTTTCTGGTTTTAATTGTTTCATTGCTGCAAAAATAGCATTCAGACAAACTTCATGCGTTCCGTGTGGATCTGCCAAATCTCCTGCGGCAAATACCTGATGCGGTTTTATTTTAGCAATGATATCTTTTACAATAGCAATATCTTCCGGCCCTAACGGATTCTTTTTTACTTGTCCTGTTTCATAAAACGGAAGGTCTAAAAAGTGTGTGTTTTCATCTTTTAAGCCAATGTATCTTGTTGCTGCGTAAGATTCTCTTCTTCTAATTAATCCTTTTAGTTTCCTAACTTCCAGAGAATCGATTTGATTTTCTGATTTGTTATTTAAAAATTCAATTACAGATTTGAAGTTGATATCTTTTGGAAGATTTCCACCAGTGAAATCATTACAAACCTCAGCAAATTTTAATGCTTCGTCATCTGTAACTGCAATATTTCCAGAGGTTTGATATACTACGTGTACATCATGACCTTGTTTAATCAATTTTGAAAATGTTCCTCCCATCGAAATCACATCATCATCTGGATGCGGACTGAAAAGGATCACTCTTTTTTTAGCTGGATTAGCTCTCTCCGGACGGTGTGAATCGTCGGTATTTGGTTTTCCACCCGGCCATCCTGTGATGGTATGCTGCAAGACATTAAACATATTAATGTTTAAATCATAAGCAGAACCTTCTTGTGCCAAAAGATCAGACATTCCGTTGTTGTTGTAATCTCTGTCTGTTAACTTTAAAATAGATTGTTTTGTTTTTTGGCACAACCAAACAATCGCTTTACTTTTTAATTCTTGTGTCCAAATGCATTCTCCAACTAACCAAGGTGTTTTGAAACGTGTTAATTCAGAGGCTGCAGACTGGTCTAATACGAAAGTTGCATTAGGATGATTTTGTAAAAATGTAGCTGGAACTTCAGAACTAATATCACCCTGAACGGTTCTCTTGATAATATCGGCTTTGTTTTGTCCCCAAGCCATTAATACAATTCTTTTAGATCTCATAATGGTAGAAACCCCCATTGTGATGGCTCTTTTTGGAACGTTGTCAATTCCATTAAAGTCAGATGAAGCATCTACTCTTGTAATGTGATCCAGTGTAATAATTCTTGTTCCGGAATTGATGTGTGAACCCGGTTCGTTAAAACCAACGTGACCTGTACGTCCAATTCCTAATAACTGAAAGTCTAAACCTCCAGCTTGTTTAATATTCATTTCATAGTCGATACAATATTGATTTAATTCGTCAATAGTTACTGTACCATCAGGAATATTTACATTTTCTGGTTTAATATCAATATGATTAAAAAGATGCTGGTGCATGAAATAATGGTAGCTCTGATTGTTTTCTCTGTTCATTGGATAATATTCATCCAAATTAAAAGTGATTACATTGCTAAAGCTTAGTCCTTCTTCTCTGTGCATTCTAACTAATTCCTCATATACTTTTATAGGAGAAGATCCTGTTGCCAAACCAAGCACGCAAGATTTATTTTTTTCCTGCTTAGATCTGATTAACTGAGCGATTTCCTGCGCTACAATTACCGATGCTTCAGCAGAACTTTTGAAGATTTCGTTGTGAATTTTCTCAAATCGTGTTTCTTCAAATTTTCCGGCGCTTTTATAGCTGATATCAGGTTTTGTTTCTAAAGCACTTTTCATTTTTTTTCTTTTTTTGGTATGTACAATTTTGGTTTTTGAAACGGTATAAGCAATTTGCATTTCTTATACCGTTTACTAACCAAACTTAAAATCTTAAATCTTTATTTTTTTTAGAAGTTTGCTCCAGCTTTATCCCACCAAACTCTTGTTCCTCCTGTATCAGGGCCTCCAAGTTTAGCAACTCCTGTAGCAACACCACCTGAGTTTCCTGCTTTTTCTGACTGTACATAGTTGATTCTTCGTACACCTAACTCAGTTGTAATAGTCCCTCCACTATAGTTTTTAAGTACTGGGAATAATTTTGGGTAACCTGTTCTTCTGTAATCAGACCATGCTTCTTGTCCTTCCGGGAAGTTAGCAATCCATTTTTGAGTGATGATTTTTTGCAGTTTAACTTCATTTGTAGCTGCTGCATCCCATGCTACAGTTACATTATTAAGTGCTGCAGCATTATTCTGCGCACCATCATAAACTATGTCTCCCTTATCATCTTTAATTAAAATGGGGTCTACATAATTTTTTGCAGTTTTAACATTGTCTGCAATATAACCAGATGCACCAGATACACCTCTTTGATCAAATGATGCAGTAATACCCTGTTTATAAAGTGTTTCCGCATTACCATCCATAGCCCAGCCGCGTAGTGCACCTTCTGCTCTTAGGAAATATACTTCTGCTGTTGTCATTAAAACAACTTCTTTGCTTCTTACGACAGCACCAATACCTGAAAAATCCTGATGGTCACCTTTTGCATTAATAGCTATACCTGTTCTAACTCCTTTGTATTGTCCAGGGAATTGCGTTGAAGAATCAAAATAAGTTTCGATTCTTGGATCTTGGTATCCACCCATAATTGACTCCATATCAGCAGACATACGAATATCTAACCAAGCACCGCTAATTGTTGAGATTGGGTTGTTATAAACCGGAGATATAATTTTAAATAAATCAGCGTTTGTTGTGAACACTCCAAATTTTTGAGCAACAGCTTTTTCTGCCTGAGTTTTTGCTAATGCCGGATTTATTTTCACGATACGCATTGCTAATCTTAAGCGCAAACTATTTGCAAATTTAACCCATGCTTTGTAGTCTCCTTTGTAGTTAGATAAATCTGTTGATTCAAAACTAGTAGCTTCGCCAGCATCAACTCTTTTGGTTAATTCTGTAACAGCAAAATCTAATTCGCTGAACATTTGGTTGTAAACTTCTTCTTGTGAATCATATTCAATTGTCGATTCAGTTGATCCAAATTTAGAATAAATAATTGGTCCAAAAGTATCTGTTAACCTGTGCATTCCTTCAACTTTCAGTATTAATGACAAAGCATAAAACTGATCGTATTTTCCTTTAGATTTTTGAGCAATATCATACGCATTAAACATTACATTACTGTAAGCATAATCCCAAATGAATCCATTCCAGCCATCAACTAATGAATAGGTTGTATTGTTGATACCTCCGGCAAAACCAGTTGGAGTTGCCATATAACCAGACCATATATCACTATTTAAGTTTTGCTGTAATTGATACACCCATTCTGGAGTATATACATAAATGTTATTAAACATTGGAGCAAAACCTCCTTTAATGTGGTTAAAATCTTGTTCAAATAGTTCAGGTGTAATACCATTAGGGTTGGTATTAATATCTTCAAAATCTCCTGTACAACCTACTGCTGCAAGCAATGACATACAGATAGCTGCTTTTGTTATTTTATTTAGTTTCATGTTTTTAGTATTAGAAAGTTACATTTAAATTAAGACCGATACTTCTTGTAGATGGTAATCCGTAAATATCAACACCTTGTAATCCTTCGCCTGTACTTAATGCAATGTTTGGATCAAACGGAGCATCTTTATAAATAAAGAATAGGTTTCTTGCTATTAATGAAACACTAGCCGTTTGAATAAATGGTAATTTTTTAGGATTGAAATTATATCCGATAGAAACTTCTCTGACACTAACATTTGTAGCATCATATACATACTCTCCAGTAATTCCTGCTCTACCACCAACTTGAGTATAATATAATTGAGAATCCATTGTAGAAACCGGAGTTCCATCACTTGCTCTAACTGCATTTACTTTTACGCCGCCTGCATTCCTGGCATCTCCAGTTGCTCTAGATACACCAAATGAATCGTTTTGAGCTTCTGTTAAACTCATTACCTCACCACCAAAACGACCATCGATTAATACATTTGCGAAGAATGAACCAACTTTAAATGAATTTGAAAAACCTAACATGAAATCAGGATTTGAATTTCCTACTTCTTCGAATTCAGTTTTTTGAATAGTTCCATCATCATTCAACAACATTCTTCCCTGAGCATCTTTTTTGATGTTTATACCTTCGATAACCCCAAATGGTCTTCCTTCGATTAAAGCATATCTGTAACTGTTTACACCTGCTTCTGTTAAGTTTACTCTTCCTCCTAGTTCAGTTGGAATTTCTTTTACTTTATTTTTGTTTTGTGAGAAGTTTACGCTTGAATCCCAAGAGAATTTTTCTCCTCTGAAAATTCCTGCAGTAACCACTGCCTCAAAACCTTTATTTTCGATACTTCCTGCATTAATTCCGTAAAAATCAACTCCTAAAGCGTTTCCTTTTGGAGCAACAACTTGTAAGTATTGGTTTTTCGTTTCTGAGTTGTAGTATGATAATTCAATGTTAAATCTGCTGTTGAAAAATCTCCACTCAGTACCAAGCTCATACTCTGATTTTAATTCAGGTTTTAATGAAGTTCCTTCTTTTGGAGCAACTTTTGGTTTTGGATCCGTAACTCCAGGAGTGTAATAGTAAGTTGGAACTGTTACAAAAGGATAAATATCATTTCCTACCTCTGCGTATGTTGCACGAACTTTACCATAGTTAATGAATTCCGGCATAGTAACCATTTCGCTAAGAATAGCTGTTACCCCCACAGATGGATAGAAATATCCTGCATCTTTTGTATTAACTAAAGTTGATGACCAGTCATTTCTGGCAGCAAGATCTAAGAACAACATATCTTTATAACCAAATGTTGTAGCTGCAAATACTGACTGAACTTCTTTTTGAGAATCAATTGTCTGGTAGTTTCCAGAATTGTTGTTGAAGTTTTGTAATGTAAACCAGTTAGCATATTTTAAACCTCCGCCAATTCCTGAGTCAAGAATCGTTTTTTGATTTCCTAAAGTATTATTAACACTTGTACCAATGTTTGCATTAAAGCTGAAGTTTTCTCCAATTTTTGTATTGATCGTGGCAATTAAATCTGCATAACGCTGCGTACTTAATGCGTCTTCAACATAGTATCTACCATTTATGTGAGAAATTGTTCCTTGTGTAGTAGCGTAGATTTTTTTATCAAAAGAACTTTCAACTCTATTGTAGCTATATCTTGCTGCAATACTTAACCAATTATTAGCTTTATAAGTTAAAGATAATGCTCCGTTGAAAAAGTTGTTATTATCTTCAGATTTATTTCTGTTGATTCCCCAATATGGATTTTGCATAATATCTCTATTAGTCATCCAGTTTTGAGCCATTAAATTTCTGTTAGGATCAAAAACTTCGAAATTATTTTTATAATAATTGAAGTCATTTCCTCTTGGCATTAAATAAACTCCTGTAAGCGGGTTGAAATAAAAACCATTAACAGGTTTGTTGATGATAGTTTGAGTAGTATAATTTGCATTTACGGCAAAAAGAAGTTTATCATCAAAAAATTTAGCTGTCTGGCGAATACCAAAGTTGTTTTTCTTAATACTGTTTCCCGGCATAACACCCTGACCTGAAGTATTAGAGTAAGTAAATGCTGTAGAAGAGTTTTCAGCAGCAGTAGAATAACCAACTGACGTAATTTGAGTATTTCCTGTTTCGAAGAAATCTTTTACGTGATCTTTTGTTTTTTGTTTTGCTCCCCAGCTTTCATCAGCTCCGGTTGCAGCAATATAATCGCTTTGGAATTTTGGTAAGTAAGCAGCAGTTTCAAATGTAGTTACAGATGAAACAGTAAGTAATGGTTTACCAGCTTTAGCTTTTTTAGAAGACAATAGGATAACTCCATTTGCTCCCTGACTACCATATAATACAGAAGCAGCTGCACCTTTTAAAACTGTCATACCTTCGTAATCATCAGGATTGATAAGTGATACAACATCACCACCATCACGGTTACCAGTAGCTGTACTACCAAAACTGTCATTTGGCTGTCCTGAAGTACCATTATACAATGGTATACCATCTATAACATACAAAGGCTGGTTATTAGAAACTGAAGAGTTACCTCTAATTACTACTTTTGTAGACCCACCTGTTCCACTTGAACTTTTAGTAACGGCAACACCAGCAATTTTACCAGCAATTGTATTAATAACGTTTACATCTCTTACTCTTGTTAACTCTTCCCCTTTAAGTTCCTGAGCAGCATAAGTTAAAGATTTTCTTGTTTTTTTGATACCTAATGATGTTACTACAACCTCGTTAAGTGCATTTGATGCCGCAACTTGCATTTTAACATTAATTGTAGCAGCATCGCCTACAACTATATTTTGTGTTTCTAGGCCAACATAGCTAAAAACTAATGTTTGTCCTTTTTGAACCTCAATTGAGTACAATCCGTCAAAATCGGTAGTAGCACCTTTTTGACCTCCTTGTACAGCAACAGATGCACCCGGTAACGGCATCCCATCAGAATCTGTAATCACACCTTTAACATTTTTTACTTGTGCAAGCGAAACCTGCGCCGTAAAAACAATCATAAAGATTAAGAAAATTTTTTTCATGTTTTATTTATTTTGTTAGTTATGAGGTAAAATTATTCTTAAGGTATTGTTAAAAAAAATAATTTATACGAACTGCAGTAAATTTTAAACAAACGACACAAATCAATCAATAATGTGTTTTTCGAAAACGTTTTCAGGTGAAAAAAAATTACAATAAGCTTTTTTTAATAAAATTTTATTCAAAAAAATTGCGATTTAACCAGTAATTGTGTAAAGTTGCACAGTAATTACAAAGCTTTACAAATAATAACAAAACGTTAAAAAAAGTTGAACGAAATTCAAAAATTAAAATTTGACATAAAACTTAAAAATCACATTTGGTTTTGGGGTTCTTATTTCACTCTCAACTTTTTACGATGGGGAGCTTACTTCAACGATTATCCGTATTCATTTAAATCGAACTTGATTGAGTTTTCCCTTCATATACCTTTGGTGTATTTCAATCTTTTCGTTTTAGTACCAAAATACGTCCTTAAACAAAAGTATATTACCTATACTCTTGCACTTATTGTTAGCCTATTTGGAATTTATTTACTAAAAACTGCCCTTACCTATTATATTATATCCGAAAATATCTGGCCGGAAGCCAACAGAGAATATCATCCTTTTGAAATCAATCATATCGTAGCAGTCTGTATTGGCGAATTGTATGTTTTGGCAATGGCATCATCAGTATACCTAACCTTAACCTGGCTTCGCGAAAGGGAAAGAAACAGATCGCTGAGAGAAAATCAGTTTAAAATCAAACTGAAATATCTTGAAAATCAAATTCAGCCGCATTTCTTTTTTAATACTTTAAATAATCTTTACGCCTTATCTTTAGAATCTTCAGATAAAGTTCCAGATGTAATTATCAAGCTTTCCAATTTGATGGAATATGTGCTGTATGATGTAAAGGGAACCAAGTTTGTACCGCTGATAAAAGAGATAGATTATATCCAGAATTACATTGAAATTGAAAAGCTCCGTTTTGAAAATGTAGAAGTTACGATTAATTTAGAATCAAACATTGAAGACATTGTTGTGCCGCCATTAATATTTATTTCGCTGGTCGAAAATGCTTTTAAACACGGCGGAGTAAATAATAATAACTTTAAAATTAAAATCAATTGTAAAGTTATTGACAATAAAATGTTAGACTTTGAAATCTTAAATAATTTTGTAATTTCACAAAATGTTAACCCTAAAGGCGGCATTGGCTTATCTAACACAAAGAAGAGACTAAAATTAATTTACAAGAATAATTTCAGTTTAAAAGATAAAATAAAACTGAATTACTATATAATTCGTTTGCAAATACCTATTCATAATGAAAATTAAATGTGTATTGATTGATGATGAACCTTTAGCAATCAAAGTGCTGCAAAATTACTTTAACAATTTTACAGATTTTGAAGTTATCGGTACATTCAATAATTCTTTAGAGGCTCTGGATTTCATAAACAGTACTTCTGTAGATGCCGTTTTTTTAGACATTAATATGCCAATGATGACTGGCTTTGAGCTGATAAGCTTAATCGAAAACAAAACCAAAGTTATCATCACAACCGCTTTTAGAGAATTTGCTGCCGAAAGTTACGATCTTGATGTTCTGGATTATTTAGTAAAACCTATTCCGCTTCCGAGATTTATTAAATGTATCAATAAAATTACAACCGAATTCAATTTAAAAAACAATATTAAAATTGATGCAGCCAAAGGCGATTCGCATATTTTTATTAAGGTTGATAAAAAAATGATGAAAATTAATATTGAAGAAATTCTTTTTATCGAAGGAATGAAAGAATATATAAAGGTTGTAACACCTGATAAAACCTATATTACGCACAAATCTTTGACTTCATTATCTGAAGAGTTGCCGGGAGATCGTTTTTTGCGCATCCATAAATCCTACGTTATTGCGCTGAATAAGGTCAAATCTATTGAAGGAAACCGTATTCAAATTCAGTCTTACACAATTCCAATAGGCAGAAATTATAGTAAAGATGTAAAAAACAAAATTCTCGAATAAAATTTTAACATTTCTAACTCTATATAAATTAACACATTGTTGAATAAATAAGGTTGTTCGTTTAAATTTAACATTATTTTCGATCAATAATTTTTTTTTGATATACTTAACAAATATATTTACGGTCTTCAAAAAACAATTTTATTAAAAAATTAACCTTATTACAATTATGAGTTCAGAAAATGTTCAAACCAAATGGGGACAGTTTATCTCATTGATAATCGTCTTCTTCTTTTGGGGTTTTGTTGGTTCTGCCAATGATATCCTGATTCCAGTATTCAAAAAAGTATTTACTTTATCTCAAGTACAATCACAGTTAGTTGCCTGGGCATTTTATGCTGCGTATTTTGTAGGTTCGATAATCTTCTTTTTAGTTTCTTTAAAAAGAGACGTATTACAAAAATTTGGATACAAAAAAACATTATCTGCAGGATTAATTCTTTCTGCTGTCGGGTCATTTTTGTTTATCCCAGCAGCCTCATTTGGAAGTTTTCCTTTCTTTTTAACCGCACTATTTATCGTAGGATTAGGGTTTTCAATTCAACAAATCGTAGCCAATCCATTGGCAATTAAAATGGGAAATCCTTCAACCGGTGCTCACCGTTTAACTTTAGCAGGAGGAGTAAATTCTTTTGGAACAACAATTGGTGCTATCTTATTAGGGATCGCATTATTTGGAATGGGAAAAGACGAAGGAAAGAAAAAAGATCTTAAATCAATAGAAATTATACAAAATGATTTCACTAAATTAAGAAATGAAATAGCTGAAAACATAAAAGAAATTTCCAATGACAATATAGATTCAAAAGAAATCACACAAGCAGCATCTTCATCATTAACTAAGCAAGTTGGCCAAATTGATTTACAGTTGGCTGAAATTTCAAAAAACTTAAACAACCCATCAGTTTCAGTAAAGCCTTTTGTTAAACAATATGAAACGATTGAAAAAGATGTAGCAAAAATTCAATTACCTCTTGAAGTTGTTAAATCTAAATTACAATTAGTAAAATTTCCTTTTACAATCTTAGGATTTGCATTTATTGTGGTTGCAATTTTTATGTACTTCTCAAAAATTGAAGATCCGGTAAAAGAAGACGAAGAAGAAATTAAAGTAGCACATGAAAAATTCAACATTTTAGATTATCCTCAATTATACTTAGGAATGTTAGGAATCTTCATTTATGTTGGAACTGAGGTTACCATTATTAGTAATCTGCCTGCTTTATTAAAAACAAGTGAATTCGGAAGCATTTTAGAAGACTCTATTGCCCCATTCATCGCCCTTTATTGGGGAAGTTTAATGATTGGACGCTGGAATGGAGGAGTTAACGTTTTTAATACTTCAAACTTAGTAAATACTGCATTAAAATTTATAGTTCCAGCTCTTGCATTTGGAGTAATTATTGGGGCTAATATTTTTGCAGCTCATGATGTTTCTTCATTCTATATTTACCCAATCTGGATTTTATTATTTATAGCAGTAAGTTTTGTGGGAGGTAAAAATGCCGGAAAAACTTTAATGCTTTTCGGAATATCAGGATTATTAATGATGGTTGCCGGATTAGCTTATCCAAATCCTGAAATTGCTAAATTCTTCTTTATTTCCGGTGGATTATTCTTATCTATCATGTGGCCTTCTATCTTTGATTTAGCAATTGCTGGTTTAGCTAAAAATACAGGAAAAGCATCTTCTTTCTTAATTATGATGATTCTTGGAGGGGGAGTTATTCCTTTGATTCAGGGAAGTATTTGCGATCTTGACCTTACCAAACCTGAAGGGATTTTTGGAATTACATGGACACATTTCTCTTATATAGTACCACTTCTTGGTTTTGCGTATTTAGGATTCTATGGTTTCTACTGCCCTAAAATATTAAAAAGACAAGGAATCAGCCACGTTGAAAGCGAAGGCGGCGGTCACTAAAATTTTAGAAATACCAATATAAAAAATCCAAATTCCAATTTTATAATAGGAATTTGGATTTTTTTATTTACAAAAAGAAAACCTATGAACCTTTGCATCTCTGAACCTTTGTGCCTCTATTTAGCATTAATAACATTATTCAGGTTCTTCTTAAAAACAGCTCTATTTTGTTCTGATATTTGATAAACAACATCTTTATCAGCATGAACAATAACTTTGTCAATATTCTCTGCTGCAAGAGCTTGCGGGTCTTTAATTTTTAAAGTACAGGCTCCATCAAAAAAACCATCATCTTCGATAATTTTCTTTGCCTCAATAGCGGTTCCATCACTTAAAACTGCAGAAATTGTCATTTCTTTATTTAAGGTTTTAGAATAAAATCCGTCCATAACAAGAAGCAGTCTATACGTATTTTTCATTTCAGGACCTTTAAACTCATGCCTCGTAATATTATACCGAAGCCCTTTTGCCAAAGACTGAAATGCTGCAGAACAATCTAATTCAAATGTCGCTACATCGCCGGCATCATTTACACTCTTCAATATTTCAGCTGTCTGCGCATTTATTGAAATAACGGCAAAAAAAGATAAAACTATCAATATTACTTTCATAATCAAAAATTTAAGTTTCCTATAAAAGTAAAAAAAATCGCCTTTTCTCGTTAGAAAAAAGGCAATTTTAATTTTATAACTATCTAAGGATTACTTATTTCCTTTTTCGAAATCAGCTACGAATTGAGCCAGACCAATATCAGTTAAAGGGTGTTTCAACAATCCGTAAATTGCAGAAAGTGGTCCTGTCATAACATCAGCACCAATTTTAGCACAGTTTACAATATGCATTGTGTGACGTACAGAAGCTGCTAAAATTTGAGTTTCGTAACCGTAATTATCGTAAACTTCTCTAATTTCCTGAATTAAGTTTAATCCGTCAGTCGAAATATCATCTAAACGACCCACAAACGGAGAAACATAAGTAGCTCCGGCTTTAGCTGCCAAAAGAGCTTGCCCTACAGAGAAAACAAGAGTTACATTAGTTTTAATTCCTTTATCAGAAAAATATTTTGCAGCCATAACTCCTTCTTTAGTCATAGGCAGTTTTACAACGATTTGGTCATGTAATTCAGCTAATTCCTCACCTTCCTTAATCATTCCGTCATAATCAAGAGCATTTACTTCAGCACTTACATCCCCTTCAACAAGATTGCAAATGTCAACATAATGCTTTAAAATGTTATTTTTTCCGGTAATTCCTTCTTTAGCCATTAATGACGGATTAGTTGTTACTCCATCTAAAACACCTAAAGCTTGTGCTTCTTTAATTTGTGCCAGGTTAGCTGTGTCAATAAAAAATTTCATAATCTATTTAATTAAAATTGGTTGATTTATTTTTTGAGCGTGTCCGCCACGACGAATGTACTTTATCTTTATTTCTTTTCCATAAAAAACTCTGTCACTCACGCAAATCTAGCTGCAAAATTACAAAATCAATATTAATAACCTTTTCAAAATCAAAACCATTTTGAAATTATATGTTACAAATAAATGTATTTTTCACATTTATTTATAGTTTATAATAATTCATAAGTATTTTCTCATATACTTTATCCGGAAGTGCGCGTTTTAAAACAATTGAAAATTTTTGCATAAATACACCAACTTTGTAATGCACTTTTGGTTTGTCTTTTTGTATGATTTTAAAGACCGCTTCTGCCATTTCATTCGGATTACTTCCCGCATCAACATGTTCATTCATTGCTGCAAGCGTATTGCCATAGGCCTTTTCATAAGCAGAATCTTTTAAAACTGGTGCATGATAACGTCCAGATGCAATATTTGTCGCAAAATCGCCTGGGGCAACGTTTGTAATTTCAATTCCAAATTGCTTTACTTCCATTCTTAAAGCTTCGGTAATTAATTCTAATGCTCCTTTTGATGCTGAATAAACACTTCTGTAAGGCAGTCCCATATAAGCCGCAATCGATGTTATATTAATAATAAGACCTGATTTTTGCTTGCGCATTTGCGGCAAAACAGCTTTCATCACCTCGATTGGACCAAAGAAATTTGTTTCAAAATTGTTTTTGATTTCTTCTATCGGAATTTCTTCTAAAGGCCCAGTAATTCCAACTCCTGCATTATTAATTACAATATCTAATCTTCCGGAAGTTTCAATAACTTTATTTACGGCAGTTTTAATTGAATCAGCATTTCGAACATCTAAAGCCACCAAAGGAAAAACTGAATTCGACACTTTCTCAGGATTTCTGCTCGTTCCGTAAACAACAAAACCTTTTGCATGCAGGAATTCTCCAATTGATTTTCCGATCCCTGAAGATCCTCCGGTAATTAAAACGACTTTACTCATTATTTAAGTTATAAGTTTTTAGTTATTAAGTTATGAGTTTTGTGCCGGAACTTTTAACCTCTAACACTTAACTTCTAACTTCGCTCAGGCCCAAAAATAAAAAAATCCTCCCGAAGGAAGACTGCTTTTATACAAATTCTAAAAAATAAAAAGTGGCAAGCGACCTACATCGCACCGCTCAACCACGTACCCTTGCTATGTTCCCATCCTGGGGGAGTCTGCAGGAGCTGGTCGTGTAGGACTTGCCGGTGCAAATATACAATCTTTTTATATTTTTGCAAGAGCTTTGCTGCTATAAAAATATCGTTGTATATTGGCTTATTCAAATTTTAAACTATGAAAAAATATAACTTCCTAACTGTCATTTTATTAGGAATTACATTAATTGGATGTAACGGCACAAAAAAAGGTGAAAATTCTTTATTTACTATCGATGATTCTGCTTTTCCAGCGCATTTTCTGCCAAAAGAAGCGGTTTCTATCGGAATTTTAAATCTAAATTCGAAAGAAATCGACAGCATTGTTTACTTTGTTAACGACAAAAGAGTGGGAAGTAAAAAAGGAACTGAGAAATTTAAATTTGAACTAAAAGATCAAAAATTAGGTTATCAATACTTAAAAGCTACTGCTTATTTTGGAAGTGATTCATCGGACGCAACAAAAAGAATTGAAGTTGTATCAGACGTTCAGCCTAAGGCGTTAAAATACAAAATAGTAAATACTTTTCCACACGACCCAGAAGCTTTTACTGAAGGTTTAGAATTTCATGATGGCGTTTTATTTGAAAGTACGGGGCAAAAGGAAGATTCATACTTTAGATCTGTTGATTATAAAACCGGAAAAGTAATTAAGCAGGTTGATCTTCCTAAAGAATATTTTGGAGAAGGTATTACTTTTATTAATGGGAAAATTTACCAATTAAGCTGGCAGGAAAAAACAGGTTTTATCTACGATGCAAAAACTTTAAAATTAGAAAAGACTTTTAAATACGATAAAGATATTGAAGGCTGGGGAATGACACATGATGATAAATACATTTATCACTCTGACGGAACAGAAAAAATCTGGAAAATGGATCCAAATACTCAAAAACTAATCGATTATATCAATGTGTATTCTGGTTCTTCAAAAATTAAAGCAATCAATGAATTAGAACTAATCGATGGGAAATTCTATGTAAATGTTTGGCAGAAAGACGCAATTGCGGTTGTAAACCCAACATCTGGCGCAGTTGAAGGAATATTAAACCTTGCTGATTTACGCAAATTTATTAAAGCTCCAAAAGCAGAAGTTTTAAATGGAATTGCTTACAATCCTCAAACTAAAACAATTTTTGTAACAGGTAAATACTGGGAAAAAATGTTTGAAATCACAGTTTCAGAATAATAGTGAGACAATATTCAAATTTTTAAATTCCAAATTCCAATAATACGATACAAATTTCACGAGTTTTCACAATTCATTAGTGAAAATTCGTGAAATTTGTGTTTTATAATAATCCTAATCAATGATCACATTAATAAAAAACATAAAAGAACTGCTCCAGGTCCGTGAAACTTCTGTTCCTAAAGTTTCGGGAACTGAAATGGCAGTACTTCCTACTATTAAAAATGCTTTCTTAATTATAAAAGACAATTTAATTGCTGATTTTGGTTCGATGGAAAATTTACCCGAAATCGAAGTTGATAAAGTTATTAATGCTGCTGGTCGCGTCGTTCTTCCAACTTGGTGTGACAGCCATACGCACATTGTATACGCAGGAAACCGCGAACAGGAATTTGTAGACCGCATTAATGGATTTACTTATGAAGAAATCGCTAATCGCGGCGGCGGTATTTTAAATTCGGCTAAAAAATTAAACGAAACTTCTGAAGAAGAAATCTACGAACAGTCAAAACTTCGACTTGAAGAAGTTATGCGCTTAGGAACGGGTGCTGTAGAAATAAAATCCGGTTACGGATTAACTGTTGAAGGTGAATTAAAAATGCTTCGTGTAATTAAGAAACTTGCTCAAAATTATCCAATTTCCATAAAAGCAACTTTTCTTGGCGCGCATGCTTTTCCAACACATTATAAAGAAAACAAAGCAGGTTATATTGATGAAATTATAACTAAAATGCTTCCTGAAATAGCTCAAAATAAGTTAGCAGATTATGTAGATGTTTTCTGCGAAAGCGGTTATTTCTCTGTCGAAGAGACAGAAAAAATTATGCAGGCCGGAATTGAATTCGGCTTAAAACCAAAAATTCACGTGAATCAGTTTAATTCTATTGGCGGAATTCAGGCTGGCATTAAATTTAATGCACTTTCTGTCGATCATCTTGAAATAATGAACTCAGAAGATATTGAAGCTTTAAAGAATACAGAAACGATGCCGGTTGCATTACCATCTTGTTCTTATTTTTTAAGCATTCCGTATACACCGGCACGCGAAATGATTAAAGCAGGTTTGCCTTTGGCATTAGCAACAGATTTTAACCCTGGTTCTACTCCATCCGGAAATATGAATTTTGTTGTAGCAACTGCATGCATAAAAATGAAAATGACCCCGGAAGAAGCTATAAATGCCGCAACAATAAACGGCGCTTACGCAATGGGGCTTTCTGATACACACGGAAGTATTACAAAAGGTAAAAAAGCCAGTTTAATTGTAACCAAACCAATTTCATCTTACTATCAAATTCCTTATGCTTTTGGAAGCAATTTGATTGAAGATGTTATTATTGAAGGTGAAATTATATGATGCACTAAAAAGATTCGCAACGGTTAAAACCGCTGCTTACGTCAATCATCTGGCATTTATATAACATTTCAAATACAGCCAGTGGTTTCAACCACGGGAAACGTATTATCAAACACCGCGTATCCGCAACGGTTGAAACCGCTGCCTATGTCAAGCATCTGTATTTATATAACATTTCAAATATAGCTCGTGGTTTCAACCACAGGAAACATATGGCTAAGAAATAGCTGTAATTGAATCCATAAAAAAAGGCCTGTGAAGAAAAATCACAGACCTTTAATATTTTAGTGGTATTATTACTTAAGCGACGATGAGAATTTATCTCAAGCTGAAACTAGTTTTAGAAACTAATTCATCATTATCAAAAACATTGATAAAGTATGTTCCTTTAGCAAAATCTTTTCCAGGTAAATCTTCTGTAACATTTACAGTTTTGTTTTCATACTTTACAGTAGTTTTAAAGCTGTATGTTAAAGAGTTGTCACCAAAACTTTCTGTTTTTTTCTCGCCTAAAACGTTGTTTTTTGCATCGATAACCTGAACATAATATGTTTTATCTCCAGATTTTGCAATTTGGTTTTCAGCAATTGTAAAACTTATTTTTAAAACATCAGCACGGCTTGCTTTGTCTGTTTCAACTTGTTTTCCTGAGCTTCTTAATTTGTAAGCTGCAGTCTTAGTGTTCGTAATTGATAATTTAGAACCTCTTTCAACTGTTTTTGCAAGCTCCTCATTTTGACCTATAAGTACTTCGTTATATTTTTTAGATTCGCCTAAAACTGTAATTGTACTATCTCTCTGAACCGTTAAAACACCATTTTGTTTTTTCAATTCGTCATTCTCAGCAACAAGAGTTTTCATTTTGCCCTGCATTGCCTGAACTTGAGATCTGTATTTAGAAACGTCGCCTTTAGATTTATTTAAATCTGCCATTAAAGCGACAACTTTATCTCTTTCCTGAATTAATTCATCAGACATTGACGTGTTTTCAGCAATTGCAGCATCATAAGTTGCTTTTAATTCCTGTAAATCTTTCATAACAGATTCTTTTTCTGTCATTGAGGTTGTCAATTCTGTTTTAACCACTTCAGTATCAGAAGAAAGTTTAAAAATATACACTAAGCTACCAATTAGTAGGACTGCTAAAACCGCTATTACCGCTTTTAGACTTGAATTGTTGTTGTTCGTTGGGTTTTCCATATTGAATAATTTTCTTTAATAACAAATTTAAGAATTAATATAGTTAATAACGTAAGTTGTCACAATTATATTATTTTTGGAAAATAAATTTTTTTCATGGAGAAATTAGTTCCTTTTACTGTCAATGATTTGGCAAAAGTCACAAATCATCGTAGTGGTGAAATAAAATTCGGAGAAAAAATGATTGTACTTCCTAAGGGAGCGGATAAAATCAAATTTTTGCAAGAATCGGAAGCGAAGTATGTGTTGTTAGGAATTCCCGAAGATATTGGTGTGCGGGCGAATTATGGAAGACCCGGCGCGGCATCTGCCTGGAAAAGTGCTATTAAAAGCATTGCAAATATTCAGCATAACAGATTTTCTAAAGGAAGCCAGATTATAGTTCTGGGCCACTTAGATGTTACCGAAGAAATGCGCGATGTCGAAAAATTAGATTTTAATGATATCGACGATCGTTCTAAACTAAGTCAATTAGTAGAAAAAATCGATAAAGAAGTTTCGCATATCATATTTACGATAATTAAAGCCGGAAAAATTCCAATTATTATTGGCGGCGGTCATAATAATGCTTACGGAAATATTAAAGGTTCGGCTTTAGCCAAAGGAAAACCAATCAATGCCATTAATTTTGATGCTCATTCTGATTTTAGGATTTTGGAAGGACGTCACAGCGGAAATGGTTTTTCTTACGCTTATGAAGAAGGTTTCCTTAAAAAATACTTCATTTTTGGGCTTCACGAAAATTATACTTCAAAAAGCGTTTTAGATATCATTAAAAAACTCGAAGATCGTGTACGCTACAATACGTATGACAGCGTAAATATTCGCAAAGAAAAAGATTTCGACAGAGAAATGGCCCTGGCTCTTGAATTTATCAAGACAGATTCATTTGGAATTGAAATTGATTTAGACGCAATTCCAAATATTGCCAGCAGCGCTATGACAATAAGCGGTTTTTCGGTAGAAGAATTAAGGCAGTTTATTTCGTTTTTTGCACAGCATAGAAATGCTGCATATTTGCATATTTGTGAAGGTGCGCCAGATCTTGCCGATTCTCCAAACAATAATTTAATTGGAAAATTAATTGGCTATCTGGTTACAGATTTTATAAAAGCAAATAACGAAAAAGATAAAATTAATTGAAGAGCAAATGGTCTGCAGCCACATATTTCCCAAATAATAGAAGATTCAAATAAACGATTGACCGAATAAACCTATCTTTGCACAGAATTTAGTACTTAAAACTAAAGTTCTTAATTAATAAGATATGTTATTCGAAGATTTATCACTTTCAAAAAGTATACAAAAAGCCGTATTTGAAGAAGGCTACCTAAATCCCACTCCAATTCAGGAAAAATCGATTCCGATTGTTTTAGCCGGACGGGATTTAATTGGCTGTGCACAAACGGGTACGGGAAAAACTGCCGCATTTGCTATTCCAATTATACATCAACTGCACCGAATTGTGGGTTCATCAAAAAAAGCCAAACAAATCCGTGCCCTTATTGTAACTCCTACCCGTGAGCTAGCGGTGCAGATTGGGCAGAGTTTTGACACGTATTCTAAATATACCAATTTAACGCAATTAACGATTTTTGGCGGTGTTTCTCAAAATCCGCAGGTCGATGCTTTAAAAAATGGTGTTGATGTTTTAGTTGCTACTCCGGGCCGATTATTAGATTTACAAAAACAAGGTTTTCTTGATTTAAATCATTTACACACTTTAGTTCTGGATGAGGCCGATCAAATGCTGGATATGGGGTTTATAAACGATGTAAAAAAGATCGTAAAACTTACTCCTAAAAACAGACAAACTTTACTTTTTTCTGCTACAATGCCTATTGCGATTCGCGAATTGGCAGAAATGTTTTTGCAGGATCCGGAAAAAGTTGAAGTTTCTCCGGTTTCATCAACTGCTGAAAACGTTGAACAGCGCATTTATTTTGTCGACAAAACAGAAAAAAGAAACCTTTTATATCATTTGATTAAAAATGAAAATTTATCAAATGTGCTGGTTTTTTCAAGAACAAAACATGGCGCTGATAATGTTGTAAAAGCACTGCGCAAAAAAGATATTCCGGCAGAAGCTATTCACGGAGACAAATCGCAAAATGCGAGACAGCGTGTTTTAGATGCTTTTAAAAATAAAGAAGTTGGCGTTCTTGTTGCTACAGATATTGCGGCGAGAGGAATTGATATTGATCAATTACCGTATGTAATCAACTTTGATTTACCTAATATTCCGGAAACGTACGTACATCGAATTGGCCGTACAGGGCGTGCAGGAAATGGCGGAATTGCCATTTCATTTTGCGGTAAAGACGAAGAACCTTACTGGAAGGATATTAAGAAATTAATAAAAGTCGATGTAAAAATTATTACAGACCATCCTTACCCATGGCATGCAGGAAGTCCTGAAGCCGGCGAAAAACCTAAAAATTCAAACCGAAGCGGCGGTGCTCACAAATCGAGAAAATCTAGTGCTTCAAAACAAAATAAAAAACGCTGGTATTAACCAGCGTTTCTTGCTTCACTTATGAGGTAATTTAAAATCTTAAACAGCTTAACCGGCTCAAAAGGTTTCACGATAATGTCATTCATCCCTGATGAAATTGCTTCATCTGTGATTTCATCTTTATCAAAAGCAGTCAAAGCTACTATTGGAGTTTTTATGCCTAGCTGACGAATTCTTTTTGTTGTTTCAAACCCGTTCATTAACGGCATATTAATATCCATTAAAATAAGATCAAACTGTTCTTTTTCTAATATTGAAAGAGCTCCAAAACCATCATCAACTACTTTACATACAAAATTATTTTTTTCAATGATTTTCTTGGTCACCAATTGATTAATCAGGTTATCTTCGACAATAAGAATTTTGTATATATCACTTGAAGTTAAATCGACTTCGATATTTTCAATAATCTTCTTTGTTTTGAGTGGATCGTGTTCAAAAGGGATGGCAAATGAAAAAGAAGTTCCAGCACCAAGGTCGCTTTCCAGAGTGATTGAGCTTCCAAAAAGCCCTAATAATCGTTTTACAATACTTAAACCTAATCCTGTTCCCTGATAGTCTTCTTCTTTTCTGCCAACCTGAACAAATTTTTCGAATATTTTATTTTGATCTACAGCAGCAATCCCAACACCATTATCTTTTATCAGAAAATTTAAATAATAAAACTTCCCTTCTATTCTGTCCAGTTTAACCCTAATTTCAACTTCTCCGTCTTTAGTAAATTTTAAGGCGTTACTAACCAGATTCATTAAAATTTGTGCAAGACGAAGTTTATCCCCAATTAAATATTCAGGGATTGCTGTATCAATTTCAACATTAATTTTATTGTTATTTTTTTGAGATAAAAACGAAAGTGAATTTTTGATCACAGTTATCTCATCTGAAATATTAAATGTTAAACTCTCCAGAACGACTTTATTCTCTTCAATTTTATTGATTTGCAGAATGTCATTTACAAGGGATAATAAATATCTGGCCGAAAATTTTAACGCACTTAGATGTTCACTTTGAGATAATTCTTTATGTTCTTCTAAAAGCATATTTGTGATCCCTACAACACCATACAGCGGAGTACGCAATTCGTGGCTTATAGTAGAAATAAACTGGGTTTTGAGCAAAGAGGCTTCTTCTGCAATTTCTTTGGCTTTTAAAAGCTCCAAATTGTGTTTTTTCTTAAATCCGATATTCTTAACTAATGTAACAATTAAGAAAAGCAGTATAAACGAAATCAAAATAAACAGGATTACAATAATCCTCGATTTTTTAAGGCTTTGTAACTGGGATGTTTTTTCATTTTCGATTTTCTCTATCTGCCTTTTGTATTCATCCAGTTCTAAGTTTAAACCTGCTATAGAGGCTTTTTTTAGCTTTTCCTGACTATAAAGTTCACCTGTGATTTTATTATATATAACCAGATTATCATAAGCTTCTTTATGTTTTCCTATTTTACTTAAAAATTTAGAATACTCTAAATGTGCATATGCCAAATCCGGTTTATCATCTTTAGACTTGTTATAAGAAATCGCTTTTAGAAAATATGTAGTTGCTTTATCATTTTCTTTTTCACTGGCCCAATACATTCCATTTAAAAAATTTAAAGCAATATCATTCGATTTTCCTTTTAAATCATTTTGGTGCTTATTAATATACTGTAAGTACGGCAGTCCTTCTTTATAGTTTCCTATTTTGAAATACGACCAAACTATATTAAGGTTGGTTATAGCAACTTCTTTCAGGTATTTTTGCTGCCTGCCAAATTTTAATGATTCTTTATAATAAGTAATTCCGTCATTATACATTTTTTTTTCAAAAAAATATAAATTACCTAAATTACTGGTTATCATCATTCTTAAACTAACGATATTAGATCGTTCTGCGTAGAATAATGCTTTCTTATAAAAAAACACAGCCTTATTAACTTCTCCCAAATCGTGAAAATTAATTCCGATTATATTATAGTTCCTCGAAATTAAAGTGTCGTTTTTTATATCAAATGCATATTGCAGGGCAATTCCGGATTTTTTTAAGGATTTTTCGTAATTAGTTTCATCTAAATAGTCACAGGCTTCTTGCGTTAATTTTTTAACTTTTATGAGAGGTACAGTATGGTTTTGAGCTGGTAACTCAAGACTAAATATGTTTAAAAAAGTAAAAATTAAAAAACAAAATCTATAATGAAGCATAACTTGGGATATGTTTATTCAAATATACATTATTATAATAATACACAATAGCAGTATTTACCTTAATAATCTAAAGATTTAACAATCATTTTTTAATTGTATCATCCAAAAAAATAGAATACTAAACAAGATATTTAAATATTTTATTAGTCTAACATTTTTTAATATTCTTAATAAAAACTCTTTCAAAGATTATAAGATCTCTGCCTGCTAAGTACTCTTCATTATAAAATATTTAATAAAAATATTACAATAATAAAAAATAACACTATTTTTAACAAAATTAAAAGACACAAGCCCCAAGTGTTTTAGAAGATTGGAGCATTAAAATTAAAAAATTATGTTAGAAAACTTTTTAAAATTTGCAGAAACAGAAAAATTGACTAAAGCACAGCAAAAAACTATTACAGGAGGTGATACAACAGCACCTGAAGAAGATGCTGACAGAAAAGGAAAAGTAGCTGCTAAATAAGTTTATTGGCAGCTCTTTTTTGTTCAGCCGCAAACTGTATAAAAATTTAAAAAACCGTAACAAACAAAGGCTTGTTACGGTTTTATATTTTAAAGGATATATTATTTTTTTTCAGCTATATTCAAATCCTCTTCTTTGCCATTTTCCCATTGCCCAACAACCGAAGTGGCTAAAGCATTTCCTAAAACATTTGTTGCACTTCTAAACATATCACAGAAATGATCAATTGGCAGGATTAATGCAATACCTTCAATAGGAATTTTAAACATCCCGCAAGTAGCTGCAACAATTACCAAACTCGCTCTTGGCACGCCTGCAATACCTTTACTGGTTAACATTAAAACCAAAAGCATAGCCATTTGCGTTCCTAAATCTAAGTGTACGCCATAAAACTGAGCGATAAATATACTGGCAAAAGTCATGTACATCATACTTCCGTCTAAGTTAAACGAGTATCCTAACGGCAGCATGAACGCTACAATTTTATCTTTTACCCCAAAATCTTCTAGTTCTTCTGTTAATTTAGGAAAAACTGCTTCACTGCTTGTTGTTCCAAAAGCAATCGCTAACGGCCCAATAATTCGTTTTAATAACTCAGTCATTCTTCCTTTTAAGAAAACATAACCAACAACAACCAAGACAACCCATAAGGTACTGATCCCTACTAAAAATGATCCGAAAAATTTAAAATAGGTAATAATTAATTCCTCTGCATCTCTAATGGCAAATACTCCGGCAATAGCACCAAAAACACCAATTGGAGCAAAGTTCATTACATAGTTTACCATTTTTAAAACAATATGCGAAGCTTTATCAAAAGCGTTTATAATTGGTTTTACAGTACTGCCTAATGAAGCAGCAGCTAATCCAAAAAAGATAGAAAATATCACAATCTGTAAAATTTCATTAGTTGCCATTGCTTCAAAAATACTTTTAGGAACAATATGCTCAACAAAATTTTCTACAGATAAAATTTTAGTTTTAGCTGTAACCTCAGTAGCTGCAGCCATATCAACGTGATCTAATTTTAAACCAACTCCTGGTTTTAAAATATTCACAAAGAATAATCCAATTAATAAAGATATAAATGAAGCTGTAAAAAACCAGCCAAGTGCTTTTCCTCCAATTCTCCCAACGGTTTTTATATCGCCTAATTTTGCAATTCCTACTACTAAAGTGGTAAAAACTAAAGGAGCAATAATCATTTGCACTAATCTGATAAAGATCGTAGCCAGCATTTTTATTTTATTACTAAACGATACTGCTGCCTCTTGTGAAATTGAATTATGAATAATAATTCCCAGCGCTGCTCCAAGTACCATTGCAATTATAATCTGCCCGGTTAATCCTGATAAAAATGATTTCTTTTTGGTTTCTGTAACTTGCATTAATTTACTTTTTGATTATTAAAACATAAGACCCTCACTGTCTTATTTTTATTAATATGTTTTGTTGATTAAATAAAAATCAGCCAAAACAATCGCAGCCATCGCCTCAACGATTGGTACTGCACGAGGCACCACACACGGATCATGACGTCCTTTTCCGGTCATTGGTGTAATATTTCCTTTATTATCTAATGAGTCCTGAGTCTGCATGATAGTCGCAACAGGTTTAAAAGCAACTCTAAAGTAAATATCCATTCCGTTGCTTATTCCGCCCTGGATTCCGCCTGAAAGATTTGTTTTTGTAGTTCCGTCAGGGTTATATAAATCGTTATGTTCACTTCCTTTCATTTCAGAACCAGAGAAACCGCTTCCGTACTCAAAACCTTTTACTGCATTAATAGAAAGCATTGCTTTTCCTAATTCAGCGTGCAGCTTATCAAAAACCGGTTCTCCCAAACCAACCGGAACATTTTGAATTACACATGAAACTACACCTCCAACAGTATCACCCTGCTTGCGGATATCACGAATATATTCTTCCATAATGGCTGCCGATTTTTCATCCGGACAGCGAACTGGATTGCTTTCGATTTTTGAGAAATCTAATTCCTGATATGGTGTATCTAAATGAATTGGACCTACCGAAGATACGTAGGCATTAATTTTAATTTGAGGAAGCATTTGTTTTGCAATAGCCCCAGCTACTACTCTGCTTGCTGTTTCGCGGGCAGAACTTCTTCCGCCGCCGCGATAGTCACGAAAACCATACTTTTGATCGTATACATAATCTGCATGGCTTGGCCTGTAATTATTTTTTATATGCGAGTAATCGTCTGATTTTTGATTGGTATTTGGAATAATAAAACCAATTGGAGTTCCGGTAGTTTTTCCTTCAAATATTCCAGATAAAAACTGAACCGCATCTGGTTCTTTTCGTTGTGTTACGATAGCCGACTGCCCCGGTTTTCTTCGAGACATTTCAACCTCAATTGCTTCTAAATCAAGTTGTATTCCTGATGGACAACCGTCTATAATTCCGCCCAGAGCTTCACCATGAGATTCTCCAAATGTTGTAACCTTATATAGGGTGCCGTAGCTATTTCCTGCCATTGTTATTTGTTTTGAGCAAATGTAAGTTTTATGAATTAAATTAAAAAATTAAAAATTGGTAATATTAATTAAAGATTAAACACTTTAAAAATCACAATTTATTAAAATAGCCTTCGAATTAGTAACCTTTTGATAAAATAAATTCTGTGGGATTTTCTTTTATTTGTGGAACTTCAAATTGAGAAAAATTGAAAAAACGAAATGTCGAACTGGTCATTATTTCTGATGTTCATTTGGGAACTTACGGAAGTCACGCTAAAGAACTAAACAACTATCTATCAACCATTAAACCTAAAACTTTAGTTTTAAATGGCGACATAATCGATGCCTGGCAGTTTAGAAAATCTTATTTTCCTAAAGCGCATTTAAGAGTGATCCAACGCATTATCGGGATGGCTTCAAAAGGCACAAAAGTATATTACATTACCGGAAATCATGACGAGATTCTTCGAAAATTCAGCGACATGAATATGGGAAATTTTTCTTTGGTCGATAAATTAGTTTTGGAATTAGACGACAAAAAAGCCTGGATTTTTCATGGAGACGTTTTTGATGCATCTGTGCAGCATTCTAAATGGATTGCAAAACTGGGCGGATTAGGTTATGATTATTTAATTTTAATGAATCGTTTTGCTAACTGGTGTCTGGCAAAATTAGGCCGTGAACCTTACTCTTTTTCTAAAAAAATAAAAGCGAGCGTAAAAAAGGCTGTAAAATTTATTTCGGATTTTGAAACTACAGCAACTGATCTGGCTATAGAAAAAAACTACGATTATGTTATCTGCGGCCATATTCATGAACCAAAAATCCTTACTAAAGAAAATAAACACGGTTCTACTTTATACTTAAATTCTGGCGACTGGGTCGAAAATCTCACCGCTCTTGAGTATCATAAAAAACGTTGGAAACTATACTCATACACTCATACAAACTTTACAGAAGAAGAAAATCTTTTCGAAATGGAAGATATTTTAACCTCTCAAATGCTGTCTAACATTATTCTTAAAAAGTAAATTACATTAGTATTTACAGGCAATTGCAAAGGCTGACTATTTTTTGTTTGTATAATTTGCATATAAGAAATGTGAATTATATAACAATTTCTAAAAATGTTATACGTTCTTAGATAGAGAACGATTATACATTTGAAAAAAAATTAATTAACCATTTTTATGAAAAAGATTATATTATCTGCCATTATGCTCCTGGGATTAGCATTTACGGCTCAATCACAAGAAATTTCAAAACACGCTTTAGGATTGCGTTTAGGAGACAATAACGGATTTGGAGGTGAAGTATCGTACCAATTAGGATTAAATCAAAAAAACAGACTTGAATTTGATTTAGGCTGGAGAAACAGCAGTGATGTAGACGCTATTAAAGGAGTTGCTCTTTACCAATGGGTTTGGAACATCGATGGAGGATTTAACTGGTATGCCGGTGTCGGTGGAGGACTTGCTGCCTGGGATCACGATTATTACAACAATAACTTTAGATATAACGACAGCGGGACTTATGTTTTTGCAGCCGGAGATATTGGTATCGAATATAGATTTAAAGAAGTACCTATCACATTATCATTAGATGCAAGACCTGAAATTGGTTCTGGATACTATGACGATGACAATTTTGGATTTGACGTTGGTCTAGGCGTTAAATTCAGATTCTAATTAAAAATAAAAAAAATTGTAAAAAGTAACCTGTCGTTTTAATACGGCAGGTTTTTTTTATGTTTTAGTTAAGCAACTGTCACCCTGAGCGTAGTCGAAGGGCTTTAAGGCAAAAAAGGGCTTCGACTTCGCTCAGCCTGACATTTCACAATTAACTCTTATTATTTAACTATTACAATTGTCACCCTGAGCGATCCCAAGGCTTCGGGAGAAGAACTTACAAGGTGAAAAAGGGCTTCGACTACACTCAGCCTGACATTTCACATCTACCTTTTTTTTATTTCTACTAAATAATTAAACAATCACCCTGAGCGAAGTCGAAGGTTTACAAAGCAAAAAAGAGCTTCGACTTCGCTCAGCCTGACATTTGGCCTCTAACTAATAACTATTTATTTAATAATAATCTCCTTTTTAGAATGTATTTTTACAACCGTATAAGGATAAGTAATAACCTGTGTTACCATTGCATCTGGAGCAGGGCTTTTTTCTTTTACCGTAATGATAATGTTCTTATCGGTTTCTTCAACTTTTTCAATCCCTATAGAATATCCTCCTGTGCTTTTTTCACCCATATTAAGGATAACATAATTCGAATTGGCAATATCAGTCTGCTTCATTTTAGCAGCCAAAAGCGGATCATTTTCAAGCATTTTGATCTCGTTAGGTTCTGTCAAAATTTCGAAAAATTTAATATTTCCTCCGCCGTCAGACTGTTCAGTTAAAACTTCATATAAAGCCGTTGAACTTGTCGTCTTCTTAGCTCCGCAGGAAATCAAAACAAAAATTACTAAAACTGAAATTACTTTTTTCATTACGTTCAAATTTTTAAAATTAATGTTTCTATTCTTTATAATCGTCAATTGCTCTTTGATACAAAGCTTCATATTTAGGCAGAATGTTTTTAATATCAAAATTCTTAGCCACTTCTAATGCATTCATTTTAAACTTATTCAAAGTTTCATCATCTTTTAAAATTTTGATTGCATTTGCCGCCATTTCATCAACATTTCCAACATCGCTTAAATATCCTGAAACGCCATCAAAATTAACTTCCGGCAAACCTCCCGAGTTACTTGAAATTACAGGAACTCCGCAAGCCATTGCTTCTAAGGCTGCCAAACCAAAACTTTCTGTTTCTGACGGAAGTAAAAACAAATCGGTCATGCATAAAATCTTATCGATTTCATTACTGTTACCAAAGAAAATTACTTTGTCGTAAATTCCCAGTTCCATACATAAAACCTCTGCTCTTTCTTTTTCAGGACCATCGCCCACCATCATTAATTTAGCCGGCATTACTTTCTGGATATTATAGAAAATCTTGATAATATCCGGAATACGTTTTACCTTTCTAAAGTTACTAATATGCGTTACGATCCGCTCATTTTCCTTTGCCATAACATATCGGTGGCAAGGTTCGGTCGGATCTTTTCTAACTTTATCCAATTCAATAAAATTCGGGATTACCTTAATTTTATTCTTGATTTTGAACAATTTCAGCGTATCATCTTTCAAACTCTGTGAAACCGAAGTCACATAATCTGATTTATTGATACTAAAAGTTACCGCAGGTTTATAAAACGGATGGTTTCCAACAAGCGTTATATCAGTTCCGTGAAGTGTTGTAATCATCGGAAGATTAATTCCTTCATTCTTCAGCATTTGTTTCGCCATATAACCCGCATAAGCGTGTGGAATAGCGTAATGCACATGCAGTACTTCTATTTTATATAATTTCACCATATCAACCAATTTGCTTGACAAAGCCAACTCATACGGCTGATAATGGAATAAAGGATATTCAGGAACGTTTACTTCGTGATAATGAACATTAGAATTTAAAAGTGCTAATCTTACTGGCTGACTGTAAGTTATAAAATGTATTTCGTGTCCGCGTCTGGCTAATTCGAGACCTAGTTCTGTAGCAACTACACCACTACCGCCAAATGTTGGATAACAAACTATTGCTATTTTCATGTATTAAATTTAATTCTACGAAAGTACTCAAAAATCACGTTTAATTAGGCTTTTAAATTGTTAGATTTTCGACAAAATTAGATTAAATCTGGTTGATAAATATTTTTAGAAGCAGCACAATATCTCCAAAAAGACCAGTAGTCCCGCTGTCCGCTATATCTTTTATGGCGAACCCCGCCATAAAAGGATACCACTTCCATCAGGGCTAGATTAGACGGTTTTGTTTTTTATAAGAACTTACTTAACCAACTTTGTCAAAGTTTATAAACCACAAAGTTTGTCAATTCCAAGGAACGAGGAATCACACAAGTAATTCCGCAAAGCAAGTCGTCAATCTTTGTCGATTCTCTAGTGCGATTCCTCGTTCCTCGGAATGACAATATTAGGGTTACTCTGCCTTCAACGGATTAAAATCCGTTACTGCAAAATAAATCATTCTTTCGGAATTTTATATGTAGCATTCCGTAGGAACAAATTATATTGTAGGGATGGATTTTAATCCATCTTCGCAATCAAAATCACCAATCTTTGTCGATTCTCTAGTACGATTCCTCGTTCCTCGGAATTGACAGACTTCGACGAAAACCTGAAACCTGAAACAATCAAAAACAATTAAAACCAAAAAAGGCATAAAATCTAAAATTTCATGCCTTTCAAATATATTATAAATTTCTCTTAGAAAAATCTGCTGTGCCAGCTGTCGGCAGCAGGGACTTCCCAGGATTCATTGAATTCTTCGATATTGTTTACCAGATTATTGAAAACAATTGTATTCTCAGAAACTGATTTATCTTTTACCATTTTCTTGAAATCAATTAATGGTTTGTGTGCAATATGTTCTCCAAGTTTAAAAGTAACATTCATTTTGTCTAATAAATCGACATTGTACTTTTTCTCCAAACCTTGAATAAATTCTACCGAACTATCAATAGAACAGCCTGTAGCAGCCTGAACATCCTGATTTACGGCTAATATTATAAAGCGATTGTATTTAAGCAAAAATGAAGCTTCAAGACTTGTTCCATGTGCAGCCCATTCTTCTACAAAAGCTTTTAAATCTGTTTCGATTTCAGAAAACTCTTCCTCAGAAAATTTTCTGTTCGATTGGTAAATCCAAACTCTAGATTCACCAGGTAAATTTTCAAAAGGTATATACATTTTTTAATTTTAGATTGTTGATTGTTTATTTTAGATTTTTTTTAAGTTTCAGGTTTAAAGTTTCACGTTGAAAAACTTTGTCCCTTTGCGCCTTTGCCTCTTTGAACCTTAAAAACTAAAGATCTTGCGCATTCGCAATTAACTCGGCAACGTCCATTACTTTTACCTCACCCTCTTTATGAGCATGTTTAATTCCATCGGTTAACATCGTGTTGCAGAAAGGACATCCGGCAGCGATAATATCCGGCTGAACTTCTAAAGCATCTTCTGTACGCAGAACGTTTACTTCTTTGTTTCCTGGTTCAGCATCTTTAAACATCTGCGCGCCGCCTGCTCCACAGCATAATCCATTTGCTTTAGAACGTTTCATTTCGACTAATTCAACGTCTAACTTTTGGATTAAATCTCTTGGTGCTTCGTATACTTTATTGGCTCTTCCTAAATAACAAGGATCATGGAAAGTAATTTTCTTTCCTTTAAACTGCCCGCCTTCAACCGTAAGTCTTCCGTCATCAATTAATGATTTCAGGAATTCTGTATGATGAATGACTTCATAGTTTCCTCCTAATTCAGGATATTCATTTTTTAAGGTATTAAAACAATGCGGACAAGCTGTAACGATTTTTTTTGCTTCATAAGCATTTAAAACCTCGATATTCATCATGGCCTGCATTTGAAACAAAAATTCATTTCCGGCTCTTTTTGCAGGATCACCAGTACAACTCTCTTCTGTACCTAATACTGCAAAAGAAACATTTGTACGATTTAAAATGCGTACAAAAGCCTTTGTGATTTTTTTTGCTCTATCATCAAAACTCCCTGCGCAACCTACCCAAAATAAAACTTCTGGCTGTGTTCCCTGGGCTAGCATTTCTGCCATTGTTGGCACTACTAAACTTTCTGACATCTCTTTTTGTTTAATCGTTGATTTGTTTAATTGTTTAATCGGCAAGTTGATCGTATCCTAAGAACGATTAAACGAATTGACGATTAACCGATTAAACTATATTTTTAATTTTCGTTTTTCCAATTCAATCGGTCCTGCTGGCTGTACTGCCATGGCGCACCATTATTTTCAATATTGGTCATCATTGCATTCAGTGACATTGGTGCAGCACTCTGTTCCATTACTAAATAACGACGCATATCCATAATAATAGACAACGGACTAATATTTACAGGACATTCTTCCACACAAGCATTACAAGACGTACAAGCCCATAATTCTTCTGGCGTAATGTAATCATTTAATAATGTTTTATTATCCGGAACAAAAACACCTTTATTGGCATCTATATTTTTTCCAACTTCGGTTAAACGATCTCTTGTGTCCATCATAATTTTACGCGGAGACAATTTTTTACCCGTTTGGTTTGCCGGACATGAAGACGTACAACGGCCGCATTCTGTACAAGTATAAGCGTTTAAAAGCTGTACCCAGTTTAAATCCTGAACATCGCTTGCTCCAAATTTAGACAGAACTGCATTTTCATCAGCCGGAGCAGCAGCAAAAGGATCTGCATTTGGGTCCATCATCAGCTTCACTTCTTTTGTTACTGATTCTAAATTATCAAACTGACCTTCTGGTTTTAAATTGGCAAAATACGTATTTGGGAACGCTAATAGTATATGTAAATGTTTTGAGAAGTATAAATAGTTCATAAAAACCAAAATACCAGCGATATGCAGCCACCAAAATATTTCAAACAACAGTACTACCAATTCGTTTGAAAGACCATTAAAAATTGGAGCAATAAACTGACTTACCGGAAAAGCCCCTGCTTTATGAAAAACTGCTCCCGGAACATTTTGCAAATGCAAGTCAGAAGCATTCATTAGTAAAAACAAGATCATTAAAACGGTCTCGAAATACAAAATGTAGTTTGCATCGCTTTTAGGAAATCCTTTTAAATCAGAATGTATAAAACGTTTCAATCTGATAAAATTTCTTCTAAGCCAGAAAACTGTAACCGCAAAAATTACAAGTATTGCCAATATCTCGAATGAAGCAATTAAAACATCATAAACTACACCCAGATAAGGTGCAAAAATTCTATGCGTTCCTGCTAACCCATCAATAATGATTTCGAGTAATTCGATGTTGATTATAATAAAACCAACATATACAAAAATATGAAGTATTCCGGCAACAGGGCGTCTCACCATTTTTGACTGTCCAAGAGCAATCAAAGCCATGTTTTTCCAACGAGCTTTAGGATTATCTTTTCTATCTACGTCTACTCCTAAATTAATGTTGCGGATGATTTTTTTTACGCTCGCTGTAAAAAAACCAAAACCTACGACGAGAAGTATGGCGAATAAAATATTATCTAAATAACTCATTACAATTATTTTTTATCAGTTGAATTTGTTTCTCCCGCAGGTGCTACATAAGGTTTGTTCTTTTTTCCAAAAAGAGAAACATTTACATAACGCGTTGGATACAGACGAACATCTTGTAATAACAATTCAAGTTCTTTTGAAGTTTTTTCAAGGTTGTTATAAAGTGCGTCGTCGTTTAATAGTTTACCTGCTGATCCTTTTCCGGAATTTAAATTAGCCATAATACCATCGACTTTTGCTAATGTCTGGTTTAGATTACGAACTGTTTTTCCAAGATCGGCTTTATTTAAAGAATCAGATATTTTATTAAAGTTGCTTGACATTTTATTAAAGTTTGTCACAACTCCGTTTATCTGGCCTTTGTTAGTATCTAAAATAGTATTGATACTTCCTGAAGCTCTATGAAACTGCTCCATTGTCTGGCTCAGTTCTGCTAAAGTTTTCTTTAAATCTTCTTGTGTTTTTTTATCTAAAACATTGTTTAATCCGGTAACCAGATTATCAATATTTAAGAGCATTTTATCCAATTTTATAGTAATTGGTTCGATTTTGCCTCCTAAAGATTCTGTTAATCCCAGTTTAACTTCAGACGGAAGGGTCTGCCCGTCTTCTGCAGGTTCTTTATCTGCTAAATTTGGAATGATGGCAATTTGCTTTCCTCCTATTAAACTGGCAGAATATAAAGATGCTTTACTTGTTTTAGAAATAGGAAAATCTGTTTTTAATTGAAGTTCAACTAATAATTTTCCTGTTGTTTCATTGATTGTAATTTTATTTACCTTACCAACTACAAGTCCGTTTATGGTAACCGGTGCTGATTGTGCCAGTTCTTCAACATTATCATATTCAGCATATAATGTTTTATAATTAGTAAAAAGGTCTTTTCCTTTTAAAAAACTGTAGCCCCAAATAAATAATAAAATAGACGCTATGACTAATACAGCCGTTTTAATTTCTCTTGTTAGTTTCAAAATTCTAAGTGTTTTGTTACAAAATTAGTATAAATATTCGAACTTGTGACGATTATTTAACAGCATCCTGAATACTGATTTTTTCTCCGTCTTTAGTTGCAATCAAATATGCAGCGCCATATCCTTTATTTTTAGCTTCTTCCAGATATTTTTTGGCAGCTTCATAATCGGCTGTTTCCTGATAGAAATATTTATAAATATTGTTTTCGTAGATCATAGTTACATTTTTTAGTCCTTTAAAGTTTTTAGGTTCTAATGGTGTTTTTTTGATACTTGCAATAAGCTGTACCTTAAAGAATGTTCCTTTTGGGGCTGCGGGTGTTTCTACAACTTTAGTTTTCTTTGGGGTCGAAGTATCTTTTACAGGTTTAGCTTCTATTGCTTCCGGAGTTCCTGAACCAAAGTATTCTCTTTTGTAGCTCAAAATAGCTTCTGCAATTGCTTTTGCGATATCATCCTGACCTTCTTCAGAATTTAAAATATTTCCTTCTGCCGGGTTAGAAACAAATCCGGTTTCGACTAATACTCTTGGCATATAAGCTTTATGAAGTACCATAAATGGCGCTTGTTTTACACCGCCTTGTCTGATTTTTTTTCCAAGTCTTTCAAAATTATCTTCAATTTTACTTGCCAGCGAAATACTATTATCAAGGTATTCTTCCTGCATTAAGGTCATCCCAATCATAGATTCTGGTGAATTTGGATCGAAACCTTCATATTTACGTTTATAGTCTTTCTCTAAAGTAATTACCGAGTTCTCTTTTTTTGCAGCTTCAAGATTTGATGCAACTTTACTTAAACCCATTACATAGGTTTCTGTACCGTCTGCAGCTGTATTTTTATTGGCGTTACAGTGTATAGAAACGAATATGTTTGAATTTGCTCTGTTTGCAATATTAGCTCTTTCAACCAAATCAATAAAAACGTCTGTTTTACGAGTATAAATTACATTTACATTAGGATTAAGTTCTAAAATCTTCCCCACTTTTAAAACAATAGCTAAGGCAATATTTTTTTCAATCCGGCCGCTGTAAACTGCACCAAAGTCGTGATCTCCATGACCAGCATCAAGTGTTACTTTAAAAACATTTGCTTGACTGTATGCGCAGAATGACGCTATTGTTAGAAAAAAAGTAAAGATTACCTTAATTTTGTTTAATCTATTCATAAATCTAAAAGTTAATTTTAATAAAACGCAGCTGTTATAATTTTTACAATTGATTATTTTTGCCAAAAAATTATATGTAAGTTTGACATGTCAAAAAACAAGCCATAATTTTACAAAAATAGTATTTAAACCTTTGCAGACAAACTTATTTAATATCGTTTTAATATCATTTTTCCTAACGATAGGATGTGGTAATTTATATTCGCAAGAGATAAAATCTAATAAAAAGCCTTTACAAGCTGCAAAACAAACAGATAAGCCTCAAATTATTCCTAATGACACTATAAAACTTGATACTGTCAGGCCTGCCAAGACTTTTTTAGACGGAAAAGTTAGGTATAAAGCAAAAGATTACGCAAAAATCGACCAAAAGAAAAAACTGATTACTTTATACAACGAAGCTGAATTATACTATAAAGATGTTGAACTAAAATCTGGTATAATTGTTCTGAATTATGAAAAAGATGAAGTATACGCCGGAAGGATTAAAGATTCTGCCGGAGTCTTAGTTCAGTTCCCAAATTTTAAACAAGGTTCGAGTGAAGTTCAGCCTGATTCTATCCGCTTTAACTTTAAAACAAAAAAAGCATTAATTTATAATTCAAGAACAAAACAAGGCGAATTAAATATTAAAGCTGCAGTTACCAAAAAAGAAAATGACTCTGTTTATTACTTAAAAGAGGCGCGTATAACAACGGCTCAGGATATAGACAATCCAGAATACTATTTTAGAACCAGCAAAATAAAATTTGTTCCCGGAAAAAAAATTGTTACCGGCTTAACTCAAATGGTTATTGCCGATGTGCCTACTCCTTTGGCATTACCTTATGGTTATTTTCCGTTAAGTCAGGAAAAAAGCGTTTCAGGTATTATTATTCCAAGTTATAACGATTCGAATACGAGAGGTTTCTCTTTACAAAATGGGGGGTATTATTTTGCTTTAAGCGACAATTATGACTTAACTGTTTTAGGAGATTATTATACTAATGGCAGTTACGCCATGCGTTTTGAATCTGCTTATGCGACCCGATATAAATATAGAGGAAATGTTAATATTCGATTTGAGAATTTAATTAGCAGCGAAAGAGGTTATCCTGATTATTCAAAACAAAATATTTACAACATTCAGTGGTCTCACTCTAAAGACTCAAAATCTAATCCTAATTCGAGTTTTAGTGCATCTGTAAACATGGGGAGCAGTAAGTACTTTAAACAATCTATTAATCAGGCAAACGTTGGGTCTAATTTAAATAATACATTAAGTTCTTCGATTTCATACAACAAAACTTTTAATACCATTCCCGGTTCTCGTATTTCGCTGTCTGCAACGCATCAGCAAAATACGCAGACAGAGCAAATCCTTATGACACTTCCTAACCTTCAGGGA
Source organism: Flavobacterium soyae (assembly GCF_021245985.1). Lineage (GTDB taxonomy): Bacteria > Bacteroidota > Bacteroidia > Flavobacteriales > Flavobacteriaceae > Flavobacterium > Flavobacterium soyae. The sequence goes on along the minus strand of NZ_JAJQXA010000013.1, from coordinate 90,870 downwards.
AGTATTGATCGTATTTATCCATTTGTTGGAAAAGACGGGGTTAAAAAAGGTTTTATTAAAAACATTAACTTACAATACAATGTAACAGGTAAAAATAATTTCGTTACCTACGATTCCTTATTTTTTAAGCCTCAAATGTTTAGAGACGCACAAATTGGTATGCAGCACTCTATTCCTATAAGTACGAACTTCAAAATATTTAAATATTTTAGTGCCGGGGCATCAACAAACTATCAGGAAACCTGGGTAACAAAAACTATTGAGAAAGGTTTTGACGAAAGCAAAGGACAAGTTGCAGATAAAACTGTAAATGGTTTTGACTCTTACAGAACTTATAATTTAAGTACTAATTTAGGAACTACTATTTACGGTACATTTAATTTTGGAGAAGATAAAAGAATACAGTCTATCCGCCATGTTATGAGACCGAGCCTTACGTATTCTTATACGCCAAGTTTTGACCAATATTATGAGCATTATACGGTTGATGCATCTGGTAAAATTTCGACCGATGAATACTCGCGATTTGCAAATGGCATTTATGGCGCGCCCGGTCAAAGTAATTCAAACATTGTAGGGTTTTCATTAAGTAACACTTTTGAAGCCAAAGTAAGGGACAAGGACAGCACCAAGACAGAACCTAAGAAAATAATGCTGCTAAACAATTTAAACTTCAATACAAGTTATAATTTTAGTGCAGACGGAAAAAAAACTTTAGCCTGGCAGCCAATTGTAGTAAGCGGGGGAACACAATTTTTTGACAATAAAATGAATGTCAATTTTGGGGCAGTTTTAAATCCTTATGCTATAGACAATGCAGGAAATGTTATAAACAAGTATAATATTGATAATGGCGGAAGTTTGTTTAGGATGACAAGTGCAAACCTTACCATGAACTATTCTTTCTCGAATAAGGGAACCGGAAAAGAAAAAAACACACAAAGCCAGCGGAATGGCGGTCGTAATGACGATTTATTTGGAACAAACACGGACTTGAACGACAGCCGAAACAGCCAGTTTGCCAATGAACCGGAACGCGATGAAGATGCTGTAAGCGAGTTTTTTAGTTCAAAAATTCCCTGGGATATGACAATGGCGTATTCGCTTACTTATTCAAATACAAATCGCGAAAGCAAAATTACAGGTAACTCAATTATGATTTCTGCCAATATGGATATTACTCCTAAATGGAAAGGCGGGGTTTCTACCGGTTTTGATTTTGTTCAAAAAGGGGTTACTTTTACTCAATTCCGTTTTGAGCGAGATTTGTTAAGCTGGAGAATGGCTTTTAACTGGAATCCGATGGGAGCAAATGCTAACTGGAATTTCTTCATTGGAATTAAATCTGGTATGCTGAGTGACATTAAATGGAACAAACGCAGTACTTCAAATCGATAATTCGTCGACTTAAAATAATTTATTATGAAAAAAATAATCTTTACAGAAAAGGCTCCGGCTCCTATTGGCCCATATAACCAGGCAGTGCTATCTGGAAATACACTTTATGCTTCTGGCCAGATTGCTATAAATCCGGCTTCTGGAGAACTTGTAACTGATACTATCAGTAATGAAACTACTCAGGTAATGGAGAATATTGCTGCTATTTTAGAAGCTGCTGATATGACTTTTGAAAATGTTGTGAAAGCTACAATCTTCATCATGGATATGAACAATTTTGGTGCTATTAACACTATTTATGGTTCTTATTTTAACGAAAAAACCGCTCCGGCTCGTGAAACAGTTCAGGTGGCATGTCTGCCAAAAAATGTAAATGTTGAGATTTCTATAATTGCTGTGCAATAGCATCTAATAACAATTGTGCCGTTGCTTCATTTGTACCCAGCGGCACATTATGTACATCACAAATTCGAACAAGCATATTGATATCAACTTCATGTGCGTGATTTACTAGGGGATCTTTAAAAAAGAGCACCATCTTAATTTTACTCTCCGCTACTCTGGCAGCTATTTGGGCATCGCCACCCATAGAACAAGGCAGTAACTTAGTCACTTTTAAGCCTGAATTTTCTGCATTTCTTCCCAATGGCCCTGTCGCAACAAGTTTTACTCTCTCGCTCTGCAAAATGATTTGGTTTTTAATTAAAAACTGAACCATATCGGCTTTTTTATTATCATGAGCAATAATCGCGATTTCAATGATTTTTTTCATGAATTTATAATAAAATTATTACCAAATTTACATAAAAAAAGATTATTCTCACATTAAAACAATGTAAACCAACTACTTAGAAACAAAAATTCAAAAAAGACCAACTTTCTTGCTTTAAATTTAAATACACTATATAAAAAATAAAAAAACCGCAGCACATTACGCAGCGGTCTTATACATTATATTAAAAAAAGGATTTTCTATAATTGCAATGCAACTGCATTTAACAATAATTGTGCAGAAGCTTCATTTGTTGCTAAAGGCACATTATGTACATCACAAACACGAATTAACATATTAATATCGACTTCATGGGCATGGCTCGCCAGCGGATCTTTAAAAAAGAAAACCATTTGAGTTTTCCCTTCGGCTACCCTTGCAGCAATTTGTGCATCACCCCCCATAGGCCCGGAAAGCATTCTTCGTACTTTAAAACCAGCATTTACAGCTTTACTTCCGGTAGTTCCTGTTGCGATAAGTTTAATATTTTCCTGAAGAAGAAGTGTTTTGTTTTTATTTAAAAACTGGACCATATCTGCCTTCTTTCCATCGTGTGCTATTATAGCTATTTCCATAAATTTAATTATTGATTAGCGACATGGTAAGCAATTAAACCATCGATTGGTCTTCTTAACACATTTCCTAATTTAAGCTCGTATTTATCAAAAGTTTCCTGTAATTCATCTTTAAGATAAAATGCTATAGAACCAACAAAATGCACGGGAACTTCTTTACAGTTATCAAACTGTTTGATATAGTTTTTAACGAAAGATTTCATTCCTTTGAAAATAATTTTTCTGCAGAATTCTGTGTCTTTATGTTTAATTAAAAACTTAGCAAAAGTTGCTAAATAAGCATTTGGGTTTGGTTCTTTATATAATTTGTTTTTAATAAAGTCAGGGTCAACGTCGTATTCTTTTTCAAGCTCTACCGCTAATTCCTTTGGCATTTTATTAAAATAGTATTTTCTGATTAATTCTTTTCCAAAAACGTTTCCGCTGCAGTCATCCATTACGATATATCCTAATGACTGAACTTTTTGGTGCAATACTTTTCCATCAAAATAACTGCAGTTTGAGCCAGTTCCTAAGATAGATACGATTGCTTCTTCTCCTTTTGGAGTTGTAGCATAAACAGCTGCATAAGTATCTTCCTGAACATCAACAATAGCGTTAGTAAAATACTCCTGAAAGATTTGCTTTAAAGCCTTTTTCATTCTGTCTGTTCCACAACCTGCCCCGTAAAAGAACAAATGTGTTGCATTTTTTTTATTTTGTAAAATATCAAAACGATCATTTAATCTTGCGATAATTTCCGGTCCGTCAAGAATTTCAGGATTTAATCCTAATGTTTGTGTGGTGAATAATACTTTTCCATTATCATCAATTGCAATCCAATCGGCTTTAGTAGATCCACTATCAACTATTAATTTCATTTTTTTTGTTTTTTGGATTAGTTTTTCCTCAATAAGTGTATTTTTCACATTAATTAAAGACGTAACAAAATAAGAAAATCCCGTTACTTGGTGATAACGGGATTTTGTAAAAATATAGAATATTATTTTAAACCTGCAATATGCACAGATAAATCGATCAATTTGCTTGAGTATCCATACTCGTTATCATACCAAGATACTAATTTGAAGAAAGTTGAATTTAAACCAATTCCTGCGGTAGCATCAACGATTGAAGTTCTTTTATCAGAAATAAAGTCCTGAGAAACAACAGCATCTTCAGTATATCCTAAGATACCTTTTAATTCGTTTTCTGAAGCTTTTTTCAATACCGCCAGAATTTCTTCGTAAGTAGTTTCTTTAGCAACTTTTACAGTTAAATCTACTACAGAAACGTCAGCAGTAGGAACACGGAAAGACATTCCAGTTAATTTTCCATTCAAAGAAGGGATAACTTTTCCAACTGCTTTTGCAGCACCTGTTGAAGAAGGAATGATGTTAATTGCAGCTGCACGTCCACCTCTCCAGTCTTTTCTAGAAGGTCCGTCAGCAGTCATTTGAGTTGAAGTAGTTGCGTGAACAGTTGTCATTAAACCTTCAACGATTTCAAAATTATCGTGGATAACTTTAGCTAATGGAGCTAAACAGTTTGTAGTACAAGAAGCGTTAGAAACTACTAAATCAGAAGCTTTTGCAGTTTCGTGGTTAACTCCCATTACAAACATTGGAGCATCTGCAGATGGAGCAGAAATAATAACTTTTTTAGCTCCTCCTTTTAAGTGCTCGCTTGCAGTTTCGATAGTTGTGAAGATACCAGTACATTCTGCTACTACATCAACATCAACTTCATTCCATTTTAAGTCAGCAGGGTTTCTTTCTGCAGTGATACGGATATTTCTTCCGTTTACATAAAGTTTTCCTTCTTTTACTTCTACAGTTCCGTTGAAACGACCGTGAACTGAATCATATTTTAATAAGTAAGCTAAGTGATCTACGTCTAATAAATCGTTGATTGCTACAACTTCTACATTATCTCTATTGAAAGACTCTCTAAAAACGATTCTTCCAATACGTCCAAATCCGTTTATTCCTAATTTTACTTTTGACATTTTACTAAATTTTTGCTTTTGTTTTTATTATACTAATTCAAAGTCTAATTTCCTCACAATAAACTTCTTCTCTTTTAAACTTTTATCTTATATAATTATGTCGACATGATGTCTGACACTCTCAATAATTCTCTATCAATTTCAGATTTACCTTTAATTGCCTGCTCAAGCGGAGTTAAAATAACTTTATCTTCCTTAAGTCCAACCATATAGTTAGATTTTCCTTCAATCAAAGATTCTACTGCTTTTACACCAAGACGACTTGCTAAAACACGATCAAAACAAGATGGTGAACCACCACGCTGCATGTGTCCTAAAACAGATACTCTTACATCGTATTCAGGTAAATTAGCTTCAACGTAATCTTTTAATTCGAATACGTTTTTACCAATTTTATCTCCTTCGGCGATAACAACTATACTTGATGATTTTCCTGAAGCTTTACTTTTCTGAAGAGAGTCCAGCAGTCTGTCAAGACCTAAATCTTCTTCAGGAATAAGAATTTCTTCTGCACCTGCACCAATTCCGGCGTTAAGTGCAATGTGACCTGCATCTCTACCCATAACCTCTACAAAGAATAAACGGTTATGTGAACTTGCAGTATCTCTAATTTTATCAATACAGTCAACAACAGTATTTAAAGCAGTGTCATAACCTAATGTGAAACTTGTACCATAAATATCATTATCAATTGTACCTGGAATTCCCATAACAGGGAAATTATATTCTGAGTTAAAAATCAATCCTCCGGTAAAACTTCCGTCGCCGCCAATAACTACCAAAGCATCAATTCCGGCTTTTAAAAGGTTTTCGTGGGCTTTTTTTCTACCTTCTGGTGTTCTAAAATCAACAGAACGAGCCGATTTTAAGATCGTTCCTCCTTTATTTACAATATTGTTAACGCTTCGAGGGCCCATTTCTTTAAAATCGCCTTCTATCATTCCTTGATACCCTCTATAAATTCCTATGCATTCTATATTATGATAAGCACATGTTCGAACAACTGATCGTATTGCGGCATTCATTCCTGGTGAGTCTCCTCCTGAGGTAAGAACACCTACTTTTTTTATTGTTTTTGACATTATTTAAGTATTAAAGTTGTAAATTTAGCAAACATTCAGCACTTTTCAGGTTATGTTTATAATAAATTAGTAAAATATGTTAAATTCAAACGTTTTCGTTAATAAGTTTTTTGATACCAAAAATTTCATTTAAAATAATAAATACCCCATTTTTTAATTAATTCTTTAAAAATAACAATACCTGAATGAAGTGTTATAAAAATATTAAGAACAATACTTTAGCAAAAAATAACAAAGGCCTTAAAGTTAGGCATAAAAAAACCATTCGTTGCTGCGAATGGTTTTTTTATATTCTTTTTTAACAATGTGTTAGAAATCGTTGTCAGGAATTAAACCTTCATTATTACTTTGAGGCTTTGGCTTATTCTCCTCTTCTTTTTCTTTTTCAGCTTTCTTTTTATTTTTTTCAGCTTCTTTTTTATTGTTATTGAAGTTAATAAAATCTGGATTTAAATTAGAATCCTGAAAATCATCTGAGCTTTTTATAGCTCTTTCGAGTTTATGGCTTTTAAATAGTTTATTGACCAGCTCGCTGAAAGTATCAAAATCGACTTCATAAGAAATACCAACTCCCTGCGTATAACCAATTCCTTGTCCTATATAATTAATATCATTTTCTTTATTAAATAAACGAAGGTTCATAGATCCGTCTTCATTTACCCTGTATAAAATTTCAATATCTCCAACAATAGCAGATTCATTTACCCCTCCAACAGGAACACCTACTTTACCATTAATAGAAATTCGTTCATTAATCTGTGATGAAATATTGGCTACAAACTGCCCGTCGGCTTCCTGCCCTATTCTTCTGTCTGCCGATATAAAATTCAAATCTATATTAATAAGGTCATTATCAGATTTTATAATCCCTCCCAATAAACTTGCGGCCGTTTCTGCAAATGTTCCTGATAAATCGCTTTGATTAAATCCGTCCTGACTCATAAATGAACCGGTCGATAATAAATACAAGGCTTGTGTCTGGCGAACATCTTTATCGTCTAACTTATATTGTATCTCAGATTTTAAAACATTACTTACCGATGGAAACTGAATATCAAAATTAGGGTCCGGGCTTGTTAAATCTCCTCTTAATCCAATTACTACTTCTACTGGAACTTTTTTATTGAAAGATGAATTGTCTAATAATACCGCAGGATTTGCTGAAGTTTTGTAAACTGCCTCTAAATTCAGCTGTGCTTTCATTGGGTTTCCTTCCCAAATAATCGAACCTCCTTTTTTAACTGCAAACTTTTTATCGATTAAACCTCCATATTTAAAATTATACGTTCCTTCGTATGCCTGGAAATCTCCCCACATATTAAATTTACCCAGCGTATTGATTTTAAACAACAACGATCCGTATCCTTTTCCTTTCATACCGTGACCGGAATTTCGATCCAGAATTACTTCAACCTCGGCATCTGGCGTAATATCAAAATCAAACTCTAATTCAAGTCCGTTATAATTTCTTGTTTTTTCTACAATCCCTTTAGATAAATTATATTTCTCTTTTGGCGTCACAAAATGAATCCAGTTACTTTCACTTGAATTTTGTACGTTGCTGATAGGAATTTTAACTTCGGTTCCCTTTTCAGATTTTGCATCAACCTTAATAAATAAACTTTCTGTTGGACCTTTTATGCTTGCCGTTCCGTTTATAAATGCCGTTCCAAAATAGGCAGCATCTTCGCTGTCTTTAGTATCAAGTGCCAATAATCGTTTTGAAGTTATGGTTAAATCTAATTTCCAGTCTCCAAAATTATGATGTTCAATAGTTCCGTTCAACAATCCTTTTGTTCCAAATTTTGTATCGGTTAACTGATTATTTCTAAACAGGAATTTTTCATCGGTTAAGTCAATAACCGTTCTGTCGCTTAACACATAATCTGTATTGAGGTACGGAATTGTCATTCCGGCTTTTTCAGCATATAAACGTCCGTTGATTTCCGGTTTCTTCAAATTCCCTACAACTGCTGCATTTCCAGAAATAGACCCCCTTACATTTGACAAAACATCACCGCCGACAGTTCCTAAAGTTGCCAGATTAAATCCTTCTAGCTTTAAGTTTAAATCCAGGAATGTCTCTTTATTTTCGACAGTAAAAGTACCGTCTGCCTTAAACGACTCTGCAAAGCCATTTACAATCGAAGAGTTTATGGTAAACTTTTTAAAACTCTGATCTCCCGAAATATCAAAATTTAAAGTTCCTAAATCAACTTTATTTAAATTAAGATGATCTACTACAATACTTGCCGTGGGCTGAAAAACATCTTTATTCTGCTTATAATTTATGTTTCCGTTTAAGTTTCCGTTGAAAACAAATTTCGAATTAAAAGGTGTTATCTTATTGATATCTACATCTTCAAAATTGAGGACGACATCTTTATAGTCTTTTCCTTTGATGACACCGTTTAAATCAATTTTCTGATTTTCGTGCGACAATACAATATTATTTATTGTGAAGTTTTTAAAATACTGATCAAAAACAATCTGATTATCTTTCTTCGCATCTTCGTTTAAATACCATAAATAGTCTTTAAACTTCATTTCAGATTTCTTGATCCCAACTATATTATTTTTGTTTTTATCAATAGTATGAAACAAATCGAGATTGAAATAATCCTGTCCTTGGTCACCGCCTTTAAACTCAGAACGTACAAACAAAGTATCTTTTGATGTTACATTGATTAAATTAAAATCCCGTATTTTATAATACGGCGTTTTTATACTGTCTAACTCAATAAAAGCATTATAAAGCGGATTTTTATTGTCAATGCTGATTCTGATGTTATCAAAAGTATTTTTGGCCGCGCTGATTTGTTTTGACCTGAATCCGAATTTAAATTCCTGCAAGTCCGAATCTATTTTTCCGCGAACTACTGTACTCGAATCGATTTTCATTTCAGGATACAGCATTTCGACTACCTTATTATATACATGAAAATTAAAACGCAGGAACTGTCCTTTTTTAACTTTAAAAGGCTTATAATTGGTATAGAGACTTCCAACAGAATTCATGACCAATTTATCCAATTGCGCAAACTGAAATTTCCCCACAATTTTTCCTTCAACAATATCTGATGAATTAACAGTTATGGTACGAAGTCTGTCAGCATCAAAATTTGAACTAACTTTTACTTCATCAAAAACATAAGTTGATTTTGGATTTTGATATTCTGCATCTTTAATTAAAATATCACCCTGAAGGTTTTCGATCGAATTTCCTGTCAGCTGAACAACGGCATCACCTTTAAAATGCGAAATAGAATCGCTTATGAATTTCAGTTTTCTCAAATCAGAGTTTTCGACATTGATATGAAAATCATAACGGCTTTCTCTTTTGCTTAAATCAACCAAACCGTCAAATATCATGCTCAAATTTGGGTCATTTACAGAGATCTGCCCTTTATAATAAGGAAGCTTGAAATTACCATTTACAACAATATTACTATAGGTATATTTATTGTAATCTAACTTGGCAATATCTCCTTTTATAATAGTGTTCAAATATTTTTCGGAAAAACCAACACCGTCAACATCAACATTTAAAGTTGTTTTACCAATATCTTTTCGGTTTAGTAAGGCTCCAATATTAAAATTATCCAGAACGATATTTCCGGAATAAGAAGCCTTGTCAATGAAATCCATATTATTCATATGAAGATCGACTTTACCGTTTCCTAAATCAGTTGCCATTTTAAAATCGGTTTCCAAAGCTGTTGTCGAGACTTTAGCTCTCCCCACAATATTAAATTTCCCAATTCTTTTCAATTCTTTCGGAAGTTTTTTACCCAAAACACCCGGCAGTAAAACGACAAGATTATCATAACTTGAAATCAATTTATCGAACTTTCCGTCCATAAAAAACTTTTGTTCTTTTGATCCCAAAAGGTTTCTAAAATTGATTGTTCCAAAAATTTTCGAACCGTTTGCATCGGTAAGTCTAAGACGGTTTAGATTCAGGTTGTTTAAAGTTCCTTTTATTTTGGTCCTAACTTTAAAATGCTGGTTTTTTCCTAAGCCGTCATAAAAATAACGAATATCGTTTGAAGCAATCGAAGAAGAATCTAATGCAACATTAAACTGCACTTTATCAGTAAAATCAAGAAAATCTTTGATTTTATAATTCAAAATCGCTTTTCCGTAAATCCACGATCTTTTGGTTTTAATTGCTAAATTTTCGACTTTAATCTGCTTTTTAGTATAGCTGAATTTCCCAGCAAAATTAGTAACATACAAACCACGGTGATCTAAAAATGAAAACCTGTGAATTGTAGTATTTACATCAGGCCCATACAATTTAAAATCGCTGATATAAGCGTTCAGTTTCTTAAAATCTAAAAATTCCGGGTTTCTTTTATTTTCATCCACAACCGAAAAATTTCCATTTGTGATATAGGCATTTTTGGCAGTAAAAAGAAAATGTTTGGTAGTCTTTTTCTTTTCTTCTTTGGTTTCAAACAATTTAATAAACTTATTAATATTGTTTTCGTCTTCGTTTTTATAGGTTTTTAGATTAAAAATCATACCTGTTAAACGAAGGTCTCCAAAAAGTAAATCGCCGTCAATAAGTCTTTTTATGCTTAAAATATCAGTCGTAATAATATCAGAGTAAATCATCGTTTTTTTGTGATGATCTAAAACCAGGGCTTTTTTAAGCTTTACGCCGCCAAAAATATTAATAGCAACTTTATCAACACTAATGTTGGTTTTAAAATCAGTATTTAAAGTTTCGGTAAGATATTTTGCAATTTTTGTCTGCACGACAGGCAGAGAAAGAGTGATAGCAAGTACCAGCAAAAGTAAAATTAAGCCAATCAGGGTTCTGGATACTATTTTCTTAACTCTTTTGATAATCTGGTATTATTATAGATTTTGTTTTAATTTAATTTGAACAGACAAAGGTCGGCTGTTTTGATAAAAATTCTTTAATTTTGGGGCTCTGCTTCAAATCAAAGCAATTCAAAATTTGATTTGTCAAATATAATTCAAAATTCGTGCCTTTATATGCAAAATTCAGAGGTTTTTATTCTTGCCATCGAAAGTTCATGCGATGATACTGCCGCCGCAGTTTTACATAACGATAAAGTTCTCTCAAATGTTGTGGCCAATCAATTAATTCACAATCAATATGGCGGTGTAGTTCCTGAGCTAGCTTCAAGAGCCCATCAGCAAAATATAGTTCCTGTAATCGACGCAGCACTTCGTAAAGCAAATGTACAAAAAGAACAGCTAACTGCCATTGCCTTTACGCAAGGTCCCGGCTTAATGGGGTCATTGTTAGTAGGAAGTTCTTTCAGTAAATCATTAGCATTAGCATTAAATATTCCGTTAATTGCTGTAAACCATATGCATGCCCATATTTTAGCCCATTTTATTGATGAAGAAGGCTACGATAAACCTGAGTTTCCTTTTTTAGCTCTAACCATCAGCGGAGGACATACTCAGATTGTAAAAGTAAACAGCTTTTTTGATATGGAAATTATTGGCGAAACAACCGATGATGCTGTTGGAGAAGCTTTTGATAAGAGTGCAAAAATATTAGGGCTTCCCTATCCAGGCGGACCTTTGATTGATAAATATGCGAAAGAAGGAAATCCGAAAGCCTTTACTTTTACAAAACCAAAAGTTCCGGGATTAGATTTTAGTTTTTCGGGATTAAAAACAGCTATTTTGTATTTTATCCAGAAAAATAAACTGGAGAACCCAAATTTTGTTGATGAAAACCTAAATGATATTTGTGCTTCTATTCAGCATACGATTATCGAAATTTTGATGGACAAACTAAAACTTGCTGTCAAAGAAACCGGAATTAAACAAATTGCCATTGGCGGAGGAGTTTCGGCAAATTCAGGAATCAGAACTACATTAAAGGAAAGCGAAGCCAAATATGGCTGGAAAACTTTTATTCCGAAATTCGAATATACTACAGATAATGCGGCAATGATTGGAATTGTAGGCTATCAAAAATATTTATCAAGTCGCTTTGAAACTTCTGCGGTGGTTTCTAAAGCACGAATTCAATTTTAATTATGCAGTTATTTTACAATCCGGATATTGACGAAACAACCGAAAGTTTTTCTTTTGATAAAGAAGAAAGCCGACATATTATAAAAGTTTTACGAAAGAAAGATTCGGATATTTTACATGTTACAAATGGTTTAGGTTTATTGTTTGAAACTGAAATTACATTGGCTTCAGACAACAAATGTATTGTGAGCGTTCGTTCTATAAAAAAATCTCCTGAGCCAAAATTTCGCCTGCATTTAGCCGTTGCGCCAACCAAAATGAACGATCGTTTTGAATGGTTCTTAGAAAAAGCTACAGAAATTGGAATTCAGGAAATTACACCAATAATCTGTGATCGTTCTGAACGAAAAGTAATTAATTTGGAACGCTTTGAAAAGATTATTTTATCGGCAATGAAACAATCTAATGAAACTTATTTTCCTAAACTGAATGATGCCATTTCGTTTAAAGAATTCATGAAACAAAAAAATCAGGGTTTACAATTTATTGCTCATTGTGAAGAAACCGACAAAAAATCTTTGAAGGAAACTTTAAAACCAAATGAAAATGTAACTTTATTAATTGGTCCCGAAGGGGATTTCTCTGAAAAAGAAATAGCTTTGGCCATTGAAAATAAATATCAGCCGGTAACTTTAGGAAATACACGTTTGCGAACAGAAACTGCTGCAGTTGTGGCTTGTCATAGTGTTGTATTTTTTAATGAAGTGCCTAATTAAAGACAATCTTGTCATCCTGAGGAACGAAGGATCGCACTAGTTGATCGACACAGATTGACGACTTTCTGTGCGGAGTTTCTTGTGAGATCCTTCGTTCCTCAGGATGACAAAAAAGCCGAATAACAGGCAATTTAAAATTATTATGAAAAAAATATTTTACTTATTATTACTTTTTTCAATTTCATCCTTTTCTCAGGAAATTGCTTTGCTTAAATACAGCGGCGGCGGCGATTGGTATGCAAACCCAACATCGTTGCCCAATTTAATTCGTTTTTGCAATTCGACTATCAATACCAGAATAAAAGCAAAACCTTCGACAGTTGAACCAAGCAATCCTGATTTGCTTTCGTACCCGTTTGTGCACATGACCGGGCACGGAAATGTTGTTTTCAGCGATTCTGATATTACAAATCTTAGAAATTATTTATACGGGGGAGGTTTTCTTCATATCGATGATAATTACGGTATGGATCAATACATTCGAAAAGAAATCAAAAAGATATTTCCTAATAATAATTTAGTTGAAATTCCGGCAAATCATCCTATTTTTCAAAAACCTTTTCCTTTCCCAAACGGATTGCCTAAAATTCACGAACACGACGGAACCCGTCCGCAGGCGTTTGGAATTTTCGTAGAAAACAAATTGGTGTTATTATATACTTATGAATGCGATTTAGGCGACGGCTGGGAAGATCCTGAAGTTCATAATGATCCTGCAAATGTTCGCGATAAAGCTTTAAAAATGGGTGCAAACATTATCAATTATATTTTTACCAATTAAATTTTAAAAAGTGCAGCTTACTCACGAAGAAAATCAATTTGAGAGAAAAATATTTCCAATAACCTTGGTTTGCGATCATATTTATTTTCAGCAGAATATTGGTTCGCTTTTTAGAATTTCTGAAGCTTTTGGTGTCGAAAATATTATTTTTCTGGGGAAAGATATTCCGCTTACGCCAAGGAAAATTAACAAAACTTCCCGCAGTACGCATCTTCATGTACCACATCAAATTATCGAAGAAACAGCTCAATTAATTGACTATTTACAGCAAAACAATTTCGAAGTTATTGCTTTAGAAATTACAAGCAATAGCAAACCTCTAAGAGAAGTTGTGATTCCGAATAAAAAAACAGCACTTTTGATAGGAAGTGAAATTGATGGAATTTCTGATGAACTTTTAAAAATTTGTGATCAAATTGTACACATAAATATGTTTGGAAAAAATTCCAGCATGAATGTTGTGCAGGCAGCAAGTATAGCCTTATACGAAATTACTTCTTTGCAGTCTTTAACATAAAAAGCTAATATTTTCTAAAAAAGTAGAAAATGCAAGGAAAATGTTAAAACACAAACAAACAAGTTACCTAAAGGTTAAATTTAAATCTAAATATAGTTTTTTTGCTCCCAAAACATCAATAAATAAGAATTTACATCATAAAAATAATTTTAACTTTTTTGTAGGAACTAGACTATATAAGGGATTGTTAAAAAAACGTAAATAAATTAATATAAAAATTTGGTCACAAAGTGTTTTTGTTATAAAATTGCGAGCTGGTTAACCAAAACTATTATTTTATAACAAAACCCCCTATTATTATGAAAAAGATTATTATTACTGCATTTACAGCATTAGTGCTGTTTTCTTGTCAAAACGATCAATCTGCTGACGCAAGCGGTTCAGAAGCTGCGGCTGCAAAAACAACACTTCGTTCTTGTGCAACTCAGGACGTGTTAGAAGCTCAATTAAAAGCTGACCCTACATTGGCTATTAGAATGAACGAAATTGAAGCTTTTACAAACAAAACTTTACTTACGGGTAAACTTGTAAATGGTAAAATTGAAATTCCTGTTGTGGTAAACGTTTTGTACAGAACAAGTGCAGAGAATATCTCAAATGCGCAAATTCAATCTCAAATTGATGTTCTAAACAAAGATTTCAATGCGCAAAACTCTGATTTTAACAGCGTACCAGCACTTTTTGCAGGTGTAAAAGCTAACGTTGGAATTACATTTGTTTTAGATCAGGTTATTAGAAAATCTACAACTAAAACTTCTTGGGGAACAGCCGATGCAATGAAAAAAACATCAAAAGGTGGTCTGGCTCCAACTTCACCAACAACTAAACTAAACCTATGGGCTTGTACTATTGGCGGTGGAATTTTAGGATATGCACAATTTCCAGGAGGTGCTTCTGCAACTGATGGAGTTGTAATCGACTCTAAATATTTTGGTCTTTCAGGAGCTGCAAATGCCCCTTACAATTTAGGAAGAACTGGTACTCACGAAGTTGGTCACTGGATGAACTTACGTCACATTTGGGGAGATGCAACTTGCGGAAGCGATTTAGTTTCTGATACTCCAACTCATAACGAGCCAAATTACGGTGTTCCTGCATATCCACACTATAGTACTTGTTCTGGTACTCCAGTAGAAATGACAATGAACTACATGGATTATACTGATGATAATGCAATGTACATGTTCTCTAACGGACAAAAAAGCAGAATGGCTGCTATCTTCGTAAGCGGAGGTGCAAGATTTTCTTTTGGACAGCCTTAAGCCTTTGATTGCACTTAAAGAAATAACTTACAAAAGCGAGATGTTTTCATCTCGCTTTTTTTTTGTTAAATACAAAAGTTTTAAAAGCTTTTTCCTATTTTTATGGTCTAAAATTAAAATATGATAACGTCAAAAATTATTTCTAACGGAATCTTACGGGCATTAGCTACAATATTAATAATTGGTATTGTTTTATACTTTCTATACGAAATACAAACTGTAATTGTTTATTTATGTATTTCTTTGATATTGTGTCTAATATCAAATCCGCTGGTTTTGTTTTTAAAAAATAAATTAAAATTCAAAGATTCGCTTGCTGCGACAACAGCTATCGTTATTTTTATTTTATTAATGGTTGGTTTTATCCTTTTGTTTGTTCCGTTAATCATTTCTCAGGCAAACAATTTATCGCTTTTAGATACCAAACAGCTTCAGTCCCAGTTTATGGAAACTGAACAAAGCATTGAAACGTACTTTAATATTCAGCATTTTGATTTAAATAAAGTCCTTAGGGATTCAAAAGTCACTTCGATGTTGAATTTTAGTTATTTTACAGGCTTCATCAATTCGATTTTGAACTTTATGGCTGATATGGGAATGGGATTGGTTTCGGTATTTTTTATTACTTTTTTCTTTATTAAAGATCAGGATGATTTTAAATCTACTGCCAGAAAATTACTTCCGGATTCAAATGAAGACAAAATATTAAATTCTATTACCAAGATAAACCATATGTTAACCCGTTATTTTATTGGGCTTTTACTTCAACTTACGGTTGTCTTTATTCTTTATCTGATTGTTTTGATGATTTTTGGAAACGAAAATGCTTTTGTAATTGCGTTTTTATGTGCTGTCTTAAATATTATTCCCTATATCGGGCCTATTATTGGAACGACTTTAGCTGCGCTTTTAACTATGATCAGCTTAATTGGACAGGACTTTAGGTCTGAAATTTTACCAACTACTATTTATGTCGTTATTGGATTTTTACTGGTTCAGGCAATTGATAATAATATCAGCCAGCCTATAATTTCATCAAAAAGTGTAAATTCGCATCCGCTGGAAATATTCCTTATTACTTTAATTAGCGGCATTACCTTTGGAATCGTGGGAATGATTATCGCTGTTCCGCTTTTTACAATGATAAAAGTAATTTTAAAAGAATTTTTTCCTGATAACAAAATTATATCTGTTTTAACCGAAAGAATTTAACTTTGAACACTTCTATTTTAAGTAAAAATATTCAAGATTTTATAACGCTGAATAGCAGTGAATCCATAACAAAATTAGCACTTCAAAAAAATCCTTTTCCAGAGGTTGAATGGATTTTAATTTTAAACCAAATTGAAGCTAAGGCAAAAGCTAAAGACAAATTACCAGTCTGGTTTGCTGCAGAAAACATTATTTATCCGGGTAAAATTTCTGTCGAGCAGACTTCTTCTGAAAAAACGGCGGCTTATAAAGCTTCTTTAATTTCCGGAGAAAGTTTAATTGATCTTACAGGAGGTTTTGGTGTTGATGATTATTATTTTTCCAAACAATTTAAAACTATTATGCATTGCGAAATAAATGAAGATTTATCTGCAATTGTAAAGCATAATTTCAAACAATTAGGCGTTGAAAACTGCCATTTTTATGCCAATGATTCTGCAAATGTTTTAAAGGATCTAAACCAGAAATGGGACTGGATTTACATTGATCCTTCGAGAAGAAATGATGCAAAAGGCAAAGTTTTTATGCTGAAAGACTGTCTGCCAAATGTTCCCGAATCTTTAGATTTTTATTTTGAAAAGGCCGATTCAATTTTAATTAAAACCGCGCCTTTATTAGACATTTCTGCTGGTTTATCTGAATTGAAATTTGTAAAAAACATTCATATTATCGCGCTCGAAAATGAGGTTAAGGAATTGCTTTTTGAAATTCATAAAGAGAATTCGGGTGAAATAACTTTGAAAACTGCCAATATCTTAAAAGATAAAATTGAAACTTTTGAGTTTGTTTTAGGTAACGAAACTCAATTACCATCATACAACCTTCCTCAAAAATATCTTTACGAACCTAATTCGGCAATTATGAAATCGGGCGGTTTTGATGAAGTGAGTACAGCATTCCAAATCAATAAACTGCATAAACATTCTCATTTATATACTTCAGAAGATTTAATTGATTTTCCGGGACGGCGTTTTGAAATCGAAAAAGTAATTTCATACAGTAAAAATGAAATGAAATTGGAGCTGTTAAATCAGCAGGCAAACGTTACAACCCGCAACTTTCCGGAAACTGTAGAAAATATTCGAAAGAAATGGAAAATAAAAAATGGAGGAAATGTTTATTGTTTTTTTACAACTGATAAAAATGAAAGCAAAATAGTTTTAATTTGCAGAAAAATAAACTAAAAATGAAACAACTAATTACTCTAACTCTTTTTTTATTAACCTTTACAGCATTTGCCCAAAAACCTTGTGAATACAGCACAAATGTAACAGACTCGATTGGAACTTATAAAGTAACTAACGAATATTTGATAAGCGAGAAAAACTTTGGCGGAACTTTTAGTTATGTTTTCTTTTCGCTTGCGCAGACTGACGGCTTACCAACTTTAAATTTACAGCTTATTCAAAAAAGTAAAGATTTCCTGAAAGCAAATTGTTTTGATAAAAACTCTAAGGTTTATTTACAATTAGAAAATGGAAAAATTGTAACTCTTCTTCATATCAATCAGGAAAACTGCGGAACTTTAATTCGCGACGATAAAGGTTTTGACAACCGTGTAAATACTGGAATTTTCATGTTTATGAAAGACAATTATGAAGATCTGAAAACTTCGCCTGTTTTAATTATGCGAATTAAATACCTGACTGACGTTGAAGATTATATTGTAAAAAGAGAATTAGTGTCTGAACTTAATGGCAAAACATACCAGCCCAACACGTATTTCATGCAGAATATCAAATGTGTTGAATAATTATTCGCAGTGCCACTTTTGATTAGAAACAGAATCTTTTAATCCGGTTTTTAAATTATAATGCCACCATTCTGAATCAAACGAATTGAAACCGTTTTGAATCATTATTTTTTTAAGGAATTTTCGGTTTGCCAAAATTTCTTTAGAAAATTTAGTGTAGTTGTGACCGGCTTCAGGGCCAAAAAAGTCAAAAGCGGTTCCCATTTCAAGTTCTTTTCCTTTTGCATCAACTAACGAAATATCTACGGCTCCTCCTCTATTGTGGATGGAGCCTTTTTTTGGATCTGCAACATATTCGGGATTCGATACAATCGTCCACATCTTCTGCTGGATCGATAAAGGTCTGTAACAATCGTACAGTTTTATTTTATATCCTTTTTTAATAAAATCTTTATTGGCTTCGATTAAAGCTTTAACCGTTTTTAATCGCAGGAAACATTCTGCACAATCATACACTTTAGCCTTCAGGAAATTATCATCTGTGGCATATTTCATATCATAAATGAAATCTTTGCTGTACTCTTTAAGGTTTACAAAAGTTGTGTCCTCAATTTTATGCTCTACAGGTTCTGCATAAGCTTCATTTTGTGCTTTCGCAGAAATCATCCAGCAAAAACATATTAAAAAAAACGAAGATTTGATATATTGTAACATGAAGTTATAATTTGAGTCATTATTGAAGTAAATATATAAATTTTAATTAAATTCGTTCAACTTAAAAAAACTTACTAATGATGAATAATAAGGCATTGTTTTTATTTCTGAGTTTATTTTTTTTGGTCTGCCAGCTTTCTGCACAACAGACAAAAGCCGCAAAATTAGCAAGTAACGAGAGTGATTACGATATTCAGGACAGTGTTTCGATTACAGCACGAGACGGCGCAATATTATCTGCAATGGTTGCCCGCAAAAAAAATGATAACGATGCAAAACCTGTAATTCTTCAATATACGATTTATGTTCGTGACAAAGGCAGAGATCTTAAAACCATAAAAGAATCTGTTGATAAAGGTTATACAGGCGTAATTGTTTACTCTCGGGGAAAACGTTTCAGCCCTAACGAAATTGATCCGTATGAAAATGAAAACAGCGATGTTTATGATGCTATAGACTGGATCAGCAAACAAAAATGGTGTAACGGAAGCATTGGAATGTATGGCGGAAGTTATAATGGATTTACGCAATGGGCGGCTTGCAAAAAGATGCATCCTGCACTTAAAACAATTGTTCCTTACGTAGCAAACAGACCGGGAATGGGACTGCCAATGGAAAACAATGTTTTTATAAACCCAAATTATGAATGGGCTTTTTATGTGGGAAACAACAAATATCTTGATACAGTTACCAATAATAACAGGCCTCGTTTTAGAGGATTAAAATTTAGGTGGTGGGAATCTGGAGCGGCTTATAAAAAACTGGACAGCATTGACGGCGAACCTAACAGATGGTTTCAAAAATGGGTAAGCCATCCGTCATTTGATGAATACTGGCAGAAAATGGCACCTTATAAAAATGATTTTTCGCAGATAAATATTCCTGTTTTAGCTTTTGACGGTTATTATAATGATTCTCAAAACTCAGGTTTATATTATTTAAAAGAACTTCAAAAGTACAGTCCGAAAACACCTTTTTATCTTGTAATTGGACCTTATGGACATTTTGGAACCCAAATTGGCGGCGAAGCCATTTTAAATGATTATAAAGTCGACTCAAACGCTTTAATTGACATTAAAAAAATTACCTATCAATGGTTTGATTTTATTTTGAAGAACGGTACTAAACCTGAAATTCTAAAAGATAAAATCAATTATGAAGTTATGGGTGCCAATGAATGGAAAAGTGCTTCATCATTTGAAAAAATGCATAATGATTTCCTGACTTTCTATTTAACAGCAAATAAATCCGGAGATTTTTATCTGGCCGATTATCAAAAGCCTAAGAAAAAAGAATTCTTATCGCAGGAAGTTGATTTTAAAGACCGACAAATCAGTAATAATAATTATTATCCCAGCCCAATTATTCGTAAAGATGTTAACGTAAATGACGGCTGTTTTTTTATAAGCGAACCCTTAAAAGAAGCTTTAATTGTAAATGGGTCCTTTTTAGGAGAAATCAAATGCAGCATAAACAAAAAAGATATGGATCTGGGCGTTACGCTTTATGAAGTTACGCCAAATGGAGAATATTTTCATTTATCATATTACATAGGCCGTGCCAGTTATGCAAAAAACATTGAAAAAAGACAGCTTTTAGTACCTAATAAAATTGAAACGATCTCCTTTACTAATACTCATTTCGTGAGTAAGCAGCTAAGTAAAGGAAGCCGTTTATTGATTGCCGTTACTATAAATAAAAATCCGTTTTCGCAGTTAAATTACGGAACCGGAAAAGAAGTAAGCGATGAAACTATTCGTGATGCAAAAGAGCCTTTGCAAATAAAATGGTATAATGACAGCTTTGTGAAAATTCCGGTTTTGAAGTAATTTTTTAAAATTATTCCTTTTTTAATGCATACCAGCCAAAGGCACGCAATCTTACTTTAAAAAATGAGTCTGGCAGGAGTTTATCAAGCTTTTTCCATGCTTCTTCGACAAGTTCTTCTGCTTCTTGACGGCATGCTTCAATGGCTCCGCAATTTTGCAATAAATGAATTATCGATGCTATTACCGCTGTATCCGTTGGCATGGTTTGAAGAGTTTTCCATACGTATTCGCGTTGATTTAAAGGCAATAATCCCATCGCTTTTGCAACTGGCATGGTTATTTTTCCGGCAGTAATATCTTCTCCTTTATCTTTAAGATTATTTTCATACCCCTGCAGATTCAACACATCATCTACTATTTGGTAAGCAACACCAATTGCTTCTAAAAAATTGCTTAGTGCCTCTATTTCCTCTGGTTTCCCGCCTCCTATCAATCCTCCCATTTTAGCCAATGTACAGGCAGGTGCTGCTGTTTTTAACCGATGTATGGTATAGATTCTTTTTTCAAGAACCGAACTTTCTCCAATTTTTACTGCATCAGGCATCATAAAATGAAGTCCGCTGATATCCATTGCCTGACCTGCATGTGCTGCACGCATCATTTCAAAATACAGTTCATATACTTTTAACCTGATATGATCTGTAAGATGAGGATAACGTGTAAACAATTCACCAATAAAATAACAAATATTACCTGCATTTATAGCTAGTGGTTCTCCATAAATAAGATGCAGGGCCGTGCCTCCTCTACGGGTGTCAGATCTGTCCTGAATATCATCTACAATTAAGGATCCTGTATGTATCAGCTCCGGCATTGCCAGCCAGTCGATAAACGGCTGAGAGTTTCCACCTACACTATCTATACATGCAAGAAATACATAAGACCTCCAGGCTTTTTTACTCCTGTCTACAATCTCTCTGATGGGTTTTATGACCGAAGAAACATACTGTTCTTTATCTTCCATACTAAAAAAAGTAACACCCAGCGGACTATCAACCAACCTGTGAAACTGCTCATCGCTAGGGTTTAAAGGCAGTAAAGATTCTACTGATTTTTGGGTCGTATCGCCTACTGCTTTTAAGAAACTTTCGATATTTGTTTTGGTACTAAATCCGTTTCTTTCAATATAACCCTGACCGGAAACTTCTGTATCCATAAATTTTCCTTCGGCACTTACACAGCCTTCCCAAAATGCGGGCGCAGAGAGAATAGTAATAAATTCCTGTTCGGGAAAATCTGCGGTAATAGAAAGAAAAATAGTGAGCTGCGGTATTTCTAATCTCCAGGAAACAGGATAGGATATAAAAGTTCGGGCACTTGTCCAATACTTTTCAGGTAAAAATGAGTAATGCTCTACGCTTGTTCTTTTACCATTCGGATCAATAATAACTATAGCACCTCCGGCATGTTCACCATTTTTTGTGTTATCAAAAAGATCGTAACCTGATAACTGATATCCATTATCTAGCTGCAGCGCTATCCAGTTCCAGTCCATTTCATGCTTAAATTCAAATGTTGAAGTTTCATCAGCCGGTCTGCTAAATTCATGGTCATACCAGCCGTTCCCTTCTACTTTATAAACCGTGTTACCTATCTGAACTTTTCCGCTTACCTCACACTTTGGAATAAAATAATAAAACATTTCTTCTTTCGTTATACCGCTTACAAATCCATTATTTCCATGCCGTACCGGTTCTGTTAATGGAATAAAATTAAGTTTACAAACCACTCCGTTCAATGGATTCTCAAGCTTTAAATGATAATGGCCTTCTTTATTTTTTTTAAAGGAGTTTTCATCGTATTTAAGAGAAAGTTTTTTGGCACCAATATTTGCAGGCTGCTTAAGAAGTCTGTCCGGCAGGGGCATATTTCCTTTCTCATACACTTCTTTTAGAGCGCGGCGAATCGATTTGTTTCCCGCATTCTTTTCATCGTTCTTTTTAATAGCTTTTAATATTTCTGCCGGCGTACTCAGATCTAAAAGAGAATCCATATAATATTTTCCTTCCGTTTTATCTGATAAAGACCAGATTACAGAATGCGTATAATTAAGATCTCCTGTTATCTCATCTTTTACTGCCACTCTGAAAAAAGAAGCAAATAAAGACAGCCGCTTTCCATCCTTAGAAGTAAGATGACAATTTTGATACCACCATTCGATTAGTGATTCATGGTGCGGAAGATCATGAATATTTAAATCAATTGGCCCATCAGCAGGCCAGGTCGAAGGATAGCAGTATGGGATATCTTCCAGGTTTGTTTGTTGTGCATAGGTTTCTTTTTTCATAATGTCAGACATATTCGTTATTACAATAATATTTATTCCGCTCTTCGAACTCACATCGATGGCAAAAACAGTATTAAAAATGGAATGCTGTACTACAACTCAAAACAGGTAATGGTTCTTCCTTTAACTAAGCTGCAATAAAAAATCACGACTCATTTAATAAAATATTGATTTTGTAAGAATAAAGTTAGCATAATTAATCAATATATGCAGATATATTTACACTTAATTTACTCTATAACAGAATCTTAATGTTGCATAAAAAATTCAGCCTCTTTTTTTATGTCTTTTTTCTCATATCTTAGAACGTTTTACCACCTAATCTGATAATAAGTTAAATTAGATCGGTTTTTTTGCAATTTATAAACATAACAATGCAGCAGACAATCATAAAGACTGCCTGTTAAAATTAATTTCAGCTTAGTTTTATTGATCTTACGGTTGTATTTTTCAAAAACACCTAATTTGGAACACTGCCCAATTAGACCGATAGAAAGAAGATTGTCCTGAAGAAGTTGTGTATGGTATAACGATAAAAAACAAGTATAATTTAACCTTTAAATCTCTCCCGTTATTAAAATATTTTCTTTAATACCTTTGTTTTTTAACATCCTGAAATGAGAGCGTACAGCATGATAAAAAGGATATGAAGTATAGGGAAGATCATATTCTTTTGCATATTTTATTATAATTGGCGTAATGTAAGGATAATACGTATGGCCAACACCCGGAAAAAGATGGTGCGCCACATGATGTGTAAAACCTCCGTATAAAAAATTGGCCAGCTTGCTATTTGTACTAAAATCTTTGGTGACAATCATTTGATGTAAAGCCCAGGTTGCAGATAGATTTCCTTCTTCGTCTGTTCCGGGAAAATTAGCATCTTCATCAACATGGGTAGAAACAAGTGCTACAACTCCCAAAACACTTCCGAATAAATGCATGGCTAACCATCCTGCCAAAACCAAATACCAAGGCTGATTAAGCAAAATCATTGGGATAAAAAGGATGTAAAACAGGTTTATAATTTTTGCAGTAAATAATATAAATACCTGCTTTTGCGGGATTGTGTCAACAATCTTTTTTACGTAATTGTTTTTGTTCCCAAAAAAATCTTTAAAATCCCGAATGTAAATCCAGTTTAGGCTGTAAAGCGGGTAAATAAACCACATGTAAATGTGCTGGTATTTATGATATTTAAGCACCGGACTGTTTGGAAAAATCCGAATTATATCGCTTTGTTTAATATCAATATCCCAATCCTGAACGTTTGGGTAAGCATGATGCAGATTGATGTGGCGGCGCATCCAGAGCCAGTGATTGCTTCCAAAAAGTTCTAAAACATATAAGAACCATTCGTTGTGTTTTGCTTTTTTAAACAAAGCCCCATGCGCTGCATCATGAAAAGCATTTATAAAAAGCACAATCATGGTAAAACCACACAGAATATAAAAAAGGAAAAGAAAAGGTGTACTGTTTCCAAAAAACAAAATACAGCCATAAAATAAAAAAAACAAAAACAAAAGGCCTAAAGACTTTACAACGTTTAAAAGGTACAATGATGAATTTTGCAAAACAGTTTCGTTCACTTCTGTGCGTAACTTTTTAAAAAAATCATCAGTACCGGCTTTAAGATAAACCGGGCGTTTTAATTTTTCCATAATCGCTATTGCTAGAAATTGTAATATCAAATTTAATAAAAAAAAGTTAAAATACATTATTTCAAAACATTACATATTAACAAATAGCAGTTAAAATCAATCTTAAAGTAGAATTTCCTTTTAAATGAAATAATCCTGATTTTTTTTTGCAGCTAATAAAAAATGATCTTTTTATACCAACTTACCCTCCTATTTTCAGGTTTAATCATAAATGCTGCACACTTTTGTATTTCTGGTAATCCAAACTTCTGTGCAGCACACAAAGCATTGAAACATAAGACAATACATTCATTTCAATTACACTTAAAAATACCTGTGTTTGTAACTTCAAAAAACATCCCATCCTAAATACCCAATACTTTATTTTCTTATAAAAAATCTTATCCTGCATAAAATCTCCTTTATGACTAATAATAACCGTTTTATGTCATTTTTTAACAATACAGTCTATATCTCCAGTACTTTCGGCTTTAAACAATTACCCTAAATTAATACCCCGCGATGCTGAAAACGGAATAAAAGAGTAAGCAAAATCCAAAAACAAAATTATTATGCAAACTGTGAATCCATTAACTATGTATGTTCCTATTTATCAAACTGATGAAGCTCAGGCAACAGCTCAGGCCGCTTATCAAGGCTTTAATAGCGCCGTTACTAAGGCTGCTTTAGATAAAATGGCAATTGTGCATTATGCCAGAATTGCTCTTGTACCCAATACTAACGGAAAAGGTATAGCTGGAATTTTAGTTATAACAGAATTTGACGGAAATATGAATTCTTACTTAGAGGCATTTTTCAATAATTCGACTACAATTAAAGCTGCGTTCCTTGTAATTATTAGTTTATGGGCTAATAAACCCGCAGATTTTCCAACTAATCCTGACCAGATTACGTATACTATCTTTTCGAACTTTATTAATGAGCGTAATCTTAGCCAGTCTCAGGATCTTTATTATGCTTACCCGCAATCAGTAAAGCAAATTGTAGCAAAATTTTCTAAATAAGAAATAAGAAAAAGTATAAACAATTACAGCTGTGTCATTTGATCCGGCTGTTTTTTTCTTTAATTAAAAACTTAATCTTATGAATTATACACAAACGCCTCAGCCTGCAAAACCTGAATTAAATGATATACAAGGGCTTATCATAAATGGATATACGCATCCATGTTCAGTACATATGCTTTTTAAATTCAATCAGGAGGGTACTAATTTGAAATATATCAGGGAATTTTTTAAGGATCTGCTTCCGTATCTGCAAAGTGCAGAAGACTGGGGCGCCTTAAAGCCTGAAATCATGCTGAATATTGGTCTTAGTGCTATAGGAATTGGGATTGTAAAACCAGATCTTGATGTTCCAAACTCCAGCTTTCCTTCTACTTTTAAAAAAGGCCCATGGGATGTAAATAATGCACAGCAGTCACTGGGAGATTATGGCGCAGGCGATCCTGCTGAATGGTGGAATAAAAAGTTCAATAATGATGATGTACATTGTGTTGTGCATGCTTATGCAATGAACCCAGCTGCGCAGGAAAAAATCGTGGGCATTATAAATGATGCTGCTTTAAAAAGTAATGGAATGGTTACGGAGCTAAAGCCATTAAATTCAGAAAGCGGGAGGTTAGAGCAATATTTGTTAGTGCCGTCAGATTATATTCATTTTAGCTACCGGGATTCGATTGATGAACCCGATTTGAATGAAAATCCTGCAGGGAAAGACCAGCAGGATCTTAATAACTTTTTGATAGGTTACAGTACGCTCCCAAATCCAATTCCGGGTCCTCTTTCCGGCCCAGAAGCTGCGTTTGCTAAAAACGGCTGTTATAATGCGTTTAGGATTCTTTATCAGGATGTTGAAGCATTTAACAATTTTCTGGAGAAGCAGGCTGAAGTAATCGCACCGAAAATTATGAACACAAAAGAGTATACGGAAGAATGGCTTGCTGCAAAAATGTGCGGAAGATGGAGAAATGGTTCTCCGCTGGTTCTTTCGCCAGACAAACCTGAACATAGTACTTCTAAAAGTACCGATTTTGGCTATTTAAAAGATGATATGAAAGGGCTTAAATGTCCGTTTTCTGCACATACAAGAGTATCAAATCCGCGTGATGAAGGAGTTGATGTGGCTGGTTCAGATACTGTACCGCGTATTATAAGACGAGGAATGCCATACGGCCCGCCTTTATCAATTGACCCAGATGCCGACCGTGGATTGATTGGTTTATTCCTTTGTGGAGATTTAAGCAGTCAGTTTGAAACACTTTACAACTGGATTAACCTGAATAATTTTAGTGATGTTTTTGACCCTGCAGAAAATACACCGCAAGATCCTTTAGTTGCTAATCGTATTGTGCCTTTACCGGGCAATATTGATCCTAATTTTACAATTCCTATGGAAGATGGAAACAACATCGTTATTGATGGACCTCTGCCTCAATTTGTTGTTACCCGCGGAACGGCTTATCTGCTTCTGCCTTCTATTTCAGCACTTACGGCAATAGCAAATGGGGATGCTTAGAAATTGTGCTTATAATGACTAGTCCTAAATAATCAATACAGATTTATTAGACAAAAATATTTAATAGACACCTGCAATAAGTTTTTTGCAGGTGTTATTTATTTTAATTTTTCTCCCACTAAATATATGTCGGTATCATTTCTATTAAACAAAGTG
This sequence comes from Flavobacterium soyae, assembly GCF_021245985.1. Lineage (GTDB taxonomy): Bacteria > Bacteroidota > Bacteroidia > Flavobacteriales > Flavobacteriaceae > Flavobacterium > Flavobacterium soyae. Next base: position 63,681 of record NZ_JAJQXA010000013.1, on the reverse strand, counting down.
ATTCGGTAGATTCCTCCACCAACAGTTACGATTCTATAAACAAGTAACTCATTTAAATTCAAACCACCTGCAAAAAAAGTAGTGAACGCTCCTAAATTATCATTGAGAACTGCACTTACAGCGGTGTAATTATTTGTACCTGTATTATACTCCTCATGTCCAAAAATTGTAACAGCAAGCGTGCTGGCAGAACTGGATCGTACCTGTATATTCCCAGTAATCCCAGGACTCGTTTTATCGGTTCGAAACTGTATTTCCCCCAATGTTAACGTTGTATTCGCAGGAGTGTTGGCATCCAGAGTTGTATTTACCGACACTACCTGCGGGTATAATGCGGTAAAAACAACATCTCCTGCAGTATTTAGCCCTAACACCTTTGCCGGCGTATTTGAAACAGCTGCTGAATTGGAATTTAATTGAGTAAACCTCAATCCGCTTTCTCCAGTTGTACTGCTGTTTATTTCTAAAGTGTTGCCTGGAGTAATTGTACCTATACCTACTTGCGCATTCAGTAAATTACCGGCAAATAGTAATAATGCAATGATTATCAATTTTTTCATATTCTTTAATTTTCAAAAGATGATAATAATATAAACGCACAAAATTTAGTATAAATATAATGACTTCTTAGATAAATGGACTTATGTATCACTATTCCAATGCCAGACATAAAATAGACATAAAAAAAAACCATCCGCGGCGGCGGATGGTTTTTAACTTTTAATGATTTATAAATTACATCATAAAATATAGTGCTCTTTGCAATATTTCAAGCTGTTTTTCGATCCTATTGGATATTACAAATTTCTTATCCGGTAATTTTGGGATCAGGCTTGAAGATTTCTTAAAATTGAACTTTAAATCCTGTAAAACTTCTATTTTGGTTTTTGAGGCATCTATTAAAAATAAACCTTTGATTTCGCCTATTAACGACATACTATTGTAAAGATGTTTACTAAATAAACAAACCATAAAATTTGCTTTTATGCTCTCTAATTTGAAAAACTCTACAAGTTCCGAATACTCGTAGATGACAAATACGGAGTAATCATAATGGTTTGATTTATTCTCGTTTTTCAATAAAAAAGAGTCTTCAGAAAATTCGAAGTCATTTTTAAATTTTCTTTTAAACATCTTTAAAAAAATCCCTTTATTGTCCCTAACTAAAACTCTTTTTTTTCTGATCATTTCTTAAGAATTAGCATTTATTTTTTCTTATAAATAAATTATATTTAATAATACAGTGATAGAAAATTTCTTTTGGAATATAAAATCAGAGCCATTTTATATCATGAAATTTAAGACCTAAAATATTTAAAACAAGAAATTAAAGAGTGTCTAAAGGTAGTACGACAACAAGAATTGAGATAACCAAAAGGAATGAGCCCAATACAATATCGAGCTCATTTTTTTATCAAATTTGGTTATAAATTGTGTAAACTTTTGAGTGCAGTTTATTTGTAGGTGGTTCTTGGCATAAATATTAGTAAAGAAGTAAAAAATCAACGCTGCGGTTTCATTTCATAAAAAGGCAGCAGTCTTGTTGGTTTCTTTTTAAGCTGTAAGTGTTTGAGTTAAATTGTAAATTAGAAAAAATCTTAAATACCTGCGTTAAGCTTTGGAGTTTCTGCGGTACTTAAGTTTTTTAACTTTTTTATTTTATCATTCAATTTTAAAACCCGATCTAGTTGTTTTTGCTGAATCGTGTATTTGGTATAATATTTATACCATTCTTTTCCAATAAAAAAGGTTGTCACGGAAACTCCGGTGAGTACACCAATAAAATAATTAGTAATATCCATAATTTCTATTTTTTAAATTTAAAAAGCATTTTTATCCCCTTTCAAGGTTACAATAACGGTTAATAAGCAAATCTTAATATCAGTAATTAAACTCCAGCGCTGCAGATAATGTATATCTGTTGTAACGCGGCGTTTCATGTCGACGACTCTTTTAGTTTCTCCCCTGAGTCCTGAAACCTGGGCCAGCCCTGTAATTCCCGGTTTGACAAAATGACGAACCATAAAATTATTAATATGACAATTGTAATCTGTTGTGTGCTTGATCATGTGAGGGCGCGGCCCAACTATACTCATATTTCCCATCAAAACATTAAAAAACTGGGGCATTTCATCTAAACTTGTCCTTCGGAGAAATTTCCCAATTGGCGTGACCCGCGAATCTCCTTTTCTGGCCTGCTGGCTTTCGTCGCCAGAATTTATATACATACTTCGAAACTTATAACACCAAAAGGGTTCATTTTTTTTACCAGTTCGCAGCTGCCTGAATAAAACCGGCCCTTTGCTCTGTCTTTTAATAAGAATGGCTAACAAAGGATAGAGCCACGACATGATAAAAACAATGACCATTATACTAAAAACAAGATCGAATATTCTCTTAATTAATCGGTTATAGGCATTTTGTAACGGCTCAAAACGAGGTTTAATAACGTGAAAATTATTTAAATGGCTGGAGTTGAAATGCTTTTTTGAAATGGATGAAAAATCAGGAACAAATTTTAAACGCATACAATATTTATCGCCAAGCTCAAAAAAATAATTCAAATCTGAAATAAAATCCGGTTTAGATACAATATACAATTCATTAATATTCTCTTTTGATGCATTATGAATAGCTTCGGACAGGGCTTCGCTAAATTCTTCATTGCTTTTATAATCTGCAGTAGCATTTTCGTTGATAATACCCACAAATTGAATAAAAAAGGAATTATTTTCTAAATGAGACGCTAATTCGATACTGGTTTTATTAAATCCCCATATTGCAACTGTATATTGTTTAAAAACCCATCCTTTAATTTCTCCTATAACCAGTGTAAACAAGATTCTGGACAGCAGAAAATAGAACAGCAAAAAACTCAATTGAAATAAATTGGCCCGGCTTCCAAAAAAGTAAAGAACGTTATCCTGAAAAATAAAAATATAGCTGTGCCATAGGATTCTTTGTGTAAAAAAAGCACGCCAGCTGTTACGAAAAAAGTATTCCAGGCTAAAAAGAACATCTATTCTGTACAATTGAAAATAGGTTACAGAAAATAACCAGCTTAAAATTGTAATAGGGATCATTTTATCCAGAAACAAGGCATTCCAGCCAATCTTCTCTTCGCCTGCAAAATTCAAAAACACTATAGTACCAAGTATCATAGCGATCATATCTGCAATTGCACAGCAAATTATGAAGGTAAATTTATGTCTGTTTCGCATTTTTTAATTTTTTCAATAAATTGTAAAACAATCCTCCTGCTAAACTTCCTATAATTCCGTAAAAAACATCCATTAAATCGGGATTTCTTTTTTGAACTATAAACTGCCCTCCTTCGGCTATACAAACAATTATTGCTGCTATACCTATGTTTTGTATGAAATTTAAATTTTTGATTTGATTTATTTCATTTGAACTTTTTTGCTCATAGGCTTCTAACAGAAAACCAACGGCTAAAAAAGGAACAGCGGTACGCAGGTTGTAATAATGATTACTCCAATTCAAAAGCCATTTTGGCAAATAACTTTCGCTTCTTAAACCAGGATCAGGCAGCCAGGAAAAATAAAAAACAATACCAATAACTAAAAGCAGTATCAACAGAACTATTTTTTGCAGCATTTTACATTATTTAGTTTTCAGCAATGTGCTTTTTATTGTTTGAGGTAAATTTGCAGTAAGAAAAAACATAAGCTTAAGCTTCTTTTATTCTAAGACTTTTTTTGTACCAGGGTCTCTTTATTTTTGTTTCCTGATAGTGATATCCATAGTTGGGGCCGTAACCATATCCGTATGCGGTTTTCATATTCACTGCATTGATAAGAATACCAACATTTTTTAATTGTTCTTTTTTAATAAAATTATTTATATGAACTAAATTACTCTTATCTGTATAATCATATTTTACAACAAATACAGTAACATCAGCCAAATGGCTAAAATTGAGTGTGTCTGATACTATTTGTACCGGAGCAGTATCTAATATTATAAAATCATAAAGATCCTTTGCTTCTTCAATCAATACTTCAAAATTAGAATTGGTTATTAATTGAGAGGGATTAGGAGGAACTTCTCCTGCGAGCAGGATATCAAGGTTTTTAGAATAATTAGTATCTTTTTGCAGGAATTCTTTCCAGTCATCATTTTTATTCGCCAGATAATTGGTAAGACCTGATACGTTTTTATTGATATTGAAATATTCATGCAATTGCGGATTTCTTAAATCAACACCAATTAATAATACTTTTTTATTAAGGTTACTAATTGTTACAGCATTATGAAAAGCACAAAAGGATTTTCCTTCTCCCTGAATAGAAGAGGTAAACAGTATTATGTTTCCTTTGTCTTCCTTTTTTTTATGCAGCAGGTAACGTATGTTTGAAACCAAGGTACGTGTTGCCTCTGCTATTAATGAGCGGGAAGTAGCAGTGTTTTCTAACTTTTCATTAGTATTTATTTTAGGAATATGTCCCAGAATAGGAATATTGTTAATTACTTTTTGAATATCTTCTTCGTTATGTATTTTGGTATCAAGGTATAAACGAACATATATTATTCCGAAAGGCAGCAGTAAACCAAATAAAAATGCTCCAATCATAAATGATTTGGGCTGAGGAAAAATTGCCGAATAATTTGTTTCGGGTGCATTTAAGGTCTTTAAATTTGATTCTAAAATTGCTCCGTTCAAAACCGCTTCTTCCTTTTTTTGCAATAATGCCACATACGTTTCTTCTTTCATACTAAGATTACTATTGATGTTGCCCAATATTTTATCTTGTGTAGGAATGCTTTTAACTTTTGATTCGGCGATGCTTTGCTGCGATTTGTTGGCTATATTGGTTTGGTTTAAAAAGTTTAAATAACCTTCTAAACTATTTAATATTTCTTGTTTTTGAACCTTTAACTGGGTCATTAAAGTTATATAGGCCGGATTGTTTTTTTGTGCTCTCTGCAGGATCAGTTCACTATCCATAAGTTTTGCATTATAATTTAAAAGCATTTGATTGACTATCGTTGATTCTAAATTATAATTTGTTCCCAAAGCCTGTGCAGCATCAGATTTCCTGATATCGTTAATGGCATAATTGGCTAGTGAAATTTGTTTTTCGTTGAGTAAAGAACTTTCATTTTTCTGGCTCCTGTCGGCAGTTTTTTCGGCAATATAATTGTCCATTACCCCTATTTCATTGTTTTGCAGATATCTTTCTTTTACACTTTCTATGGAATCTTTTTCTTTAGTGAAACTTTTTATCCTTTGATTTAAATAAGCAACCGTATTGGTAAAGGTTTTTTGCTTGTTGATTACAATGCTTTTATCCAGTAAAACGATGATTTCATTTAATATTTTTCTTGAATGTACGGGACTTGAACCAATATGGTTTAATTCTATTGTTCCTTTTGACTTTTCATCGGATAAAACAATTAAAGATGACTTTAAATTCTTTAATGCAATATCTGTTGGTTCAAGACTTATTTTATATTCGTTATCGAAATAATAGGAAGGGTTTTTCTTTACTTTTGAAGCTAATTTAATTTTAAACGGAAGATCTTTTATTTCCTGGTCTCCTTCATATCCTTTAACTCTATAACTTTTTTCTGTATCTGGATTGGTGATAATAAATCCTGCTTTATCTATTTTAATTTCATACGAAACCTGCGGCAGCGAATCTTTAGCAACCGTAAGTTTTAAAATAAAGGGAACTTCATTTATATATTTATTTTGTATGGCATATACTTTTTCAAAATAACTCACATTTAGATTCAAATTCTTAACTACACCCAGCAAAAACTCATTAGACGTAATAAGCCTGATTTCATCGTCTAAATTATATTCATTACTTTTTTGGTCTGTGCTGATAGTTATAATTTTTGTTTTATCTTCTTGTTTTTTATCAATAAAGATCAAAGCCGAAGTTTGGTAAGTTGGCGGAACTATTTTGATAAAAATGAACGCCGCGCCTACACATAAAATTAAACTAAACAGGAACCAAGGCCAATACTTGAGATACTTTAAAAATTCTTTTTTAAAATCCATAATTATTCAATTAATTATACAACAGTATTTATAATAATAAGCATAATTTGAACTGCTCTTTTTTACTTTGTCATTGTGCAATAAGTAAAACGACTGCTAAAAGAGAAGCTGTTATACCCAATACTTGTATTGGATCTTTAATTAAACCACCGCTGTTTGCTTTTAGTTTATTGGGTTCTACAACAATAACATCGTTCTGCCTGATTCGAAAATTTGGGTTAGACATCCAGGAAGCTGTAGTCAGGTCAACATGATAAACTAAACGTTTTCCATCTACTTCTCTAATCAATTTTATATCTTTTCGAACTGCTGAATAGGTTAAGTCTTTTGCCAGTCCTATTGCATCGAGCAGGCTGATAGATTCTTCACTAAAAGGTATTACACCGGGAGAATTTACTTCTCCCAAAATGGTAAATTTATTATTGAGTACCCGCACCTGCACGGTAGGATTTACTAAATAGCCTTCACTAATCAAACGCTCTTTTATTTTGAGCTCTGCATTGGCCGGTGTCAGGCCTCCAACTTTAATTTCGTTTAAAATAGGCATGGTGATATTTCCCTGAGGAGTAACCAAATACCCCGTTAATTTCATCATTTCTACTGATGTTTGTCCGCCGGTAGTTCCAGCACTAATATTAAATGGCGCCGCTACCAGAGGGTTGATATCTCCTATGTCAATTTTTAAAATATCGTTGGGCTGTATTTTTGTTGACACATAATTTAAATTCGAATTTGCATAGCTGTCCAGATCTTGTAAATACAGCATTTCTTTCTTTGTGGTACAAGACTGAAACATCAATAAAAGCAATAAAATTATCGGAAGTAAAATTTTCTTCATGTTCATCGTAGTATGTTTTTAGTATTTTTTAATTACTCTAAATTCTATTGAAATAAAACTCACTTTTAAGTTATGTTCTCTCTCTCCTCAAAAAAAAATACTGATGAATCAATATTTATCCTCTTTATTAATGAACTATATACTGTCTCAAAGCGATACTTTTTTTAAGAAAGACAACCAATATTGCGGCTAAACCGTAAAACTTATAAATTTTATAATCTTCGTATAAAACTTCAAAGGCGCGTTTTAAACTGGTACTCATACCTCCCATTCTCATTTTAACGATATAGGCATCGATATAACTCATGTTTATTTTATGTTTGTATAAATAGCGGAGCAAAAATTCAGTATCAGATGCTATTTTAAAATCAAGGTTGTACAGACCATGTTTATCAATTACAGCTTTCTTTAAATAAACAGTAGGATGCAAAGGCAGCCAGCCTTTTTTAACTCTTTTAAGACTAAAAACACCTCCTATTCTATCGCGGACCAAACGTTCCTCTTTATCATTTGAAACATAAATTCCATCACCATAAACCCCATCTATATTGGGCTCATAATCAAAACGGGCTGCAATTCTTGTTATAGCCTTTTTGTCAAAAAATTCATCATCAGAATGCATTAAACCAATAACATCTCCCGTTGCCAATTGAAGCCCTTTGTTAATAGCATCGTACATGCCTTTATCCGGTTCAGAAATGTACTTGGATATCCTATCTCGATAAGACTCAATAATTTCCTGTGTTCCATCTGTAGAACTGCCATCGATAATGATGTATTCTATGTCATGGTAATTTTGCGCCAGCACACTTTGAATTGCTTTTTCTATCGTGGCTTTGCGATTGTAACACACTGTAATTATGGTAATTCTCATAAATAATTATATTTTTAAGATAAAAATTTCACATAATTCCCATATAAAACTAAAACAAAAGATTTCTACTAAAAAAAGTTCTCGATGAACCGCCTCAATTGTCGTTAAAACCATTAAAAATCAAAGTTTTAGCTTAAAAAAGCCTGTTTTATTTCCTTAATAAGGAAATTAAAAAAAAGAAAACTCTATAGATAAATTATTCTACTTTATAAAAAGAAACCCTCTTTTGATTTAGCAATAGTTCGTCAAAATAGTTAATAGTAGCAACCAAACCTTCCCGCAGTTGTATTTTGGGTTCCCAGCCATTAAGTTTTTTGTGAGCCAGAGAAATATCCGGCTGTCTTTGTTTGGGATCATCCTGCGGTAAACCGAGATGAATAATTTTAGATTTTGAACCAGTTAATTCAATAATTGCCTGAGCAAGTTCGAGCATTGTAAACTCATTGGGGTTCCCTAAATTTACCGGCCCTAAAAAATCACGATCTGTACCCATCATCCTAATCATGCCTTCGACTAAATCATCAACATATTGAAAAGAACGGGTTTGCAAACCGTCTCCAAAAATGGTAATATCTTTTTCCTGCAGTGCTTGTACAATAAAATTAGAAACAACTCTCCCATCTGACGGATTCATGTTTGGGCCATAGGTATTAAATATTCGGACGATTTTAATGGCAACTTTATTCTGGTTGTGATAATCCATAAATAAAGTCTCGGCGCAGCGTTTTCCTTCATCATAACAAGAGCGAATGCCTATTGGGTTTACGTGTCCCCAATAACTTTCCGTTTGAGGATGTACCAAAGGATCGCCATATACTTCACTTGTACTGGCCTGAAGGACTTTGGCTCTGACGCGTTTTGCTAATCCCAGTACATTAATTGCTCCCATAACAGAAGTTTTTATGGTCTTTATTGGATTGTACTGGTAATGCACCGGAGATGCCGGGCAGGCCAAGTTGTAAATCTCGTCTACCTCAGCATAATAAGATTCTGTTATGTCGTGTCTTACCATTTCAAAATACGGATTATCGATTAAATCAATAATATTAGATTTAGTTCCTGGAAAGTAATTATCGAGACAAATTACCTCGTTTCCTTCATTCAGTAATCTTTTGCACAAATGTGAGCCTACAAATCCGGCTCCTCCCGTTATCAATATTCTTTTCATGTTAATTCTATTTATTTTTGATTAAATCAATTTTAGTTTGAATTTGAAAAAAGTAATGTGACTTAAAACGTGCCAGATAAAATCCTTCTTTTCCATCTAAAAAACCAAGTTTTAAAAAGTAGGCTCCCAAAAAGTAAACGACAGGAAGTAATCCTGTATTAAGAAGACCGTATTTAATTTTTTGATTTAAGGATAAAAGTGTGTTCTTAGATTTTTTCAGCTGTAAATATCTTTGGGCTTCCCAGGTAGAATAAGCATTGTGTTTGTCTATATAATGCTCTAAATTTTTAAAATCTTTATGAACAACCTTTGCTTTGATAATGCCTACTTTACCTTCTATAACCGGGTGTTCATGTACTTCCATATCTAAATGACTCCACAAATCTTCCTCTATTTTTTCGTAAGCCCCTTTTGATTTTTTAAAAAGTGCCGACTTTTGAAAACCATATCCGTATTTGAGTTTTCTTCCCATAAAATAGTTTTCAAAACGTATCGTGAAACCGTTATAAGCGGGATCCTGAATTTTATGCTCTATTTCGGTAACAAATTCATCGGTAACAAATTCATCGGCATCCAGAAACAAAATCCATTCGTTGAGAAGGTTTGCATTTTGCAGCGCCCAGTTGCGTTTTTTTGGAAACTTACCGTTCCATTGAAACTGCAGTACTTCGGCTCCCATAGCCGATGCAATAATTGCAGTATCATCAGTACTGCCTGAATCAACAACAATTATTTGAGAGAATCGCTTTAATTTATCCAGACAAAATGGTAAATTTTTAGCTTCGTTTTTAACAGAAACGATTACGGAAATTGGAATTTTATTCAAAACTTCTAAATTTTATTAATTTGGAAGGGTTTCCTCCTACTATAGAATTTTCCTCAACATCTTTAATAACCACTGCACGTGCTGCAACAACAGAATAATTTTCTACAGATACGCCGGGTGCAATAAAAGCATCAGCAGCAATCCATACTCCGTTTCCTATTGTGATTGGTTTTAATATTAGAGGAAAATCTTTTTTAGTATAATCGTGGGTAGAGGCACATAAATACGCTTTTTGCGATATTACCGTATTATCCCCAATGCTTATTTTTCCCTGATTATAACAATCGACTTTAGGCCCCAGGCTGGAATTTTTGCCAAGCTCTAAATTCCATGGAGCCCATACTTTTACTGAGGCATAAACATGCGCTGACCATTCTATTTTTGCACCGAAACATTTTAGCACCAAAACTCTCCATGTTTTAAATAACCGGGAAGCAAACGGGCGAAATAAAATTAACCGTGCAAAATTCCAGATCAATCTTGAAATTTTGTTTTTTAAACTAAAAGAATGACTATAAGCAGCTAAATCCAAAATAGTATCAATTAAGTATTTTTTTATACAAGTCGTTCATTTGATTTGCAACAGCTTTAATTTCATATTTTTCTGCTACAAGTTTTCTTCCTTTTCTGCCCATATTTTGTAATTCATCGGCAGCGGTATTAAGTACCTGCGTAATGATTTTTTCGAGATTTGAAACAGATAAGTTTATCCACCATCCACATTCATGTATTTCTAAATCTTCCCAGGGTGTATCCTGTGTTGTTATTACAGGAACTCCTAATGCCAGGGCTTCTGCTACTACAATCCCAAAATTTTCGCTATGGGTTGGCAGTACCATTACATCTGCAGATCGTAAAAAATCCCATTTATCATTACCATATTTTGCTCCTACAAAATTTACATTTTTTAGATCTTTGGCACTTTTACTTAAGTGTGCTATATAATTTTCATCGCCATGTCCTGCAATTTCAAGCTGCCATCCGTTAGTATTACAATGGCGCCAGGCTTCAAGCAGTAATTCAATGCCTTTTTTAGGATGAATTCGGGATATAAACACCATTTTTTTTGTTCCATAATGCTCTTTAATTCCTTTAACATCGTTTAAATCAATACCATTCGGAATTATGGAAATAGGTGGTTTAAATCCTAAATACTGAATATTCAGTGCTTCCATTTCAGCAGTTGTATGTAAAAATGAGGCTCTTTGAATGGCTTTTTTTTGATACAAAAACAACCCTAATCTTTTCTTCCAGGAGTTGTGAGCCATAATCCAGGGTTCTAACATTCCGTGTGGGGACAGTATTACTTTAATTCCCACTTCCTGAGCTATCTTTTGAAAACCCCAGTTTTGAGGGCTCCAAATACCATTTATATGAACTATATCTGGTTTTTCGGCAAGTAAAAAGGTTCGAAACTCTTCGAGCATAGAAAACCATCTCAGAATACCTGTTTCAAAAAATTTAATTCTAACACCCGGGATATTTATTGGGTGAGAAGTTTTTTTTGTTGCCACAATTATTTCCATATGGGTTTTTAATGCCGTACTTAATAATCTCATATATTCTGTAGTTCCTCCTCCTCCCTTATCAATTCCTGCAATAAAATGGATTACTTTCATACAATTTGATTAATTTCTTTGTAAATAACTTCAACAGCATCAAGAAAATACTCTGTAGTAAATTTTTGCGACTGGGTAAAAGATCTTTCAATCGTTTCTGTTTGCTGAGGTCTGGATAATTTCAATACTTTTTCTATTGTTTTTGCTCCATCCTCTTTCCATTGCTGCCAATGTGATGCATCTGCTGGTTTTTTATCGATATAAAAAGCAGCCATTCCGCCTACTTCATTCATCGGAGCTTTATTGGTCGTAATCACCGGACATCCTGAAGCCATTGCCTCAATAATGGGCCAGCCAAAACCTTCGTCCAGAGACGGAAACAATAAACAAATTGCTCCGGAATAAGCATTATTGACATGTTCATCTGATAGATTCGTGATAAAATGAATATCATCTTTGAATGGTGATTTCTTGTGCAGAATAGTCAATTCTTCTGACGGTTCTTCACCAATCAAAACCAAGGGTATTTTTGTATTGTATAAGTTTCTCCAGGTTTCATAAATTTCCAGTACGCCTTGTCGGTTTTTGTAATATTGGTTTCCGCCAATATGCATAATATAACCCTGAGATAAAAGTATATTGAACTTTGTTTCTAATAAGTCCCGAGAAGATTCTCTTGGCAGGGAAAAAAAAGGGCGGTTTAAACCGTTATAACATACTTTAGAATTAGCAATTTCTCCCAAATGCAGTTTGTGTAAATCCTGACGCGTTTTTTTTGAAATGGAAATAAAATTTTTTCCTTTTGAAAATCCTCTTCTTATATAAATTTGATACAGCCTGCCTGTAAATGATGTTGGGTTTTCCGGTATCATTCCTAATGCCGATTTTAAAGCTAAAAAATCATGGCAGTGCACTACGTGTTTTCTGTTTTTTACCAGCGGTACCCACGGACCAAGAGCCTGATCTGCAAATACAAAAAGGGTATCTTTTGAGGAATTTCGCAATTTTAATTTTACCTCAATTGGAAATACAAAATACTGATCGATATAACCCAGCCATTTTTTAAAAGATTTCATTAAAGGCAGCTTATAAAATCGGGCTTTAGGACTCCATACAGCTACTTCATGTCCTCTTTCTTTCATTCCGTTCAGCAGCATATTGGCATAGCGCGGCATACTTTGATGACCTAAAAACGAAGGATGCGTAAAAAGTACTATTTTCATCACTCTGTTTTCAAATTGATGTTTATACCAGCCAGCAATAACCCTGCAGCAATCACGGCACAGCCCAGCATACTTGGCTGAGCCCATTGTCCTTGGGTGATTAAAAACAACGCAGTTCCGCAGAATGTCAGGGGCAGCAGTTTATAGTTTCCCGGTAATTTTATAGAACTGTAAAAAAGTCCAAACGCTAAAACCAATCTCAAAACGACAAGGCCGCCTCCTAAAATAAGACCCTGCTCGCCGCCCACACGATTTAATTCGCCTTCTGAAACTAAAAATTTTCTCTGTCCTGTCAGCAGCTGCGCACCTGCATTGGTTCCCATTCCTAAGTTTCCTTCAAATAAAGGCGCTTTTAATAATGTCGTAATAGGTTCTGTAAATCCGTTTATGGTTCGCATCACAATAGATCCTCCTTCCTGTCCTTTTGCCGTATCTACACGGCTCATAAAAACCTGTGTCCCCAGATTAAAAATTGATGTAGTTCTTTGTAAAACAATAAATAAAACCAGAATGACTAAAACAGTAGAAATTAACCGTATTAATGATTTTACACTGGTTGCAGATCCTGCAAAAGCAAAAAAACCAACTAATAAAACGCCTAACACCGCTGTTCTGCTCACGGTTAAAGGCAAAGCTATTATTAAGGCGATAGTGCTGGAGATAAGCAGGATTTTGGAACAGGCTTCTTTTGACAGCCAGAAATAAAATACAAATACAGAAACCAAAATGTAGAAGGCAGATAATCCTGTTGTAAACGAAAATGTTCCCGATGGTCTAAAATACCCCATTGCACCATCAAAACCAGCACTTCCTTCTCCGCCTAAACCCGTATTAATATATGCCGTCTGCGGACTTGTAAATTGAAGATAAATAATCAGGGTCATTAAAATATTGACTGCCAGCATTACCCGTCCTGTTTTAAGAATATCTTCTTTCTTAAAAATGGCTCCGATTATAAAAATCAACGGAAAATGAATGAGCATAATCCTTGCTCCATAAAGACCAACGAAAAGATTTCCGTGTCCGAAAGTAAGCGTAATCGCTAAACCCAATAATGTAAAAATGGAGCTTAAAACTACATAGCCATTTATAAATTTCACATTGAGATAAAAAGCTCTTATAATAATAAAAATAGCAATTGGGTCACGCACAATTAAAAGCGGTGTGGCCAGACTTGGCAAAATCCATTTACGAAGAGCACCTTCAAAAATCCAAAGTAAAAAATACAGCCAGATAGCAATTTTTAAGGATTTATATGATTGTTCTAAATCTTGTACTTTTGCTGTTTCCATCTTTTCTAATTGTTTACAAAATCTTTAATGAAGAAAGGGCATCGGCCATTTCTTTTCCATAAACTGACCAAGGTCTGGTTTGCGCTTTGTTTTGAGCCGCAAGCCCAAATTGTTCCAATATTTCCGGTTTTTCAAGTATTTGAGTAATGACTTCTTTTATGGCTTTTGAAGATCCGGCGGGAACAATCCATCCGTCTTTTCCGTGTTCTATTAAATCCGGGCCTGCGGTACGATTGGTTGTAATAACCGGAATTCCCTGCGACATGGCTTCGGTAATTACCAAACCAAAACCTTCAAAAAGAGAAGGAAAAACAAATATGTCATGTTCGTACATACACTCTAAAACCTCATCGTGAGATAATGATGGAATCCAGTTGTGTTTTTCTAAAGCCTGATTTAATGCTTCGCAATTGGATACTGCTTTATGTCCTACAATTGTCAGTTCTACTTTATCCTGCATTTTTTCGACTGCATCAAATAAATAGGATATTCCTTTTCGCTGCGATAAACCTCCTATGAATAAAATTTTTAGTTTTCGATCCAAAAGAGGCTCGTAGTATTTTTTTCTGGTAACTGTCGGAAAACCGTATGGAATTACTTTTATTTCGGGCAGGTTTCCTTTATAGTTTTCTAATGTTTTTTTGGTAAAACTGCTGGCGACGAAAATTACATCTGCCAAAGCTAATTCTTCATCTTTTTTGCTCAGTTTCCCTAGTGAATCATTGAAACCAAGCAGCGTATCTGACCAAGCCGGGTTAATGTCAAATTCTTTCTGCATTAATAATCTGGCACTTTTCCAATACCCAATTGGTAAATCATAAATACAATAAAGCCCTAATTGTTTTGCTTTTTTGAAAGTAGATAAAGCTCCATCTTCATATGCATAAACTCCTAAAAGGTCTTCTTTTTTTAATTCGGCTAAATTATCAGCAACCCATTTATCATGTTTTTGATAGACTTTGTCAATACAGAAAAAGCCTTTTTCGTGTGTTATTAAAAAATCTAATTTGAATTTTGAGGTTAGTAAACGTCCGAATTCAAAAAAGGGTCTTGATCGTGTGTATGGCTGCCAGGTTTCGTCTAAACTTCTTCTTTTTAAATCTTTTAGTTTCGGATTATTTCCAAGCTTAAACAATAACTGTCCGGGAAATATAGCAATTGAAGTAAACAGTTTAAAAAGCTGCTGTTCTTTCAATAAACCTGTTACGAGATTTTTTGAATTTGCGTTTAAAGTTGGATGTGAAACCAATAATTTCATACTGCAGAAATTGAATTAATAAACTGCACTGCTATATTATTTAAATCAGAAACCTCAACGTTTTGCGGCGTTATATTCAGATTATTTTTCTCGTATTTAATAATCTGCGGAATCTCATACTGTCCTTTTGCTGGAGTCCAATTTCTTGAAACACAAATCGTATTGATCTGATGTTCTTTGTACGCTGCAAAAACACCGCTTTTTTCTGTTTGGAAATACGGAGTTGTTGATATTCCAAAATCGCTGTCTCTCAAAACCTGTGATATTACTTTTTCAGATTGTACGCCAAGAATTTCATAAGTAATATTATAATTGTCTAATATGGCAGTATAATTAATTAATTCCGGACCGTTTTTACCGATGAAAACAAATTTTATAGGTTTCTCAAACTTATCTGAATTATTGCTTAAATCTTTAATAAAATCTTCAAAAGGGGCTCCGTTATGAATGGTGCCAAACAACACAAACTGAGCAAATTCTATTGGTTCTTTTTTCTCCGCTGTTAACGGTATATTACCGCAAATGGGCAAAACTTCTGCCTTGATATTATGGGATTGAAGAAAGAACTGATACAGTTTATTTTGGGTATTTATAGAATGTGTTTTTGTATTTTGAACAATTTTTTTGGCGATTACCTGCTGTAATTTTCCAATGCATTTGTGTTTAATGGAAGACTCGATATCAATTCCAAGCCATAATTCATGAAACATAATATGCCATTTATGATTTCCTCTAATTTTTTTTAAATATGAAGGCAGCCAGAAAGGCAGTCCTTTTGGGTTGAAGCTGTAAGGAACGTATTGCAGTGAAATCCAGTCGGGTTCAAAATCTTTTAAAATACTTTGCAGCCAAATTAAACGCTGTTTGTTTGGTGCAGCAACCGGGATTCTATGCACGATTACAGGAGTTTCTTCTACAACCTGAGTTTCGCTTATAAAAGAAACAGCTTCGTGATCGCATAAAGATAAAATCTGTGCTTCATGACCGGATTTTATAAGTTTACCACATAAGCGGCGGGTATAATCGCCTACACCATCGCTGCCAATTTCTGCAGAGCCGCAAATGAAGAGTATTTCCATTTCGAGATTTAATTATTGAATTTTATATGGGAGGTTTTTTCGTTTTTCGTTAATCAAACTGGTACAATTTCAGTACAAAATGGATGTGTTTTTTGTTATAATTGTTTTCAGGTATTTTGATGTTCGATACGTTTTTTTAACACTTTTATCAATAAAATTGACGACTGGAAATAATCTGGGGTAATGATTCCGGACTAAATGCAGGAACTTTTCAATGCCTTTTTTTCCGCGCCAGCTTCCGTTTATTAAATGGATTGCGTAGGATCTTCTGTCTAAATAAATAGAATTCCCTACGAGAATATTCGCCGGAAGAATCAGCATATTTTCTCTTAAAACTTGTTCTTTATTTTGATATGTATAACCATATTTTTCGGCAACCGGAGTTATTACAGAACCTATTATCACTTTTTTTAAATTCATAGTTCCATCCTCACCAAATAACTGCAGGTTTTTATATTGTTCTAAACAATCTTTAACATACGGATGATTTGGTACCGATGCAAAAATTGCTCCCTGAACCGCAAATCCTGTAATAGTTTCGCCGTTTACAGGTAAATAAGAAGCGTTTAACTGTTTAAGTCCGCCAGCATCTTCAAACAAACCCGGATGTATTTCGTGAGCGCTGAAAAAATCATAATCAAACCAGGTTTCCTTAAATGGTTTTAGTATTTTAACATCTGAATCTAAATACAAACCGCCTTCGGTATATAAAGCGTATAGACGAACGTAATCTGCTGCAAAAGCCCATTTCTTTGCCTGAAAAGCTTCTTTTACAAAAGGAATCGAATCAAAATCAAAACTATCTTTATTCCATATTCGTAATTCAAATTCAGGCAGGTGAATTTTCCAGGTAGCCATACATTCTTTTATAAATGGCGTATAATCTTCACCACTAAACCAGCAAATATGAATTGTTTTTGGAATCATAATTTTTTATCCGTTTTAAAAAAATTTACACTTTATAGAATCTTCCAATAACTTTGGCTACTTTAATACCTATTAATTTTCGTGTAATTTCCCATTTAGAATGTGCCAATATGGGTTCACTACAATATTTCCAATAAATAACATCTAAATTTCTAGGGATTTTTCCCTGAGCGGCTCTTAATAAATGGTGTGCTTTCCAGGGTTTTGGACTTCCCATTCCGTGTGACATTGTTGAATCACCTTCAGAAAAACCCATTCCTTCTTTTCCAATATAACTTACAGGGTCATTATAAACTTCAATCGCTACATTTAAAGCATCCTGATCCGGTTTATCAAAAATCTGGAATCCTTCTCTTTTTAAAACCGTTGAATTATAGGATTGATTCAAAAAAATAGAATTCTCTAAACCTCCAATTGCAGGTCCCATAAGTTCCTGCATTTGAACCCATAAATTTAAAAAAGAACTGTTTTTTTTAAGAAGTCCTACAAAACCGGCATTTACATAAATGGCATTTTTAAAGTTTAAATCGATATGGTAGTGTTTGTAATAGTTTTTCCAGCCTTGCCGCCGGGGATGAAATTCCTGCAAAGGTGAATTAACATCTTCGCAAAGTGCAACACCGCAGTTTATCCATTGTTCGTAGCAGGTCCATGAATCGTTTATCACAATATCGGGGTCAAAATAAAACATTGCGTCTGCTTCTTTTGCGGGGCCTTCCCAGAGTTCAAGCATAAAATCTGGTTTGTAGTTTGCCATATTATAGTTGGTCACTATTGGCAGAAAAATTAGTTTTATGTCCTGTATCGGAGTTAATATAATGGCTTCTTTCCATTTACCAATTGTTTCCTTTTCACCTCTTAAAACCCAATTGGGCAATCTGCCTCGATAACCCACATAAATATCGCCTCTAAATCCGTTTTGATATAGTGAATTAGAAAGTGCAGCTACACCAAAATGGTAGTGCCCCTCGAAAATAGTGCATACTGCTGCATTCATATAGTATTATAAATTTAATATGCGTTTAAGTCTTCTTGTTACCCGTTTCGATTGGTTCCTGATATAGGTAATGTAAAATAAATCAGAGCTTTGTACTTTGTATAAACTCATCATTCGCTCTTTATCAGTCTGGCTGGAATACATTAATTCGTCTATCGGTTCTGCTCCCAGACGGCCTCTGCCAGAATAGTGTAAATGACTAATGGGTACATTTAAAGCCGGAAATGAAGATTGTTTATTCACAACTATTTTAGATTCTTCAGACAATTGAGAATACCAAATTTTGTATGAGTCTGTGTTTTGTTTGTACCCGCCTTGAATGGCATGAATTAAATCTAAACTATTGGTATAATCTCCAGACCAGGAACTGAGCCAATTATATGGAGGTTTGCATAAATTGAGTAATTTCCATTCTCCAAGTAATGAGGCGATATGCAATAAGGACTGGTCGTGTTTTTTGGGAATTTCAGGATTTTGTCTGAACCATTCTACAGCAGTGTTCATATCTGCAATCATTTTTGAACTTTTTCTTACCAGTATGTGTCCGGCTGTAATGGCTGAATTTAAACTGTCTTTCCCAAAGTTTTCTTTTATTTTTTCGGGCTGCAGATAATTGTGTATGCCGCAGGTTGTGTATTCTGTATCGGCGTGAACTAAATCATGTCCGTTTGCAAATTCAAACAAACGTTCCCAATTCATTAGCGCCACGATATCATTATCGGTATAAATAAATTCGTCCCAATCTGAAAAGAATGCTAAAAAACGGTATAAAAACCCCATTGGGCATTCTGTTAAAACGCTTCTCAGGTTTTTTATAAAACTTCTGGCTTCTTCCGGAAAATCTTCTACGGTTAAAAATTCAACTTCATTTAAGATATATTGAGAATTTACTTTTTCTCCTCCAAAATGAATTAGCCGAATTGGTAATGTACAGCCGCTTTTTCTAATGGAATAAATTAGGTTTTCGCTGTACCACTGACTTTTTAAATTGGCCACTAAAACAATACCTTTTTTCATCTATATTGGTTTATAAGCTTAAATGCCATTTATAATTTTTCTGCCACATTTTATGGCGAACCGGCCCTGTATAATGCCGAACGGCCATTTGTTTTGGACTGAATAAATACGAAAAATCAAATTGATCGCCTGAATCTAAAATGAAGGTTTTAGGTGTTAAAGGCATATAGGAATTATTTTTTAGCAAATGGTGATAAACGGTTTGCTCGCTAAAATATTCGTAGGTGAAATTATAGGTTTTAAAAAAGTCTAAAGATTCTTTTATGTTCTTAAAAGCTTCATTGGCAAAAATAAAACCGGAGTTTACCTGATATATTTGTTCTGAGTTTAGGGCTTTGTAACGGCTGTCTAAACATCCCCAGCTTACATCTGGCATATACCAGCCGTTTGCTTTGGGTTTTTCTGTTAGTATTAGTTTTAAAACATTGGCGTGTTCATAAAACAAAATATCTGAGTCTATGAATAGTGTTGGTTTTTCGATTGGATGATTTAAATAGTAAAACAGTTTTTTGCCTAATGGATATTTTTTAGCATAATCGATTAAATAGTTTTCATAAGGTTCTAATTCTGCTTTACATAAACCTTTTAAGGATTGTATTTCGTTCCAGTCGAGTCCTTCGGCTACTTTTAGGAAATCAAAATTGCTTTCGAGTTGATTTATTTGTGCCTGAGTATGTGTGCCGTCTGAATATAGGGTCCATTTAATTGGTTTTCCTACGTAGCGAATAAAAGATAAAACAGACAAAACCTGCTCGTGAAAATCATTGAATGAGGAGAAACTGGCGACCTCCATTTCGATAGTTTTTTTTTTACTGACTTGGTTTACCAAATGGTATAATCCTATTGCTACTTGTCTGGCAAACTTTTTACGGTTTACTTTTCCTTTTGCTATGGTTATTTTTTTAGTAAGTCCGCCTTGACCTGGTAATTTATTCATGTTTTTTTGCTCTAATTATTACTAAAAAACTAAATATATAATTTACTATTAATGAAAGACACTGGTTGAAAATACTGTAGTACAAAATGCCTCGAAGCTTTGTTAAATCCCAAATAAAATAAGCTGGTATGACGGTTCCTAAACTGAGCGCAATTACAAATACTGGGTTTAAAAAATGTCCTCTGCTGCCTATCAAATTACCACTCATTGCAGCAATTAATCCGATGCAGTTTGATAACATAATCAAAAAAAGTTCAGACGATAATGAACTGTAAGAAGCTCCTAAAAGCCATAACATTGGAGCAGGAAACAGAAATACAATGAGCATAATAAAGCCTGCTGCCAAAAAAAGGATTAACTGAAAAAATAAAAAATATCTTAAAAGAGTTTCTTTGTTATTTGTTAATCTTGAAAAACGAGGTAAAAATAAGGTACCTGATATAGTGGTAAAAAAAGCCATGAGTGCCGCAAACCTGCCCAAAGCTCCTATACTTGCCAAATCAGTAGAATTGCCAAAAACAGATAATATCCAAATTACGATTTGTCCTGATAGTGCATAAAATATAATATTGGGCAGGATGCGGGTTACGATTCTTAATATTTCTTTGCGAATTACAGGATCTGGTTTTTGGTTACTGTCGACAAACTTTTTATTGATTATTTTGAGTTTAGAATTACCATACATCTGCGGAATTCCGGAAGCCAAAATAAGGACGAAAGTCCAGGGGAAAATAAATATCGTTAAAACGATTAAAACCAATCGTCCAAAACCAACTCGTAATTGATTTTTTTGCAGGCTCGAAATATCCTGATGTAATTTGGGTGTAATTTCTAATAAAGAATCTGATAAAGCCGCATAAAAAGCTGGAATTAATGATAGAAAAATTAAAACTGCCGATAACCAGCCTGCATTGTTTTTTAATAATAAATAAATGATTATGGGTGTAGAAACTGTTAAAGCTATAAATGCAAATTTCTTTCTTAAATCTAAACCCGTCGCCAAAACTTCCCCCAGCTTTTGAGGATTTTTCCATACTTTGCCGCTCAGCGCCATGACTCCGTTTGAAATACCAGAATCTGTAAACATGACTAAAGTGCCTAACATGGTATTGGCGAGCGTGTATAAAGCGTATTCCTGAACTGGCAGCATTCTGACAATCAATATGCCAGACGCAAATCCGGTTATTTTTAATATTACCTCTGTACTCCCTACAATCGAAACTAACTTTATGAAATTTAAACTTTTATCGAAATGCTGGTGCTGTTTTATTTTATCTAATGACCAATTCATTTACTAGTTTTAATTTATCACTAAAAGAACTATTTTTTCCAATTCCTTTCACCTGAAAACCTATTGCTGCTAATTTTTTAAAATCCAGAATATTACGGCCGTCAAATAAAAAAGCGGGTTTGTACATATTGTTGTAAATACTTTCCCAATCGTAGGTTTTAAATTCATCCCATTCTGTTAATATCGCAGCTGCATGAGCCTGATTGAGCGCATCAATGGCTGTTTTGTAAACAGAAATCTGATTCAGTTTTGATTTGATTTTCTCTTCAGAAAGTCCTTTCAATTCCCATAGACAAAGCATATCGGCTTTAATTTTTTCTTCAGAAACTTTGGGATCATATACATGAATTTCTGCTCCGTCTTCGATCAAATGCTCTGCTACATAAATCGCTGCAGATTCTCTGGTATCATTGGTATCTTTTTTGAAAGCCCAGCCTAAAAAAGTTATCTTTTTTCCACTTACGGTATTAAAAAGAGAGCAGATAATATTTTTAGCAAAACGGTATTTTTGGTAATCATTTAGAATAATAATCTGCTCCCAATAATTGGCTGCTTCCGGCAGATTAAAATAGCGGCACAAATACACTAGGTTTAAAATATCTTTTTGAAAACAAGATCCTCCGAATCCTACCGAAGCTTTCAGAAACTTAGACCCAATTCGGCTGTCAGTTCCTATGGCTGCTGCCACCTCATCAACATCGGCTTCTGTCGCTTCGCACAAAGCAGATAATGCATTAATTGACGAAATTCTTTGTGCTAAAAATGCATTGGCGGTTAATTTTGATAATTCTGAAGACCAAACATTTGTGGTTAAAATTTGTTTCGGCGAAAGCCAGTGTGCATAAATATCAACCAGAGCCTGAATGGCTTTTTGACCGCTTTCGGTTTGATTTCCTCCAATTAAAACTCTATCGGCATTAAATAAATCTTCGATAGCAGTTCCTTCGGCCAAAAACTCGGGATTAGAAAGTACTTCAAATTTAACACCGTTGCCGGTATGATCTAAAATAGTCTGCAAAGTTTGAGCTGTTCGAACGGGAAGCGTTGATTTTTCGACTATAATTTTATCATTTTTGGCTATTCTGGCTATTTGTCTGGCACATAATTCTACAAATTTTAAATCGGCTGCCATTCCCTTGCCTTCACCGTATGTTTTTGTGGGCGTGTTTACGGCTATAAAAATCATATCTGCGGCATCAATTGCGGCATCAACATCGGTTGAAAAAAACAAATTACGTCCTCTTGCTTCACGAACTACATCTGCAAGTCCGGGTTCGTAAACAGGAAGTTTATCTAAATTTTCTTCGTTCCATGCCAAAATGCGATCTGTATTTAAATCTATAACTGTTACTTTAATTTCGGGACATTTCAATGCTATAACAGACATTGTGGGCCCTCCAACGTAACCGGCCCCTAAGCAGCAAATATTTTTGATTTTCATTTAGTTCGTTTTTTTGGGAAGTGTTTTTTTTTTTTTAACACATAGAGACATAGTTTTTCAGAATCTTTAGAAAGACTACAAAAAAACTAGTTTCTAACACATAGTTCTCACTTTTTGTCATTCCGAGAAACGAGGAATCACACAAGTAACTCCGCAACAGCAAGTCGCCAACCTTTGTCGATTCTCTAGTGCGATTCCTCGTTCCTCGGAATGACAAGATTGTGCTGTCTATGTTTGTTAATGCAAGTGAAACGCCTTTTTAAAACTCCTAAAATCTATGTTTCTATGTGTTTAAATTAATCTGCCGTATTCGTTATTCGAAATAATTTAAGATCGTATAACCGTATTCTTTTAAATGCTGTTCTTTCTCCATCAATTTTAAATCAGACTGCATCATTTCTTTTACCAATGCGGGTAAATCATATTTACATTTCCAGCCGAGTTTAGTTCTGGCTTTTGTGGGATCACCTACCAATAAATCTACTTCTGTTGGTCTAAAATAGTTAGCATCGACAGCTAACACTTCTGTACCAAGCGGAATTTGATAATCTGGGTTACTGCAATACTTTACAATTCCTTTTTCTCTTATGCCTTTTCCTTTAAATTCTAATTCAATACCAACTTCGGCAAAACTCATTCGAACAAACTCACGAACTGTAGTTGTTTTTCCTGTAGCAATTACCCAATCTTCGGGTTCATCAGCCTGCAAAATCATCCACATCATTTTTACATAATCTTTTGCATGTCCCCAATCGCGCTGTGCGTCCAGATTTCCTAAGTATAATTTATCCTGCAGTCCTAAGGCTATTCTTGCGGTTGCTCTGGTAATTTTGCGTGTTACAAAAGTTTCTCCGCGAATGGGCGATTCGTGATTAAACAAAATACCATTGCAGGCATACATTCCATAAGCTTCTCTGTAATTTACCGTAATCCAGTACGCGTACATTTTGGCTACTGCATAAGGCGAACGCGGATAAAATGCCGTTGTTTCAGATTGCGGAACTTCCTGTACTTTACCGTACAATTCGGATGTTGATGCCTGATAAATTCGTGTCTTTTTTTCTAACCCCAGCAAACGAACAGCGTCCAGAAGTCGTAAGGTTCCTAAACCATCTGCATTTCCTGTATATTCCGGAGTTTCAAATGAAACAGCTACATGGCTCATCGCAGCCAGATTATAGATTTCATCCGGCTGGATTTCCTGAATAATACGGGTTAAATTGGTACTGTCTGTCATGTCGCCGTAATGCAGAATAAAATTCCTGTTTTCCACATAAGGATCCTGGTATAAATGATCAATTCGGTCTGTATTAAATAAAGAGGTACGTCTTTTTAATCCGTGTACGATATAGCCTTTTTCTAATAAAAATTCACTTAAATAGGCTCCGTCTTGTCCTGTAACTCCTGTGATTAGGGCTGTTTTTTTCAATGGATTCATAATCTAATTGTAAGGCACAAAGGCATTATGCTGCAAAGTCGCAAATTTTATAAAGTCGTAACGATAAAGGGGTTCGGGGTAATTTGAAGGGCAAAAGATCAGTAAACCTTTTGTTTGAAATTTTCAATGTTTTCTAAAAACCAAGAGTAGGTTTTTTGTATTCCTTCTTCGAGTTCAGTTTGGTGTTTCCAGCCAATGCTGTGCATTTTAGAAACATCCATTAATTTTCGTGGTGTGCCGTCGGGTTTGGTATCATCCCAGAGAATATCGCCGGTATGGCCTACAATTTTTTGTACGGCTGCGGCAAGTTCCTTAATTGTTAAGTCTTTTCCAGTTCCAATATTGTACAGGTGTTCCGGAAGTTCGTTTTCGAGAGCAAAAACTACTGCTTCTGCCATATCATCTACAAATAGAAATTCGCGCATGGGTGTTCCTGTTCCCCAAAGTGTTACTACAGCATTATTATTTTCTTTGGCTTCGTGAAACTTACGAATCATGGCGGGCAGAACGTGAGAACTTTTTAAATCAAAATTGTCATGTGTACCGTATAAATTGGTTGGCATCAAGCTCACAAAATCCTTTTGAAATTGTCTGCGGATGGCTTCGCACAATTTTACTCCGGTAATTTTTGCCAAAGCGTACCATTCATTAGTTGGTTCTAAAGGAGCTGTGAGCAAATATTCTTCTTTTAACGGCTGTGGTGCTAATTTTGGATAAATGCAGGAACTTCCTAAAAAAATGAATTTATCTACTGCTAAACGGTGCGCTTCGTTAATGAGGTTGTTTTGAATCAGCATGTTTTCCATTAAAAAATCGTACGGAAAATCATTATTCGCCTTAATCCCTCCCACTTTTGCAGCAGCATCTATAATTACATCGGGTTTTGTTTTTCTGATAAAATCCCGAACGGCTTTCTGTTTTCTTAAATCCAATTCTTTGCTTGAGACTCCAACAAGATTAGTGTAGCCTTTTGCTGTCAGGGTTCTCCAAATGGCGCTTCCCACCATTCCATTATGTCCGGCAATATATATTATGGAATTTTTATTGATCATAGTGTAAATTTTATTTTACAGCAGCGGTGAAGCAATCGATTCTAATTGCTGGTAAACTTGTTTTACTTCCTGAGAATTTTCTTTTTGCAAAACCATCAAAGCATCGGCGGTATAAATCAAAATGCAATTTTTAACGCCTATAAATGTGGTGTGCAATGAAGTTCCTATAACAATATTTCTATTGGCATCGATTGGATGCCCTTTTTGAACCAAATAATCATAAACCGATTCGAAAGAACCAAGATCTGACCAATCAAAATGAGCGGGAACGACTTTAATGTCTTTACTTCGTTCCATAACTGCATAATCGATACTTATAGCAGGAATATTAAGTGACAATTCATAGTTTAAAAAGCCATTATTATTGTTTTCCCAGGCTATTTTTGAAGCTTTAAAAACTTCGGGTTCTTGTTTTTCGATTTCCGCCAAAAACTTTCCTGCTTTAAAACAAAAAAGTCCGCTGTTCCAGAAATAATTTTTCTTTTTAAGATACTTTACCGCCGTTTCAAAATCAGGTTTTTCGTGAAATGCAATTACATTTTCATCCTCAAATTCGATATAACCGTAACCCGTTTCTGGTTTAGCAGGTTCTATGCCAAAGGTTACTAAATAATCCTGATTGGCTAATACAATGGCATGCCATAAAGCATTATTGTATAAATCGCTGCCTTCAATAATATGGTCTGAGGGGGTTATCAATAAAATGTCGTCTGGTTTTGATGCAAATGCGGCAAAGGCAATTGCTGCGGCTGTATTACGGGGGACGGCTTCTACAATATGAGTAAAATGCTTATTTAGTTTTGACATAATTGCATTCGTCATTTTGTAGTTTTCAATATTTCCAACTACTATCATTTTTGTTGAAACATTTTCGTTACGAGCCACTGTTTTTTCAAAAAGTGATTGTCCGTCAAAAAGTTCAAGATATTGTTTTGGAAGTGTTTTTCTGGAAAGAGGCCATAATCTGCTGCCAATTCCGCCGGTTAAAACTACATGAGTAATAGTAGTACTAATTGCCATTAGAATGTATTAAAATTTCTTTTTGATATACTTCGTGACGAAGATTAGTACTCGAAAAACGATGGTCTCTGGTATTAAAATACAACTCGATTCCTTTTTCTTCACAATAAGTTCTTCCGGTAAAATCTTTCTCTTTATATTCATCCCCTAAAATGCGCACATCAATAGTAAAAGATTTCAAAATATCTTCTAAATCCTGTTCTGTTGCATAAGGAACTATTTCATCAACAAACTTGCACGCTTTTAACTGTATATAACGTTCAACAACAGTTTGTGTTGGTTTATTTTTTGTCGGGCGGTTTAATGTTGGATCAGTCTGTAAACCAACAATTAAATAATCACAATTTTGTTTAGCTTCTTCAAGCATTTTTACGTGCCCCGCATGTAACAAATCAAAAGCACTAAAGGTTATTCCAATTTTCATTTTTGTAATGTTTTAAATTAAATAATCAGTTTATTAATGTAGTATTGATCTGTGAAAAATAGTATGAACCAATTTATTAGGGTTTGGGCACTTTTTTAAAATTTTAAAAAAGGGTTCCCCGTGAATAGTTACATTTTACTACTCAAAAAAGAAAAAATAAATTGATATAAAAACTAAATAAATTGTGGCTTTTGACTGTTTTTAAAAGATTTAAAGTGCAGGATAAAAAACCTGAAACTCAAATCAATAATTTCAATCTGAATACAACAATATTTTAAGATAAAATTATGATAATGAGGCTGATAAGAAATTACTTTTTAGTAACTAAATGTCCTTAATAAGGAAAAATTAGCATTAAATCCTTAAATAATTTTCATCTTCGGGAATTAAATTTACATTTAATATTTATGGTGAAATATCTCTTCAAACTGATTAATTTTTGACTATTATCCAACAGAAAATAACTGTTCTCCAAAAAGACAATATTCAGAAAAAATAAATACCAATACAGTTTAGCTAATTTTAAAAACCGGTTTACAATTACAACAAATAAATTAAAGATTATGAAATGGTACGTAGTCTACACAAAACCTAAATGGGAAAAAAGGGCAGCAGAACAATTAACGAAATATAACATTAATTGTTACTGCCCTTTGATTAAAAAAACGCAGCAAAGATCTGACAGGAAAATAAAGGTAGAAGTACCATTATTTAATAATTACATCTTTGTGCAAATACCGGAAAAAGATCGTAACATGGTGTTTTATTCTCCGGGCGTGGTTAGGTATTTATTTTGGTTAGGAAGACACGCAATTGTAAAAGACCAGGAAATCGAAACGATAAAAGAATGGCTTAATTGTGGAGATACTGCTAAAGAAATATCTGTTATGCAGTACCAGATTGGAGATAAAATACATTTGAATTCCGGGCCTTTTTGTGATCAGAATGCCGTAATAAAAGACATTACAAAAACGCATTATGTTTTAATTTTAGAATCTTTGGGATATGTTTTAAAAGTAAAACATAAGTAATAACATAAATAAAAAACAGAGTTCTTATATGCGAACTCTTCTTTATCAAAAAATATTAATTGCTCAATCTGAAAATTTCACTTTTTTTGATTCCTAAAATTTTAACCAGCTTATCCAGCTTTGATAATTTTAGGTCAATCATTCCATTTTCAATTTTTTCATATTTTTTTACACTTATTTCCATCTGAATAGCTACATATTCAGGAGTATGATTATTTTGCAACCGATACTCTTTTATTCTTAAGTAGTAATTTTCCATAACCTTAATTTTTAATTATTTATTTTATCTATTTAAGCTTTGTTACTATTTTCCAGATACTTTATCTGGTTGTCTCATTGAAAAAAACCGAAACATCGAATTTAAATATGAACTCAATTGAGACCTCTAAAACTTTTGAAATTTCAATTAATTTAGATACTGTTAAATCAACGTCACCTCGTTCAATCTTGCCATAACCACTGGTACTCATTTTTAGTTCTGCTGCTACAAACTCTCTGGTTAAATTTTTTAATTCTCTTATTTTTCTAATATTTTCGTATACACTATATTTCATAAAACAAAAAAATATAAATAATCCTTATTTTGAAATTACTATTGTACCTTAAAAAATACAATAGAGTGATAATTTGTTTTTCATTATACTTTGTAAAAAAACTACTATTTTATAATAACTGTTTAATTATTAACAAAGAATAAAGGTAAATGACCGTTTTTATTTATTATTCTTTTTAAATCGTGGTTAAAAATATATATTGTTTTCAGTTTATAATAATAAATCTGTTCAACGGATTTTAAAATCCGATAAAATACAATTTACAGCCTTTTACAGCTATCATATTAGTGTGATTACAGCAAAAAAATTCTCAAAAAAATTGTGCAAACCAGCATTAACATCCGCTTTAAAACCTTGATTATGTAAGATTTATAACAATATTTTTTTTTACACTTTCAAAGTATTGATATGTCTTATCCTATCACTTTTATAACTTATTAAGGGTCGTTTTGATTTTTTGCAAACTTATGTTAGTTGATTGCTTTTTTCATAGGAAACAATCAACTAACTCAATTCATAAATGATAAAAAAAATCAAAAAATTTCTGTTTCTCTTTACATTCATTAGTTCGAGTTTCAATTGTAATGCACAGTTATTTCCAGTTCAGTTAACTCCCGTTTTTAAAAATCCGTACAGCGTTAAAATATCCGACTATGCAACTAGTATGGATACTAAAATGCAGTTAATGATAAACCCGACAGATGTTACAATTTCATATCGACAAGTAAGATTAAAATTGTACATACAAGGAAATGGGATCAATATACAAAGCAGTGATTATATAACAGGACAAAAACCTATTTTTATCAATGGAGGTGAATTTCAGACTTTAACCAATATTGATATTTCTGCCTTATTCAGACTTGAAAACCTGCAGGGAATTACAGCAGCTCAATATGCAAATCCTTTACCGGATGGAATGTATAATTTTTGTTTTGAAATGTATGATTACATCACAAATCAAAAAATATCACAAAAGAGCTGTGCGAGTTTATATCTAATCTTAAATGATCCGCCATTATTAAATACCCCTCAAAAAAACGAGCAAATCGCATCAAGCGACTTCCCGAATATTATGTTTACCTGGACACCACGCCAGATGAATGCCATTAATGTTTCCTATAAATTTGAATTAAAACAGCTTTTAGATCCTTCGCTTGATCCTCAGTTTGCTTTTCAAATGTCACCCATTTTATATGAAGAAACACTTTTTGGAACTGCTTTATTATATAATTTAAATATGCCAATCCTGACTCCGGGGATGCGTTATGCGTGGCGTGTAAGAGCAATATCAACTACCGGGCTTTCAGAAAATGCTATTTTTAAAAATGACGGTTACAGCGAAATTTATTCTTTTAAATATACCCAAAAGTGTAATCCCCCAACATTTGCTTTATCAGAAATTGTAAGTCCAAGTACTGTAAAGATAACTTGGCAGGGAATTCCAGATCATACTAAATATCAGGTTCAATATAGAAAAAAAGCTATTGCAGTAACCAATAAAAGGGGAAAAACAACCGAAAAAACATTTGAATGGTTTTCGACTTACAGTCTTAATAATCAGGTTCTACTAACCAATCTTGAACCTGAAACTATATATGAATTCAGGGTTGGTTCCAGCTGTACAACAGAAGCAGAAGGTGTTCAGAGTTTTACATATTCTAATACAAACACATTTACAATACCTAAAAAGGAAAATGCGATTGCAAGTTATAATTGCGGCATAAAACCAAATTTTAATATCAGTAACCAAAAACCGCTTACGAATTTAATACAAAGCGAAACCTTTACAGCTGGTGATTTTCCGGTAACAATTCTGGAATTAAAAGGTGAAAACAGCCCATATTCAGGACGAGGTTATATCGTTGTGCCTTATCTGGCTGATACTAAAATTGCTGTTGAATTTAACAATATTATAGTCAATACAGATTATCAATTGATAAGCGGAGTTGTTGAAACTAGTTATAATGCAGATTGGGGGAATGTAATTAATGGGAAAGATATATATAGTGATGCAAAGAATGTCGTTGATAAGGTACTTACCTTACTTGATAAAGATGAAGTTTTAGAAAAACAAAAATCGGAAGGTACTATTAACGATACTGAATATGTTGAAGAAAAAAAAGAGATATGGGATGAATTAAATGAAGCAAATACTCAATATAAAGAATTGGCAAAAACAACTGATCTTCCTGAGGATTTACAAAAACGAAGAGATGATTTAGATCCTATTTTTGTTGACTCTGCATCAAATAGTGGTGCAATTAGTGGTAATCAAAATGATGAAAATAAAAAGAAAATACGCGAAGTTTATAATGATGCAGCTGAATTTCATAGAAATAATTGTCAAGATTTAAACGATGGAAAGGTTACTCTCCAAGATTTAGATGATTATAAAATATACTCAACTCCTACAGGAAAAGCACTTGCATTAAAAGGTGCAACAAATTTAGATTTGGAATCTATTTATCCTAATGAAAGCTATCCAGATTTAAAAGTACCAAAAGGAGCTTTAGTAGCTTTTACAAAAGGGAGTTATTCATTTAAAGCAAAATATAAGAAAGAAGCTAATAAATGGAAATTTATTGGTTATTTTAATGGCGAAATTGAATATTTGGATACTGATACAGCTGAATTCAAAAGTAAATATGGAGCAGGAGATAATAGTCATGAAGGTTTTGCATTAGTTTTAGGCACTGGTGCGTCCACAGAACTATCAAAAAGTGTTTTAGTCAGTTTAGGAGAAACTGCTGGGCTTAGTGCTGAAGGGGCTGTAATATTTCGCAGTATTACTGGTACTGCTATGTTAGCATATATTATTATAGAAACTTTTGTTGTTACATCAACAGTAACTTCTGTTTCGGGAGACGTTTTGGATTTACCAGCAACAACTCCAATTGTCCCTATAACTGATAGCTATTTAAAAGACATTCCTGTAGATTTGCCTATAACAATTCCTCACTCAATACCAAAGGAAGATACAGGAGGAACTTGTAAAGTTTATGTAATTTGGAAAGTGGCGACAAACGGAAAAATTTCAGTTGCAAAATACGGGATGACCTGCACAGAAGATTATGATGAAAATTGTAATATGCGACCAGAAAAACAATGTGCTAAATTTGAAAAAGAAAATAATGCTGAGAAAAATAAGTTTTTTTATAATTGGGTAATTAAGGGTGTTTCAAAAGAGATGACTCATATAATAGAAAAGTCTTTAACTGCAAATTACGTAATAGCTAATATGGGAAAAATGCCTTCTCATCATTATCTTCCTTGTTTTATAAAGAAAGACGATTTTGAAGAAAGAGTAGATAGAGCAGTAAAATGGCTAGAAGATAAAATAAAAGAGTTTGGTAAATGAGAAAAAAAATTGAACGGATAAGTATAGCGGATTCTAATATTGTTAGCAATATTGCTAGCAATATTGTCTATTTATTTTGGGAATATATAGGAGATTATTATATGGAAGATATAGATGTTATTGTAATACATCTTACTGTTTCTGATTATGATAAAGATTTTTATATTTTTCCATCAGATAAAAGTCAAACATATAACTTAAAGCATTTGTATGTTAGAATTGATGAAAAATTTTTGTTAAGCTTAAACGATTATGATAAAATAAAATTAGTTTGTGAGATAATTTATAAATCACTTCTGGATCTAGTGACATTTTACTCAGAACCTATTGAACCAATAGTTGAAGCTTATAAAAAAATACAAAAAAATGATTTTTACTTAAAAAAAGAAAAAATATATAAATCAAAAAACAAAAAATATACGTGCTGGTTAGAGCATCGAAATGAATTTACCACCTGTACTTATCGTTTAGGTTTTATGAATGAAGAAAAATTAATTAAGTATTTTATTATTCGATCGAAGGAATACCCCAATTATGAAGAATTAGAGAAAATAGATTACATGAAATGGTTAAAAGCTCCAAGGTTTTTAAAAGTAACAGGCTGGATTAGTAATAATGAATTTGAAATGTATTGGGGGGATGAAGAGAAGTATATTTTTGATGCTAAAAAAGAAGAAGTAAAAGAGTATTATAAATAATGAAAATACAAGATGTTAGATTCCAAAGTAATTGTTTTCAAAAAGAAGTCGACAGACCTTTAAGTCCCCCTGCTCCCGCACGAATCCTTTCGTGTGGTCATATGCAATTTAAATCTAATATTTCTTTCTAGAGGTATTTAATATCTTAAAAATGAATAGAAATTTTAAATTAATATCATTTGAACGTATGCTGTACGTACCACACGAAAGGATTTGTACGGCAGCGGGGGAAAAATATGAAAAGATATTCCAGAACATCACCTTTAAAATGACAATCTAAAATTGAAGAATAAAAAAAGAGGCTCAGATATAAATTAATCTGAACCTCTAATTGTATTATTTCTGTTTTTTTTATTGCGTCACCAATAACTGCGGATACGGAGTTGGTGTTGTATTAATTATCACCGTCGGCACGCCTACTTTTACATTTACTAATAATTTACTTAATGTAGGATTTGCTGATAATGTAGAGTTTACATAAATAGCAGAAGAATCATAATATAGATTCGACGGTTTTGCTACTACTACATTTCCTGCAATTGTTGAATTTAGAATATAATGAAAAGTCGAATTGTACACTACAGGCGCAAACATATTAGAACTGTCTGAAAATTTACATCCTTCAATATAAGTAATCATAGCATTTAAAGTTGCGGCTGATGATGTGTTATTAAAAAAATTAGAACTGTATATCGAAATTGAATTACTGTTGATTACACTCGCTCCGGTATAATTACTAAAATCACAATTGGCAATTACAGGATAATTTTGTGCTCCCATGTCTAAAGCAGTCTGACCTCTGTCGAACTTGCAATCTACCCAGGCATTTAAGTTATTTGGTCGGGTTGCCTTCATTGACATTGCCGTAGTACAATTTATAAACTGACTTTTGTAATACATGGTTTTATCGACATAACTCGATGTGTTATAATCTCCTGCGTATGGTAATAACGGTTCCTGAAAGAAACCTCTGGCACAATTTACAAAACCTAAATACTCAAAAAAGTTATTATCAAGCCCCATAATTTGATACAAGTGAATTCCGTTAGTCTGATCTCTAAAAGTAATAAACCTTAAATTTGCATACGCAATCTGACCAATTCCAACGCCATTTATTTTACCTGCATATATACCCGTGCTGCCGCCTTGCAATGTTAAATAGGCCAGAACAAAATTAGTGTCAGTTCCTGTGTCTAATGTAATTAAAGGGAAATCATCTTTTAAACCTACAATTACCGTTTTTCCGGTTCCCTGCCCAATTATACCATGATTTCCGTCAAGATGAACATTTAAAGTACCGCCTATATAGAATATTCCTTCCGGTAGTTCTGCAATTCCTTTTGTATCAATAAGATTTTGAATATACGCCCTTTGATCTGTTTTTCCGGTTCTTTCCGTTTTCCAGTTCGCACCAAGCGGGTCTGGCAGAGTTTCCCAAGCTGTTCTTGCCCAAGGTGTATATTTTGTTCCTAAAATAGTATTGCTAATAGCAGTTGTAACGGCTGTATTTGTAATGGTACTGGTTTGCTCCGTTCCGTTATATTTTACAGCATTGCTTTTGTCTAAATTTCCCAGTAAATCAAAACCTGTTACAGTTCCGCTTCCTCTTTTGTATGCTCCTTCTCCATCAATTAAAAACATATTGGTTCGGGCCGATATCACATCGTTTGACGTACGCAGGTATTTATTTAAAAAGAATACATTTTGAGCATCAATATCGTAAGATCCTGTTTGAACGGCAGAATAGGCATTACCGCCCCCAAAATCGGTAATTTTTAAATTACCCATATTTTTAGCCGTAAACATTGCTTTTGTACCCAATCCATTTAAATTCCATCCTTCACTGTCTACACCAACAAAAATAGCAGACTGCAATCCGTCAATATCTGTAGCATCGCCAGCCGGGGTTAAATAATTAGAATGTAAATTAACGTTTCCATAGCTTGGCGTTGTGCTATTGCCTTTCATTATTAATTGATTGGAAATTGACTGTGCCTGATGTTTTATAATCTTATTATTTCTAAAATAACCAGATGTACTGCAGTCAAACTTAATCTGTCCGCCAATATTGATCAGCTCATTATTATCTAATTTTGCTCCCGTTGCATTGATATAAACGTATCTTAAAGTTTTAAGGACGCAATTTGTTATAGGTGCACCGGGTTCAAAAGTTACGGTACGGTCTACAAATGAAAGTTGTTCTATGTGTACATTTGTACTTCCGGCTGCGATTTTAATATTAGATATTTTAGATAATGTTGGATGTCCGTATAATCTTTGATTACTTTTCATCACAAGATCTACTCCGGAATAATCTCCTTTTTCCAGACGCACAGAACCATATTGATCTAAAGCAGCCTGAAGCGTCGCTTTTTGCGCAAGCGGCAATAAATGAGCCTCAAAATATTTAATTTCTTCTATTTGATTATTTACACCTGTTGGTGGTTCCGGTATGGTAACCGGAGCTTCTTCAAGAGCATATTGATAGTTTTGTGAAAAAACTGCTGTTGAAAAGAGTAAAAAAAATAGTAACTTTTTCATTGTCCCGATATAATGTAGGAATTTGTGCCTGTTTTTCTAAGAAATCCAAATCTTACGTTTCCGGCAGCACTGGTAAACTTAGCGCTTCCGCTTGCAGTATAGTTTATTGTTACGCCAGAAGATGCCTGTATTGTTAATACCGCACCATTATGAGCTTCTAAATTAATAGTATCTCCTGTTAACATACTCGTAAAATTAGACGTTAAGGTTAAGGTAGATGATGTCGTACACTCTATTGTATTATTTACATCTGTTGTAGTAATGCTTCTGGAAGAAGTAAATGGAATGACTGCCGCTCTTGATGTTGTAGTAGTTGTACCAACTATTCTTTCGGCTGTTTTTGCATGCAATGCATAAGGAACGCTCAAAAGCTGTGTAGTTCCCATAATGTTATAGTTAGCTCCTCCTGTTACATCAACTTGTGTTTCTATAAAATACGGGCCTTTTTCCCATGCAATTGCACTAAAAGTACCTGTAGTAATGTTTCCTGTTCCTATTTCGAGAGAAACTAAACCATTGTTATTTGTAGTTGCAGAATGTGTTTCCTGGTACACAGTAGTTCCTGTCGCACTACCTTGATGTACAATAACCCTAAGGCTTATTTGCGAGTTTGCAACCAGATCATTATTCTGTGATCGAATAATTGCCTGATAACTCATTTTTTCTGGTGATTGTGCATATAACTTAAACGTAACAGTCACAAGCAATAATAGTATAGTAAGCGCAGATTTCATTGTGTTCTTCTTTATTTTTTTAATATTTTAAACGATTGCAAAATTTTGTTGTCTACATATACCACAAGTATATAAAGAGAAGGGCTGAGATTATTTAAACTAACCTGGGTTTCAGTTTGATTAATTTTGTTTTGCTTTAATAGTCTGCCCAGAATGTCATAAAGTTTATAGGATCGATCGCTGCTTTCAAACTCAGTTCCTTTCATGCTTACATTAACAAAATCTGCTGCCGGATTTGGGAAAACTACTATTGATGCTTCAGGTTCTTCAATTTCCGGATTACCCAGAGTTTCATCTGATTCCTGCTGCTGTATTCCCTGGGCTACATTATAAGCAGTTTGTACTCCAATATAGGTATAGAATACTTGTCCGATTGAATACGTTACAGAACCTGAACTTCCGGTTGCGTTACTCCCGGATGGAATTATAGTTTCCATAGTATCATTTGTCTGCGTACTTTGGCTAATCCCCTTAAAGGGAATAAACGCAGTCATGATTATGAGTAGATTAAGGGGTTTTAAATTTAAATACTTCACAGTGCTATAAGGCTTTTAATTTATACTGCAAAAATATTTAATAGCAAAATAAAATCGATATAACGAATTTTATTTCCGATAAACTACACAAAATGTAGTATTTTAATGACTATTTACCTACATCAAAAAAAATGTTTTTCAATAATTTATCGCTTAATATAAATTACTTAAAAAATATCCGACGATATAATTTAAACAGTAACTGTGAAATTAAATATTTTAATTCCAGTATAAACCAGATGATACTTAATTACAACGGTAGTTTATTTCACTAAATTATATCACTAAATCCTTTTTGTTTAATCCATAATTATTAGATGCCCTTATAAAAAAAACTGCATTAAATTAACAGTTATCTTACTGAATACAAGATATTTACAAACAACAAAGCTAAATATTTTTCTATAACAAACCATCACCAAAATAAAGTTTTTCCTTACAAAGGATAAATTGGTCTGAATAAGGAATTATTGACTTTTAAAACATATCCCGGCAGATAAATTAGGCAGTAAATTTATCTCTAAAAAAACTCCATTATTATCAAAGAGAAAATTGCATACACATGATTGATTTAAAAGTGCCTGCTGATTTTAAAATAATTGCCTCATATAATTTAAAATATGCAATTCATCGATAATAATAGCTTTATACAGAAAATGCAAGTATTAGTAAAAAAAAATTACTTTTTTTGATTAACATATTGATTACTAGGACATAAATATAATTTCAATAAATGCCAAATCAATGATTAAAAACTACTTATAATTCTTTCATTTATTTATTAACGAAGCAGGTAATTGTAAATAAGAAATGTAGTCATTTCTCTTTAATGATCTGTAAACCTGGATTTAAGTCGCGTTTTTCTTTAGTTTCACATTAATTGAATCCTATTATTTTGTTCCACTCTAATTTTAATCCACTTAAATTAAAATGAAAAGAGCTAACAACAATAATTTAGACAACGAGGGAAGTTGGACTAAAATGGCGTATCCCCAAAATACGCTGTATGAAATTTTTACAGAGCAGGCAGCTATCTCTCCTAATTCTATAGCACTTGAATTTGAAGATGAACAAGTTAGCTATAAGGAGCTAGTAAAAAAAACAAATCAGCTGGCAAATTACTTTTTGGCTCAGGGTTTATCTCCCGGACAAATTGCTGCCGTATCTATGGAACGGACTCCCAATTTAATTGCTTCTCTTTTAGCTATTTTACAATGCGGTGCTGCATACTTACCATTAGATCCAAAATTTCCGGCAGCACGTTTACAATTTATGCTCGAAGATTCTGGAGCCAGTTTTTTGCTGACAGCAGAATCACTTGCCGATTCGTTGCCCAATTACTCAAAAACTATATTAATCGAAGACGCTTTGTCTTTAATTGACAACTATCCTGTTACACCAACTGCAGTTTCTGTTTCTTACGCTACTGCAGCGTATATAATCTACACTTCGGGATCTACCGGAAAACCTAAAGGGGTAACTGTCACACATAAAAACTTAGTAAACTTCCTGTTCAGTATGGCAATTGAACCAGGAATAAATGCCGAAGATAAATTATTATCGATTACTACAATTTCTTTTGATATTGCCGGTCTCGAATTATTTCTTCCATTGATTAAAGGTGCGGCTGTATTTTTTGCTGATTATGAAACTACTCGTGACGGTCAGCTTTTACTTAATCTTTTACAAAAAAAAGGAATCACAATATTACAGGCTACGCCTACTACATGGCAATTACTTCTTGATTCGGGGTGGGAAACTCCGCTGGCCCTAAAAGCATTATGCGGCGGAGAAGCTATGCCGTTAAATCTGGCACGCCAGCTAATTTCAAAATGTGATTCACTTTGGAATATGTATGGCCCGACAGAAACAACTATTTGGTCGGCTATAAAACAAATTAATGCAGATGATGAACTAATAACTATCGGGTTTCCAATTGCAAATACACAAATTTATTTATTAGATGAAGAAGGAAAAGCCACAGCACCCGGAACAATTGGAGAAATTGTTATAGGCGGCGATGGAGTTGCTCAAGGCTATTGGAACCGCCCGGAACTTACCGCTGAAAAATTCATTTCCAATCCGTTTTCTACTGAACCCGGCTCAGTTCTTTATCGCACCGGAGACTTAGGAAAACTATTGCCAAATGGGGAGTTTCAATGCTTAGGCCGTATAGACCACCAAGTAAAAATAAGGGGGCATCGTATTGAATTAGGCGAAATAGAAGCTGCCTTAAATAGTATTCCTGAAATAAAACAATCAGCCGTAATCGTAAGTAAGTATTTTGGTAACGAAGATAAACTGGTGGCTTATTTAAAATCTGGCGCACAATTACAAGATGAAAAACCAATACATGAAGCACTTTCAAAAATTTTACCCGAAATATTATTACCTTCTAAATACATTTGGGTAGACGAATTTCCAATTACGCCAAATGGAAAAATTGATAAAAAAAACCTGCCTGTTCCTGAACACAGCAGACCGGATTCTGCACCACCGTTCAAAAAACCAAATACCCAATTAGAAAAAGATAT
Organism: Flavobacterium soyae; assembly: GCF_021245985.1. Classification (GTDB taxonomy): domain Bacteria; phylum Bacteroidota; class Bacteroidia; order Flavobacteriales; family Flavobacteriaceae; genus Flavobacterium; species Flavobacterium soyae. The sequence continues at coordinate 25,000 of NZ_JAJQXA010000013.1, read as the reverse complement.
TGTAAAGATTTGGAGTGAAGAATTACAAATAGCAAGTATAGGTATCGATGATGATTTTTTTGACATGGGCGGCAATTCTGTACTGGCACAAAAAGTAACTTCTTTAATGAGACAGCGATTATCGCTGGATGTATCTGTTTCAAAAATCTATATTCATCCCACCATTAGGGAACTTGCTGATACTTTAGAAGAAAACAATAATGAAAACAATAATAAAGAAGATTCGTTTGCATTTAAAAAAACGGATAATCAAACCACTTCTGGAGATATTGCAGTGATTGGTATGGCCGGAAGATTTCCCGGTTCTGATACCATAGAGGAATTATGGGAAAATCTAAAAGAGGGAAAAGAAACAATCTCATTATTTACCAAAGAAGAATTAGATCCAAGTTTACCCGAAAGTCTTCGTAAAGACCCATTTTATATAGGTGCCAGAGGAATTTTGCCTTCGGCTAAAACATTTGACGCTCATTTCTTTGGATTAAATCCACAGCTTGCAGCCGCCATGGATCCTCAAATACGCGTGTTTTTAGAAATTTCATTTGAAGCATTAGAACAAGCAGGACATCTTCCTAAACATTATAAAGGAAGCGTAGCTGTATATTCTGGAAGCGAAATCAATACCTATTATGAGAACAATATATTCAACAACAAAGAGCTGAAAAGTTCAGTTGGCGAATTACAAATCTACACCGTAAACGGAAAAGATTTTATTGCTCCGCGTACTTCTTATCATTTAAATTTAAAAGGTCCTTCGGTTAGCATACATTCTGCCTGTTCAACTTCTTTATTAGCTGTAGCCGAAGCCGTAAAAGCTATAAGAACTGGCATGTGCGATATTGCGCTTGCAGGAGGTTCCAGCGTAACTTGTCCTATAAATAGCGGCCATCTTTATGATGACGGATTTATCAAAAGCCCTGATGGATCTACAAGATCTTTTGACGCTTCTGGAAAAGGTACTGTTTTTAGTGACGGTGCCGGAGTTGTTTTACTAAAAAGACTGGAAGAAGCTGAGAAAGATGGAGATATAATATACGGCGTAATTAAAGGAGTTGGCGTAAATAATGACGGAGGAGACAAAGGCAGTTTTATGGCTCCAAGTCCAAGAGGTCAGGCCGGAGCCATAATTAGTGCCTTTAATGATGCCCAGATATCGCCCTCTGCAATCAGCTACATGGAAGCGCACGGAACTGCAACTCCCGTAGGAGATCCAATAGAAATAGAAGGACTTAAAATAGCTTATGGCAAGCAGGAAAAAAACAATTATTGCGCATTAGGTTCTATAAAAAGCAATATGGGACATACCACGGCGGCTGCCGGAGTTGCAGGTTTAATTAAAGTATTATTAGCCATGCGCCATAAGCAGATACCGCCTATGGTTAATTTTCATGAACCAAATCCAAATATAGATTTTGCAAACAGTCCTTTTTACATCAATAATAAATTAATTGAATGGGAAACTGACAGTATAAGAAGAGCCGGCGTGAGTTCTTTTGGAATTGGAAGTACAAATGTTCATGCAATCGTTGAAGAATATACAGCAGAACCTTTACCATCTTCGGCCGGACGGCCGCTGCAGCTATTAATGTGGTCTGCAAAAAGCCAAAACAGCTTGTTAGGTTACGAAAATGCACTGGGGCATTTTATTGATAAATCAAGAAATATCCCTTTAGCAGACATTGCTTATTCATTGAATATTACGAGAGATGATTTTAATCACCGAAGTTTTTTAGTAACGAATTCTACAGATGATGCTGTTGAAAAATTAATTTCTTTAAAAGCAAAAAACACTAAATCCTCAATCTTAAAAAGTATTCCAAGTGAAATGGGATTTCTATTTCCGGGACAAGGAGCTCAGTACCTGCAAATGGGAAAAACACTTTATGATAACGAAAAAGTATATCGTGAGGCAGTAGACAAATGTGCAGAATTGTTAATGGAAGATTTAAAATTAGATATTCGCGAAATACTTTATCCGGAAACCAATTCAACTGAGGCCGAAGCACGCTTAAAAGATACACGTCTAACCCAGCCAAGTTTATTTGTTACAGAATATGCATTGTCTCAGTTATGGATGAGCTGGGGAATAAAACCAACTTTTCTCTGCGGTCATAGTATTGGTGAATTTGCGGCTGCACATTTAGCCGGAATTATAAGTTTAAAAGATGCCTTGCATATCGTTGCAGTTAGAGGCCGATTAATAAGCGAGCTGCCCGGCGGATCAATGTTGGCGGTACGTGTACCAGTAGAAAAATTATATGAACTCATTCCTGATACACTTTCGGTTGCGGCAATAAATTCAAGTCAATTTTGTGTGGCTTCCGGAACGAAAGAAGATATTGCACTATTTAATCAGGAACTTGATGCACAAGACATTCCAAACAAACTGCTTCTTACAAGTCATGCCTTTCACTCTTTTATGATGGAGCCAATTTTAGATTCTTTCAAAAATGAAATAGAAAAAATAAAACTAAGTATTCCCAGACTGCCTATTATTTCAACAGCAACGGGAACCTGGCTTACAGACACTGAAGCCACAAGTCCAACCTATTGGGTTAACCATTTAAAAAACACAGTACGATTTGCAGATGCTATGGATACTGCATTTGAATTAGAAGATTATATATTGTTAGAAGTAGGTCCCGGTCAAACCCTGATTACTCTGGCTCGCCAGCAGGCTGCCGGTAAAGTCATACCCGCTTTTTCCAGCATAAATTTTCCTAAAGAAGAGCAGGACAATGAATATTCGACTTTATTAAATACCGTAGGTGAATTATGGGCTAAAGGCATAACCCCAAATTGGAGTTCTTTCTACAAAGAACAGCAAAGACAAAAAATCGAGTTACCGGGTTATGTTTTTGATCGAAAACCCTGCTGGATTGAGCCATTAAATACTGTTCAAACAACGGTAGTTCAAAAAAATATAATTTCTGATATACCTGTCGTTTCAAATACATCCGCAGCTTCAATAGAAACGGAAAATAGTATTAAAACTAAAGAATCAAGAAAGGATTCTGTACTTGTTAGGATTTCAGAAATTATAAAAGAAGCATCGGGCATAACTTATGATCCTGATTCGGCTTCAAATACTTTCCTGGAACTAGGTTTAGATTCCTTATCGCTGACCCAATTATCAGGAAGGCTAAAAAAAGAATTTGATTTACCTATTACTTTCAGACAACTCAATGAAGGCTTTCCTACTCCATCACTTTTAGCAGATTATATAGATTTAAATCTTCCTGAAGAGAATTCTATTGAGACTAAAGAGAATGAAATTGTTTCTAACCAAACTATTGATCCCCCTGTTTTAACAAATGAGATACCATTATCATCAACTCAAAATCAAGCCTCATTAGAACAAATTGTTCAGCAAATTCAGCTTTTGAGCCAAAAAGTTGACCAATTACAAAATTTTCAAAATTCTTCTGTAAACGGAAATACTTCATACGTCAATTTAAAAGTAAAACATTTCGATGCCCTTAAATTTAATCCTGAAAATCGGGTCGAGACAAACGGAGTTAATGGTGCTCACAAAAAAGAAAAAGCTTTTGATATTTCAAAAATCAATGGCAGCCAGTTATTTGAAACCAATGCTGCAGAAAAAAAATATACCATAATGGCAGATGAACCTCCTGTTCCGGGCAGTAAACTAGGACGGGATGAAAACGGAAATCCGGCATGGTTTATTGAAGATTCTGGTCAAAAAGGAAAATTTACTAAAACGAGGTTATTAGAACCAGATAAACATAATTAATAATTCAAATTGTCAATTTAAGAACTGTGCAATTACATTTAAAAATAGAATTATGATAACAATGAAAAATAAATCTGAAATAAAAACTGAAACTGAAATTCAATTTAATCCATTTTTACCTGAAATTGAAAGAGTAATTCATACCACAAATTCACAGCAGGAAATATGGTCAGATTGCATTTTTGGAGGCAGTGATGCTAATAAAGCATACAACCTGTCTGTTTCTATTAAATTTAAAGGCAACTTGATAATAGACACTTTTGAACAGGCAGTAAAGACCTTAGTACATCGTCATGAATGCTTGAGAGCTGCGTTTAGTCCGGACGGACGCTATATGTGTATTTACAGCGATGTTAATTTTGAAGTTTCGCATAATAACTTTTCTGGCCTAAAAACAGCTGAAAAAGAACTTGCTGTAAAAACATTAGTTAAAGAAGAAGTAAATGCTCTTTTTAACCTTGTTAACGGCCCATTATTCAAAGTTAATTTGATTAAAATTGATGAATTTGAATATTTAATGACCCTGACAATTCATCATATTGTTGGAGACGGACTTAGTATTGATGTTATATTAGAAGAACTTGGCATGCTTTATTCTGCCTTCGTTGAAAATAAAAAACCAACCCTTCCAGATCCGGAACGTTTTAGCGAATATGCCGAAAAAGTTAATTCGTTTATGGAAAGTAATGAATATAAACAGCTGGAAAATTTTTGGCTTAGTGTTTATAAAGAATCATCTCCCACAATTGAATTACCTCTAGATCAGGTAAGGCCTTCTTTACGAACCTATAATAGTAATCGTCTGGATTTTCCATTGGATAATACCATCACAAACGCATTAAAAAATATAGGATTAAGTGCCGGCTGCAGCTTAGTTACCACTTTGCTCGCTGCATTTGAAGTCTTTTTATGCAAAATTACAGGTCAAAACGATTTAGTAGTAGGATTTCCTTCTTCGGGAAATACATTATATGATATGAGACAATTGGTTGGAGATTGTGCTAACCTGCTTCCTTTACGCAGTAAAATTAGTTCTGATATCACTTTTTTAGAATACCTGAAACAAAGAAATTCACAGCTATTTGATGCATACGAATATCAGCAGGTAAGTTTTGGCCATCTTCTTAAAAGCTTGGCCATTACCAGGGATCCTTCCAGAATTCCTTTGGTGCCAGTTGTATTAACTGTTGATATGAATCGGGATATAGAAAGTGAGTTTTCATTTGCAGGCCTTTCTCATGAATTTAAAATTAACCCCAGAGAATACGCAACCTTTGAAATTCAGCTTCATATTTTTAGAACTAAAAATGGTCCCATATTTCAATGGTCATATAATACTACCCTGTTCAAACAAGAGACCATAAACAAAATGATGCATACATTTGAAGATATTATGAATAAACTAATAAATGGTGCAGATAATCCGCTGTCAGACATAATCGGAAGTCATTATTTAGCTGATTATGATGCTCTAAATAATACTGAAATGCCCTATCCAGATGTGGCCTTAACAGAATTACTTAAAAAACAAGCAGAACTTACACCAAACAACATAGCCCTGGAATTTCATGAATCTAAAACTACTTATCTCGAGTTACACCAAAAAGTAAATCAATTAGCCCATTATTTAAAAGCGCAAGGCATTCAGTCCGGAGATTTTATTGCTGTTTCTGTTTCCCGCAGCCCGGAACTGCTTTATACTTTGTTAGCCATAATGCAGTGTGGTGCGGCTTACCTTCCGCTGGATCCTGAATATCCTAAAGGTCGCTTAGAATTTATGCTTACCAATTCCGGATCGAAAGTTTTATTGACCAGTAAAACATTATTTACCTCCTTACCATCATGGCCGCATATCCTTTTTATAGAAGATGCCATGGAATCATTAAACCAATATGATGCATCGCCTCTTCCTGTTACTGTGAAGCCGGATAATGCAGCGTATATACTCTATACATCTGGATCAACAGGTAATCCAAAAGGTGTTCCCATTACTCATAAAAATCTGGTTAACTTACTTTGCAGTATGACTTTAGAACCCGGTATTAACGAAAATGACAGATTGCTGTCGATCACTACTATTTCTTTTGACATTGCCGGTCTGGAGCTATATTTACCACTCATTAAAGGTGCTGCATTAATACTTGCTGATCATGAAACTGCCAGAGACGGACGACTCTTGCTTGAGCTGGTAAAAAAGGGAAACATCAGTTTTCTGCAAGCCACTCCCACAACCTGGTCAATGCTTCTGGATTCTGGCTGGGATGAACCATTACCGCTTAAGGCACTATGCGGCGGCGAGGCAATGCCTGCAGATCTTGCAAAAGCGCTTACTAGTAAGTGTAATACGGTGTGGAATGTCTACGGACCAACGGAAACCACCATTTATTCAGCTGTAAAACAGGTAAAAGCTGACGATACATTAATAACTATTGGTAAACCTATTGCAAATACACAACTTTATATCATTGATGAACAAGGACAGCTTATGGCACCAGGAAAAATAGGTGAAATTGCCATTGGCGGTGATGGTCTTGCAAAAGGGTATTGGAACAGACCTGAGCTTACATCTGAAAAATTTATTAAAAATAGTTTTTCTGCTCGTAAAGATGACATAATTTATCGTACCGGCGATTTAGGAAAATTACTTCCAAGCAATGAAATAGAATGTTTAGGACGTCTGGACCAACAGGTTAAAATTAGAGGACACCGTATTGAACCTGGCGAGGTAGAACAAGCGCTGCTGCAGCTTGACGGCATAAAATATGCTGTTGTATTAGCTAATGAAAACTTTCTTGTAGCCCATATTGTACCTGATTCCAGTATAGAAAGTGCCAAAAATCAAATCCCTTTATGGCGCGAAACTTTGGCTGCACGCTTACCGGTACAGTTAATCCCACATGATTTTAATTTATTGGAGAAAATACCAACAACACTTAACGGCAAGATCGATCGTAAAGCATTATCACAATATAAAGCAAACAAAATACTTCAATACACTGCTCCCCGAACAGAAGAAGAAAATATTGTGGCCGCTATTTGGAAAGAAAGCCTGGATATAGAGAATATCGATATTTTTAGTGATTTCTTTGAAATGGGCGGGCATTCGATAAAGGGAGTAAAGGTAATGGTTGAAATAGAGAAATACACTGGTAAACGAATACCCCTATCAGCATTATTTAAATATTCAACTGTCGAGAAATTTGCAAAACTGTTAAATACAGGTACCGAAATTTATTCAGATTGTTTAGTTCCAATAAGCCCTAACGGAAACAAAGTACCGCTTTTTATCATTCACGGAGCAGGACTCAATGTTTTAAATTTTATTAATCTGAGTAAACACTTTGATGAAGATCAGCCTATTTATGCAATTCAGGGTATTAAACCTAAAGGTTTTGACAGATGGTATGAGTCAATTGAAGCTATGGCCGCTCATTATATAGATGCAATTATAAAAGTAAACCCAAAAGGGCCTTACGCTTTAGCAGGTTTTTCTTTCGGCGGTATTGTGGCCTTCGAAATGACCCGTCAATTAAAGGAACAAGGAAAAAAAGTAAGCTTAACAGCATTACTCGACTCTTATGTTGACTCTTCTTATTATTATGGAAATTACAGACGAAAACAACTCGTTAGATACTTTGATGTTACACATAGAAGACTAGATTTTTTAAAAGAAATGCTATTGAGCTGGAAGGCTTTTAAAATGCGTATTAATAGAAAAAAAGAATATATACTGAAAAGACATTTTGGTAAGAAAGACACAATGACTGAACAAGAAGCACTAGCACTCAAAGAATTTATAGAAGCTGATCGTATGGTTAAAAAAATTGTTGATCGTTATCACCTTAAACCGCAAAACTTTAAAGTAGATTTATTTCGATCAAAAGATGACATTAATTACAGACTTGACCCTACGCACCTTGGCTGGAAAAAGGCTGCGTTGGGAGGCGTAACAATTCATAATATCTCCGGTAATCACTTAGACATTGTAGCGCCGCCAAATGATATAGTTTTAGCGAGGCTACTTCAAGACATCTTAGATGAAAAAAATGAAAACATCTAGGCTCTTTATTTCTTTTTCGGACATAAAGGGCGTTACATTAGTTTCTGGTAAAGAATATTCTTTAGATACTGGCGATATAATCATTTACTCTATTTATCTGCCTAATTTCATTGACTTTAAAGCTAATTTATCACAGTTTCTAAATTCTCCTGAACTAAAAAAAGCAAAACGCTATTATAAGGAAATAGACCGAAACCGATTCATTATATACAGGTCGATTTTAAAACTTCTTTTAGGGGCTTACACTAAATCAGATATAAAAAATATTTATCTTGATTATGATTTTAATAAAAAACCATATTTGGCTTCACACCCGTGGCTCCATTTCAATATCTCACATTCTGAAGACTATGCAGCTATTGCGTTTTCACGTAAAAAGGTAGGACTGGATATTGAATATTTATCTAACGATTTTAAATTTACTGACCTTTTCCCGGATATCTTTGACGATCACGAGAGGTTAGTAATTCAGAATGCTGATGATAAAAAAAACGCTTTTTATACTTTATGGACACGCAAAGAAGCCTTTGTAAAAGCATTAGGAAAAGGAATTGATGAAGATTTTAAATATATTCCTTGTATAGAAGGACAGCATAATTTAGATTTTAAGCTGGTAAAAAACACTCAAAACTGGCAGGTATATAGTTTCGATTTTGCTGAACATTATTTGGCCGCAGTAGCTTTTGAAGGACTTCCATCAACTTCTGGCAATCAGGTATTGTATATTATTCCCGATAGTATGGAAATTTTACTGGAGATGACCCAAAGAAAAAATTATTAACCTGCTAAGAAAAGTTTTTTTCTTAACCCATTTAATATTCAGCTTTAGTAATCTCTGCAGATGTACAGGATTTAAAAAACTTATATGCCCTTTTCTCTGCATAGGAATACGTTGAATTACGCAGCGGAAAAGCACAGTGTCCTCCATACTTTGGGGTTTCCAGATATACATATTCACTCTCTTGGGCAATAGCTCTGGGATAACATCTTTCACCTAAAAAAGGGTCATCAAGAGAATTAATAATTAAAACCGGAGTGGTAATATTTTTAAGGGAAAATTCCGGAGAAACACGTTGATAATAATCATCTCTACTCGCAAAACCATGCAGCGGTGCTGTAAAATACTGATCGACTTCATCAAATGAAGAAATTTTATCAATCTGATCACGGTTTATAAAATCAGGAAACTGTGCCGCTTTGTATTTCAGCTTTTTCTTAATATCAATAGTAAAGTTCTTTAAATAGACTCTGTTAAACCCTTGTTTGAGTATAGCTGCACTTGTTGCAATATGCGTTGGCGCAGAGATAGAGACTCCCGCCTTTATACGTTTATCAATTTTTGTCCAGCCAAAATAATTCAGGAGCTGAACACCTCCCATTGAATATCCAATCAAATAAACATCTTCGAATCCTTTTTGTAAAACAAACTGAACCACCTCATCCAGATCATCAACCGCTCCGTGATGATAAAGTCTCGGCAGTCGGTTCATTTCTCCACCACAGGTACGGTTATTCCATGCGAAAACTGAAAAACCTTTCTGCTGAAAATAAGCCGCACAGCTATTATTGTACGTTCTTCGGGAATCACCTTCTAAACCATGGCATAGAATTACTGCTTTTTTAGTATCGTTTATAATAAAATCAATATTGATAAAATCTCCGTCACTCAACTCAAGTTTTTCTCTTGTGTATCCTGGAACTTCAAACCTTTTAAACAAAGCAGCATAAATAGTAGATATATGCCTGTTGCGATGAATAATAGAAGGAAAATTATATTCTGATTGTTCAATTACCGGCATGATAAAAAAGTTTTTGGATCTGTTATACAAATCTAAGAAATCAATCAATATGTAATTTAAAACTGTGTTTTTTATTTTATTTGCCTATTCAATTTTGTTTAATTACAGTAAGTTTTCTTTCATATCACTTAACTTTCGTTCCTTTTTTTCAATTACTGCTAAAGTTACTAAGGCGAATTTTTCTTCTTTATCGCCAGGTTTTGTTCTATTAATATTGAAACTAAAATTGTAAATTATGGAAAACCGTAAAAACAACATTTCTTTAAAGTCGAACTTTATACAAATAATTTAAACAATGCATGTTTAGGCAGAGGAAACGATTATTTATAATTTCAAATTAAATTTTTATGCTAAAAAAATCTATTTTAATTGAAAACAAGTTTTCGATAACTGCAAAAAATAATCAATTAGTACTAAAATCAGAAATGAAAGAGAGTGCTATCCCAATTGAGGATATTGGCTTTCTTATACTTGATCATAACGAAATCTACCTCAGTATTCCTGCTATGAATTTACTTGTTGATAACAATACTTCTATTATTATCTGCGGAAAGAATCACCTCCCTAACGGAATGCTTTTAAATCTTAATAGTCATCATATTCAACAGGAAATATTCAAAAATCAAATTGATGCTTCTATACCGTTAAAAAAGCAGTTATGGCAGCAAACTATAATTGAAAAAATTAAAAACCAAGGCCAATTACTCGAAAAAATAACTAATTCAAAAAATAGTTTTGTATTTCTGGCCAGCAAAGTATTAAGCGGAGATTCATCTAATATGGAAGGAGTTGCTGCACAGCAATACTGGAAATATTTCCCTCAGCCAAATTTAGAATTTGATGGAATAAAACGAGAACGATATGGTGACTATCCTAATAATTTCTTGAATTATGGTTATGCCATTTTAAGAGCCGCAACTGCAAGAGCTCTTTCTGGAAGCGGGCTACTGAATACATTAGGAATCCATCACAAAAGTAAATACAATGCTTTTGCCCTTGCCGACGATATTATGGAACCTTTTCGTCCTATCGTTGATGAAAAAGTCTTTGATATCATGCAGCGTTTTGATGAACAAGAATTAAACACTGTTATTAAGGCAGAGTTGTTACAAATATTAACCAGAACAGTTTATTTTAAAGATGAGAAAAGTCCTTTAATGGTCGCTTTACAAAAGACTGCCAGTTCCCTTCAACAATGTTTTACAGGAAATCGAAAAAAAATTAAATATCCTGCATTATGGAGCTTAACGGATATCGAATAATGTGGCTGTTTGTTTTTTTTGATCTACCCACAGAAACAAAAAAAGACAGACGAAATGCATCTGGATTTAGAAACAATTTATTAAAAGATGGATTTTCAATGATGCAATATTCTGTTTATGTACGCCACTGCGCAAGCAGCGAAAGCGCTGATGTTCATGAAAAGAGAATCCACAAACTATTACCACCTTTAGGAAAAGTAAGTGTACTTCGAATAACTGATAAACAATTTGGTAATATTTTGAATTTTTGGGGAAAAGCAGCCTTACCTTCTGCACCTCAACCTACGCAATTAGAATTATTTTAATATTCCTTTATAATCTTCAATAAGTCTCATAGACTAAAACCTTATTCACTAAACCCTGCAATAGAAAAAATGCCTCAATTATGGGTTATCAAACCATAAAAGAGACATTTTTTTAAGCGATATTCGAATCTAAACCATTATATATCAGAAGGAAACAAGCCGACTAATATCGTGTTTTCTAATCTTTAATCAAACCACAACAATGCTATGTTTGCATTTCTTGCATCATTCAATATCGTGTTTTCTAATCTTTAATCAAACCACAACAAATTTAATTTACGGTGATTGGTTTCCAAAAATATCGTGTTTTCTAATCTTTAATCAAACCACAACAATGATACACCAACAGGAAATGTATCAAAAAATATCGTGTTTTCTAATCTTTAATCAAACCACAACATTTGTAAAATCATTTTTGCGCAACTCAGAAATATCGTGTTTTCTAATCTTTAATCAAACCACAACAGACGAGTCTAAATACCAAGCTTTCTACGAATATCGTGTTTTCTAATCTTTAATCAAACCACAACCGTTTACATTCAAGAAACGCGTCTTCGAATAATATCGTGTTTTCTAATCTTTAATCAAACCACAACTGGTAATATCTCGAATAATCAACTAGAACTAATATCGTGTTTTCTAATCTTTAATCAAACCACAACATCAATGCAATATCTAGCAACAACAACCCAAATATCGTGTTTTCTAATCTTTAATCAAACCACAACAGCAACATTATTTATTTGAACATTTAAAATAATATCGTGTTTTCTAATCTTTAATCAAACCACAACACCATATCTCAAAGATGTTGAGTTTACTACAATATCGTGTTTTCTAATCTTTAATCAAACCACAACAGCTTTGTCATGCATTGTCTTTACATACAGAATATCGTGTTTTCTAATCTTTAATCAAACCACAACTCGAACCAATCTGTTAACATCTGCCCTTTAAATATCGTGTTTTCTAATCTTTAATCAAACCACAACTGAATTTCAATTACAAAAACAACGTTTAGAAATATCGTGTTTTCTAATCTTTAATCAAACCACAACCAGAAACCTTACTATAATAAAATTTATAAGAATATCGTGTTTTCTAATCTTTAATCAAACCACAACCGTTAATAGGCATTTCTTTCAATTGTTCATAATATCGTGTTTTCTAATCTTTAATCAAACCACAACAGTAATAATAATTCTCTACTCTCGCACGCGAATATCGTGTTTTCTAATCTTTAATCAAACCACAACAGGAACTGTAAGGCTTGAAAATGAATTAAAAATATCGTGTTTTCTAATCTTTAATCAAACCACAACAAGTAGACGAGAGCCGTTTACACGACGCACAATATCGTGTTTTCTAATCTTTAATCAAACCACAACTAGGTAACTTGGATGGAGATAAGGGTTATCAATATCGTGTTTTCTAATCTTTAATCAAACCACAACTAACCTTATGCATTTATACTTAGAATTTTTAATATCGTGTTTTCTAATCTTTAATCAAACCACAACGGAAAATCCATTGTAGAAAATCGGAACGATTTTCCGTTGTGGTTTGAGAGGTTTAAGATTAAAAGTGTCAAAGAACTTAATTAATTTTTTATTTATCCTCAATTTTTCCAAAAATAGAAACTGTAACTTTGATTGGATTTACTTCTTGAAATTTTTTCATACTTGCAATTCTAACTTCTTGTTCTTTATGTAATACAGTAGAAGCTAAATGGTGCCTAAATGAAAAATCTCCTTCAGATATTTTTTGAACTCTATATAAATGTTTACTCAAAAATGATTCATTTCCAATATTATCTCTGTATTCATCATTGGTAAGCCCTAATATAAACATATCATTTTCTTGAAAAGTTAATAACATTTCCTTTGGATATGGCTCTGCAAATGTTGATTCAGGCAACTTATATATTTCATCATTTTGCTTTTTTCTTTCAACTACATTCCAAAAATTAGTTATTCCATCCTTTACTTCATTGTTTTCATTCTTATATATAATAACATGATGATTATTCCTTGGATTTACAAATTGTTTGATGGAGGGCTTTAATTGTTGTGCATTTCCCATTTCCTCTGAAACCCGTACTTTCTTAATTGGAACTCTTTCTCCATTTTTATTAGGTAAAGTATATAAATTATTTATCTTATTTTTTAAAACATCAATCTCCTTTTTTAATTGCTCTTCTTCAAAATCAGTTTTTGCTGTTTTTATTTGTTTAGTCAATTTCTCAATTTCCTTATAGAGTTGAACTTCTGCTTTTCTAGCTTTAATAATAATCTCACGGATTTTTAGATCTACAATTTTATTAAGTTGTTTATCTGTCACAAGACTCTCTATAGATTTGCGAATATGATACCCTTCCTTCCCACTTGGTGGGGTTATCTTTCCATAAAAGTTTTCCATATGTAATTGTCCCCGTACAGCTTGACCAACACTCAAATAACTCTTTCCGTCCTTAATAACCTTTTTTCTAACTTCTACAAGTATGTTTCTGTTCTGTTTATGAGAAATCAATATTTTATTAATTGCATTCATTGCATCAGTATGAAATCCATTCCAAGGTTCTGGAAAATCCAATTGTTCTTTTTCGTATTCATTACCTCTTTTTTTATTTTCAACAGAAGCATTGTATTTACTTAATTCCTGAAAATATCTTTCCTTCGTTAAAGCAATAACTAAAGCGTCAAGTGCATGATGCCTATGATCTTCTCTATTTTTTTTTGGATCAAACTTAATTTCGCCTGTATACTTATCAACCCATACTGTTCCTTCTACCAAAGTTTGCCCATCTTCAAGTTTTGGAGCCTCGTTCTTAACATCATAAAAATCTTTGACTTCAGAAAGTATATCAAACAATACCCAATACCTTCCTTTTCCCTCCTTCATTTCAAACTGATGCTGGTTGTCCATTTCCGAGACAAAAATACCATCATCGTTTGTAGTCCCTTCAATTAATATTTGATAATCATTGAGAATAGGTCTTTCGTTGACTGCTCTTTCAAAATTAACTTTTTCAAAATCAACATCAATTAACAGCCAATATTTACCATCTAATTCCGTGGTTTCACACTGATAAATATAAGATGAGAAAATACCTTCTTTTACTTCTCCAAAAAGCAATAATTGTTTTCCATTCTTTTTAGGCTGGTCTTCTTTATTAGGTGCTTCAAATTTCTTTTTCAAGATGGAGAGTTTAGCCCAATAAGTACCATTATCTTTTCCCGAAGCGTTTATTAAGCCCAAGCCTTCATTTTTAAACTTTTCTTTTTCAACTTTGCCTTTTAATACAATTTCTTCTTCTGATGCTTCTGGTTTATCTCTAAAAACTCTAACAACATCTTTTGGTTCTGATATTTTTAACTTTGCCCAATATTCGCCATTTTTGAGTTCTGGAGTTTCCATCTGAAAATTGACATATTTGACACTAGGTTTGAAAATTCCTTTATCCACATTTCCGAATAATGCAGTTTCATCATTTTCTAATTCTGGTTTTGAGTTGTAAATTCTCTGGAAAACTACTGGCTTACTATCTGCATTCAGAACAACATAATGTGGTATATGTTTATTTTCAGTAATGTACAAATCTGGAATATCAACTGTAAATGTAGGTTGTAAAATATTGTTCAATCCCCAAAGTTTTCTGAGCTCAGCTGTTAACCCACCTGGCATTACACGAACATCATCACAAACTTGTGAAAGTATTTCATTTGTTTTTTTACTGATGTACCTTGTGTCATTTAATTGTCTTTCAATAAAATCACTCTTCTCAAATTTTGTTTTAGAGGTAAATTTCTTTGCTTTCGTGTAAGGCAGTAATTTAAACACACGGTACTCAATTTCTTCCCAAGTTTTAGCACCGCCCCACAAATTAGAATCCTTGTTTAATTGATAAAAATCATACGGCGTCCTTTCTCCTTTCAATCCATTAAATTTTGCATCGCAAAGTGTTTTGTTCGCAAAACTGTCATCGAGGGAAACACTTCTCGGGATAATATGCTCAATCTGAATTTTATTTTCTCTTCCTAAAACATCGGAAATATTGATTGTTTTATTAGTATAAGGACAAACTGCAATTGTACCACGTTCCTGCATTTCTTTATACAATAAAACTTTTTGAATATTTTCCCTACTGTGTTTTAATCCAAATTCTGTTAGAAGTTGCTTAGCTTCATCATTTTTTTTGGTATTATCAGCAATTTTATAGCCTAATTCCTGTCTTTTTGTTTTATTATTTTTTAAATCTCGTCCTAGCTCCACTCTTATCTGGTCAAATGTCTGATGTATTTTTAATAATTCATTAACTAACCTCTTTACTTCATTAACGCCTTGCTGAACTATTGGGTTTCTTAAATTTTCAATTTCTCCAATTCTATCCTTTTTCTCAACCTTTTCAATTTCTTGACTATGATGATAAAGTTTTCTAAATCTTTTATCATTTTCAACAAAACCGTATTTATTTTCAATCAGGTACTCTTTTATTTTCTCAATTGCATCTCCCTCCTTGTTGTATTTAAGTTTCAATATAGAAATAATATCTTTCTCTAATTGCTGATGATCATTCTTATAAATTTCCCATTTATGACCAAAGGCATTCCTTACACCTCCAAGAATTACAGCGTCACTAAACCTTTTACCCTGTTTTAAATAAGGTAAAATATTTTTTATAGCTTTTAATGATACATTGGAATAACCTTCTTTTAAATTAATTTTAGAAACTTTATTTATATTTATTTCATCTAAAGCAAAATCAATAGAAAGCTTCTTTACTAGTAAATCATTATCTTCAAAATAATGAAAACAGTGCCAAATTTTTTCAAATCCATATTCAACAACTTCTTTACCATTTACAGAATTAACATGCTCCTTTCTTAATACTGATTCTGAAAAAATTGAATTTAAACTTTTAATAGTGTAATTACCCGGAACTTTCTGATCATCAGAATAATTAAATTTTTCATATTCTAACTTCAGTTTTTTCTTTATTTCAGTGAAATTAAAATTACTCTCTTTTGAATTTATTAAATCCAAAACCTGAAGCCGTTGACTTTCTTCCAATCTTTGTTTCTTTCCGTATTCAATATTATTAATAAATTGGTAAGCTCTAAATTCCTCATTTAATGGATGTGATAAATGGCATGGTGTTTTTCCCTTTTGCAAATATTTACCATTGTAGTCTTTCAAGTCAGATTCAAAGCGACATTTTGACAACAATCTTTTTTGTGATTTTAGAGGCCGTTGCCAAAACAAAATACTATCTTGACTTCTAAATTTTAAATTTCCATCCTCGTCATTTTCAATATTACCGGCTAAAAGCTCTTTAAGAGAAATTTCAGAAGATACTTTTACTAGATATTTTTTACTTGAAATATTATCTGTATTATTCTCTAATAAACTAATGGCAACATTTTCAATTCCTTTTGATTTAATTAGATATTCTAGCTTTCTTTTATTTCTATTATTTTTTTCTATGTCTCCATTAAGAAAAATATTTTTATTCTTGATTACTTTTTTCTTATCCAGTCCTAAATGGTTTTCTTGTCTATTCCAAATGTCTTCAAATTCTGCAACATACATGTCTCTTAAGGTATAACGTGCTCTTACCCTTAACTCGTTTCCTTCTTCATCTGTAATTAATTTATAAGGTTCCCCTTCCTTAGGAAGAATCTCAAATAGATATTTGCCAAGTGTTGAATTTTCAAGTTCTTTTTGAGTTTGTGAGATTCCTATAATATTTTCTTTTCCTTTATATATTGCTCCATCGTCTTTTCCCTTACGATTACTTAAAAAACCTCTTCGTTGAATTAAATGGTACAAAACTCTTCCAAACTCAAAAAGTGTTAAATCATTTTGTATTGCTTTATCTCTTAATTCATAAGGATTTTGTTTTAACCATAAATGATAGGGGTGGTTTTGAGGCAAATGAATTTCGGGAGCAATTCTACCCTCTTTTTTCTCTTGTTTGTCCCATTTACTCCAAACATCAAGTGCTTCATTTGTCAACGGACACATATCAAACGATATTAAAGTCCTTAGTAGCTTTATTTTTCTTAATCTCTTTCTGTAAAATTGCTTTCTTAGCTGCCTGCTATTTCTTCTTTTTGCATTCTTACTTTCTTCTCTATCTCCTTGTCCAATTGTTTTTGCAACAACACCTTCAGGAAATATCCTAACTCCCGAATCAACAATTGTTTTTTTTTCATCATCAACAATTGCCCATCCAATACTATTTGTTCCTAAATCTAATCCTAAAATTTTTGCCATCGTTATTAAAATTTAATCTGCATGGAATTTACTATAAAAAAAATTAAGACAATTACGGTTTTCCTTTTTCTAACCAGAATATTTTTTCTATATATTTGTGACTGATTAAAATTTCTAATCTTTAATCTTATCACAATAAGGCTATATGCCGTAGATGAAAATCTTTAGTCCTGCTTCGGTGGGACTTTTTTATTTAATTATTAAAACTATTTACAAACTTTTATACAAAAAAGCACTTTTAAATAAATATACAAAACAAAAAAGCCACTCGATTTGAGCAGCTTTATGTAAACGCAGAAGGATTCGAACCTTCGACTGTCCCGATTATTATATTCTATAAATTCATTTTAAAAAAGAAAACTAAATCCCTTATTTGATTTTGACGAAAAGCTGTCTTCGATTTTTTTTATTTCATTTAAAAGATATTGCTCATATTGATTTTTCATGAAGTTTCTAAAAATTTCAATATTCTCTTTTTCTCTTGTATCAATCAAAGCCTGAATGTATTCTTGTTTATCTTCACTATTTACAATTGCTAAAGGAAGGTCATAAAAAGCCTGAATGTAATTCATAATCAATCGAGAAGTTCTTCCATTTCCATCATAAAATGGATGAATGCTTACTAGATTAAAATGCGCATCAAAAGATAAATTCAATTTTTCATCTATTGATAAATCATTATTCATTCGGGAATTGATAGACAAAACTAATTCATTAGTTAGTCTTTCTACCTTGTCATAATTTGGAAAATAAGAAATCCCTGCTGTAACATTTCCTTTTCGAAACATTCTCTTACCTGCATCAATTTCTCCCAAAATAGTACTGTAGATGCCTCCTGTGCTTTTCATTACATAAGAATTAATTTCTTTTATTAACTCTATTGTAACTGCTGTTTTGTTTCTTGCTTTATCAACAATAAAATGTAGTGCCTTAAAATGATCTGTAACCATTAAAGTATCATTAACAGGCTTCCCTTTTGGAGTCAGACCATCATCCAGCAAAATTTGAGTTTCTAGTTCTGTTAAAGTAGAACCTTCAATTTTTGTAGAGTGATGACTTATGGAAATTAAATTGAATTTCTCATAATGCAATACATCGGCAATTCCTAAACTTTTATATTTTAATATAAGAGATTCTATTTTATTCCGATTTTAGAAAAGTTCAACATAAAAATACAATTCTAAAATCAAAAAAACGAAATAAGTTTCTAAAAATCCAAATTATAAAAACAGTTCGATTGACTAGATAGATGATTGTATAAAACAAAAAAGCCACTCAAATTGAGTGGCTTTTCGTGAACGCAGAAGGATTCGAACCTTCGACCGCCTGCTTAGAAGGCAGGTGCTCTATCCAGCTGAGCTATGCGTCCATTTTTTTTTAAACTTTATCCCTTAAAGTTTTAGTCGGGGTGGCAGGATTCGAACCTGCGGCCTCCTGCTCCCAAAGCAGGCGCGATAACCGGGCTACGCTACACCCCGAGGCAAAAAATTAAGCGGAGAGACAGGGACTCGAACCCTGGCGACGGTTACCCGTCGACAGATTAGCAATCTGCTCCATTACCGCTCTGGCACCTCTCCAAGCTCAAGGAAACGTGTCCTATTTTGCGGTTGCAAATGTAACACAACATTATATTACTCACAACTATTTTTGCGCTTTTTTTTATCTTTTTTCAATCTTTTTTTTAAAACACTTCACAATCAAACAAATAGAATTAACAAAAATTTCATCTTAAATTTAAAATCCATTCGGATTGATACAAAATTTGAATTTATTCAAATAAACAGTAAATTTGCTTGATTAACTAATATTAAACAGAAAATGAACAAAAGAGTTGTTATCGTTTCTGCCGTTAGAACACCTATCGGAAGTTTCATGGGAGGGTTATCTACCGTACCCGCACCAAAATTAGGAGCTGCTGCCATAAAAGGAGCCCTTTCAAAAATTAACCTAGACCCAAAATTAGTTGATGAAGTTTTCATGGGAAATGTAATCCAGGCAGGCGTTGGACAAGCTCCGGCCCGTCAGGCTGCCCTTTTTGCCGGATTATCAAACGAAGTTGCTGCCACAACAGTAAACAAAGTCTGTGCCTCTGGAATGAAAGCTGTAATGTTTGGCGCACAGGCAATCGCTTGCGGCGATGCAGAAATTGTAGTTGCCGGCGGAATGGAAAGCATGAGCTTGATTCCACACTACGTACAAATGCGTGCCGGAAACAAATTTGGCCCGGCAACAATGCTAGACGGAATGCAAAAAGATGGTTTGACAGATGCTTACGATAACAACGCAATGGGAGTTTGCGCTGATTTATGTGCAGCTGAATACAACATCAGCCGTGAAGAACAGGATAATTTTGCTATTCAGTCTTATGAAAGAAGCGCAAAAGCCTGGGATTCCGGAAAATTTGACAATGAAATCGTTCCTGTTGAAGTTCCGCAAAGACGCGGAGAACCAGTTATCGTTTCTAAAGACGAAGAATATACCAATGTAAAATTGGATAAAATCCCTTCATTAAGCGCTGTTTTCACAAAAGACGGAACAGTAACCGCTGCAAACGCTTCAACAATCAACGATGGTGCTGCAGCTTTAGTTTTAATGTCTGAAGAAAAAGCAAATGCTTTAGGTCTAAAACCTTTAGCCTACATAAAAGGTTATGCCGATGCTGCACAGGAACCAAAATGGTTTACTACAAGCCCGGCAAAAGCTTTACCAAAAGCTTTAAACAAAGCAGGAATTGCAATTGGCGATGTTGATTATTTCGAATTCAATGAAGCGTTCTCAGTTGTTGGCCTAGCCAATTCAAAAATCTTAAATCTTGATAACAATAAAATAAATGTAAATGGCGGTGCAGTTTCATTAGGACATCCTCTGGGTTGTTCAGGAGCTCGTATTATTGTAACTTTACTAAATGTTTTAGAACAAAACAACGCTAAAACCGGAGCTGCAGCAATTTGCAATGGCGGCGGCGGAGCATCAGCAATTGTTATCGAAAGAGCTTAAATAATATTTCATTAGGAGTTATTAATTTCTAATAACTCCTAATTTTTCAACTAATACATTATCTAAATGTTCGGAATCTGCAATCTTGCCATAGTACCCGTTCGATCTGAGCCTAGCGACAGAAGTGAAATCGTTACACAGCTTTTGTTTGGCGAACACATCAAAATTTTAGAACGCCAAAATCAATGGGCTCGAATAAAAATTCAGTTTGATGATTATGAAGGCTGGGTAGATTCGAAACAATATCAGGTAATATCTGAGGAACAGTATAATCAGTTAAGCAAAGAAGCCATAATTCTAAATGCTGATTTAATTGATTATATCACTGCACCGGATAATTTATTATTGCCCATTCCGCTTGGAGCTTCCTTAACTTTTCTAAACAATAGCGAAATCAACACTTCAAATTTTGATTTTGAAGGAACAAAAACCAGCGGTGCAAAACCAAAAAGTGCACTTATAAGCACTGCTTTTATGTATTTGAACGCACCTTATTTATGGGGTGGAAAAACACCATTCGGAATCGATTGTTCTGGTTTTACACAAATGGTTTACAAACTAAACGGCTACAAAATTCATCGCGACGCATCGCAGCAGGCACTTGACGGAGAACCTTTAAGTTTTATTGAAGAAAGTGAAGCAGGAGATTTAGCCTTTTTTGACAACGAAGAAGGAAACATCATTCATGTCGGCATCATTATGGAAAACAATTACATCATTCACGCAAGTGGAAAAGTCCGCATTGACCGCTTAGATCATCTTGGAATTTACAATCCGGAATTAAACAAACACACACACAATTTGCGTGTGATAAAAAAGATTATTTAAAACACAAATTCCACGAATTATCACAAATTAAAAATCTTTTTAATCAAATATCCCGATAGCTATCGGGAATAGTAGAAAAACAAAATAAACCCGTTTAAATCCGTACCATCTGCGTTCCAATATCACGCATTAATACGAATCCTTTTTCTGAATTCAGAAGGGCTATTTCGCTCATATTTTTCATCAATTAAACAATTAAACAACAAAATTGTTGTATCTTTACAGCAAATAAGTTGTCTTATGAAAAGTATAAAACAAAAAACAGAACCTTTTGATACTAAAAGAAGTATTGAAAACGCATCAGGAAAAGTAATCTCAATTAAGAGATCTACGTTAAACTCCGGAGGTAAAGAATACAGCTGGAGCAATAAACTTGAGCGTGTTGAAGTCATAAGATCAGGTATTCCCTATGATTCAATTGAAGTCATCAGCAGAAGATTAAACAATCCTGTAAAATCAGTTTTAACAATTGTTGGAATTCCGCAGACAACTTATAACAAAAAGAAAAGTGAGCATCTTCTTTTAGACAGCAGAGACAGCGAATTGGTAATTTTAATTAATGAATTAATAGATTACGGTTTGGAGGTTTTCAACGATGAAGAGGAGAAATTTCAACGATGGCTAAAAAAACCAAATCTATCTATAGGAGGAAATACACCTGAAAATATGCTGGATACAATTACAGGAATTAACGAAGTAAAATTCAGTTTAAATCGATTGGAGTTCGGAAACCTGGCATAATGATAGTATTTAGAATTGAAAGAGAAAAATACCTGGCAGCAACTTTAAAAAGAATTGGTGCATCAATGTCTGAAGGTTATAGATGGAACAGCCTTAATACCCGCATGGTATATACAGCAGAAAGCAGAGCCCTGGCAACACTTGAAGTTTCAGTTCATTTAGATTTAAGTGAAGATTTACCTGTTGATCGTTTTTATGTAGAAATTGAAATCCCGGACGAAATCACTATTCAAGAAGTGCATCTGGAAGATTTACCCGAAGACTGGGATTCTAAACCACCTATTTTAATAACCCAGACAATAGGCGACGACTTTATAGATTACAACGAAGCCGCAGTTCTAAAAGTTCCAAGCAGTATTG
Organism: Flavobacterium soyae; assembly: GCF_021245985.1. Lineage (GTDB taxonomy): Bacteria > Bacteroidota > Bacteroidia > Flavobacteriales > Flavobacteriaceae > Flavobacterium > Flavobacterium soyae. The sequence continues at coordinate 2,618 of NZ_JAJQXA010000013.1, read as the reverse complement.
TACCGCAGGAATTTAATTATTTAATAAACCCACAGCATAAAGACGCATCAAAAATTAAAGTCTTAAGCACAGCCAGAATGGCTTTTGATTCAAGATTTAAAACTAAATAACACAGATAAAAAATCATTTTAATCCTCTAAATCTGTGGCAAAAAAATTCGTGCAAATTCGTACAATTCGTGTTTATGCACTAATCCGAATCGTTTTTCTAAATTCCGAAGGACTGTTTCCTCTTTGTTTTTTGAAGAATTTATTAAAATGGCTTTCATCCGTAAAACCAAATTCGTACGCAATTTCGTTAATACGCTTATCGCTGAATTGTAAACGATGCTCAATCAATTTCGTCTTATAATTGCTGATATATTGCTGCATTGTTTCACTGGCATGTTTCTTAAAATAACGTCCTAAGTACGTATTCGAAATCCCGAAATAATCACTTATAGATTCTGCTTTAATCTTCTCGGGATAATAAATGTTCGTCTGAATATATTGCAGAATATCCATCGCTCTGGCTTCAGAACCTACATTTACCTGCTCCGGTAAATATTTCGCAATATTTCTTGCCACAATAATAATCAGCGTATTTACCAATTGCTGAATCAATTCCTGATTGTATACATCCTTATCCTGATGTTCACGGCAAATAGCCTCAATCATCACTTTCACCAAACATTTATCGGCATCATTTTTCAAGATACAACCCGGCTGATGATTGGCATTTTGCAGAATATATTCTAAACGTTGAATATTTTCGTTTTGCAGACTGGAATTCTTCAAATAAATATCATTAAACCTCAAAAAGAAAAACTTCGTTTCGGTTTCAATTGTAAAATTATGACAATCTTCAGGCGTCAATAAAAACATATGTCCAGCATCATATTCAAAAATATTCTTGTTGATACACTGCCTTCCTGTTCCGCCTAAAATATAAACCAATTCAAAGAAATTATGACGATCTCCAACATCGGGATATTCATTCAATGTTTCAAAGGAAACCGTAAACGGCTCGTACAAATTTTCTTTTTTCATAATCTAAAGAATTAATTGAAGATGCAAATATACCTAAAAAAGACAAAATTATACAATTTAACACTTTAAAAAATGGTATAATTTTGTCAAAAAAAATTTAAGACATCAATTTTAATATCATGGAATATAGAAAATTAGGCAGCTCAGAACTTGAATTATCAACTATAACTTACGGTGCATTTGCAATTGGCGGAAACATGTGGGGCGGAAACGAAAAGAAAGATTCTATCGACTCTATTCACGCTTCTATAGCTCACGGCGTAACCACAATCGACACCGCTCCTTTTTATGGATTTGGCTTAAGCGAAGAAATGATTGGCGAAGCTTTAAAATCTCAAGATCGTTCAAAAGTACAATTGTTAACCAAATTTGGTTTGGTCTGGGATGGAAGCAATTACGGAAAAGGTGATTTCTTTTTTGATGCCGATGACAACGGAAAAAAGTTACCAATTTATAAATACACTTCAAAAAACAACATTATCAAAGAAGTTGAAGAAAGCTTAAAACGCCTTCAAACAGATTATATTGACTTATTGCAAATTCACTGGCCTGACTCCACTACTCCAATTCAGGAAACTATGGAGGCTTTAGAAATTCTTATTCAGCAAGGAAAAATTAGAGCAGCCGGAGTTAGTAATTACAATGCAGAACAAATAAAAGAAGCACAAAAAACAATTCAATTGGCTTCAAATCAAGTTCCCTTTAGTATGCTGAATCAGGCCATTCAAACTGATTTAGTCCCGCTTACGATTCAGGAAAATATCGGAATCATTGCTTACAGCCCAATGGAAAGAGGTTTACTAACCGGAAAATATTTTACCGACAGCAAATTAAAAGATAACGATCATAGAAATGGCTATTTCGGTCAATTTGATCTTCAAAAAGTAAAAACATTGGTCGAAGAATTAAGTTCTCTGGCAAACGCAAAACACATTTCGATTTCACAATTGGTTTTACGCTGGACAACTTTACAAAAAGGAATTACAATTGTTTTAGCCGGAGCAAGAAACGCAGAACAAGCCATTTCAAACGCCAAAACAATGGATTTCGATTTATCAGCTTCAGAACTTGATTTCATTAATCAGGCGATTTCTAAATTAAAATAATATTCTAAACACATAGAAACATAGATTTTTCTTTATCGATAAAGGCGTTTCACTTGTTTAAAAAAACATAGCCACACAATCTTGTCATTCCGAGGAACGAGGAATCGCACTCGGTATTCGACAAAGATTGTCGACATTCTTTATAGAGTTTCTAGTGCGATTCCTCGTTCCTCGGAATGACAAACTTTGAGAGCTATGTGTGAGAAACTAGTTTCTTTTTACAACCTTTTTCAAAAGCTAAAAAATCTATGTTTCTATGTGTTTCAAAAAAAAAATCTCAAAAAATTAAATAATTAGAATTTGGGCGTGTCCCTCCGGGCTGGGCTATCCGCTAAATTCCCGATTAACAAAAACTACGAGGCTGTCTCAAAAGTGAGGCAGCTTTTTTTGTGGCATAAAAAAAGGAAAGCTTTCGCTTTCCTAATTCTTGCAATTTGATTAAATTGCGGTGTGTGTATAGCTTCAAAAGTAGTCTTTAAAGATT
>NZ_JAJQXA010000012.1:96382-181246 GCF_021245985.1 Flavobacterium soyae | reverse complement strand
ATTTCTTTGCGAGAATATGTTTCTTGAACTATTTAGGCGCCAATGGACTCTCATTCCTTTTCACTTAATTATTGCAAATTTAAACATAACGATCACTCATCGTAAATTAACTTGACAAACATAGGAGAACGCAAGGTTTTTTTGTATAAGATTTTTAAAACGCAAGGTTCGCAAAGCTTTGCGGATAAAAACTTTGCGAACTTTGCGTAAACCTTTGTGTTCTTTGCGGTAAAAAAAAACTTGAAACAAAAGAAAACCTGAAACTTGAAACCTTTTAATTACTTTTGCAAAATGAATAAAAAACACCATTCTAACAATATACTTTCAAATTTAGGGATTGAGAGCCTAAACGAAATGCAGGAAACAGCTCAGGACACAATCCTGAACGATAATAATGTTTTATTGCTTTCCCCAACCGGATCTGGAAAAACATTAGCCTTTTTGCTTCCTGTTTTAGAATTATTACAGCCTGAAATTTTATCGGTTCAGTGTTTAATTTTAGTTCCGTCGCGTGAACTTGGGCTGCAGATTGAACAGGTTTGGAAAAAAATGGGAACGCAGTACAAAGTGAATATTTGCTACGGCGGACATTCAATCGATACTGAAATCAAGAATTTAAGCAATCCTCCGGCAGTTTTAATTGGAACGCCGGGAAGAATCGCCGATCATATTGACAGGGATACTTTTAGAACAGATAAAATTCAAACGCTGATTTTAGATGAGTTTGATAAATCGCTTCAACTGGGGTTTCATGAACAAATGTCTTTTATTATTGGAAGACTGCCCAAAGTAAACAAAAGAGTTTTAGTGTCTGCAACGTCTGATATTGAGATTCCAAAATATACGCGAGTTGTAAATCCAAGGGTTTTAGATTTCATTGTGGAAGAGGAGGAAAAATCAAATCTTTCTATGAAAATGATTGTTTCGCCTTCTAAAGATAAATTAGAAAGTTTATTCAATTTAATTTGTTCTTTAAAATCACAGTCGACTATTATTTTTTGTAACCATCGCGATGCTGCAGAACGTATCAGCGATACTTTAAACGAAAAAGGAATTTACGCCACGTATTATCATGGGGGAATGGATCAGGACGAACGTGAGCGCGCTTTAATTCAGTTTAGAAACGGAAGTATAAGTTACCTCATCACGACAGATCTTGCTGCTCGTGGATTGGATATTCCTGAAATGAAACACGTAATTCATTATCATTTACCATTAAAAGAAGATGAATTTACACATCGTAACGGACGTACAGCGCGTATGCAGGCAACCGGAACGGCGTATATTATTGTTCACGAAAGTGAGAAACAACTAGATTATATTGATTATGGCATGTCAGTTTTGGATGTGAAAAATGTAATTTCTCTGCCAAAACCACCAGAATTTCAAACAATTTATATAAGCGGCGGAAAAAAGACAAAGCTGAATAAGTTTGATATAGTAGGTTTCTTTTCTCAAAAAGGAAAACTGGAAAAAGATGATTTAGGGCTTATTGAAGTAAAAGATTTTGTTTCGTTTGCGGCGGTAAGATTTGGAAAGGTAAAAGAGCTTCTGAAAAACATTAAAGACGAAAAAATGAAGGGTAAGAAGTTTAAAATTGAAGTTGCCCGAAATGTTATAAAGAAAGAAGAAGAAAAAAATAAGAAATTTTAGCCTTTTTAGGATTATATAACTGTATTTGCTTTGTTTTATGTTGTTGTATATCAGTTTTTTATCATTAATCGAACAAGATTAACAATTTTGTGTTAAAAAAATAATGAATTGATAGGTGTTTTTTCAATATTTCTGTGTTTTTTTGTTGCAGTAAAATTGTAAACCCCAAATCCACTATGAAAAAGATTATTACCATTGCCATTTTGTTCTTTAGTTTTGTATCATTTGCACAAATCAAAGTTCTTGAGACAGTTCCTGTTGAGAAATTAGGAAAAGTAAATAACAATTACATTCAGAAAATTGGAGACGAATACACAGTTTATTACACAAGTATTCAAAACGAAGATGATGCTTCAAGTTTGAGAAAATTTACTTTTAAAAATGTTGATAACGATTATACAAATCTTTACAACATTATTATGGGAGGTTTTACCGCTTCTCCTTTGTATGATATTAAATTAGAATTACCAAACAACTACATTTGGCTGCACTATACAGGAAATGTTGTACCAGATAAAGCTACAGTTCAGTTTATGGTATCCAGCAAAGACAGAGATGCTGCAACAAACAGTGTATCTGAGCCATTTGTAAAAGATCAAATCAGCAAATTATTTCAAAAATAGTTTGTTGTCAAAAACAATATATTGAAAAAGGCCGTTCAGTTTTTGAACGGCTTTTTTTTGTTTCAGGTTTTTCTTTGTTTCAGGTTTCAGGTTGCTTAACGTTGTCTTGATTTTAACGCAAAGTTCGCTAAGTTTTTTAATTCAAAGCTTTTGTAAAAGTGCAAAGTCCGCAAAGCTTTGTGAATAAAACTTAGCGAACTTTGAGTTAACTTTTGCTTGCTTTACGGTTAGATAAGGGAGTAAAAAAACTTAGAATCTCAGTATCTTAGAACCTTATCACCTTTTAAATTTTCTTTACATATTGCGTAATAATAACAATCTGCTGTCCATCGACTTTTCCTTCGATGTATTCAGCATTTTCGTGGTCTAGACGAATGTTTCTTACGGCGGTTCCTTGTTTGGCAACCATACTTGATCCTTTAACTTTAAGATCTTTAATTAATACAACAGAATCTCCGTGCTGTAAAACAACACCATTACTATCGCGGTGAACCAGTTTATTTTCGTCATCTTCGCCTTCGCCGGTTGCTTGTGCCCACGCCAGCGTATCTTCATCTAAGTACATCATATCAAGTAATTCCTGAGGCCAGCCGGCAGAACGTAAACGGCTTAACATTCTCCAGGCAACAACCTGAACCGGAACGTTTTCATTCCACATGCTGTCGTTAAGACATCTCCAGTGATTTAAATCGACGTTATCTGGATTTTCAATTTGGTCAATACAGGTATTACATGCTAATATTGCTTCGTCAATACCGCCTTTTTGAGTTGGTAATACTTGATATACTTTCAGGTTTTCTTCGGCGCCGCAAAGTTCACATTTAGACCCGCTTCGTTTGCTTAATTCTCTTTCGATACTCATTACTTATTTGTTTATTTTTTTGGCGAAATTACTTATAATCTGCTTCGCTTGCAAGTTTATGGTTTTTTGATAATTCTAAAAAGGTAAATCATCATCTTTTGGAACAGAAACTATAGGAGCTTCATAATTTAGATTGAAATGTTCTCTTATAGTATTAACTAAATTGTTTTTATCGGTTTCTTCAAAAGAGTTATAAAGTGTAAAAAGTTCAAAAAGTGTTTTATAGCTTATTTGAAAATTATGTTTATTATATTTGAAAGGTAAGCCTTTAAAAACATCGACTACACTGATATCTTTTGACCATTTAAAACTTTGTGTCAAAGGCTTTAAATATTCAAGCCATTCTTTGACCATTTCTGAAGAAAATTTTTTGCTAAAAGTTATTCTTTTATTAATTAAAGGAAAGCCTTCATCAAAGTCATAATATGTGTAATGTGTTACATCAGATAGTAAAGTCTGAATTTCATCCTGCAGTTTTATTAAGTTTTCTATGTTTGTTTCTCTTGTCAAACTTGATAAATCAAAAGTTATCTGATTGTCTTTTTCATTGGTTTTACTTTCAAAAAGTTTTGAAATGTTTTTTTCAATTCTATCAATTTTGGTTTCTAATGGCTGTATTATAGTTTGAACTTTATCTTTTTTCGTTAAGGATTCATACATAAAGTTAGCCCATTGTTTTCTTAATGTATCTTTTATATCAGAGAAAGATTCAAATGTATTTATAGCATTTCCTTCTTTGATTTCGTGAATAATATCTAAAAAGTAAAAAACGAATTTATATGAGTCGTAAGGAAAGTGATATTGCTCATCAAAATCTCTTTTTACTTGATTTCTTACATTATCTGTTTCATCATTTGGTATATTGTTTTTTTGGAAATGTTTTAAGATAACTTTATCTAAGGCTCTTTTATAGTTTTTATAATCGTATTCGACATATTTGTTTATAAATATATGTTTATATATTTTGACATCAAGTGCTCTTCTAAATTCTCTAAGAGTTACACTCTCAGGAATATTATCATCTTGTTTATCTTGATGATAAAAACTTCCGTAATTATTTCCTACAACTAAAATAAATAATTGACACTTATTTATTTCTTCGATACAAGAATCTTGGACATGAGATTCATAATTATAAAATATATCATCAAATTCACTCATAACGGCATCATAACCAAAATCTCTTATGAAATTTCGTAATTGAAATCGTATTTCTTGTAAATCATAACAGGTAGAACTAACAAAAAGTCTTGGTGTGGCCATAATAAATTTTTACATTTTGTTTTTAATTAAAAATTATTTTATAACTAGAGAAAGTTTTTTATTCTTTCTATTTCTTTACCCTAACCGCATCCGGAACCAGCATTTCATATTCACCGCCGTTTCGCAATACATCACGAACAATACTAGAACTAATATAAGACGTTTTTGCTGCAGTTAATAAAAATACCGTTTCGATTTTAGAAAGACGTCTGTTCGTGTGTGCAATTGCTTTTTCGAATTCGAAATCGGCTGGGTTGCGCAAGCCTCTTAAAATGAAGTTTGCCTTTTGTTTTTTTGCTAAATCTATTGTCAGCCCTTCATAAGTTATAACCGAAATTTTTGGTTCATCTTTAAAGGTTTCTTCAATAAAACGTTTTCTTTCTTCTAGTGAAAACATGTACTTTTTTTCGGCATTGACACCAATGGCAATTACGATTTCATCAAATAAAGAAACTCCTCTTTTGATAATATCTTCGTGTCCAAGTGTAATAGGGTCAAATGATCCCGGAAATATGGCTTTTCGCATTTTTTTTGTTTGAGGTTCAAAGGTTCAGAGTGACAAAGGTTCAAAGGTTTTTCTTTTTGGACAGGACTTCGACTTCGCTCAGTCTGACAGTTGTATAAATTAAGGTTCTGAAATCTTAGAATCTCAGAACCTTAATATTTTAGCAACTATGCCAAGGCTAGTTCGATTGCATTTGTAAATAATTCTTCCAGAGAAATTCCGGCTGCTTTTGCTTGCTGCGGAATCAAACTTTCGGTTGTTAAACCCGGAATAGTGTTCATTTCCAGCATATACGGTTCGTTATCTACAATGATGAATTCGCTTCTAGAGAATCCTTTCATTTTTAAAACTTCGTAAGCACGTTTTGCAGTTTCTCCTACTTTTTTTGTCAGCTCATCAGAGATTCTGGCTGGCGTGATTTCTTGTGATTTTCCTTCGTATTTGGCTTCGTAATCAAAGAAATCATTGTCAGATACAATTTCGGTAATTGGTAAAACTATAACTTCTCCTTTGTAATTAATTACGCCCACAGAAACTTCGGTTCCGTCCAAGAAACTTTCAATGATAATTTCGTTGTCTTCTTTATAAGCAACTTCAATTGCGATTGGAAGTTCGGCTTCGGTTTTTACTTTTGAGATTCCGAAACTAGAACCGGCTTTGTTTGGTTTTACGAAACATGGTAAACCTACTTTTTTAACGATTTCCTGAGTATTTATTTCGTCGCCTTTGTTTAAGTAATAGGAAATTGCTGTTTTGATTCCGTATGGTTTTAAAACAGATAATAAATCTCTTTTATTGAAAGTCAATGCCGATTGGTAGTAATCGCAAGAAGATTGCGGTAATCCAATTAATTCAAAATATGCCTGCATTAGTCCATCTTCGCCCGGAGTTCCGTGAATGGCATTGAAAACACAGTCAAATATAATTTTTTCCCCATTTACCGTTACAGAAAAATCGTTTCTGTCAATTGGGAATTCGGTATCATTTGCGTCTACATAAACCCATTTTTCTTTAAAAATATGAATTCGGAATCCGTTGTATTTTGTTTTGTCAAGATATTGGTACACAACGTTTCCGCTGATAAGCGAAATTTTGTATTCGCTTGAATATCCGCCCATGATGATGGCAATGTTTTTCATTTATATGTTTTGTTTTATATTTTGTTTCAGGTTTTCTTTGTTTCAGGTTTCAGGTTTTCTGCCACGAATTTTACGAATTTTCACGAATTATTTTTTGAAATCTGTTTAGATCTGCAAAATCTGTGTGCCATTAATATCCAGTGTTCGCTAGGCTTACATGCTTAAGGGAAGACTTTCTTGTTTTAAACAAAATTATCATTTTTTTTGAAATGAAATACTTTATCTTTGCGACAACTAAAAATAAATTTATGAGTTTACGTAAGTATTTAACTAGCCGGGTATTTTTTTTACAAGTGTTAAGTGCGGCTGCTATTATTGCAGTTTTGGGTTATTTGTTTATGCATTGGCTGACTTTTACAACTGATCACGGACACGAAATTGCGGTTCCTAATTTAGCCAGACTGACTGAAGAACAAGTTGAAGAAAAACTAGACGAGCTGGATTTAGATTATGTGCTTTTGGATAGCGTTGATTACCGAAGTGAATATCCGAAATATAGTGTTGTTGAGCAGGATCCGCTGCCGGGAACTAAAGTGAAAGTAGGAAGAAAAATATATATTAAAATTAATTCATCGGGATTTTCGTCTGTTAAAATTCCGGATTTAATTGAAAAAACATATCGTGAAGCGGTGCCAACTTTAAAAGCTTTAGGACTTGAACCGGGAACAATTACTTATATTCCAAATCTTGGAAAAGATATGGTTTTGGAAATGCGTTATAAAGGCAGAAATTTAAAAGTAGGAGACCGTGTTTTGAAAGCATCTAAAATTGATTTGGTTTTAGGTGACGGAAAAGCGAGTTATGTAGATGACAGTCAGGCTGCAGATAGTTTAGCAGTGCCTGCAGAAACCCCAAAAGATGAACAATAATATTGAAGAAAATTTAGATCTGGAAGACGAATTATTCGAGCATTACAGATTTGAAGTCCCAAAGGGTCAGGCGTTTTTGCGTATTGACAAATATTTGCTGAATTTGATTCAGAATGCTACGCGTAACAAAATCCAAAACGCAGCAAGTGACGGAAATATTTTTGTAAATGATGTTCAGGTAAAATCAAACTATAAAGTAAAACCTTTTGATGTGATTACAGTTATGTTATCGCATCCTCCATATGAAAACCATATACTGCCGGAAGATCTTCCGATTAATATTGTGTATGAAGATGATGCATTTTTATTAATCAATAAAGAGCCGGGAATGGTGGTGCATCCGGGTCACGGAAATTATACCGGAACTCTTGTAAATGCTCTGGCACATCATTTTGATAACCTGCCAATGAACAGCAGCGAGCGTCCCGGCCTTGTTCATAGAATTGATAAAGATACGTCTGGACTTTTGGTTGTTGCCAAAACGGAAGCAGCAATGACGCATTTGGCGAAACAATTTGAAGCTAAAACTACAGAACGTGAATATATTGCCCTTGTGTGGGGAAATGTTGTAAATGATGAAGGAACTATTGAAGGAAACCTTGCCAGACATTTAAAAGACCGCATGCAGATGGCTGTTTTTGCTGATCCTGAAATAGGTAAACCGGCAATTACACATTATAAAGTTTTAGAACGTTTTGGTTACGTTACTTTGATTTCATGTAAATTGGAAACCGGAAGAACGCACCAGATTCGTGCGCACATGAAACATATCGGGCATCCGTTATTTAATGACGAACGTTACGGCGGACATTTGATCTTGAAAGGAACAACGTTTACAAAATACAAACAGTTTATAGAGAATTGTTTTAAAGCTTTGCCGCGTCAGGCGCTGCATGCTAAAACGCTTGGATTCGTTCACCCAAATACGGGAGAAATGATGCGTTTTGATACAGAGTTACCACAGGATTTTCAGGATTGTATTGAAAAATGGCGTACTTACGTGAAGTCACATAATACTGAAGACGAAGAGAATTAATTAGATAATTTGTCAATTAGATAATTTCTTAAACACAAATTTCACTAATTTACACAGATTAATTTTCGTGTAAATTAGTGGAATTCGTGTTTTAATTTAATTCCGAATGATACTTTATTTTACCAATCGATCCCGTTGGATTTGGTAAAAGTTCGAAAACAGAAGTAGGAGCGAGGCCTTGTTCTATTCTATGTGAAACGTATAGAATCGTAACGTTTGTTTCTTGTTTTATCGTGTTGATAAGCTGAATTACCAAATCTACATTTTCGTCGTCCAGACCTTCTACGGGTTCGTCTAAAATTAATAATGGCGGATGTTTTAAAACGGCACGCACAATTAATGCAACTCTTTGCTGACCGATAGAAAGATCAATAAAACGTTTTTTTCTTAAGTGTGTCATTTCAATAACTTCAAGCCACTGTGAAACAATTTGTTTTTGATGCGTTGTGGGCTCGATATAAAGTCCGATTGAATCAAAAAAACCGGAAAGGATCATTTCTTCTAAAGTGTGGCCTTTTTGAAATAAATCGGTCATTGAAGTTGCAAAAATTCCGATTTGTTTTTTGATGTCCCAAACGCTTTCTCCGCTTCCTTTTTTTCTTCCAAATAAATATAAATCCTGACCAAACCCTTTTGGATTATCCCCCGTAATTAAGGATAAAATAGTACTTTTTCCGGAACCGTTTGGCCCAATTAACTGCCAGAATTCACCCTGTTTAATTGTCCATGAAATGTTGTCAAGAATTTTTCTTTCATCATAACTAACCGAAACATTTTCCAGTTTTATTAATACACTTTCGTGGAAGGAATGCAGCTCAATTGCTTTTGGGATTGATGCCGTATTTAAGGTTTTAAAATGATTTTCGGTTTTTAAAATTGGGTGTAATTCAAATGTATTGTCGTTAATCTGCGCTTTATTTGGAACAAATTCCAGAACGTCCACAACACGATTTAAGAGCTGAACAATAGCAATTTCATTAGTCAGATCGTTTAAAGAATCTGCCAGAGTTACTCTCGAAGCCTGATCTAAATGGTCAAACGGATTGTCAAAAATGATAAAATCCGGTTTTTGATTAATGCAGTATTTTAAAAATTCTTTTTTACGCTCACCGGATGAAAATGTACGTAATTGCCTGTGTGATTCAGGAGATGCTTCTACGCTGTCGTATTGGTATTCTTTTTCAATGAATTTTTCGATAGCAATATCAGAAAATAAAATACCTTTTTGATTATTAAAAACGGCTAATTCTCCTTTTGCTTCTCCATTAAGTAAACTGTCTATGAATGCTTTTTTATTTACCTGATTAGATAAAAGTATATCCCAATGCTGCATTTTTTATTTTCTATTTTTAAACTGTTGTCTGCATTTTTAACACATAGTAACATAGTTTTTTTGAAACTTAAATAAAGGCGTTTCACTTGCATTAATAAACATAGTATGCTATGTGTTAGAAGCGTGCTTCTTTTTATACTCTTTTAAACACAATAAAAATCTATGTTTCTATGTGTTTAAAAAAGAGATTATTTTGTTTCTTTAGCTGCCATTTCGCGGTCATTTCTTGACCATTCACTCCAGGAACCTACATAAAGTTTTGGAATTTCAATTCCGGCATAATCCAACGCTAATAAAGTATGGCAGGCCGTAACGCCGGAACCGCAATGTACAATTACATTTTCTGACGTTTTATTATTTAAAATTTCAGCATATTTTTCAGCTAAAACTTCAGGAGATTTGAAAAGGCCGTTTTCGTCCAGATTTTCACTAAACGGAAAATTTACAGCACCCGGAATATGTCCGGCAATTAAATCTAAAGGTTCTGTAAGACCATCAAAACGATTTTTATCCCTTACGTCAATTACAATATTTTCGCTGTTATTTCGGGCTTTTTCGACCTCTTCAATATCAGCAGTTTTTAAATTCCATTCAGTAATCGGATAATTTCCTGTTTTTTCAAAATTTTCTATTTCTGAATTTACAGGAAAACCCGCTTTGACTGCTTCTTGCAAACCTCCGTTTAAAACCTGAACTTTTTCATGTTTCACAGCTTTTAGCATCCACCAAAATCTTGCAGCAGCATTTGAACCGTTTTTATCATCATAAATTACAACATGAGATGAAGGTGAAATTCCGAGTTTTGAAAGCACTTCCGAAAACTTTGAAAAAGAGGGAAGAGGATGCCTTCCGCCATTTTTTGGATTGCAGTCGACTGTTGCTAAATCTTTGTTCAAATCGACATAACGAGCCCCTTTTAAATGTTCTGCTTTAAAATTTTCCTCGGCATTAATTCCTGCTCTGGCGTCGATTAAAATAATTTCCGAAGAGTTATTCAGCTTTAATAACTCTTCAGCGTTTGTGATGGGAGAAAGTTTACTAGACATTTTTAATGAATTTATTTTTTAGAAGTCCCCAGCCAAAGCATGCATCAAGAATGAATTTGCTTTGTATTTTATTTTCAAATGTATACGAAAGTGTTTTGTTAATCCCTCCTTCGTAATCAATATTATTGTGTCCCATATTGACATACTGTATTTTGTATTTTTTGTTTGTCCAAACTAAAGGACAATAACCTTTATGCACAAAACTTATATGCGCCTGATCGTTTTTTGCTGTGTAAAAAGCAATTACTTTAAACTTTGTTTTTTCTTTTTTATGCTGAGAAAAACCTGAAAAACTAATAAAAAAAGCAGCAGTAAAATATCTTTTTTGGTTAGTGAATAAATTGGATTAAATTTTGCTAAATTAATCAGGGATTTTTTCAATTAAAATTTCATTTTCTGCGCTGTCAAAATAAGTACAGGTCATTTCGATAATGTCAACTCTCCATTTTGCAATTCCGCATTGACCGGCATGGCGGCAAAAAGTAAGATAGTCTGTTTCTCCATGCTGGTGTTTTACTAAAAACTCTATAAAAAGTTCTTTGTTAACCGTTACAGCTACTAAAATAGGATTGTATTTTTCATCAGAAGTTACAGTGTAATTGTTTACACCGTAATATTCAACGTGTCCGTCATTCACAAATGTATCATAACCTTTTACACCCAGAATAATTAAGTCTTGTATATAATTTGGAAAATCGGCACCGCTTTTAACTTTAGCATGTGCTTCTTTGATTTGATCGATTGTAAACATATTATTTAGTTTTAAGTTAAGGTTTGCCACGAATTACACTGATTTTTATTTACGTAATGCTGAAAAATTCATTCCTGAAAATTCGTGGCAAACAAAAAAAATATTGTTTCAAAAATACGATTAATGGTTTTATAGATTGATCGAAAGATTAAATTTACCGCAATACATTTTGAAAAACTAAAGTTATACTCATAAAATTATCAGAAAAAAGAAGCTGCGTCTGTTTTAAACTACTTTTTAAGCGTTACAACTCTTTGCGGATAAGGAATGTCAATTTCAGCTTCGTCAAAACGTTTCTTGATACTTTGTAATAAATCGCAATACATTACAAAACCGTCTGTAGAGTTTTTTGCCCATGCCCATGCTTTTAATGTTACGCTGGAATCTGCGAGAGCCACAACTCTTGCCACGACCAAAGGTGTTTTTTGTTTTTTATTTTCGGCGGTTCTTGTATCAATAAAAAGCGGATGTTTTGCGATTTCATCCTGCATTATTTCTAATGCTTTTTCGACATTAGATTCATAACCAATTCCTATTTCAACTATTTTACAGCATTTGGTATCGTGCATATTGGTATTAACAATAATCTGATTGCTGATTACGGAGTTGGGAATTATGATTCTGTTGTTTTCGGCATCTTTTAAAACAACTTGCCTCAAATTGATATCCTCAACTGTGCCAACAAAATTATTGATCGTGATTTTGTCATTGATTCTGAAAGGTTTAAAAATCACCAGAAATATTCCGCTGACAATATTGCTCAAAGCCTGCTGTGAAGCTAAACCTGCGACTATCGAAATGACACCTGCGCCGGCTAAAAAGGAATGTCCTATTATTTTAAATTCGGGAATTTGAATTAAGGCAAAAGCAATCCCCAGAATATAAATTACGGTTATAATTAAATGTTTTAGAAACTTAAATCCGGTTGCATCGTATTCTTTATCACTCAATTTTCGATATAAAAAATAGCGGAGTATTTTGTCTGTTACAGCACCCAATATTATTGTGGTAATTAATATTATGGCGACAAAAAATCCAATTCTAAAGTCTTTTATGTAATCGATCATAGCTTTGAGATTTTTTAAATTAATGTGATATAACAGATTCTATCGGCCAATTTTTATTTACTTTTTTCAGATTTATATCCTGATTTTGTATTACGATTATTTTGGCAATAGAGTCTGTTATGTTTTTTGTTTTACAGTCCAACAAAATCATCACTTTTTGGGAAAATGCTTAATGCCTGAATTGCAATTTCGGGTGTTGGAGAAGCCAGTTTTCTAAGTTTAGTGTCCATCCAGGCTCCGTCGACCGTAATGGTTGCGCAAAGTGTATCATCTTCACGTCTAAATTCGTGAATGATGGACCAGCGCGAAGCATCGGCTTTCATTTTTGATGTTTTGGTATGAATAAATATTTTGTCTGAAAGTTTTAATTCTTTTCTAAAAACACATTCTTCCCTAAATAAAACGGGACCAAAACCCTGCGTTTGCATTACTCTTAAAGTCAAGCCGAGTTCTTCGAGAATTTCTATACGATGCTGCGCACCAAAATCGTAATAAGCACTATGACGAACGTGAAAATTTGGGTCAAGATCTGACCAGCGAAAAGAGATTTCCTTAATAAATGAAGCCATTTTTGTATTTGTATTTTAATAATATTTTAAAGCTGTTCTAATATTGTTTTTTGAACATACATTTTTAAAAAATCTAAATTACAAATAAAAAGTGAATGGGACTGACAAAGTAAAATTGAGATTAAACTATATTTTGAGCATATCGATGTTTTGTTTGATGATGTTTTTATCAGAAACGGAACTGGCAAGCTGCAAAGCTTTTTCAAAATGTTCAAGCGCTTTTTTATTGTCAATATCTGTATATAAGTTTCCTAATAAAGAATAATAAAAATGATTTTCGCTTAGGTTTAGTTTTTCAGCTTCGGTAATGGCGGTTTGTTTTCCGTTTGTTTTGGCTAAAGCAAATGTGCGGTTGAGTGCTGCAATGGGCGAATATTCGAGAATTAATAATTGGTTGTAAAGCTGTAATATATTTTCCCATTTCTCTTTAGAATCTTCTTTTTGAGTATGCCAATAGGCGATTCCGGCTTCGAGATGGTATTTCGTAAGTGTGTTTCCGGTTGAAGCTTTACCCAGAAAATAAGTGCCTTTTTCGATAAGTTCCTGGTTCCAGAGTGTTTCATCCTGGTTTTGATATAATATCGTTTCTCCATCACTGTTTGTTCTTGCATCAAATCTTGAAGAATGAAAACACATTAATGAAAGCAATGCATTTACGGGCGGCAGGTTTGTTGCGGGATTTTCGATTAATAAGAAAGTCAATCGCATGGCTTCGGCACAAACGTCTTTTCGTAAAATAGTGTTTTGAGAAGTTGAATAATAACCTTCTGAAAACAGTAAATAAAGCGTTGTTAAGACATTTTCGAGCCTGTTATTTATTTCTGAACTGCTGGGCTGTTCAATTTTTACATTGGCTTCTTTCAGTTTTTCTTTAGCGCGGTTAATTCTTTTGTAAATGACTTCTTTATTGGTTAAAAATCCGTCTGCAATTTCCTGAATTCCAAATCCGCATAATAGATTTAGTGCCAATGCAATTTGCGCTTCGGCAGAATTTACAGGATTACAAACTGTAAAAATCATGGCAAGCTGGCTGTCGAAAATGTTTTTATTGGATAAGTCAATTTCAATTTCTTCAGCTTTACTGGCATTGTGTTTTACTTCGACAGCGATTTTTTGTTCGAAGAGTGTATCTCGTTTTAAGTAATTTTTTGTTTTGTTTTTTGCAACGGTATATAGCCATGCAGTTGGATTTTCCGGAATTCCTTTTACGCTCCATAATTCGGTTGCAGCGAGAAATGTATCGCTGGTAATATCTTCGGCGATTTCGATATTTTCAATCCCAAATAAATAACAGAGTACCGAAACTATTTTTCGGTACTCTGTTCTAAATAAATTGGGTAAAAGCTGACTTTCTTCCATTTTATAAAATTCCTTTTTAAAAGAATAAGAAGTTATTTTTTAAGATTATTATATTCCGGTAACGGCCATTCTAATTTCAACATTTCCGCCCAATTCTAAAATCGGACATCCATTTGCAATACTCACGGCTTCGTCATAATCTGCAGCTTTTATCATAATCAAACCGCCAATTGCTTCTTTAATTTCGGCATACGGGCCATTGATTACGCTTTTGTTAGATTTTACAATTTTGCCTTCGCCATCCCAGCGCTGTAATGGTTTTGCCAGTTTATCCTGAGCGGCAATTCCGCCCAGCCAATCCTGCCAGAGTTTAAGTGAATCCTGTAATTCCTGCGGAGAAGGCTGTGTTTCTTTAGTAACATAATCTCTTCGAAATATTAATACAAACTCGTTCATGTTATTGTTTTTTTAATGTCATCAATTCTATGTGATAATTATTTTTATTAACCAAATTGCCCCACTTTGTAAGTTCCCGGTTCGTTAGGGAAAGCAAGGTTAATTCTGTTGTACATATTAATTGTTGTAACAGCTAAAGTTAAATCAATTAATTCCTGCTCTGAAAATTCGCTTACGGCTTCTTTGTAAACTGAATCAGGAACATCACATTTAGTTACGGCTTCGGCCCAGGCAAAGGCAGCTCTTTCGCGATTTGTGTAATAAGGAGCTTCACGCCATGCACTTAGCCCGTATAAACGCTGTTCAGTTTCACCTTTATGACGTGCATCTTTATAATGCATATCCAGGCAATAAGCGCAGCTGTTTATTTGTGAAACTCTAAAGTAAACTAATTCTAAAAGAGCTAATTCTACAGCTGATTTTTTTAAATAGCCGCCAATTCCGTAAAGTGTTTTTAAAGCGTCTTGTCCTTTTGCGTGAATGTTAATTCTTGTTTCCATTTTGTATAAAGTTTTAATGTTATACTCTAATAACAATCGAACTTTCGGAATTGGACAAAATATTTTATTTTTTTTGAAATAATTTTTGAAATAATTATAAAATCCTAGTGTTTGTTGGGCTTTACAGATATGTTTTTTTAAATAAAAATTATAAATGAGATTCTTCTGCAACAGAAATTGTTATGTCATCTTCATTTAAAGACTTTAAAAAATCATTTGCATCAAAAATTTCCCCGATAACAGTAACACCAGTTTTTGCTATTTTGCCAGATAATATTCTGTTTACTGTTTCTACAACTAAAGGAGAAGTCACGGCATAAATATCTTGTCCTTGTGCTGTAATTGTTCTTTTGAGATTATCTTTTAAAGCGACAACTTCTAAAGAGAAATGCTGCGAGGATCTGTTCTTTTCGTCAGTAGGTTCCGGTTCCGGGGTATCTTTATTTCGAAGATCGTTTAAAGAGTTTAGACTTAGATAAGTATTGATTGTGTTTACATTTAAATGGCGTGAAATGGTAATAATTTCAGAAAGAGGCAGGCTTACAACTTCTTTAATTCCAATTGGGTTTTTAAAATTCCATTCTATTGGAGAACTTGGTTCCAGCTCTTGTAAGCGATTGTTTTTTAATGTTAATCTGGTATAATGATTTCTGTCGCCAGTTAATCTGGTTCCTTTTGTGGGATGCCATGAATCAAGACCAATATAAATGTTTATTTCGTCAATTTTGTCCCAATCGTGAGTTATTGCCGTGCTTAATAAATCGCCTAATCCGCCATAGAATGCAACGGCAGGAATTATTAAAATTTTGCCTTTGGCTTTTTCAGAAAAATTTTCAAATACATCTAAAACTGCTTTTTGTTCGGCACTCAAATCAATATAATGAATGCCTAATCTTAGAGCTGATTGAATTATAGGTTCTGCAGTATCTAAAAATGGACCGGCACAGTTTATAATTATATCTGCTCCGGAAAAAGCATTATCTAATGTTTTTTCGTCATTAATATTGGCAGTTTTTATTGTTGATTCAGGGTATTTTTGTTTTAAAGACAGTAATTTTTCTTCATCTCTTCCGGAAAGAACCAATGTATAACCTTGCTGGTAAAGTTCGGCTGTGATGAATTTTCCAGTGTGTCCGTAAGCGCCGTAAATTGCAATACTTTTTTTCATTAGCAGTTTTATGTTAAAGTTAATGAAGCTAATGTAAGTAAAATAGTATTGTATTTTTAAGCGGTATTTTATTTTTGTTTTAAATTTTAATTTACGTTATGTTCTTTTTCACTATTAGTATTTAATTTTTTAACGATCCACGGAAGCGTAAGTCCCTGCCCAATAAGAGTAAAAAGTACAACGGCTACAGAAATAAAAATGACAGTATTTCTTTCAGGAAACGGGCTGCCGTCTTCAAGGAATTTTGGAAGTCCAATCGCAATCGCAAGAGATACAATACCACGCATTCCTGACCAGCCTAAAATAATACTATTGTTAAAATCTAAAAGGGCATCTTCACTGACTTTTCTTTTTCCTCCTCGATTTTTTTTAAAGGCTTTTTGAAGATTTATTTTTTGAAGAAATATTCTAACCATTCTAATTAGTAAAGCCACAATTGTAATGATAAAAGCATAACCGATATAAGGCAAAATCATGTGGTTATCAATATCTTTTAAGATATATCTAAAATTAAGACCAATTAAAATAAAAATTAATCCGTTTAATAGAAAGATGATAATATCCCAAAGGCTTCGGGAGCTGTTTTTTAAGTTTTCGGGGAATATTTTTTTACTGAAACGGGCAATTGCCAGTCCAGAAACTACTACTGCAATTACTCCTGAAACATGAAATTGTTCTGCCACTAAGTAGGCTACAAAAGGCATCAAAAGCATAAAACTAATGGTGACATTGGTATTTTTATGTACTTTACTCAATATAAAGGCTAAAATTTTTGCAATAACTATCCCTACAAGAAAACCGCCTCCCAATAAAAAAATAAATTGCAGTGCTGCTTTCCAGATAATGAAGGCAGATCCCATTACGGCAGCAACGGCAAAACGATAGGCAACAAGTGCCGAAGCATCGTTTATTAGACTTTCGCCTTCAAGAATCGTAATGGTTTTATGAGATATTCCGAGACCTTTGGTAATGCTTACAGCAGCAACGGCATCGGTTGCAGAAAGTATGGCGCCAAGTACAAATGCCAGCGGCCAGGTTATATTCGGGATCATATAATGAGCCACTACGGCAATCCAAAAGGTAGTAAGAAAAACCAGGGTTATTGCCAGCGTGCTGATTGTGTTTAGATTGGTTTTGAAATCCTTTGGAGAAATATTAAACGAAGCATCATATAATAAGGGCGGCAGAAAAATTAAAAAGATAATTTCGGGATTAATCTGGATTTCGGTCATGGTTGGTATAAAACCAATCGCAATTCCAACAATTACAAGCAGAATAGGGTAGGGAAGTTTTGCTTTATCAGCAAAGGCAGATAATCCTATAACAATGGCAAGTATAAATATAATGATGCTGTAATTTTCCATTTTTTGGATTTAGAATAACGCTAATGTACTTAATTCAATATTTAATTGAAAATTATTCTGATTTTGGAAATATAAAAACATCTTTTAGGAAACAGATGCCGCTGCTATTGGGAATAAGTTCCTAAAAATGACATGTAAAATAGTGTTATGCCATGTATGTCAGTCTTGAAAAATGTCATGTTGTCAGATGATTATTGTCGTGCCAATATTAAAACTGACAATTTACTTTGGTTTTTTATCTTGGCACAAAGATTGACTTATGCCACGTGAGTTATGAAAATTAAATCAAAATTAAATATATAAAAAATGGGTAAAATAATCGGAATTGACTTAGGTACGACGAACTCTTGTGTTTCTGTAATGGAAGGTAACGAAGCAGTTGTTATCCCTAATGCAGAAGGAAAAAGAACAACTCCATCTATCATCGCTTTTGTTGAAGGTGGCGAAATTAAAGTGGGTGATCCTGCAAAAAGACAAGCAGTAACGAATCCTACAAAAACGATTGCTTCTATTAAACGTTTTATGGGACATACTTTTGCTGAGACTACAGGCGAAGCAAAAAGAGTTTCTTATTCAGTTGTAAAAGGTGACAACAATACACCGCGTGTGGATATTGATGGTCGTTTATATACTGCTCAGGAATTGTCAGCAATGACACTTCAAAAAATGAAAAAAACTGCTGAAGACTATTTAGGTCAAACTGTAACTGAAGCAGTTATTACTGTTCCTGCTTACTTTAACGATGCACAACGTCAGGCTACTAAAGAAGCTGGTGAAATTGCTGGTCTTAAAGTTATGCGTATCATCAATGAGCCAACTGCTGCTGCACTTGCTTACGGATTAGATAAAAAAGGAACTGATCAAAAAATTGCTGTTTACGATTTAGGTGGAGGTACTTTTGATATCTCTGTTCTTGAATTAGGAGACGGTGTATTTGAAGTATTATCTACAAATGGTGATACTCACTTAGGTGGTGATGATTTTGACCACGAAATTATTGACTGGTTAGCTAATGAATTTTTAGCTGAAGAAGGTATTGACTTACGTCTTGACCCAATGTCATTGCAGCGTTTGAAAGAAGCTGCAGAGAAAGCAAAAATTGAATTGTCTTCTTCTTCAGAAACTGAAATCAACTTACCATATGTAACGGCTACTGCTTCAGGACCAAAACACTTAGTAAAAAAATTATCTAGAGCTAAATTTGAGCAATTAACTGATTCATTAGTTAAACGTTCTATGGAGCCAGTTGCTAAAGCATTAAAAGATGCAGGTTTATCTACATCTGATATCGACGAAGTAATCCTTGTAGGAGGTTCTACCCGTATGCCAAGAATCGCTGACGAAGTTGAAAAATTCTTCGGTAAAAAAGCTTCTAAAGGTGTTAACCCTGATGAGGTTGTTGCTATTGGAGCTGCTATTCAAGGTGGAGTTTTATCTGGAGATGTAAAAGATGTATTGTTACTTGACGTAACGCCTCTTTCTTTAGGTATCGAAACTATGGGTGGTGTATTGACTAAATTAATCGAGTCTAACACAACTATTCCAACTAAAAAATCTCAAGTATTCTCTACTGCTGCTGATTCTCAACCATCTGTTGAAATCCACGTATTACAAGGAGAAAGAGCTATGGCAGTTGATAACAAAACTATTGGTCGTTTCCACTTAGATGGTATCCCGCCAGCACCAAGAGGAGTTCCTCAAATCGAAGTAACTTTCGATATCGATGCTAATGGTATCATCAAAGTTTCTGCAACTGATAAAGGAACTGGAAAATCTCACGATATCCGTATCGAAGCTTCTTCTGGATTAACAGCTGAAGAAATCGAAAAAATGAAAAAAGATGCTGAAGCTAACGCTGATGCAGACAGAATTGCAAGAGAAAGAGCTGAGAAATTGAACGAAGCTGATAGTACTATTTTCCAAACTGAAAGTCAATTGAAAGAATTGGGAGATAAACTTACAGATGAGCACAAAACAGCTATCGAATATGCTTTAACTGAATTGAGAATGGCTCACCAATCTCAAGATCTTGATGCAATCCAAAAAGGATTAGACAATGTAAATGCAGCTTGGAAAACAGCTACAGAAGCAATGTACGCTCAAGGTGGTGACCAAGGTCAGCAAGCTGCTCCACAACAAGAGCAGTCTGGAGACAATGTTGAAGATGTTGAATTCGAAGAAGTAAAATAATTTACTACGTAAAGACGCACTGCGGTGCGTCTCTACAATTGAATATGAAAACCGGGTCAGAAATGACTCGGTTTTTTTTATGTCTGTTATTTAATGTAGAGACGCACTGCAGTGCGTCTATTTACAAGGTTTTTTACAAAATGATAATTGTCATTTCCCATTCAGATTCTTTTTCGTAATATTACTATTGTAAATTTTTTTGAATGAGAAAGATCAAATACAAAAAGGGACGTAAATTACAACATACTAGTTTAGAGTACACAGGCTCTCATAAAGATCATAAATCAGAAATGCAGCTTTTTGTATATGACGATGCTGATATTGTTGAATATGAAAAGTTTACTGTTCTGGCATTAAATTCTTGTTTTAATTACAACAAAAATAATTGGCTCAACATTCACGGATTAAACGATATTAATCTTATTAAAACTATTGGTGCACATTTTAAATTGGATGATTTTCTGCTGGCGGATATATTAAATACGACTAAAAGGACCAAATTAGAAGAGCAGCAGGATATTTTATTTTTTAGTATAAAATCACTTTTGCCTTCGGGATATTCAGATAATATTAGTGTTGAACAGCTTAGTTTTATTTTGAAAGATGGGGTTTTGATTTCATTTCAGGAAAAGAGAAGTGATTTTTTTACACATATCCGTGAACGTCTGCGTACACATACAGGGATTATACGAAATAAAAAAGTAGATTATCTGCTCTATTTATTGTTAGATTCTGTAATCGAAAATTTCTACATTACGATCGAAGATGAAGAGGAAAAGATAGAAGAGCTGATTAATTTAACCAAAAAAGGAGCTGATCCTGTTATTCTGGAAAAAATTGAAAACCACAGAGATAACTTTAATTTTTTAAAACGTTCTATAATACCGCTTCGGGATTCTTTGTACTATTTTAAAACGATTAAAGATGACGAAACAAATAGTTTAATTCAAAAAGATACATTTAACTTTTTCATTCGACTGCATCAAAAAAGTTTAGAACTTTTAGAGCAAATCGAATCTGATATGAGTTCATTAGAAAGTGCTTCAAACTTTTATTTTTCAGAGCAAAGCCGAAAAATGAATGAGATTATGAAAACGCTGACCATTATTTCGGCCATATTTATTCCGCTTACTTTTATAGTTGGGGTTTATGGAATGAATTTTGAAAATATGCCCGAGCTTAAATTTAAATATGGTTATCACAGCGTTATGATGGCAATGTTTTTCTTAGTTGTTGCTCTAATTGTCTATTTCAAAAAAAGACGTTGGTTTTAGCAGTATTAAAATATAATTCAAATACAGATGTTTAGTTTCAAAATATAAATTATGAGTAAAGCGGTATATATAGCCACAAGTGATCAAAACAGCGGGAAGTCGATAATTACACTCGGCTTAATGAGCATTTTGATTGGTAAAACGGCTAAAGTGGGTTATTTCAGGCCTATAATCGAAGATTTTATAGATGGAGAGGTTGATAATCATATCGAAACAGTTTTGTCTTATTTTAACCTTGATATTCATTTTGAAGATGCATATGCCATTACAAAAAGCAAACTTATTAAAAAGAAAAACAAAGGAAAAATAGGAGAGGTTCTGGATTTAATTATCGAGAAATATAAAAAACTTGAAGAACGTTTTGATTTTGTTTTAGTTGAAGGAACGAGTTTTACGGGTGAAGGGACCTCTATCGAATTAGATTTGAATGTTTTAATTGCAAAAAACCTCGGAATTCCAACCATAATTATTGGTTCAGGGATTGGAAAAACGCTGGAAGAGCTGGTTGATAGTTTGTATTTAGTTTATGATTCTTTCAAAGTAAAAGAGGTTGAAGTTTTATCTGTTTTTGCCAATAAAGTACAACCCGAAAATATTGAATTAGTTACAAAAAGCCTTCAAAAAAGTCTTCCTTCAAATGTTTTAGTAAATACAATTCCGCTAGTTTCAAGTTTGAACAATCCAACAATGCAGGAAATTGTAAACGAACTTGATGCAAAAGTTTTGTTTGGAGAAAATTATCTTAATAATGAGATTGGGCATTTTAGCGTGGGAGCCATGCAATTGCATAACTATTTGGTTCACTTACACAATAACGCACTTGTAATTACACCCGGAGATCGATCTGATATTATTCTGGGCGCATTACAGGCAAATGAATCAATAAATTATCCAACCATTTCAGGAATAATTCTAACGGGAAATATAGTTCCGGAGGAAAGTATTTTAAAGCTGATTGAAGGACTTTCTGCCATTGTTCCAATTATTGCAGTTGACGGTGGAACTTATCACATTACAAACAGAATTGGGTCTATTAAATCTAAAATCTACGCTAACAATACGCACAAGATTGAAACTTCAATAACTACATTTGAGAAATACGTTGATAACGACGCTTTATCTGAAAGATTAATCACTTTTGAAGCAGAAGGCATGACGCCAAAAATGTTTCAATACAACATGGTTAAAAGAGCCAGACAGCACCGTAAACATATCGTTCTGCCTGAAGGAAATGATGATAGAATTATTATTGCAGCTTCAAGGCTTTTAGCGATGGATGTAGTCGATATTTCAATTATCGGAGACAAAAAACAAATTGAAAGTAAAGTGTTAGAACTTGGAATTGCATTTGATTTTTCGAAGATAAATATCATTAATCCAAAAGAATCTGAACTTTATGAAGATTATGCCAATACGTATTACGAACTTAGAAAAGCTAAAAATGTAAGCATTACAATGGCAAGGGATTTAATGGAAGACGTTTCGTATTTTGGAACTATGATGGTGTACAAAGGTCATGCTGACGGAATGGTTTCGGGTGCGGCGCATACAACGCAGCATACTATTTTACCAGCACTTCAATTCATTAAAACTAAACCAAATTCATCGGTTGTTTCATCTGTATTTTTTATGTGTTTAGAAGACAGGGTTTCTGTTTTTGGTGATTGTGCCATTAATCCAAACCCAACGGCAGAGCAATTGGCAGAAATTGCAATTTCATCTGCAGAATCAAGTTCTGCCTTCGGAATTGAGCCAAAAATTGCCATGCTTTCTTACTCTTCCGGTGCTTCTGGAAAAGGAGATGAGGTTGATAAAGTAAGAACGGCAACCGAAATCGTAAAACAAAAACGTCCTGACTTAAAAATTGAAGGACCAATTCAATACGATGCTGCTGTTGACCGCGAAGTTGGAAAAAGCAAAATGCCGGATTCTGAAGTAGCAGGGCAGGCGAGCGTACTTATTTTCCCTGATTTAAATACCGGAAATAATACCTATAAAGCAGTTCAAAGAGAAACAGGGGCTTTAGCAATTGGTCCAATGTTACAAGGTTTAAACAAACCTGTAAACGATTTAAGCCGAGGCTGTACAGTCGATGATATTATCAATACGGTTGTAATTACGGCAATACAGGCACAGGGATTATAAATCAATTAAAAATTAAAAAATAGAACGCGGATTAGACTGATTCGCTACCGCGAAAACGCAGATTTACACGGATTTTATTTTTGATAGAATAAAAACCCGTTTTAATCCGTGTCTTTACGAAGTAAATCCGCGTCATCCGCGTGCCAATCTCGGCAAAAAAAATGTCTTCGAGATTAAAATAAACTTAGTGACTTAGCGCCTTTGTGGCAAAAACATAAAAAATGAAAATACTAATTATAAACTCAGGAAGTTCATCCATAAAATACCAATTGATGGTTATGCCGGAAAATGAAGTAATTTGTACGGGTATGATCGATAGAATTGGTTTAGAAACATCAAATATTACTTTTAAAACAGCTTCAAATTCCTATGAAGAAATACTGCCTGTTCATACCCATAAAATTGGTTTGCAAAAGGTTGCCGATATGCTTTTAGATGCTGAAAAAGGAGTTATAAAAACAACTTCAGAAATTACTGCAGTTGGTCATAGAGTAGTGCATGGCGGAAGTTATTTCTCAAATACAACTATAATTACTGAAGAAGTTAAAGAGAAAATAAAAGAACTTTCAGAACTGGCTCCACTTCATAATCCTGCTCATTTAGTAGGGATAAATGTTGCCGAAGAAATTTTTTCGGGAGCAAAACAAGTAGCAGTTTTTGATACTGCTTTCCACCAGACAATTCCGGTAGAGGCTTATAAGTATGCTATTCCAAATTTCCTTTTAACAGAACATAAAGTTCGTGTATATGGTTTTCATGGAACAAGTCATAAATATGTTTCAGAAAAAGCCATTGGTTATTTAGAAAAAGTTTCGAGAATAATTACAATCCATTTAGGAAACGGCTGCAGTATGACCGCTGTAAAAGATGGAAAAAGTATCGATACAACAATGGGGTTTTCTCCGGCAAATGGTTTGGTTATGGGAACTCGTGCCGGTGATATCGATCAATCGGTTATTTTTTATATGGTTAAAAATTTAGGCTATACACCAGATGAAGTAAATTCTATTTTGCTGAAACAAAGTGGAATGCTTGGTTTAACAGGTTATAGTGATCTTCGCGATATCGAAGCAAAAGCCGAAGAAGGAAATAAAGATTGTCAATTAGCCTTATTAATAAATGCCTACAGAATTAGAAAAACTATAGGTTCATATACAGCAGCTTTAAACGGATTAGATGCTATCATTTTTACCGCAGGGATTGGTGAAAATTCTTCGTACATGCGTAAATTAATTTGTACTGATATGGATTATTTTGGAATTGAAATTGATCAGGAAAAAAATCAAATTCGGTCAAAAGAAATAAGAGAAATTAGTACAGTAGATTCAAAAACTAAAGTTCTGGTTGTGCCAACTGATGAAGAATATGAAATTGCAAATCAGGTTTTTCAGTTGCTAAATAATTAAGATTTAAGATGGAGAATAAACTATTTGAGCTTGAAAAACAACTGGAAGATTATTCTGAATATTCTCAATTAGACATAAAAATCCGTTTGTTGTTTCCTGAAAATTTTAGAGAAATTTATACATATAAAATTTTTGGAGATAATCTACTTTCTATCCCAGCAAATTTAATTATCGATGGTGACGATGATGAATTTGAAAAGCCATTTAGTTTTTTAAACTCATCAGAAGAATTAGATGTTTTTGAAAAAGAGTTTAGATCTGAAATTTCAGATCATTTTCTTCAAGTAGGTCATTTATACAATTTTACGGAAATTGTACTATTAAATAAGATAAAAAATACAGTGCATGTTTTTCATGTTTCTGATATTGCAGATAAAGACTGGTTGAATTATAAATTAGAAAATGGGATTTGTAATTTTGATGAGTTTGTAAATAGTATTCGACCACAGACAGTTTCTTGTTTAATTAATCCAAAAGATTATTCTGAATGGGATATGTTTGAAATTAGAAATGAAACTGAATTAAAAACTGAAACTGAATTGATGGAATTTAAAGATAGAAAAACTCTCAATGAAGAATATTTAGAACAAGTGAAAAAATCTTTAGAAAAAGGATTTATTATTAATTACTCCCCTAAATCGGTGTTATTCAGGTTGAAAAAATAATTTTATCGAAAATACAAAAAAAAAGCTTCTCAATCCAGAAGCTTTTTTTTGCATTTAAAAAATGAATATTTGTCAGTATCTTTGAATATAAAACCGAATATCTTGAAATCGATACTTTTAAAATCAATTTTCTTGTTTTTCGCTGCTTTTCAAATTCAAGCACAAGAACTACTTCCTTTCGTAGAAAATTATAATAAATCAGACTATCAGGGCGATAACCAAATCTGGAATGTGGCTCAGGGTATAGATAAAGCTATGTATTTTGCCAATAACCATTATTTATTGCGTTATGACGGCGTTATCTGGGAAAAATATTCTCTGCCAAATAAAACTATCATTCGTTCTATTTTAATTGAGGGAGATCGAATTTATTCCGGTTCTTATAAAGAATTTGGATATTGGTATAGAGAAAATGGTAAAATGCGCTACGTTTCAATTACCAAAAATCTTCGCTTATTTGATGAAAAAGACAATGAAGAAATCTGGAAAATTTTCAGGTTTAATGGCTCATTATATTTTCAGTCTTTCAATGACGTTTTTATTTACGATGGAAAACGCATTCAAAAAATTAAATTTCCTTTTTTAATATCCTACTGTTTTGTAGTTGATAATAATTTGTATGTCGCTTCGGTTGATAAAGGCCTTTTTAAAATGAAAGGTTCCAAAATTGCAACCCCAAAAAACTGGGATGTTTTAAAAAACACTGTTGTTCATGCGATCGAAACATACAAGGGCAGGACTTATATTTTTACACAAAAAAAAGGGATTTTTATTGCTGAAAATAATGGTTTAAAACCTTGGAATAATCCATTAAATGAAACATTAAAATCAAATGGAATTAATGTAGCCAAGTTTATTAAAAACAACAAATTAGTTGTCGGAACCGGAAATAAAGGGGTTTTTATATATGATTTTAATACCAATACTTTTAAAAATATCGACCGGAATAATGTTTTAATGAACAATTCGGTTTTAAGTATTGGTTTTGATAAAGAAGAAGATTTATGGCTGGGCCTGGATAACGGACTTGCTCATGTTGAGGTCAATTCTCCTATTTCATTCTTTTATGATAATTCCGGAATTCTGGGATCAGTATATTCGGTTGCTACTATTGATAAAGGTTATCTAATTGCTTCAAATCACGGAATTTTTGAATTTGATTCGGGTAATTTTAAAATGCTTCCCAATACACAAGGACAGGGCTGGAATATTACTAAAATTGGCAATAAATATGTTATAGGTCATAACGACGGAACTTTTTGCTATGAAAATGGAGCTTTAGAAAAAATAAATAATGTGAGCGGAGGATGGAATTTATCAAAAAGTACTATTAACGATACCTACTTTCAGTCTACATACAGCGGAGTTTTAGTTTATGATAATGCATCAAAACTAACACAGAATCTGAGGATAAATGATCTTTCGAAACCCATTAAATATGTAGCCCAAAACAAAAAAAATGAAATTTGGGCAGCTGACAATTATCGCGGATTATATCGGGTTTTTCTCGATGATAATTTTAAAACTGTAAAAGTTGAAAATATCACCCAGCAAAGCAAAATCAAAAATGATTTTGGTGTCAAGATTTTTGAATTTAGAAATGAAATCCTTTTTCTGATTAATAATGTTTGGTACACATTTAATTCTATTTCAAATAAATTAGAAGAAAATGAATTATTCAACACCAATTTCAAAAACATCTCTGACGTTGTAGCAATCGATAAGGATCATTTTATGGTTCTTCAGGATGGAATTCTATACCATATATATTCGCACGATAATAAGTTTGTCTGGAACATCATTCAGGAGAAATATTATAAAGGAAAGCTGATTAACGAAAACCTGAGAATTTTTAGAAGCCAGAATCATTATTTACTGAATCTTGATGATGGATTTATTTCGCTTCAGTTAGGATATGAAAACAAACAAAACAAAGGCGTTAAAGTTGAAGCTTACAATGATAATGAACTGCTTGATAACGACGGAAAAATAAAACACAATACAGAACTTCGAATAAATGTTATTTCCGGAATTTATGGTGCAAGCAAACCAAATTTGTTTTATCAAATTAATAAAGGCAAAAATTATATCCCAATTTCAAATGGAGCAATAGTTTTAAATAATTTAAGCAGCGGTTCGCATTCAATTGCAATTTTTAAACATGACGGAGCCAATTACGATAAAGTTTCCAGTTTTGATTTTAGAGTGGCACAGCCGTGGTATTTCTCCTTTTGGATGATATTACTTTACCTGTTAATAATAGCAGCGGTTTTATTTTTCTATTATAAATGGAATAAACTTCGTTACACTCAAAAATTAAAATTACAGGCCGAAGAATTAAAGCACCAGCGTGAAATTCTTGAAATGGAATTAAAAAAGGAAAACGAATTAAATATTCAGGAATATGAAAAACATATTTTAGAACTGGAACTGCTGACAAAATCTTCTGAGGTTGCCGGAAAATCTTTATCAATTGCTAAGCAAAGCGAAATGATTGACAATATCCAAAGCATTTTAGATTCTGAAAAAGATTTTAACAAACTTAAAAGCGAGATAAAAAAAGCAATCAAGATAAATGAAGTAAATAAGCACGAATGGGAAATATTCGAGACAAACTTGAATCAAATTCATAATGAGTTTATCATAAATCTGTCTAAAAAATATCCGCACTTAACCCCAAAAGATATAAAACTGTGTGTTTATCTTAAAATGAACCTTTCTTCTAAGGAAATTGCACCTATGATGAACATCTCTTTTAGAGGTGTAGAACTGCACAGATATCGTCTAAGAAAGAAATTAAATCTGACTCAGGACGAAAACCTGTCAAAGTTTTTATTAACTCTGTAAGATTTGAGTTTGTTTTTTATAGAATTTATATTTTTTCACATCAAAATTTACATAATTCCAATACATCATTACTACATCATAAGGTTATGTTAATGAAATTAATTTAACATTTATGATACTGATAATCATTAGGATACGCTTGTGTTTTAACACAATGATGTGGCTATGCTGTAGTGGTTTTTGATGTACTACAACGTTGTAATTGCTTAATTTGGCTCTACTAACTTAAACGATTACAAACTGTATGAAAAATTTTATTTTTAGCTTTTTAGCGCTCTTATTACTGCCAGCGTATATGTCTGGGCAGGTACAAGCAATTAAAGGAAAAGTAGTTGACAGCAGCGGAATGGGAATTCCCGGAGCGGTAATTGCTTCATCTGATGCCAGAGCAACTGCTGATGCAGATTTCGACGGAAACTTTACCATCAATGCAAAACCCGGAGACATTTTAAAAGTCTCTATGTTAGGTTTTGACTCAGTTTCTGTACCGGCAGCTGCCACACCAATGACAATCACTTTAAAAGAAGCAGCTGATACTGCCTTAAAAGAAGTTGTTGTAATTGGGTACGGTACCAGAAAAAAGATTGACAATACTACAGCAATTTCTTCACTAAAAGGAGAAGATGTAGCAAAAACAAAAGTTCTAAATGCATCTCAGGCTATTCAGGGTAAAGCGGCAGGTGTACAAGTAACTTCTTCTGATGTACCAGGAAGTACTCCTTCTGTAGTAATTAGAGGTTTAGGTACAGCTTTAGGAGGAAGAACACCTTTGTATATTGTAGATGGTATGGCAACAGAAAATATCAACAATATCAATACAAATGATATTACTTCATATGACATTTTAAAAGATGCTTCTGCCTTAGCTATTTATGGTACAAGAGCTGCAAATGGAGTAATCATTATTACTACTAAAAAAGGTAAAGGAGATAAAGTCTCTGTTGAAATTGAAAGCTTTGGTGGTGTAAGAACTCCGCTTAAAAAAGTAAAAATGGCGGGTAGTAATAAATATGCATACTATACCAATTCGGCTTTACAATCTACTACATATTCTCAGGACCAGCCTGTTAATACAGATTGGTTTGACGAGATTACAAGAACAGGAAGTTATACTCAAAATAACATATCTGTTTCTGGAGCTACAGAAAACATTAAATACTTTTTCAGTTTAGGAAATTATGAAGAAAAAGGGATATTAAACGGTTTAGATTATGGCCGTACTACTTTTAGAAATAATAATGAATATAAAATTTCTAAGAAACTAACTTTAACTCAAAATTTTAGTTTAACATCAACTAAATCAGCTCCACAGCCATTATCAGCTTTTACAAATGCTTACAAACAATCACCTGTAGTTCCTGTATATTTTGCAGATGGCAAATATGGAGTGGCTCGTGTTGGAGATGATGGTTTTGCAAGTGAAACTGGAAACTCAATTAATAATGTTGGAAATCCGGTTGCTCAACTTGATTTCTTTGATGAACAACAACGAAGTATTACTTTACAAGGAGGTTTAAAATTAGATTATGAAATTTTTAAATCTTTAAAATTTACTTCACAATTTAATGGTGAATATTATACTTGGAAACAATATAATTATGATGATACAGAAAACATTTGGTTAGCTGCAAATCCTAATAAAACGTCAACGGATTATAGAACAGAGTTTCCAACTGCTAATATCAATTTATTAACAAAAGGAAGAGAACAATACTATAACTGGAGTTTATCTAACTACTTAACATATAATAAAGTATTTAACGAAATCCACGATGTCGAAGTGACTGCTGGTATTGAAACCTATGTTAAAGGATCAAGAGAAAAATTGACCATTAAAAGAAAGAATGTAAATGCTGATGCTAATTATTGGTCTTTAAAAGATGTTGAATATGCGACAAATGTAACAAGTTATAAAGATGAGGTTTTTAACGAAACTAAATTAGCATCTTACTTAGGTCGTTTCCAGTACAAATTGATGGATAGATATTTATTGACAGGAACAGTTAGACGTGATGGATCTTCAAATTTTGCTAAAGATTATCGTTGGGGAACATTCCCGGCTTTTGGAGCAGGATGGATCATTACCAAAGAAAATTTCATGGCTGATGTTAAAGGACTTAACTTATTAAAATTAAGAGGAAGCTGGGGTAAATTAGGAAATCAAAATGTACCGCTTAACAGTCAGGGTTATACTTCAGGTCTGAATGCCTATTTAGGAGGTTCTATTTTAAATGAAGGAACTACAATTAACTCACAAATTGACCCAAGTTTGTCTTGGGAAGTTACTGAGGAATCTTCTGCAGGTTTAGATTTTGAGTTTTTAGACAGCAGATTAAAAGGAACTTTTGACGTGTATGATAAAAATACAGACAACGTAATTTTGAATACAAAGCCTTATATGACATCAGGAATTACTTCTGCATCACCGGCACACGTTGGAGAAGTG
This sequence comes from Flavobacterium soyae, assembly GCF_021245985.1. Lineage (GTDB taxonomy): Bacteria > Bacteroidota > Bacteroidia > Flavobacteriales > Flavobacteriaceae > Flavobacterium > Flavobacterium soyae. The sequence goes on along the minus strand of NZ_JAJQXA010000012.1, from coordinate 150,770 downwards.
TCTAACAAAGGTTTTGAAATCTCTTTACGCTGGGATGATAAAATAGGCGAAAATTTCAGCTACTATGTTGGGGGTAACTTCTCTAACAATAAAAATGAGCTTACTGGTTTAAAAAATGTTATTTTATCTCCGGTTATTGGAGGTGGATTAGGAAATGGTCAGGATACCAAATTACTTGATAACACTACTATAGGTCAGCCATTAGGAAGTTTTTATATCTATGAGTACGCTGGTTTTGATTCTGCAACAGGAAAAATGTTATACTACAATGCTGCAGGAGATAAAGTAACTCAGGATGCTTTGAGTGCTACAGCCGACAAAAAATATGTTGGTTCAAGTTTACCAAAATCTAATTACGGAGTTTCTTTAGGATTCAATTACAAAAACTTTGATTTTTCTGTTGATGGTTATGGTACCGCTGGTGCAAAAGTATACAACGGGAAAAAAGCACAGCGTTTTTACGGAGAAAACATCGAAAACTCAATTGCTACTGATTTCTGGACAGCAAATAATGTAACAGCTTCAAATCCTGCACCTTTTAATCAGGTGCCGGTGGCTTCTACTTATTACTTAGAATCAGGGGACTTTTTTAGAATCAACAATATTACACTAGGATACAAATTACCATTGCAGGAAGGTAGTTTCATAAGTGCATGCAGAATTTATTTAAATGCGATTAATCCATTTATTACACAAAAATTCTCAGGGTTCACTCCAGAATTAAACGGAGATGGAAATCCTTATGGAACTCAAGGTGTTGAGCTTGATGCTTACCCAACTTTAAGATCATTTGTACTTGGTGCTAATTTAAAATTTTAATATTATGAAAAAGATATATATAGCAGCGTTTGTATTATCAGCATTCTTTTTTACAGCATGTGCAGACGATTATTTAGATGTAGATCAAACAGAATCTATTTCTACAAGCGATGTAGAGTTATTTAATAACGATGCAGGAGCAGCTCAGTTCGTGACAGCAATTTATAATAAGTTTCTAAATTGGGATATGACTTCATTCGGCTGGATCGGGTTATCAAGTATTACATCTGATGATGCTGATAAAGGATCTTCTGCCGGAGATACAGGAACAGATAAAGATGTATTGGATGCTTTGACTTATAATGCTTCTAATCCTTCTGCAGAAAGTACTTTTATAGCCAATTATGATGGAATAAACAGATGTAATCAGGCCTTAAATATACTTCCAAAATTAGATAAAGTAGATGCTGCCTTAAGAAACAGATTAGCAGGTGAGGCTAAGTTTTTAAGAGCTTTTATGTATTTTACTTTGGTAAAATGTTATGGTGGAGTACCAATTGTAGATCATTTACCGGTTCCGGGTTCAGACTCAGACAGAATAATGCAGTTAACTCGTAAAACACCTGCAGAAGTATATGCTTTTATCGAAGCAGATTTAAATGATGCAATTGCTGCATTACCTGAAAAAGGAGCTTATGGAGCTAATGAAAAATCAAGAGCTTCAAAGGGTGCTGCTTATGCATTATTAGCAAAAGTAAGTTTATATCAAAAGAAATGGCAGCAAGTAATTGATAATGCTAACAAAGTTACAGGTTACTCAATTGTTAGCGATTATGCGTCAATGTACAGAGCATCAGGAAAATTTGATTCAGAATCTATCTTCGAAATTTATGCACAAGGAGCTGTTCCTGCTAAAGGAATCGAAGGGTATTCTAACACGCAAGGTGCTCGTGGTACTGGCGGCTGGGGCTGGGGGTTTAATACACCATCTCAAAGTTTAGTAAACGCATACGAGGCTGGTGACGTTAGAAAAGCTGCAACTATCATTTTTAGAGGACAAACTTTATATGATGGAAGACTTATTCCAACAACAGTTGAAAATGAAAGATACAACTACAAAGCTTACTCATCATTATACACTAGTGCTTGGGAAACAGATGTTGACATTAAATACCTAAGATATGCCGAAGTTTTATTAATGAAAGCAGAAGCATTAAATGAACTAGGACAAACTTCAGACGCTATTCCATTATTAAACCAAATTAGAAACAGAGCAGGTTTAGGAAATACTCCGGCAGTTTCTCAAGCAGATGTTAGAATTGCAATTTGGAAAGAAAGAAGAGTAGAAATGGCTTTTGAGCACGACAGATTTTTTGATTTAGTACGTACAGGTCAGGCTAAAGCTGCTTTTGCAGTAGATGGAAAAACTTTTACTGAGGGTAAAAACGAATTATTTCCTATCCCGGCGTCATTCATCAAACAGGCAAATGGTTTATCAGCTCAAAATCCTGGTTATTAATTCTTAAAGACATTAAAAATGAAAAAAAATAAATCTATTTTCATGCTTTCTTTTGTTTTGGTTTCAGCATTGTTTGCTGGCTGCGAAGATAGTATTGATAAAGTAAACAGTCCAATTCCGTATGAGTCAATTGGAGGATATGAAAATTCAGATGATATTGCAGCTGCTCACTTAGTATCTAAATTTAGTTTTGATGGTAATATTGCAGATTCAAAAAATAGTATAACAGACGGATCAGCAACAAATGTAACCTATGAAACCGGTATAAAAGGAGAAGCTTATAAAGGATCTCCTAGTTCTTTTATTTCATATAATACAGTTGCAAATTCAGTAGTAAACGTAAAAAGCATAACAGTTTCAATGTGGATTAAAACAGATCCACATACTGGCGGTGCACAATCATTATTTATGCTTCCTAAAAAAACAGATTTTTGGGGAAATATTTTTACACTTATTGAAGGAACAGGACCAGCAACAACAATGCTGCTTAAAAACCATATTCAAAAAGATGTTACACCAAGTATTCCCTGGGCAGGGCAATTTATTGAGCATGGCGGAGCAAATGTTTTAATAAATATGTTTGGAACATGGAAACATTTAGTATGGACATACAATGGTACAAGTTCTACTTATAGCATTTACATTGATGGACAAAAGCTGAATATCCCTGCATCTATTGCAAAAAGATATGCGAGCGATCCTACAACGGGAGGGGCTCCTTATGGAGAATTAGCAAATTCTGAAGTTTCTAAATTTATCATTGGAGGTTATCAGCAGCATTTAGGTGCTCCTTGGGGCAATGCAGATGGGTGGATGCTTCATTATACAGGCTTAATGGACGAATTCAGAATTTATGATGCAGCTCTTACTGACAATGAAGTCGTAGCTCTTTATAAATTAGAAAAAGACAAAAGATAAGCATTTTTTACACACCTGGAGGTTTATCCTCCAGGTGTATTTTAATTAGTTAATACATTATTTATCGACATGAAAATTTCAATATACATAGTCTCTCTTTTTAGTTTTTTTAACTCATGTTCATCGTCTGGACCAGACGGAACCTCTGGCGGAACCCCATTACCAACAACTCCAACCACACCAACAAAGCCTTTAACAGATGCTGAAGCTATGGATCAGGTGCAGAAAGATGCAATAAAATATTTTTGGGAATATGCAGATTCTAATTCAAAACTTGCAAGAGAAAGATATCTTACTGATGATCCTAATTTTGAAGCAAATATTATAACAACAGGAGGCTCAGCTTTTGGTTTAATGAGCATAATTGTAGGTGTAGAAAGAGGTTTTTTACCTAGGGCAGAAGCTGTTTCTAGACTTACAACAGCATTAACTTTTCTGGAAAAAGCAGAACGTTTTCACGGAGCATGGCCGCACTGGATGGATAATAAATCAGGAAAAGTAATTCCGTTTGGTACAAAAGATAATGGAGGAGATTTAGTAGAAACTTCTTTTGTCTGCCAGGCATTAATTACTATCAGAGAATATTTTAAAAACGGAAGCACAGCTGAAAAAGAATTAGCCACAAAAGCTGATGAACTTTGGAAAGGCGTAGAATGGGATTGGTACACACAAGGACAAGATGCACTATACTGGCATTGGTCTCCAAATTATGGTTGGGAAATGAACTTTAAACTAGAAGGATATAACGAATGTTTAATTACGTATGTAATGGCAGCTTCTTCGCCAACACATCCAATTTCTGCAGAAGCTTATCATAAAGCTTGGGCAAGAAATGGGGCTATAGCAGATGGCAGATCTCAATACGGTATTCCGGTAGTTTTAAACTACAATGGGGCTTCTGGAAATGTTGGACCAATGTTCTGGTCGCATTATTCTTATTTAGGTTTAGATCCAAATAACTTAAAAGATAAATATGCAGATTACTGGCAATTGACTCAAAACCATGCTAAAATTATGGTTCAGTACAGTATCGCCAACCCAAAAGGCTTTAAAGATTATTCAGATAAATGCTGGGGATTAACAGCAAGCTATACCAGAAACCCTGATGGTACAACGGGTTATACAGCACACCAGCCTAATAATGACAATGGTGTAATTTCGCCAACTGCTGCATTATCATCGTTTCCTTATACGCCGGTAGAATCTATGAAGTTTCTGCATTATTTATATGATGAAAACAAAGCAAAATATGTTGGAATAGCAGGGCCTTATGATGCTTTTTCGCCGCAATACAATTGGGTAACACCTCGATATTTAGCGATCGATCAGGGAACAATAGCGCCAATGATAGAAAACTACAGAACTGGTTTATTATGGAAGTTATTTATGAATGCATCTGATACTAAACAAGGTTTAAAAAAGCTTGGCTTTACATCAGGAAAATACGGTTTTTAAGATATAATCTATTATGAAATATAAACTGGGTTTAGTATTGCTTTTTATTTCCGTATTGGGTTTTGCTCAAAGTGAAACAACAGGAAAGTTAAAAACAGTTGTAGTAACCAATTATGAATTAGGTTATGTACTACACAAACCAGCAAATACGAAAGATAAAAAGCCGCTAATAGTTTTTATTTCAGGAGATGGAGAAAAAGGGACAGATATTGAAAAAATAAAAGTTCACGGCCCTTTAAAATATTTAAAAACAAATACATTAGACGCTTATGTTTTGGCGCCGCAATGCAAAGAACAGGAGAATTGGGATACAGAATCAATTTACGAACTGATTTTAAAAATTCAGAAAGAGAACAAAATTGATTCAGAAAGAATATATGTTACTGGTTTAAGCTCAGGAGGCTGGGCATCATGGAATTTGGCTTTTGCACATCCGGATCTATTTGCCGCAAACGTACCTGTCGCTGGCTTTGTAGATTTAATTCAGTTAGAGAAAACTTGTGAAATAGCCAATATTCCAACCAGAATTTTCCACGGATTATTAGATGATGTGGTAAAAGTAGATTATGCCATAAGCGTTTATAAAGAGCTAAAAAAGTGTAATGCAAAAGATGTTCAGTTAACTATTTTTGATGATGCAGGGCATGACAGCTGGACAAGAGTTTATGACAATCCCGAAATTTATGACTGGATGTTGAAACAGAAAAAATTGAATATGAACAAATAAATATTATAGAATGAAATCGCTATGATTCCAAATTACAAATAGAATGAAGAAAAGCGATTCCATTTCCATTAAAAAACAAATATTAAATACACATGAAAAACAAATTAGTCTTACTTTTTTTAGGATGTGCTGTTTTGGGTTACGCTCAAAAAAAGAGCACAAAAAGTACAGTGAAAATTAAACCTAAGTCAGAGTTTGTAGCAGAGTTAATGTCAAAAATGACATTAGAGGAAAAATTAGGACAGTTAAATTTACCAACATCTGGTGATATTACAACAGGGCAGGCAAACAGCTCAAATGTTGCAAAAAATATCGCAGAAGGAAAAGTGGGCGGTTTGTTCAATATAAAATCAGTGCAAAAAATTAAAGAAGTACAAAAAATAGCTGTAGAACAAAGCCGTTTAAAAATTCCATTGCTTTTTGGTATGGATGTTATTCACGGTTACGAAACAACATTCCCAATTCCGTTAGGATTATCTTGTACTTGGGATATGGCTTTAATTGAAAGAAGCGCACAGATTGCTGCAAAAGAGGCAAGCGCAGACGGAATCAACTGGACATTTTCACCAATGGTAGATATTTCCCGTGATCCGCGCTGGGGAAGAGTTTCTGAGGGTTCAGGAGAAGATCCGTATTTAGGAAGCCAGATTGCAAAAGCGATGGTAAACGGATACCAACAGCACGATCTTTCAAAAAACAACTCCATTTTAGCGTGTGTAAAACACTTTGCATTGTACGGAGCGCCAGAAGGTGGTCGTGATTACAATACAGTTGATATGAGCCATATCAGAATGTTTAATGATTATTTCCCGCCTTACAAAGCAGCTGTTGACGCTGGAGTAGGTTCAGTTATGGCTTCTTTCAATGAAATTGACGGAATTCCTGCAACTGGAAACAAATGGTTAATGACAGATGTTTTAAGAAAACAATGGGGTTTTAAAGGTTTCGTAGTGACAGATTTTACAGGAATTCCTGAAATGATCGAACATGGAATGGGGAACCTTCAAGACGTTTCTGCCTTAGCATTAAATGCTGGTGTAGAAATGGATATGGTTGGAGAAGGTTTCTTAGGAACATTGAAAAAATCATTAGACGAAAAAAGAGTTTCTATCGAGACAATAGATAATGCCGTTAGACTTATTTTAGAAGCAAAATATGATTTAGGATTATTCCAGGATCCATATAAATATTGCGACGAAAAAAGAGCTAAAACTGAAATATTCACAGCAGACAGCAGAAAAGAAGCACGTCAAATCGCTGCACAATCATTGGTTTTATTAAAAAACCAAAATCAATTATTACCTCTTAAAAAATCAGGAACAATTGGTTTAATCGGGCCTTTGGCAGATGCTAAAGAAAACATGCCGGGAACATGGAGTGTAGCTACAAGAATGGAAAATGCTGTTTCATTATTGGCAGGAATTAAGGAAGTTGCAGGACCATCAACAAAAGTTTTATATGCTAAAGGAAGTAATTTAGATTACGACGAAGAATTTGAAACTAAAGCTACAATGTTTGGAAAAACATTACACCGTGACGGTCGTTCAAAAGAAGAATTATTAGCAGAAGCTTTAAAAGTTGCACAGCAATCAGATGTAATTATTGCTGCACTTGGAGAATCTGCTGAAATGAGCGGGGAATCAAGCAGCCGTACGAATTTAGAAATTCCACAAGCACAAAAAGACTTATTAAACGCATTATTAAAAACTGGAAAACCAGTAGTTGTAGTATTATTTGACGGACGTCCGTTAGTGATTACTGACGAAGAAAAAACAGTTCCAGCCATTTTAAATGCTTGGTTTGCGGGTACAGAAGCAGGTTACGCAATTGCTGACGTTTTATTTGGAGATGTAAACCCTTCTGGAAAATTAACAACAACTTTTCCAAGAAGTGTAGGGCAGTTACCAATTTACTACGCGCACAAAAATACTGGAAGACCGCTTTCTAATACAGAAGGAAAATTCGAAAAATTCAGATCAAACTATATTGACGAAAGAAACGAGCCATTATTCCCATTTGGTTTTGGTTTAAGCTACACGACTTTTGATTACTCAAACCTTAAAATTTCTTCTGATAAAATGAACTTCAGCGGAAAACTAAAAGTAACGGTTGACGTAGCAAATACAGGAAATTTTGACGGAAAAGAAACAGTTCAATTATACATTAGAGATTTAGTTGGTTCCGTAACAAGACCAGTTAGAGAATTGAAAGGTTTCCAAAAAATAGCACTTAAAAAAGGTGAAAAACAAACAGTAAGTTTTGATATTACTGTTGAGGATTTAAAATTTTATAATTCTGATTTGCAATTCGCAGCAGAACCTGGACAGTTTGATATTTTCGTTGGAGGAAATTCAACTGCCGACAAGAAAGTTAGTTTTGAGTTAACTAAATAGTTGGTTTATTGATTAGTAAGGGCCCTTCGTTTGGTTGACGGAGGGCTTTTTTATAAAAGAACATTTTTTATAAATCATAATTTTTAAAATAATGAAAACTATTAAAGCACTCAAAATACCACTTTTTTTAGCAGTAACAATTGTTTTTCAATCGTGCTGCGTAAAAGAGAATGCAATAGTGGCACACCGTGGTGCATGGAAAAAAAATAATCTTCCCGAAAATTCTATCGCATCTTTAAGACATGCCATTGACTTAAAATTGCCCGGTTCAGAATTTGACGTTTGGAGAACCGCAGATGATTCGCTCGTAATCAACCACGATGCGCATTATAACAAATTGCTTATCGAACAAACCAATTATGCTGACTTAATAAAGTTTAAACTTTCTAATGGAGAAAAACTTCCAACATTACACGAATATATTTCAGAAGGAAAAAAGAACAACAAACACACTCTTTTAGTCTGCGAAATAAAACCTTCGGAAATTAATAAAGAAAGAGGAAAACAAACTGCCATAAAAGCAGTTGAAACCATCAAAAAACTAAAAGCAGATAAAAATACCTGTTACATAAGTTTTGACTATGAAATTCTAAAACAAATTAGACAAGTTGACCAGAAAACGGTTTTGCAGTATTTAGAAGGAAATAAATCTCCGAAAGAAGTAAAAATAGATAATATTAACGGTGTTGATTATCATTATTCAGTCTTTAAAAAACATCCTGAATGGATTAAAGAAGCAAAAGACAATAATATAATTCTAAATGCCTGGACAGTTAACGAAGCGGCTGATATGGATTGGATTATAGAAAATAAATTCAATTACATTACCACAAACGAACCTGAACTTTTAAGCGAAAGATTAAAAGAAAAAAAATAGATTTTCATCATCATTTTACTAAGAGATTGAATTCTATAAACTTAAAAAGAATACAAATGAAAAAGATATTCCTATTGCTTTTGGCTGCCTGTACAACAAGTATTTGGCCGCAAAAAGCTAATATTCCCGGGAAAACAGATTGGTTTGACCCAAATAAACCTGCAACAACTTATTGTAATCCAATTAATATTGGATACAATTTTACTACTCACAATCATAATGGAATTCCTGAATCGCGCCGTTCCAGTGCCGATCCGGTAATTATTACCTATAAAGGCGAATACTATTTATTTGCTACGAATCAGGCAGGTTTCTTCTGGAGTAAAGATATGTCAGACTGGAATTTTGTTTATGGAAGTTTTCAAAGAAAACCTGGTGACGACGATCAATGCGCCCCTGCGGCGTGGGTTGTAAACGATACTTTATTTTATGTGGGTTCAACATGGAATAGAGATCATCCAATTTGGAAAACTGCCGATCCAAAATCAGGAAGATGGACACGTCACGTAGACAAAGCCATGCTGCCAACTTGGGATCCTGCGATTTTTCAGGATGATGACAAGAAAGTATATATGTATTACGGTTCAAGCGGAAAGCTGCCGCTTGTAGGAACAGAGGTTGATTATAATACATGGCTTCCAAAAGGAAATCAGGCCGATTATGCACAATTATACAAAGCAACAGAAGTAGAAGATATTCAGCGTCCGTATGGGCAGATCAAAGAAGTTGCTGTTTTAGACCCTGCAGCGCACGGCTGGGAACGTTTTGGCCCAAACAATGATATGGAACCAGCACCTTGGGGAAATTTCATTGAAGGAGCGTGGATGACCAAACACAACGGAAAATATTATATGCAATATGGCGCACCTGCAACTGAATTTAAAGGTTATGCAAACGGAGTTCATGTTGGAGATAATCCGTTAGGGCCATTTACCTATCAAAAACACAATCCAATGTCATATAAACCAGGCGGATTTGTGATTGGAGCTGGACACGGAAATACTTTTGCAGATAACTACGGAAATTATTGGAACACAGGAACATGTAAGATTTCTATAAAAGACCGTTTTGAGCGTCGTATCGATATGTTTCCGGCAGGTTTTGATAAAGATGATGTTATGTATTCGATAACTTCTTATGGAGATTTTCCAATTGTTCTTCCAACGGGTAATCGTGATCAGACAAAAGGAGCTTCATCTGGATGGATGTTACTTTCGTATAAAAAGCCTGTAACTGTTTCTTCTTCTGAGGAATGTTTAGAAGTTGAAACACACAGAATGGATAACGGCGGAAAAAAAGTTTACGAGAAATTTTGTTATGGCCCTGAAAATTTAACCGATGAAAATATCCAAACCTATTGGTCTGCTAAAACAGGAAATCCGGACGAATGGCTTCAAATGGATTTAGGCCGTCAAATGGAAATTAAGGCCTTGCAGATCAATTATGCAGACCATAAAGCAACGCAGTATAACAAGGCGATGGATATTTATTATCAGTATAAAATTTTTATGTCTGATGATGCACAAAACTGGACTTTGGTGGTTGACAAATCTAAAAATGATAAAGATGCACCACATGATTATGTTGAATTAACAAAATCGTTTAAAGCACGTTACATAAAAATGGTTAACATTCACAATGCATCTGGATTGTTTGCTATTTCAGATTTCAGAGTTTTTGGAAATGGATTATCAGAGAAACCAAAAGCGGTTACGTCGTTTAAAGTGGACAGAAATAAACTGGATTCAAGAAACGCTATGATTTCATGGAAAAAACAAAATGATGCCGTTGGATATAATATTTATTATGGAATTGCTCCGGATAAATTATACAACAGTATTATGGTTTATGGAGATAACACGTACGATTTTAGAGGTTTAGACAAAGGAACAAAGTATTATTTTACTATAGAAGCCTTTAATGAAAACGGTATTGGCATAAAAAATAAGATTATCGAAGTAAAGTAACATTATTTTAAAGAAAACAAGAAAAACTCTAATTATGAACAAAAAAGGTTTATAATTAGAGTTTTTTTTGAGAAAAGGCTGCGAAAAATACCTGACAGTTCTATAGAATTTTGTTTCTTTGTAAGAGAAGCCAAAAAAGCAACATAACCCCAAAATGTTATTAAAATTATGAAAAAAACGATTCTTTTAACTGCTTTAGTTTTAAATGGATTGACCGCATCTTTTGCTCAGTCAAATGATGAAAAAAACATTAAATTATTTTATAAAAAAGCTTTAACCGAAGCTAAATGTTATTCTTGGTTAGAATATCTTTCAAATGATATCGGAAGCCGTTTATCTGGATCAAAAGGTGCTGCAGAAGCTGTTGAGTATACAAAAAGACAATTAGAAGGTCTGGGGCTTGACAAAGTTTATCTTCAGGAAGTTATGGTTCCTCACTGGGTTCGAGGCGAAAAAGAAACTGCTTTTATTTTAGATGGAAAAGTAAAAACTGCGGTGCCAATCTGCGCACTTGGAGGTTCAGTTGCAACTCCAAAAACAGGAATTACTGCTGAGGTAATCGAAGTACAAAGCATTGACGAATTGAAAGGTCTTGGAGATAAAGTAAAAGGTAAAATTGTATTTTTTAACAGACCAATGAATCCTGAAAATATCGCAGCATTTGAATCTTATTCAGGTGCAGGAGATCAAAGAAGAAGTGGTGCAAAAGAAGCTGCAAAACTTGGGGCAGTGGGTGCAATTGTGCGTTCATTAAATTTTCGTTTAGACGATTTTCCTCATACAGGAGCTCAAAGCTACGATGATTTACCTAAAAATCAATATATTCCGGCAGCGGCAATCAGCACAAATGGAGCTGAATTATTGAGTAAATTATTAAAAGCAAATCCGGCTTTAAAATTCTATTTCAAACAATCTTGTGAAACATTGCCGGATGCATTATCCTATAATGTTATTGGAGAATTAACAGGAACTGTAACTCCGGAGAACATTATTGTTGTTGGCGGGCATTTAGATTCTTGGGATTTAGCCGATGGTTCTCATGACGATGGAGCAGGAGTAGTACAAAGTATGGAAGTTGTCCGTATTTTGAAAAACCTAAACTATAAACCAAAAAATACTATTCGCGTTGTTTTGTTTATGAATGAAGAAAATGGAGGAAAAGGCGGTGCTAAATATGAGGAAGTTTCAAAACAAAAGAACGAGAACCATATTTTTGCTTTAGAAAGTGATTCAGGCGGATTTACTCCAAGAGGTTTTTCTATCGAAGCTGACGATGCTAATTTTAAAAAGATTCAAGGATTTAAAGATTTCTTCGAGCCATATTTTATTAATAGTTTTATCAAAGGACATGCAGGTTCAGATATTGAGCATTTAACTTCAAAAACAATTGTAAAAGCAGGTTTAATGCCAGATTCACAGCGTTATTTTGATTATCACCACGCAGCAAACGATAAATTTGATGCCATTAACAAAAGAGAATTAGAGCTTGGGGCAGCAACGATGACTTCGTTAATCTATTTAATAGACCAAACGGGAATTGTTCTTCCATCAGCAAATTAAGACTTTTTAATCAGCATATTTGAAAGCTGCGAGTATAAACTCGCAGCTTTTTTTATTTGATAAAATTCTAAGTTTAATTTTTCATTACTAAATAATAAAAAAATGTAATTGGAATATTAGAAAACAGAATTAAAATTTTAACCGCAATATCTCTCCTTTGCTCAGGAAGATGAATAAATCTTTCTGTTAAATAAAAAAGCATTATCGTATTTAATACTATTGCAGAAAGTACAAATGGCCACGCAATGATTAAGATATTTGAACTTTCATTTGACACAATATAAAGTATAAACAGCAGTGTAATGATTATAAAGGTTCCAATTGCTAATTCAGTAGATTGTTTTTCTTCAAAAGATTTATGGTTGATGGTTTTCATAAGGTTTAAATTTTAAATGTTTGCTGAATAGATACTATGGGCATTAAAAGCATTTTTGAAAAATCCAGATAATAGAATGAATGCGCTCGTTTTCCCCTGATAAATTGTCGAACGAAGTATTTTATCTGTTTTGGATAAAATAATGTTCCTGATAAAATTACCATGAACAAATACAAACTTCTTTTTCCATTGCCAAGAAGATAATACTGCATCCCGATTTCTTCATAAACAGAAATTCCGGTATTAGTTAAAACATGAATAATATCATGATCTTCCAGTTTTTCCTGAATATCAAAATGATGTTTATAGAGAAAATTTCCTAAACCATATCCCAAACTATCTTTCGGGAAATTCATTAATTCGGCTTTATTAATTTCCCATGGCTCATTCTTCTTAAAATATTTTTGATAAGGCTTTTTTGTGTATTCATATAATCTTTCAATTAAATAATCTCTCATATTTTGGGTAGTTAAAAGTTCTTTGAATTTCAAAGTGAATAGTGAAATAAAAAAGCTAATTGGTTTTAGCATTAGCTTTTATTGAATTTTAATAATTATCAATTATAGCTGTAAGCAAATTTGAATTGGCTAGGTCAGAAGGGGCAGTTACTTTTTCTTCTAACGGAATTTCATTACCATATCTTTCCTTTAATATTTTTTGAACCCTTGGATCTTCTAGATTAAAACTCTTCAATTCTCTTAGTTTTGAAAGTTCGATTCCGGCGGCGTTTTTATAAATCTTCCAAACTAATTCAGAACAATAAATCTTTGTATCAGTCCATTCAAAATAGGCATCATATTCTTTTCCATCAAACTGCTGGCTGTAATCTTTCATTTTTTGAAGAACGGGCGGGGTTAAAACTTTATCAGCATTTTTTAATCGTTTTACCACATATTTATTGTCTTTTCCGTGCTGAATCCATTCATCAAGCGGTGTAAGTTTCACAGGCTGAACTGCCTCAAAAACAAACCAATTTCCGTTTATATTATAAATGATACCGCAATGAGAAAATTTAGAATTGGTTGCAATTCTCACCGCTTCACATTGAGGAGATTGTGAAGTTTGGAATATAATATCTCCATCCTGAATTTTATCTAAAACTATATTCGTTTCAGATTTTGCTTTAGAAAATGGATTATTTGGAAAAACTTTCATCGCCACAAATAATGCACAGCCAAAACTCAGCAGAAATGTAATGATTAGAAAAATATATTTTTGTTTTTTCATAGCTTATCAAAAAGTATTTAAAGTACTTTGAGTTGCAAAGTAAATAATAAAAAAAATAGTTACCAAATAAATGATAACTATTTTTAGAATATATTTTTGAAGAAGTATTAGATTCTAAAAATACCGCCAACAGCAATAATTCTTTGAAAGAAATAAAAGTGTTGTGATGCTTTATCCTCATTACTTACAGTAGTTTTGATATCGTGCATATCAATATAACCGCCCTTTAGCTCACCCTGAAGATAGAAGTGTTTAAAGAAAGTAAAGTTAATACCTGCTTTTGCTGATAAACCATAACCTGAAACATGAAAATCATCGTGACGTTCTTTTCCTAAAAGAGTTGTATTTGTTTTAGGATATAAAATTCCTCCGCCAATACCTTCAGTTAAATTAATTTGAACTTTATCAATATTTGGTAAACCAAACCATTTTGAAATGTCATCATGTCTGGCAACTTCAGTATTGATGTAGTTTAAACCATCTGTATGCTCGTACATTAAAAATGCAGGACCATTTGGATTAGTAACACCCATGTCATAACCACCTTCTATAGCACCATTTAAAGACATATCTACAGGTCTATTGATGTAATCTCCATTGTAGAGAGCAGCAGCAGGATCATTCGCAGGTAAATTAATATAACCATTAACTTTGGCCGTTTGATTCTGAGTCATTACATATTTCATGTGGTCAACACCAATGGCAACGCTGTAATGATCGCTGATAAAATAACCAAATTTCAGGTTAGTCTGCGGAATTGTCATATTAGCAGGGTTGATATAATCAACATGCCATCCTTTAGGTTTGTCGTGAGCAGCCATGTTTTCTACTCTAAACTTGTAATCTTTTCCGGTAAATGTCACATCAGATTTTGAGTAACTTTCTCTATTACCACCCCAAGAAACAAAGAACTTTCCTTTATTGTGTGCTGTGTATTTGTCTTGTATTGCAATTTCTTCCTGAGCAAATGTGTTGACAGCAAAACACATTAAAAAGAAAGGCAAAAATAAAAATTTTGTTTTCAAAGAAATATTAGATAAAAAATTAAAAGGCGTTTACAGTTTTTCTAATAGCAACCAACTTATTCATTAAACCTTCAAAATAGTCTAAATGAAGCATGTTAGCGCCATCGCTTTTTGCGTTTGCAGGATCAAAGTGTGTTTCGATAAAAATTCCGTCAACACCCACTGCAATACCAGCTTTAGCTACAGTTTCGATCATATCAGGTCTTCCTCCTGTTACTCCGGCAGTTTGGTTTGGCTGCTGTAAAGAATGCGTAACATCTAATACCGTTGTTGCATATTGCTGCATAGTAGGAATTCCTCTAAAATCAACAATCATGTCCTGATAACCAAACATAGTACCGCGATCTGTAACCATAACATTTTCATTATTACAGTCTAATACTTTTTGTACAGCATGCTTCATACTTTCCGGACTCATAAATTGCCCTTTTTTCAGGTTTACTGTTTTGCCGGTATTAGCTGCTGCAACAACTAAATCAGTCTGACGGACTAAAAATGCAGGAATTTGTAGAACATCAACATATTGTGCTGCCATATCGGCATCTTCGTTAGTATGAATGTCTGTAACTGTTGGAATGTGAAAAGTTTCTGAAACTTTTCTTAAAATTTTTAAAGCTTTTTCATCTCCAATTCCAGAAAAACTATCAATTCTGGAACGATTTGCTTTTTTAAAAGACCCTTTAAAAACATAAGGAATCTGAAGTTTGTCGGTAATACCAACTAATTTTTCAGCAATTCTAAGAGCCATTTCCTCTCCTTCAATAGCGCAAGGCCCCGCCAATAAAAAGAAATTCCCGCTGTCAGTATGCTTAATTTGTGGAATATGCTGTAAGTTCATAAAATTATTTTTTTTGCAATGCAAAGGTAGTTATGATTTATGAATAGCAGATGAAGATTTAAGATTATTTTAAGACCAATAATTGTTAATAATGTAATATTTTTCTTTAATTGTGTTTTTTCTTGCTTTTTAGAATGATTTTGTACCGAAACTTCTGGATTCTTTTATAAAAGTCAAAAAAATGGCTTTCTCAAAAAAGAATTTTTGCTTCGAAAACAAGTATAATAAAACATTACAATTTAGTTTTACGATCTAGTAATCTTTTTACAAAATATTGAATAATAATAACGATCAGAAGAACTAAAGAAGAAAATATAATAGATGAAGCGAGACCGATAAGCGGCATTCCGCATCTTGTAGAAGTAGGATTTTGTTCAAAATACTTTGAAAAATTATATGAGCCGATATAAAATGAAACAATTGAGAGAACAATTTGAAGAACTATATTTGTAATTAATACAGCTTTAAACCTTAAGAAAATAGGTTTTAAAATTGCAATTGTGCCAAATATTAATTGAAATAATAAAGGTAAAACGATTAAAATTAAAGGAGTTGTCCCAAACATTTCGGCTTATATTTTTGTCAATTATAATTTACTCTTTCTTCAAAGACAATCCCATCGGAACCATTAAAATTCCTTTTTCATAAATATTCAAATACAGTGTTACAGACTTTTTTTGTCCTTCCCAGGTTAGTTCATATACATTTAAAAATCCGGCGCCCATGTTGCTTCTTTTAGTTGGAAAAGGGCAGCAGGTTTCTAAACGTTTATAAGTGATTTTTTCACCATTAGGGCCGGCTAAAGCATTCAAAAAACGAACCTCATTTGTCGCTTCATCCTGCGTATTTCTAAAAAATATATTTACAGGATAATCAGGATCATAGCCGTATTTTTTGTCTTTGCTAAATTGTGTAATAACAAACGTATTATTCTTATTTAAAATTAAATCAGGAGCATTATCGTCTACATTTTTCAAAGTAGATTTTGTACTGATACA
Source organism: Flavobacterium soyae (assembly GCF_021245985.1). GTDB lineage: Bacteria > Bacteroidota > Bacteroidia > Flavobacteriales > Flavobacteriaceae > Flavobacterium > Flavobacterium soyae. The sequence continues at coordinate 134,131 of NZ_JAJQXA010000012.1, read as the reverse complement.
AGAAGTTACTGAAATTAATAGAATAATAAAAAGACTTATTTTTTTCATGGTTGAGGTTTATTTTGGTCACACAAATGTAAAAGGTTTTTGTCACAGATTATAAATTCAAAAAGAAAATAGAATAAAAACTCCGTGATAATTTGTTTAATCTGTGTTATCTGCGTGCTATTATACTTCCTTTTTTAAATTCAGTTTTAATATACCTTTTACAATCAGATATTGTGCCACAAGATAAGTAAGCATAATAATGAACGAACTTTTTTGAATTGGCATATGAAACTTGTTGATTGCCAATATGCTATCAGAAACTACAAAAAACAGCGCCCCCAAAAAAACATATTGATTCGCAGGTTTTTTCCAAATTAAAAGTCCGTTGTAAGCAAACAAAAGCATAACAGAAATTACGCTGGCATAAATGATAACCGGAATTTTTAAATCGCCTAAAGCAGGTAGTAAAACCGATAACATTCCGATTAAATAACAAGCAATAATGAGGCTTCCGAAAATAAAAATTATAGCATCCTTTTTTACTTTCTCTTTAATCTGTCTATTAAAAAGGATACAATACATAATGTGAGCGATTAGAAAAGAAACCAGCCCCAGAATAAAATAGATTTCGGCAATGTCTGCAAAAAGCAAAATTACGTCGCCAATCCAGGAAAATACCAACGCTGTTATAAGGATATTTTGCGTTGGGAATTTTTTAGAAAAATAAACTCCTACAATTAACAAAGGAATTAGAGCAGGTTTTAAATAACAGTCTAAACTTTCATACCCAAGATATAAAAGCAGTAAATAAGTAAAGCTGAAAGCAATATAAATTTTAAAAAATACGGTGTTTTTCATTATGTGGTTTGAGATTTTATGGTTTGGTTTTGGTTAGTTCTAAAATTGATGGTTACAAAGTAAATCGTTATCAAAAATGATAAACTTAAATACCCTAAAATTATATAATTACTTAAAGAGAAAACTGAATTTAAACCAAACCAATCGCCGTAAAATGCTATAATACCAATAGCAATTGATAACCGAAAACCTTCCCAAAAAACAGCAAATCGGCTTTTGTCCATTAATTCAGAATTACTGTAAATAGTAACGAGAATAAAAAAGCCGTAAACAAAGATATCTGGAAGGCCAATTTTGGCAATATTATCAAAAAGAAAACTCACAAACAAAAGCGTAATTAGAATTTGTGTAACCGACCAATAAATTAGTTTTTGCGAATTCTGTGTTCCGTATTTATCAAAATTAAAAACATCTTCAATTTTGTTTACCGGATATTTTTCTTCGAAATTTTCAGGTCTCCATCCGGTTGGTTTAAACCAGATTGTAAGTTTATCTTTCCAGTTTTCAGCACGCCAGGCATCTTTTATTAATAACGTCAAATGTTGAAAATTTATTTTTACAGGGTTCCAGGTATTGGCAGGTCTTGTGATTCCGTAAACAGGAGGAACATCATCTAATTCTTCCTGAAAAGTACCAAAAAGTTTGTCCCAGAAAATAAATATCTGCGAATGGTTTTTATCTAAATATTCAGGGTTTATAGCATGATGAACACGATGATGCGAAGGCGTTACTATAATGTGCTCTGCAAATCCCATTTTTTTAATGTGTTTGGTATGATACCAAAATTGTAAAAACAAATGGAGTGGAAGTGTAATAGCAATTACAGAAGCCGGAACGCCTAATAAAGCTGCAGGAATTAGGAGAAAAGTAAACAAATTAACAAGACTCGCAATGGGCTGACGAAGCGCACAGGCAAGATTAAACTCTTCACTGCTGTGGTGAATGGCATGTTTGTTCCAAAGGAAATTAATTTGATGCGCCAGTCGATGGCTCCAGTAGCCGTAAAAATCGATGACAAAAAAGGCAATAATATAGGAGAGAACGTTAGCTTCCTGATGGAAAATAGCAATTTTTGAAACCATCCATTCATAGGAAAGAAAAGTGACGCTTAGTCCCAAAACATCTTTTACAGAATTGGTAATTCCAGAGCTGATGCTGGAAACACTGTCAATTAATGGAGCAGTATCGTTTTTTTTGTAAATGCCATATAGTTTTTCAATTACAATTAAGACTAAAAAAATCGGCATTGCGATAATTAATATTTTTCCATATTCTTCCATAAAAAAACATTCTATTTTATCCCAAATATAGAATAAAATAGAATGTTTTTTAAATTATTGGTAAATTAAACAATTTCGGCGCTAAGTCCAGCTTCCAAAAGTTGTGTACATTGAGGTTTTAATTTATCCATTGGTCCTGTTTTTACAGTGCATTTTCCGTTGTAATGTACAATTAAGGAACATTGTTCTGCTTGTTCAGATGTGTGATTACACACTCGCATTAAGGTATCAATTACGTGGTCAAAAGTGTTCACATCGTCGTTATACACAATGATTTCGTTATTGAATCCGGTCGCCTCTTTTTCGCGAACTCTTTCTCTTACTTTTTCTTTAGTACTCATTTCTTTTTAGTTTTTTGTACTGCTGTAATTACTATTAACTAATTTACGTATTTTAATGAAACCCAGTTGTTTCTTTGAATTTTTTTAACATATGTTAGCCCTTTTTCAGTGCAGGAAGCATCAATAAAAGGAATGTCTTCTTCATAAAAACCGCTAAATAATATAATTCCATTTTTGTTTAAACAATCTACATAACTCTGCATATCGTTTAATAAAATATTTCTATTGATGTTAGCAATAATCAAATCGTAACTTTTCCCGGCTAATAAAGCAGCATCGCCTTCGTAAACGCTGATATGTCTGCAATTATTGCGTTCGGCATTTTCGATAGAATTTAAATAACACCAATTGTCAATATCAATGGCATCGATTGGTTCTGCACCTTTCATTTCTGCCAAAATAGCCAAAATAGCAGTTCCGCAGCCCATGTCTAAAGTTTTAAGGCCTTTAATATCCATTTCTAATAAATGCTGAATCATCATGTGGGTTGTTTCGTGGTGCCCGGTTCCAAAACTCATTTTTGGTTCGATTACGATATCAAATTCAGCATCTGTTTTTGGGTGAAAAGGAGCGCGGACATGGCATTTTCCGTCAACATCAATAGGTTCGAAATTCTTTTCCCACTCTTCGTTCCAGTTTACCTGATCGATTTCTTCAATTGTATATTCAATTTTAAACTCTTCTGATTGTAAAATGTAAATATCATCCAGAATATTCTCATCCCATAAATCTTTTTTCACGAAAGCCGAAATTCCGTTTTCTGTTTCTGTAAAACTTTCAAACGCTTTTTCGCCTAATTCAGCAACTAAAATTTCTGAACCAAGTTCCTTTGGCTCTATCGTAAAATGATATCCTAAATATATATTTGACATAAATAATTTTTTTGCAAAGGTAAGAATCCAAAGCAGAAGTTGTTCAAAAATCTAAGTGAACATTCTTAATTTAAGAATTATTTAAAATATAAAAAAAGCGACACTTTTTGAGTATCGCTTATATTTTGTTTTTGCCACAGATTAAAAAGATTAAAAAGATTAAAAGGATTAAAAGGATTTTTTTTGCTACGAATTCACGAATTTTTTGAATTTGAATTCGTGAATTTGTTGCGAAAAAACACAGAAAATAAAATTTGTGTAAATCATTTTAATCTGTGGCTAAAAAATAAATTTAGATAGCCGTTACAATTGCTAAGAAATCATCTGCTTTTAAAGCAGCACCTCCAATTAAACCACCATCAACGTCTGGTTTAGAGAAGATTTCCTTAGCATTTTCTGGTTTTACAGAACCACCGTATAAAATAGAAACTTCATCAGCGATTTCAGCCCCAAAAGCTTTACGGATAGTTTGTCTGATAAATTCGTGCATTTCCTGTGCTTGTTCTGGCGAAGCAGTTTCTCCAGTTCCAATTGCCCAAACAGGCTCATAAGCTAAAACAACTTTTGTCCAGGATTCTTTTGCAATGTGGAATAACCCATCACGTAATTGATTTTCAACAATATTGAAATGATTCCCTGACTGACGATCTTTTAATTCTTCTCCAAAACAGAAAATTACAGTTAAATCATGTTTTAAAGCAGTATCAACTTTATTTGCGATTAATGCATCAGTTTCGTGAAAAATAGCTCTACGCTCAGAGTGCCCCAGAATTACGGTATTAACACCAATACTTGTTAACATATCTGCAGAAATTTCTCCTGTAAAAGCGCCGCCTTCAGCCTGGTGAACGTTTTGAGCAGCAACACCTATAGTTGTGTTTTTTACTTTTGCCACAGCAGCTTGCAAGTTTACAAATGTTGGAGCAACGATTACTTGCGCAGTAGTTTGTGCTGGTATTTTAGTAATTAATTCGCTTAACAATTCTTCAGTCTGTGCTGCGTTTTTATGCATTTTCCAGTTTCCTGCAACAATCTTTTTTCTCATTTTGGTAGTTTTTGTTATTTTTTTAATTTTTTGTTTTTAATGAAGTAAAGTCAAAAATTGAAATTGATTTTTGACATTTATATTGATTTTAGACTTGCTAAAGTTTCATTGATTTTGTCGAAATCAGTTTCGATAGCACGGTATAAAACAATTTTTCCAGTTTTGTCTACGATAATATATCTCGGAATCCAGTCTAAGTCAATAGCTTTTCCAAAAACACCTTTCATTCCATCGTTCATCATAAAATGATCGCCTTTTAATTCGTGTTTTTCGATTCCAATTTTCCATTTTTCAGCAGTTTTATCTGCAGAAAGGAATAGATATGAAACATTAGGATTATTAGCCTGCAGCTCTTTAACTTTTGGCATAGCTTTTACACAGTCGCCGCACCATGAAGCCCAAACTTCAATGACTAAAGTTTTTCCTTTATATTTTTTTAAAATGTTTTTGAAAGAAGCCTGGCCTCCATCAAGGGTTAATAATTTTTCAGACAAAGCTTCTTTCGAAAAACTTGTTTTCTGAGCCTGTGTGCATGAGAAAGTTATAAATGAAATAATGATTAGCGCTAATTGTTTCATACAATAAATGATTTTTAACAAAGTTAAACAAACAATTGGAAAGCCAAATACAGATTAACAAAATTTGAAGAGTCGTTTATTTTGTAACAAAAAGTTAATTTTCGGTTAGAAAAAGCTGAATGAAATCGTAATAGTTGAGGTTAAAATCCTGGATTTTTTTGACCGGTATTTTTTTAAATACAAAAAATGAATGATTTTTTTATTTTGAGACTAATTTTAAAGGCAAAAAAACGTCAGGTTTCAATAAAAAAAGCTGCAATACAAATTGCAGCTTTTTTGAATGATATGATTTTTTAAATGCCATAAGCGACATCAGATAGTTTTAAATCATCAACATCATTATAGTGTACTTTTTGAACAATAGTTCCGTTGTGTAATACTACAATACTTGGATTTGCTCTTTCAATAGTTTTTAAAGCTGTTGCATCGCAGAAATAAAAATCGACATCTAAATTATATTGTTTTTTTGCTTTTGCAATTTCCTCCGCTCCAGAAGCCGTCATTGCAATTACTTTATAACCTTTTGCTTTAGCTTCTGCAGTAACTTTGGCTAGTTTTTTCATCCCGGCCGGTTCAGATTTAGTTAAATCGTAAGTTACAAAAATCAATAATTTTGGTTCTTTTAGTAATTCTGCTTTGTAATCAGAATCGTCCTTAGTCATTGTAAAATCGTGAATTGGCGGTACATATCCTTCTGTAATCACTTTATCTTTTCTGTCAACAAATGTTGCACCTTCAGGAATATTCATTAAATCTTTCTCTGTAAATTCTTTATCAACGCCATTTACTTTATAAATAAACACCATTTCGACTACTGATTTTGGAGCACCTTCAGGAATTTCCATTCCTTTTTCGATGTTAGTTCCAACTTTGTAAGGACGGAAATCTTTTATCGGATTATGGTTTAAAACCCAAACAGCTATAAAAGCACATAAAACTACGCTTACATAAACTGCAAAATTGGTTTTTGGAGTTGAAAATAATGGTTTTATTAATCTTTGATTGATGAACAAAACCAAAATAAAAAATAATAAAACAACATCTTTTGTAAATGACTGCCAAGGTGTTAAATGCAGCGCATCGCCAAAGCAGCCGCAATCTTTTACCACATCAAAATAAGCAGAGTAGAAGGTAAGGAATGTAAAGAAAACGATTAATAGCAATAAAGCCCAGATTGTTGTTCTTGTTTTGTATCCAACCAATAACATAACTCCTAGTACTACTTCAAAAATCACTAAGAAAATGGCTAATCCTAATGTTAATGGCTCTAAAAATGGCATATTGAAAACCGGCTCACTAAAATATTCAGTTAATTTATAAGAGAAACCAACGGGGTCATTTAGTTTTATTAATCCGGAAATGATAAATAATACACCGACAAATAATCGGGAGAATTGAGTAATGATGTTTTTCATGGAGTAAATATTAAAGTTGAAATTCCGAATTTTTAAATCCCAAATTCCAAAATCTTGTTGGAAAATTGGAATTTGGTCCCGAAACTTCGGGATTATTTTTTTGGAATTTTATTTGTTTATCGGATTGAGAATTAAAGCAAAAACGGAATAATTAATCATATCCTGATAATTAGCATCGATACCTTCAGAGACTAAAGTCAGCCCTTTATTGTCCTCAATTTGTTTTACGCGAAGTAACTTTTGTAAAATTAAATCTGTTAAAGAACTTACACGCATGTCACGCCAGGCTTCGCCGTAATCGTGATTTTTGGCTTCCATTAATTCTTTGGTTAATTTTACTTTAGCATCGTATAATTCGGTTGCTTTTTCAACATCAAGATCCGGCTGATCAACAACACCCAATTCTAACTGAATCAAAGCCATGATAGAATAATTGATGATTCCGATAAATTCTCCTTTTTCATCTTCATCAACTTTACGGATATCATTTTCTTGTAAACTTCTGATTCGTTGTGCTTTTATGAAAATTTGATCGGTCAATGATGGAAGTCTCAAAATTCTCCATGCACTGCCGTAATCTTTCATTTTATTGATAAATAAGGTTCGGCAAACCGTAATTACATTATCAAATTCAAGGGAAGTATTCTTCATTTATTGCTGTATATTTGCTAAAATTTCTCCAAAAATAAGGATTAAATTAAAGAGTTTCAAGTTTAAGGTTTTCTTTGTTTCAAGTTTTTTCTAAACAAAGTGTTAATGCCGATAACTTGAAACTAAGAAATAATAAAAGTTTCAAGTTTCAGGTTTCAAGTTCTCGAACTGACGTAATCTGCATCAACTTGAAACTTGAAACCAATAAAACTTGAAACAAAATGTTGATTAACTGTAAAGGTGAGCTTATAGATTTATCGATTCCTAAAATAATGGGAATTTTGAATATCACGCCCAATTCTTTCTTTGATGGAGGAAAATATAAAAACGAAGATGAAATCATTTCTCAGGTTGATAAAATGCTTTCTGAAGGGGCGGCATTTATTGATATTGGCGCCTATTCAAGTAAACCCAGTGCCGAATTTGTTTCGGAACAAGAAGAAATTGACCGAATTATTCCTGTCATAGAATTGATTTTAAAGCATTTTCCGAAAGCTTTATTATCAATCGATACTTTTAGGGCCGAAGTTGCAAAAGCGAGCATAGAAATCGGTGCAGCGATTATAAATGATATTGCAGCGGGTGAATTAGACGATAAAATGTTTGAAGTTATTGCAAAATACAACGTTCCGTACATTATGATGCACATGCGCGGTAATCCGCAGACAATGCAGAGTTTGACGCAATATGATGATATTGTAAAAGAAATACTGTTCTATTTTTCTGAAAAAGTAAAAAAAGCCAGAAGTTTAGGAATTAACGATTTGATTCTTGATCCCGGTTTCGGTTTCGCAAAAACAACAGATCAGAATTATGAAGTCATGCAAAAAATGGAACTTTTTAATTTATTAGAATTACCTGTTTTAGCAGGTGTTTCAAGAAAATCGATGATTTATAAAGCACTTAATATTACGGCGCAGGAAGCTTTAAACGGAACAACTTTTTTGAATACAATTGCGTTGACAAAAGGAGTGAAAATCCTTCGTGTTCACGATGTAAAAGAAGCGGCGGAATGTGTGGCTTTGTTTAATAAATTAAGTTTATGATATAAATAATCGCTTGGTTTGTCATTCCGAGGAACGAGGAATCGTACTCGAAACTCGACAAAGATTGACGACTTTCTTTGAGGAAGTACTAGTGCGATTCCTCGTTCCTCGGAATGACATACTTTGTACTAAAATAAAAATGAATATGAAATACGTTGCTCTAATTATTGCTTTTCTTCTTTTCTCCTGCGGAAAAAAACAAGATGTTTTACTTCCAAAATCAAACATAACAATTGTAAAAGACGTACAAGATCTTTCGCCAATTTATATCTTTTTTGAAACCGAAGGAAAAGATACAATCGCAGATGTAAACCGTAAAAGTGCGATAATTTCAACCAACTGGATTTTCAATATTGACAAACGTCTGCCTTTAAAATTGGTAATTCCGGAAGTAATGAAATTACAGGAAAAAAAGCGAGCTGACAGCGCCCATAAAAACGAAAATGCAGAAAATTATTATTCTTATGCAGATTCTATCGGGAAAAATCTAGCCTTTGTGCCTTTTACGAAAGTGTATTATAAAACGGAAAAGCCAAGTAGAGAAAATTTGGTAGTTTATTTTAGAAAAGGAAAAAAACAGGTTTTCATGGCAAATAAGGAAATAAAAATTTCAGAAATATTACAACATTTTTACAGTATAAAATTTGAAAGAGTGCCAGATTTGGTATTTTTCTTCGATAAAAACATGAGTTATGAAGAATATATTCAGTATAAAATTCTACTGCAAAAACATGTAACTTATAATCTTGATAAACTTCCGGTAGAATTCATTAACTAAAACTTGAAACCTGAAATAAAGAAAACCTGAAACAAAAAAACAAAAAACTCTATTGATGATGATAAGGTTCGTTCCTTAAAATTGTAAACCCACGATATAATTGTTCGATAAAAAATAAGCGAACCATTTGGTGTGAAAATGTCATCAGCGAAAGCGAAACTTTTCCCTGCGCTTTACTGTAAACCGTTTCAGAGAATCCGTATGGGCCTCCAATTACGAAAACCAAAGTTTTGATTCCCGAATTCATTTTCTTTTGCAGTTCTTCAGAAAAACTAACACTGGAGAAGTTTTTTCCGTTTTCATCCAATAAAATCAACTGATCGGCTGGTGAAAGTTTAGACAGAATCAATTCGCCTTCTTTTTCTTTTTGCTGACTTTCAGATAAGTTTTTTACGTTTTTGATATCGGGAATAATCTCCAAATCAAATTTGATGTAAAACGACAAACGTTTGGTATAATCGTCAATCAAGGTTTGAAGTGATTTATTATCAGTTTTGCCAATGGCGATGAGTTTGATATTCATTGTTCTTTTATTTTGCCACGAATTGCTCGAATTAGCATGAATTTATTTTTTTTGCCACAGATTGTTTAAAGGAAAATAAAAAATCCTTTTTAATCCTTTTAATCTGTGGCTAAGATTATTTTTTATTCTCAAAAACCGTTTCGAAATGTTCTACAATAGGAAACGGCTCATAATAATGATGTAAAATCTTTTTCCATTCTAGATATGCTTCAGAAGTTCTAAAACCTACAGTATGATCTTCAAGTGTATTCCAATCAACCAATAAAAGATATTTGTTTTCAACTTCAAGACATTTCTCTAAGCGATGTCCTAAATAACCATCAATTGATGAGATGTATTGGCTTGCTTTTGCAAAATCAGCTTCAAATTGAGGTGCTAATTCAGGTTTTACAAAAAGATATGCGGCTTCTAGAATCATATTTATAAATATTTTTTTTACGCAGATTTTGCAGATTTAAACAGATTTTATTTTTTAATATTTTGACATAAAAAAAATCTGCGTTCATCAGCTTAAATCTGTTTAAAATCTGCGTGCAATTTTTACACAAATTAACAGTTTTAGTTTTTAGAAAACTTCGCTTCAAAAATTTTAAATCTATTATCAAGATCTTTTATTAATTGTTTTTTAACCGATTCATCCTGAATAAAACTGTAATTGATGCTGTTGTAAACGTATTTCTTTATTACTTCGTAATTAACATCAGGATATCTTTTTGCTAATAAAACATATTGTTCGGTCATATTACTTCTTAAAATTCCTGCATCGTCTGTACTGATTACAATTGGAACATTAAATTCTTTGTAAAGCGTAAACGGATGTCTGTTTTCTTTTACTTTTAAAATGAACTCATTACTTGCTAAATTGATCTCAATAGGAATATTATTTTTAGACATATATTTTAATAAATCATACGAATTTGCTTCGTAAGCGATATCAACTCCGTGACCAATCCTATTTGCACCGGCAACATATATGGCGTCGTTAATATGCCATGTTAGATCTTCTGGCTGCACCAAACCTAAAGTCAATTCACCAGCGTGAAGAGTATATTTTACATCTGGAAATTTAGAGTGGCAGTATTTAAACATTACCATATGTAACCAGTAATCTTTCATTGAATTTTCTCCATGTTCAGGAGAAACTATGTTTACGCCGGCAGTTAATTTGCTTTCGTTTGAAGAAATGAAAGCGATAATCAGATTTTTAAATAAATCAACCGGTTCCATAAAACGCAGCACAAAATTTTGGTAACGCATGGCAAAACGCTCATCGTCAATTTTTAAATCTTTATGCAGTTTTGCTATGAAATTGTTATTGAAATCTTCGGCATATTTTTTAGCATCTTTTTTCTCAATCGATTTGTACAATTCGTCTAAAAGTTTTAATACTGCTTTTTCATCTTTTTGACTGGCTGCCTGACGAAGTTTTGTATTAAAATCAGTTAAATCAGAAATATTCATATCGCAGGGAATTGTTGATAGTTGTGTTTCTATATAACTTACATTTTCACTAATGGCGCGTTTTTTTAATTCAAGCATTCCTTCTGCAAAATGACCTGCAATAGTGGGTTCAAATTTCATAAAAGAATCAAAAAATAAATCATCAGAAGGAACAGAGCCATTATAATCTTTAGCCGACCAGGTTTGCATTACCTGTTGTTCGTATTGAGCTAATTTTCCGTTGTTTTTAAGAGAAGAAAAAGTCTGCCAGTTTCCTTTTTCAGGTTTGGTTTTAGAAACTTCCATGGTTTCTAAATTCAAATAAAAGTCTTCTGCAATGGCTCTTTCTAAAAGTGGTTCTGCATAAACCGATCCTGAAAAATGGTGGTGTAAATCGCCTCCTTTTGGCATTTGTTGAAAAAAAGCTGTTAAGAGAGCTTCATTATTTCTGATTTTTTCTAAATAACTTTCAGCTGTTTGAGAAAAGCCGATTTGCGCTATAAAAATACAGAAAAGCGTAATTATCCTTGTCATACTCTAAGTTTAAATTACATGCAAATGTAAGAGTTTTGGAGGAGATTAAAAAATTGATTTTCGTTGTGTTGGTTTTTTACCGCAAAGCTCGCTAAGGTTTTTCGCAAAGAACGCTAAGTCTTTTTTAGATTACCTAAGTTCATAAAATGCGAAAGACGCACTGCAGTGCGTCTCTACGAAAAAACCTTTGAGCCTTTGTTCCTTTGCCACTTTGAACCTTAAGAAAACAATACATCATGAATTGCCTCAACCCTGTCAAAAACGCTTTTTGCAAAAGGGCAAAGCGGAATAATTTTCAGGTTATTAGCTCTCGCATATTCTACGGCAGCCATAACTAATTTTTTGCCAACACCTTTTCCGTTAAATTCTTCGTTAACTTCTGTGTGGTCGATTATAAATTTGCTGTCACCAGCCCAGGTGTAAGTCATTTTTCCGGCTTGTTTTCCATCTTCTACGGCTTCAAAATATCCTCTTCTTGTATCGTTAATTTGTTGAATTTCCATGATAAATTATATTAATGTGGTTTTAATTTCTATTGAATGTGTAAGTGTTTTATGTATTGGGCAGCTATTGGCAATAGTTTCTAATCGTTGCCTTTGTGTATCGTCAACTTCGCCAATTACTTCAATTTTTCTTGTGAATAATGATACATTTCGATCAGAATTTCTTTCGAAATCAATTTTGACATTAATTTCTGAAACGTTCCATTGTTTACGATTAATGTACATTCGTAAAGTAATTACTGTGCAGGAAGCCAATGATGCCGCCAAAAGTTCTGTTGGATTCAGGCCTAAATTCTTTCCTCCAATTTCCTGAGGTTCATCAGAAATTAAAATGTTTCCGCTGGCTGATGCTATTTCTGTTCGATACAAACGCGTATCTATTTTTGCTGATATAGTATTCATATTTATTTGATTCTCGGTTCAGGTAATGGAACAAATTCTGTTTCGCCTGGAACTTTTGGGAAAGTTTGGTTTGTCCAGTCAGTTTTTGCTTTTTCGATGAGGTTTTTGTCTGAAGAAACAAAATTCCAAAAGATAAAATGTTCTTCAGGAAACGGAGTTCCTCCAAAGATATAAACCCTAGAGTTTTCGGAAATTTCAAACTCGCAGAGTGTACTGTCGGTTGTAATTAAAATTTGTTTCGGCTCATAAACGTGTTCACCGCTTTTAATTGTTCCTTCTAAAATATACAAACCGCTTTCGCCGAATAAATCCTTGCCAATGTTTATTTTTTTAGCATCGGTACTTTTGATTTCAATAAAATAAAGCGGACTGTAAACAGGAACCGGGGATTTTTTGCCAAAAGCTTCACCGGCAATTAATTTATATGAAACTCCGTCTTCTTCCCAAGCTGGAATACCATCAGCTTCAACATGTGTAAAATTCGGATCCATTTGCTCTAATTCTTTAGGAAGCGCTACCCAAATCTGCAATCCGTGAAGCATTTTGTCTGAATGTCTTAAATATTCTGGTGTTCTTTCAGAATGCACGATTCCTTTTCCGGCAGTCATCCAGTTTACAGCACCTGGTTTTATTTCTAATTCTGTTCCTAAACTATCACGGTGCATGATGCTTCCTTCAAACAAAAAGGTCAAAGTCGAAAGTCCGATATGCGGATGCGGCGGAACATCCATATTTTGATGTTGATTTAAATGTGCAGGTCCCATATGATCAATAAACACAAATGGTCCGACAGCTCTTTTTTCACGGAAAGGCAATAAACGACCCACCATAAAATTACCAATATTGGCAGCACGTTCTTCGATGATTAAACTGATATTTGACATGGTATTTTTATTTGATTTGAAAACAAAATTAGAACAACTGGGCGTGTTTGTAACTTAATTTAGATTAAGAAAACTTGTTTTTGAATTATAAAAGTAAGGAAAACCTACGATGTTGTTTTTGTAGTGTAGATTAAATTTAACACATAGAAACATAGATTTAAAATTGTAAAAGGAAGATTATCTAAAAAAAAATCTAGATTTTCACACATAGCTATGTTTGTTAATGCAAGTGAAATGCCTTTTTACAGCACTGAAAACTATGTTTCTATGTGTTTAGAAATTAATCAATCAATTCAAATTCTAAAATTTCACTCTCAGTTCCATTTATAATAATCGACAACTGATGCGCTCCCGTATGAAAAACTCTCGTTGTAATCAATTTAAAAGATTGGTTTCTTTCGATTTTGGTTAATTGATTGGGCTGATAGGTTTTCTCACTGATTTTAAAGACTTTTTTCGCCAAATGCCCTTTTGCTTTTTTATAATGAACAGCATATTCTAAACGAATCGTTTTTGGTTCATTATTTTTATTATTTAAATGAAATTGGAATTGCAGATAATCTCCAATTTTTACAATGGGAGTTATTATTTCAAAAGAAGAAAGCTCAATATTGGAGCTTTCTAAGCCATAATGACTTAAAATTTCAGGATGACCTTGTTTTAATAAAGTTCGGCAGCCGTGTTTTATAATTCCGTCAGTTTCTTTACTGTGTCCTTTCCATTTTGAAGCAATTTCAAGTACAATCTGCGGATTATCTTTTGCAATATCATTTAAGTTATTGGCAACGCTTCTGCGGACATATTCTGATGGATCGTTTTTTAGATTGTCTAAAATTGGAAGAATAGGGGAAGGATCTTTTTTCAAAAACGGAATTGCCATTGCCCACGGTAATCTTGGGCGTGAACCTTCGCTGGCTAATCTTCGAACGTGATGACTTTTATGCAAAGACCATTTTGTCATCTCGTCGATCATTTGCTCTTTATATTTTAAAATAAAAGGACGAACTGCAAATTCGCAGCTTATAAACTGAGTTATAGAAACAAAGGCTTTCACCGAAGTTTTAAAATCGGCTAAACCGTACATTTCGATATAATCGGCAAAGAAAATGAATGCCAGATTACCATCGGTAAAATTATTTTTCTTTAAGTTTTCGATGATTTTATCAATTATAGAAACGGCTTCGGGGAAATTTTGCGGCATAAATTGGTGAAACACAACTGTGGTATGTTTCATTCTTTCTTTCCATTCTTTTTGAGCAAAATCACCTTCGTAAATTACCTCAATAAATTTTTGTTTGTTGAATGGCGGATATACTTCGGCGACAGCCTGACTAAATTTTTCGTAAAAAGAAACCGAGTAAATATCTTTAATTAATCCCATAAATTTTGCTTGATTGAACCTCAAAGATATTTAATGTTCTTTGATTTTTGACAAACAAATTATTTAAGAACAGGGATTTTTATTTAAGATATATCATAAAGGGCAATGCGTTTTTTTAAACGTTTTATAAAATAAATTGAGTTATAGGTAAGTAATAAAATAAAAGCCGAAAAATCAAAACTATGAATATTGATTTTTCGGCTTTTAAATAATTTAGTTTGGTAAACAAGAAAGATCTTTAGCAATTTTTAAGTAAAATTTATTCAACCAGTTTGTTGTAGATTGTTTATTATCTGGTGTAATAATACTAATATGGTCTTGCCCCTGAATAACGGGATGTACATCCCAAACGCCTTTTGGGGCTAATTTTCTATGAATTGTATCTGTTAAAATATAATCATGTCCAATTGGATATTGGCCAGAAGGCACACTTACTAATCCATCGCAAGGTCTCCACTTATTATACCCCAAAGGTAAGTCTAAGGTAGTTTTACCTATGCCAGCTCCATCTGGTTTTAATAGTGGATTCATATTATCCGAAGGTGTCCAGGTTCCATCTGATTGCTCTGTCATATCATTAAATGAATAAGAAGCATAGTATACATTACGAGAACTTTTTGCCCAATAATTTTGCATTTGCGATGCTTTTACGCTTAAATCATAAACGCAATTATCCTGTGACTGCCAAAAACGGGCTGCAGAACCTTCATCTGCCGCTGTTTTGCCAAAAACACGTTCCATGTATGCTTTAGGACTTTCGTTTTCCTGTCTTTGAAGCCCCCATTGTCCCAAATCAAAATTATAAATGGCATTTTCTTCGAGCACAATTCCGCCCATTGCACCCATACCAATCAGCATTTTCTTTATGTTATCACGAAAATCTACAAAATCTGCAGGCAGGGCGCCATCGTGAACACCAGAAACAGTTGTATGACTGGCTGCCCAGTTATTTTTTCCACCTTTAAATAAATCAGAAGTTGGTGCTTCATGAGGGCCGGGAATATAGGCTTTCTCCTGTTCATCACCGTTTTCGAGTAACTCAATTAATAATCTTGGGGTAGGGCCTCCCATACTATGTCCTATAAAATGAACTTTGTTGGCAGCACTCCATTTAGGGTAAAATCCCGGGTAGGATTCTCCGTATCGATTGTGTCCGTGGCGCATAGCATGCACAGCTCCATAATCGACCACACCACCCACTATATTATAATACAATTCAACGGCTCGGTCCCAATTACTGGATAATGGCCCCATTGAAGCGGTATAGGTTGTATAACCCTGTGTGTTTAAATAAGTTTGAATATCACCTTTACCACCCCAATAATAAAAACCATTCATTTCATCTCTTCCCCAGCCGCACATTCCATGTACGAGTACTATAGGATAATTATTTTGACGATGAGCTGGATAGGCGGGTAAATTTGCCGTGGGTTGTTCTCCCGGAATATAAGGCTGAGGAGCAGGATTATCTTCCTTATCGCAAGAAAAGAAAAGTGCAGCAAAAATCAATAAGAGCGTAAATTTGTTCATCTTTATAAAATTTAATTAATAGAATAGGTTTAAATTTTTTGAAACTATTTTGAAATTTTATTCCTGTAAATAGTTCATACTGTTTAAACTGGTTTTGATATTTTTAATAGCTATTCTGATAAAGGTATTTTTAAAATGAACTAACAAGCATCCTTTAAAAGTTTTTAAAATAACATTATAAGTTTTTTTTGCAGGTTTGTAATGGAATCACTTTGTTATCAACATTTAAATAAAAAATTAAGTTTTTTTCAAATGCTCTAAATTTTCAAATCCATAAAATAAGTCCTAATTTAGCATATTATTAAAATTAGAAAAATGATAAGCGAAGCTCAATTTCAAGCAGAATTGCAACTTTTGATAAGCAATGCCATTAGAGAGGATGTTGGTTCAGGCGATTATAGTTCACTTGCCTGTATTCCTGATACTGCTCATGGCCAGGCAAAATTACTGGTAAAAGATCAGGGAATAATTGCCGGTGTTGAAGCAGCCAAAATGATATTTGAACATGTAGATCCAAAACTAAAAGTAAAAACGTTTATTGAAGACGGAACACATGTAGAATACGGCGAAGTTGTTTTTGAGGTTTCAGGAAGCTCACAGTCTATTTTAAAGGCCGAAAGAGTGGTTTTGAATACAATGCAGCGTATGTCTGCCATTGCTACAAAAACAAGTCATTTAATGAAACTTTTAGAAGGAACTAATGCTAAAATATTAGATACACGTAAGACTACGCCAAATTTTAGAGTTGCTGAAAAATGGGCTGTAAAAATAGGCGGAGGTGAAAATCACCGTTTTGCCCTTTATGATATGATTATGCTAAAAGACAATCACATTGATTTTGCCGGCGGAATAACACGTGCGATATCTAAAACTAAAGAGTATTTAAAAGAGCATAATCTGGATTTGAAAATTATTGTGGAGGCCCGTAATCTTGATGAAATTAGAGAAATTTTGCTAAGCGACGGCGTTTACAGAATACTGATTGATAACTTTAATTATGCAGATACAAAAACAGCAGTAAATTTGATTGGTACAAAATGCCAGACTGAATCTTCGGGGAATATAAGTGAAAAAACAGTTCGTGAATATGCTTTATGTGGTGTAAATTATATTTCATCAGGTGCTTTAACGCATTCTGTTTACAATATGGATTTGAGCTTAAAAGCTTTTTAATAAAGTTATGAATTTTGAGTTATAAGTTATAAGTTATAAGTTATAAGTTATGAGTTATGAGTTATGAGTTTGGTTTTGAAAACAATTGATTATAAATAAATCTAAATTCTAAAATCTAAAATCAAAAAAAATATGTCAAAAGAAATAGAAGATCGGATTGAAAAACTGCCTGTAATACGCAATGCAGCCCGATTTTTTAAGAGAATAAAACTACCTTGGTTAGAAGGTTTTTCACTGTATGATTTGCTTGAAATGTACACTTTAGGAATTCTTGAAGGAGCATTTTCGTATCATGCCAGTGCAGTTTCTTTTAGTTTTTTTATGGCTTTATTTCCTTTTGCCTTATTTATTTTAAATTTAATTCCGTTTATCCCTATAGATAATTTTCAGAATGATTTTCTTCAATTTGTGCAGCAAGGCGTTCCTCCAAATACCTATGATGCAATTAGTAAAATCATCAGTGACATCTTAAATAATAGTCATTCAGGTTTATTATCATCAGGTTTTTTGCTTTCTATTTTTTTGATGGCCAATGGTGTTAACGGAATTTTAAGTGGTTTCGAATCATCTAAACACGTATTTGATAAACGTGGTTTTTTCAGGCAATACTTGGTTGCCTTGGCAATTTCACTTCTAATGACTATTATATTGTTTGTGACTGTGGCGACAATTGTTGTTTTTGAGGTTTTTATTCAAAAAACAATCATTCAGGATGTATTGAGTGACCGTATTCCTCTTATCATTTTAGGACGATATTTATTTGTTGTTCTGATGATTTTGATAACATCTTCAATATTATTACGTTATGGTACAAAACAGTACAATAAAGTGCCTTTTATAAGTATTGGATCTGTTTTTACAACGGTACTAATTGTTATATCTTCGTTCTTTTTTGGGATTTGGGTTATAAAATTCTCAAAATACAATGAACTTTACGGTTCAATTGGAACATTATTAATTCTAATGTTTTATATTTGGATAAACTGTATGATTCTGCTTTTAGGGTTCGAATTGAATGCTTCTATCAGAAAATTAAAACAAAAAAAAAATAAATAATATGAAAAATTGGATGTTAATGATTGGTGTGTTTTTCTTTGCATTGAGTATTCAGGCTCAAAATGTTATAGGAAAATGGAAGACAATTGATGATGAAACAGGAGAAG
Source organism: Flavobacterium soyae (assembly GCF_021245985.1). Lineage (GTDB taxonomy): Bacteria > Bacteroidota > Bacteroidia > Flavobacteriales > Flavobacteriaceae > Flavobacterium > Flavobacterium soyae. Next base: position 115,746 of record NZ_JAJQXA010000012.1, on the reverse strand, counting down.
CTAAATCTGTAGTTGAGATTTATGAAAAATCAGGAAAAATTTACGGAAAGATTGTAGAAATACTTCGCGAAAATCATAAAAAAGATGTTTGTATAAAGTGTGAAGGTGCCGAAAAAAACAAACCAATTTTAGGAATGATGATTATTAACGGTCTTAAAAAAGACGGTTCAGAATATAACGGAGGAACAATTTTAGACCCAACCAGCGGTAAAAAATACAAATGTTATATTTCATTAGAATCTGGAGATAAATTAAAACTTCGCGGTTATGTTGGAATTTCTATTATGGGAAGAACGCAGTACTGGACGCGAGTAAAAAACTAATTCAAAATTAAATGCGAAAATTAGCTTCAATAGTTTTATTCTTAGTCATAACCTTAAATAGTTTTGGACAAAAGAAGAATTCGCCATTACCAATAAGTCATCTTACAGGTGACTTTTATGTTTATAAAACATTTCATGATTATAATGGAACGTTGATTTCTGCCAATGCCATGTATCTTGTTACAGATAAAGGCGTTGTATTGTTTGATGCTCCTTGGGACGAAACTCAGTTTCAGCCTTTATTAGATAGTATAAAAGCAAAACATAATAAAGAAGTGATAATGCTTTTTGCAACACATTCTCATGATGATCGTGCAGGAGGATTTGATTTTTACAGAAAAAAAGGAATCAAAACATATTCGATTAAGTTAACAGATGATATTCTTAAAAAAGAGAACAAACCGAGAGCTGAATTTATAATTCCAAATGATAAGTTTTTTACAGTTGGACAGCATACTTTTGAGGTTTACTATCCGGGAAAAGGCCATGCGCCTGACAATATTGTAGTTTGGTTTAATAAAGAAAAAGTACTTTACGGAGCTTGTTTTATAAAAAGTGCCGATGCTCAGGATCTTGGTTATTTAGGAGATTCTGACGTAAAAGAATGGAAAAAATCGATTGGTAGAGTGAAGGTACAATTTAAGAATCCAAAATATATTATTCCAGGTCATGAAGACTGGACTAATACAGAATCTTTAAATCATACTTTGAAATTGGTTGATGAGTATTTAGCTCAAAAATCTTCAGGAAAAAAGTAACAGATAACTATTAAATTCTGATTGTAGTTAAAAAATAGTTTAATTTTGTTTGAATTAATAAGAGGAGATATGACTGTAACGGATAAAAATATATTGGAAACTTACTCAAATTTATTTGAAGGACTTAGTTTTTCAAATAAAATTGAACTTATAGAACGATTAACAAAGTCTATTAAAAGTAATAAGTCAAAAGAAAATAGTTTTTATAAATCTTTTGGAGCTTTTGCATCTGAAAAATCTGCAGAAGAAATTGTTTCTGATATAAAAGCTAATAGAAACTTTAAAAATAAGGAAATTAAGTTTTAATGGGATATTTACTAGATACAAGTATTTGTGTTTTCTTTCTTAGAGGAAAACTTAATCTTGATAAAACGGTGAAACAAGTAGGTTTAGAAAACTGTTATATTTCTGAAATAACAGTTGCTGAACTTCGTTTTGGCGCCGAAAACAGTGATGATCCTGTAAAATCTAATAAAGCTGTTAATATTTTTCTAAAAGGATTAACTATACTTCCAATTTTTGGGTCAATAAAGAGATATGCCATTGAGAAAGTTAGACTTAGAAAAATAGGAAAACCTATTAATGACGAGTTTGATCTTTTAATTGGAGTAACTGCAATCGAGAATCAATTGATTTTGGTTACTGATAATACTAAAGATTTTAAGCTTTTAGACGGAATTCAAATGGAGAACTGGTTTGAAAGAAGCTAAATATTTTTGTTCAAATACATTCTTCAATCTTTATTAAAATATCTGCATGTTTTTTATCGAAGTTATTTTACCGCTTTCCTTAGCAAAAACCTTTACATATCGTATTTCTGAGGCCGAATTCCATTTTATAAAAAAAGGAATGCGTGTGGCGGTGCCTTTTGGTAAAAGTAAAATATATACAGCCCTTGTATTAGATATACATGAAAATGCGCCGACATTATATGAGGCTAAAGAAATTCATCAAATTTTAGATGAAAAACCCATTGCAACCGAAACGCAGATTAAACACTGGCTTTGGGTTGCTAATTATTATATGTGCGGTATTGGTGATGTGTACCGCGGCGCATTCCCAACCGGATTATTATTAGAAAGTGAAACTATTGTTTCGCATAAACCAGAAGTTGTTGTAAACGATTCTGAACTTTCTGATGATGAATTTTTGGTATACGAAGCGCTGCAGCATCAGAATTCGCTTAAAGTTCAGGAAATTGCTTCGATTTTAAATAGAAAAAATATCCTGCCCATTCTTCAAAAATTAATAGCAAGAGATATTATTATTTTAGAAGAGGAAATAAAAGAAAATTACAAACCGAAACTGGTTCGGTATGTAAAATTACATTCACAGTACGAAACAGATCAGGGTTTGAGTGAGTTGTTGAATATTCTGAAAAGTGATAAACAAAAAGAAATTGTTTTGGCTTATTTTCAAATAAGTGCTTCAGAAAAAAAGCCAATAACAGTTAATAAACTGGTTGAAGTTTCAGGCTCAAGTTCAGCAGTTGTGAAAACTTTGATTAAAAATGAAATCTTAGAAGAATATTATTTACAGCAAGATCGTATTTTATTTAACGGAGAAAAAACAGATAAGGAATTACAATTAAGCGAAGCACAGCAAAATGCTTTTATCGCTATAAAAGAAAGTTTTTCTGAAAAAGAAGTCTGCTTGCTTCACGGCGTAACATCAAGCGGAAAAACAGAAATCTATATCAAATTAATTGAAGAATATCTGCAAACGGGAAGACAGGTTTTGTACCTGCTTCCGGAAATTGCACTTACAACACAGTTAGTTTCTCGTTTACGATTGCATTTTGGAGATAAAGTGGCTGTTTTTCATTCTAAATATAGTAATAATGAAAGAGTTGAGGTTTGGAAACAAACACTCGAAAATTCAGAAAAAGCTCAAATTGTAATAGGAGCGAGGTCGGCATTGTTTTTACCTTTCAATGATCTTGGTTTATTGATTGTGGATGAAGAACATGAACAGACTTTTAAACAGGCAGATCCAGCGCCGAGATATCACGCCAGAGATGCGGCAATTGTGCTGGCTAATTTTCATAATGCCAAAGTGCTTTTAGGCTCGGCAACGCCAAGTATTGAAACCTATTTTAATACGCAGAGCGAAAAATACGGCTTGGTTACGCTTACAGAACGTTATAACAATGTTCGAATGCCGGAAGTTGTTTTGGTTGATTTAAAAGACAAGCATTTCAGAAAGAGAATGACGGGGCATTTTAGCGATCTTTTAATTGAAGAAATTGCCGAGGCTTTGTCTCTGGGAGAGCAGGTAATTTTGTTTCAAAACAGACGAGGATATTCTCCTATAATAGAGTGTATCACCTGCGGACACGTACCACATTGTCAGCAGTGCGATGTGAGTTTGACTTTTCATAAATTTAAAAACCAATTACGCTGCCATTACTGCGGTTATGCAATTGCTAAACCAACGCATTGTCACAGCTGTTCCAGCATTGATTTAACGACTAAAGGTTTTGGAACAGAACAAATAGAGCAGGAGTTACTATCACTTTTTCCGAAGGCTAAAACAGCAAGAATGGATCAGGATACAACCCGTGGTAAATTCGGTTTTGAAAAGATTATCGATACCTTTAAAAATCGGGAAATCGATATTTTGGTTGGAACTCAAATGCTGGCCAAAGGTTTAGATTTTGATAATGTAAGCCTGGTTGGAATTATGAACGCTGATAATATGCTGCATCATCCTGATTTCAGGGCTTTTGAGCGCAGTTTTCAAATGATGACACAAGTTGCAGGAAGAGCCGGAAGATCAGAGAAACAGGGTAAAGTTGTTATTCAAACTTATAATCCGAGTCACAATACAATTCAACAGGTTACAAACCATAATTATATAGGTATGTATAAGGAACAATTGTATGACAGGCAGATTTATAAATATCCGCCGTATTTCAGGATTATTAAACTAACGATAAAACATCGCGATTTTGATAAATTGAAAGAAGGTTCAATGTGGCTGTATCAGGTTTTAAGCCAAAACCTGAATATGCCTGTTTTAGGTCCGGAAGAACCGGCTATAAGCAGAATTCGAAATGAATATATAAGAACTATATTAATTAAGATTCCACAAAACCTGCATTTAGGAAATACAAAAAAAACTATTCAGAAAATGTTGAATAGTTTTGAAGCTGTTGCTCAGTACAGAGCTATAAAAGTTGTTGTCAATGTCGACTTCTATTAATTAATTCAAGTTGCTAGTTTAATAATTCAATAAATAAATCGACTCTAAAAAAAATTAATCCCTGCGGGATATTTTTTCTGGCAGATTTTATTATTCTGCTGCCAATATTTAACTCCTAACGGAGTAACAAAAAAAATATCTCTGGATTACATATCGGTAGAAAAGATATTTCCAAGAATTTCAAATGTCCCTACGGGCAATGTCATTAAGTTAAGCTTTTAGAAAATAAAATTATTGCAAATCAAATCCGTGTTTATCAGCGTTTTTACGAAGTAAATCTGTTTTATCTGCGTCACAATTAGACGCTGATTTTACTGATTCGCTAAAGCGAAAACGCTGATAAAAACTGATTTTTCTAATTACTTTCTTAATTAAACTGTTAAGTAATTTTATAGATTTCCTCTTAACTTAATGACATTGCCCGTAGGGACTACACTTTATTAACTAGCAACTTGAATTAATTAGATGTCGACAATGCTTTTACTAAATCTTCTTTCTTGTTTCGGCTAAGCGGAATTTTGGTAATTCCAATTTCAGCAAATTTGCTATTAAAGCGTTCTACCTTATCAATATTAATGATATACGATTTGTGAACACGAATGAATTTGTCTTTTGATAAATCGTTTTCAAAAGATTTCATTGTCGAAAGTACCAGATTACTGTCGTCTTCAGTTACCACCCTTACGTAATCCCCAAAAGCTTCAATCCATTTGATTTTAGCTGTAAATATTTTAAGTTTTTTAAGGTTGCTTTTAATAAAAATATGTTCGCCTTCTTCTTCTTTAACCTCTTTTTTAAGCAAATGCATATCAATTGCTCTTTTTACTGAAGCATTAAAACGGTCTACAGCGATTGGTTTTTGCAGATAATCTGTGGCATCATAATCAAAAGCTTTTAAAGCATATTCAGCTTTAGAAGTGATAAAAATAATTTGTGGTTTAGATTTTAAACCATCAAGAAAATCAAAGCCATTGATGACTGGCATTTCTATATCAAGAAAAATTAAGTCGATATTATTTAGTGAGATACAACTTTTTGCTTCTATTGCATTAGAAAAATCCCCGATTAAGTGCAAACCTGGGTGATTATTAACTAATTTTGCAATAATTGTCCTTTGTATAGAACTATCATCCACAACAACACAGTTTAGTTTCATAACATTTTAATTTAGAATAAATTCAGGATAGCAGTAGTAAATATATAGTTTTTTTGGAAAAAAAACTAAAATGAACGTATATTTTTTGCATTATGACGAATAATAGAAAAATTGTGTTGTATATTTAAAAATAATGGTTACTTTTGCACCCAATTTTAACAAATAAATTTTTTATTTATGAATCATTATGAAACTGTTTTCATTTTAAATCCCGTTTTATCTGAGGTTCAGGTGAAGGAAACAGTAACGAAATTTGAAGAATTTCTTACTAGCAGAGGAGCTGAAATGGTATCAAAAGAGGATTGGGGTCTTAAAAAAATGGCTTACGAAATCCAAAACAAAAAAAGTGGTTTTTATCACTTATTTGAGTTCAAAGTAGCTGGAGAAGTTCTGATTGCTTTTGAAACTGAATTTAGACGTGACGAAAGAGTTATGCGTTTCTTAACTGTAAGTTTAGACAAGCATGCTATTTCATGGGCGGAGAGAAGAAGAGCAAAATTAAAATCTACTAAAGCTTAATTATTATGTCTACAATAGAGCAATCTGCAAAAGGAAAAAAAGACGGAGATATCAGATATTTAACGCCTTTAAACATTGAAACTAACAAAACTAAAAAGTATTGTCGTTTCAAAAAATCAGGAATCAAATACATCGATTATAAAGATGCTGATTTCTTATTGAAATTCGTAAATGAGCAAGGAAAAATTCTTCCTCGTCGTTTAACTGGAACTTCATTAAAATACCAAAGAAAAGTTTCTGTAGCTGTAAAAAGAGCTCGTCACTTAGCTTTAATGCCATACGTGGCCGATTTATTAAAATAATTAAAAACTCTAGTCGCTGGTTTCTGTTCAGGCAGAACCTAACTTCTAAAATATAAGGACAACAACATGGAACTTATTTTAAAACAAGACGTACAAAACTTAGGATTTAAAGATGATGTAGTATCTGTAAAACCTGGTTACGGTCGTAACTTTTTAATTCCTCAGGGTTTTGCTACATTAGCAACTCCTTCTGCTAAAAAAGTTTTAGCTGAAAACCTAAAACAAAGAGCACATAAAGAAGCTAAAATTGTTGCTGATGCAAAAGTATTAGCTGAAACTTTAAAAGCTCTTGAAATTAAACTTACTGCAAAAGCTGGTGGAGAGAAACTTTTTGGTTCTATCACAAACATCGATATTGCTGAAGCTTTAGAGAAATCTGGTAACGCTATCGACAGAAAATTCATCACTAGCGGTATCGTGAAACGTACAGGGAAATATTCTGCGAGCATCCGTTTACACAGAGATGTTATCGTTGAATTACCATACGAGATCATTGCTGAAAAATAACATTTTGTTAACTTCTTGTTAATAAAATATAAAAATCACTCTTAGGAGTGATTTTTTTTTGCCTAATTTTGAGTGAATTAACTCACTCAAAACCAGGAAAATGAAAAAACTATTTGCATTAATGTTATGTGTGCTGGGGCTCACCGCGGCCACAGGACAAACCACTACGTCGAGTATTAAGGGTATAGTAAAAAGTTCAGGTAATGAACTATTGCCGGGAGCTGGTATTTTAGCAGTTCATACTCCAACCGGAACTAAATATTCTGCCGTTTCCAATGAAGATGGAAGGTTTAATATTTTGAATATGAGAATTGGCGGACCTTACAAGATTTTAGTAACCTTTGTTGGATATCAAAGTCAGGAATATAATGACATATATCTGGATTTAGGAAAACCATTTAATATAGATGTACTTCTGGCTGATGAAAGTCAGACGCTTGAGGAAGTTAAAGTTACCTCAAAAGATAAAGTTTTTAAAAGCGGGAAAACCGGTGCTGAAACAACAATTGGAAGGAAAGAGCTAACAGCGCTTCCAACAATTTCAAGATCGGCAGAAGATTTTACCCGTTTAGAGCCAACTGCAAGCGGAGGTTCTTTTGGTGGTAGAAATGATCAATATAACAATTATTCTTTAAACGGAGCGGTTTTTAATAATCCATTCGGACTTGATGCTGCAACTCCAGGAGGGCAGACAGGTGCTCAGCCAATATCGTTAGATGCAATTGAGCAGATTCAGGTTGCTACAGCTCCTTATGACGTAACTTTATCCGGCTTTACAGGAGCTTCTGTAAATGCGGTTACCAAATCAGGAACGAATGAAATTCATGGTACAGCTTATGCATTCTATAGAAATCAGGATTTGACAGGTAGCAAGATTAAAGGAGAGAAAATATTTGTGCCTTCATTAGAGCAGACTCAGGCCGGATTTAGTTTGGGAGCACCGATTATTAAAGATAAATTATTCATTTTTGGGAATTTTGAAATTGATAAGCGAAGTGATTTAGGCTCTAATTTTGTTGCTAATAACAATGATGGGGTTACCGGAATTAATGAATCAAGAGTTCTGGAATCAGATTTAATCGCGGTTTCGAACGCTTTGGCAAATTTAGGTTATAATACCGGTGCCTATCAGGGATTTAAGCATGAATCAAATTCAAGCAAAGGGATTATAAAATTAGATTGGAATATTAATGATAATCATAAATTAGCGGTTATTTATAATTTTCTTGATGCCTCAAAAGATAAACCGGCACACCCAACAGCTCTTGGTTTTAGAGGACCAAATGCTTCTATATTGCAATTTCAAAATTCAGGATATCAAATCAATAATAAATTGAGTTCCTTTTTAGTGGAGCTGAATTCTAAATTCAGCGAATCGGTATCAAACAAACTGCAGGCAGGTTATACTCATTTTGATGATTACAGAGAACCGTTTTCTGTTCCTGCGCCTGTTATAAATATTCAGGACGGTGCAGGATCAAATTATATTATTGCAGGTCATGAACCTTTTTCTATAAATAATACATTAGATCAAAAAGTAATTCAAATTACTGATAATTTGACTTATACTGTAGGGAAACATGCTTTTACTTTTGGAACTTCTTTTGAGAAATTTGAATTTAAAAATTCTTTCAATTTAGCAGGGTATGATAATTTTGGAAACCCAAATGGTTATGCGGGAACATTTTTTACACCTTATTTTACAGTACAGGATTTCTTAAACGATGCTGCGCAGCCATATGCTACAAGTATTATTGCACAAAATCTTCAATATGCTCAAGATACATATAATACAAAAAGTCAATATGCTGTAGGCAGTGATGGCGGTTGGAAGCTGGCAGAGCTAAATGTAGGTCAATGGGCTTTTTATGCTCAGGATGATATTAGTTTAAGTGATGATTTTAAATTAGCCGTAGGTTTAAGAATTGATAAGCCTTTGTATTTTAATACTGCAGACTTAATTCAGAAATATATTGACACTGATAACGGCGGGGCAGGTAGAAATAATGATATTGATTATTATGATCCTCAAACGGGAGAAGCTGTTAAATTGATTTCGACGGATTTACCTAGTGACAGGATTTTGTGGTCACCACGTATAGGTTTTAACTGGGATGTAAAAGGCAATGCGACTTCGCAGCTTAGAGGAGGGTCTGGAATCTTTACAGGAAGAATTCCGTTTGTTTGGTTAGGAAATCAGGTAAGCGGCGCAGATGACAGCTTTTTGCAAATTATGGATCCGGATTATAAATGGCCGCAAGTATGGAGAACAAGTTTAGGTTACGATCATAGATTTGAAAGTAATTATATCGTAACGCTTGATTTGTCATATAATAAAGATATTAATGCGGTACATGTACAAAACTGGGGTTTAAAACCTCCAACAGGAGTATTGGCGGGTGTGGATAACAGACCAATTTATGTGGCGGCAGATCATGGCGAGAATAACGCTTATGTAATGACAAATTCTTGCAAAGGAAGTGCTTTTAATGCTTCTGCTAAAGTGCAGAAAACATTTGTAAATGGATTGTATGCAAGTATTGCTTATAATTATATGAAATCAAAAGATGTTAACTCTATTGAAGCAGAGATTACCGGAGATGCTTTTTCTTTTAATCCTGCTTTAGGAAATGTAAATAATGATGTGCTTTCGAATTCAAAATATGGTGATAATCATCGTTTTATTGGAGTAGCTTCAAAAAAATGGAAATACGGAAAAGATAAGTGGGCAACTACAGTTTCTGCGTTTTTTGAATATGCTCAGGGAGGACGTTTTAATTATACATATGGAGGAGATATTAACGGAGATGGTTCTACAGTAAATGATTTGATTTATATTCCAACAACTGCAGAAATTGCCCAAATGACTTTTAGCGGTGCTGGCCAGGGAGAAGCTTTTGATAAATTTATTTCGCAGGATAAATATATGAAAGACAGAAGAGGGCAGTATGCAGAACGTTATGGTGCAATATCGCCTTGGAGGGGACGATGTGATATTAAATTATTACAGGATTATAATTTTAAGTATTCATCGGCATCTGAAAAAACAAACACGATTCAGTTTAGTATCGATATTTTAAATTTTGGAAATTTATTAAATTCTGATTGGGGTGTTGTTCAGGTACCAACTAGTGTTCAGCCTATTGGGGTAACTGTTGTTGGAAATACGCCAACTTATACGTTTAATAATACCCAAACCAAAACATTTAGTTATGATGCCAGTTTAACGTCGAGATGGCAGGCTCAATTTGGTATTAGATACATTTTTTAGTAATAATAAAAAAGTTATAAATTTGCCCTCGCATTTGCGAGGGCTTTTTTTTTATTATTAAAAGTTCTTTTAAGGCGTTTAAACAATAAAAAAATAATGAAGTACGCAAGATTAACAAAAGAGCAGTTTGATGAATTACATGCAGAATTTGCAAGTTTTTTAGCAACTCAGGCAATAGATAAAGCAGAATGGGATTCTCTTAAAGTAAATAAACCGGAAGTTGCCGAGCAGGAACTGGATGTTTTTTCAGATTTAATCTGGGAAGGTGTTTTAGGCAGAGCAGAATTTTTAGAACATTTTTCAAAGAATCATATTTTTTTATTTCAATGTTTTGATACTTACGTACAATCGATAGTATTGAAATCATTACTTCCGGAAACTGATTTTTTGACGAAAGAAGGTTTGCAGTGGCTTAGTGATAATATGTTTACTGAAAATATCGAAATGAAAGTTGGAAAAAAGGTCTTTACTGAGGATAGAAATTCTTCAATTTTTGAATTGATTAAGCAGGGGGCTTTTCTAAGTGAAGGACAATTATTTAAGCAAATTAATACAATTTTAGAATCTTAGTTTGTAATAATTTCATTTTCAAAATTTTAAAAAAGGATAAGCAATCATGTTAATTGTTTATTCTTTTTTTACTTTTTTAACTTTTGTTTAGACTTTTGTGTTTTTTTATACCCGTATTTCTACGTGCTTTTTTGTTAATAATTAAATTTTTGAAATATCATCTAATTTTAACAGATTTTGAATTGTAATGTGTGTCAAAATGTTAAATTTCAATCGTTTTCGATATATTTTATGTAGTATTTAACTTATAAATATTAAATTTAACATAAAAATGTAAGTATTTTTAAGCCTAATAAAACAGGGTGTTTCGTAATAAAAACTCCGTATTTTCTTATATTAACAAAGATTTATTATTTTTTAAATTTTATTTTCTTTAAAAAAATAAGAATTTTACGCTTGTTTTATAATTTTGTTTTTTATAATTTTAGGATACAAAAGTTAAACAAAATGGTTTTCGGCTTTACTTCACTAAATACCAAAAGAAGATTTATCTGTATGACTTTTTAAAATCAAAATGTATACTATGTAATAATTATAATCGAATTGGCTTTGTAATAATAATTTTTAATCGACTGCTTATGGAATTGACATTTACTTTCTTTATTGAGTTTGCATTAGGTCTTCATATTATTTTAGCTTTATTTTTTATTATTCTGAAGAAAAACAAACTTCTACATCCTTTTGATTCTACTTTTTTTGTTACTGACTTTTTTCAAAAGTTTTCAATATTCAATTCTAAATATTTAAAGTGTTGTCTGCATTGTGTTGACGATAATATTGTCTGTTAAATTTTTTAATGGATAAAACCTTTAATGTTTAATTGATTCAATTTCGAATTTGGTTTTAGATGAATCAAAATCATAGAAAGAGTAATCAGCTTTCTATTTGAAATCGATTAAATATTATAGAATTAAAATTCTCCTCCCACACTTTAAATTTTCGTTTATGAAAATTCATTTAAAAACAAATCACTTCATTTGGAAGATTGATTCAGATCAATATTCCCCAAAAGTTTCGAGAATATTTTTATTTGAAGAAAATAAAAAGTTCTCATCTGTATACTTCGGTATATTAGATACAACATAATTTTTTTATAAAAATTTAAACTATAGTCTTTATGTGCTAAGGATTTGTTTTAGAGTTTAACTAATTGATTTTTAATGTTTTTTTTAATTGCCTAAGCATGCGTGCTTATGGCAGCAGGTATTTTATTGTCCATTTTCTAATCTTCCAAATTATGAAAAAAAAATTTACTTTTTGTAGTCTCAATTTTCAGAAGAGATTATTCGGACTATTATTTTTATTCTTATTATGCACAAATGTATTTTCGCAGACTATTTGCAGACCAGTGTCTCAAACAAATAGTCAAGGCGGATTTTTGTGCGTAGGATTAAACATTGATAGTCCTGCCAATGCTTATGACAGCGCTGGCTTAACGACTTTTGCAACCCTGACAAATTCTGTTGGTGTAAGCTGTTTCGTAGAAGAAACAATGACCTTGAACCAGACGGCCAGAGCAGGAGATCAAATTGCAATTTACTTTGGTACAGGAAATGGTTTGCTGGATCTTGGATTGTTATCTAATGTATCTCTTCAAGCCAAAATGTCTGGTACAAATGTAGGTTCAAGTGTGGCTTTAAATGATCCAAATTTGAATTTGAATTTTTTATTAGGAAACACTGTTGCGGTTGCAGAATATACCTTAACAGGCGATGCCAATCAAGTGCAAATTCAGGTTGGAGGGAATTTAAGTCTTTTGCTCAGCTTACGACTTTATGATGTTCGTTTAGAGTTTGCAGAACCAACAGTTACTGGCGGTTTATCACAAACTGTTTGTGCCGGGTCTGCGACAACGCTTACAGCGACTCCGGCCGCAGGAACTACGCTTGCATGGTATAGTTCTGAAACGTCGACTGTACCATTAGCAACAGGAAATACTTATACAACCCCTGTTTTAAATACTAATACCACTTATTACATTAGTATTTCCCGAACTGCCGGATGTGAAGGCAATGTCCGGGTACCAGTTGTTCTTAATGTTTCTAACCCGGTTGCACCGGCGGTTAATAACGCCGGGACAGCTATTTGTTCTACGGGAGCAACGCAGCAGACCACTTTAACGCTTTTAAATCCTATTCCGGGAACAACATACTCATGGTATTCTGTTTCAAGCGGCGGAACGGCACTGGCGACAGGAGATAATTATTCACCTACAGTACCTTTGGGTACCACAACCTTTTATGTCGAAGGTGCGATAGGCAGTTGTATAAGTCCTACACGAACTGCAGTAAATGTAGTTTCTACAGCAGTTCCTGTAACGCCAACAGTGTTAACGCAAAGTGTTACGATTCAGTCAGGTCAGAATACAACTTTAAATGCAGAAACTTCTGAACCCGGAGCACAATTAAACTGGTACGATGTAGCTGCAGGCGGAACGCCGGTTGCAACAAATACACCAAATTTTACGACACCTATTTTAACTGCAACAACAACATATTATGTTGAAGCTCAAAGTCCAAACGGCAGTTGTGTTAGTGCAGCTAGAGTTCCTGTAACGGTTACGGTACAATCGTCGGTTTTAGGCGGATGCCTTGAAGCCAGCAGTCAGCAGACAGCACAAAATGGTTTGTGTTTATTGTGTAGTTCTACAGATCCAAATAATTCTGTAGATGGAAATACAGCAACTGCAGCGAGACTTACGGTTCCTCTAGGTTTAATTAATGGATGGATTCAGCAGACATTGCAATTTACCAATCCAGGTAAAACGGGTGACATCGTTGATGTTGAATTAGAAATACCAGGCGGATTAACCAATCTTTCATTATTAGGAGAGATTAGTCTGGCAACGTATAATGGAGCTACATATAATAATGACAGAATTTCAATTGACAATCCGTCAATTATTTTGCAAGCATTAAGCGGAGACCGTTTTAGAGCAAGTGTAACTGCCGGAGCAAATTTTGATCGTGTAGAAATTCGATTAGGAGGTTTGGCTGCATTAGTAGCAAATTTAGATATTTATCAGGCTTCATATAGATATAAAGCTCCGGTTATAACAGGCAGCACAACTGTTTGCAGCGGACAAACGACAACATTAACCGCTGCTCTTGCAGTTGGTGAAACTGTTAATTGGTATAGTGCAGCGACTGGCGGGGCCTCATTAGCTTCTACAGCCGCATTTACGACTCCGGCTTTAACAACTGGAACAACTTATTATGTTGAAGTAACAAGAAATGGCTGTGTTAACAGTGAAAGAAATCCGGTTCTTGTTACAGTAAATAATCCAATTGCACCAGCATCAGTTGTTGCTTCACCTGCAAATATATGTAGCGGAGATACAACAACAATAACGGTTCAATCACCAGTTGTAGGCACGACCTATAATTGGTATGATGCGGCTTCAAACGGAAATTTATTGTTTACAGGGACTTCTTATACAACACCAAATTTAACTGCTCCTGTAACTTATTATGTTGAAGCGGTTATTGGAAGTTGTTTAAGTGCTGCACGTACTCCGGTAAATGTAAATATAAATCCACAACCTTCAGTACCTGTTCCTGTCTCTTCAAATGTGATTATTCAGTCAGGTCAGAGTGTGATGTTGGCAGTTACAAGTTCACCTGGAATTGGATATACATGGTATGATGCTCCAACGGGAGGAACTATTTTAGAGCCTACTAGTAGTACATATACTCCAACTCCGGCTTTAACTGCAAATAAAACATTTTATGTGGAGGCTGTAGATTTAGCAACAGATTGTGTCAGTAGTGCAAAAGCTGTAATTAATGTTACAGTAATTAATGCAATTAATAGTTGTTTGCAAGCTGGCTCTCAAATAACAAGTACAGGTGGTTTGTGTGTTTTGTGTACTTCTGCTAATCAAAATAATTCTGTAGATGGTGATATAAGTACATATGCAGAACTTACTGTACCGCTTGGTGTTACAGGTTATATTCAGCAGCTTTTGACTTTTGCTACGCCAGGTCAGACAGGAGATATAATTGATGTTGAATTAGAAATACCAGGCGGATTATCTAATAATTCATTATTAGGAGCGGTTAGCCTGGCAACGTATAATGGAGTAACGTATAATAACGACAGGGTTGCAATTACCAATAATTTATTGAACCTTCAGCCACTGACAGGAAATAGATTTAAAGCAAGTTTTACTGCAGCCGCACCATTTGATCAGGTTGAGGTAAGATTAGGAGGTTTGGCAACAGCATTAGCTAATTTATACATTTATGCAGCTTCTTACAGATTTCCAAATGCAGTAATAACAGGAGCTTCGGTACCAATTTGTTCAGGGCAGACAGCTTCTTTGACAGCTTCTTCTACAGGAACAGAAACCTTTACATGGTATGATGCTCCAACAGGAGGAAACATTGCTGCAGTTAATCCAACTGCCCCTTTAACATCTACTACAACATATTATTTAGAAGGAACTCGAGGAGGAACTTGTATTAATAGTTTACGTCAGGCTGTTACCGTTACAGTACTGCAAATTCCTACAGATGCTGATGTTATAATTACAACTCCGGTTGAGGCTACTTGTGCCGGAGATGCAGTTTTAACCCCAACATCATCAACAATTACAGGAGCTGAGTTTAGATATTATACGGATCAAAATAAAACTCAGGAAATTATAACCGGAACAACTGTAGTAAGTCAGCCGGGAGTAACATTTACTAAAGATGCTATAACAGGAGAACTTACTATTGCAGGTTTAAATGCTGCAGGAACACCTTATAATTATTTTGTCTCAATTTTAAATGGAGGTACTTGTGAAAATGTTAATGGAACATTAAAACAAGTAACTGTTAACTTTCCCTCTACTACTGTTTTAACTGTAAACGCAGCATTGACAGGCTGTGGAAGTGCTAATTTAAGAGATGCAATAACTAATTTTGATTCAACAGGAAATACAACTTATACTTTCTACGATCCATCAAATAATGTAATAACTTCAGATGCTGCTGCTAATATTACAGTAAGCGGTGTTTATTCAATTTTGGCTCAGGGTAATGGAGTTACTTGTCCTTCAGTACTTCAGTCTGTATCAGTAACAATAAATGCCTTGCCAAGCCTGGTAGTAACAAACCCATCAGAATCAGTAAATATAGGCTCAAATGTTACCTTAACAGCGGTTTCAACAGGAACAATTTCATGGTTTGATCCGCAAGGAAATGCTTTAACGGGACCAACTTTTACTACTGGGGTTTTAAATACACCGGGAGTTTATACTTATACCGTTGTTGCCAATGACGGAATCTGTTCTGCAACAGCAGCAAAAGTTATCAATGTAATTGATCTTAGCAGCTGTCAATCTTTAACAGAAAGAGTTTATGCTACTGCACAAACATCAGGAACAATGATTACAGGAACTGTTACTGACGGTGCAAATGCAGTTGACGGAGATCCGCAGACGTTCTCTACAATTACAACAGGTTTAGGACTTTTAGGAGTTGGTACAACCTGGCAAAATTTAACCTGGCCGGCACCTATTGTAAAAGGAACGCCGGTAACTATTAAATTAGGTTCTGAATCCAACGTATTAACGGTTGGTCAAAATTTATCAGTAATAGGAACTATAGGCGGAGTTGATATTGGAACGATGCAGCCCGTATCTGGCCCATTATTGAATTTAATTCCTGGAGATAATACCTTTGAGTTTACTTTTGTTCCTTCAGATGTTTCGGGTCCGCAGAATTATGACGGAATACGTATTCAGTCAGCTTCGCTTTTAACTGTTGTTCAAAACACAAAAGTATTCGATGCTCATTACAACAGATCAGTTTCAAGTGCGGTTTGTACGCCAGGTGATATTCGCGATATTTTTTATGGAGCAACTGATTTGGGAGCTGTAACTGTTACAGGTGCAATAGGAGTGAGCGATGCGTGGAATGTTGCAGACAATGATATTGCAACTTTTGCTACAATGTACAGCGGAGCTGGGGCTTTGGCCGCAGCCGACTTAACAGTCGAATTTAAAACACCATCAGTAGTAAGTGATACACTAAGGATTGTCGTTTCAAGACCAGGTTCAATTTTAAGTGTTAATTTATTAAATGGATTTACTATTCAGCGTTACTTAGGAAGTGTTGCTGTTGGAGCACCAATTGACAATTCAAGCCCATCATTTAGCTCAAACTTATTGCCGGGAAATACAATGGCAATGGTTCTGGTTTCTTCACCAACAGAATCATACGATAGAGTAAGAATTCGTTTAGGGGGAACTGTAGGAGTATTAGATTTATTAAGAATTCACACGGTAGAAAGAGCTGCAAACACAACCGTAATAGGAGCCGATCCGGATAATAAAATAACAGTTTGCCCGGGAGCAGATATAACGCTTCAAATACCCGAAGAAGCCTGTTCAACCTATATTTGGTATGATGCACCAACAGGAGGAACTGCACTTGCTACAGGAATTACTTATACAGTACCGGCAAGTTTACCAGCAGGAATCTATAAATATTATGTTCAGCCAGTACGTTATGGCTGTGAAACTTTTGCAAGAGGAGAAGTAACAGTTGAAATTAAAGCTTCTGCTCCGGTAAATGCTTTAACAAATATTACGTTAAACGGAGGAACGGCAACTTCAATTTGTTCTCCATCAGGAACTGTAACTTTAGCCGCAAGTTTGAGCGGAACACCAGTTTTAACAACTCCAGTTTACTATTGGTACAGTTTTAACGGAACAACAAGTCAGTTAATTACCGGAGAAACAACTTCACAGTTAATCGTTAACGGATTAGCTCCGGGAACTTACACCTATTATGTAGGAGTTAGCGGAGATCAATTTTGTGAAACTGCAGCTGCAGACAGAAAACAAATTACATTTACAATTCTGCCTCCTTCAACTGTAAATGATATTTTAGTTGATGACTTAACAGTTTGTCACAGCGTATCGGCATCATTAACTCCAACTGCACCAACACTAACAAATCCGGTATTTACCTGGTATTTAGATGCAGCTAGGACACAGCCAATAACAAATGGTTCAGTTATAGGAGGAGTTACTTATACAATCAATACAGCGGGTGTTTTAACAGCTGTAGGATTAACAAAAGCAATGAGTCCAATTACTTATTATGCGGCAGCGGCCAGTGATAATACTTGTGAAAATCTTGCAGGAACATTACAAGATGCTGTAATTATCATAAGTGATCCAAATACGCCGACAACTATAGATACCACACAAGATTTCTGTTTAATTGATGCACCAACAATTGCAAGTATTCAGGTAAATGAATCAAATGTAATTTGGTATACTGCTCCAACAGGCGGAACAGCTTTATTATCAACTGCAGCGTTAACAAGCGGTATTTATTATGGAGCTGCTACAGATGTAATTACAGGTTGCGAAAGCAGCGTAAGATTAGCAGTAACAATTTCAGTTACAGATCCAGGAACACCAACTACAGCAGATACGACACAAGATTTCTGTTTAGTTGATGCTCCGACAGCTGCCGATATTCAGGTAAACACACCAGCGGTTGGCACAATAGTTTGGTACACAGCTGCTACTGGCGGAACAGCAGTTCCTTCGACAACAGCATTAGCAACAGGAACTTATTACGCTTCAATTTTAAATCCAGTAACAAACTGCGAAAGCAATATAAGATTAGCAATTACTGTAAGCGTAACCGATCCAGGAACACCAACTACTACAGATGCAGCACAAGACTTCTGTTTAGTTGATGCTCCGACAGTTGCCGATATTCAGGTAAATGCACCAGCTGTTGGCACAATAGTTTGGTACACAGCTGCTACTGGCGGAACAGCAGTTCCTTCGACAACAGCATTAGCAACAGGAACATATTACGCTTCAATTCTAAACCCAGCAACCAACTGCGAAAGCAATATAAGATTAGCAATTGCTGTAAGCGTAACCGATCCTGGAACACCAGCGACTACAGATACTGCACAAGATTTCTGTTTAGTTGATGCGCCAACCGTTGCCGATATTCAGATAAACACACCAGCGGTTGGCACAATAGTTTGGTACACAGCTGCTACTGGCGGAACAGCAGTTCCTTCGACAACAGTATTAGCAACAGGAACATACTACGCTTCAATTTTAAATCCAGCAACCAACTGCGAAAGCAATGTTAGATTAGCAATTGCCGTAAGTGTAACCGATCCTGGAACACCAACTACTACAGATGCCACACAAGATTTCTGTTTAGTTGATGCGCCAACCGTTGCCGATATTCAGGTAAACACACCAGCGGTTGGTACAATAGTTTGGTACACAGCTGCGACAGGCGGAACAGCGATTCCAACTACAACAGCATTAGCAGCAGGAACTTATTATGCTTCAATTTTAAATCCAGCAACCAACTGCGAAAGCAATGTTAGATTAGCAATTGCCGTAAGTGTAACCGATCCTGGAACACCAACTACTACAGATGCCACACAAGACTTCTGTTTAGTTGATGCGCCAACCGTTGCCGATATTCAGATAAACACACCAGCCGTTGGAACAATAGTTTGGTATACTGCCGCAACAGGCGGAACAGTAGTTCCTTCGACAACAGCATTAGCAGCAGGAACATATTATGCTTCAATTCTAAACCCAGCAACAAACTGCGAAAGTAATGTTAGATTAGCAATTGCCGTAAACGTAACCGATCCTGGAACACCAGCGACTACAGATGCAGCACAAGACTTCTGTTTAGTTGATGCTCCGACAGTTGCCGATATTCAGGTAAATGCACCAGCGGTTGGCACAATAGTTTGGTACACAGC
>NZ_JAJQXA010000012.1:0-96282 GCF_021245985.1 Flavobacterium soyae | reverse complement strand
TGCTACTGGCGGAACAGCAGTTCCTTCGACAACAGTATTAGCAACAGGAACATATTATGCTTCAATTCTAAATCCAGCAACCAACTGCGAAAGCAATGTTAGATTAGCAGTTGCCGTAAGCGTAACCGATCCGGGAACACCAGCGACTACAGATGCAGCACAAGACTTCTGTTTAGTTGATGCTCCGACAGTTGCCGATATTCAGATAAATGCACCAGCGGTTGGCACAATAGTTTGGTACACAGCTGCTACTGGCGGAACAGCAGTTCCTTCGACAACAGTATTAGCAACAGGAACATATTATGCTTCAATTCTAAATCCAGCAACCAACTGCGAAAGCAATGTTAGATTAGCAGTTGCCGTAAGCGTAACCAATCCGGGAACACCAACCACTACAGATGCCACACAAGACTTCTGTTTAGTTAATGCACCAACTTTTGCCAATATTCAGGTTAATGAGTCAAACATTGTTTGGTACAGTACTGTAACAGGCGGAGTGCCAATTGTTTCGACTTCTGCTTTGGTAAACGGAACCTATTATGCAGCCATTTTAGATCCAGCAACAAATTGTCAAAGTGCGGTAAGATTAGCAATTGCAGTTACTGTAACAGATCCTGCTACACCAACAACTACAGATGCTGCACAGACTTTCTGTTCTGGAAACGCACCAACAGTTGCTAATATCCAGGTAAATGAAACAAATGTAGTTTGGTATACAGCTGCTGCAGGCGGAACAGCAATTCCAGCTGCAACAGCTCTAGCAACAGGTAATTATTATGGAGCTATTCAGGATCCGGTAACAGGATGCGAAAGCAGCGTGAGATTATTAGTTGCAGTTACAGTTGGAAATACAATTAATCCAACGACGAATAATGCAGCCCAAAGCTTCTGTTCAACAACATCACCAACAATTGCAAGCATTCAGGTAAACGAAAGCAATGTAACTTGGTTTAGCACAGCAACAGGCGGAACAGCAATTTCTGCTGCAACAGCCTTAACATCTGGAGTTTATTATGGTAATATTGTAGATCCGGCAACAGGTTGTGAAAGCTCAACTCGTTTACAGGTTACTGTAACGGTGACAGATCCGAGCCCGACGCCAACTACAACAGATACTGCACAGGATTTCTGCTCAATAAATACACCAACAGTTGCCGACATTCAGGTAAATGAAGCAAATGTGATTTGGTATACTTCTGCTGCAGGCGGAACAGCAATTCCGTCTACAACAGCTTTAGCAGCAGGAACATATTATGGAGCTGTGTCAAGCGCTATAAATTGTGAAAATCCAGCAAGATTAGCAGTTGCAGTAAATGTAAATACTCCGGGTATAATTACAACACCAAATACAACACAAACGTTCTGTTTATCTAAACTGCCAACGATAGCAAACATCTTGGTTAATGAACCAAATGTTGTTTTCTATGCAGCTGCAACAGGCGGAACACCGCTGCCGGCAGGAACATTACTAACAGCAGGCACCTATTATGCTGCCGCACTTAGTAACACAACAAACGGATGTGAAAGCGCAGCAAGACTGGGTATTACAATTGCCTTTGAAAATGATGCATTAGTACAGCTTACAACTACAGACGACACACCATGTGTTTTCCAGGGAGTAACCTATTCAATTGCAAATGGAAAATCAAATTATGTTTGGTCAGTTACAAACGGAACAATCACTTCCGGCGGAGGAACTGCAGATGGATCTGCAACAATTTCATGGTCAGATATTGGACCGGGAAGAGTTGAGGTTACTTACACTAATAACTGTGACGAAACCACAACTAAATTCCTAAATGTAACAGTTGCAACATGTTCTGATTTAACAATTACAAATGTGGTTGATAATCCAACGCCTAATTTTGGTGATAACGTAACATTTACAATTACGGTAAACAATGTTGGCGAAGGTGGTTTCATTAATACAATTGTTAGTGATTTGCTGCCATCAGGATACAATTTAGTAAGTTCTAATACATCAACAGGTACTTATGATCCGGCAACGGGACTTTGGACAATTCCAACGCTGCCAGCAGGACAAAGTGTTACGTTAACAATAGTTGCAGAAGTACTTTCAAGTGGAAATTACTTAAATGTTGCCGCAATTGAAAACTCAACTCCTTTAGATGTTGATGCAGCAAACAATACAGCTTCAGTTTCGGTTGTGCCAATTTGTTTAACAGTTTACAATGAGTTTACACCAAATAATGATGGAGCTAATGATTTGTTTAGAATTGACTGTATCGAAACACATTCTAACAATGAGTTAAAAGTTTTTAATAGATATGGTGCATTAGTGTACAGCAAAGCCCACTATGAAAACGATTGGGACGGAACTGCAAATGTATCCGGAGTAGTTAATAGAGGAGATATGCTGCCAACAGGTACTTATTTTTATGTGATTACCATTGGAGATGGAACGGTTAAAAAAGGATGGTTATCAATAATGAGATAACATTCTATTAATCATCTAATTAATTAAACTAAATAAGTATCGTTATGAAACTATATATAAAACCATTAGAAACGTATTTAATTTTAATATGTTCTCTTATTACTGTTTGTGCCAGCGCACAGCAAGATCCTCAATATACGCAGTATATGTATAATACAATGGCGGTAAATCCGGCTTATGCCGGATCTACCGGCACTCTCGAAGCCACGCTTTTACACCGTTCTCAATGGGTAGGAATTTCAGGAGCACCAGAAACACAATCGTTTTCCATTCACTCACCGCTTTCAAATGAAAAAATCGGTTTAGGGCTGAGTGTTGTCAATGATAAAATTGGACCTTCAAATGAGTTATACCTTGACGGAAACTTTTCTTATTCATTACCTCTTGGGTATGAAAAAAGATTAGCATTTGGTATAAAAGCAGGTATGAGAATGCTGAATATAGATTGGTCTAAAGGGAGATATTATAATAACAATGATGTTCTCTTAAACCAAAATATAGACAATCAAATGAAATTGGCAGTAGGAGCAGGAATTTACTATTACACAGAAAAATGGTATTTAGGATTTTCTGTTCCAAGTTTTATTTCAAACAACTATTATGATGATGTGCAGGAATCGATAGACTACGATCGTCTGCATTATTATTTAATGGGAGGATATGTTTTTGATTTGAACCCAAATTTGAAGTTCAAACCGGCATTTTTAGTAAAAGCAGTGAGCGGAGCGCCGCTGACTGCAGATGTATCGGCGAATTTTATGCTTTATGAAAAATTTGTTATTGGCGGATCATATAGAACAGATGATTCAGTAAGTATTCTGGCAGGTTTTCAAATATCTCCAAGTTTTTATCTCGGATATGCATTTGATTACACTGTAAGCCAATTGAATAAATACAACGATGGAACACATGAATTCATCCTGCGTTATACATTCAACAAAGGACAAAGCAAAATTAAATCTCCTCGATTCTTCTAAAAACAAAACATATGAAAAACATATATATCCTAAGTTTAGTCTTGAGCATTACGTTTAGTTTTGCTCAAAAGACTAATTTAAAGAAAGCCGATGCTTTGTTTAGAAATTATTCATATACAGATGCATCAAAGGCTTACGAAGAAATTTTACAGAATGTTAAAAGTCCGTCGGCACAAACATTAAAAAATGCCGCAGACTCCTATTATTTCATTTCTGATGCAAGAAATGCCCTTAAATGGTATAGAAAACTATACGAAGCTCAGGGCAATAATCTAACCGATATTTACTATCTGAGATATATTCAAAGCATGAAAGCTGTTATGGATTATGAAGAAGCAGATAGAGTAACCAAAGAATATCTGGATAAAAAAGGAGATCAAAAGGAAATAAACCGCTATGTTGCCCAGAAAAAGCAGCTGGATAGTTTAGCGAAAGCAAAACCACTGTATCAAATAAAAAATCTGGATATCAACACCAGTAAATCTGATTTTGGAACCACTTTTTTTCAGGAAAAAATAGTCTTTACTTCGGCAAGAGATACAACCAAGTTTAGCGAAAAACTATACACATGGAACAATCAGCCATTTCTGAATTTATATGTTTCCGAAAGAAACCCGGCAGATGGAAGCCTCTTCAATGAAAGTTTGTTTATACCAAACGTAATGAGCAAATATCACGAAGCAACAGCCACATTTGATGCAAGCGGAAAAACGATTTATTACACCACTAACATTCTAAAGAAAAACAAATTAGTTGTAGATGGAAATAAAATCAATAACTTTCAGATTGTACGAGGTTCAGTTGTCGATAATAAACTGGAAAATCCGCAAAATGTATTCTTTAACAGCGAAGATTATTCTGTAGGGCATCCTTGTTTAAGCGATGATGGTCAATGGTTGTTCTTTGCGTCAGATATGCCGGGCGGATTTGGCGAAACCGATTTATATGTGGTAAAAATTGCCGATGACGGAACTATGAGTACACCACTGAATCTGGGACCAAAAATCAACACAATTGGTAATGATCTTTTCCCATATTACAGAAACGGAATGCTTTATTTTTCTTCTGACGGGCATTATGGTTTAGGAGATTTAGATGTTTACGAAAGTAAATTTTTTGCAGACGGAACTTTTTCTACACCAAGAAACCTGGGCGCTCCAATAAACAGTAACAAAGATGACTTTACTTATATCGTGGATAAGTCGGATAGTTACGGTTACGTTTCATCAAACAGAACAGGAGGAAAAGGCGACGATGATATTTATTCTTTTGTAAAAGGAAAACCTGTTTGCAGCCAAAGCATTTCAGGAATGGCAATCGACAGAAAATCTAAACTTCCATTACCGGATGTTACCATAATGGCTTACAATTCTTTTAAAGAAGTATTAGGTGAAGCAAAAACGAATTACGAAGGAAAATATGCCATTGTCGTTCCATGTAATAAAGTGGTTAAAATGATTGCGGCTAAACAAAATTACAGCAGCGATGATAAAACCGTAGAGACAACAAAAGAAAACGAAGGCGAAATTCCAAACGTTAATTTTGAACTCAGTAATTATGACGATTTAGTTGTAAAAAAGAAAGGTGTTGAAAAAGTAGATGTTAACCCAATTTATTTTGACTATGACAAATACGATATTACACCTCTGGCAATCGAAGAATTGGCGAAAGTAGTTTTCATCATGCAAAAATTTCCAAACATCAGAATCAAAATTGAATCACACACAGATTCAAGAGGAAAAGATACTTATAACTTAAAACTTTCTGATAATAGAGCAAAATCAACAAGAGATTATATTATTTCACAAGGAATAGACGCTTCAAGAATCGAAAGTGCCATTGGTTACGGTGAAAGTCGTTTAATCAATAAATGCAAAAATGGAGTAAAATGTACTGAAGAAGAACATTTGTTAAACAGACGCTCCGATTTCATCATTATTCAAAAATAGTACTGTATTTTCAATCTAATTTATTGATAATTAGATTGTGAAATATAGAACGCAAAAACCATTTGGAAGTTGGTTTTTTTAAGATTCTTTTTTAAGAATAATGGACAAGGAGAAAATCAGGCCGCAAGTTTTTGCAGCCTGATTTTTGATTTTATAAAACTTTCGTTTTTTTTAATGTTTTTTGAACCAAAATAATCATAATTTTGATATTCATTTATTTTCAAATCAAAATCAGCATTATTTTAATATTTTATGAATATTCAGGAAACCATCCAAACATTAAGAGACGAACTTAATCAACACAATTACAACTATTATGTGTTGGATAACGCTACAATTTCTGATTACGATTTTGATATTAAACTAAAAGAACTTCAGGATTTAGAAAATAAACACCCGGAGTTTTTCGATGAAGATTCTCCAACACAAAGAGTAGGCGGAACGGTAACAAAAAATTTCAAAACCATTGCGCATCAATACAGAATGTATTCGCTGGATAATTCGTATTCTAAAGAAGATTTAATTGATTGGGAAAACAGAATTCAGCGTGTTTTAGGAAATATAAACCTGCAATATACCTGCGAATTAAAATACGACGGAGCCTCAATCAGTATTTCTTATGAAAACGGAAAACTTGTTCAGGCATTAACACGCGGTGATGGTTTTCAGGGAGATGAGGTTACCAATAACATTAAAACAATCAAATCAATCCCAATCAAATTAAAAGGAGATTACCCTGAAAAATTTGACATTAGAGGAGAAATTATTCTTCCATATGCCGGTTTCGAAAAAATGAACCAGGAATTGATCGAGATAGGAGAAACTCCATATTCAAACCCAAGAAACACAGCTTCAGGAAGTTTAAAACTGCAAGACAGTGCCGAAGTCGCAAAACGTCCTTTAGAGTGTTTGTTGTATTTCGTAACAGGAAATAACCTTCCGTTTGAAACGCAGTACGAAGGATTAGAATTAGCCAGAAAATGGGGGTTCAAAGTGCCAAACGAAGCCAAGTTGGTCAATGATATGCAGGAAGTTTTTGATTTTATTGACTATTGGGACATACATCGTCATCAATTACCTTATGAAACAGACGGCGTTGTAATAAAAGTAAACAACATTCATTCTCAGGAAGAATTAGGTTATACAGCAAAATCACCACGCTGGGCAATTGCATACAAATTCAAATCAGAGCAGGTTTCAACCAAATTAAAATCAATTTCTTATCAGGTTGGGCGCACAGGAGCCATTACTCCCGTGGCTAATCTTGAACCAGTTCAATTGGCCGGAACCATTGTAAAAAGAGCGTCGCTGCATAATGCAGATCAAATTGAAAAACTGGATATCAGAATAAATGATACCGTTTTTGTTGAAAAAGGAGGAGAAATTATCCCTAAAATTATTGCAGTTGATTTAGAAAAACGTCCGGAAAATTCAGAAATAACACAATACATTACACATTGCCCGGAATGTCAGACTGAACTGGTCAGAAATATCGGAGAAGCAAATCATTACTGTCCGAATTTTTACGGCTGTCCTCCTCAGATTATAGGAAGGGTGCAGCATTACATTTCAAGAAAAGCAATGGATATTGAAGGACTTGGCGGAGAAACTGTTGCATTACTTTTTAATAACGGATTAGTATACAATTATGCTGATTTATACGAATTAAAAGTTGAGGATATTTTGCATTTAGAAAGAATGGCACAAAAATCAGCCGAAAATTTGGTAAATGGGGTAGAAAAATCAAAAGAAATTCCGTTTGAAAGTGTACTGTTTGCACTCGGAATTCGTTTTGTTGGAGAAACCGTTGCCAAGAAACTGGCCAAACATTATAAAAATATCGACGCTTTAAGCCAGGCTTCTTTAATGGATTTAATTCTGGTTGATGAAATTGGAGAAAGAATTGCCAAAAGCGTAATAGAGTTTTTTGAAAACGAAGAAAATAAAATCATAATTGAACGTCTTAAAAGTTATGGAGTTCAATTTGAAACCGTAGAAAGAATAAACCCAAATGCTACCGAAAAATTTATTGGAAAAACTTTTGTAGTATCAGGAGTTTTCAGTCAATTTTCAAGAGATGAATTAAAAAAGACGATCGAAGATAACGGTGGAAAAGTAGGAAGTTCGATTTCTGCAAAAACCGACTTTGTCGTGGCGGGAGATAATATGGGGCCGGCTAAATTAGAAAAAGCAACTAAATTAAATATTCCTATACTATCTGAAGATGATTTTATAACTAAACTCAATGAAGGCTAATAAACCATCGTTAATTTTATTCTTCCTGGCGTTACTGTTTACAATTATTTTTGATTGGACAGAACAAGATTTCCTTGCAATTTATGCGAAGGCAATAGTTTTGCCTGCCATTTTTATTTATTTTTTAATCAGCAGTGAATTCAAAATCAAGAAAACCGAAAGTTTTATTTTTCTTTTTTGCTTTATAGGTCAGGTTTTTAATCTTATGGATGTTGAGGTTTCTGAAATTGGAGCTGTATTAAGTTTTCTTGTCGTGTATGCCTTAATTATGAAACTTTTTATTGTAGAACACGAAAGAATAAAACTGCAGAAAAAAGATATCCTGCCAATATCTTTAGTAATAATTTTTATTGTTTATCTGCTCATTTCAGTACTCAGTATGAAATTTGACAACACTAAAAGCTTTGATTATATATATATCATCTACGGAATAATTTTAAGTTATATAAGTTATTTCTCTTTTGTAAGCTATATTACAAAAGGCACATTTATAACCCTTTTAATGTCATTAATGACAGTTAGTTATATATTTTCAGATATATTCTACATCTTCAACGAATACTTTTCACAGTCCGTAGTTCTGGTTTTGATACGTGATATTACACAAATTTTAGCCTACTACTTTATGGTCGAATATTTCCTCGAAAAAACAAAAATGCAAAAAAGGGCCTTATACAATAATTGATTTGGCCTGATTGCTGTGTGCTTTATCTTTATCAAAATAAAAATCGATACGCCCTAAATTGATTCCATAACAGCCAACCTGATTGACCAATACATTTTCTCCTGTCTTATTTTTTACAATCGTTGGCTTATCAAGAAAAGTATGAGTATGGCCGCCAATAATTAAATCAATATCCTGTGTAAGCTCAGCCAATTTTAAATCAGAAATTTTCGAAGGTTCATCTTTGTATCTGTATCCAAGATGCGAAAGACAAATTACCAAATCACATTTCTCTTGTTTCTTTAATAACTGCGTCATATCCTGAGCAATTTCAACAGGATTATTATAAACAGTTTCTTTGTATAATTGCTTGTCAACTAAACCCTGAAGCTCAATTCCCAAACCAAAAACCCCAACCTTAATACCATTTTTATTAAAAATTTTATAAGGTTTTACCAGACCGTTCATTACGGTGTTTTTAAAATCATAGTTCGAGCAGATAAACTCAAAACTTGCATGAGGCATTTGAGCATATAAGCCATCAAGACCGTTATCGAAATCATGATTTCCTATTGTTGAGGCATCATATTTCATCATACTCATCAGCTTAAACTCTAGTTCACCGCCATAATAGTTAAAATACGGAGTTCCCTGAAAAATATCACCCGCATCTAGCAAAAGAACATTTGGATTTTCCTTACGAATTGTTTCAATAAGTGCCGCACGACGTGATACGCCGCCTTTATTTGGATTACGGGGATCATCAGCCGGAAACGGATCTATATGACTGTGAACATCGTTTGTATGCAGAATCGTTAAGTGTTTTATATCGTCATTTCCAAAACTGCTCAATGACAATCCTAAACTTAATAAGGCAGTACTTGCAGCAGTTTTTTCGATAAATTCTCTTCTTTTCATTTTGTATATTTTTTGCGGGAACTTTATATTTTTAGTGTTTAACTTTTTTTAGCCACAGATTAAAAAGATTTGCACAGATTTTTTAATCTTTTTAATCCTTTTAATCTGTGGCTAAAATTTTTACGCATATAGAAAAAAATGTAATAAGCTCTTGTCTTTTATTCTTCTGTAATACGAATATCTCTAGGAATCGGAATTGTATCTACTTCTTTAAAATAATCAATCAACAGATTTCGAAGCTTATAATTCAAATCATATTTCTGAATATTTTTTGCAAAAAAACTCATGTTATCGCCGCCATTTGCCAAATAATCGTTTGTAGCAACATAATATGTTTTATTTACATCAAGTGGTTTACCCTGAATCATAATATTTTTTGCCGTATTGTCTTTTGCAATAGTAAAAGTCATTCCAGACAAAGGATGCGGTTTTTTCTCTCTTATAATATAAGAAGTAATCTCTAAAATTTGATCTCCTTTTAAAGCCAGGACAACCAGATTATTTTCAAAAGGCATAATTTCAAAAGCAGATCTTGTCGTTACATTTCCTTTTGGTAAAATTGCCCTGATACCGCCATGATTTAAAAAGCATAAATCAACATTTTTATTTTCGCGGGTTTTAAAAACTTTATTACCTCTCTCTAAACAAACATCGGCCAATAAATTTCCAATAGTGGTCTGCCATTTTCCTGTACTTTTGTCTAGAGTTTCAGGACAATAAGCAAGAACACTGTCTAAATCTTTATTAATATGATCTCGATAAGGCTTAATAAATTTCTCAATTTCGGGAGTTTGTGCACTATTTTCTGCAACAGGAAGCTGTTTTCCTTCTATCTTCGTTAAATTATAATTCTTGGTGCAGCAGGAAAATATTGAAATCAGTGTTAAGAATATAACAAAAAGTTTTAAAAATCGGTTATACTTTTTTAGTTTTACCATTTTAAATGCGGCTTAAATAATTAATTTTGTAATTCGTAAAAGTACTATGTTTTTAAATTATATAAAGGAATTTTTTGTAAAAAAATCATTAAAAAATAACTTAAAAACTATCAAAGACGAAGTTTTTACCAGTAATATACAAACCGTTGGTTTGTTGGTTGATGAGAGTGAATTTCGCCATTCTAAAGAGTTAATAAAAGAACTTTTGATAAATGGAATTGCTCCAGAAAACATAAAAGTTGCTGCGTACAGACGTAAGTTCGATAAGAAAAAAATGTATTCAAGACCTACTTTCGGTAAAAAACATATCGATTGGAGAGGGAAGGTTACAGAAGTTTTTTTAAATGAATTTATTGATACAGAATTTGATCTTTTGATTAGTTATTATGAAGAGGAAAACTCTATTTTAATGATGATAACAAGTAAATCAAAGGCAAAATTTAAAGTAGGATTTTCTTCAGTCGACGAAAAATTAAATCGATGGATGATTAATACTGCGATGGCTGAGTATAAACTTTTCATTACTGAATTGTTTAAGTATTTAAAAAGTATAAAATAAAATTATAAATCAAAATATGCAATCATTAATAGGAACTGGTGTTGCGCTTGTAACCCCATTTAAAAAAGACTTTTCAGTAGATATTGAAGCCTTGCAGCGTGTCGTTAACTTTTCGATTGATGGAGGAGTTGAATATCTTGTTGTTATGGGAACAACAGCAGAAAATGCTACCTTAACACAAGAAGAGAAAGAGTTAGTTATCAGCACCGTAATTGATGTTAATAAAGGAAGACTGCCATTGGTTCTTGGAGTTGGAGGAAATAACACCATGAAGATTGTTGAAGAATTAAAAACAAGAGATTTTTCTGCTTTTGAGGCGATACTTTCAGTTTCACCATATTATAACAAACCAACTCAGGAAGGTATTTATCAGCATTTTAAAGCAATTGCAGAAGCATCTCCAATTCCTGTAATATTATATAACGTTCCGGCAAGAACATCAAGCAATATGCTTCCTTCAACCGTGGTTCGTTTAGCAAATGATTTTAAAAACATCGTAGCAATAAAAGAAGCTGCGGGTGATATGGCACAGGCATTAAAACTTATAAAAAATGCACCAAAAGATTTTCTGGTAATTTCTGGAGACGATATGATTGCTTTGCCTATTGTTTTAGCTGGCGGTGCTGGTGTAATTTCAGTAATAGGACAAGGTTTTCCAAAAGAATTTTCAGAAATGATTCGCTTAGGACTCAATAAAAAAGCTGCTGAAGCGTTTAAAACACAATACTTTTTATCAGATTGTATTGATATGATTTTTGAACAGGGAAATCCTGCCGGAATCAAACAAATCTTTCAAGCTCTTGGTATTGCTGAGAATGTAGTTCGTTTACCACTGGTTTCTGTAGATGACGCTTTAGCGGCAAGATTAAATGAGTTTGTAAAAAACAGCATTAAATAATTGTTAAAGTGTTAGTATTATAAGATACTAAAAAATTATTTTGCAGTCGCTAAATTAATGACTAAATTTGCACCCGAAAGCTTCGGTGTGATTTTTACTTTGGCATAATGTCTAAGAAAATCATAATAAAAGTAAATAAATGAAAAAAATAGTATCTCTATTAATTGTTGTCGCCCTTTTTTGTTCTTGTAGTGATTACCAAAAGGCATTGAAAAATGAAGATGTTGCGGCAAAGTTCGAAGTGGCGACAAAAATGTACGAAGCGGGCAAGTATAATAAAGCAATTCGTCTTTTTGAACAATTAGCGCCAACATATAGAGGTAAACCTCAGGCTGAAAAACTTTTTTATATGTTTTCACAGTCTTATTACAAAACAAAACAATATTATCTGGCAGGATATCAGTTTGAAAGTTTTGTTTCAGGATATCCACGAAGCGAAAAAGTACAGGAATGTGCTTATTTAGGAGCTTACAGTTATTCAAAATTGTCTCCGGTTTACAGCTTAGACCAGACAGATACAGTAAAAGCCTTAGAAAAATTACAGGCATTTATTGATAACTATCCAAATTCTGAATATATCGCTCAGGCAAATGAAACTGTGCAGGTTTTGAATGGAAAATTAGAGAAAAAAGCATACGAAAATGCTAAAGGATACAATGAAATTTCAGATTATAAATCAGCTCTGGTAGCTTTTGATAATTTTATAGCTGATTTTCCGGGAACTCCTTTCAAAGAAGACGCTTTGTTTTACAAATATGATTCAGCATATAAGTTAGCAATAAACAGTGTTCCTGCAAAAATGGAAGAACGTTTAAATATTGCAAAAACAGCTTACGCAAACTTAATTAAGTTTAAAAGCGATACAAAATATAAAAAAGAGGCAGACGAAATGAATGCCAGAGTTGAAACGGATTTACAAAAATATACTAAATAAAAATAAGTCATGGATTTAAAAAAGACGAATGCTCCTGTTAACACAATAACTTACAATAAAACAGTTATTGAAGAGCCAACAGGAAATGTGTATGAAGCAATTACCATTATGGCTAAAAGAGCAAACCAGATTAATTCTGAAATTAAAAAAGAATTAACAGAGAAATTAGAAGAGTTTGCAACTTACAATGACAGTCTTGAAGAAGTTTTTGAAAATAAAGAACAAATCGAAGTTTCTAAATTTTACGAAAAATTACCAAAACCACACGCTTTAGCTGTTCAGGAATGGTTAGACGGAAAAACTTACCACAGAGGTTCAAACAAATAATATAGTATAATGTCAGTTTTAAACGGGAAAAAAATTTTACTGGGAGTCTCTGGTGGAATTGCAGCCTATAAAACAGCCTCATTAGTACGACTTTTTATAAAAGCAGGTGCACATGTCCAAGTGATAATGACACCTGCTTCTAAGGATTTTGTAACCCCGCTTACGTTATCTACGTTATCAAAAAATCCTGTACATTCCAGTTTCTTTAATCAGGATGATGAAGATGCTGTATGGAATAATCACGTTGAATTAGGCCTTTGGGCAGATTTGATGCTGATTGCTCCGGCAACAGCAAATACATTGTCAAAAATGGCAGTAGGAAATTGCGATAATCTTTTAATTGCAACATACTTATCGGCTAAATGTCCTGTTTATTTTGCTCCCGCAATGGACTTGGACATGTACAAACATCCCTCTACAATTTCTAGTTTTAATGCTTTAAAGAAATTCGGCAATACAATTATTCCTGCTGAAAAAGGAGAATTAGCAAGTGGTTTATCCGGAGAAGGCCGAATGGCTGAACCAGAAAATATTATAGCTTTTCTTGAAGCAGACTTAGAAAGTAAACTACCCCTTAAAGGAAAAAAAATACTAATTACTGCAGGTCCAACATACGAAGCAATAGATCCCGTACGTTTTATAGGAAATCATTCTTCTGGAAAAATGGGATTTGATATTGCAAATGCAGCCGCAAATCTTGGGGCTCAGGTTGTTTTAGTTTCGGGGCCAACACATTATAAAGCTAAAAATCCTTCGATTGAAGTTATAAATATAATGTCGGCGCAGGAAATGTACGATGCTTGTCACAAACATTTTAATGATAGTGATGCAGCAATTGCAGCAGCAGCCGTAGCAGATTACAGACCCAAAGAAGTTGCGTTACAAAAGATTAAGAAAAATGCAAGTGAGTTTTCGATTGAATTAGAGAAAACAAAAGACATTTTGTCCTCTTTAGGAGCTATTAAAAAAAATCAGTTTTTAATAGGCTTTGCCCTTGAAACAGAAAATGAAATTGAAAATGCTAAGCTGAAAATCCAGAAAAAAAACTTAGATTTGATAGTTCTAAATTCTTTGCAGGATGAAGGTGCCGGTTTTAAACAAGAAACCAATAAAGTAACATTTATTGATAAAAATTTTAATATCGAACCAATGGAATTAAAATCGAAAGAATTTGTAGCTGTCGATATTTTAAACAAAGTGGTTTCGCATTTTTCAAAATCATAAAGATTTAAAATATTTTATAAAAAGTAAGAATAGTTGTTCTATTTTTGCGGGTAATAAAATTTTATTTGTATGAACAAAATAGTTACACTTTTCGTATTTTTTATTTTTGGCTTTACTCAGGCGCAGCAGCTAAATTGTACAGTAACTATCAATACTGAAAGGCTTCCTACACCAAATCAGCAGGTTTTTAAAACGCTGCAGGCATCTTTGTCTGAATTTGTAAATAAAACAGACTGGACAGGATCAGGATCTGCTTTAAAACAGCATGAAAGAATTAATTGCTCAATGTATATTACATTGTCATCCTATAGTTCTGACCAGTTTACAGGAACTATTCAGGTGCAGTCTTCAAGATTAATTTACAATTCGACTTATTCTTCGCCAGTTCTAAATTTTAATGACAAAGACTTTAATTTTAGATACACAGAATACGAACCATTATTGTTCAATCCATCTGTTTTTGAATCGAATTTAGTATCTGTAGTATCTTTTTACAGTTACATAATTTTGGGTATGGACGCTGATACCTTTCAAAGTGGTGCCGGAAATCAATATTTTGAAACGGCTCAAAACATTGCAAGCGTTGCTCAGCAAGGCGGATTTAAAGGATGGAGTCAGACAGACGGACTTCAAAATCGTTATTATTTAATAACAGATATGCTTTCTCCAATGTATACTGATTTACGTCAGACAACTTTTTTATATCATACAGGTTTAGATACTATGAGCAATGATTTAAAAGGAGCAAAAGAAAAAGTAAAATCTTCTTTATTACTTATTGGAAAAGTTAATTCAGTTAGGCCAAATGCATTTTTAACCCGCGTATTTTTTGATGCAAAATCAGATGAAATAGTTTCTATTTTTTCCGGAGGCCCAAGTATTCCTGTTACAGACTTAACCGATATTTTGAATAGAGTTTCGCCTTTAAATAATTCAAAATGGTCGCAAATTAAGTTTTAAAAACTTAATTTTTTTTCCTTTCTTCGTAGCACTTTATTTTTATAATTTTCCTTTATGATAACTTCACTATCGATTAAAAATTATGCTCTAATTGAAAAGCTTTCTATTGATTTTTCAAAAGGTTTTTCTATAATTACAGGTGAAACAGGTGCAGGAAAATCGATTATTTTAGGAGCAATTGGACTTGTTTTAGGAAAAAGGGCAGATTTAACTTCATTAAAAAACAAAGAAGAAAAATGTGTTATTGAAGCACATTTTGAAATTTCTAAATACAGCTTAAAAGATTTTTTTGCAGAAAATGATCTCGATTATGAAGATGAAACCATAATTAGACGTGAAATTTTACCTTCAGGAAAATCAAGAGCGTTTATAAATGACAGTCCGGTAAACCTTCAGGAATTACAGGATTTGAGTCTTTTTTTAATCGATATACATTCGCAGCAGCAAACCCAGGAATTGTCTGATGAAACGGTTCAATTTAAAATAATTGATGCTATTGCTGATAATTTTGATACAATTCTAACCTATCAAAATCTATTAAAAGTTTATAAATCAGAGAAATCAAAATTAAATGCTTTATTAAAAAAACAAAGCGATTCAGGAAAAGAGCAGGAGTACAATACTTTTTTATTGAACGAATTGGTTTCGGCTAAATTAAAATCTGGAGAACAGGCAGAATTAGAAGCTGATTTTGAAAAACTGAATAACGTCGAAATTATAAAAGAGTCAATTGATAAATCGCTTGTAATTGCAAACGAAGAACAATTTGGAGTATTTCATAATCTTAATGAAATTAAAAACGCATTACAAAAGATTGCGCCTTTTTCAGCAGAATATCAAAATTTTTTTGAACGAATCACCAGTATTTCTATTGAATTTGATGATGTTTCAAAAGAATTGCAAAATGCTTCAGAAAAATTATTAAACGATCCGGAGCAATTAGAATTAGTAAGTCAAAAACTGCAGTTAATTTTTAATCTGCAAAAAAAACACCATGTTAATTCTGTAGACGAATTACTTCAAATTCAGGCAGATTTAGGAAATACACTTTTAGAATTAGATAATATCGAAGAAGAAATCGAAACCTTATCGAAATCAATCGAAGAAAAAGCAACAGAATTAGATGCTTTTGCATCAACAATTCATCAAAATAGAATAAATGCAATTCCGGTTTTATCAAATCAGCTAATATCGATTTTAGAAACATTAGGAATGCCAAATGTTCGTTTTAATATTGAACTTTTACCATCTGAAACTTATTTTCAAAACGGAAAAGACGAATTACAGTTCTTATTTTCAGCCAATAAAGGAACCGATTT
Source organism: Flavobacterium soyae (assembly GCF_021245985.1). GTDB lineage: Bacteria > Bacteroidota > Bacteroidia > Flavobacteriales > Flavobacteriaceae > Flavobacterium > Flavobacterium soyae. The sequence goes on along the minus strand of NZ_JAJQXA010000012.1, from coordinate 79,901 downwards.
TGGTTTATTGAAAAAAGTAGCGTCAGGCGGGGAAATGTCTCGTATTATGCTGGCAGTTAAAGCAATTTTAGCACAATACTCAAAATTACCAACCTTAATTTTTGATGAAATTGACACCGGAGTTTCGGGAGAAATTGCCATTAGAATGGGAGAGATTATGAAAGAAATGAGTGCCAAAATGCAGATTTTTGCGATCACACATTTACCGCAGATTGCAGCAAAAGGAGATTCGCACTTCAAAGTTTCTAAAGCCACAATAGGCGATCATACACAGTCAGAATTAAAGTTACTGTCTCAGGACGAAAGAGTTATAGAAATTGCTCAAATGTTATCTGGAGCAGTCGTTTCAGATTCGGCTTTAAATCACGCCAAGGCCTTGTTGAACTAAAGAAATACTTTATATTTGTCATCGAAAAATAATTAAACAAACATAAATAAATCGTCGTTTATCCTGATTAATGGCTGATTTATGAGTAAATAAAAAAAGTATGATTATAGAACCTAGAATGAGAGGATTTATTTGTTTGACTGCCCACCCAAAGGGAGCTGAGCAAAATGTTAAAAATCAAATTGAATATATCAAATCAAAAGGTGCAATTGCCGGAGCAAAAAAAGTATTAGTTATTGGTGCTTCAACAGGTTTCGGATTAGCTTCAAGAATCACAAGTGCTTTCGGATCAGATGCTGCTACAATTGGAGTATTTTTCGAAAAACCGCCGGTTGAAGGAAAAACAGCTTCACCAGGATGGTATAACTCTGCAGCTTTTGAAGCAGAAGCTCATAAAGCAGGTCTATATGCAAAAAGTATCAACGGAGATGCTTTTTCAAACGAAATAAAAAGAGAAACTTTAGATTTAATAAAAGCTGATTTAGGACAAGTAGACCTTGTAATTTACAGTTTAGCTTCTCCGGTTCGTACAAACCCTAATACAGGAGTTTTACACCGTTCAGTTTTAAAACCAATTGGGCAGACATTTACAAACAAAACAGTTGACTTTCATACAGGAAATGTAACTGAGGTTTCGATCGCTCCTGCAAACGAAGAAGATATTGAAAACACAGTCGCAGTAATGGGAGGTGAAGACTGGGCAATGTGGATTGATGCTTTAAAAAATGAAAATTTATTGGCAGAAGGTGCTGCAACAGTAGCTTATTCTTATATTGGGCCGGCATTAACAGAAGCAGTTTACCGTAAAGGAACAATTGGCCGTGCAAAAGACCATTTAGAAGCTACAGCATTTACTATTACTGATAACTTAAAATCTATTGGCGGAAAAGCTTATGTTTCTGTAAACAAAGCATTAGTTACACAAGCAAGTTCTGCAATTCCGGTTATTCCGTTATATATTTCTCTTTTATACAAAATCATGAAAGAAGAAGGTATTCACGAAGGATGTATCGAGCAGATTCAACGTTTGTTCCAGGATAGATTATACAACGGTTCTGAAGTTCCTGTTGATGAAAAAGGAAGAATTAGAATTGACGACTGGGAAATGCGTGACGATGTTCAGGCAAAAGTGGCTGAACTTTGGAAAGAAGCTGCAACAGAAACGTTACCGACTATTGGAGACTTAGCAGGTTACAGAAATGACTTCTTAAATTTATTTGGATTTGAATTTGCAGGAGTTGACTACAAAGCTGAAGCTAATGAAGTAGTTACTATTGACAGTATCAAATAAAAACATAAATCTTACAGTAAAAACCATCAACCAAAAGTTGATGGTTTTTTTATGAATATAACTATCTTTGCTGAAATTTTCAAAGTTTAAAATATTCCACTTAAAACCGCATTCCTGCTATGATTTTTTCTTTAATTATACCCGTGTATAATCGCCCGGACGAAGTTGATGAACTTTTAGAAAGTCTTACAAAATCTGATTATAATGAACCTTTTGAAATTGTTCTGGTTGAAGACGGATCATCGATTCCTTGTAAAGATGTTGTAATGAATTATGAAGGGAAATTGAATATCTCATATTATTTTAAACCAAATTCTGGTCCCGGCGATTCTAGAAATTTTGGGATGCAGAAAGCGAGAGGAGATTATTTTATCATTTTTGATTCTGATTGTATTATTCCACATAATTATTTAACTGAAGTTCGTAAAGCTTTAGATGAAAAATATGTGGACTGTTTTGGCGGGCCGGATAAAGCCTTGAAAAGTTTTTCGAACATTCAAAAAGCAATTAATTTTGCAATGACATCTTTTCTTACTACAGGAGGAATTCGCGGCGGTTCTGAAAAAATTAATAAATTCCAGCCAAGAAGTTTTAACATGGGAATTTCGAAGAAAGCTTTTGAAGCTTCAAAAGGCTTTGGAAATATTCATCCCGGCGAAGATCCCGACTTATCGATCCGTTTATGGAACTTAGGATTTGAAACCAGATTGTTTTCTGAGGCTTTTGTATATCATAAACGTAGAATTGACTGGGAAAAATTCTCAATTCAGGTAAAAAAATTCGGTATAGCCAGGCCAATATTAAACAGTTGGTATCCAGAACATAATAAGCTTACTTTTTTCTTTCCAACCATATTTATCATAGGCTTATTGATAGCTTTTTTACTATTAATTTTTAATATTGATATTTTATTACAATTATATTTTGTATATTTCGTTATTATTTTTCTTACAGCAAGTATTCAGAATAAAAGTATCAAAATTGGGTATTTATCGGTTATTGCTGTTTGGAAACAATTTTATGGTTACGGAACAGGTTTTTTGGAATCTTTTGTGAAAGTTATTTTACTAAAGAAGAAACCGCAAGAAGCTTTTCCTCGTATGTTTTTTAAAATATAATATGACAAAAATTATCGGCTTGACCGGCGGAATAGGAAGCGGTAAAACGACAATCACTGCTTTTTTTAAGGAAATGGGGGTTTCTGTTTACATCGCTGATGATGAAGCTAAAAAAATAATGCAGTCGGCAGAAATTATTACTGCAATAAAAAATGCTTTTGGAGAATCGCTCTTTGAAAATAATGTTTTAAACCGGGCAAAATTAGCTGATATTGTTTTTAATAATGCAGATAAATTAGAAGTTTTAAATTCGATTGTACATCCTGCGGTAAAAAAAGATTTTCAATTTTGGTTATCACAAAATAAAGATGAAGCTTTTGTAGTTTATGAAGCTGCCATTTTATTTGAAAGCGGCAAGTACAAAGAACTGGACTATATAATTACAGTTACTGCTCCTGAAGAATTAAGAATTGAGAGAGTGATGAAACGTGATAATACAACACGCGAACACGTTTTAAGCAGAATGAAAATGCAGTGGGATGATGAAAAACGAATTTCTTTGAGCAATTTTGTTATTAATAACAGTAATCTTAAAATTGCTAAAGAAGAAGTTGTTAAAATTCTTAAAATTTTGAATATAAAACAAAAACAGTCTTAAATGTTAATATTTGGTTAATGTATTATTTAGTATATTGTTAAAATATTAATTTTGTTTCGATGAATAAATTATTTTTTAGAATACTTGTTTTACTGATGAGCTTGTCCTTGATAGGGATAATTCTGGTGCAGGTATTTTGGTTTAACTCTTCATTTAAAAATAATGAAGAGCAGTTTAAATACCACGTTACCCAAGTTATCGGAAATGTTGCAGACAAACTTGAACAGCAAGAAGAATACAGTTTTTACGATAAATATAATCGCATAAAAGACAGTACAGGTAAAATTCCTAAAAAGGAAGATTTACTGGAAGTATTTTATGTGCAGAGAAATACAAAAACAAATAAAACAATAGTTTATTCTAATACGCTGACTTCTGAAGATTACGATATAAGCGGATCGCTTTTTAATAAAAAATTCAGTAGTGAGAGATTTAAGAATTTCAGCTCTAAAAGAGTAACCGAAGTTTATAATAACAATAACGGAATTGATAATAACAATTTAGGTCAAAGCATAATACCAGACCTTACAATTGAAAAATCAGGAAGTTTAGATATTTTAAATAAAGTTCAGCAGCAAATTCAGTATAAAGATATTGCATCCTTAACTCCAATTGAAGGAAGAATTACTAAAGATAAACTTTCTAAGCTTTTAAAGAAAGAATTACAAGAATACGGAGTTAAGACGAAGTTCGAATTTGGGATTTATAGCAGCGGTGTTCCAACTAAGATTAAATCAGATGGATTTCACTACGACAAAGAAGCGACATATAATATTCCGATATATACTGATAATGAAGGAAATAGCAGGTATGAATTGTCAGTTACTTTCCCTCATAAAAAGAAATTTTTGCTATCAGAATTATTAAGTATCACTATTCTGTCAATAGTTTTTACTTTAATTATAATAGTTGCTTATACAAGTGCCCTAAATCAATTATTGCGTCAAAAACATATTTCTGAAATCAAAACAGATTTTATTAATAATATGACACATGAGTTTAAAACTCCAATTGCAACAATAAATTTAGCACTGGATGCAATTAGAAATCCTAAAATTATTGAAGATAAAGACAAAGTCTATAGATATCTTCAAATGATAAGGGATGAAAATAAAAGAATGCATGCACAGGTTGAAAACGTTTTGCGTATTTCAAAATTAGAAAAACGAGAACTTGATATTACTAAAGAACCAACCGTGGTGACTGATGTAATTGACGATGCAATTGAGCATGTAAATCTTATTTTAGAAGATAGAAAAGGTACTGTAGTAAAACATTATAATGCAGCAAGAACGACTTGTTTAATCAATGAAGTTCATTTTACAAATGTTTTGGTAAATATTTTAGAAAATGCCATAAAATATTCTCCTGATACTCCTGAAATTGAAATTTTTACAGAGAATGTAAAAGACATGATTTTGATAAAAGTAAAAGATCATGGTTTAGGAATGAGTAAGATAGCTCAAAAACGAGTGTTTGAAAAGTTCTATAGAGAGCACACAGGAGATCTTCATAATGTAAAAGGACATGGTTTAGGTCTGGCATATGTAAAAAGAATTGTAGAGGATCACAATGGTCAAGTATATGTTGAAAGCGAAAAAGGAAAAGGTAGCACCTTTATAATAAAAATACCATTAATAAATTAAAATATGGAAAATACTAACAAAAGAATACTTTTAGTAGAAGATGACCTAAATTTTGGGGCGGTTCTTAAAGATTATCTAATGTTAAATGACTTTGAAGTTACTTTAGCTAAAAACGGTATGGAAGGTTTCGAAAAATTCAAGAAAGACGTTTACGATTTATGTATTCTTGATGTAATGATGCCTTATAAAGATGGTTATACTTTAGCAAAAGAAATTAGAGAAAAGAACAGCGAAGTGCCAATTATCTTCTTGACAGCAAAATCTATGAAAGAAGATGTATTAAAAGGATACAAAGCTGGTGCTGACGATTATTTAAATAAGCCTTTTGATTCAGAAGTTTTATTGATGAAAATCAAAGCGATTATTCAAAGAAAATCAGCTGATACAAAAGCAGAGCAAGTACAATTTGAATTTAATATTGGTAAATTCCATTTAAACTCAAAACTTAGATTCTTGACTTTCCAGGATGAAGAGCCAATTAAATTGTCTCCAAAAGAGAATGAATTGCTTAAAATGTTAATTCTTCATGAAAATGACTTAATGCCAAGAGAATTAGCTTTGACTAAAATCTGGAGAGATGACAACTACTTTACTTCAAGAAGTATGGACGTTTACATCGCTAAACTTAGGAAATACCTAAAATCTGATGAAGATGTTGAGATTCTTAACATTCACGGAGAAGGTTTCAGATTAGTTGTAAAAAGCAAAGTTTCTGAATAATAAATTCATCTAAAAACGATATAAAAGCTCTGAGTAATCAGGGCTTTTTTTATGTCCTAAAATTTGGTTTTAAATTTGCAACACAATCATGTAATTTCGACTGAAAGGAGAAATCGCACTCGTAAATCTGCAACGTAAGTCGCCAATCTTTGTCGATATACGCGTGCGATTTCTCCTTTCAGTCGAAATGACAAACACTAGATAAAATATTAAAATTTCTAATTTTATTTCTACATAATCTATTGCTTTCATTTTCAAAACAATAACTTCTTATTTGTTGAAGAATTTAAAGCTAAAAATATTTTTCATACAACTTTTCTGAAAAATAAATTTGGAAATTCAAAAAACAATTCTGAATATTTGCAGACGAAAAAAATAATAACCCTTTAAAAACGAAGAAAAATGTTTGTACTTACATCGACATCACAAAACTTCACACCAAACGGATTTGGTGCAGCACTTCTTCGTGGCTTATTTCAATCTTAGAAATACATTTTTAGATATATAAAAAAGCCCGAAGACATTTAGTTTCGGGCTTTTTTTATTCTAGACACTTCAAAATTTTCCCGAAAAATATTTTACAAACTATCCGAAAGGATAAAAAATCCGCATGCTTATTTCATTCTTGAATCCTTGATTGGTTTCAATTTGACTTGATTATGCATAAACATAATTATAAAAATTTATGGGAAATAAATTAACTGGTAAAGACCTGATTAAATTGGGTTTTCCAAAAAACAATTCAATAAATATCGCCTTAGGGCAGATAAACAGATATAGAAAAAGAGAAAAAAAGGAATCTATTTTAACAGAGGCGAAAGACGTTCTGTTGAATCCTGAAAAATTTGAAGGCCACGGAACTTGGGGAAAAGTTGCTGAAGGTTTGATAAAACCGGTTCAGGTAAGAATGCATCAGCTTAAATCAACAAGGGCTCCTTTTACGATTTTTGGAGAAAATGAAATTGACCAGCAGGCAAAATTTCAATTGTATGATTCGTTGAAACTGCCAATTTCAGTAGCCGGAGCTTTAATGCCGGATGCACATTCAGGATATGGACTGCCAATTGGCGGAGTTTTAGCAACAGATAACGCTGTGATTCCGTACGGAGTTGGAGTTGACATTGGATGCCGAATGAGCCTTTCAATTTTTGATTTGCCGGCGTCGCATTTCAAAGGAAAAGAACATCAGTTAGAAGCAATTTTAAAAGACAATACAAAATTCGGGATGAATGAAACACACGCTTCAAGAGTAGATCATGAAGTTTTTCATAAAAGTGAATTTCAGGATATTCCGCTGCTAAAGAATCTTTTACCAAAAGCTTATAAACAATTAGGAAGTTCAGGCGGAGGGAACCATTTTGTTGAATTTGGAATTGCTAAAATTGAAAATCCGGAGAATGATTGGAAGCTTGAAAAAGGCGAGTATTTCGCCGTTCTTTCACATAGTGGTTCTCGTGGTTTAGGTGCAAATATTGCGAAGCATTATACCTACTTGGCAGCAAAACAATGTCCGTTACCAAAAAATGTACAGCATTTAGCCTGGCTGGATTTGAATACACATGATGGTCAGGAATATTGGCTGGCAATGAATTTAGCTGGAGAATATGCAAAAGCCTGTCACGATGATATTCATAGACGAATTGCTAAAGCGATTGGGAAAAGGATAGTGGTTACAATTGAAAACCATCACAATTTTGCATGGAAAGAAATGGTAAACGGTCAGGAATGTATTGTGCACAGAAAAGGAGCAACGCCAGCAGCAGAAGGGCAATTGGGAATTATTCCAGGCTCAATGACTGCACCGGGTTACATTGTGAAGGGTAAAGGAAACGCAGAAAGTTTAAATTCTGCTTCGCATGGTGCCGGACGATTGTTTTCGAGAGCGAAATGCAAAAGCACTTTTACGCAAAGCGAAATCAAAAAGGTTTTGAAAGCCAATGATGTAACATTGATTGGAGGAAATATTGATGAAACTCCAATGGCATACAAAGACATTACAAAAGTAATGGCAAACCAAACCGATTTGGTCGAAGTCTTAGGAACTTTTACGCCGAAGATTGTTAGAATGGATCGCTAAAAGAGATTTAAAATGGAAAAAATAATTCAAATAACAGCGGGTCGCGGACCTGCAGAATGTACTTGGGTTGTCGCCCAAGTGCTTAAAAAAGTGTTAGAAGAAGCGCAAGAGCAGCAATTAGATGTTGTGCTGCTTCAACGGGAAGTTGGAGAAGAAAACGGAACGATTGAAACAGCTTCAATTTCGATAAAAGGAAAAAATGCTGTCCAATTTGTAAAATCCTGGGTTGGAACAATTCAATGGATTGGTCAGAGTCAGTTTAGGAAAATGCACAAACGCAAGAACTGGTTTATTGGAATTTTTGAAATCGAAGTGCAAAAAAATGCATCAGTTTCAGAAAATGATATTCAATATCAGGCAATGCGTAGTTCGGGCGCTGGCGGCCAGCATGTAAATAAAGTGAGTTCGGCAATTAGGGCGACGCATATTCCAACAGGAATTGCAGTTGTTTCTATGGACAGCCGCTCGCAGCATCAAAACAAAAAACTGGCAACAGAAAGATTATTAAAAAAACTAGAAGATGAGAAACTGGTTCAGCTTAAAAATCACGTGGGCAAACAATGGGAAAATCAGCTCAATATTGAGCGTGGCAACCCTGTGAGGGTCTTTACCGGGAGTGATTTTAAAAAGAACAAAGTAGAGAAAAGTTACAAAGGAACTCGTCAGAAATTAAAAAACGATTTACGAAATGAGCATAATTAAAAAGCTGGTCGTAAAAAACAATGATGATATGCGAATTATATGTGACCAAAAAAAACAATAAATATCAACACATAAAATGAAAACAATTGATAAATACCTTTTTCAGGCTTTGGATAACTATCCGTTTTCGCTTGAAGAAACAATTGAATCTTTAGATTATGCTTTTTCTTATGATGCAAAAAATACAATGGTTTTGTGCTTGTACGGAAGAATTCAGGCAGAACAGTTAATGAATTATGATGAGGCTAAATCCTATTTTCAGGAAGCTTTATCGATTAATATTCATGCGCTTGAAGTTTATCCGTATTATTTGCAGACTTTAATTTTGAACGAAGATTATGAAGAAGCACAAAAATTAATTGATTTTGCTTTAACGATAAAAGGAATTAATAAATCTGATATTTACGTTAAAAAAGCGATTTTATTTGAAGCACAGAATGAGTTTAAGAAAGCTTTGAAGGAAATTAAAAATGCTAAGCTTCATTCTTTACAATTTGCATACGAATGTAATATTAGCGATGTAGAGAAAAGAATTGAAGGCAAAATTGATTTACTAAAGAAGAAAAAGAAATCTAAAAAAGATTCTAAAAAGAAATCGAAATGATTTTGATAAAAAAACGATGCAATTTGCATCGTTTTTTTATTTAGTATAAGTTCCTGCAAGGTTTTCAAAACCTTGTAGGTTTGTTATTTAGATATTAATATCGAAATTTGAGTAAAACGCTTGCAAATGTAAATACCTACAAGGTTTTGAAAACCTTGCAGGAATGAAATAGCCGTTTATTTCCAATGTAATTCTAACGCAAAGCAAGTTTTTTCACCTTTTGTAATGCTGAATGTTGCTGTTGTATGATCATCGTCTTCGCTTTCATGAATTACAACATTATCTTTTAGCGAAAGCTCTTTCATAAAGTTCATTTCGAAGCTTTTAACTTCTTGTTTCAGGATTCTTTTTGGGTCAACGTGATCAAGACACCATTCCAGATATTTTACATTATTTACGTGATTTACAATGTCTAAATCAGATAAATAAACTATTTTTTGAAAAACAGCTTCTTTTTCGTGATTGATGTTTATTTTAGAAAAACCTTCTTCTGTAGCTCTGGTTTCAGGGAATAATTCAAAATGTTCGTAAGGTAAAGCCAAAGCTTCCGGACGGCGTAATTGTGTATTGAAAACGGCCCAATACGTTTCGCAGCCTACGATTTTTTTTCCGTTTACATACATTTCCAACGCACGGACCGAGCGTGAATTTTCCAGACTGTTGATCCATGTTTTTACGGTTACAACATCCTGCCATTTTGGTAAAGAGTGAACTTCAACGCGCATTCGGCTTAAAACCCAGGCTTGGTGAAATTCCTGCATATCATAAAAACTAATTCCCCCAATTTCTGAATGCGCTGCGGCGGTTAATTGTAAAATATTACACAAATCGGTATATTTTAAAAAACCAGTTGGGGTGCATTGTGTGAAATTGATTTCCCAGTCCTTAGTTAAAACTGATGTGAAATTTGGAGATATTGGCATTTTATTATTTTAGATTTTAGATTGTTGAGTTTAGATTTTTTCTATTAGAGAATAGAATAAAGAGTATAGAAAAAAGATTTTTGATTTTACTTTAGAAGATTTTCTATGTAATCTATAATTTCTTTTCTATCTGCTGCATAATCAAACCATTTTGTGTTTTCATTTCTCTTGAACCACGTTAATTGCCTTTTGGAGAATCTTCTTGTGTTTTTCTTGATTTCTTCTATGGCAAATGGTAATGTGAATTCTCTATCAAAATAACTAAATAATTCTCTATAACCAACGGTTTGAAGCGCATTTAACGCTTTATTAGGATACAAGGTTTTTGCTTCTTCTAGTAAACCTTCATTCATCATAATGTCAACACGCTGATTGATTCGGTTGTAAATAACTTCTCTGTCTGCATCTAAACCTATTAAAATAGGAGTGAAGTCCCGATTGTTTTTCTTTTGATTTAAAAATGACGAATACGGTTTTTGTGCTCCAATGCAAACTTCTACAAAACGCATCATTCGCTGCGGGTTTTGCAATGTTTGTGAATTTTCGACTGTTATTTTTTGATAATATTCCGGATCTAAGTTTTTTAATTGTTCCTGAAGATATTCAATTCCTAGTTTTTCGTAATTTGAATTTACTTGAGAACGAACTTGCGGATCAATTTCCGGAAATTCGTCAAAGCCTTTTAAAATTGCATCAACATATAGGCCTGATCCTCCAATAAGAATTACAAAGTCATTGGTTTGAAATAGTTCTTCGATCTTGGCTAAAGCTTCTTTTTCGTAATCGCCAACGGTGTAATTTTCAAAGATGGATTTATTTTGAATGAAATGATGTTTGGCAGCATTTAATTCGTCTTGATTTGGAACCGCTGTTCCAATTGTCATTTCTTTAAAAAACTGACGGCTGTCGCAAGAAACGATTTCGCATTTAAAATGCTGTGCCAAAGCAATACTTAAGGCTGTTTTGCCTATAGCTGTTGGTCCGACAATGGTGATTAGGTATTTCATATTTTTTAGCCCAGATGGAAATGGAAACCCCGGACTTATATTTGTTCGTTTTTTTGGTATAAAAGAGCGACCGGCGGAAGCTCCTTTTATGCCTTAAAAAAACAACAAAGATAAGGAGGAGTTGGAATGTACAGATGGATTAGCTCCATAAATTAATTAATTTGCAATTGAGTTCCGCATTCGCAGCAGTATTTGGCGTTATCAAAATGGACTTGCGACTGGCATTTTTTGCATGTTTTTTTAATGTTTACGGAACTGCTTCTCAGGCTGCTTTTTGCAAATTCTGCCGTTACAATTCCGGTTGGAACGGCAATGATTCCGTAACCTAAAATCATTACTAGTGCAGCAATAAACTGTCCTAAAGGTGATTGAGGCGAAATATCTCCATACCCTACTGTTGTTAAGGTTACTATTGTCCAGTAAATTCCCATTGGAATACTGGTAAATCCTGATTCTTTACCTTCGACTAAGTACATAATTGTACCAATGATTACGGTACTGATGAGTACAAAATAGATGAATACTAAAATTTTCTCTTTACTGGCTTCGATTGCATCCCGAAGCTGTGCCGATTGATGAGAAATTTGCGGAATATGTAATATTTTGAACAATCTGAAAAAACGTAATGCTCTGACAACAGATAAGACGCTTGCACCTGGAAAAAATATTGATAAATACATAGGCAATACGGCAAGTAAATCGATGATTCCGTAAAAGCTGAAAACGTATTTAACAGGTTTTTGAATTGAGATGATTCTTAAAATATATTCGATTGTGAAAAAGACAGTTATAATCCATTCGCAGATAATAAGCTGTTGATGGTATTTTTGATTAATCCCTTCAACGGTTTCCATCATAATTAAAAGAACACTTAATAAAATTAAACCTAAAAGAACCAAATCAAACATTCGGCCCAAAATGGTGTTGGTGCCATACAGGATAATTTTGATTTTTTCTCTAAAGATTTCGTATTTTGATTTTCTGTTTTTCATATCTGCGAAGATAATGAAAGTTTTGTTTTGTTAAAAATTGAGGATTTTTAGAGATTTGCTCTTGCGAATGTAGCTTTGAATTATATTTTTTACATCGCGGTTGTGCTGCATAGGGATTAGGATGTTTTTTAGGATGTCTATATTGGTAATCTGATAATTAAGATCGTAATAAGCATATCCTTTATAAGTTCCGTTTTCGATTAAAATAGCGCTTCGCTCGTTTATATTTCGACCTCTGTCGATTAAAATCATACTTTTGTTTTCAAAGCTGTTTTCAGAGATAAACTGCTGTACTCTTAAATTATAAATTTCAGGTGCAACTTCGCCAATGCATGCGCCGTCGCATTCTTTTATTTTATATTGAAAACATTCTTTTTTGGTTTGGTATAAGCCGGTTAATTTTTGGCACAAATGATATTTCGAAGTAAACCTGAAAAGTGCATTTTTACCTTCCTGTAAAGAAGCAAAAGATGTAATTTCTTTTTTACGTCCGTCGGCTTTTTCGAGTTTTAAATTTAAATAACCATTAGAGTCTTTTTCGGCATATAAAGCAAGCGGAAAAACTATTTTTTTTTGAGAACGATTGTATCGCGGACGATTAACTTTTATTTCCTGACTTTCTTTTAAAAGCGCTATTAATTCACTGCCGGTTTCATCATAAGTTATCGTGAAAACTTCGGCCTGGATTTTTTTACTTTTAGTTGTAATTCCGGTAAAATGCTGATTGATTCTCTTTTTGATATTTTGGCTTTTGCCAATGTAAATTAAAGTACTATTTTCGTTATAGATATAATAAACACCAGTCTTTGCTGGCATTTGACTTAAAAGGTCAAGGAATTTTGGTGCAATTCCTTTTTCAACTTCAAGTTTTATAAAGTCTTTTACGATTGTTTTTTCAACATCTTTTTCAAGAAGCATTTTAAACAGCTTTGTAGTTGCCATAGCGTCTCCGCTGGCGCGATGTCTGTCTGCCATAGGGATTCCGAGCGCACGCACTAGTTTTCCTAAGCTGTAAGATGGCTGTTCCGGAATTAGTTTTTTTGCTAATTCTACTGTACAAAGTGTTCTGGCTTCAAAATCATAGCCTAAACGTCTGAATTCTGTTCGTAAAATTCGATAGTCAAAAGATGCGTTGTGAGCGACAATAACGCAATCAGAAGTGATTTCGATAATACGTTTGGCAACTTCATAAAACTTTGGCGCCGATCGTAACATAGCATTGTTGATTCCGGTCAGTTTTACAACGAAAGGCTGAATCGGAATTTCGGGATTGACAAGACTTATGAACTGGTCTACTACTTCATGTCCATCAAATTTATAGATGGCGATTTCCGTAATTCCTTCCTCATTAAACTGTCCTCCAGTGGTTTCTATGTCAAGTATTGCGTACAAATTAAGTGTTCAGTGTTCAGTTTCGATGTTATCGAATTAGTGTTCAGTTTTTTTGTAGAGGCGCACCGCAGTGCGTCTTACGATTGTGGCTTATGAAAAATTATCTTCCTCCAAAAATGCTGCTTCCAATGCGAACCATTGTACTGCCGCATTCAATTGCGAGTTGATAATCTCCGGACATTCCCATTGAAATTGTAGAGACGCACTGCAGTGCGTCTTTACCATATCCGTCAATGTTTTTTAATGAATCAAAAATCGATTTTAAATGGGTGAATTCTTTTTTAATTTGATTTTGATCTTCTGTAAAGGTTGCCATTCCCATTAAACCTAAGATACGAATATTTTTTAATTCTTTAAACTCCACAGAAGTTAAAAGTTCATTTAGTTCGTTTTCGTCTAAACCAAATTTGGATTCTTCTTCGGCAATATATATTTGAAGAAGACAGTCTATTGTTCTATTGTTTTTTAAAGCTTGTTTGTTTATTTCCTGCAATAATTTCAAACTGTCAACGCCATGAATCAAACTCACAAACGGTGCCATAAATTTGACTTTATTTGACTGAACATGACCAATCATATGCCATTGAATGTCTTTTGGCATTTGTTCCCATTTCTCAGTCATTTCCTGGATTTTGTTTTCTCCAAAAATACGCTGGCCAGCTTCATAAGCTTGAATCAAGTCTGAAACAGGTTTTGTTTTTGAAACGGCAACCAGAGTTACGTGTTCAGGCAAACTTGTTTTAACTGTATTTAAATTCGATTGAATCGACATGATATTTCTTTTTTATAAAAACTGCTTAGAGATTTTCTCTGCTTTTTTACTTTCTCTGTAATCGTAAAAACCTTCACCAGATTTTACACCCAGTTTTCCAGCTCTAACCATATTTACTAATAATGGGCAAGGAGCATATTTTGGATTTTTGAAACCTTCGTACATTACATTTAAGATCGCAAGACAAACATCTAGACCAATAAAATCAGCTAATTGAAGCGGTCCCATTGGGTGTCCCATTCCTAATTTCATTACGGTATCAATTTCGTAAACTCCTGCAACTTTATTATATAACGTTTCGATTGCTTCGTTTAGCATTGGCATTAAAATTCTGTTAGCTACGAAACCTGGGTAATCGTTTACTTCAACAGGAACTTTACCTAATTTTTCAGATAAATCCATGATGATTTTTGTTACTTCGTCGCTGGTATTATAACCACGAATGATTTCTACCAATTTCATAATTGGCACCGGATTCATAAAATGCATTCCGATAACACGTTCAGGATGTGCAACAACAGAACCAATTTGTGTAATGGATATTGAAGAAGTGTTTGTTGCTAAAATAGTATTGTGAGAACAAGCTTCGTTTAATTGCTTGAAAATGTTCAGTTTTAATTCTACGTTTTCAGTTGCGGCTTCTACAACTAAATCGGCGCCAACAACGCCGTCTTTAATATCAGTATAGGTAATTATATTGGTGATTGTTTTAGCAACATCTTCCTGTGTAATTGTCCCTTTTGCAAGCATACGGTCTAAGTTGGCCGCAATAGTTGCCATTCCTTTATCTAATGATTTTTCAGAAACGTCGATTAGTTTTACGGTAAATCCGCTTTGTGCAAATGTATGAGCAATTCCGTTGCCCATTGTTCCTGCACCAATTACAGCTATAGTTTTCATTTAATTTTGGTATTTAAATTTTAAAAGTTAAGGTTTAAAGCGGCTTTTCTGCCAGCTTTAAACCTTAAAATAATGAGTTATATTTTTATATTATTTATTGAAACAATCAATAATTTGATAAGCTACACGCAATGCATCTGTCGCCTGCTCAAGTGTTACAACCGGAGTCGTATCTGTATTGATTGCATTTGCAAAAGATTCCAATTCATCAAGAATTGCATTATTATGTTCAACATCAGGATTTGTAAAATAGATTTGTTTTTTTACACCTTCGGCATTTTGCAGGATCATATCAAAATCTCCCGGAACTTCTGGCGCATCTTTCATACGAACTACTTCACATTTTTTCTCTAAAAAGTCAACTGAAATGTAAGCATCTTTTTGGAAGAAACGTGATTTACGCATATTTTTCAATGAAATTCTGCTGGCTGTTAAATTGGCAACACAGCCATTTTCAAATTCGATTCTAGCATTGGCAATATCCGGAGTTTCGCTGATAACCGAAACACCGCTTGCATTAATGTTTTTTACTTTTGATTTTACAACACTTAAAATGGCATCAATGTCATGGATCATTAAATCCAGGACTACAGGAACGTCTGTACCACGCGGATTAAATTCGGCCAAACGATGCGTTTCAATAAACATCGGATTTTCGATCATGTTTTTTGTTGCGATAAAAGCTGGATTAAAACGCTCAACATGACCCACTTGCCCTTTTACATTGTATTCTTTTGCTAAAGCGATAATTTCTTCAGCTTCTTCAACGGTATTGGCAATTGGTTTTTCAATAAAGATATGTTTTCCTGATTTAATTGCCACTTTTGCACATTTATAGTGCGAAAGAGTTGGGGTAACAATGTCGATTACATCGACAGCGTGTATAAGTTTTGCAATTGTGCTGAAATTTTTATAGCCAAATTCTTTTGAGATTCTTTCGGCATTTTCTTGATTTTCGTCGTAAAATCCAACTAATTCGTATTTGTCAGATTGTTGTAATAAGCGTAAATGTATTTTACCAAGATGACCAGCACCTAAAACTCCTACTTTTAACATGAGAATGTATTTTAAACAAAAATAGAATTTATTTGTTGAATGTAAAAATGTATGCAGTAAAGATTTGGTTTTTATAAATTAATCTTTGATTTGCTATACTTTCGTTTTTTACTAAGGAAATAATATTTCTTTAAATGACATATAAAAATAGGTGACTAATAGTATGCCGAATGCAATTGTTAAAAATTGCAGATAGCGATTTTCAATTGTAAGGTCAGTTTTTTTATTGATAACATAAGTATCTGAATAGTCGTCATGTAAATTTTTCCCCATTAAGAAAGAGAAACTTTCAAATGGAACAAATCTTAGTAAAGTTCGTTTTAAAATTATCGAAAAGGAAGGGGGATTTCCTTCTTCATCTGTTACATAACAGGCGGTTATGAATTTAGCAGGAGTATTTTTAAAGACAGATTCAAATATTAGATAATAAGTAAATTTAATAAGAAAAAAGAAAACTATAAGCCCAAATTTATCTCCAAAAGATGTTTTTAAATAACTGAAAAAAGTAGTTAGACTTTCATTCATCTCAGAGTAGCTTATAAAATCAAAAGCAACAATGAGTATAATAAAAGAATCGATAAATGAATTTAAAAAACGTTTATAATTTGACGCCCTTTCAAGATCGTTTTCGATTATCTGATTATCATTTTCAATAACTTTTTCTTCGATAACGTTTAGATTTTTAGTTATAATATAATAGGAGATGAAAAGGTATATTAAGACAATTATGATATATAATATACCATAAAAACTCAGTTTATCAATATCGAAAAAAGCAGTAAACGCCAATATTTTTATTATAGAATTTAAAAATATTAAGCTGTAATTAAAAACTAATAATTTGCTTTCCTTATACTTTGAAAAATAATAAATAAGGGAGCCGGCAAGGAAAGTTAAGTAAAAGAATAAATTTAGAAGTGCTATGGATGTGCTTTTATATGAATATCCACTTGTTCTTTCTATAACAACAAAAATATTCATTCCTGAATAGTGATAAGGTTTGCCATTAAATATGAGAAAATTTTGAAATTTTGTAAAATCTTCAAAGCTAAAAAAAACAAAATAAAAGGATGCAAAAATTCCCCAAAGAGAAAAAAGTAAAGATAAACCGAGTATAATTTTTTTCATAAAATATTAGAATTCATTCAGGTTAGAGAATAAATCAAAAATAGAAATTAAATGATTAAAAAGTACTTGATAATTGATGATTTGTTTTCTTATTTTTGCGAAAATAAAACCGACCTATTTTGAAAGACACTGCCAAACATCAAGGACTTCGTAATCAATTAGTAAGCACTTTAGAACAAAAAGGGATTACTGATAGAGCGGTTCTGGATGCGATAAAAAAAATCCCAAGACACCTTTTTTTAAATTCAAGTTTTGAAGATTTTGCCTATCAGGATAAGGCATTTCCTATTGGGGCAGGGCAGACTATTTCACAGCCTTACACTGTGGCGTTTCAATCGCAGCTGTTAGAAGTAAAAAAAGATCATAAAATTTTAGAAATTGGAACCGGTTCAGGTTACCAAACGGCAGTTTTATTTGCTTTGGGTGCAAAAGTGTATACTATTGAAAGACAAAATGAATTGTTTAAGCAAACTTCAATTTTGTTTCCAAAGCTAAACATTCGCCCTAAACATGTTTCTTTTGGAGATGGTTATAAAGGGTTGCCGCATTATGCTCCATTTGATAGTATTATTGTAACAGCAGGCGCACCATTTATTCCTCAGCCGTTAATGGCGCAATTAAAAATAGGAGGAAGGTTGGTTATTCCGCTTGGAGAAGACGTTCAGATTATGACTTTACTAATCAGAAAGAATGAAACTCAATTTGAAAAACATGAGTTTGGAGAGTTTAGATTTGTTCCTTTACTAGAAGATAAAAATTAAAAAGAAAGCCCAGTTTTTAAAACCGGGCTTTTTTTATTGAGCGATAATACCAATATATCGTTCCAGATTTTCTTTTTCTATTTGAGCAATGAATAGCAGGAAATCTTCTTTACTGTTTTTAGTTTGTGCTGTTTCCAAAGTTTGATAATATTGCATACGGCAATCATAATCACCTTTTATATTTGCAATAATGTATCCTTTTTGAAGCAAAATTAAATTCATGACTAAACGCGAAGTTCTTCCGTTTCCATCAATAAAAGGATGGATTGTAACTAATCTTTCGTGCATTTCGGCTGCCAAAACAACTGGATGAAGTTTGTTTTTATTAGTTTCATACCAAATAAAATAATCTTCCATTTCTTTAGCAACCATATAAGGCTGAGGCGGCATATGGCTGCTGCCTTTTATCATAACCTGCACTTTTCTGTAACGTCCGGCATCTTCAGGAATAATTCCTCTAAGAATTAGATTATGAATTGATAACAGTTCGCGTTCGTTTAAGGAAGTATTTCTTTGCATTAAATCTTTAATAAAACCAATTGCTTCCTGATGATTTATAGCTTCAAGATGTTCCCGCATACTTTTTCCTGAAATGGTCAATCCTTCATTGATAACCATATCTGTTTCACGAAGCGTCATGGTGTTTCCTTCAATTCTATTACTTTCAAAAGTATATTCCAGCTCTAATGCCTGCGTAATTCTGTAGCTGTCAAATTGCCTGTACGTATCTAATTTTGCTTTTAAAATATCTATTTCCTTTAGGATATTTTCTAAAGTAGGTGAGATTTCTATTTTTGAGGCAGTTTTATTATACTTAATTTCCTGCTCGGCAACCATTAATGCTTTTAAGGCAAATTCATCATCACCTATTTCATATAATATCTTTTCTTTTAACCACGCAATCATTAAGGTTTCATAGTCGATATCCAGAATCTGTGCTAATTTTGAAATTTGATCTTTGGTAGGTTTTCTGGTCCCAGATTCAAATTTGCTTATCAAAGCCTGATCGATTCCCATCAGTTGTGCTACTTCACGGGTTTTTAAGCCTTTTTTCTCTCTGGCATCTTTAATAATTGTTTTCATTTCATTAAACGACTTTAATTGTCGTGACAAAATTAGTCATTTTATTTGGAATAAAAAATTTATAACAATTTTCTTTATTGATTTTTATTTTGGAGGCAACGAACCGTCTTTTCTCATTTCCTGAACTACAGCCTGCATAATAGCATCTACAGTTTGACCTAAATCTGTAACATAATCTGATTTTGTTGTTCCGGTCCAGATTAGTTTATTATCTTTTAAAGAAAAAATATTAGTTTCAACCATATAATATGTTGTTTCCTGATAATAACCGGGATCATAGTACGCAGGAGAATACATTCCGTACCAATTTCCAAAACCATAACCATAAACTCCAGAATACAAGCCGTCAAAACCGCCGTAATACATTCCGGTATAAGTTCCGGGTACATAAGTAGTTTCTTGTTCTGTACTTACCAAGCGCATAGTTACAACTCCGTCAAAATTTTCGTCCTGAAGGATTTTTAGTTTTTGTTCCTTCGTAAGCTCTTTGGTAGTTTCGTTCAAATATTCGTAAGAAGTTTTAAAAATCGGATTACTTGCCGCAATTCTGTTCTCTGTAACCCTTCTCGAAGCTTCATCTTTAACTAAAGCCACAACCAAAACCTTTTTAAAATGTTCCTGTGCAACTGTTATTTTTGGATCTCTCCAGCTGTTTACAATTGTGGTATTGCTTCCACATGAGGTCAGGACCAAAATAGCGAATAAAAAAATTAAGTGCTTTTTCATAATTATAGTTTATTTTTGTAGTAAAAATAACAATAAAATTTAAACCAGCGCGAAATTTCTTCTAATTGAAAGCCTTTTTAATTCGATCCAAATCACGTTTGGTATCTTGTTCTTTCAAAGATTCACGCTTATCGTAGTTTTTCTTTCCTTTACAAAGGCCAATTTGCAATTTTGCAAGCCCTTTTTCATTTGTAAAAAGTTTGAGCGGTACTATAGTTAATCCTTTTGCCTGCACACTTTTATGCAGTGATTTTAGCTCTTTTTTATTTAAAAGCAGCTTACGTTCACTACGTGATTTATGATTAAACTGGTTCCCAAACGAATATTCTTCAATGTAAGTATTGATTGCAAAAAGCTCCATGCCGCTAAATTCGCAAAAGCTTTCGGTAATATTGGCTTTGCCTAAACGTATTGATTTGATTTCGGTTCCCGCCAAAACAATTCCGGCAGTATAAGTGTCGATTATCTCGTAATCAAAACGAGCTCTCTTATTAAGTATATTGACTGATTTTAACATGGTGGCAAAAGTAAGAAAATTGAAAGACATTCTTATTGTCAAATATAATTAAAGATTTTTTTTAATCTATGATTTTAATCAGCTTCAACTCAAAAGCTTACTCATAAGTTTGTTCTGTAATTATAAAACAAACTTAAAATGAAAAAGATTTTTACACTAGTTGGTATTGCATTAATTGGCTTATCTGTAAAAGCTCAGGATTCGGCTCAAGGCTTAAAAGGAGCTTGGTTTGCAACTTCTCAATTCGGTTATCAGCAAACAAAAACTGCAGATCAAAAAAACACAAGTTTATCTGTTCTTCCAATAGTGGGAACATTCGTAACGCCATCTGTAGCAGTTGGAGCCGGTATTGGTTACATTAATATCAAAGCAGATTCTAATGCAGGAACTGCTGCTAATACAGGTTTATATGTTATTGAGCCTTTAGCAAGAAAATATTGGAATATAGCGGGTTCTTTGTATTTCTTCGGACAAGCTGCTTTGCCAGTTATTACCGGAAAAGAAAAAGAAAGCGGGTTAAAAGTTAATCAGGTTGGATTATCAGTATCAGGAGGTTTTGATTATTTTGTAACGAAAAACTTCTCAGTTGAGTTCTCTTACGATTTAGCTAATTTTACTTCTACGACTCTAGAGCCTAAAAATGGAGAAAAAACAACGGTTACAAATTTTGGATTGGCACATGTTGCAAATGTAGATCCGTTTTATAACACGGCTCTGGCAGGAAGTAATCCAAATTTAACTTCTCCGCTTTCTTTTGGATTTAAATTCATATTCTAATTTAGCGAATTGTATTAGGTGAATTCGTTAATTTTGCAAAAAAGACCGTTCTTTTGAGGACGGTCTTTTGTATTATTTAAATTATATAAAATGGAAAGTAAATCTAAAGATCCGCTGCACGGAATCACACTTCAAAAAATTGTAGAAACCTTAGTTGAACATTATGGTTTTGACACTTTAGGAGAATTAATTCCTATAAAATGTTTTACGTCGAACCCGAGTGTAAAATCAAGTCTTACTTTTTTAAGAAAAACCGATTGGGCAAGAAAAAAAGTAGAAGAATTATATATAAAATCGCGTCCTAAATTCAATTAAATTTTAGTTCAGTTTATACGAAATCATCACACCGCCGCGATACGGAAGCCATTCGCCGCTTTTGTTCCAGTTTTGGGCTTTTTCATATCTGCCTGGCGTTCCATCATTATAATATCCGTGGTAAAAACCCTGATGCCATCCGCCACCTGCGAAAATATCCAGCAAAAATTTATCGTTTAATTTAATATTATAACCTACGGTAACCCCTAAACGATACCCAAAACCATGCTCATACTTGTTAGTATCCCAATAATTCCATTTTTGTAACTGATAAAAATCAGGACCGGCGTGAGCACCAACATAAAATCCGTTGTATTTTTCTTTAAAATGATAACGGATTTCTGGAGTAAAAGTGTAAAATTCCATTGGGCTATTTCCGTTAAACGATTTCCAGAAAGAAGCCATAACATCAAAGCTAAATGTAGTTTTTTCGCCAATACTAGTTTCTATTCCAACGTTTGGAATACCAACTAAAGCAGTAGCTCCGTTAAATTTTATAAAAGTTTGACTTTGTAATTGTATTGATAAAAAAAGAACAATAAAGGCGAATAATTTTTTCATGGTATTTTTTTGTGATCGCAGACATAATTTGTTTTCGGCCACAAATATAACGCAATATGACATTTACTATTGCAGAAACAACAAGAATTAGAAAAAAATAAAAGCTTATCTCTGCAGCAAAGAATAAATTACTTTATCCAGAAATTTACCTTCATAAAGTTCAACTTCTTTTAAATGAGCTTCCTTAACAAAACCACATTTTTGTAATACCTTTTCAGATGCATAGTTTTCTGGATCAATTACTGCTTCGATCGAATGCAGTTTTAAATCCTCAAAACCATATTGTATTAATCTATTTACAGCTTCAGGAATAAATCCTTTTCCATGAAAATCAGGCGACAGTATATAACCAATTTCTGCACGATGATTTTCAGGCTGCATTCTGTAATAACCAATAATTCCTAAAAGTTTAGGGTTATCTTTTAGTGTAATTCCCCAATTAATTCCAACATTAGTTTCTATTTTTTCCTCAATCATAGCAATATGTTCTAAAGCATCTTCATTATTTTTAACTAATGGCCTTGGAATATATTTCATAGTTTCAGGATTCGAACGTAATTCAAAAACTTCATTTACATCGT
Organism: Flavobacterium soyae; assembly: GCF_021245985.1. GTDB lineage: Bacteria > Bacteroidota > Bacteroidia > Flavobacteriales > Flavobacteriaceae > Flavobacterium > Flavobacterium soyae. The sequence goes on along the minus strand of NZ_JAJQXA010000012.1, from coordinate 57,266 downwards.
TGTTTGTAATTCTTCTTAATAGTAAACGTTCTGTTTCGATTACCGGAAATGGGTGAAAGTTAAATTCTAACATCTTAAATTAAACTATTTTAATACTAAATTTTGAATGAAATGACTGGTCAACTTCTAAAATCAAAATCCCTTCTTTTTTAAATAAATCGCCAGAATTATCTGCCGTGTCCGAATATCCAAACCAAGGTTCGATACATACAAAAGGAGCCTGGTCTTTTGTCCAGATTCCTAAACTCGGAAAATCTTCAAATTCAACTTGAACATAAGGTTTTGAATTTTCAAGAATGGTTAGCGAATTCGATTCTAAAGTTTTAAAAACCAAAGCATCATTCTCGAAAAGTTTATAATTTAACGGAATTACATTTTCGGTAGTTTTTAAAGTTTCGGTTTTATTCGAAATCAAATCATTTTCAAGAAGATTATATTTTAAAGGTTCTGTTTTTTCAAACTTAAAAGCGTAGTTTTCAAACTTTTCAGGAAGCGCAATCGCCGGATGCGCACCAATTGAAAAAGGCATTTTTGATTCATTTTTATTTATAACCACATATTCTATATTTAATGTAGTATTTTCTAACGTATAAATAAGCTGCAGTTCAAATTCAAACGGATATTTTTTTAAAGTTTCGGCATTTGATTCTAAAGAAAAAACAGCGCTGTTACCTGTTTTTTCAGTCAGTTGAAATTCCATATCTCTTGCAAAACCATGTCTTGGCAATTGATATTCTTTTTTATCAATAGTGTAAGTATTGTTTTTTAATGTGCCGACAATTGGAAAAAGAACAGGAGAGTGTTTGCCCCAAAAATCCGGATTTCCTTCCCAGATATATTCCTTATTTTGATTGTCTTTTAAAGAGAACAATTCTGCCCCGGCATTTTTGATCGAAGCCTTAAGTGTTGAATTTGATATAGTTGTGTTCAAAATGTTATAATTGAAAAGAATTAGTCTTAAATCTTGATGTAAATATATTTTATAAATTTTATTTTTTTAGGAAAATGCTTAGAATTATTTTTTTAATAAAATTTTACTAAAATTAAATTTATCCTTTTCGTTTTCTCTGTAAATAGCTTTTTTTTTCATTAATTTGCTAGATAAACAGCTAAAAAATATGAAAAAACAATCTTCAAAAGCCTTATTGACCATGGCTTTATTTGTTGGGATTTCTTCAGTTTGGGCGCAGCAGACTCCGCCGGCGACGACAGCAAATCCAGTAAATAATTATAATTATCATGATGCATTTGCACCACATTTTTATACTAAAAACGGTACTTCTACCCGTACTGCAAGCGGTCAGCCGGGAGTTGAATACTGGCAGAACAGAGCCGATTATCAAATAACGGCAAAATTAAACGGAACTACAAATGAAATTGTAGGTACAGATGAAATTACATATACAAATAATAGTCCTGACAAACTTGAATTTCTTTGGCTGAATTTAGATCAAAATTTATTTAAAGAAGATTCCAGAGGAAATGCTGTTGTGCCTTTAACGGGAAGCCGTAACGGGGCTCAAGGTCAGGTTTTTGACGGAGGTAATAAAATTAAATCAGTAAAAGTAATTTCTGGCGGAAAAACCAAAACAGAAGTTGAGGCAAAATATATCGTTACAGATACCAGAATGCAGATTTTTCTTCCACAGGAATTAGCGGCAAAAGGAGCTTCTGTAAAAATTAAAATAGAATTTTCATTCATTGCACCATTTGAAGGTTCAGACAGAATGGGAGTTTTAGAAACTAAAAACGGAAAAATATTCACAATTGCACAATGGTATCCGCGTATGTGTGTTTATGATGACGTAAGAGGCTGGAATACGGCGCCATATTTAGGAGCTTCTGAGTTTTATTTAGAATATGGAGATTTTGATGTAAAATTGACAGTTCCTGCAAATCACTATGTTGTAGGTTCTGGAGAATTAGTAAACGGAGCAGAAGTTTTTTCTGCAGAACAATTGAAAAGATACAAAGACGCTTCTCAAAGTGATAAAACCGTTATAATTCGCTCTGCAGACGAAGTAGCGGCAACAGCAAACAGCAATGCTTTGGCACAAAAAACCTGGCATTATAAAATTAAAAATGCACGTGATTTTTCTTGGGCATCTTCTCCGGCTTTTATTTTAGATGGAGCAAAAATAAACTTACCAAGCGGAAAAAAATCATTAGCATTATCTGCATATCCTGTTGAAAGTTCAGGAAATGATGCCTGGGGACGTTCTACAGAATACACTAAAGCGTCTATCGAAAATTATTCTAAAAGATGGTTCGAATATCCTTATCCTGCAGCTACAAACGTAGCAGGAAATGAGGGCGGAATGGAATATCCCGGAATTGTTTTCTGCGGATGGAAATCTAAAGGAGATGATTTATGGGGAGTTACAGATCACGAATTTGGACATATTTGGTTCCCAATGATTGTAGGTTCAAACGAGCGTTATTTTGCCTGGATGGATGAAGGTTTCAATACATTTATCAACTCTGTAAGTTCTTATGATTTTAATAATGGCGAATACAAACAGCCGGCAAGTAATTTGCATGAAGAAGCAGAATATTTTACAGACCCAAAATTAGAAACTATTATGAGTTCTCCTGATAATATGAAGGAAGCTAATATTGGTGTTTTATGTTATGCTAAACCAAGTGCAGGTTTAGTTATTTTAAGAGAGCAGGTTTTAGGACAAGAGCGTTTTGATAAAGCATTGCGTACTTATGTAGAACGCTGGGCTTACAAACATCCAACTCCGGACGATTTCTTTAGAACAATTGAAAATGTTGCCGGCGAAGATTTAAGCTGGTTCTGGAGAAGCTGGTTTGTAAATAACTGGCGTTTTGATCAAGGAATCAATTGGATTAAATATGTGAAAAATGATCCGGCAAAAGGTGTTGTAATCAATGTGGAGAATTTTGACAAAATGCCAATGCCAATTGTATTAGACGTTAAAACAAAAAGCGGAAAAGTAACCAGAGTTAAGCTTCCGGTAGAAATTTGGCAGCGAAATAATGAGTGGTCTTTCAAACACAATTCAACAGAAGAAATTGAAAGTATTACATTAGACCCTGATAATGCATTTCCGGATTATAACGATAGTAATAATGTTTGGAAAGCGGGAAACGGAAAAATTGAAAAAGATATTATTCTGGATGGTTATGTAGGGAATTATGTTACTGCAAGGTCACCTTTAACAATTGAGTTGACAGAGAAAAACAGTATTTTAAACGCAGAACTTCCAAACTATCCAAAATTTACTTTAACTCCTGTAGCAAATGAAAAAGATACATTTGAATCAAAAAGAGCAGGATTAAAATTTAAATTTAATGAAGCCAAAACAGGTTTCGATATGACACTTATAGATAATGGACAAGTAATACCATTTACGAAAAAGTAATAATTCAAAAATAGAAATATTTAAAAACCCGATAATTAGAAATAGTTATCGGGTTTTGTTTTTTGTTTCAAGTTTCAGGTTTCAGTTTTGCGCCCAGATTTAAAACCTTAGTTCCTCAGAGCCTTTGAACCTTTGCAACTTCCTAAAAATAACTTTTCATTAAAAAAATGTTAGAATTTTAATTTTTTGTTTTGTGAATTAAAAAATAGTGTACTTTTGCACCGATGAATAAAATAAGTTTACATACAACTTCTTTGTCACGGACAAACCTGCCAGGTACTTCTCCCGAAGTACGGATGCTATCTCTATAGTATTCACAGAGTTTTTCGCCGTATATTTATTCATATCCATTTTTCATTTTGAAATCACATAATTTGTCCATTGGACAAACATATCCTAAAAGTATTTATTATTTTGTAAATTTTCTTAATCAATCTTTTGATTTTGAAGATGTTACTTCTATTTTGCTTAATTTTATTGGATTCAATTCTGGATTTCAAACTAAACAATATGCTTTAATTTTTAACTTTAACTTCAATTATTGAAATGAAGATCTCTATTGTTGTTACTCAGGAAGAACACTTCAAATTCGCACAAGAAATCTGCGATACGATAGAATCATCTGCCTTGTTAAGAGGTACGGGGATTGCTAAAAGAACTCCTGAGTATATTCAGAAAAAAATGTCGAATGGTGATGCAATGATTGCTCTGGCAGACGGGAAATTTGCAGGTTTTTGTTATATCGAAAGCTGGCAGCACGGAAAATTCGTGGCACATTCCGGATTAATTGTACATCCTGACTACAGAAGTTTAGGTTTGGCTAAAAAGATAAAATCTAAAGTTTTTGATTATTCTTTAAAGAGATTTCCAGATGCTAAAATATTTGGAATCACAACTGGTTTGGCTGTTATGAAAATCAACTCAGAGCTAGGTTACAAACCAGTTCCGTTCTCAGAACTTACAACAGATCCGAGTTTTTGGGCAGGCTGTAAAACCTGTACCAATTATCAAATCCTGCAAAGCAAAGAAAACAAAATGTGCCTTTGTACCGGAATGTTATACGACCCAAAAGAAAAACAAAAAACACCGCCAAGACATCCTTTTAACGAAGCTGTTTTAAGCAGACTTAAAAAAATTAAACAGGCTTTATTCTTGAATAAATTATTGTCATTTATTTTTTTATTTAAAATTTAACCCAAAAGAAATCTCAAACTGCTAAATACGAAAGTATTAGCCAAAATTATAAAAAATGAAAAAAGTAGTATTAGCTTATAGCGGAGGATTAGATACCTCGTATTGTTTGAAATATTTAAAAAATGAAAAAGGATACGAAGTTCACACTGTACTTGTAGATACAGGAGGATTTGACGCAGAAGAATTATCAGCCATTGAAAAAAGAGCTTACGAATTAGGAAGTGCACAGCACGCAAACCTTACAATCGTAGACAAATATTATGATAAAGCTATAAAATATTTGATTTTCGGAAACGTATTAAAAAACAATACATATCCATTATCAGTAAGTGCAGAGCGTGTTTTCCAGGCAATTGAAGCTATAAAATATGCTAAAAAAGTTGGAGCAAGCGCGATCGCACACGGAAGTACAGGTGCAGGAAATGACCAAATTCGTTTTGATTTAATTTTCCAAACGATTGCTCCAGAAATTGAAATTATTACTCCAATTAGAGATTTAAAACTTTCAAGACAAGAAGAAGTAGAATATCTTCAAAAAAACGGCGTAAGTTATTCTTGGGAAAAAGCACAATATTCTATCAATAAAGGGCTTTGGGGAACAAGTGTAGGGGGAAAAGAAACCCTAACTTCCAGCCAGCCGTTACCAAGTGAAGCATATCCTTCTCAATTGAAAAAAGAAGGCGAAGAAAAAGTAACGCTTCATTTTGAGCAAGGAGAATTAGTTGGAATAAATGGTAAAACTGATAAACCATCTAACAATATTGTGGCGTTAGAAAAACTAGCAAATGCTTACGCAATTGGAAGGGATATTCACGTTGGAGATACGATTATCGGAATTAAAGGAAGAGTTGGTTTTGAAGCTGCTGCTCCGTTAATTATCATCAAAGCGCACCATTTATTAGAGAAACATACTCTTGGAAAATGGCAGCAATACTGGAAAGAGCAATTAGGAAACTGGTACGGAATGTTATTTCACGAAGGTCAGTTCTTAGATCCAGTTATGAGAAATATTGAAACTTTCCTCCAAGATACACAGAAAACAGTAAACGGAACTGTAACAGTTTCATTAAAACCATATCATTTCTCACTTGACGGAATCGAATCTAAAAATGATTTGATGAACACAGGTTTTGGTCAATACGGAGAAATGAACAACGCATGGACATCTGATGATGCAAAAGGATTTATCAAAATTCTTGGAAATGCACAAAACATATTTTCATCTGTAAATCAATTAGATCATGATTAATGTCGGAATAATTGGTGGTTCGGGCTACACGGCCGGAGAACTCATCAGAATTTTAATGTATCACCCAAAAGTAAACATCGATTTTGTTTACAGTACAACAAATGCAGGAAAACCACTTTCTGTGGCGCACCACGATTTGATGGGTGACATCGAAATGAATTTTACTGATATAATAAATCCTAACGTAAATGTGGTTTTTTTATGTTTAGGCCACGGAAAATCAATTTCATTTTTACAGGAAAATGCATTTGCAAGCCACACTAAAATCATTGATTTAGGAAATGATTTTAGATTGAATAAAGACGCACATTTTCAAGGAAAAGATTTTATTTACGGTTTACCTGAATTGAATAAAGCAGAAATCAAAAAAGCAAATTGCATCGCTAACCCTGGTTGTTTTGCTACGGCTATTCAATTGGCTTTATTGCCATTAGCTAAAAATAATCTGCTAAACAATGACGTTCATATTAACGCAACAACCGGAAGCACAGGTGCGGGTGTAAGCCTTGCCGAAACATCCCATTTTAGCTGGAGAAACAACAATATGTCACATTATAAAGCTTTTGAACACCAGCATTTGGGTGAAATTTCAGAAAGCTTAGTTCAGCTGCAAGACGATTTTGACAGTGAATTGCTTTTTATTCCGAATAGAGGAGATTTTCCAAGAGGAATTTTCGCAACCTTGTACACATTATGCGATGATAGTTTGGAACAATTGGTTGCTAAATACGAAGATTTCTATAAAAATGAACCCTTCGTAACTGTTACAACCACAAATATCAACCTGAAACAAGTGGTGCAGACGAATAAATGTATTATTAGTTTATTGAAAAAAGGAAACCGGGTTCTCATAACATCAATTATAGATAACTTAACCAAAGGTGCTTCGGGACAAGCAATTCAAAACATGAATTTAATGTTCGGATTAGAAGAAACCACAGGTTTACTTTTGAGACCAAGCGGATTTTAGATTGTTGGTTAACCGTTTAATCGTTAATTCGGTTAATCGATTAAACAAATCAACGATTAAACAATTAAACAAAACAAAAATGAACTTATTCAACGTTTACCCATTATACAACATAACTCCAGTAAAAGCAGTCGACTGTACCATTATTGACGATAAAGGAGTAGAATACTTAGATTTATACAGCGGACATGGTGTGATTTCTATTGGACACACGCAGCCGGATTATGTAGCAAAATTGAAGAATCAGATAGATAATTTAGGTTTTTATTCGAATGCGATTCAGAATCCTTTGCAGGTGGAATTGGCACAGAAATTAGGAAAACTTTCTGGTCTTGAAGATTACGAATTGTTTTTATGCAGTTCTGGAGCTGAAGCAAACGAAAATGCTTTAAAATTAGCCTCTTTTCACAACGGAAAATCAAGAGTTGTTGCTTTTGATAATTCTTTCCACGGAAGAACTTCTGCAGCAGTTGCTGTTACAGATAACAAAAAAATCGTTGCACCAATTAATGCGCAACAAGTCGTTACTTTTTTACCTTTAAACCAAATCGAATTAGTTGAAGTAGAACTAGCTAAAGGTGATGTAACAGCAGTAATTATCGAAGGAATTCAGGGAGTTGGAGGTTTAGACCAAGGAACAACTGAGTTTTTTCAGGCTTTAGAAAAAGCATGTAAAAAACACGATGTTGTATTGATTTTAGACGAAGTACAATCTGGATATGGAAGAAGCGGAAAATTCTTCGCATTCCAACATCACGGAATCAACGCTGATATTATTTCAGTTGCAAAAGGAATGGGGAACGGTTTCCCTGTTGGAGCGATTTTGATTTCTCCAAAATTTGAAGCAAGTTTCGGATTATTAGGAACTACTTTCGGCGGAAGCCATTTGTCTTGTGCAGCGGGAATTGCGGTTCTTGATGTAATTGAAAAACTTGATTTACAAAAGAATGTAAACGAAGTTTATGAGTATTTCTTAGAAAAAATTAAAGAAGTTGACGGAATTAAACAAGTAAAAGGAAAAGGATTAATGCTTGGAGTAGAGTTTGATTTTGACGTAGCAGCTTTGAGAAAGAAATTAATTATCGAAAAACACATTTTTACGGGAAGCGCCAATAATAAAAATCTATTAAGAATTTTACCGCCTTTAACTGTGAAAAAAGCTGACATTGATACGTTTGTAAAAGCATTAAAAGAAAGTTTAGAAGAGCTATAATGTTAATTTGTTTAATCGTTTAACTGATTAATCGATTAAACGAATTAATGGTTAAGCAAATTAACGATTAAACCAACTAACCAATTAAACCAAAAAAATGAATCCATTATCAATTGAAAAACGCAATGCAGTTTTGCGGTCTATGGCAAAGCTGGTCGAGCAGGAGCGGAGTCAGATAATCTTGACCAATCAGGAAGACCTTGCTGATTATGACGGCTCAGATTTAGCGATGGAAGAACGGCTGAAAGTAGATGATAAAAAAGTCGATGAGATGATTTTATCATTAAACCAATTGGCATCTCAGGAAGATCCCGTTGGAGTTGAGCGTTTTCATTTTACTCATGATAATGGAATAAAAGTGGTGAATAAAACCGCTGCTTTTGGAACGATTTTAATTATTTACGAATCCCGTCCCGATGTTACAATCGAAGCTGGAGGAATTGCTTTTAAATCCGGAAATAAGATTTTATTAAAAGGAGGAAAAGAGTCTTTAAAATCAAATTTGAAAATCGTAAGTCTTTGGCATAAAGCTTTAGAAGAAAACGGAGTTTCAAAAGACTGGGTAGAATATCTGAATTATAACCGAGCAGAAACTCAGGCATTTTTAGAAAAACCAACTCAAAAAGTTGATTTAATAGTTCCAAGAGGCGGAGAAAAACTTATTGAGTTTGTAAAAGCGCACGCGACTTGCCCAGTAATAGTAAGCGGACGAGGAAATAATTTTGTTTACGTTCATGAAAAAGCTGATACAGATTTAGCCTTAAAAGTTATTTTAAATGCTAAAACATCTAAAATTTCAGCTTGCAATGCTTTGGATAAAGTTTTAATAGATTCTAAACTGCCCAATTTTGAAGGTTTCACAGCAATGTTAATCGAAGCTTTAGTAGAATCAAAAGTGGAAGTTATTGTCGATAAATCTTTAGAGAATTTCGAAAATACCAAAACAATCGAAAACGAAGATATTTGGTACGAAGAATTTCTGGATTATAAAATTGTAATCGGAACCATAGATTCTCAGAATCATGCAATTGATATGATTAATAAATACTGTGGAGGACATTCTGCAGCAATTATTACAAGAGATAACGAAGCCGCACAACAGTTTATGGAATCAATAGATGCAGCAGCAGTTTATCAAAATGCCTCAACCCGTTTTACAGACGGCGGACAATTTGGCCTGGGCGGAGAATTAGCCATAAGCACAGATAAATTGCATCAGCGCGGTCCAATTGGTCTTCAACATCTTGTTACCAATAAATGGTACGTGTACGGAGAAGGACAAATTAGATAGTTAAACTTCTTAGAATTTTAGATTGATGATTAACGATTTTTGATTTCTTGTTTTTTGGAATTTAACGATAGATAAAGCTTTGCGAACTTAGCGTTTGTAAACACAAAGAATATAAAAAAAACCTGCGCCCTTTGCGTTAAAAATAACTTAGTGCCTTAGCGCCTTCGTGGCAAAAACAAAAGACATGGCAAAAAAACGGATTTTATTAAAAATAGGAAGTAATACTTTAACCAAAGAAACCAATCATATTTCGCGGGGAAAGATTGAAGACCTTGGAATACAGATTGCAGCTTTAAATGACGAATATGAATTTATCATAGTAAGTTCAGGAGCAATTGCAGCAGCAAAGCAGTTTGTGAAGCTGGATAATCAAGATAAAGATGTTTTTGTAAAACAGGCTTTAGCTTCTATCGGTCAGCCACATTTAATGCGGATTTACAATGAAAACTTTAAGGATTTAGGATTAAATACGTCGCAGTGTTTACTTTCTTATTCTGATTTTGAAAAAGAGCAGACCAAAAAGAACATTGTAAATACCATTAATGTATTAGTTAAAAACAATTATATTCCGATCATCAATGAAAATGATACCGTTGCCACAGACGAGATTCGGTTTGGAGATAATGATAAATTAGCGGCTTTAACGGCAGTGCTGCTAAATGTTGATATTCTGATTATTGCCACTAATACAAATGGAATTTATACGAAAGAATCAATTCATGATGAAGTTCCGGAAACAATAAAACTAGTAAATGATTTAAAATCGCTCGAGAAAGAAATCGGAGATTCAAAATCATCACACGGAACAGGAGGGATGCAGTCTAAAATAGAAGCAGCTGCGATTTCAAAAGCGGCCAACATCGAAACCTGGATTGTCAATGGACTGAATGATAATTTTATTCTAAAGGCATTAAAAGATGAAATTCCTTTTACGAAAATCGTTTAATTGTTTAATCGTTAATTCGGTTAATCGATTAAAAACTAAATATAAAAACACAGAAAATGGATAAAAGTTAGATTTGTTTAAGTAGCAAACCGATTAAACAAATTAACGATTAACCGATTAAACAAAAAGACATGAACTACATCTCAATAAAAGACATCAACTCATTATCAAAATGGGTGAAACAAGCGATTAAAATCAAAAAGAATCCACTTAAAAATCAAAGTTTAGGAAAGAATAAAACTCTTGGAATGTTATTCTTCAATCCGAGTTTAAGAACGCGTTTGAGTACTCAAAAAGCGGCTTTAAACTTAGGAATGAACGTTATGGTAATGAATTTTACCAACGAAGGATGGACATTAGAATTTGAAGACGGAGCAGTAATGAATTCTGGTGCATCAGAACATATCAAAGAAGCGGCAGAAGTAGTTTCTCAATACTGTGATATTATCGCAATCCGTGCTTTTGCAGGTTTGGTTGACAAAGAAAAAGATTATCAGGAAACCGTAATTTCAGGATTCTTGAAATACGCTACAGTGCCAATTGTAAATATGGAAAGCGCTGTTCGTCACCCATTGCAGTCTTTAGCAGATGCGATTACAATGGAAGAATTCAAGACAAAACACAAACCAAAAGTAGTGCTTTCATGGGCGCCGCATCCAAAAGCTTTACCACAGGCAGTTGCGAATTCATTTGTAGAAATGATGCAGATGCAGAAAGATATGGATTTTGTAATCACACACCCAGAAGGTTACGAACTAAGCCCAGAAATTACAAAAAACTGTAAAATCGAATACGATCAAAACAAAGCTTTTGAAAATGCCGATTTCGTTTACGTTAAAAACTGGAGTAATTTCAACGATTACGGAAAAGTAACCAACAGCGATCCAAATTGGACAGTTACAGCCGAAAAAATGGCCTTAACCAACAACGGAAAATTCATGCACTGTCTTCCAGTTCGAAGAAATGTAATCGTAAGCGATGAAGTTTTAGACGGAGAAAATTCAATCGTAATCGAACAGGCAAATAATAGAACATATTCAGCACAATTAGTTTTACAAAAGATTCTTAAGAAATTGTAAATTTAGGTGCAAAGGTCCAAAGTGGCAAAGGTTCAGAGGTTTTACAGCCTTGAGAAAAACCTTTGAACCTTTGTACCTCTGCCTCTTTGAACCTTGAAAGAAATGAACGTATCAGTAATAAAAATAGGTGGAAACATCATTGACAATCCAGCAGAATTAGAACAATTCTTAACCGATTTTTCTAAAATTGAAGGATATAAAGTTTTAGTTCACGGCGGAGGAAAATCGGCTACAAAAATGGCGCAGAGTATCGGATTGGTTCCGCAGATGATTGATGGACGCCGAATTACAGATGCTCCAATGCTTGATGTTGTGGTAATGATTTATGCAGGTCAGATCAACAAACATATTGTAGCGCAATTACAAGCGAAAGACAATAATGCAGTTGGTTTTTCTGGAGCAGATGGAAATTTAATTCAGTCCACAAAAAGAAATCACCCAACAATTGATTACGGATTTGTAGGCGATGTAAAACAAGTCAACACCAAGTTACTGGCAACTTTATTAGAAGCTGGAGTTGTTCCTGTTTTCTGTGCCATCACACACGATAAAAATGGACAATTACTAAATACAAATGCTGATACAATTGCAAGCGAATTGTCAATTGCATTATCTGAAGTTTTTGATGTGACGCTGACTTACTGTTTTGAAAAACAAGGTGTTTTAATGGATTCAGAAGACGATTCCTCTGTAATAACAGAAATTAACGAAGCATTATATAATAAACTAAAAGAAGAAAAAGTAATCCATTCTGGTATGATTCCAAAATTGGATAACTGCTTCAATAGTTTATCACGAGGTGTGCAGAAAATCAAAATTGGACATCACAGAATGCTTGAAAATTCAGATATTCCACATACAACGATTACGTTGTAAAGATATAGCCACGAATTGCACGAATTGACACTAATTTTTTCCTGCTTAAAAAAGAGAAAATAGTTTTAAATGGACATTAAAAAGTCTATTTTGATTTTAAATCTAAAACAAAAAGATAATTTGTGAAAACTCGTGCAATTAGTGGCAAAAAAACAGAACTGCGCAGTACTTTTAAATATTATTTTAAGAAATTTGCGCAAATTAAAAATGTCGCATATTATTTAGTTAAGAAAGTAAAAGCTTAAAGAAACTTAGCGACTTAGCGCCTTTGTGGCAAGAGCACAACAAAATGAAAAATATAGATACGCTTACCCAGGAAGCAATTAGTTTATTAAAAAGCTTAATCGAAACTCCTTCATTTTCAAGTGAAGAAGATCAAACGGCTTTGTTAATCGAAAATTGGTTCAATCAAAATGAGATTCCTTTTAAGAGAGAAAACAACAATGTGTGGGCTTTCAACAAGTATTTCGACGAAAATAAACCAACACTTTTACTAAACTCACATCACGATACAGTACGTCCAAATCAAGCTTACACCAACGATCCGTTTAAAGCGATTGAAAAAGATGGAAAATTATTCGGTTTAGGGAGTAATGACGCAGGAGGATGTTTAGTTTCATTGCTAGCAACTTTTGTGCATTTTTATGAAAATCAAAACCTTTCTCACAATATTGTAATTGTGGCTTCCGCGGAAGAAGAAAGCAGTGGAAAAAACGGTTTAAACAGTGTTTTAAAAAGTTTGCCAGAACTGGATTGTGCTATTGTTGGAGAACCAACATTAATGCAGTTAGCAGTTGCCGAAAAAGGTTTATTGGTTCTTGATGTAAAAGTAAAAGGAACCGCAAGTCACGCTGCACATCAAAACGATGATAATGCATTATACAAATCAATTCCGGTAATGGAATGGTTTAAAAACTATAAATTCGACAAAATATCAGACGTTTTAGGTCCGGTAAAAATGACTGTAACACAAATTAGTGCAGGAAAACAACATAATGTGGTACCGTCAGAATGTGATTTGGTTGTTGACATTCGAGTAACAGATTGTTATACAAATGCTGAAATTTTAGAAGTTGTAAAAGCAAATGTAAATGCCGAAGTAACGCCAAGATCAATGCATTTAAATGCTTCGTCTATACCAGTTACACACGGTTTAGTTCAGGCAGGAATTGCTTTAGGAAGAACAACTTATGGTTCGCCAACACTTTCAGATCAATCGGTTTTGAGCTGTCAGTCTTTAAAACTAGGGCCGGGAGAAACGCTGCGGTCACATTCAGCAGACGAATTTATTTTTGTAAATGAAATTGTAGAAGGAATCGACTTGTATATCAAAATACTAACTGATTTCTTTAAATTATAATATTTTTTAGGAGCTAATCCCGCTATCCGTTCCAATCTTTTGTGCCGAACCCCGGCACAAAAGGATTTCCACTACTATCGGGGCTAGGACACTCAGGAACTTAGAAACATTAAGTAAAAAAGAAACTTTGTGAATCTCTGAGAACCTTTGAGTATCTCTGTGAAACAAAAAACATACACCTTATGAAACTTTGGGAAAAAGGAATACCAACAGATAAACAAATCGAACATTTCACAGTAGGGAATGATCGTGAACTTGATTTGGTTTTAGCAAAATACGATGCTTTAGGCTCTATAGCACACGCCAAAATGCTTGGGCAAATTGGTTTATTAACTGCTGAAGAAACAACTTCTTTAGTTGATGCCTTAAACGAAATCATTGCTGATATTGTAGTCGGTAATTTTGAAATCGAAGACAGTTTTGAAGACGTACATTCTAAAATAGAATATTTACTAACCGTAAAACTAGGCGATGCAGGAAAGAAAATCCACACGGCGCGTTCTCGTAACGATCAGGTTTTGGTTGATGTTCATTTGTATTTAAAAGACGAATTAAAAGCAATAAAAGAACAAGTAAAAACTTTGTTTGACTTGTTGATGGAATCTGCAGAAAAACATCAAAATGTTTTATTGCCTGGTTATACGCATTTGCAAATTGCTATGCCATCGTCATTCGGAATGTGGTTTTCTGCTTATGCTGAAAGTTTAATTGATGATATTACAATGTTGAACGCAGCTTCTAAAATTGTAGATCAGAATCCGTTAGGTTCTGCTGCGGGTTACGGAAGTTCATTTCCAATCAACAGAACGTTTACAACAAAAGAATTAGGTTTTGAAACCTTAAAATACAATGCCGTTGCCGCACAAATGAGTCGCGGAAAAGCAGAAAAAACAGTTGCTTTTGCCATGACAAGTGTTGCAGGAACATTGTCAAAATTTGCAATGGACGTTTGTTTGTATATGAGCCAGAATTTTGATTTTATTGGTCTTCCTGCTCATCTTACAACAGGTTCAAGCATTATGCCTCATAAAAAGAACCCAGATGTTTTTGAATTAATCAGAGGGAAATGCAATAAGATTCAGGCGCTTCCGTATGAAATCACTTTAATTACGAATAATCTTCCAAGCGGTTATCACAGAGACTTACAGCTTTTAAAAGAAGGTTTGTTTCCGGCGATTCAAAACTTAAAAGCTTGTTTAGATATCGCTATATTTTCAATAAAAGATATTACAGTTAAAGATCATATTCTGGAAGATAAAAAATACGATTATTTGTTTACGGTTGATACTTTAAACGAAATGGTTGTAGAAGGAATGCCTTTTAGAGATGCTTACAAAGCCGTTGCAGAACAATTGGAAGCTGGGACATACAAATCTCCAAAACAAACAAAACACACGCATGAAGGAAGTATTAATAACTTATGCCTTGATGCGATTAAAGATAAAATGAAAGCAGCTTTTTAAAAATATTTCACTCAATAATAAAAAACCGATTTGCATTTAATGCAAATCGGTTTTTATTTGAAATTTAGTTTTTAATTACTTTAAATGTTTTAATTCTATTTTCAATCTGAATTTTACAGATATAAGTCCCTTTAGCAAGGTTTCCTATATTTAGTTGTAAATTCTCATCTGATACAATACTTTTTGAATTTGCATAGACCTTAGCACCATTTGAAGAAAAGATACTTATAAAAGCACTGCCATTTTCATGGCTTGAAAATTTGATATTTAATATACTATCAATAATTGTTGGATAATATTTAAGATCTAAATCAGCAGTTATATTATTAATTCCTAAATTGCTGCAAGAAGAGCTTATTTTGCCGTCTGCAGCAACTTGAAGTGTTGCACCCGCACCGCATGTGGTATTGGTAATATAGTCAGCAGTTTCTGCCGCTGGAAAAGCAGAGTATGTATAAGAAGGTTTGGTAACCGCATTTCCGTAATCATCCGGAGCTTTAAGACAGTCTGAAAAAGTAACTCCAATGGTTCCTCCATCAGTACTGATATAATTTTTGAAAGCTGTTCCTATTTTTGCAAAATCTGTACCTTCAACATAGCAGGTTGTATTGTTTTGACCTCCTCCTAAACCAATTGCCAGTGAACCGGATACTGAAGTATTGTAATAACAATTAAGAACATGAAGTTCTGCATTTCTTCCACGCGGCATACGTTCTCTGCAGCCTTCTGCCCAATAACAGTTTTTAAAAGTAATGCTGTAATGACCATCAGCAGGAGCATCAGTTTTTGAAGAGCCTACTAAATCTGAAAAACGATGATCATCTGTACCGCCGGATCCTCCTGCTTTAGGCGTTTTTAAATAGGTAAATTTAGACCATGAGACAGTAACATTATCAGCAGTTCCTTTATTATCAAAATTACCATCCATTCCGTCTTGAAATTCACAATGATCTACCCAAATATTGGCAGCTTCAGATGTTAAATTATCATGACCGTCAACATCATAAGCTCCCGGGCCTTCAAAAATCAAATTTCTTATGATAATATTATTTGAGCCGGGTTTTAAATTAAGAATTCCAGATCCAGCTGCGGTTTGATCAGTATTAACTAATCTTGCTCCGGTCAATCCAATAATCGTTTTATCATTAACCAATAAACTTGTATAACTGCAATTTATAGTTCCGGAAATCAGGATTACCTGAGGAGAAGTTAATTTTAGTTTTGCTATTAAATCGGCATAGGTAGAAACGGTTACTGGTGCCGCAGTTCCGCCGCCTGAAGCCGCCGCACCATATCCTTCAGGTGCAGTCATATAATAATTTTGCGAATAAATTGCAGAAAAGCTTAAAAACAAGATTAATAAGAACAGATTTCTTTTCATTTTGAGTAATAATTTAGGTTTATAAAAGTTATTTAGGGCTTGTTGTAATCGATTACTCGAATGTAATTAATTTTGAATATTTT
Organism: Flavobacterium soyae; assembly: GCF_021245985.1. Classification (GTDB taxonomy): domain Bacteria; phylum Bacteroidota; class Bacteroidia; order Flavobacteriales; family Flavobacteriaceae; genus Flavobacterium; species Flavobacterium soyae. The sequence continues at coordinate 40,772 of NZ_JAJQXA010000012.1, read as the reverse complement.
CAATAATCTTTTTCATTTTTTTTAGTGAATTTTAAATTTAACAGGTAATATTTATATGATTTACGGATAGTAACCTCGTTTTTATTTCAATTAAAGGAAGGCTTTGTTTACAAATTAGATTTTATTGATAACAAAAAAGACTATTTTTGGTTAACATTTTTTAAAAGTAAAATATGAATAAATTTAATGCTAAAGCTTCTGAAGCGCTTCTGGATAAAAATCTAATCACCGAAAATCAGTTTCAGGAAATTAAAGAGTATAGAAGTCTGAATATTTTCTCTTTAAATGTAGAGCTGAAACTATTGCTTTCGATTTCGGTTTTAATGTTTACTTCCGGAATTGGAATTCTCATTTACGATAATATTGACAGTATTGGACACATTGCGCTGCTATCTATTTTGTTTGCCATTACCTGCGGTTGTTTTTATTACTGTTTTAAAAACTCTAAAGGTTTTCAGAAAACAGAAGCTGCAACAGAAAGTCATTTTCTGGAATATGTGGTTATAACAGCAAATGTTCTCACCTGCATTTTTATTGGATATCTTCAATTTCAATATGAAGCATTTGGAACGCATTATGGTTTAGCAACTTTAATTCCAACCATTGTCAGCTTTGTTTGTGCTTATTATTTTGACAATAAAAGTGTTTTAACAATTGCTGTAACCGGCTTGGCCGCTTATATAGGATTTTCGGTAACGCCGCAGGAGATTTTCAACGATAACAATAACTTTTATGCTAATGAGAGTTTAAGTTATTCGGCTGTTATGTTTGGGATTTTATTGATATTATGGACAATTTACAGTTTCAGGATTAATTTAAAAACTCATTTTGCTTTCATCTATCTTACTTTTGCGCTCCATATTATTAGTATTGCGTCAATAAGTAATCTATATCGTTATGACATAATCTGGTTTCTTTTTGCCGTTGTTTTAGCTGTTTCATCTTACTATTTTTATAAAATAAGTCATCAGCTTAAAGCGATTTCCCTTTATGTTTTTATGATTATTTACGCCTATATTGGAATTAATATTTTTTTGTTCAGAATTTTTGAGAATATCGATTTCTCTGACATTTGGGAGCTTTTTATTCTTTTATTGCCGGCATATTTTATTGGCTCGATTATATTATTTATAAAACTGATTAAAAATTTTAATAAAGAAACAGCGTAATGATAGTACACGATAAAAATTTATTAAACAATTTAGCTTTAATTGAAGAAGCAGATTTGCTGGAAAATGCAGGTTTTATAAGTAAAGAACAAAAAAAGATAATTAAGAACGAATTACCTTCTTTTAAAGTTCAAAATAATATCTTAGTTCGTTTAGGATTCTTTTTACTGGGAGCATTTTTGTATTTATCGATTTGTGGTGTTATCTCATTAATGGGGTTAACATCTTCTGAAAGTGCTTTTTTAAACATATGCTGTTATCTTTTTGCGGTTGTAGGTATTGTTGGCGCTGAACTATTATCAAATCAAACGTACTATAGACATGGCTTAGACGATGCATTTATTTTAGGAATACTTTTAAACATTGGGGTTGGCGTTTTTATTTCTACAGAAAATTTTGAGACAGGATTAATACCGGCTGTTTTTGTGGCGATTGCTTCTTTCTTAACTTACAGAAGATATTTACATTTATTATCTGTACTTGTTTTTTGTATGGCTTGTTCAGCAGTTTTATTTTTCGGGATGTTTGAAATTGGAGATATTGGTAAAACAATTTTACCATTTGCTGGAATGCTGGTTTCGGCAGGATTTTATTTCTTTACTAAAAAAAGAATTAAGAGCCTAAAAGAGGTTTATTATTATAACGGATTGTTATTAGCCAATAGTTTCTGCTTGATTTTATTTTATCTCTCTTGTAATTATTTAGTTGTAAGAGAACTTTCTTCAGAACTTTTAGGAGCTGAGATACAGCCGGGACAGGATATTCCGTTTGCTTATTTCTTTTACGCTTTTACATTTATAGTTCCGGTTGTGTATTTGGTTCAGGCTTTAAAAACCAAAGACAGAATCATGCTTTGGATAAGTTTTGCTGTAATAGCTTTTACTGTTTTCACAATCCGATTTTATTATTCAGTCTTACCAATTGAAGCAGCGTTAACGATTGGGGGTTTAGTAATGTCTGCAATTGCTTATTTTTCAATTCAGAAATTAAAAAACAAAGAATCAGGATTGACTTTTAAACCAGACAGAATCAATAATTCAACAGCATTTTTAGATGCTCAGACTTTAATCGCAGCTTCAGCTTTTGGCATGAAACCAGAAGTTAAAACTGAGTCGCCAATGGATTTTGGAGGAGGAGGATTTAGCGGCGGCGGATCTGGAGAGAATTTTTAGATTGATATATTAGCCGCAGATTATAATGATTAAAATGATTTTCTAATCTTTGTCAAGCCGCCACGAATTACACGAATTTACACAAATCAATTCGTGAAAATTCGTGTAATTCGTGGCAGAAAAAATCATTTTAATCATTATAATCTGTGGCAAAAAACTATACTTTACTTTTTAGTGCTTCTGCATCGATATCACTATGCGAAACATTATAAACTGCTTTTCCGTTTTTGACTAAAATCAATTGTGGAGACTCATGATAAACATCAAATCTGTCTGCAATTTCATTAGAAATGTCTCTATACGTAATTAGATCAAGAAAATAAGCATCGACAGCTTCTTCAAGATCAAACTCTCTTTCAAATTGTTTCAGCGCCATTCGGCTGATACTGCATCTTGTACTATGCTTAAAAATTACGACAGGTTTTTCGTTAGATACTGCTTCGATTTCCATTAATTGATGAATATCGGTCAATTCAGTCCAGTTAACTTTACTTTTTGGAGAATCTGAGTTCTCTGAACTCCCGAAGATTGAATTAAAAAAACTCATAATTTGGCTTGTTTTATGACTTTTTGACATTTAAAACTGATTAAAATCAGAGTTTTTGCGTCATTTTGTCTTTGTTTTTACTGTGGAATATAATTTGAATATTCGACAGCAAAGTTAAATCTTTTGAGTTAAAAATTTATCTCGATAAGTTGTAACTTTAATGTAACCAAAATATTTAAAACAAAAAATCAATCAAATCATAAAAATATGAATATAAATAAATTTACCATTAAATCGCAGGAAGCCATTCAGTTGTCGCAACAATTAGCACAGCGTTATGGCCAGCAGCAAATTGAAAATGAACACATTTTTAAAGCAATCTTTGAAGTTGATGAAAATGTAGCGCCATTTATTTTAAAGAAATTAAATGTAAATGTGCCCTTGTTTTTACAAATTTTAGACAGTACAATTCAGAGTTTTCCAAAAGTTTCAGGAGGCGATATTCTGCTTTCAAGAGACGCAAACAAAGCTTTGAACGAAGCCGAGATCATTGCACAAAAAATGAACGACGAATATGTTTCGATCGAGCATTTAATTTTAGCAATTTTTGATTCAAAAAGTAAAGTTTCACAAATTTTAAAAGATCAGGGTGTTACCGGAAAAGGTTTAAAAGCTGCAATCGAAGAACTTCGCAAAGGAGAAAGAGTAACATCGGCTTCTGCCGAAGAAACGTATAATTCATTGAATAAATATGCTAAAAATTTAAATGAATTAGCACGTACCGGTAAACTAGACCCAGTAATTGGCCGTGATGAAGAAATCCGCCGTGTATTGCAGATTTTGACGCGCAGAACAAAAAATAACCCAATGCTTATTGGTGAACCCGGAGTTGGTAAAACTGCAATTGCAGAAGGTTTAGCGCATAGAATTGTTGACGGAGATGTTCCTGAAAACTTAAAAGAAAAAATTGTTTTCTCATTAGATATGGGTGCATTGATTGCCGGAGCAAAATTCAAAGGAGAATTTGAAGAGCGTTTAAAATCGGTTGTAAAAGAAGTTACTTCTGCCGAAGGTGATATCGTATTGTTTATTGATGAAATTCACACACTTGTAGGAGCGGGTGGAGGAGAAGGTGCAATGGATGCAGCTAATATCCTGAAACCAGCTTTGGCCCGTGGAGAATTAAGAGCAATTGGTGCTACGACTTTAGATGAATATCAAAAATATTTTGAAAAAGATAAAGCCCTCGAAAGACGTTTTCAAAAAGTGCTGATCGATGAGCCGGATACTGAAAGTGCGATTTCAATTTTACGTGGGATCAAAGAAAAATACGAAACGCATCATAAAGTGCAGATTAAAGATGAGGCTATTATTGCCGCCGTTGAACTTTCACAGCGTTATATTACAAATCGTTTTTTACCAGATAAAGCGATTGACTTAATGGACGAAGCGGCCTCTAAACTGCGTATGGAAATCAATTCAAAACCAGAAGAATTAGATGTTTTGGATCGTAAAATCATGCAGTTGGAAATTGAGATTGAAGCTATCAAACGTGAGAAAGAAGAAAGCAAACTTAAAATTTTGCATTTAGATTTAGCGAACTTGAAAGAAGAACGAAACGAAATTTATGCAAGATGGAAATCTGAAAAAGATATTGTTGATGGAATTCAGGCTGTAAAATTAGAAATCGAAGATTTTAAATACGAAGCTGAACGTGCAGAACGTGACGGAGATTACGGAAAAGTAGCCGAAATTCGTTACGGAAAAATAAAAGAAGCACAAGAACGCCAGGATGCATTGCAAAAACAATTGCTGGAATTTCAATCAGGCCATTCTTTAATTAAAGAAGAAGTAACTCGTGAAGATATTGCTGAGGTTGTAGCAAAATGGACTGGAATTCCGGTTATGAAAATGCTTCAGACAGAAAGAGAAAAACTATTGCATCTTGAAGATGAATTGCATAAACGTGTTGTTGGTCAGGAAGAAGCTATAGAAGCTGTGAGTGATGCCGTTCGCAGAAGCCGTGCCGGTTTACAGGACATGAAAAAACCAGTTGGAACATTCTTGTTTTTAGGAACAACTGGAGTTGGTAAAACGGAATTAGCAAAAGCCTTGGCAGAATATCTTTTTGATGATGAAAATGCCATGACGCGTATCGATATGAGTGAGTATCAGGAACGTCACAGTGTGAGCCGTTTGGTTGGGGCGCCTCCGGGATATGTAGGTTATGATGAGGGAGGTCAATTGACTGAAGCCGTTCGTAGAAAACCGTATTCTGTAATTTTGTTAGACGAGATCGAAAAAGCACATCCGGACACTTTCAATATTTTATTGCAGGTTTTAGATGAAGGACGATTAACAGATAACAAAGGCCGTCTTGCCGATTTCAAAAACACGATTATTATTATGACCTCAAATATGGGAAGTCATATTATTCAGGAAAAGTTTGAAAATCTAAAAGGAAGCGTTGAAGCAGCGACAGAAGCTGCTAAAAATGAAGTTTTAGGATTGTTGAAACAAACCGTTCGTCCTGAATTTATAAACCGTATTGATGAAATCGTAATGTTTACACCGCTTACAGTTGATAATATTTCAAAAATTGTGAGCCTGCAATTGAAGAGTGTTACAAAAATGCTGGCTTTGCAAGGTATTACGATGGATGCGACGCCAGAAGCAATTGATTACCTGTCAGATAAAGGTTATGATCCTCATTTTGGTGCAAGACCTGTTAAACGTGTAGTTCAGAGAGAAGTTTTAAATCAATTGTCAAAAGAAATCCTGGCAGGAAATATAACAACAGACAGTATCATCTTGCTGGATGCCTTCGATGGGAAATTGGTTTTTAGAAACCAAACCCAGGAAGTAAAATAATTGTAGAGACACACTATGTAGAGGCACATAGCAGTGCGTCTTTCCTAGTAAAAAGAAAACATCAGCAGAAATGCTGGTGTTTTTTGTTTATATCAGTAAATAATGAAACTTTTTTCAAAAGTCATATAAACAGAAATTCTGATTTAGTTCTCAAATTTACTATAACACAAAATTAATTATCATGAACAATATATTTAGAGGATTAATAGCCGGATACGGTGCGAAAAAATTAGGCAGCGGATGTTTTGGCACTATACTGGTGTTTGTAATTATCTGGCTGTTACTAGGTCAGTGCAGCTAAAAATTAAATACCAGTAATCATTAAAAACATCAGGATAAAAAGTCTTAAATTCGCACAATTAAATAAAATATAATGGCATCAGGTTTTTTCGTACTACTAGACGACATAGCAGCAATTATGGACGACGTTGCGGTAATGAGTAAAGTTGCAGCAAAAAAAACGGCAGGTATTCTGGGCGATGATTTAGCGGTTAATGCCGAGAAAGCTTCTGGATTCGCTTCATCGAGAGAACTTCCTGTATTGTGGGCAATAAGTAAAGGTTCACTTCTTAACAAAATCATTATTTTACCTGTTGCTTTTTTATTAAGTGCATTTTTTCCTATTGCAATTATTGTAATTCTGGTTCTTGGCGGACTTTTTCTTGCCTATGAAGGAGCCGAAAAAATTTACGAATTTATTTTTCCTCATGCACACGAAGAATCAGAAGGAATTACCGAAGAAACCCTTACAGAAGAGCAAATCTTGGAAGTCGAAAAAGACAAAATAAAATCAGCAATCGTAACCGATTTTATATTATCTGTCGAAATAGTAATTATAGCGCTGGGAACAGTCATAGGAAAACCTATTATGCAGCAAATTATTGTAACTTCAATAATAGCCTTAATAGCAACCATAGGAGTGTATGGTATTGTAGCTCTTATTGTAAGGATGGATGAAGCAGGTTATAAACTTATTAAATTTAGTAAAAGAGATAAAAGCATCTCAAAATTCATTGGAAACATTTTGGTTAAAGCCCTTCCATTGGTCATAAAAAGTTTAACCGTAATTGGTACAATAGCTTTAATATTAGTTGCCGGAGGTATCTTTGTGCACTACATTCCATATTTTCATCATTTAGCTGCTGAAATTAATATTCCATCAATTATAAAAGAATTTGTAATTGGACTTGCTTTAGGACTTATCGTTTTATTACTTGTGAATCTTTTCAAAAAATTATTCAGAAAAAAATCATAACAAGACATACTTTTTTGGCATTTTTTTTGTTAAGATATTTATTTATAACTAATTAGTGATTTGTTTGAAAAAATTTAACATTTTTAGAAGCAACTATAATCATTTATTAGTATCTATGTACAAATAAGAACAAATTAATTATTCTATGAAAAACTTTAAATTACAATCAATTGCATTAATGTTATTATTCATTACAGCATTAACTTCTTGCAGCAGCGATAATGATTCTCCAACTGAAGATGTTGTTTACAAAAGTGCTTATGCAACAGAAGTTTCAGGACCATTAACTGGAAAAGTAGGACAGGAACTTAGCTACGCCATCACTTTTCAAGTAGAAAACGGGTGCGGTGAATTTAATAAATTAGTAGATGTTGAATTTAATAAAGTGCCGGGATACCAGGTAGAAGTAAAATATCCAAAAGCGACTTGTAATAGACCAGATCCTGAAAACAGAGTAACGATATACAAAATTACTACGTCTAAAGCAGGAACTTATTACTTAAGACTTGCTAAATCTGAAACAGAGTATATAGTAACAGAAGTAGTTATAACAGATTAATTTTAATCTTTTTAAATATTCAAAGCCGTTTTACAATCGTAAAGCGGTTTTTTTATTTTGTAATATATCGAAACTTTGTTTCCTGGAGTACGAAATCAAAATTTAAAATTACGATTAGTCCCGCTATCCGCTATATCTTTTGCCTGCTAAAGAAGCAGACAAAAGGATGCCGTTTCTATCGGGGCTGCACGAGAAAAAATTATTTTCATAAGATATTACGGTTCTTTTTGAAATTATTTTTATCGAATAAGTTTCTCAATTACAAAAGATTAATCTTTTTATTGTCCAAATTAACATTTAAACAAAGCAACCATTTTATTTATCCCGCATCTTCATATTATAACAATTAATTATTATTTTATATGAAAAGTTTTAAATTAAAATCAGTTTTAGTAGTTTTATTCTTGTCAATTGTATTTATTTCATGCAATAATGACGACGACGAGAAACCAGTAGATAATCCAGTTTCAAAAGCAGCATTGGTAACAGAAATTAAAGGACCTTCGACAGGAAAAGTAAACGTAGAACTTAGTTACGATGTAACTTTTGTAGTAGACAATGCTTGCGGAGAATTTGATAAAATAAGCGATGTAACGATTAATTCAGTAAAAGGACTGCAGGTTGTGGCAAAATACCCTTCAGGAGTTTGTACACAGCAAGTTCCAGATCCTAAAAAGACAGTTTACAAATTCAAATCAGCAGTAAAAGGAACTTTTGAAATCAAATTCAAAAAATCAGAAACTGAATTTCTGATTCAGAAAGTGATTATAGATTAATACTCTTTAAGTGATATATTTTTAGGTCAAAACCATTTTGCAGATGTTTAAGTTTTAAGCTGATGTGAAATGGTTTTTTATTAAATAAGCAGAAATAGTTATCTTTGAATAATTAAAAAGAAATATGATATGGGAGCCTTGGAATTGAGAGATAGTGTTTTAGAATATATCAATACTGCTGATGAACGTCTTTTAAAAGTCGTTAAGGCGGTTATTGAAAGTTATCAAGAGGAAGAAATAGTTGCTTTTTATGTTGATGGAAAACCTATTACAAGAGCTGCTAATAAAACTGAATTAGCAAATGCTGAATTAGAGATTAAAAACGGTAAGATAATTTCGCAGGAAGATTTAGAAAAAGAATCTGAGAACTGGTAATGGGTGAAGTTCAAAAAAATGTCTGGACTAATACAGCCAAGATCAACTAAAAACGATCTATAATTATTACAAAGAAAAATCTGTTCAAGGAGCAAATAATGTAAAAGGATGATATTTTGAATGCTGCTAAAAAAATAAATTTTAGTGAACAATTTCAAAGAGATGAGATAGAATCTGAGTATAGAAGAATTATTATAAGAGATTACAAATTACTGTACAAAGAAGAAAATCAAGTAGTTTTTATTGTAAAGATATTTTCTCTTAAACGAGATTCTTCCGCACAATTATAGAAGAGCTGTTTAGCTCTTTTTTTATGCATTGTTAAAAGAGTATACTTTTGCCATTCCTCTAAAAATTACTATTTTTGCACTCTAAATTTTATGTCATGTCGAAAAGAAAATATAAAATATCGGTAATTCAGTTAAACCTGAATGATGTAGCCGAAAATAATCTTAAAAAATGTATCAGCTGGGTAAGAGATGCTGCAAGCCAAGGTGCAGAAGTTATTTTACTTCCAGAATTATATAGCAGTCATTATTTCTGCCAAAGCGAAGATGTAGAAAATTTTGCATTAGCAGAACCGCTTTACAGCACTTCATTTATTGCTTTCAGCGAATTGGCAAAAGAACTTGGAGTAGTAATTATTGTTCCTTTCTTCGAAAAAAGAATGGCAGGAATTTACCATAACAGCGCTTATATCATTGATACAGATGGTACAGAAGCTGGTTTATATCGTAAAATGCACATTCCGGATGATCCGCATTTCTACGAAAAATTCTATTTCACTCCAGGTGATTTAGGTTTTCAGGCAATAAAAACTAAAAAAGGAACTGTTGGAACATTAATCTGCTGGGATCAATGGTATCCTGAAGCAGCTCGTATTACAGCATTAAAAGGAGCCGAGGTTTTGTTTTATCCAACAGCAATAGGATGGCATCCAAAAGAAAAAGAACAATACGGAGAAAACCAATACGGAGCATGGATGAATGTAATGAAAGGCCATGCAGTTGCAAATGGTATTTTCGTTGCCGCAGCAAATAGAATTGGTCTTGAAAAATATATTGAAGGAACAGAAGGAATTCAATTTTGGGGAGCATCATTTATTGCTGGGCCGCAAGGAGAAATTTTAGCTCAGGCTTCTCACGATAAAGAAGAAATTTTAATTGCCGAAGTTGATTTGGATTTACAAGAAAATGTGCGTCAGAACTGGCCATTTTTCAGAGACAGAAGAATTGATGCTTTTGGAGACATTACAAAAAGAGCCATTGATAGATAATTAAATTTCTATTTATAAAGTAAAAGGCGGTTTCAATAATTTGAAACTGCCTTTTTTATTATTTAAAATACTGGTTATTTTAAATTTGGCTGAAAGATTTTTATAGTTCCGTCACCTTCGCTGCTTACTACTAATAAACTTCTTTTAGTAGGGCTTTTTGCAGCCGGAATAAAAAGAACACCTTCTGGAGCGTCTCCTGTTTTTACTGTTTGTAAATATTGTGGCGAAGCAGGATTGGTAACATCATAAGTCATAAAAGCATCAGATCTTTCAAGACCAACAAACAAAATATTTTGAGTTCCCATTTTAACAGCAACTACAGCTTCTGGTTCAGAACCTTTATCATCACTGCGTTTGTCATCATAAGTACCTAATTCATTTGTTTTTTTGTCAACATCATTTTTACTGTCATAAACAATTTTGCCAGTGTTTCCATTCCAAATAGCGAATGACCTTGCACCAAAACTTACCATTTCGTCTAAATCTCCATCACCATCAGTATCTCCCATATCAGTAATAAGGTTAAGCCTTCCTAAATTAGCGTCTAGCTTTAAAGTAGTAGCATCAGGAAAAACTGTTGCATCAAGATTCAGGCTTTTCATGCGTTTAATGTCGGTATAGGCAGTATATTCTCTTGCATCCCCTTCATTTGCAGTTACAAAATATGGAACATTATTAGAAGAAAAATGACTGATAGCATCCGGCATATACAATCCTTTTACTTTCCAAGGATTAAAAGCTATTTTAGTGTCACTATCGCTTACATCAATAGCATTTTCAGCAGTATTGTAGTCTTTTAATCCTAAAGGATAAATAGCAGTAATGGTTTTTGAAGTTAAATCAACTTTTGCAACACCATTATTTTCCTGCAAAGTTACCCATGCCGTTTTTGAATCGTCAGAAATTGTAACATATTCTGGTTCAATATCCTGAACAAAGCTTTTTGCAAACTTAGAAATTCTGACCCCATCTTTAGCCAATGCCGCCGCCTGATTGCTAAAAGAAGCAAAATCAAGAGTTGTAACAGCATAAGTACTTGTTTCAATTATAGAAATAGTTCCGTTTGGATCTTGTGAATAATCTGCATTAGGCTCACCTTCGTTAGCAGTCATAATATATTTTCCATCAGCAGAAAATGTAATCATGTCTGGCAATGCACCAACTGTGACTTGCTTTATTAAGCTGTAATCGCTGGTATTAAAAACAACAACTTTTCCATTTCCTTGTTTATTAACAGTTGATTCTAAAGCTGCTGCCAGTTTCCCATCATAAACAGAAACGCTGTTTGATGCACCTTCATAAGCAGCTAAATCAATTTTACCAATTTTTACCGGTTTTGTCGGGTCAGCTAAATCAATAACATCAATTTGATTAGTTCCACTGTTATTTACCGTAAAAAGTCTTTTTGTTTTTTCGCAGTAAGCAGAGATTTCTGCAGCAGCTTCTCCGCCAATTGTAATCGAACCAATTTCTTTAAAAGCGGCAGGATCTTCATTTACAACAACTTCTGGTTCTTCGTTGTTTGGATTTTCATCGTTATTACAGCTTACCATTAAAAATAAAGCTGCTAATAATGAAAGAGTTACTTTTTTCATTTGTTAGTTTTTTAGTTTTACCAAATGTAATTACCTCATTTTGGTAAAATATTAAGCCTTTATTATTTAATCTTTAACTTAATTTTTGGAAGATATTATTTGTGAAATTACAGATGATTTTGAATCAGATGTTTTAAAATCCTGATGAATGCTTATCTTTGTACACTTTTAAAAATTAGAACCTTTTATGGCAGCAAATAATAGAAGATTTCCGGCAGAGTGGGAAAAACAACAAGGAATTGTATTATGTTTTCCGCATAATGGTAACGACTGGCCGGGAAAATATGAAGCAATTCAATGGGCTTTTGTAGAATTTATAAAAAAAGCAGCCGCTTTTGAAACTGTTTTTTTGGTCGTAGCCGATGAGAAACTAAAAGAAAAAGTAGCCGAAATGCTTGAAAGAGCCCGTGTAAATATCAAAAATGTTTCCTATATAATACATAAAACCAACAGAAGCTGGATGCGTGATTCCGGGCCGATTATTGTAAAAAATGGCTCTAAAAGAGAAGCATTAAACTTTAATTTTAACGGCTGGGCAAAATATAAAAACTATCAATTAGATAAATTTGTTCCGGGTAAAGTGGCTGATTTTATTGATGTGCCGTTAACTCAGGTTACTTATAAAGGAAAACCGGTAATTGTTGAAGGCGGTGCAATTGACGTAAACGGAAAAGGAACTTTATTGACTTCTGAAGAATGTTTAATGCACCCAGCAGTTCAGGTTAGAAATCAAGGTTTTACTAAAGAAGATTACGAAGCAGTTTTTAAAGAATACCTTGGGGTTACCAATGTTATCTGGCTTGGAGACGGAATTGAAGGTGATGATACGCACGGACACATCGATGATTTATGCCGATTTGTAAACGAAGATACTATCGTAACTATTGTGGAAACAGATAAAAACGATTCAAACTATAAACCTTTGCAGGATAATTTGAAACGTTTGCAAAATGCAAAACTAGAAAACGGAAAATCGCCTGTTATTGTAGCATTGCCGATGCCAAAACGTGTAGATTTTGAAGATTTAAGATTACCGGCAAGCTATGCTAATTTCTTAATTCTGAATAATTGTGTTTTAGTACCGACATTTAATGACAGTAACGATCGCGTAGCTTTAAATATACTTTCAGAATGTTTCCCTGACAGAGAAGTAATTGGAATTAGCTGTATAGATTTTATCTGGGGATTTGGAACACTGCATTGCTTAAGCCAGCAGATTCCTGCTTAATTTTTTAATCTCGTAAAGTTGCTAAGACACAAAGTTTTTTAGTTGCCTCCAGTTTTAACTGGAGGTATTTATTTGCTATAACGAAAAAAGGCTTTAGCCAAACTCTATTTTTGGCTAAAGCCCTCGATAGTAACTTTATTTTTCCTCCAGTTAAAACTGGCGGCTACTAATAAATTTAAATTTTAAAAACTTTGTGTCTTAGCAACTTTACGAGATTAAAAACACTCAGAGATAAACTAAACTTAAAAAACGAAATAAAAAAAAAATAAAAAAAATCCCTTTCTATATCAAAAAAAATGCATAAAAAAACCTTGGGACGTTAACCAAGGTTTTTTGTTTTTTATATTTCTTCAAATACTTTATCTGCTCTTCATTGTCTGATAAACGGAGGTAAAAGCTGACTTGCAACTTCTCCGAAACCAATACGAACTTCTGCATTTTCACAGAAACCTCTAATGATTACAGTATCATTATCTTCGATAAATTTACGTTCGCTTCCGTCATTTAATTTAAGCGGATTTTTTCCTCCCCAGGTCAATTCTAACATAGAACCAAAACTATCAGGAGTTGGCCCCGAAATAGTTCCAGATCCCATCATGTCGCCAGAATTTACACGACATCCGTTTGAAGTATGATGTGCTAATTGCTGTGTCATTGACCAGTATAAATATTTAAAATTAGACTTTGAAACCACAGTTTCTTCAGCATTTTCGGGTTTTATCGAAACTTCTAAATGAATATCAAAAGCTTTTTTTCCTTTTGTTTGTAAATAAGGAAGCGGAGTTGGATCCTGTTTTGGACCTTTTGTTCTAAAAGGTTCTAAAGCATCCATTGTTACAATCCAAGGAGAAATTGAAGAAGCAAAGTTTTTAGCTAAGAATGGTCCAAGCGGTACATATTCCCATTTTTGAATATCGCGCGCGCTCCAGTCATTCAGTAAAACCATTCCAAAAATATAATCTTCGGCTTCATAAGTCGAAATATTTTCGCCCATTACATTTACATCTGTAGTAATAAAAGCAGTTTCTAATTCAAAATCTACTAAACGAGACGGGCCAAAAACGGGATATTTTTCGCCTGCCGGTAAGGTTTGTCCCATTGGTCTGTGTACCGGAATTCCTGACGGAACGATAGTAGAACTTCTTCCGTGATATCCAACCGGAATATGTAACCAGTTTGGCAGAAGCGCATTTTCAGGATCACGAAACATTTTACCTACGTTTGTAGCATGTTCTCTACTAGAATAAAAGTCGGTATAATCGCCAATTAAAACAGGCAGCTGCATTTCTATATCGTCAATATTAAAAATAACAATATCGCGGTCTTTTGTTGAATCTCTAAGTTGAGGATTGTTTTCGTCGAAAATATCAGAGATACGGTTTCGTACCAAACGCCATGTTTTTTTTCCATCAGAAATAAAATCATTAAGCGTGTCCTGCATAAACATATCATCAGTTAAATCTATTCCTTCAAAATAGTTTAATTGTTGTAAAGCCCCTAAATCTATAGCATAATCGCCAATTCTAGTTCCTACTGTAACGACATTTTCTTTGGTAAGAAATACACCGAATGGGATGTTTTGAATAGGGAAGTCGCTATTTTCTGGTACTTCTAACCATGATTTTCTTTTAGTATCGTTGGCGGTTATTGGCATGTGAGATGTTAATTATTTGTTGAAAAATTACATGTCAAATATATCATAATCTAACAGTATCACAAACGTTTTTTTGTATTTTTGCAGGAAATTAACGAAAAACGAAGAAATGCAACGCGACGAACAAATTTTTGATCTTATTCTAGAAGAAAAAGATAGACAAATTCACGGATTAGAACTAATTGCTTCAGAAAATTTTGTAAGTGATCAGGTAATGGAAGCAGCCGGGTCTGTTTTGACTAACAAATATGCTGAGGGGTATCCAGGCAAAAGATACTACGGCGGTTGCGAAGTAGTTGACGTTATCGAGCAGATTGCTATTGACAGAGCTAAAGAATTATTTGGTGCTGAATACGCAAACGTACAGCCTCACTCTGGTTCTCAGGCAAATACTGCTGTTTACCATGCTTGTTTAAATCCAGGAGATACTATTTTAGGTTTTGATTTATCTCACGGAGGCCACTTAACTCACGGTTCACCTGTAAACTTTTCAGGACGTTTATACCGTCCGGTTTTTTATGGTGTAGATGCAGAAACTGGCCGTTTAGATTATGATAAAATTCAGGAAATTGCAACTAAAGAACAGCCAAAATTAATCATTGCAGGAGCTTCGGCTTATTCTCGAGATATGGATTTTGCTCGTTTCAGACAAATCGCTGACAGCGTAGGAGCAATTTTATTTGCTGATATTTCTCACCCTGCAGGTCTTATTGCAAAAGGATTATTAAATGACCCAATTCCGCATTGTCATATCGTTTCTACAACGACTCACAAAACATTACGCGGACCCCGCGGCGGTTTGATCTTAATGGGGAAAGATTTCGAAAACCCACAAGGTTTAAAAACTCCAAAAGGAGAAATCAGAATGATGTCTTCATTATTAGATTTAGCTGTTTTCCCAGGAAATCAAGGCGGGCCTTTAATGCACATTATTGCTGCTAAAGCAGTTGCTTTTGGAGAAGCATTAAAAGACGAATTCTTTTCTTACGCAATGCAATTACAGAAAAATGCAAACGCAATGGCAGATGCTTTTGTAAAAAGAGGATACAACATTATCTCTGGCGGAACTGATAACCACATGATGCTTATTGACTTAAGAAATAAAAATATTTCTGGTAAAGAAGCTGAAAATGCATTAGTAAAAGCAGAAATTACAGTAAACAAAAATATGGTTCCTTTTGACGATAAATCACCATTTATCACGTCTGGAATTCGTGTTGGAACAGCTGCAATCACAACTCGTGGTTTAGTAGAAAAAGATATGGAAACTATCGTAGCTTTAATCGATAAAGTTCTTACAGATCATACAAACGAAGATGTTATCGAAGAAGTTGCTGAACAAGTAAATGAATTAATGAGCGAAAGACCGATTTTTGCATATTAAAAATTAGTTGTAAAGTCATAAAGTCGAAGGTCGAAAGTCTAAAATGGAATGCGAATTTCTGTGTTTAGTTTTTGATCTTCGATTTTCTTTTTAGTTTTTCTAAATGACTTTATAATATTCGACTTTCAAACTTTAAGACTTAAAAAAATGGGCGTATTAAGACTACAATTGCCAACCGACCCAAGATGGGTAAATATCGTTGAGAAAAACATAGAAGAAATCTTAACAGATCATGCTTGGTGCGAGCAAAAAGCAGCAACAAATGCGATTACGATTATCACCAATAATTCTGAACATCAGGATTTAGTGAAAGATTTACTGGCTTTAGCCAAAGAAGAAATCGATCATTTTGAGCAGGTTCATAATATCATCATCAAAAGAGGATTGAAATTAGGACGTGAACGTAAAGATGAATACGTAAACGAATTGTACCAATACATGAAAAAAAGCGGCGACGGAAGCCGTGTTTCTGGCCTTGTAGAAAGATTATTATTCTCAGCGATGATAGAAGCAAGAAGCTGCGAACGTTTCAAAGTTTTATCTGAAAATATTCAGGACGAAGAATTGGCCGTTTTCTACAGAGAATTAATGGAAAGCGAAGCCGGGCATTACACCACATTTATAACCTACGCAAGAAAATACGGAACAGGAATTGATGTTGAAAAACGCTGGAGAGAATGGCTGGAGTTTGAAGAATCGATTATTAAAAATTACGGAAAAAATGAGACTATTCACGGATAGTTTTAGTTTTGCTTAAAGTTTAAGGTTTCAAGTTTCAAGTTTTTCATTGGAGCGAGTTTCGACTTCGCTCAACGTGACAAACGTGAAACTTGAAACAAAACATAACAAAAATAAAAATCCGCATCAAATCCGCGCTTTCGCGAAAGCGAATCCGTGTCATCCGTGTACCAATTAAGCACAAAGTTTAGCAATCTAAAATCTAAATTCTTAAATCTGCAATCTAAAAATTCCTATCTTTGAAAGTAACCAAAATTCAAAGCCATGAGAATAGAAACCGATCTGAAATTAGGATTTAAAGACGTAATGATTCGCCCAAAAAGATCAACGCTCAAAAGCAGATCTGAAGTTTCATTAGAACGAAATTTTAAGTTTTTACACAGTACTTCAGATTGGACAGGAATTCCTATAATGGCCGCCAATATGGATACAGTTGGTACTTTTGAAATGGCTCAGGTTTTGGCAAAAGAAAAGCTTTTCACCGCCATTCATAAACATTACACTTTAGAAGAATGGAATAATTTCCTGAAAAATGTAACGCCGGATTTCTACAATTATATAGCCATAAGTACCGGAACCGGAAAAGAAGATTTTGACAAAATAGGCAAAGTTATTACTTCAAATCCGTTATTGCGATTTATTTGTATTGACGTTGCAAACGGTTATTCAGAACACTTTGTTCAGTTTTTAAAACAAACCCGAAAACAATATCCCGATAAAGTAATTATTGCCGGAAACGTCGTAACTGGCGAAATGGTCGAAGAATTACTTTTGGCAGGAGCCGATATCGTAAAAGTCGGAATTGGACCGGGTTCTGTCTGCACCACACGTGTAAAAACTGGTGTTGGTTATCCGCAGCTTTCTGCCATTATCGAATGTGCCGATGCTGCACACGGCTTAGGCGGCCATATTATAAGTGATGGCGGCTGTTCAACTCCGGGTGATATTGCAAAAGCTTTTGGTGCAGGTTCTGATTTTGTAATGCTGGGCGGAATGCTTGCCGGACATACCGAAAGCGGAGGAAATTTAATCGAAATAAACGGTGAAAAGTTCAAACAATTTTACGGAATGAGTTCAGCAACTGCAATGGAAAAACATGTAGGAGGCGTTGCAGAATACAGGGCAAGCGAAGGTAAAACAGTAAAAGTTCCGTTTAAAGGAAATGTTATCGCTACAGTTTTAGACATTTTAGGCGGATTACGAAGCACTTGTACTTATGTTGGTGCCTCAAAATTGAAAGAACTTACCAAACGAACGACTTTCATCCGTGTAAGCGAACAGGAAAATCAGGTTTTTACAAATTAAAAATATCTCAAAATACAATATGATTACTATTTCAGAAGCAGGGGTAAGTGATATTAAAACAATTCAGAAAATCACAAATATTACCTGGCCCATTACTTATGGCGAAATTTTATCGCAAACGCAGTTAGATTATATGTTAGGTTTATTTTATTCTGAAGAAGCTTTAACGAAGCAAATAGAGAATAAAGAACAATTATTTTATCTGATTTCAGACTCAGAATCAACAATTGGATTTATCGGAATTGAGCATAATTATAAAAATGAAGCCATAACCAAAATTCATAAAATCTATCTTTTGCCGGAAACGCAAGGAAAAGGTTACGGAAAAATAGTTTTTGAATCGATTGAAAAACTGGCTTTAGAAAACAATTCAACAGCTCTTTTATTAAACGTAAACCGTTTTAATACAGCATTGAATTTCTATAAAAAACTAGGTTTCGAAATTAAGGAAACTGTTGATATAGAAATTGGAAATGGTTATTTAATGGAAGATTATGTGATGGGGAAAAAGTTTTAATAGAATTGAACACAGATGACACGGATTTGCTCCGCAAAAGCGCAGATGAAACTGATTTTTTTATCATAATTTGAAAATTAAATCCGTTTAAATCCGTGTCTTTGCAAAGCAAATCCGTGTCATCTGTGTTCTATTTATTAGAAATTACGTTACAATAACATCATGTTTAAACAACAAACCTTTCAGCTCTTTCAAAGCAAAAACAGCCTTTTTTAGTTTAGTTTTAGATGGATCGATCGTATAATTATAACTCGTTTTAAAATCGGTTTTGTTGGCGATGGCTTTGTCGAATTCGGAACGGTATAAATCACAGTTATCAAAAAGAACACCTGTAAGATCCGCAGCCATAAAATCGACGGCAATTAAACTGCAATTGGTAAATGGCGTTCCTTTTATTTTTAAAGTATAGAATTTTGAAAAGTCCAGAATGCAGTCATTAAAGCGAACTTCAAAAATCAATTTATCGCACATGGCGAAATTGACTTCTTTAATTTCGCATCCGTTAAAAGTTACGGTTCTAAAAGCAACATAATTAATTTTGGCTTCGGTGAAAATACAGTCATTAAAAACACAGTCGATAAAAGTAACTGCTAAAAAAGTGCAGGCAGAAAAGTTACAATTATTAAAAACGCAGCATTCGAAATCTTTAAAATTAAGATCGTCTTTGGCATAAATAATCGTATTATATTCTTTATCAAGAAAATATTCGCTCTCTTTTTTCAAGTTTATTTTAAAATTTTTTAAGAGCGAAAAGGTACTAATTTAAGCCAAAATATTAAGTAAAAGTTGTGAACAAAATTTAGAAATTGATGTAGCTTTACGTTTATTTTTTACGTTAAAAACATCAATTTTAATTATATGGAATCAACAAGAAAGGAGCATGATTTTTTAGGGGAATTAGAAATTCCGAATCATCTGTACTACGGAATCCAAACTTTTAGAGCGGTAGAAAACTTCAATATTACCGGAATTCCTATTTCAAAAGAACCTTTATTTATTAAAGCTTTAGGTTACGTAAAAAAAGCCGCAGCCTTAGCCAATAAAGATTGTAATGCAATCGATCCAAAAATTGCCGAAGCTATTTGTTACGGAAGCGATCAGGTTATTGCGGGAAAATTTAATGATGAATTTGTAAGTGATTTAATTCAGGGCGGCGCAGGAACTTCTGTAAACATGAATGCCAATGAAGTAATTGCCAATATTGGACTCGAATATCTGGGACATAAAAAAGGCGAATATAACTTTTTGCACCCAAACAATCACGTTAACTGTTCGCAGTCTACAAACGATGCCTATCCCTCGGCATTTAGAATTGCGTTGTATTTAAAAATGGAAAGCTTTATTAAAACTTTTGCCGGTTTAGAAGTAGCTTTTGCAAAGAAAGGAGAAGAGTTTAAAGAAGTTTTAAAAATGGGAAGAACACAGCTGCAAGATGCTGTACCGATGACTTTAGGACAAGAATTTAAATCATACGCCACTACAATTGGCGAAGATATTCAGCGTTTAAAAAATGCTCAGGAATTATTGTTAGAAATCAATATGGGTGCAACAGCCATTGGAACAAAAGTAAATGCTCCGGAAGGTTATCCTGAAATTTGTGTGGCTTATTTAGCTAAAGAAGTTGGAATCCCGCTTACACTTTCACCAGATTTAATCGAAGCAACGGTCGATACCGGAGCGTATGTGCAGATTATGGGAACCTTAAAACGTTCTGCAGTTAAAATTTCTAAAATATGTAACGATTTACGATTGTTAAGCTCGGGACCAAGAACAGGTTTAAACGAAATTAATTTACCGGCACGCCAGCCAGGTTCATCGATTATGCCGGGAAAAGTAAATCCGGTAATTCCCGAAGTTGTAAACCAAACTTGTTTTTATGTAATTGGTCAGGATTTAACCGTTACAATGGCGGCAGAAGCAGGACAATTACAATTGAATGTAATGGAACCTGTAATTGCTTTTGCAATGTTTACCTCTTTAGATTACCTTTCAAATGCTATTCAAACTTTAATAGATAAATGTATTAACGGAATCACAGCAAATGTGGATCACTGTTATAATATGGTCATGAACAGCATAGGAATCGTGACGCAGTTAAACCCAATTATTGGTTACGAAGAAAGCGCCAGTATTGCGGGCGAAGCTTTAAAAACAAACAAAAGTGTACATCAAATTGCGGTTTTAGAAAGAAAGCTGATTACGCAGGAAAAATGGAATGAAATCTATTCTTTAGAAAATTTAATACATCCAAAATTTATCACAAAGTAAAATTGCTATAAAAAATCTAATAACAAGCCGTCAATTTACTGACGGCTTTTTTTATGATGTTTTATGTTTTGTTTGATTTAAGTTGTTGTAAAATGGGATAATGTTGCTTTAGTTTTTATAATTTTTTTATGGTTGAATTGTTCTGAGCGATCTGAGTTTTATGTTGATAAAGAAATTAAAAAACATAAAATGGTTATTTAGAGGTTGTTATTATTATGTAAGATAATTAATATTTTTAAATGTTATTATTATAAGAAAATACATATATTTGTAATATAAATTAAACTTTTAAAAAATTAAAATTATGAAAAAATGCGGTTTATTATTAGTAGTTTTTATGTCTGCAATTATGATGAAAGCTCAAGAGGCAAAATCTGTTTCTCTTAATTTATATGGGAGTTACAATTTTGCAGATACTATTGATTATGATGGTTACTCTGCAAAAATTGAAGATGGTTTTCAATATGGAGCTGGTGTAGAATACTTTTTTTTGACAAATAACTCTATCGAATTAAAGTATTTAAGAAACGATACTAAAATTCCATTTTATGGCCCTCTTGGTAATCAATTAAATGCTGGTGATGAAAAAGCGGCATTTAACTATATTTTTCTAGATGGAACTCATTATTTTGAGACTGGTGGAAAAATGTTACCTTATTTAGGTGGTGGAATTGGTGTAGGAATTACAGAAATGCCTCAAGATAACGGAGGAACTTATTTTGCATGGAATATTAAAGGAGGTGTAAAAATCAAAACAGCTTCTGCAGTATCTGTAAATCTTAATGCATACCTTCAATCAATGTCTGCAGCTGTAGGTAACAGTTATTACTGGACTTACTACGGACCTGTTGGAGTACAAGATTACGTAAGTACATACCAATTTGGATTAGGGGCAGTTTTTAGCTTTAATTTTAAAAACTAAGCAAACCTAAATTTATTTTTAGCAAGAAAAAAAAGTCGTCAGTTTTATTGACGGCTTTTTTATTGTAAAAAAAATTGCAATAAAAAAAGATTAGCAGCAAATTAGCCTTAGTTAGTGTAAATCAAATAATGCAGCACATCGTTTTGTAAAATATTGAAAATAAGAGTTATATTTACAATAGGATTGGGTAGTAATTAAAAAGCTTAACTTGATAATGGTGAAATTCTTCAGAAATACAAGTTTTCAGCATAAAATTAAAATCGCAGTTCTGCTTTTTCTATTTCCATTATTTCTAGCAGCCCAAAGTGAAACAAATTCTCAAAACAAAGAAATTTGTCCTCCTAAAACTATTTTAGAAATCTTTAAAAAAAAGGATTCTACATTAGTTGTTAAACCTACAAAAAACAATTTTTTTCTTGTAATTCCTGCAATTGGTTCACAACCCGCAACCGGATTCTTTTTTGGTGCCGTTGCGCAATATACTTTCAAAGGAAAACAAGAATCAGATAAATATTCAGTAGCTAATTTGGGTATAACCTATACCGTAAAAAAGCAATGGCTGATTAATGTCAAAAACAATATTCTGCTAAAAAATAACCAAATATTTTTAAGCGGCGATTACAGGCTTTATATATTCTCACAGCCAAACTACGGACTCGGAACAGATATAATTCCGCCTCATCGCGATCAGCAACCCGGTTTTAGTATCGATTCATTGGCTCAGGAAATGGATTATAATTATTTCAAATTTCATCAAACTGCTTCTTTTGAAGTAAGAAAGAATTTTTATGTAGGTGCAGGAATCAATATTGATTGG
Organism: Flavobacterium soyae; assembly: GCF_021245985.1. Classification (GTDB taxonomy): domain Bacteria; phylum Bacteroidota; class Bacteroidia; order Flavobacteriales; family Flavobacteriaceae; genus Flavobacterium; species Flavobacterium soyae. The sequence goes on along the minus strand of NZ_JAJQXA010000012.1, from coordinate 18,404 downwards.
TACACCAATATAAAAGATAAAGAACTGGATGTTGAAAACGGAAATCTAACTTATCACTACAATTATAATCAGGAACATGGTTTTGATAATTCAGAATATTTTTTAACCGGAGTAAGTTTTAATATGGTTTACGATTCGAGAGACAATCAGGTAAATTCTTCACGGGGCTGGTTTGCCAATATCAATTATCGTTTTAATCCGGTATTTTTTGATAATCAAAAATACAGCAACGTTTTATATGCAGAATATCGAAATTTTATTCCGCTTTCGCAGAAAAATCCTCGATACATCCTCGGAATCTGGGCTTACGGACAGTTTGTAACAAGAGGAGATGTTCCGTATTTAAATCTGCCCGCAATTGGCTGGGACCAGCGAAGCAGGAGTGGAGAAGGTTATACACAGGGATTATTTAGAGGAAACGGACTTGTATATCTTTCAACAGAATTTCGGTTTCCTATAACCTGTAATCAAATGTTTAGCGGCACCGTTTTTACCAATTTTGTAACCGCAAGTAATGACGATAATAATGTATCTCTTTTTCATGCCATTCAACCTGCAGCCGGCCTTGGTCTTAGAATACTAATTGATAAAAAAACACGTACCAACTTGATTGTTGATAACGCGTGGGGAAATAATTCTAAAGGATTTTATCTAAATGCTGGAGAAACTTTTTGATGTTTGTTTTGTTAAGTATTTGATATGATGAATTTTATGTTTTGAAAATGTAAGAATTTACAAGAAAAAACTTAAATTTGACGTACAATTTAACTTTCAAATATGTGATTTATGAAACAGTACAGTTTATTATTAGTTGTATTCCTGTCGGCGATAGGAATGCAGGCTCAGGATGCAAGGTCTTTTTCGCTTAATTTGTATGGCGGCTATAATTTTTCAGACGAGCTGGATTATGACGGTTATTCTGCAACAATTGAAGATGGTTTTCAATATGGAGCAGGATTTGAGTATTTCTTTTCAACAAATAATTCAGTTGAGTTAAAGTATTTAAGATCAGATGTAAAAATACCTTTTTATGGTCCGGCAGGGAATCAATTAAATGCCGGAAATGATAAAGGTGCCTTTAATTTTATCTTAGCAGATTTTACTCATTATTTTGATACAGGATCAAATTTATTACCTTATTTGGGAGCTGGAGCAGGAGTTAGTATTTTAGAAACACCTCAGGGCGGAAGCGGTACTTATTTTGCCTGGGATGTAAAAGGCGGGGTAAAGATTAAAACTGCTTCGACCGTTTCTGTAAATATTAACGCTTATCTACAATCGATGTCGGCAGCCGTTGGAGAGAGTTATTATTGGAGTTATTATTTCGGTCCGGTTGCGGTTGATGATTATGTTTCGACTTTTCAATTTGGACTTGGAGCAGTATTGAGTTTTAACTTTAAAAATTAGAAAGAATAATATTTAACACATAGAAACATAGATTCATGTATTAATTGAATAAAGAATAAAATAAATGACAAATCATTTTACACATAGCCTATGTTTGTTAATACAAGTGAAACGCCTTTAAGCAGCCGCTAAATCTATCTCGAGGCTTCGGGCAATGTCATTAAGTTAAGCTTTTAGAAAATAAAATTATTGCAAATCAAATCCGTGTTTATCAGCGTTTTTACGAAGTAAATCTGTTTTATCCGCGTCACAATTATCCGCTGATTTTACTGATTCGCTAAAGCGAAAACGCGGATAAAAACTGATTTTTTCTAATTACTTTCTTAATTAAACTGTTAAGTAATTTTATAGATTTCCTCTTAACTTAATGACATTGCCCGGAGGGACTATGTGTTTAATTATAAGACATAATAAGTGTAACTTTATAAGTAAAAATTGGCAGCTAGATAAAGCTGCTTTTTTTATGCTTCAATATAAATGTTCATAATTAAATCATAATTTATAACTATTATGAATAAGATTTTTGAACTCAATCCTTATTTTTGTTGTATATACAAATTAATATGAAGTTACTAATAGTCGAAGACGAACCCAATCTTTTATCGATTTTAAGGAAAGGATTTGCCGAAAACAACAACGAAGTAAGTGTGGCTCTAGATGGCAAAACTGCCCTTGAAATGATTCACAATTATAACTTTGATGTTGTTATTTTAGACGTTATGTTACCGGATATTAACGGAATCGAGATTTGCCGCAGACTTCGCGCCGGCAAAAATTTTGTTCCCATTTTACTTTTAACAGCGCTTGGAACTTCAGAAAACATTGTAACCGGTCTTAATTCCGGTGCCGATGATTATTTGGTAAAGCCTTTTAAATTTGGTGAACTTGATGCAAGAGTAAATGCTTTACACCGAAGAGCACATCAGGAAACCGATAAAATTGATGTAATTACAATTGGCGATTTAGAAATAAACGGCCGTGCCAAAACGGTAAAAAGAGATGGAGAATCGATAATTTTAACGGCAAAAGAGTTTAAATTACTGTATTATCTGGGAAAAAATGCCGGAAGAATTGTTTCTCGAGACCAAATTTTAGATAACGTTTGGGATATTAATTTTGATATGAATACCAATGTTGTTGATGTATATATTACATATTTAAGAAAGAAAGTTGATAAACCTTTTAAAACCAAACTTATTCATACCATGAAAGGTTTAGGTTATGTTATAAAGCCATAGAATGGATATTAGAAAAAAAATTACTTTTACCTATGTAGCACTTTCTACTTTTAGTACATTGCTGCTGAGTATCATAGTATTCGTTTTATTTAGAGAAAATAACCGTTACCATTTCTTAAAAAGGTTAGAAGACCGTGCAAAAATTGTAGCTTCAATTCACTTTCAGCACGATCCCGAAAAAATCAAATACTATAGAAATTTAAAGAAAAACGGACTGGAAGAACTTATTGAAGAAGAAGAATATGTTCTTAAAATAAACAGCGCCAATAGTTTTGATTACAACACAAAACTAAATCTCCCTAACAAGTTTTATTCTAATATTCTCGCAACAGGAAAAGATTACTTTGAAGTAAACAGTAAATATTATCTAGGTCAGGTTTTTACAGAAAGCAGTCAAAAGTACATTGTAATTATTGGTGCACGTGATCGTCGCGGAAAAACAACGTCTATATATATTATAAAAATATTACTTTTTGGAGGCATAGGTTTTATACTTCTGGCTTTCTTTTTAGGTCGTTTTCTGGCAAAAAAAGTTATAAATCCGGTAGCAAGAATTACCAAAGAAGTTAACAGAATCAGTGCATCAAATCTTCACAATAGATTACCGGCCGTTAAAAACTCTGATGAAATTTCAGATTTGACAAAGACTTTCAATCATATGTTAGACCGGCTGGAAACATCATTTGAAATTCAGGCAAACTTCATAAATAATGCTTCGCACGAGTTAAAAACACCAATAACAACCATAATTGCCGAGGCAGAAATTATGCTTCTAAAAGAACGTGAAGTAGCAGAATATGTAGAATCATTGCAAAATATTTACAGTCAGGCATCAAGATTAGGAAACCTGACCGAAAGCTTATTAAAATTGACACAAACCGGTTACGACGGAAATAAACAAGTTCTGGATATTGCCAGGATCGACGAACTGTTATTAGAGGTAAAATCAGATCTAGATAAAATTTATCCTGATAATCGAGTCAGCATCAAAATGAATTTTGCACCAAAAGATTCTAATTTGCTTTTAATTCCGTGTAATAAACCGCTTTTAGAACTGGCGATCAACAACATTATTACCAACGGCGTAAAATATTCAGATAATAATGAAGTATTTGTAGCTCTTTCTGCCAATCAGGATGCGATTAAAATTTCGATTAACGATATCGGTATTGGTATTCCGCCAGAAGATATTCCGCATTTGTACGAACCTTTCTTTAGAGGAAAAATTGCGGCCAAATATATTGGTTACGGTTTAGGATTGCCGCTGGCTTCTAAAATCATTCGTATGCACGATGGCGAAATACAAGTACAGTCTGAACAAAACAAAGGAACAATCGTAACGATCATCTTTAAAAAGATAAACCCTAAAAAGGCCAACATTAAAAAATCTAATGTTGAATCTTAGAAAATTCTAATTTAAGATTAATACCCTTCTAATTTACAGCCCCTTATTTTGTATGTATAAACTAAAAGATTATACATATGAAAAATTTCCTAATACCCACAACTTTAAAAGATGATACAATTTCTGCTGTAAAATCAGCAATTTGTCAGGCAAAAGAAGCTGACTGTGAAATTGTTTTAATGATGGTTTCTGATGCTCCGGATGCATTTTCATCATCTAATTTTTTACGCGAAATGAGAGCTGGACTTACCAAAAGTCAGGAAGAAGTTCTCGAAACCTGCAGATATATGATTGATCATACAAAAAACTGCAAAATTAAAATTCACAATCAATACGGGCTTTCGTCTCCAATTTTTAGAGGAATAATTGAACATTTTGCTGTAAAATTAGTCGTTTTAACGCATTCTTATAAACAGGAAACAAAACGTATTCATCAATATTTAGTGCAATTATCGGCAAATCAAAAATGCCCGATTCTGCATTTAGGAAACGATTTTAAAGAAGATTTTACAAAAGCACTTTATATAGAAAACAGCGCTGCAAATGTTCATGTAAAAGATGTACAGCAGTTTTTAAATGAAAATTTCTCATATGAAATTGTAAGCCAGACTTCAAGAGTGGATGATAATTACGAAGCAGCTGCACCTTATTTGACCGAAGCTATTTCAAAATATGAAATTGACCTTTTGGTAGAAACCCGAAAAGGAGAAAAAATCAAATTTAAAAAAGTAAAAAAACAAAATATTAATGAAAAACTGGGGCTTCCGGTACTTTCATTGTATGAAGAAACAGTTTAAGTAATTGATAATTGATTCTAAGACTAATTACTATTCACTAAGGACTAAAAAAATAATTTAAAACCGAAAATATGTTATTAAAGAAAAGAATACCAATGAAATACGTTCTCGGGAAAATTAAAATAGAAATTGCTCTCGTACTGGCTTATACCATATTATTTGAAATATTTCATCATTATTTTATCAACCTTCCTGTAGATATCCCAATTGCGATTCCAACCATGATTGGAACCATTATTTCCTTATTATTAGCCTTTAAGTCTAATCAGGCTTACGACCGCTGGTGGGAAGCACGAATTGTTTGGGGAGCAGTTGTAAACGATTCAAGAACCTTAATACGTCAGGTACTGACATTTTATAAAGACCCTGATTTTTCTGTCGAAGCAAGCGAATTCAAAGAGAACTTTGCAAAAAGACAAATCGCATGGTGTTATAGTTTAGGTCAGGCACTTCGAAATAAAGATGCCATAAAACCCTTAAAAGGTTTAATGAGTGTAGATGAAATTAAATACATCAAGAACCATCAAAATGTTCCAAATGCCATTTTAATGCTTCACGCACGTGACCTTAGAAATGCTAAAAACGAGAAAAAAATCAACATGTACCAGCAAGTTGAAATCGATAATACATTATCGCGATTATGTGATGAAATGGGTAAATGTGAGAGAATCAAGAACACGATTTTTCCAACGACTTACAGTATGTATATTAGATTAACCCTGTGTTTGTTTATTTTCTTACTGCCTTTTGGGTTAACAAGTGTATTAAGCTGGTTTGCAATTCCGTTGATTACTGCAATTGCAGCTGCTTTCTTTTTGATCGAAAGAATGGCGATACATTTGCAAGATCCGTTTGAAAACAGGCCAACAGATACGCCGGTTACATCAATTGCAAACACAATTGAAAAAAATATCAAACAAATGCTGAACGAATATCAAAGCGAATTTGATATCCTGAAAGAATTTCACTTAGACGACGAACCTAAGAAAGTCGAAAAAGACGCTTATTTCGTGTTATAAGACTTTAATTTTGGTCATCTTTAATTGTTGGCTGGACAGTGTATTGGTTAGCGCTGTCCAGTCTTTTTTTTGAAGTTGCTAAGATTCTAAGCTGCTAAGGTTCTGAGTTTTTTTTATTTTAAAAACACATAGTTTGTCATTTCGAGGAACGAGAAATCGCACTCGTAAATCGACAAAGATTAGCAAATATCTGTGCGGAGTTTCTAGTGTGATTTCTCGTTCCTCGAAATGACAAACTAATCGTGAAGACAAACTTTACAACTGTTTCGCAGCCAATCTCCCCAAAGTTCGAATAGATTCCCGCAATTCATTACTCCACGGAAGCCCAAAACTCAAACGCATACAATTCGAAAACTGATTTTGAAAAGAGAAAATCCTTCCCGGCGCAATGCTGATATTATGTTTTAAAGCCAAATGGTAAAAAGCAGCCGTATCAATTTTTTGATCTAATTCGACCCAAAGAAAAAATCCGCCTTGTGGTTGACTTACTTTTGTTCCTGCCGGAAAAGATTCTAAAACCGTATTGATATAATTATTGCAGTTGCGGTTAAGGATTTGACGAATTTTACGAAGATGATTTTCATAACGTCCGTTTTTCAAAAAATCACCCACAACTTCGTGCGTAATAGTAGGTGAGGAGATCGTATGATATAATTTTGTCCTTAAAACTTCTTTTTTAAATTTCCCAGGAGAAACCCAGCCAACACGATATCCCGGTGCCAAAGATTTAGAAACCGAACTGCAGCAAAGCACAATGCCGCTTTCATCATATGTTTTGCAATTCGTTGGCCGGCTTGCGCCAAAGTACAAATCGCCGTGAATATCATCTTCGATTAACGGAACATTATAAAAATCCATTAAGCGAACAATTTCTTTTTTATGTTCATTTGGCATCATGCTTCCAGACGGATTGCTGAAATTACTCATCAAAACACAGGCTTTTACCTTATTGGCTGCAAGTGTTTTTTTAACCGCTTCCAGTTCAATTCCCGTTGTCATGTTCGTTGGAAGTTCCATCACATACAAGCCTAAAGAACTGGCCAATTGCAGAATTCCAAAATAAACCGGACTTTCGGTAATAATCGTATCTCCCGGTTTTGTCAGAGTCAATAAACAATCAGAAATAGCCGAAATACAACCCGGAGTGGTAATAATATGCTCTTCGGTCAAAGAACCGCCCCAGGTAAAAGACCAGCGTGCGATTTCTTTTCGCAAATTGCTGTTTCCCTGAATTTCCTCATAACTCGTACCGCTGTTTGGTAATTGCCGCATCGCCTGAACCATTCCTTTATTTAGTTTAGCAATAGGAAGTAATTCATTTGAAGGAAAACCAAGCGAAAGCATCGTTAAGTTTTTTTTGCGCATATCGCCATAAACCAAATCGACTAAATCTTCGCGTTCAATGTTTTCAACGGTTAAAATTGGCGTACTTGCAGAAGGTTCTGCAATTATTCGTGCCGAAATATTACTCACATAATAACCAGACTGCGGGCGGGATTCAATCAGCGATCTACTTTCAACTTCATAATACGCTTTACTAACCGTACTCATGCTGTAACCCGTTTCTGCACAGACTTCCCGTATCGAAGGCAGTTTGTCTCCAACACTTAAAAGCCCTGATTTTATCTGATTTTCGATAACATCGGCAAACTGTAAATACAAGTAATTTGAACTCTTCATAAAAACAAACTGTTATGCTGCAATTTACAAAAACTGTATCTGTATTGCTGTTTTATTTTTTAGAAATTTGTTTCATCAAAAAAGTAAAAAAGATACTGTCGTGAAAACAACAAAATATTATATTGCTGCCATTACCTGTTTTGTAATCTGGGGATTTTTCAGTTTGGTTTTAAAGCCAATACATGACTACCCTTCATTAGATATTTTATTCTATCGTGTTTTCAGCTGCAGCATTTTAATGCTCCTGATTTCTGTTACATTTAGACGAAAAAAAGTCAAAGAAGCGATAGCAGTTTTTAAAGCAATGCCAAAAGCTGAAAAAAGAAAATCGACTCTGCTAAACATTGGCGGAAGCGTTTTTTTAATGGCCAATTGGTTCACGTTTATTTACGTTATGAATCATGTCAGCGTAAAAGCCACATCTTTGGCTTATTTAGTCTGTCCAATTTTAACCACATTGCTTGCTTATTTTATTTTGCACGAAAAACTAAGTAAAACACAATGGATTGCAGTTGGATTAAGTATTTCCGGCTGTCTGCTTTTGTCTTATGCAAACATAATGGATATGTTTTTCAGCATCATAATTGGTTTTACGTATGCATCTTATTTAGTAAGCCAGCGTGTTAACAAAGGGTTTGATAAATTTATAGTCCTGACGTTTCATATTACTTTGGCAGCTTTATTTTTAGTGCCTTTTTTCCCAGCTTACAGCGGACCAATTCCAACAGAATTTAGGTTTTATTTCTGTATCGAAACTATTGCTATTTTGTTTACCATTTTTCCCTTGTTTCTTAATTTATATGCGCTTTCAGGAATAAATTCTTCAACCGTTGGAATGCTTTTAAACATCAATCCAATGATTGCTTTTCTTCTGGCCATGTTTTTTTATAAAGAACCATTTGGTATTGTACAAATTATAGCATACGGCATTATTTTTATTGCAGTCTTAGTTTTTAATTCACATCATATTTTTGCCATAAAACAAAAATATATCCTGTCGTCTAAAGATTCTCAATAAAGTAACTCTTGTATTTTTATTGGTTTAAATGTAAAATTACGAGAATCTTAACAGGGGTTTAAAACAGGAATGAGTATTTTTCATTCCTGTTTTTTTATGCAGTAAAATGAAATATTGGCCACAGATTATACGGATTAAAAGGATTATTTTCTTTGTGTAGAAAGTTTGCCACGAATTACACGAATTTTCACGAATTCAATTGATTAAAGAATCACTATAAAAAAAATAAATTCGTGAAAATTCGTGTAATTCGTGGCTAAAAAAAAAACTTTAATCCTTTTAATCTGTGGCAAAAAAAATTAAAAACCGAATCTCTATTATATGAAACCAGCAAAACTTCAAGCTTTTACTCCATTGTTTTATTTAGTGTGGTCTGATGATCTTTTAACTCAAAAAGAATTTGCCACATTACAAGAATTTATAAAATCTCAAAAGGCCCTTTCACTTGAAGAACAGGAATATCTTCTCTCTAAAGTTGATATTTCAAATCCGCCATTGCGAAATGAATTGGCACAATGGAAACTGGATATTGAAAAAAGTATTCAGGATAAATCATCCATAAAATCAATTTTTGATATTGCTGCAGCACTTTCAGATAAAGATCTGGACATTTCATCATTAGAATCAGATTTTACAAAACTCGAAAATGACCTTGGAATTTTAGGTGAAGAAGCACTTCAAAACTTTAAAACAAAAGCAGATTCTTTTACCGCAAATTCGCAGACAACAAGCAATTTTGATATCCAAAAAGTAACCGAATTTTTGGACGGAAAAGAAGCTCACATCATAAAAAAAGTAAAATCAATTATTTCAAGACCTGAATTTGCTTACGAAACTTCGACAGATATTAATGTTTTTCGTCAAAAGGTTTACAACTGGTGTAAAATTTTAGCCGATGAAAACCTGGGAAACATGGCCTATCCGAAGGAATACGGCGGAGGAGGAAATGTAGAAGATTATTTTGCAATTATGGAAACGCTGAGTTATCACGATTTAAGTTTGGTGATAAAATTTGGCGTTCAGTTTGGACTTTGGGGAATGAGCGTTCAGTCTCTCGGAACCGAAAAACATTATGCAAAATATTTAAAAGATATTGGTTCTTTAAAACTTCCGGGTTGTTTCGCCATGACCGAAACACATCACGGATCTAACGTAAAAGGTTTAGAAACTACAGCAACATACAATCATAATAATAAAACGTTTACAATTCATACGCCAGACAAAAATGCTCAAAAAGAATATATCGGGAATGCAGCAGTTCACGGACAAATGGCAACTGTTTTTGCTAAACTAATTATCGACGATCATGATTATGGCGTAAACGCTTTTGTAGTTCCGTTAAGAGATACAAACGGAAATACAATAAATGGCGTTACAATTGGTGACTGCGGGCATAAAATGGGATTAAACGGTGTAGATAACGGAACTATCAGCTTTGATAATGTTGTGATTCCGAAAGAAAATATGCTGGATCGTTTCGCATCTGTTAATGATAAAGGAGAATTCGAAAGTCCAATTCCGAGTGACAACAGAAGGTTTTTTACCATGTTAGGAACTTTGGTAGGAGGAAGAATCGGGATTCCGCGTTCGGCATTGGCAGCAGCCAAATCGGGATTAACCATTGCCATTCGCTACAGCGACCAGCGCCGGCAATTTGGCCCTGAAGGAGGATCTGAAGTTCCAATTTTAAATTACAGAATGCACCAACGCAGATTATTACCACATTTAGCAAAAACTTACGCTGTTCATTTTGCGCTTCAATACCTAACCAAAAGATTTTTGAATAGGACAGAAACCGAAATGCAGGAAATAGAAGCTCTTGCAGCCGGAATGAAATCGTACTCAACATGGAGTACAAGAGATATTTTGCAGGAATGCCGTGAAGCTTGCGGTGGTAAAGGTTATTTATCTGAAAACCGAATCAATGCTTTAAAAAATGATACCGAAATTTATACCACTTTTGAAGGTGATAATACTGTTTTAATGCAGTTGGTAGCCAAAAACCGTTTATCTGAATTTAGAAAAGCTTTTGGAAAAATGGGCTCTTTGGGAATTATCAACTATGTGTATGAAAATGCCAAAACGGCTATTACAGAAAAAAATCCAATTGCGACAAGAAGAACTGATGAAGAACATTTGCTTGATGGCGAATTTCATCTGCAGGCTTTTGTACACAGAGAAAAAACAATTCTGGCTTCGGCAGCAAGACGTATCAAAAAACTGGTTGATGGCGGTTTAGAAGCTTATGATGCTTTTAATGTTGTTCAGCATCAAATGATAGATGTTGCGCAGGCTTATTTGGAGCGTATTGTTTTAGAACAATTTCAGGAAGCAATTAAGGAAATCAAAGATGAAAATTCAAAACTAATATTGACCAAATTATATCAATTATATGCGCTTTCGCAGATAGAAAAAAACAAAGGATGGTATCTTGAAGATGGTTATATGGAAGCGGTAAAAACTAAAGCGGTTCGTAAACTGGTTAATCAGCTTTGCTGGGATATTCGTCCGGATGCTGTGGCATTGGTAAACGCTTTTGATATTCCGGAGAGTTGTTTGGCGGCGCCAATTGCGGTGTGATTTTTTAAACATTTTTTAAATCATATAAGTGATATAAGGTTTATAATTTTTTAGAAGAACTTTGTCAAAGTTTTAAACTTTGACAAAGTTTGTTTTTCTTTTGATAAGGCTTAACGCAAAGTTTTGTCATTCCGAGGAACGAGGAATCACACTGGAAATTCCACACAGCAGATCGCCAATCTTTGTCGAGTTTCGAGTGCGATTCCTCGTTCCTCGGAATGACAAAATTACGGGTAATATTATAATACTTGTTATTTGTGATAAATTAATTTATATCATATAAGTCAATCAAATCATCTTACTATTGAAATAACCAGCCTTTTGAAAATCGTCTATATTCATAGAAATCGACTTCACTTCAGGAAGACAATTTTTTAGTTTCGTTACAATTGCTTTTGATAAATTGTTTTTTTGTTCCTCATTTCGGCCTTCCATTATATAACCAAAAACATGAATAAAATCACTCAAAGTATTACCATTATTATAATGTGAAAAAGGATTTATACGAACTTTAATTTCTGGTGCGGTAAAAAGATTTGTTGATAAAGCAGAATTAAAAACTTCCTGCATGATGTCATCTGCAGATTTTAATCTTAATACATTTTCAGAGCAGTCGATAATAAAATTTGGCATTTGATAGTAGTTTAGGTTATAAATTCACTTCAATCAAAATTATAAAAACATTATCAGTTTTCGTTTATTTTATCGGATATATAAATAATTCATTTTTCTGTTTACACTTTATTATATTTGTACGTTTCATTTATTTTTAACGCAGTTTGAAAAATCCACTTTTGTTACTTTTTGTCGTTCTGATGAGCTTTCCGGTTTTGGCTTCGGAAAGTACAGATGACATTATAGACAAGTTAAATCTTGCTTTAAAAAACAAGCAGCATTACGTTCGGTTAAAAGAAGAACGAATTCTCAACTTCAAGAAAATTAAATCTGATGATTTAACAAAAGAACAGGAATACAATTACAATAAAACTTTATATACAGAATACCAGAAATTCAATTCAGATTCGGCTATTTTATACGTAAAAAAGAACCTAAAAATTGCCGATGAACTTCACAATAAAGATTTAGCAGATTTAGCCAGTCTGCAATTGGTCACACTTTATTCATCTTCAGGGAAATACCGCGAATCTGAAGCCATTTTAAAAAGTATCGACAAAAATAAATTGTCAAAATCACTGCTTCCCAATTATTATACTTCTTATCGTGAATTTTTTGAGCATTACGCCGCCAATAGTTTCAGCAGACAATATTTAGAACAGATTCAAAAATACCGCGATTCATTATTGATGGTTTTAGACCCAAAATCTATTAATTATCAAATCAATAAAATTCAGCAGGATATTTATCACCAAAAGCTTGTGATTGCTCAAAAAAAATTAATGAACCTGTTGAAAAATGCCAGCGAAGATAATCCGCAATATGCTATGATTACCTATTTGCTGGGAAGCATTTATGAGAACACACATCAGTTGGAATTACGAAAAAAATATTATGCGCTTTCGGCAACAGCCGATATTAAAAATGCCAATAAAGACAATGCTTCACTGCAGGAACTGGCTTTGGTTTTTTACGAAATTGAAGATGTCGATATGGCCTATAAACTCACACAATCGGCAATTGAAGATGCGCTTTATTGCAATGTGCAGTTTCGTACACTTTTAATGTCAGAAGTTTATTCGATCATTAATACCGTTTATTTAGAAAAAGAAGCAAAGCGGAAAACAGAATTACAGCTTTATTTAATTTGTATCAGTCTGCTTTCTGTATTTTTGATTGTTGCTGTTATTTACGTTTATAAACAAATGAAAAAGGTTTCAAGAATTCGTGGAGAACTCTATGAAACCAGTCAAAAACTGGCCGAATTAAATCAGGATATTACCAAAACCAATAATCAGCTGCAGGAGCGTAACGCACAATTATCAGAATCGAATCATATCAAGGAAGAATATATTGCGCATTTTTTCAGTCTTTGCTCAACCTACATCAATAAACTGGAGAATTACCGAATCATGTTAAATAAAAAAGCAGCGGCAAAACAATTCGACGAAATCTATAAAATGCTAAAATCAACTACCTTGGTTGATACAGAATTAGAAGAATTGTATAAAAACTTCGATATCATTTTCCTGAACCTATATCCTACTTTTGTAAAAGACTTTAATGCGCTTTTAATTAAAGAAGAACAAATTGTTTTAAAGCAGGGAGAATTGCTAAATACTGAACTTCGAATTTTTGCTTTGATTCGTTTAGGAATTAACGACAGTGTAAAAATTGCAGCCTTTCTTCGTTACTCTTTAAGTACAATTTACAATTATCGAACGCGAGCGCGAAATAAAGCGGCAGTTTCGAGAAACGATTTTGAAGAAATGGTGATGAAAATAGGTTTAATTACGTTGAAAATATAAAGATTTATTTTAAGATCACTACTTTTTTTGCTCTATATTTTTTATTAAAAAATTGATAATCAGTATTTTAATTTTTTTATTCACTACTTTTTTTCGTTTAAAAATTCAAAATATACTATAACGTTTTAGCTTTACAATATTATTAAAAGGTACATTTGACCACTAGTACCTTTAACTAAATTGAATGCTTAAATAAATTAATAGTTATGTTTAAAAACGTTAAAACAATTGTTGTTTTAGTTTTATTGAGTTCATTCGGATTGAATGCACAAAATAAGGTTCCGGTTTATCTTGATGATAAAAAGCCAATTAGTGAGCGTGTAGAAGATGCGCTTTCAAGAATGACAACCGAGGAGAAAATTGCCATGATTCATGCGCAGTCAAAATTTAGTTCACCTGGTGTAAAACGCCTTGGAATTCCGGAAAACTGGATGACCGACGGACCGCACGGAATTCGTACCGAAGTAAAATGGGACGAATGGGACCAAGCAGGCTGGACAAATGATTCTTGTATTGCATTTCCGGCTTTAACCGTACTTTCTTCAACATGGAATAAAGAATTAGCTTCTTTATACGGAAAATCAATTGGTGAAGAAGCGCGTTACCGAAACAAAAATGTACTATTAGGTCCTGGAGTAAACATTTACAGAAGCCCGTTAAACGGCCGTAACTTCGAATATATGGGAGAAGATCCGTTTTTAGCTTCAAAAATGGTGGTTCCCTATATTAAAGGAGTTCAGTCTAATGGAGTTGCTGCCTGTGTAAAACACTTCGCTTTAAACAATCAGGAAACAAACCGTAACTCAGTAAACGTAGTGGTGGATGACCGTGCGTTGTACGAAATTTATCTTCCGGCTTTTAAAGCGGCTGTGCAGGATGGTGAAGTATGGGCAATTATGGGTTCTTATAACAAATACAAAGGACAGCAATGCTGCCACAACGAATACTTATTAAACGATATTCTTCGTGGAGAATGGGGCTTTAAAGGTGTTGTAGTTTCTGACTGGGGAGGTGTAAACGATACCAAACAAGCGATTCATAATGGTTTGGATATGGAATTTGGTTCCTGGACAAACGGACTTACCTGGGGAACAAGTAATGCTTATGATAATTATTACTTAGCAAAACCATACTCTGAAATGATTAGAAAAGGGGAAATAGGAACGAAAGAATTAGATGAAAAAGTACGTCGTATTTTACGTTTAACTTTCCTGACTACAATGGATAGAAACCGTCCTTTTGGATCTTTTGGAACTGAAGAACATGCTAAAGCAGGTTTAAAAATTGCTCAGGAAGGAATTGTTTTATTACAAAACAATAACAACATTTTACCAATTGACCTTTCTAAAACTAAAAAGATTGCTGTAATTGGAGAAAATGCTATTAAAATGATGACTGTAGGAGGAGGAAGTTCTTCTCTAAAAGCAAGATATGAAATTACGCCTCTTGAAGGTTTAAAGAAAAGAATTGGCAGTCAGGCTGAAATAGTGTACGCCCGCGGTTATGTTGGTGACCCAACAAGTAATTATAACGGAGTGGTGGCAAAAGTAAGTTTAGAAGAAAAGCGTTCTCCAGCTGAATTAACTGCTGAGGCTTTAAAAGTGGCTAAAGATGCTGATATTGTTCTTTTTATTGGAGGTTTGAATAAAAGCCCAAATCAGGATGATGAAGGACACGATCGCAAAGAATTAGGATTGCCATACGGTCAGGATAAGTTAATCAGCGAATTAGCAAAAGTAAATAAGAATATTATTTACGTAAATATTTCTGGAAATGCGGTTGCAATGCCGTGGGTAAAAGAAGTTCCGGGAATTGTTCAGGGATGGTTTTTAGGTACTGAAGCTGGAAATGCTTTGGCCTCGGTTTTAGTTGGAGATGTAAACCCTTCCGGAAAATTATCTTTCACTTTCCCTGTAAAATTGTCTGATAACGGAGCACACGCTTTAGGAGAATTTCCTGGTGGAGACGAAGTAAAATATAACGAAGGAATTTTTGTTGGATACCGCTGGGCAGACAAACAAAAAATAAAACCATTATTCTCTTTTGGACATGGATTAAGCTACACCACTTTTGCATACGGAAAAGTAACTGCTGATAAAAAACAAATTTCAAGCAGCGACAAAATCACGTTTTCTGTTACTGTAAAAAATACAGGAAGCAGAGAAGGTTCTGAAGTGGTACAGCTTTATATCAGTGATTTAAAATCTTCATTGCCTCGTCCGATTAAGGAATTAAAAGGATTTGAGAAAGTTTCGCTAAAAGCGGGAGAAGAAAAAACAGTTACGTTTACAATCGATAAAACTGCTTTGAGTTTCTTTGATGATAAAAAACACGACTGGGTTGCAGAACCGGGTACTTTTGAAGCAATCATTGGTGCATCTTCGGCAGATATAAAATCTAAAGTGGGTTTCTCACTTCAATAATTTCATTATTTCTAAATTGGTTGGTTGTAAAGCTGCAGGTGTAAAAAGTTGCAGCTTTGCTTTATATTTTTAGTTATAAATGAAATGTTATAAGTTAGAAGTTTTTTTAATCCTAATTAAATTTATAAAATGAAACAAATATTATTCGCTGCAGTTTTTATTTTATTCCAAAAGCTTTCGGCGCAAAGCCTGGAAAAAATGCAGTGGTTTAATGAACCTGAAAAATGGGAAATTAAAAATAATGCACTTATTATGAATGTAACCGCAAACAGCGATTACTGGCGAATTTCTCATTACGGATTTACCGTTGATGATGCACCTTTTTATTATGCAGCATACGGCGGCGAATTTGAAGCCAAAGTAAAAATTTCCGGAAATTATATCGCACGTTTTGACCAAATGGGCTTAATGATTCGCATTGATGAAAAAAATTACATAAAAACAGGAGTAGAATTTGTTGATGGAAAATTCAATATCAGTACGGTTGTAACACACGACAAAAGCGATTGGAGTGTAACCACTCTTGAAAAAGCACCGCCATTTGTCTGGATTAAAGCAGTTAGAAGATTAGATGCTGTTGAGGTATTTTACTCTTTTGATGATAAAAATTACATTATGACCAGAAATGCTCCTTTACAAGACAACACACCCGTAATGGTTGGATTAATGGCCGCTTCTCCTGATGGAAAAGGTTTTGAAGCTAAATTCGAAAACTTCTCTGTAAAACATTTACCAGATCAAAGAAGATTAGAGTGGCTGAAAAACCATCAATAAACTAAATTCCAAATACCAAAAAACTGAACCTATAAATCATAATTTAACTTAAACCAAATACAAATGAGTTCAATTTCATCTGATATTAAACCAAAAAAGCATTACGAAATTCTCGACGGTTTGCGTGGGGTTGCAGCTATTTTAGTTGTTGCTTTTCACATTTTTGAAACCTTTAGCGGCGGAAACCGTTTTATACAAATTATCAATCACGGATATTTAGCCGTTGACTTCTTTTTCCTTTTATCTGGATTTGTTGTGGCGTATGCTTATGACGACCGCTGGGGGAACATGACGCAATGGGAATTCTACAAACGCCGATTAATTCGTTTACAGCCCATGGTAATTATGGGAATGATCATTGGTGCTGTATTTTATTATTTCCAAGCCTCAGATATATTGTTTCCGCAAATTGCAGGAATGCCGGTGTGGAAATTAATTTTAACAATGTTTATTGGTTTTACCTTACTGCCAATTCCTCCTTCAATGGAAATTAGAGGCTGGGGAGAAATGCATCCTTTAAATGGTCCGGCTTGGTCACTTTTTTTCGAATATATCGCAAACATCTTGTACGCCCTGATTTTTCGCAGATTTTCGAATAAAGTACTGTCAGTTTTTGTGCTGATATTTGCCGGACTGTTAATTAATTATACCGTTTTTGGCCCAAAAGGTGACGTAATTGGCGGATGGTCATTAAACCTGGAACAAATGAATGTTGGTTTCACCCGATTATTATACCCGTTTTTTGCCGGAATTTTACTTTCCCGTTTAGGAAAATTAATTCACATAAAAGGCGCATTTTGGGTTTGCAGTATTTTGATCACAATTATTTTGGCATTACCAAGATTTGGTGATGAAAACAGTATATGGCTGAATGGTTTATACGAATCTTTCGTTATCATTTTAATCTTCCCGGTTATTGTTGCAATTGGAGCAGGCGGGCAGATTAAAAGTGCTTTTTCAACAAAAATATGCAAGCTTCTAGGCGATATTTCGTATCCAATTTACATTACCCATTATCCGTTAATTTATTGGTACACAGCTTGGGTTGTCGATAATAAAGTTTCAATTCAGGATGGTTATGCTTTAGGAATTGGTGTTTTAATTGCCAGCATTCTAATCGCATATTTATGTTTAAAATTATACGATGAGCCGGTTAGAAATTGGCTTCAGAATAAGTTTCAAAAACGTAAAATAGCGTAAAATGTACAAGGTAGAGATGCACTGCAGTGCATCTACGCAACGTATATAAAATCTTGAAGTTCTAATTTTGTTAGTTATAGATATTCAAAAAAGGGATGAAATTTCATGTTTTCATCCCTTTATTTTTTTGTTTTTATGTAGAGACGCACAGCAGTGCGTCTTTTTTTTGCCACAGATTAAAAGGATTAAAAATGATTTTATTTTGTATGAATTTGCAAAAATGCGTTAAAATATTGTGTCAATACTTTGCGGAGACGCACTGCTGTGCGTCTCTACGGATATGCATTTCGAAAAATTGTAAAATAGATTAATGAAGAGGCTGTCTCAAAAGTGAGGCAGCTTTTTTTGTGGCATAAAAAAAGGAAAGCTTTCGCTTTCCTAATTCTTGCAATTTGATTAAATTGCGGTGTGTGTATAGCTTCAAAAGTAGTCTTTAAAGA
>NZ_JAJQXA010000011.1 GCF_021245985.1 Flavobacterium soyae | reverse complement strand
AAAATCAGCAAGAAATAAAAAATTATCTTGAAAGTGGAATCCGAAAAACCTGAATTAATGTTTTTAGTGGACAATCTTGTTTTTACCAAAAAAAAGAAGCTGTCCTTTTGAGACAGCCTCTTTTTTTAATTGGTCAAAAGCAATTATCGCAGTGCAAATCTTAATTTAAGACCATATGAAACAAGTCTGACATTACTGCTCAAATTTGTATCAAATATGCTGTTGTATCCTAATTCTACAGGCAGCTCAGGATTGTATTGTACAAGATGTTTATCTCCGCTTTTATCGTAGATATTATTTAAACCGTAATCAAAATAAACACCAATGTATATTGAATTTCTGTTTCCGATAACTTGTTTCAAACCTGTTTCAAAAGTTGCTGAATATGAAACTTTGGTATCAAGGTCGTGTTTGTTTGTGACTAAATTATCAGTGCTTGCAAAACCTGCAAAGGCTGGTGAGAACAATTCTGCATTGTATTGTGGATAATAACCGCTCGTTGTTACATTTTGAATAGTCGTTTGATAACTTCCGCCTGAAGCGAAACCAATTTTACCACCGGCCGCAATATAAAATTTTGATGTACCCGGAGTTTCAAATTGTATTGTGATTGGAACATTAATATAATCCATTTTTTGTTCTTCTCTTAAATTAGCAGCTCTGTATCTAAACTGGAAATTTTCATTTTCAGCGTCAGTAGCTGCATATGATCCTCCTAAGGAATTGAATTTTAAATCAGAACTGTAGGTTTGATATTCAACTCCAATTCCGATGCTTAATCCTTCATTTAAATAATAAGAATAACGAAAACCTGCGCTTACACCGTTTCCGGGTACTGTTTTTCCTGCTGAATTTGAATCGATATAGGAAAAAGGCCCTCCTAAAGAAATCGAGAATTCTTGTTTTTTATCCTGGCTATAACTATTTAAAGACGCTGCGAGAAATGCCGTAAAAATGGCAATCGATGTGATATAGCTGTTAATATTTTTTTTCATCTTAAGTTATTATATTATGCCAGTACTATTTTTATCTAGTACTGGCAGGGTTTATTTATTTTACAATTACCTTGAAAGATTTTTTGATATTTGGTGTTTCAAGAACTACCATGTACATATTGCTCTCAGTTGTTTGAGGTAATTGTATTTCGGTTTTAGCTGTAGATGATTGTACAGTTTTTACCAATTGGCCGGTAACTGTGTAAAGACTAATTTGCATTTTCTCTAATTCTTCTGCAGGGAAATCTGCTTCGACAGTAATTACTTTTCCAATTTCAATTGGGTTAGGATAAAGTTTTGCCTGCAGAGTATTTGTCAATGTAATTTTAGAAGCACATGCATACAGTACTTTTCCATCTTTAGTTGTCATTTTTACACTATAATCTGCCGTTGGGTCTAATAACGAAGTAATGCTGTTTCCTGCAGAATAATACTGACCGGTTCCTATTAGCTGTTCGTTTTTGAACCATTCGTAAGAAACAAACTCATAACCGCCATTTGTCTGCGGATTGTTATTTACAAGAAGTACGTTATTAAATTTCTGTTTAACAATGTCAAAGAAATTAAATGGTTTCACGATTATGATAGTGTATGTTGCAGATAAACTTCCGTCTTGTGATGTAATTGTTACATTCTGATTGTAAATTCCCGGTTTAGGAGTTTGAATTGTAAAATTAGCAGAAGGAGTTATAACTGCACCCGATTCATTTAAGACAGAAACAGTTGGATTTGTTTCTCCGCATGGCAGAACATAAAAAATTGTTTTTCCAGGGTTTTCAAAAGCTTTTGTTCCTATAGTGATTCTCTTAACATCGATATTGTTATTTAAGATAACTAACAATTGTGAAACATCGGCAGCAGGAAGATAATTGTTATCTCCAGCCTGATGAGCAGTAATTAATACTTCACCAGATCTTAACATATTTACTTCACCAGCAGCAGAAACTGTAGCAGGAGCCAGCGGTGTATTGTATGTTGATGTGTAAGTAACAGCTAAATTTGAATTTGAAGCCGCTGTTAAATTAAAAGTATTATTTGCTCCAAGTGTTTTAACCGGAATTGCACCAAATGTAATTTGCTGTGCAGCTTTATTAATAACAAGATTTGCCGTAAGAGTTACAACCGTACAATTTGGCGCACTAGCAGATGGTGTTATCGTAGCAGTAACTACATAAGTACCAGCATTTGTTGACGTATTATTTGCAGAATATGTAACAGTTGCTCCTGTTGGAAGATTCGCAACCTGCAGTGCATGAGCATTTCCATCATACGTAAATTGAGCGTTGCTAAAAGTTACTGCATTCAATGGAGAAGCAATTACTTTTATAGTTTGCGGCTGTGTTGTAATGTTTCCATTTCCGTCATCGTATTTCCATGTAATTACATAAGTTCCTGCAGCATTGTAGCTTAAAGGGTCAGTTGTAGTTCCATTTAGAATTCCGGCACAATTATCTGTAGCAGTTGGAATAGCGATTTCTGCTGCTAATACTGAACAATAGTTAGTAATTTCTGGAAGATTAGCTACAGTTGGTACTGGCGCCGTTACGTCTGGAGTTGTAATAATAGCTACAGATTGTGCTGCAGTACAACCATTGGCGTCTGTAATAGTTACAGTATAAGTTCCTGCACTTAATCCAGTTGCTGTTGCAGCTGTTCCTCCAGAAGGGGTCCAAGAATAAGTATAAGCTCCAGTTCCTCCGGTTACAGTTACCGTTGCAGTTCCGTTAGTTCCTCCGTTACAAGAAACATCAGTTTTAGAT
This sequence comes from Flavobacterium soyae, assembly GCF_021245985.1. Taxonomy (GTDB): domain Bacteria; phylum Bacteroidota; class Bacteroidia; order Flavobacteriales; family Flavobacteriaceae; genus Flavobacterium; species Flavobacterium soyae. Next base: position 210,366 of record NZ_JAJQXA010000011.1, on the reverse strand, counting down.
ATTGTTGCCGCAAGAGCATTTGGTTCTGTAATTGAAATCGATTCTACTGTTGTACAACCATTAGCATCTGTAACTGTTACAAAATATTCTCCTGCGCTTAATCCTGCAGCAGTTGCAGCAGATCCTCCAGAAGGTGACCATGCATAAGTATAAGGTGCAGTTCCTCCTGCAGCAATTACTGTCCCAGTTCCGTTAGCCCCTCCATTGCATGAAACATCTGTACTAGTAGACGTTGCAGTAAGAACAATTGGTTCAGTAATTACGATAGACTCAGTTGCGATACAACCGTTAGCGTCTGTAATAGTTGCAGTATAAGTTCCTGCGCTTAATCCAGTTGCTGTTGCAGCTGTTCCTCCAGATGGCACCCAAGAGTAAGTATAAGCTCCGGTTCCTCCGGTTACATTTACAGCTGCAGATCCATTAGCTTCTCCATTACAAGAAACATCTATTTTAGATGAAGTTACAGAAAGGACAGAAGGCTCAGTAATTGTAACAGATTGCGTTGTAGTACAACCGTTAGCATCCGTAATAGTTGCAGTGTAAGTTCCTGCGCTTAATCCTGCAGCTGTTGCAGCTGTTCCTCCAGAAGGGGACCAAGAATAAGTATATGGTGCTGTACCTCCAGCTGCAGTTACCGTTGCAGTTCCGTTAACTCCTGCATTACAAGAAACATCTGTTTTAGATATTGTTGCTGCAAGAATTGCTGGTTCAGTTATAGTAACAGATTGCGTTGTAGTACATCCGTTAGCATCTGTAATTGTAGCAGCATAAGTTCCTGCACTTAATCCAGAAGCAGTAGCTGCCGTTCCTCCGGCTGGTGCCCAAGAATAAGTATATGGTGCAGTTCCTCCAGCTGTTGTTACAGCTGCGGTTCCGTTAGTTCCTCCGTTGCAGGAAACATCTGTTTTAGATATAGTTGCGGTAAGGATTGTTGGTTCAGTAATAGTAAAACTTTGTGTTGTTTGGCATGCATTTGCATCTGTTATAGTTACGGTATAAGTTCCTGCGCTTAATCCAGTTGCTGTTGCAGCAGTTCCTCCGGCTGGCGCCCAAGAGTAAGTATAAGCTCCGGTTCCTCCGGTTACATTTACAGCTGCCGTTCCGTTAGCCCCTCCATTACAAGAAACATCTGTTTTAGATGAAGTTACAGAAAGGGCAGCAGGCTGTGTAATAGTAATAGTTTCTGTAGTAGAACAACCATTAGCATCAGTAATTGTAGCAGTATAAGTTCCTGCGCTTAATCCAGTTGCTGTTGCAGCTGTTCCTCCAGATGGCGCCCAAGAATAAGTATAAGCTCCGGTTCCGCCTGTAACATTTACCGTTGCAGATCCGTTAGCTCCTCCATTACAAGAAACATCAATATGAGATGGAGTTACAGCAAGTACAGAAGGTTCAGTAATTGTAACAGATTGAGTAGTAGTACATCCGTTAGCATCTGTAATTGTTGCTGTATAAGTTCCAGGACTTAATCCAGAAGCAGTAGCTGCTGTTCCTCCGGCAGGAGCCCAAGAATAAGTATATGGTACAGTACCTCCAGTTGGAATTACTGTAGCAGTTCCGTTATTTAATCCATTACAAGTAACATCAGTTTGAGATGCTGTTGCAGCAAGAATAGCCGGTTCTGTAATTGTAACAGCTGCGGTTGTCTGACATGAATTAGCATCTGTAATTGTAGCAGTGTAAGTTCCTGCGCTTAATCCAGTTGCAGTTGCAGCAGTTCCTCCTGCAGGAGCCCAAGAGTATGTATATGCTCCAGTTCCTCCAGTTACATTTACCGTTGCCGTTCCGTTAGCTCCTCCATTACAGGAAACATCTGTTTGTGATGTTGATGCAGAAAGAATTGCTGGTTCAGATATAGTAAAACTTTGTGTTTTTGTACATAAGTTAAAATCTTGTATTGTTACAGTATAGGTTCCTGCAGCAAGACCATTTGCTGTTGCTGCTGTTCCTCCAGAAGGAGCCCAAGAGTAAATATAAGCTCCGGTTCCTCCTGTAACAGTAACACCTGCAGATCCATTTGCTCCTCCATTACAAGAAACATTTATTTGTGGATTTGGAGTTACTATAATTTCAGTTGGTTCTGTAATAGTAAAGTTTTTTACAATAGAACAGCCATTAGAAGATGTAATCGTTACAGAATAATTACCAGCTGTAAGATTAGTTGCTGTATCAGCATTTCCGCCAGATGGTGTCCATACGTAAGTGAAAGGTCCAGGTGCTCCACTTGGAACTACAGAGGCAGATCCTGTATTAGCACCAAAACATGATACATCAGTTTGTGAAGTAATTGCTGCTAAGCTATTTGTTGTAGTAATTGTAAAGTTTCTGGTTATTGTACAACCATTAGCATCTGTAATTACAACACTATTAGCTCCGGCAGTTAAACCAGTTGCAGTTGCAGTTGCAGCACCAGATGGTGACCATAAATAAGAATATGGAGCTGTACCACCGCTGACACTTACAGAAGCCTCCCCACTTGTTGAACAGGTTGCATTTATTTGATTTTGTGTAGCTAATAAAGCTGATGGCTGCGTGATCGTAAAGTTTTCTGTAATAGTACATCCATTAGCATCAGTAATAAGACAGCTATAATTTCCTATTGATAATCCAATAGCTGTTGCCGCAGTTCCTCCAGAAGGAGACCATAAATATGTATATCCGGATGTGCCTCCAGATACATTTACTGTAGCTGTACCAGTCGCATCTCCATTACAAAGAACATTGGTTTGTGATGGTACAGCAGATAGTACAGCAGGTTCTGTAATAGTAAAGCTTTGTGTAGTCTGACACAAATTGGCATCTATAACGGTAACAGTATAAGTTCCCGCAGGTAATCCGGAAGCTGTTGCAGCAGTTCCTCCAGAAGGCGCCCAAGAATATGTGTAAGCACCTGTTCCTCCTGTAACATTTACAGTTGCAGATCCATTAGTTCCTCCGTTGCAAGAAACATTTGTTTGAGAACCAAAACTTGCAGTAAGAGCAGCAGGTTCAGTAATAGTAAAGCTTTGAGTTGTTTGACATGAATTAGTGTCAGTAACAGTAACAGTATAAGTTCCTGCAGCCAGTCCAAAAGCTGTTGCAGCAGTTCCTCCAGAAGGTGCCCAGGAATAAGTATATCCTCCAGTTCCTCCTGAAACATTAACAGTTGCTGATCCATTAGCTCCTCCGTTACATGAAACGTTTGTAGATCCACCCGCAGTAGCTGTAAGAGCAGCGGCAGGCTCAGTAATTGTAAAATTTTGAGTAGTTTGACATAAGTTAGAATCAGTAACTGTAACAGTATAAGTCCCAGCTACTAATCCCGCAGCTGTAGCGGCAGTGCCTCCAGCAGGTGCCCAAGAATAGGTATATCCTCCTGTTCCTCCAGATGCAGTTACAGTCGCCGATCCAGTGTTCCCGCCAAAGCAGGCTACATTAGTTTGTGCGACTGGTGATGCTGTTAAAGCAGAAGGTTCAGTAATAGTAAAATTTTGTGTAGCCTGACATGAATTTGCATCGGTTATTGTAACAGTATAAGTCCCTGCAGCAAGACCAGTTGCGGTTGCAGCAGTTCCTCCTGATGGTGACCATGAATAGGTATAAGCACCCGTTCCTCCAGTTACTGCAACACTTGCAGATCCCGTTGAAGCTCCATTACATAAAACATTCGTTTGAGATGGTGTGGCTGCTAAGACAGCAGGTTCAGTAATAGTAAAGCTTTGTGTGGTTTGACATGAATTTGCATCTGTTACTGTAACAGTGTAAGTACCTGCAGCCAGTCCAGAAGCAGTCGCACTTGTTCCTCCAGAAGGCGCCCAAGAATATATGTAAGCACCTGTTCCTCCAGTAACATTAACAGTTGCAGATCCATTAGCTCCTCCGTTGCAAGAAACATTTGTTTGAGAACCAAAACTTGCTGTAAGTGACGCTGCAGGTTCAGTAATTGTAAAACTTTGAGTAGTTTGGCATAAGTTAGCATCGGTAACTGTAACAATATAGGTTCCCGCTCCTAATCCTGCAGCAGTGGCGGCAGTTCCTCCAGAAGGAGCCCAGGAATAAGTATATCCTCCTGTTCCTCCAGATGCAGTTACAGTCGCAGATCCTGTTGTACCACCAAAGCAGGCTACATTAGTTTGTGCGACTGGTGATGCTGCTAAAGCTGAAGGTTCAGTAATAGTAAAACTTTGTGTAGCTTGACATGAATTAGCATCGGTTATAGTAACAGTATAAGTTCCTGCGCTTAATCCAGTTGCTGTTGCAGCAGTTCCTCCTGATGGTGACCATGAATAGGTATAAGCACTGGTTCCTCCTGTAACATTTACAGTTGCAGATCCATTAGTTCCTCCGTTGCAAGAAACATTTGTTTGAGAACCAAAACTTGCAGTAAGAGCAGCAGGTTCAGTAATAGTAAAGCTTTGAGTTGTTTGACATGAATTAGCGTCAGTAACAGTAACAATATAAGTTCCAGCAGCCAGTCCAGTTGCGGTTGCAGCAGTTCCTCCAGAAGGCGCCCAGGAATAAGTATATGCGGCTGTTCCTCCTGTAACATTTACGGTTGCAGTACCATTAGACCCTCCATTACATGAAACGTTTGTAGACCCACCCGCAGTAGCTGTAAGTGCAGCAGCAGGGCTGCCTACTACGATACTATTTATAGTTGCAGTACATGTGTTATTGTCAGTAATTGTAACACTATAAGTTCCAGCGGTAAGACCTGTGGCAGTAGCGGTTGCAGCACCATTAGACCATAAGTAAGTGTATGGACCTGTACCCCCAGCAGCTGTAATTGTAGCAGTACCGTTAGTTCCTCCAAAACACGAAACCGGAGTTGAAGACGGTGTCCCGCTCAATACAGCAGCCGGACTGCCTACTACGATACTATTTATCGTTGCAATACATGAGTTATTGTCAGTAATTGTAACACTATAAGTTCCAGCAGTAAGACCAGTAGCGGTCGCAGTTGCAGCACCATTAGACCATAAATAAGTATAAGGAGATGTTCCCCCGGCAGCTGTAATTGTAGCAGTACCATTAGCTCCGCCAAAACATGAAACCGGAGTTGAAGACGGTGTACCGCTCAATGCAGCAGCAGGGCTGCCTACTATAATATTATTTACAGTATAAGTACATGTATTACTATCGGTAATTGTAACACTATAAGTTCCAGCTGTAAGACCAGTAGCAATAGCAGTGGTTTTTCCAGATGGAGTCCATACATATGTATAAGGGCCTGTACCTCCAGAAGCAGTAACGGTTGCAGTACCATTTGAACCTCCAAAACAAGAAACTGGAGTTGCAGCAGTTGTTGCAGCCATTGCAGAAGGCGGTCCAAGAACTGTGATATTATTTACAGTTAAAGTACAAGAGTTATTGTCTGTAATAGTTGCGCTATAAGTACCTGCAGTAAGTCCAGAGGCCGTTTGTGTTGCTGCACCATTAGACCATAAATAAGTATAAGGAGATGTGCCTCCAGACGGTGTAATTGTAGCAGTTCCATTAGATCCTCCAAAACAAATAACGCCTGTTGTAGAAGGTGTTGCACTTAATACTGCGGCTGGTCCGCCTACGACTATACCGGTTATTACTTTTTGGCAGGAGTTAGCATCAGTAATTGTAACACTATAGGTTCCAGCTGTAAGACCAGTTGCAGTTGCAGTTGTAGCGCCATTTGACCATAGATAGGTATATGACGGAGTTCCTCCAGTTGGAGTGGCAGTTGCAGTACCATTTGAACCTCCAAAACATGAAACAGAAGTTACTGAAGCTGTACCATTAAGCACTGTTGGCTGGTTTATTATAACATTTCTTGTTATTTGTGTTGATTCAGCATCTGTAACCGTTACACTATAGCTTCCTGCTATTAGACCAGTTGCAGTTGCAGTTGTAGCACTATTAGACCATAAATAAGTATAAGGAGTTGTTCCTCCAGAAGGGGTAACTGTAGCAGTACCATTACTGCCTCCATTACAGCTTACGTCTGTTTTTGAAAGTGCAGGAGCAGTTAATGCAGCTCCAGTGGTAAAAGTTAAATCACTTCCGTAACTTGTTCCTCCGCTGTTTATGGCATAAGCCCTAAAATGAATAGTTGTTGCAGCAGGAAGTCCTGTTACTGCATTACTAAACGTTCCTGTACCAGTTCCAATTTGAACTTTGTTATTTGCCGTAGTTGGATTTGCTGTTGTAGCCCATACGATACCTCTTTCTATAGAAGCATCTCCGCCATCAGCAGTTACATTACCTCCAAGTGTTGCCGAAACCGATTTGACGGCTGAAGCTGCAGTAGAAGTTACAGTAGGTGCAACCGCTCCGTTTGAGAACGCAAAATTATCAACCGCAAAATAATCATAATTACTACTTAGTTGAATATCAAGTTGATCTATTATTATATTAGTGTAATCAGCACTTCCATCAGTGGCAAAATTTACATTAAAAAATCCTTTGTTAGGGGCTGCATTTCCTATATCGGCTCCAGTAGTATTTTTTACTATAGTATATTTTGTAACTCCAGCGAGTTTTCCTGTAAAAGTCACGGACCCAGGAGCTCCATTAAAACTGACTCCAGGGTTCAGCCCAGAATTACCTGAAACATATACCCATAAGCTGCTAACCTTAAAGCTTCCAGTGGCATCTGTGATAGTTCCAGTCTGCCCCATACCACCAGTTACATTGTCGTCAGCAACTTGAATGAACTTATTTGAGCTATTATAACCTTGGCCTGCTAGTTGAAAAACAGTAAAGCTGATAAAAGTGCTCGTTAGATTAAATGTTTTGGTTCCATTTGTAAAAGTTGAAACCCCCGCAGTATAACTTTCAAATGTGTCAGTTGTCTGCGAATTAATATGCTGTATCGCAAAAAATAGCAGAATTAATAATAAGTAGAGTTTTTTCATAATTACGATATTAAATTTTATCTGTTAACATTGTGGCATTATATTTTTAACTTATATTTCTAACTTCAAAAAACACATTCTTAGAAGTTATAAAACATGTATAAAGAAGAACTTACGATTATTGTTAAATCTATCATTGAGGCAAATACGGTTAATGAGCATATAAAAAGTGCTCAAAAACTTTCAGATTTTTATAATGAAAATACAAAGTTCAAACATTCTGAAAGCAATGAAATTTCTATTAAAGGTGGTGTTGCCTTATCAAGTTCAGGGGCTGCAGACTGTGTTGATGATTATCTGCGTACTGTTTTTTTTATTAAAGGTGTCTACAAAGCTTTGATTAAATTATGTGCAGATTTTCCGGAGAGAAGTATTAATGTACTATATGCCGGCTGTGGGCCTTATGCAACTTTAATTCTGCCTTTACTTCCATTATTTAATAAAGAGAGGATTAATGCTGTTTTAATAGATATTAATAATTCATCCATTAAATCTGTCCAAAATCTTTTGTCAATTTTTAATCTGGAAGATTATAAAATGCAACTAGTAGAAGCAGATGCCACAACTTATATAAAGCCGGAAGATTTTAGTATCGATCTTGCCATTTCTGAAACTATGCATTATGCATTAACCCGAGAGCCGCAAGTCGCTATTACAAAAAATATTATGCAGCAGTTATCATCCCATTCCTTATTTATTCCAGAAGAAATAAAGATCGATCTTGCTTTTAGTTTTTTTGATTTTGAACCTTACCTTAAAAAAGCTGTATATGAAGGAAAGGGCCGCAAACAATTGCAGCCCTATTCACATAATGTATTTGTTGATAGATTATTTACAATAAACAAAGAACATTTCAGCAGAGAAAATCCAAATTCAATAATTGAAAGTAGTTTTTATATTCTGCCGGAAAATTTTGCCGATCATCCTGATGTATGCCTTTTTACTGAAGTTAAGATATATGAAGACATAGAGTTAAAAACTGCAGAGTCTTACATAACAAATCCTTATTGTCTTGTATCTATGTACAGTATCAAAGATTACTCAGAAATTCAATTGATATATGATTTTAGCGAAATACCGCAATGGTCATATAAATTAAAAGAATGATCTAAGTTTGAATATTAATTTCTTGATGGGAAAAGACCTGAAACGCAAATAATATAGTTTATTGCTAAATAAGGCTGCATTACAGATATTGGAATATTACCGCCAGTTGGACCTGTAGTAATAGTACTCGCTAAATTTACACTTGGAGTTGCCGTTGTAAAACCTAATGTAGGAGCAAAAGCTCTTGCTACTGATGACCCGGGTGTTGAAATTGAAGCACCATCTACCGGAACAGATAATGTTGAATCTGCACCGCTTACACCAATTGTACCAGGCCCTGCGTGTACGTGGGCAGGTAAATTAGAAGTTAACAGGCTCACATTTGGAGTACCAGCTGTTTCGCCTAGAACATAGCTGCCGCCTTGTGGGCTGTTTCCTTGTCCAATTGGTACGATACCTTGTAAGTTAGGTAAGGCAAATGTAGTTGTACCATTTCCACCATATGTGGTTCCTAAAATTGAAAATAAAGCAGTGTTTTGGGCAATAGACAATATTTGTCCTTGACAAAGCATAAAACCTCTTGGCGCAAAATTTCCAGCAAAAATTTTGATTACTCCTAAGTACTCTTCCATAATTTTTTAATTTAATAGGTTAATGTTAGTTTTTTTGAATTATTAATGATTTGTCGGGTCTGGTTAAAAACTCTGACAATTTTTTTAATACGACGCTAAATTACTTTATGTAACTATTTTTAAAACAGGTGTTTATACCTGATTTTTATACAGGATATATTTTTGTTAAAGCAAATCCCCTGCATTTTTAAATTAAATCACTAAATTTTTTGTGGTTTAATTCAAGTTTAAAATTAGATCTCTATAGGCTTAACAAGGAAAAATTTGTCATAAAACAGGTTTTTCTTGTCATGAAATTGCATTTTAACGAAGGCGTGTAAGGTTAATTTTATAAGGTTTTTTCGTGTAAAATAAAGTGAAAAAACAAACGGCTTAACTTGTAATTTTTAGTTTGAAGTAATCTTTTCGGAAAAGAATATAATAAAGGTAGATAAAAACTTACAAACAAAAACAAGTTTTTTATCAGATTTTTGCCTGTCAAGAAAAAGTATTTACAAACTAATTGATTGAATTACAGTAAAAACAAAAATAAACTGTCAGCAGCTATATACTCGTTACCTTATTATTAAGGATTGTGTAAGCTGCTGACAGTTTATTTTTTTTGAGCTTTAATCAAGAAATTTTACTCAGGTAAAACTGGTATTTACGAAACTGCTGGATGCTTTGTGCTATTTAAGCAGAATGTTCGTCTATTATATTTTTAACACTGCGAATAAAAATTTCAGTATCTATAATCTCTTCTTTAATATAGATATCATAATTAGTTAAATTAAATTGTTCAAGCATATCTTTTTTTAAATACTTTATCAGCGATTCAATGCTTCTTGTATCACTGTTATTATGTTTTTTCAGCTCACGCTGTTTACTTTCAAGGTAAGCTAGTGATTTTTTTAATCTTTGAATGCTTAATCTATCCACGCCGAATCTTTTTAATTTAACTTCTTTGCTGCAAACGTTTAAAATGACAATCAAGTTTGTCATTTTTTCAAAAAATAAAATTTTTTAGCCAAATATAATTAACTATTTCTACTATAAGAAACTGAAATAGTATTAGTTATGTTAGTAATGAATTATGGTTGTTTTTTTGTTTTTTTTTCTTCCAAGCCAAATTAAAAAACCGGTAACTGGCAGTGTCGCTGCAAAAATACAAACCAAAAAAGCCAGAGCTTTTGTTGGATAACCGTAAATACTTCCGGTATGAATTGGAAAAATTAAGCGTCTTACTTTATCACCATTGCTTAATTTTTCGTAAGGCCTGGTTTTCAGGATTTCACCGGTATATTTATCAAAATAGACTATACTTGAAATATTTGGTATCGATTTTTCGAGGTTTAATTTGATAACCATAATACTGTTTATCGTATCAGATGGAATTCTAATCTGCGTATCACCTTTATATTTGTAAATACTGTCTGTTTTAGAAAACAGGGTTTGATAGAAATAAGTTTTATCGAGATTAGGATCAATTTTCGTTGGATTTTCTACTTTGGCCGAAGGTTTCTTTGTGGTTCCATCCGCCAATAAATAAATCGTACTTTCAAACCATTTAAAAGACCATGTTAAACCCGTTAAGGAGATTATGAGAAGAAAAAGAAAAGCATAGAATCCAAAAGTCGAGTGAAAATCCCAATTGACCCTTTTAAATGAAGCACTCCATTTTACGGTTAATCGTTGTTTTAGGTTTTTCATTTTCTTCGGCCACCATAAAATGATTCCTGAAATCAGCATAAATGCGAAGATCAGACAGCTGCAGCCAATGATAAATTTTCCAACATCGCCTAACATTAAATGACGGTGTAAATCTAAAACCACCGAAAAGAATCTGCTTTTTTCAGGCATTTTACCCAAAACTTCTCCAGTGTAAGGATCAACAGAAAAAATCTGATCTTTCTTATCCATATCAGTTCCGGTAATAATTACCGTTCTTTCAGGATCATCAAAAGTCTGGACACGATCTAATTTTTTGATTGAATATTTTTGCTGAATATTTTTAATATAAAAATCAACCATCATTTTTTTTGTTCCAATTTCCGAAACCTTATAGAATTCAGGATTTACAAATTCGTCGATTTCATCTTCAAAAACAAGAATACTTCCGGTAAGTGCGGCAATAAAAACAATTAGCCCGGATGCAAGTCCGAGCCAAAGGTGTAATAAGCCAATATTTTTCTTAAACGTTTTATTCATATTAAATAGGTAATTTCAAAAGTGTTTTCAAAATATAAATAAAGCATTTATTAAAACGAATATCCTAGCGTTAGCAGCCAGTTCGAAGGCGCACCAGGAAACAAACGAATATAATCGTAACCTCCAACCCAATACGTTTTGTTGGTTATGTTGTTAGCATTCAGCTGAATTTTAAATTTATTAATGCTGTAATACAAAGCAGCGTTAAACAAAGTATAACCCGGAATTGTCTGTGTTACAGTCTGGCTTAAGTTACGGGTAGTTACGAAATTGCTCCCAAAAGCAAGACCAAAATCTTTCAAAGCACCGTCTGTAAAGTTATAACGTGTCCAAACATTTCCTTGTTGTTTTGGAGTATTAGGTTTTTGTCTTCCAATTTCAGTGGCTGTAGGACTTTCTGTAATTGCCGCTTCGTTGTATGAATAAGCTGCAGAAATACTCCAGTTACGTGTGATGCTTCCGTTTACATCAATTTCAATACCTTTTGATTCTTCTTCACCAATTGATCTCATTAAATCTGGATTTGTTGGATCGTTGGCCGGATATAAAGTGTTTTTCTGCTGAATTTTAAATAAAGCTACAGTCACAAAAAGTTTTTCTTTAAACCAAGAAGATTTTCCTCCAAATTCTACCATATTACTTTCTAACGGATCAAACGGACCTCCCGCATTTGGATTTGATAAAGATGATGCTGTCTGTGGATTATATCCTTTTACGTAAGTTCCGTATAAATTAATGTTCGGATTAAGTGTATAAGTCAATCCAAAACGAGGAAGAAACGAATGCTGTTTTACTTTCTTTTCAGTGGCTTTTTTGTAGTTTTCCTTATCAGTATATTCGTCGTAACGAACTCCGATTAAAGCCTGAAAAGCACCAAATTTAATATGATCCTGAAGGTAGATTCCATATAAAGAATAATAAGTCGGGTCAAACGGACGAGCAACATAAAAATATTTGCTCATATCTTTTAACTGCTGTGAAGCCATTGGGTTTGTTAAATCAAAATGCGCCACATTTGGAACCGGATTTCCTTTTGAATCTAATAAATATAGATTCTTTTTTGTCGGGTCATACGTTGCAATTGATCCGTTATTAGCTGCATTTCTATATCCCGTTGCCTGCAATTGAGAACCTCCAGGCGGAACATGTTCTTGTGCATAATCATAACCGGCAATTAAATTGTGGTCTAAAGCCCCTGTTTTTGCCTGATATTTAAAGAAAGCAGAAAGATTATCAATATAACGTTTGCGTTTGCGTTGAAAAACCTGCATTTCAATTGCCGTCGGAATTGTTGATCCGTCTCCGGCAGAAGCATATTTATTAGCCCCTCGATGTTCCAAAAGATCTTCTGTATAACCTGTACGAATGTATGAAGCAGAAAACGAGAAACGATCTGTAAACTGATGATTCAATGAAGTTGTAACAATATATGTTTCTTCATTTAAATAATCATTTGTTGAGTTTAATGAATTAGAAATTTTTGTCGAATATAAATTATTTTCATAAGTCGACTGCCCGCGGTCTAAGTTACTTTTCGAACCTGTATAAATCAAGTCGAAGTTTACACTTGTTTTATCATTTGGAAGAAACGAAAGGGAAGGAGCAATGACAATATTTTTGTCGAATTGTAAATCTCTAAAAGAATTAGCGTTTTCATAACCTAAATTCAAACGGTATAAAAGTGATTTATCTTCTGTTAGCGGTCCTGTAAAATCGGCTAAAGCCCTTAAAGTATTAAAACTTCCAGTTGAAAAACTTATGCTGTTAGCAGCCTGATCAAGAGGTTTTTTAGTAACTCTGTTTAAAACCCCGCCAGGTGAAGCATTTCCAAATAAAGCAGATGAAGGCCCTTTTAAAACCTCAACACGCTCTAAATAGTTTGCAAGAGGTTGTTTCCAAAACCCTGTAGAAGTCCTCATTCCGTTAAGCAGCTGTGTATTACTTCCTCCATTAATTCTAAAACCTCTTATCGAAATATCATCATAAAAAGTAAACTGACTCACACCGCTGAAGTTTTTTACAACTTCGCCTACCCGAATAGAACCCTGGTCTGCGATTAACTCTTTTGTGGCATACGACACAGCCTGAGGAAGATCTTTTAAAGCAATTTCTGTTTTGGCACCAATAAAAGATTTCGTGTTTTTATACGATTTCTCTTTTCTTCCCGTAATTTCTACAGTCTGTAAGGTATTAATGTTTTCTTGTAAAACTATAGAAAGGTCAAGGTTTTCATTTTCATGCAATTCAACTGTTTTTTCCTGAACAGAAAACCCCATTGCCGAAAAATAAATAGTATAATTTCCTGGTGTTAGATTATTGATTTCAAAATTTCCTTTATCGTCAGAGGCAGCACTCTTTTTAGGATTTTTGATAGAGATTGAAGCATAAGAAACAGCTTCGTTACTTTCGGAAGTTATTTTTCCGGTAATTTTAGCATTTTGCGCCTGACCTAAATTTAAAAAGGCAAGAAGAAAAAATAAATAAATAAATTTCATGGCTGGTAATTATTTTGATTTTATGCTGCAAATCTATGTTTATTTAGATTAATTACAAATAATTTAAAATTAAATAATCAGTATATTTTAGAATAATTTTAAGAAATCGATATAGTACAAAAAAAAATGAAATAAGCCTCTTACAAAAACAGAAGAGGCTTATAGATTTTTTATTTCTGATAGAAATTATTGTTTGTGATATAACCGAAGTGATGGAAAAAATAATTCGATATAAAAAGGATATTAACTTTCATTAAAAAACACAAAAACCGATGAAATTATGCCCGGAATAATTCCTGTTTTGATAAAAAAAGAACAATTCCTGCCAATGTAAGTTATGATATTATACTCAGATTTAGCCCGAATTATCAAACTATCATTTTCTCTTTAGCCGCTTTAACCAGACCATCCAGCCAATCCTGATGTCCGTTGATCATTGGATTTGGTTTAGTGTTTGCTAATTCTATGGCTGGTTTTCCAATTTGCGATTCCTGAGTTAATATACGTACTCTTCCTCCGGGCAAATCTTCAATAAGCCATGCATGAATAACATTTATTTTTGTTTCTAAATCACTTCCGGCCCAGCCGTGCCATGCTATTCGCGCCGGCTGCCCTGATTTTGGTGCAGTAAATTCCGTAATCTGTGCTTCTACAGGAAAACCAAAAGTTTTAAACCGAAAGCGGGCGTTGTCGTAAAGCACTTTATCTTCTTTATTAATAAATTCGATATCTGCTGAGTTATTGTAATATTTAGGCCAGGCAAAAGGATTGCTTAAATACGGCCAAATTTCGTTTGTGGTTAATCCCGCCGCAATAACTTCATTTGAACAATAATTATCAGTCGTTCCCGGAAGGTATTCCTCTGGCCAGTGAATTGAATTTTGCATCTTTAAAATGTTTATTATTAATACTATAAAAATTATAGTTGCAAAATTATTTATAGTTAATTAGTTTTGCAATAACTATCAAATAGGATAGGTATAAAAAAATAAACGATGGCAAAAGGAAATGAATGTACAGGAAATTATGTAAAAGTTGACGGAAGAAGTTATCCGTGTACAGTAAGTCTGGCAATGGATTTAATTGGAGGAAAATGGAAAGCCGTAATTTTGTATCATTTAAAAGACAATGAAAAACGATTCAGCGAATTGCGGAAAGAAATCCCGTTAGTGACCGAAATGACTTTGAGCTTACAGCTAAAGCAGCTTGAAAAAGACGGTTTAGTAACCCGAAAAGTCTATGGAGAAAAACCACCGATTAAAGTAATTTATGAAATGACAGATTTTGGAAAAACTTTTATTCCGGCACTCGAAGCGATTACCAGCTGGGGAAATCAGGTAGTAATCGAAAAAGGGGAGTTTGTTACAGAAGATTAAATCTTAATTTCTCTATTTTTAATATGACTTCTATATGAATTCGTCTTTTCGATTTCTTTCCATATTTATGAAATCATATAAGTTATATATGGTAATTTAAGTTTTCCAGTTATTTAAAATCTACAAAGACACAATTTTTTTGTTTCACACAAATTTACCCATAAAGAATCTGCTAAATCTGCGTGAAACAAATAGCAGTTTTATAAATAAAACTTAATGCCTTACCATCTTAGCTGCATTATAAACAAAAATATTAAATTAAATCATAAAAATGAAGAAATATTTTTATTTATGTATTTAACTACGTAGTTTTGTGAAGCAAAAATTTAAATATCATGGAGCCAAAAATTAAACCTGTAGAAAACCAATATTCAAACACCATTGTCGATTTAATATTAAACATTCAGCAAAAAGAATTTAATGTACCCATAACTATTGAAGACCAGCCTGATTTGTTTAATATCAATAATTTTTATTATGCCACGGGCGGAGGTTTTTGGGGAGCTTTCATAAATGATGAATTAGTGGGAACGATTGCTTTGGTAAAATTTTCTGATACTGAAGCGGCGATAAGAAAAATGTTTGTAAAGAAAGAATTTCGCGGAAAAGAGTTTTCGATCGCGCAGAAATTATTAGAGACTTTAACCGCATATTGCAAAGAAAACGGAATCAATGATTTATATTTGGGAACCGTTTCAATATTAGAAGCAGCATTGCGTTTTTATGAAAAAAATGATTTTGTGCGAATCGAAAAAGAAAAGCTTCCAGAAGCCTTTCCGTTAATGGCACCAGACAATATATTCTGTCATTTAACTTTAAAGAAATAAAGATGAACATTATAGACGAATCAGGTATTTTGGCTATTTCGACCCGATTGCAGCGATTGAGTGAACAATTACGGAAAGACGGCGCTTTATTTTATAAATCGTACGGGATTGATTTTGAACCCAAATGGTTCCCTGTAATCTATACCCTGCATTATAAAGAGGTTTTAAGTGTAGTTGAAATCGCTAACGAAATTGGTTATACACATCCATCAACAATAAGTTTATTAAAAGAACTGGAAAAACAAAAACTGATTCGTTCTAAAAAAGATAAAATCGACGAACGTAAAAGACTTATTCAGCTTACCACAAAAGGGCAGGAACTAATCGAACAAATGAAACCCGTTTGGGATGTTATGAAAAAAGCCTTAAGTGATATTGCCGATAACCAGAATAATCTGCTTAAGGCCATTAATGAAGCCGAAAATAAAATAATGCATCAAAGCTTTTTACAGCGTGCTCTGCAGTTAAAAAGTGAAGGGGAGAAGTAAAAAAGAAAAAGCGATCTTATTAGGATCGCTTTTTTTGGTTAAAACATTTAAGTGGAACAAAACAATATTTTAAGAATGATAAACTCAACATGCTCCAAAAACAAATACCATTTGAATTTACTCCATTCCGCAAATATCATTTATTAAATATACGATAAAAGCTACAATTTAGATTTAAATGTATTGTTAAATTTTGTAAATATTTTTTTATTCGCAGCAACTTTGTTAAAGTTTTGAACTTTGACAAGGTTTATCTGCGGTTTTAAAATTTTGCAGAATCGCTATATTTTTGTTTTATAACTGTAAATTGATATTTACGTATCTTTATAAAATAAAATTATAATTATGACTATTCAGCAGTTAAAATATATAGTAGCCTTAGACGAAGAACGCCATTTTGCTAGAGCAGCCGAAGCTTGTATGGTGACACAACCCGGACTTACGATTCAGTTAAAGAATCTCGAAGAAGAAATTGGGATCAAGATTTTCGATAGAAATAAAGTACCATTAACACCTACAATTCCTGGAATGGAGATTATCAATAAAGCCAGAAAAATTCTTCGCGAAGCCGATGAAATTAGGGATTTTGTAGTGAATGAAAAAAATCTTTTAGAAGGTGAGCTCAAGCTTGGCATTATTTCTACTTTATCGCCTTATCTAATTCCGCTGTTTATTAAAGCGATGAAAGAAGCCGCTCCAAAAGTAAAATTCATTATAAGAGAAGCCAATACCGGACAATTAATGAAGGATTTAGAAACCGGAACGCTCGACGTTGTTATTATGGCAACGCCAGCCGGAAACCCAAATTTAATTGAACATCCTATTTTTAAAGAACCTTTTGTAGCATATTTAAATGAATTACATCCAATGGCAAATGAAGAATTTTACGAACTTCAGCCAACCGATAAAGCCGAATTGTTACTGCTTCATCATGAATTCTGTTATAACGCTCAGTTATTGGACATCTGCGGACTAAAAGCTTCTGATAAAATAAAAGAACAGTTTACGTACGATATCAGTTCAATAGAAACCTTAAAAAATCTGGTCCGCGCACAATTAGGATTTGCGATTATTCCGCAGCTTTCTATTTTAAACGAAGCAGCATCGGGACTTTTTAAACCTTTTAAAGAGCCTATTCCGGTAAGAGAAATCAGTTTAGTAGTTTCAGATTCATTTTCGAAGAAATTATTACTCGAAAAAATGAACGAAGCCATTTGGAACTGCCTTCCTGATTCGCTTAAAAAAGATTTTGCCTATCGAAAAATACGCTGGAACGATTCGCCTTATTTTTTGAAATCAGTAAGTAAGTCTGCCTAAAAAATTAAATTCCAATATTTTAAATTCCAAATTCCAAATTCCAAATTTTGATGAGGCCTGGAATTTGGAATTTCAGATATTGGAATTTATCTAAAGTTCTTGATATTTAATTAGCTTAATGTTACAGCTAAAGTAATTTCGGTGTTTAATAATTTTGAAATCGGGCAGATTTCTTTTGCCTTTTGAGCTGTTTTTTGAAAATCTTCTTCAGAAATCCCCGGAACTTTTCCGTTAAGTTCTAACTGAATTAAAGTAATTGTACCATCTTCAAAAGTTACTTTTGCAGTTGTGTCTAAATCTTCGGGAACAAATCCGGCTTCAGATAATAAAAAGCTTAACTGCATTGTAAAACAGCCAGAATGTGCTGCTGCGATTAATTCTTCCGGGTTTGTTCCTACACCTTGGTCAAAACGGGTTTTAAATGATAATTGTGCATTATCTAGTGTTGTGCTTTGTGTACTAATGGTTCCTTTTCCTTCCATTCCAGTACCTTTCCAGTTTGCGTTTGCTCTTCTTGTAAATTTCATGATTTCTATTTTTATAAATTATTTTTTAAAACTATCAAATCATTTCTTTGATTTTGATGAGACAAAGTTATGGTGATGATGTTTATTAATCAAATTAATAATTTTTAACCATTATAAAATAATTTTATAACAATGATTTTAGAAACCTCTTAAAATAATACAGTATAATGTTTTGTACGAATTATACTTTTTTTTGTTCCAATATCGTTTTTATTTGTAAGAAAAATATTTATATTTGTTTTAGCGATTTTCTTTTTCCGAATTTTAGTAGCATTAAATTAAGCATTCAGTTTTGCTCTTTAATTTTAATTAAGACAGAAAACGGCTTATTATCTTGTTTCATTTTAGAATATGAAACCAAGTAGATGTTTGATTTTTAGGTTTATAGTTTCCGTCAACTTAATTTAGACTTATAATTTTTACGAGAATCCTACAAAAAGTAAATTTTTCAATAAATAGTAATCAAATTTTTAATTTATGAAAAAAACATTTCTAATAGTTGTATGCAGTGTTAGTTCAATTTTTTTCTCTTGTAAGAAAGATCAAAATTCTGATCAGTTAGGTTCTGAAACTGCTCAGACAGATGCTAACACACTTATTGATAACGGCTGGCCGAGGGAAGCAGAAAATAACGGCACAAAACTGGTTTATTATCAGCCTCAGGTTGATGATTGGAATGATTATAAAGAAATTACGGCCAGACTGGCTTTTTCTTTAACTCCAAAAGACGGGAAAGAAGTGTTAGGAGTAGCTTCTTTAAAAGCTTCAACACTGGTAGATAAAGATAACCGAAACGTTTTTTTTAGAAATATTGAAGTAACTGATGTACGATTTCCTTCCCTGGATGAAAAAGCAGTTCCTCAAATGGAAAAATTGTTTAAAGAAACACTGCCAAAAGGCGGCGACCCAGTTTCGGTAGATCGTATTATGGCAGATTTAAGCCAAACCAAAAGTCCTTCAAAAGGAATTGCGGCAAAAAATGATGCCCCAACAATTTTTTACAGCACAAATCCGGCTGCTTTGGTTATAGTGCAGGGCGAACCTGTTTTGGTACCTGTAGAAAAATCAGATTTGCAATATGTAGTAAATACAAATTGGGACCTGTTTTTTGATAAAACAGCAAAAGATTACTATTTACTGGCAGATAATGTTTGGCTTACTTCAAAAAAAATAGATTCAGACTGGGTAAAAACTACTAAACTTCCTTCTGGTTTAAGTAATCTTCCATCTGGGCAAAATTTTGATGATGTCAAAAAAATGATACCGCCCCCGTCATCTGGTGCTGCACCACAGGTTTTTTACAGCAATAAACCAGCAGAATTAATTGCAGTAAACGGAAACCCTAAATTTGTTAAAATAGACGGGACAAAATTGTTATACATCGACAATACCGAAAATGATGTTTTTGCCAATGAAGCCGATGGTCAATATTATGTTCTATTATCAGGCAGATGGTTTAAATCTAAAGAATTAACAGGACCTTGGACTTATGCAGGTAATAACCTGCCTGCTGATTTTGCCAAAATCCCTAAAAATTCACCTCGTGCAAATGTACTGTCATCTGTACCGGGAACACAGGAAGCCAAAGATGCAGTAATGCTGGCGCAGGTTCCTACAACTGCCATTATAAAGAAATCCGATGCCGAAGCAAAGGCAAAAGTTACTTATGACGGAACCCCGCAGTTTAAACCTATTGAAGGTACAAAAATGCAATACGCAAGCAATACACAAGACAAAGTTATAAAAGTGGGCGATTTGTATTATTTATGTTTTCAGGCAGTTTGGTTTATGTCTACAAGTCCAAACGGACCTTGGGAAACAGCTGCTTCTGTACCAAAAGAAATTTACACCATTCCGCCAACTTCGCCTGTGTATAATGTAACATATGTTACACAAACTACAACCGATACAACTGTAGAGAGCAGTACAACAGCAGGTTATTTTGGAGCTTTTATTGTAGGCGCAACTGTGGGTGCAATATTAACGTATGGTACAGGATATTACTATCCACCTTATGTTTATTATGGAGGATTATATCCTGTTTATCATCCGTGGCCTTGCAGTTATGGCGCAGGCGCTGTTTACAATCCGTGGACAGGTGGCTGGGCGGCCGGAAGAAGTGTATACGGGCCTTACGGCGCTGCAGGAACATCAGCTTGGTATAATCCGGCAACAGGAAGATACGGACGTTCTGCAAGTGTTCAGGGCTGGTATGGCGGTCGTACTGCTGCAAGTACTTATAACCCTTGGACTGGAAATTATGCCAGAACCAATCAAGGCCATAATGCGTATGCGCAATGGGGACATTCTGCAGCTACAAATGGCAATCAATGGGTGCAGACCGGTCACGTTACTACCCGACGCGGAACAGCAATTGGTTATGAAACTTCTGGTGGAAAAGAAGGTGTAATTACGCATCACAGAGGCGGAGGAACCACAATTCATACCAATAATAATGTATATGCAGGTCATGATGGGCATGTGTATAAAAAAGATGCTAACGGAAACTGGAGCCATTACAATAACGGAAACGGAGGCTGGTCACAAGCTGGTACTCTGGGTTCTACAAGCAAATCTGGCGGAGCTGTTGAACATACTAAACCAAGCCAAGGACTTGGTGCAAATGGGGCAGGAGTTCAGCGCGATAATCAAAACCTTGGTGGAGAAAACCGTTTAGGTGAAGGCGCACAGCGTGATAACCTTTCAAGACCAGATCAAGCGCTTGGACAGCCGAGTAAACCACTTGGAGAAGCAGGCCATTCTGACATAACAAACGACCTGGATAGATCTGCTTTATCCAGAGATCGCGGAGAATCGCAAACCCGAAATTTTCAAAACTTCCAAAGAGACGGAAGCCGTTTAGGCGGTGGTAATTTTGGAGGCGGCGGAGGCTTTAGAGGAAGAAGATAAATAAGATTTATGGTTAATTACAATTAGGAAAATCAGGAATGGCAGTAATATGCCAGACCTGATTTTTTTTATTAAAAATCCCAATTAAAAATTCTAAATTTCAATGCAATCTTGTCATTTCGAGGAACGAGAAATCGCACTAGAAACTCTACAAAGATTGGCGGCATTTATTAAAAATCCCAATTTTTAAATTCCAAATTCCAACGCAATCTTGTCATTTTGAGGAACGAGAAATCGCACTAGAAACTCCGCAAAGAAAAGCGCCAATCTTTGTCGATATACAAGTGCGATTTCTCCTCCGTCGAAATGACAATACTGTGAAAACTTGAAACATAAAACCTGAAACAAAACAAATTCCCTATATTTAACATTCAAAAAATCAGACAAATGAACTATAAAAAACTTTTATTTTGTCTTTTATTTACAGGACAAATTTCTTTTGGACAAACAAACCCGGACATCAGTTTAAAACAATTAAGTAAACAGCATCAGTTTACTAAAATGGATAGTTTGAACAATAAAGTAAAAAGTAAAGATTATTATTTCTATAAAGGCTTATATGCCAATGTCTGCAATAAACCCAAGTTGTCAAATATGTATTTAGACAGTTTGAAAAACAACGAACTGACCAATAGTTACGAATTTGCGAAGCTGAAAAATGATAACTATATAAAACTCTTTAATTACAATTTGGCTTATACAGCTTCTAAAGTTTTAACCCTTAAATTTCAAAAACAATATAACAAAGACGAACTTCAGGACGAATTAAACACACAGCGAATCTGGCAGACTTTACGCAATACGCGTGTGCAGACAATCGATAAATTTTCGAAAATTTCAATTGCTGCGGTAAAAGACAAAGCAGGTTTAATTACAACAGAAGTTACCGCAAATGGAATGCAGTCCAGTTTTGTTTTTGATACCGGAGCCGGAATTAGCTGCATTACCGAAAGTATGGCGAAGAAAATGGGAGTTAAAATTCTGCCGGATAATAATATTTCTGTGGCGAGTTTTACGGGACAAAAAAACAAAGTTAGTATAGGTGCTGCACCCGAAATTAATTTAGGCGAATTGAAAATTCATAATGCAGTGTTTTTAGTTTATCCTGATAAGGCTTTTACATTTGCAGACGGCGCTTATGTCATTAACGGAATTATTGGTTTTCCTATAGTAAAAGAGTTAGGAACGATTACGATTGAAAAAGACAAACTGACCTTTTCTAAAGAATTAGAGGCCAATACAACCGAAAAAAACTTATTTGTAGACGAACTTAGAGCCATTGTAATGCTGAAGTATAAAGGCAAAACCCTGCCGTTTAATTTTGACAGCGGAGCAAAAGAAAGCCTTTTCAACAAGGCGTTTTACGAAACCTTCAAAACCGACCTTGACCGTATGGGTACTTTAGAAACGACTAAATCCTCCGGCGCTGGTGCAGAAGTTGTTTCTACAGAAGTTTTGGTTTTAAAAGACCAGCAAATATATCTTGGAAAAAAATTAATTCAACTCCCAAAAATGGAAATTGACCAAAAGGATTATGGCGTTTATGGTGAAGTAAATTTTGGAAATATTGGGCAAGATGTATTGGGACAATTTGAAAAGGTTGTGATTAGTTTTGATGGGAATTATTTGAGGTTGGAGGGTTAAAAAAATGGAAAAGGAAATAAAATTAATGGGTCCTAAAACTATTCCATTTTGTTTTTAATTTTCCAGCCAAATAAACTTCCATAAAATATAAATCATAATCATTTTCTTCTGGAATAACGATTACTCTAAAATTTTTAATTTTTGATTGTTCTTGTTCTAATTCTGAAACTGATAAAGTATTTCTATTTTCTATATACTGTAATCTTGTTTTAGCCATTAAATATGCTAGGGAAGCTTCATTGTGTTTTTTACCCCATGTATGCTGATATAACCTTCGAAAAACTGTTCTTGAAATTCCAATATAGATTGGCTCAAAGATATTTTCTGTATTTAGATCTCCAAAAATATACAAACCTTTTACTTCGTTCTTATTTATGTTTTTTGTCTTCAAAAATGCATTGCATTCAATTCCTAACTTATTTAAAAAGTCTTTTTGTTTATGACCTTTATTCTCCAGATATAAATCTTTTATTAAAATACAGTTTTTATTTAAGAAAGCTGTTTGTATTTGTAAAGCTAAGTTTTCGCATTTTTGAATAAGTTCTTTAATATCTTCTGGGAACTTCCCTTTTTTAAATTCTTCCAATATGTTATGCAATTTATTTATTATTACTGAGGAAATGCTTGTTAACAATTTATAAAAATAATGTATAATTATTAAAAAATTGCATAAAAAAAAACCGTATAAATACTTAGTGTTGATCTTAATTTTAGTGTTATAATTGCTTGTAAATTAATATTGTATGAATTACGGTTTTCCGTAATCAAAAGAATTGAAAAATATAGATATTCGCCTAATGTAAAATTATAAATAGTATCATAATTTATCTATAGACTGTGATCCATAAAATTTTAGAATATTCAAGAGCAATAAAAGTCAAATCAATAATATCATAAGTTATGTTATTTTCAGAATATCAGTTAAAGGCAAAAAAAACAATTCAAGATTATATTAAAGGAAAAGAAGCGAATAAAATTGTTCCTTTTTTAGGTTTGATTGGTGAAGCAGGTTCAGTTTTAACTGAATTGAAAAAAAATTTGCGAGATGGGAATGCTTACACTAATTATACAAATAAGCTTGAAGAAGAACTAGGGGATGTTCTTTGGTACATTTCTACTATTGCTACAGAGAATAATTTATCTTTAGAAGATATTGCTAAAAGTAATTTAAATAAAATTAAAGACAGATTTGATTTAGAACAATCTGAAAATTTTATTATTTACGACAATGATTATCCCGAATCGGAGCAATTTCCAAGAGAGTTTGAGGTTGAGTTTTTAATTATTGATGAAGAAGGAAAAAGTAAGGTGAGGGTGATGAATAATACAACAGAAAAACAATTAGGAAACGATATAACCGATAATTCTCATAAAGAAGATAGTTATAGGTTTCACGATATTTTTCATTTTGGTTATGTTGCTTTTTTGGGATGGTCCCCTGTTATTAGAAAATTAATGGGTATTAAAAGAAAAAGTCATTCAGCCACTGATGAAGTTGAAGATGGAGCTCGTGCTGCAATAACTGAAGAGCTTATAAGTCTATACATTTATAGTTTCGCAGTAGATCATCAGCTTTTTAAGTACAGCGATAACGTAGATAGTGAAGTGCTAAAAACTATTCAAAAGTTAGTTAGTGGAATTGAAGTTAAAAATTGTACTCAAAAACAGTGGGAAACAGCTATAATAAATTCATATAAAGTTTTTAATGAATTAAAAACAAATAATGGAGGAAGGGTTTTAGTTAGTATTAAAAATAAAAAACTTATTTATCTTGGTAAAAGTTAAGTTTTAAAGAAATTAGTAAATGACAAAAAGTACTCTTAGATCAAATTCTGTTTTAATATTTAATAAAAAAATAAAACCTAAACCAAGTATTGTTTATGATACATACTGGAATTTTTTAGCTGAAAGACAGAATATTTTTTTTAAAAGATTAAATAAAAATGAGAAATTTCCGTGGTCAAAAGATCCTATATTAAATGATTATAAATTTACAAATGTTTATCGAGCAACAGACCGAGTAAGTCAATATTTAATTAAGAATGTTATATATAAAGGTAGTCAAGAACCAGATGAATTGTTCTTTCGAATAATTTTATTTAAAATTTTCAATAAAATTTCAACTTGGGAATTTTTAGAAGAAGAACTTGGAGAAATTACATTTAAAAATTATGCATTTTTTAAATATGATAAACTACTATCAGAATTATTAAAAAATAAAGTTTCGATATATTCTGCAGCATATATTATGGCTTCAGGAAAATCAAATTTTGACTACGAAAGAAAGCATCAAAATCATTTGAAGTTAATTGAAGTAATGCTAAAGAATAATATTGCTGAAAAAATAAGAGATGCTAAAAATATGGATGAAGTTTTTAAAATTTTCTTGTCATATCCAACAATTGGAGATTTTTTAGCTTATCAATATGCAATAGATATTAATTATAGTTCATTAACTAATTTTAGTGAGATGGAATTCGTAAAAGCAGGACCTGGTGCTAAAGATGGTATAATAAAATGTTTTAAAGATTTAGGTAATTATAATTTCGAGGATATCATTAAAATGATGGCTGATAATCAATTTAGTGAATTTGAGAGATTAAGCATTAGTTTTAAAAATTTATGGGGAAGAGATTTACAATTAATCGATTGTCAAAATGTTTTTTGTGAAGTAGATAAATATTCTAGGGTGTTTCATCCAGATATTATTGGCCTTTCAAATAGGACACGTATTAAACAAAAATTTATTTTGAAAGATAAGAATCAAATTGATTATTTCTTTCCTCCTAAGTGGGGTATTAATGAAAAAATTTAAGAAATGAGTACGTCTAAAAATGTTTTTATTAGTCATCATCATAAGGATGATCAGTCTGTAAGTGATTTTACAAAATTATTAAAAGGTAAAGACTATGATTTACGCAATAGCTCTATAAGAATAACTAAAGAAAAAAACAAGGAACGTTTGGAAAACAAACAAATTCCGAAAGCAACTCTTGAAAGGTTATTAACTATGAAAATGCGTTGGGCAGGAACTGTTGTGGTTCTTATTGGTTCACAAACGCACTCTAGAGAATGGGTTAATTGGGAGATTGAGCAAGCGTCAAAACTAGGTAAAAGAATTATTGGCGTATTTATGCATGGAGGTAAAGATGCCGATATTCCTGAAAATTTAGAAAAATATGGAGATGGCTTAGTAGGTTGGAATTCAGATAAAATAATTGATGCATTAGAAGGTAAAGAAGTTGGGTGGTGTAATTCAAGTGGAGAATCACGCCCACCCGTGAATGTTCTGAAAAGAATTGGTTGTCAATAATGAATATTTATTCCTATAAAATAACTAGAGATTATGGATTCGCACCAAATCCATTTGGAATTTATTGCACTTTGGCATGTTGTAAACCTCATATAAGAAAAAAGGCTGTTGTTGGTGATTGGATTATAGGTACAGGTGCCGTACAAAATGGATTACTTAATCATTTGCTTTTTCTAATGAAAGTAACTGAAAAAATAACGTTTCAGGAGTATTGGAATGATGATAGGTTTAACTATAAAAAACCTGTTATTAATGGAAGTTTAAAACAAATTCATGGAGATAATATCTACTACTTTCAAGATGATAAATGGTTCCAAGTAGATTCTCATCATAGTTTGCATAATGGGGAAGAAAATGAAAAAAACCTTATTCAGGACTTAAGTGGAGAATATGTTTTGATATCAGATTATTTTGTCTACTTAGGAGATAAATGTTTAAAAGTTCCGGATGCATATTTAGAATTATGTCCAACTTCTAAACAGCGTGATTATATTACAATTAGAAATGAAGAATTAGTAGAAAGATTTATAAAAAGTATTCTTGAGAAATATGATTTAGGTTTAATTGGTACACCAATCAATTGGAGGGAGTACAAACAGTTACAATTACTTTAAACAAATGGCATTAAATAGATATTACTATCCCACAAAGTACAAATCAAGAAGTGAAGTTTTAAATTTAGGAATAAAATGTGTGTTTATATCACATCAACAGAAAGATAAAGATGCCGCGAAAAAAATTGCAGATTATTTAATAAGTGCAGGAATTGATGTTTATTTTGATGATTATGATACAGATTTAAAGTACAACCACCAAGTAAACAATGCAAAAGCAGTTACTGATTCCATTAGAAAAGGAATTAATAATAGTTCTCACATGCTTGTTGTTGTATCTCCTAATACATTATATTCGACTTGGGTTCCATTTGAGATCGGATATGGATACGATAAAACAGCTTTGTATGCATTATGCTTGAAAGGAATTCCCAAAGGGGGATTACCAGAGTATGTAAAGACAGCAACAATTATTAGAGATATTTACGACACTAATAACTTGATTGAAAATATTTCAGGAGTCAAAAAAGAAATACTTTTTGAAGTAAAGATGATGAGCGATTATGGAGATCAAAAAAATCCTTTAAGTGATGTGATGGATAGTTTAATTAGTGAAAGTTATTAATATGAAATGGGCTGATTTTTGTGTTAGTAAGTTAACATTAAACGACAAAGGGTTTATTGAATCGATTATTTATTATGAAGATTTTGGGGAAAATCTTAGCTCAAATTCATATGATCAAAATAGAAATTGGATGGTGGAAAAAATACGATCTGGAAAAACTTTTTGTTCTATAGAATTAGATAAAGATGGTAAATGGAATAAAATAGGAAATTTTTCATTTAATAATAATTTATTTAGATGGTATGAGATTCCTGAAAATATAACTAAAAGGAAGAGCTTTATTAGTTATTATCATTTAGAAGATCAATTATTTAAAGAAAGATTTAAAAATATTTTTGCAGATCTAATAATACATAAATCTGTTGAAGATGGTGAAATAGATTCTGATAATTCAGATGGATACATTAAACAGTTAATACAAAATGATTATTTAGCAGATACAACTGTATTAATAGTTTTAATTGGAGAAAACACAAAACATAGAAAACATGTTGATTGGGAAATTTCAGGGGCATTAAATCCAAAAATTGGAGATAAATGTGCTGGTATTTTAGCATTAAAACTACCTTCTCATTCTAATTATAACACTGGTAAGCACACATATTCTAAATTACCGGCCAGATTAGCTGATAATTTAAAATCAGGATATGCAATTATTAGAGATTGGACAGATGATAGAATTAAAATACAAAAATATATTGAGTTAGCATTTGAAAAAAGAAATACTAATTATGATGATAGAGATAACTCTAGACTTCAAATGACCAAAAACACGAATGAAAATAATTAATTATCCACTAAATATTTATGTTGTTTGGCATCCAGATTCTTTAATCGGTAAAAGAATTGCTGAAGATTTGTATTCAACATTTTGTAGAGATTATCAAAATCCATTATCCAGAGGAATTAATATTCCAGTTTATTTCAGGTATATAAAACTTGATAGTGATATGCCATTAGATATTGATATAACTAATGCTGAGAAAAATGCTATAATTCTATTAATTGATGAAGAATATTTTTTAGATCAGAATTTTCGTAATTATACGGAAGAAATTTCAAAAAAAATAGATCATAATAATAGAGTTTTTCCTATTTCACTTTGTGAAAAAGCATATTCTATTGGATGTAATTTAAGTACACTTCAATTTACTGATGGAACTAAATTTTTTGATAAGAAACTAAAACTGAATAAAGAGAAGCATCTTATTAAATCAATTAAAAAAATTAAAACAGAACTTTTACATGATTGTTCTAGATTACTTTTAAATTTTCATCCTAAACAAAACGACAAGGAAAATCATCGAATAGGCTCACCTGTAAAACTTTTTCTAAGTCATGCAAAGAAAGATGGCGAAATAACTACTATTAGATTTAAAAAATTTATTCAAGACAATCTTAAATTAGACGTTTTTTTTGATACTGTTGATATTGCAAATGGATATGATTTTGCAGAACAATTTGAAAACGAGATAAAGCATTCTGCTTTAGTAGTTTTTCATACTGACGAATATTCAAATAGGGAATGGTGCCGAAGAGAAGTATTAATAGCGAAAAAACATAAATCTCCTATAGTAGTTGTTCACAATATAATTGAAGGAGAAAAAAGAGCTTTTCCTTATCTTGGTAATGTTCCTACTACAGTAATATTTGATGATGAGTTAATAGGGTTTTATAGGATTTTGAATTTGACACTATATCAAGTACTTAATAACTTATATCAAAATAGACTGTTGGAATATTACAAAGATATTTATAAGACATCAGGTAGTGAAATTAAAACTTTGACATCACCTCCAGAGTTATTTAATTTTCTTGATATTAAAAAGTATAAAATAGGGTTGAGTAAAAAGTTAATTATGTTATATCCTGATCCTCCTTTAGGAATTGAAGAATTAAACATATTAAATGAATTAGATGAGGACGTTGAGTTTACAACTCCTATTAATTTGAATTTATGAAAAAAGGAAAAATAAACATTTCAGGTGTAGAGTCAGATTTAGTTGAAAAAACAAATGAGAATTTAAAAACAAATGGAGTTTTAAATGGAAAGAAGATTGCTATATCTGTATCTTTAAATGAAGATTTAGAAAGGTTAGGATTTTCTGAACAACATCTAAATGATATTTCGATTGAAATTGCTAGGTATGTAATATCAAATGAAGGAACAGCTATGTATGGTGGAGATCTGAGACATGGCGGGTTTACTTATTTCTTTTCTGAATTATCAAATCAATACAAGAAGATAAACGATAAAATATTTAGGTTCATTAATTACTTTGTGTTTCCAAATACTAAAAAATTGAATCGTGATGTTAGAATTGATTTTTATTCAAAACAAATTGAAATCAAAGAAGTTGTTCTTTCTTCTAGAATTGTAATTGATGAGACAAAAGAGTATATGCCATTTGAAAATTTTGAAGATCGATTTATTATTTGTGAATGCTTTAAAGAGATGAGAATTCAAATGGCTAAAGATTGTGATGCTAGAATTTTAGTTGGTGGAAAAGTAATGAATTACATGGGGTACATTCCAGGAGTAATTGAAGAAGCTTTGTATACTTTAATAGAAAATAAGCCTCTTTATTTAATTGGGGGTTTTGGAGGTGCAAGCGAAAAATTGATTAAACTAATTAAAGGAGAAACAGTTATTGAATTATCAAATAGTTTTCAATACAATAGTGATTTTTTATTAAAATATAAGGATTTTGTACATGATAAATATAATTTTTCGGACTATGTAACTTTAAATAATGAGTTTTTAAAATTTGATTTAGAAAAATTATCGAAATTAAATAAACTAAGTATTGAGGAGAATATGATTCTTTTTTCAAGTAAAAATATACATGAGATTTTATTTTTAATAATGAAAGGCTTGAAAAGTCTGTAAAATTAAAACCCTCAACCATAAAAATGACCAAGGGTTTTAATTTCAAAAGTAAAATAAACTTGTTACTCCACATCCAAATAAGGATTCAAAATCTCGGCTAGTTCATTCAACCAATAAAAACTATTTTCAAGTTTATCAATTTCTTGCTGCAGGGTTTCATTTTCTCTTATTAAACTTAAAGAAAGAACAAAATTTGCCTGCCTTAAGGCTTTTGCCATTTCTTCTGGCGTTACGGTTTGATTGAAGAAATTAGAAAGCCTGATTTCGGCTTCTTTGGAAAGGGTTTTGGTACTCATAAAGTGAAGAATTTAAGAATAAAAACCCTCATACCTTAGCAGTCTTACGCTTCTTCACGGCGTCAAAGTCCTTTCGGAACTTTACTACATAGCACAAGGGCAAATTTTAATGTCGTCTTAATGTGAAGATTTAAGAAGTTCAAATATAATTAAAAATATTATTATAAGAAAAATAATACATTTTAAATATTTCTTCTAAATCAATTTTCCACAAAATCTTCTTATGAAAATGAGTGCTCTAGCCCTGATCGAAGCGACATCCTTTTGTGCCGGGGTTCGGCACAAAAGATACAGCGTAGAGCAGGAATCAGCTCCTTAAAAATCAAATACGAATATATAAAATGGAAATGAAAACCTAAGCTTCAATAATGCTCAAAATTGTCTTTGGAATTTCGGTGAAAGCTTCAAAAGAATAAGGTTTTATAAGATATCACAGATCGTACTACGTTTGAAAATTTGAATTAATTTTAATTTACTGAAAATCAATACCTTGTATTGGTTGTAAAAAGTTTTTTTAAATAAAAGGCAAAAAAGCAATTTAAAACACTACTAATTATGTAGAATTAGTATATATTTGTATCACAGAAAAATTCTGAATGATACTTATCCAGAAAGACTGAGGGAGTAGGCCCTGTGAAGTCTTAGCAACCTGTTGCCAAATAAGGTGCTAAATCCTTCCCGCCTAGCGGGACAGATAAGAAAGATTGGCGCAAATCTGAATAAGGTCATCATTGTTAAAATTATTTATTTTTTAAAATGAAAACCAAACTACATTTTTTACAAGACAGTGACGAACTTTTGAATTCAATTTTCGAAGAATATAGTCTTACTGGTTTTCGAATGCGAAAGCATTAATTTCTCTCTAATTTCTTTTAAACACCATTTGCTGAAGGCCTTTTAATATTGACCTAAAGGAATTCAGGATGATAATTTAACATGGATGCATGTTCCTGATTTACTTTTCTGGAACAGCGCCATTGCTAAACTATATGGTGTAAGAGCTATTCAGGGAAATTATTTAGTCGATTCAAGAGGAATAATTGCAGCAAAAATCTTCATGAAGAAGAATTGCAATAAACGCTTAAATCACTTTTAGGGCAGGCAGATTAGTTTTTTTAACACATAGAAACATAGATTATATTCTAAATAAAAGAGATTGTAAAAAATCTAGATTTTCACACATAGCTATGTTCTATGTGTGTTAAAACAAGTGAAACGCCTTTGAACACAAAGAAAAACCATGTTTGGATGTGTTTAAAAAAATCAATCAATAATAAAATTTAGTTAATTAAAATGATAAAGGAAATGAGTGGTATTGAAACAACAACAAAGCCAGTAGAATTAGAGTGTTACTTCTCTAAATTTAGAGAAAATACAATAGGAGTAGATCACCGCTTTAAATCGGTTTATGGAAAGCAAAACCTGCTTTATGCAGACTGGGTTGCCAGCGGAAGATTATATGCACCAATTGAGGAAATTATGCTCAACAAAATTGGCCCAATGATTGCCAATACGCATTCACTTTCCAGCCAGACAGGAAAAACATCAACTTATGCTTATCAATATGCGAGAGATATAATTAAAAAATCTGTTAATGCCAATGGTTCTGATGTTTTGGTAACAACAGGAAGCGGAATGACGGCGGCTTTGTCAAAACTGCAAAGAATAATGGGTTTGCGAACAAATGATGCAGAAGACAAACCTGTTGTTTTTATAACTCATATGGAGCATCATTCTAATCAGGTTTCATGGTATGAAACTAATGCCGATGTTGTGATTCTGCCTCCAGATGAAAATAATTTAGTTGACCCCAAAATTCTTTCTGAAGAAATTAAAAAATATGCTCACAGAAGCTTAAAAATAGGTTCGTTTACAGCTTGTTCAAATGTTACGGGAATTATTACGCCCTATCATGAATTAGCCAAAATTATGCATCAAAACGGCGGACTTTGTTTTGTTGATTTTGCAGCTTCGGCACCGTATGTCAAAATCGATATGCATCCAAAAGACCCAGAACAACAGTTAGATGCTATTTTCTTTTCTCCGCATAAATTTTTAGGCGGACCGGGAACCTGCGGTGTTTTGGTTTTTAACGAAAAATTATACAAAGCAGATTATCCTGATAATCCGGGCGGCGGAAATGTAAAATGGACAAATCCTTTAGGGGGATATTGTTATAGTGAGGTTATAGAAGTTAGAGAAGATGGCGGAACACCAGGTTTTCTACAAGTAATAAGGGCGGCTTTGGCTTTAGAATTAAAAGATAAAATGGGAGTTACAAACATTAAAAACAGAGAAAAAGAACTGCTTGCAGTTTGTTTTTCAAGACTTCAAAAAATAAGGGGTTTATCTATTTTAGGAGACTTAAAAACAGAAAGAATCGGCTGTGTTTCCTTTGTAATCGAAGATATTCATTATAATTTAATCGTGAGGCTTTTAAATGACCGTTTCGGTATTCAGGTTCGCGGCGGCTGGTCATGTGCAAGTACTTATGCGCATTATTTGTTTAATATAAACGAAAAGAAATCAGCCGTAATTACAAATGAACTTTTGGAGAAAAATCAAATCAATAAACCAGGCTGGGTACGTTTGTCACTGCATCCGATTATGACAAATGACGAGCTTATATTTATCTGCGATGCAATTGAGCAGGTTGCTTTGCATTATAAAAAATGGCAGAAAGATTACGAATATAATTCGGCAACAAATGAATTTGAAAACCCTGAAATTAAAGAAACTATAGCCGAAGAAGTAAATGAATGGTTTAAGTTATATTGAATGTTTAAATATATAGAAACACAGGTTTTTTTTAGTTTGTATAAAGGTTAATCAATATTTGTCATTCTGAGTAATGAGGAATCGCACACGTAATTCTACAAAGATTGTCGATATTCTATACGGAGTTTCTAGTGCGGTTCCTCATGTGTTTTTGTTTGTGCTTCAAATTTTCCTTTTGAAGCTTATATTAGGCCTAATTGTCTCGCTTTATTAATAAGCTCAGTATCGCCGCCTTTTTCTAATAATAAATGGCTTTTAATATTTGCTTTTCGTTTTTCAATTGAACTCATTGAAAGCGGAATATGATTTGGAATATTAACGGTTTTAACGCCTTGTGACAGAAGAATTAAAATCTGGCTGTCATATTCATCCCAATTTAGGTTTCGATGCGTTAATTTCTTCTGAGATTTTACAATTTCATCACTGTAGATCATTTCTCCCATTAGAATCTTTTTGCAAATAGCAGGGAAGGATTCAAAATTAACTTCACTTTTTGATATAAACCCGTCGGGTGCTATACTTTTTACAATTCTGTTTACTATAAAGGCTTCTGTATGCATTGTTAGTAATAAAATTTTGCATGAAGGAAGTGCTTTCCTAATTATTAAAGCCAAATCAATACCATTGGCAATATTAAATTCTTCATAGGGAGGCAGATTAACATCCAGAATTGCAAAATCGAGTTTGGTGTTCTGCTTTTTAAGCAGCATTATTTTTTTATAGGCTGTCTCGCAATTGTATTCTTTTAGGAAGGTGGGTTCAATTGTATCAAAGCATTCATCAGACAGAAGGTTAACATAACTGTCTACCGTCATAGGATGATCATCAACAATTAAGATATTAAGTGACATTACAGTAAAATTTATGAAAAAGTAAACAATTTTACGGATTTTCCGTAAAATATGCAACTTTTTTAAATGTTTTTTTGCAAAAACATAAAAATAACATACCATGAAAAGTAAAGTAATTCGTATTCTTTTTGCAACGGCCTTAGTAATGAATTTATCTTGCACAGCTGATGATCTTGACAACCAAGATTTTAATTCAACCGAAAAAAAAAAATTAAGTGAGAGTGAAAGCAGTATAGACGAAGCTGCTAATTCAAAAACAATTGACTCTTTAATGGTCAGCCATAATTTGCAAATGAGTGCACCAGATGGAGATCCGCTAAATCCAAAAATTAAATAAAGCATGTTTTATCTTATTTTCTGAAGACTATAATACTGAAATTGAAGTATTATAGTCTTCTTTATTTATAATATATTTGAATTTAATTTATAAAGTATCATTTTGAGATTTAAATCGAAAATATATATTCCAATACTTCTATTAACAGCAGTAATTTTATTAGTGTTTTATAATAGACGAATTGAATTAAAAATCAGGAATCAAAATCAAAATACTTTTGATACGGAATACTTTAACAAAATTTCAGGAACAGAAAAAGAAAGGTATTTAGATTCGCTTGTTAGTGATTTAAAGTATCAAAAAAATGACTCTGCTGTTAGAAATTTATATTTAAAAGCAGGAGAGGAATATTATTATTTAAATAATATAAAAAAATCTCATTCATCCAGCTTAACGGCTTTAAAATTATCCAGAGAAGAAAACGATAGTTCCAGAATAGCAAAATCCCTTTATTTTATTGGTGACTGCTACGAAAGCACCCAAAAAGACAGTGCCTACTATTTTTATCTGCAGGCTCAAAAAATCTATCAAAAGATTCACGACTACAGCAAGTTAGGGCAAATGTATTTTAATAAAGCTTATGTCCTTTTTTATGATGGTAATTATGTAGAGTGCGAAGTAGAATTAACCAAAGGTCTCGAATATCTAAAAGATTCAAATAATATAAAATTGCTGTATTCATGCAATACCTTAATGGGGAATTGTTTAGAAAAGCTGTTTATGTACGACCAGGCTTTAAAATACCATCAGCTTGCGCTGCGAAATTTAAAAGCAATGAAAAAAAATAATACAGATAGTGATGAAGTAAATAATTTCAATATATCCTCTGTAATTAATATTTGTAATTTATATGATTTAAAAGGCGATTATTCTAAATCAATAATGGAATTAAAGCCTTTGCTGACTAAAGATTTAAGAAAGAACTGGCCTCGGTTTTATGCCATTGTTTTGTCTAATCTGGCTTATTCTAAAATGAAAAATAAAGAATATAAAAATGTTGAATCAATGTTTTTAGAGTCTCTAAAAATTGTAGACAGTTTGGGATACACTTCTGATGTTATGTATAAAAAAATTCATTTAGGAGAATTTTATCTGACACAAAAAGATTCTTTAAAATCCTTAAAAACGCTGCAGGAGGCTTATAGAGTGTCCATTAAATTAAAAAATACTAACGAAACTTTAAATACATTAAAACTGCTTACGAGAATAGACAGCAGGAAAAGACTGTTTTATGCCAACCAATATATTGCAATAAGCGACAGTATAAACAGTATACAAAGCAGAACTAAAAATAAATACGCCAGAATTGAATATGAAACCGTAAAGGTTGAAGATGAAAATAAGGTTTTGACTAAAAAGAACTTTTATATTTTAATCTTTTCTTTTGCTTTGTTTCTCGCTTTGTCGGCAATTTCGGTAGCTATTTATTTAAAATATAAAAACAAAGAATTAAGATTTGTAAAACAGCAGCAGAGTGACAGTGACGAAATCTATCAGCTTTTGAGCGAACAGCAAAATAAAATTAATGCAGCAAAAGAAGAAGAAAAAAATAAAATTGCAAAGGAGCTTCATGATGGCGTAATGAACAAGGTATATGGAGTAAGAATGAATTTGGGTTTCTTTAATTCTAAAACAGACGAAAAAACGATAGAAAAAAGAAAGCAGTATATATTTGAATTACAGAATATTGAAAATGAAATCAGAACTATTTCGCATGATTTAAACCAGGATTCTTTTTTAGAAAGCAATGACTTCAATACGTTGTTATCTAATTTAATTAAAAGCCAAAACGAGATCAGTAAAACAGAGTTTAATTATTTTGTAGATGAAAGATTTGAATGGGAGCAGGTGCAGAATATTTATAAAATAAATTTTTACCGCATTATTCAGGAAGCGCTTCTAAATATTCATAAATATGCCAAAGCCTTAAAAGTCGATGTAAAAATAGATTTGATTGATAAAGATGTTTTGCAATTATCGATTATTGATGACGGTGCTGGCTTTGATATCAATACAGCAAAAAGAGGAATTGGCTTATCTAATATAAAAGAGAGAACCAACTCTTTAAAAGGAAACTTCGAAGTAAAATCTAAACCGGGCGAAGGCACCGAAATCATTGTAACTTTTACTATTTAATTGAAAAATAAAGAGATAAAAAAATAAGTCTTATTTTGTTGCTCTTCAGACTTTTAGATGTCTTTTTTTGGTTTAATTCAGACTAATTTTGCTTTGTTAATTTGATTTAAAATAAAACAAATCAAATTAATGAAATTTTGACTTTACATTAAATTAAAATACTTGTCATGAAAATATACAGCTTAATTTTTTTATTTTTTACAATTAGTTTTTTTGGAAATCCTGTTGAGATTAAAAATGATAATCCGCCCTTAAGCCCGGAAATGGAAAGACTTAATGCGGAACTTTTGGATGTGAGAGCAATGATTAAAAAAAATGCTTCTTATAATACAAAGATTGCCTTCTTTATCGATATGAGAATTAAATCTGGTAAAAACAGATTCTTTGTCTACGATTTAGAAAAAGATGAAATTATAGACCAAGGACTAGTTGCAAACGGTTTTGGTTCTGAAACTAATGTTAGAGGAGAATTAAAATTTAGTAATGAACCCAATTCAAAATGTACATCATTAGGAAAATATATTGTGGGTAAATCGTATAGAGGAATGTTTGGTAAATCTTATAAATTAACCGGTTTAGATGAAACAAACAGTAATGCTGCAAAAAGAGCAATTGTATTGCACTCTTATTCAGCAGTTCCAAATGAAGAACAAGATTATTATATAGCAAACAGCCACGGATGCCCAATGGTGAGCGAAGCGTTTTTTAAGAAATTAGAAAAAATAATAGACAGCTCGAAGTCTAATATTATTTTGCATATCTATTATTAAATTATGAATTATAAGTTATGTGTTTTGAAATATGAGTTTTGAGTTTTTAAGTTTGAGTTATGGATTATAGGTTATGAGTTTCAACTTCTAACCCATAACCCATAACTCTTAACTTATAAAAAAGGATTAGCCGTGTGCTGCAACAGATACATCAGCCCATTCTTCCCAGGTTTTTAGTTTTTCCTCATATGTTTGTTTTGCAAATGGTAAAGCTATTTTTCCTAAAAATAAACGTAAAGGCGGGTTTTCAGCTTCAACTAATTTAATGATTGCAGGAACTGTCGCGCTTACTTGTCCAAAAGTATCTGGATCGTGCCCGTCTGCAAGTGCTTTTTTGATTCCGTCATAAGCAGGAATACTCTCGCTGTGAAATCCGTTGCCCCAAATATCAGTATAATAACCATTTGGTTCAACCAAAGAAACATTGATTCCGAATTGTTTTACTTCAGATGCCAAAGTTTCGCTTAAACCTTCAACAGCAAATTTTGAAGCATTATAAAGTCCGATAACAGGTAAAGTTGCAATTCCTAAAATAGACGAAACCTGAATAATGTGTCCGCTTTTTTGGTTTCTCATAATTGGTAAAACAGCTTGTGTTAACCATAAAGTTCCAAAGAAATTAGTTTCAAATTGTGCTCTTGCTTCTGCTTCGCTTGCTTCTTCTACAGCACCGTTTAAAGCATAACCTGCGTTATTGATTAAAATATCAATTGTTCCGAAATGATTTTTTACTTTTTCAACGATTGCAAATGAATCATCGCGTTTATTAACATCAAGTTTTAGTGGTAAAAGTGCGTCTCCGTATTTTGCTTTTAAATCGTTTAATGTATCGATATTTCTCGCTGTTGCAGCTACTTTATATCCTTTTTCTAAAAATGCTTCTGTCCAGGCTTTTCCAAATCCTTTTGATGCTCCTGAAATTAAAATTGTTTTTGACATGATTTCTTAAATTGTTAAATGTGAATTGTTAATTGTGAATGATCTTATTTTAATTGGTATTGTATTTTTTATTGATATTGTTATTTATAAATATGACTGATCGGTCATTTTTTTGATAAAAAAAAATTAGATACTGTTTTGGTCTATTAAATTTTTTAGGGTCCTGATAATGACTTGCATTTTATCATTATTTCCAGACATTCTTGACATTAAATGTCCGCCTTCGAGCATGGCAAAGATTACAGTTGCAAAATCAGCTGGTTTTAAATCAGGTTTAAATTCGCCGTTTGCAATTCCATTTTCGATAATGCCGGAAAGCTGCACTTGACCGGAACGAATGGCGCTATTGACTTTCTCTTTTACGATTGGGTTGGTATCATCGGCTTCCGTTCCAAAATTTAATAACGGACAGCCTCCAATAACCGGCGGCTGAAGTGCATCACTAAAGAAATCTATATATGCAAATAATTGTTCCTTTGATGTTTTGGTTTTACTTAATGCTGTTTGAAGTTTAGCTGTTAAAACTTTTACATTATGATCGACAGCGGCACAGGCAAGTACTTCTTTATTTTCAAAATGTACGTACATACTTCCTTTAGACAGTTTGGTTGCTTCCATAATATCGCTCATAGAAGTAGCTGCTATCCCTTTTGTATTAAAAATAGGAGCGGCTTTTTCTAAAATAAATTGTCTGGTTTCTTCACCTTTTGCCATGATAGGTTTTATTTAACGGTACAAATATATGACCGATTGGTCATATTTGCAAACAAAAAAAAGAATATTTTTTAAAAAATTTCAAAATGTGCCTGTTTATGAGGGATTTGTAAGGGCAGTAATTAGTTTTTTATGTTCAGGATATTGGGCAATTAAGGTATTTCGATCTCCTAAAAAGTAATTGTTAGGATTAAAAGGAGGTGCCATCGATACGCCCATTAAACTCCAGGAATCTTTACTTTTAATTCTTGACCCAATCCAGGTTCCGCCCGGAATTACTTTCATAGGTTTTCCGCCTTTGGCAATATCATTACTAAAAATGCAGACTTCAGATTTTGGTGTATGACCTTCAGGATATAATAAAAGCATTTCTACAGGCTTTCCGGCATAAAAATGATACAGCATATCTCCTGTAACTTTATGCATAATAGAGCAGCGGGAATTATCCAGAAAATAATAAATGGCACTGCAAGGAGAGTTTTCTACAGGCGGAATAGGGTAAGTATTGGCAAAATAACCGCCTTCGGTACTGTTTAACTGCAAATTGAGCAGTCTAATTATTTCAGATGCTGGTGACATAATATTGATATTTAATTGGTTAGTTTAATTTTAAATAGTAAATCCCCGAAGATTTATACTAAAACTTCGAGGATTTGAATTAGTAAGGAATTATACTCTGGTTCGGTTTATTGGGCTGATGTCTGTAAGCTTTTTTGTTGGATTAAATGGTGAACCAACGCTTTGCTGAAAATTAAAGTAGTTGTTTGGGTCCACTTTCTTTTTAATTTCTAAAAGACGTTTGTAATTGCTTCCATAATATTGCTGTGCCCAGTTGTGCTGCAAAGGATCAATATAGTTTACATAAGCTCCTGTAGCATTTCCGGCATCAGATAATCTTTCGAAGAATTCATAAGCCCATTCAACATTTTTCAGCGTGTCGCCAGGTTTGTCTAAATCCCAGATGGCTTTAATTTCCGGAATAAAACGACTGTTTCTGTGTACATAGGCCGTTGCATCGGCAGCAACATTTTCGATTGCACCGCCGGCATGTGTCCAAACAGCAAAACTTTCTGCAGATGGAGCTTTGCTCATTGAATCTACAATAACCTTTGCGACTTTATTGTTCATTCCGCCTTTTGGAAGAACGGTAGAACGGATGTACGAACTTCTTCCGGCAACTCTTGTGGTGTAACCGTTGTAGAATTCCCAATCAGGAAGCGTCATATTAAACAAATCGGCATTAATTGGTTTTAGTTTCAAAAGCCCCTGAAGCAAATCAATTCCTTCGGCACCATCACCATTAAAAACCGGAGTTAAGCCCAGCACTTTTACATTGGTCGTTTTATCAATTAGGTCTTTTTGATTTCCCATAAAACCATAAACGGCCATTGCATTTGGTACGGTTTCAACCCAGTCGTTGTAGTAGCCTAAAACATCTTCGGCCATTTCCAGCGGGTATCGAATTTGTCCCACTAACATTTTTTTGCTTAATGGTTTACGAACTCTCATTTCCATTTCGACTACAATACCAAAGTTTCCGCCGCCGCCGCCAGAACAAGCCCAGAAAAGATCAATATCTTCTGTAGATGTACTGTGTACACCAATGTGACGCAATTCGCCATCTGGAGTAACGATTTTTAAACTTTCAAGATTATCGATACTCATTCCGTACGAACGGGAAACAAAACTATAACCGCCGCCAAGCATAAATCCCGGAGGCGCAACAGTAGGGCAGCCGCCTCCCACAGGAATTAATCCTGTATTGGTTGCCTGCATGAATTTGTAAACATCGTACCAGATTACGCCCATTTCTGCCGTAACGGTTTCTTTTTTAGGATTGAATGTAATTCTGTTTAAATTTTTCATTGCAATTACAACACCGCCTTCATTAAGACAATATCCGGCAGCACTGTGTCCGCCGCCTTTTATTGAAAATGGAAGATTATTAGTGATGGCAAATTTTAATCCCAGTCTCACATCTTCAACTACGGCAGGAAAAATGATTAAACGCGGTCTGAATTGAATTCGTCCGTTATCAATTTTTATAACTTCTTCATATTCTGAATCTCCGGGCTGAAGCACATAGCCGCTCAGTTCACGGACTAATTCCTGAATTGCTGTTTCTATCATGATTTTTAGTTTTTTGGGTTAATTTTTTATCTGGTAAGCGAATACACTTTTGACTGATATTTTATATAAGAATCAAAAATGTACGTGTTGTCAATCATTCCGGCTGTTGCAGGAAAAAAATCTTCGTGCTTTTTGCTTGTCAGATAATCATCGTACGCTTTTTTACTTTCGTAGATAATTGAAACCGCAACATCAAAATTTCGAACAGAAACATTTCTTTTAATGTCTGTTAATCCTCCGGTTGTAAACAGTTGAATTCCCGGATGCCCTGATAAATATTCTACACAGATATCCGTAAACTTTTTAATGTTTTCCGGCGATTTATCTTTTAGAGAGAAATACAGGTCATGAAACATACTTTGCGGATAATTTCCATCGGCACCAATAGATTGTGGTTCTGATGAATTTCCACCAATAATAAGATTCGTAACATAAGCATCCATAACTCGTCTTGTTGTGCCCGGAACCCATCTGTTTACATCGATAACAAATTGATTGTGTGCAGAATCATTTGAGTTATACACATTAAAAGCATCTTCATTTACAAAAAGCTGATGCATGGCAATGTCATAATTAAGATCATTTTCAGGGCGGATCATATCATCTGCTCTTACGCCAATCCAGAACGAAATCATTCCAACAGATTCAGAAAGGTATTGTCTGGCTTCGGCCATATAGGCTTCTACAATGCCTTGAGTATTACTTGTACCCAAATTGAAGTACGTGCTGTGCAGCAACATGGGTGCGTTATTTGAATTTTCCATTTTGAATTTCTTTTAAATGTTTTTAGTTGATTTTTCTTCAGAATTTATTGCTGAAGACGAAGTGTTGCTACTGAAATATGAGGCCATTTAATTTCGACAACGCTTCCATCTGGGGCAAAAACGGGGAAATCAAGGATTACGGTTTGTGTATACTGCAATTGAAAGAATTTTGAACCATCTTCATTTTGAACGGTTTCTATCCAAAAAATTGCCGAAAGACTATTGGCATTGGCATTTACATTTACAAACGGAATGTTTGTAATCCCGCCAACAGGAGCAGTTGCGCCTGGAGTTGCCACACCATCAATTGGGTTTGCATCTAAAAAGATTACGACTGTTTCAATAATATTTTGTCCTTTAATGGCATTTTCCAAAAGGATATTCGGGTTCATAATTACTTCTTTTGGAATTCCCGGAGGAGGAACGGCATTTACCAATTGTGATAAATAAGTTTCGCTGGTATCGTTTACTCTTTTTCCGTTTACAATAAAAAATGGAGTAGGATCTGCCACTTCAAATTGCGGCGGGCCGTTTACAGTAAAAAAAGTTCCCTGAGCTAAAATTGAATCTCCGTGCGGAATTGAACCTAATCTGGCGATACTTGGCTGTACCGCCGGATCAGTGCCGCTTGGAAGATTTAAGAATAATCCCGTTTCTAAATGAATTCCGTTTTGACCACTTGGAAGATTTACATCGTCTACTTGCTGTAAGTAATGCAGTCCTTGAAAAGTTATATCAGATTGTGCGTTTCCGCGATTGATAATATCACCTCCAATGGATGAAAAAGTAAAAGTTTCTGCCGTTGAATTTAATATGATTTTAAATTTATCAGCCGGCGGCGGACCCGGTTTTGCCTGATTCATATTTGGAACTTCAATGATATTGAATCCCGGGCCAACCCAGGTTCCAACTAATGATTGTAATACACCAAGATTAACTGGGGCAGTTTCTACAGCTTCGGCTTTAAATTTTGATTTAAGTCCTTTATTGACTGTTTTTGTTTCCAGCTTTT
Source organism: Flavobacterium soyae (assembly GCF_021245985.1). Taxonomy (GTDB): domain Bacteria; phylum Bacteroidota; class Bacteroidia; order Flavobacteriales; family Flavobacteriaceae; genus Flavobacterium; species Flavobacterium soyae. Next base: position 167,938 of record NZ_JAJQXA010000011.1, on the reverse strand, counting down.
CTAAACCCGACAGGTTCAGATTTGCTAACGGATTGTTTTGTTCTAATGCCATTTTATTTTTTTTTGAATTGATTTTGTTTTTGATAGGGTATAAAATTGTTTAGAGGATTTAAAGTGCTTTTCGACTAAATCCCTGAATCTGAAATAATACTTCAGTGGTCATGAAAACATTTGGCGGTGTACTAAAATCACTTAGAAATAAATCGCCGTAAGTTTTTACAAATTCTGTGAATATGGGACCGTTTACATGTTTAAAAAAGGCATCCTGATTTTCATAAACTTCCCAAAAAATAACCTGACCCTGTGGCGGGGTCGGAAGACTTTTTTGGTTGAAATCTGGAACGTGAACCATATACAATAAAGTTTCCGGTTCGTTTTCCTGAACATCTTTTGCCAATTGAATTAAAGCAGTTTTTGCTTTTTCTTCATTTCCGGGCAAAATGGTCCATTTTGCTTCAAGTGGGTAATACATAGTTTTTTGAATTATTAGTTATTAATTATGTGTAGATGTGCCGTTAGGCACAAAATATCGGTAGAAAATATAAGTTGAGAATAAGTTCAGCGTGCCGTAGGTACGCTACAAACAAAGTACAATTGCGAATGCCGATATTGAGTGTCTAACGACACATTTACACCATTATTCGTATTACACTTCTACATATTCAAATGTTGGCCCTGCGCATTCGCCATTTTCAAGCGGAATGTTTAGTAATTCCAGCGCTTTGTATTTAAGTTCATACATTACTGTAATTCCTTTAATAAGAAGGTCAGGTTCACCGCTTACCGCATCGTTAATTCCGTTTAGAAGCTGTACATATACTTTGTTAAAGTCTTTGGCTTTTTCCAGCAATTCAGGATTATGTTCGTAATCTTTCATTTTTGGATTTGCTTTCATGTTATAAACAGAAGACCAGCTTACTGTAAATGGCTTACCTGTTGGAATACTTTTTACAGGCATTTGAAAATTGGTATCATTGGCGCTGTACATTCTTCCAAAACAGATTTCCTGAAACTTGAAATAATGTGCATATTCAATATCTTCTCCAAACAAAACCTGCTCCGTTGCAATAGTTCCGTCGATACCTTCACCTTGGCCTACGATTTCTCCAATCGCTTCTTCGGCATCTTCATAGGTTACTACTTTTGTGATTTTACCGCCGCTTCCATAATAATGTTCAGGAGTAATCTGGCGTTTTGGATCTCCAATAAAAATTCCGCCCGGAGTTGTTTGATTTAAGCGAAGCAAACCATAACGAATCGCTTCATAAAACTGGCCGATACTATCAAAATGTCCGGTAATTGGAGCTTTAGGATCAGAAGGTCTCTCGATTGTTGAAAATTCATCTATTGCTTCTCTGGAGAATTTTAGAAGATGAACCTCAAAAGGCGGCGATCCTTTAGGAACTTCCGGAACAATACCGCCCGGAAGCGGAGTAGGGTAAACTGGAATAATATCTTTTACATTAAAAAGTTTATCGCCTTTTTTTATCGTTTTTGGATCTGTAATGGCATTAAGAATATTTGAAACCAAAACCATGTGCAGCATTTCTTCCACAACAACGCTTCTAATAAGTGCTGCCGCTTCGACATTGCTGCCTTCTTTAATAGTATAAAGTCCGCATAAATAAGGAGGAATCGTTGAAAGCTCTAATTGTAAAGCGGTTCTAAGACAATCCTGAAGATGTTTAAGGTCTTTGATGTAATTTTTTACATCTTTCTTAGCCATTTTCAACGATGTTTTCAATGTACTTTTTTTGGCTATTGCAGGTGCGTCGGCATTGAATTTATTATCAGCAATAAAGACATTATCTGTAGCAACGGAGTAAACCTCTTCGTTAATATCCAGGTCAGCAATTGGTTTAATTAGCTTTTGACGATTTGGATTGTTCTTTTGAAATAATTTATTTTCCATAATAGTTATTGTTCAAGTTGTTGAAGGATAGCTTCTGCCGCTTTAAAAGTTAGGGCAGACATAGTTAAGGTTGGGTTTGAAGTTCCAAGGGTTGGCATATTTCCACAGCCAGCCAAGTACAAGTTTTCGTGATCCCATGTACGCATGTTAGCATCAACAACAGAATCTTCTTTTGAGAATCCCATTCTGTGCGTTCCAACAATGTGTCCGGCACCAGCAAAAGTGTAGCCTTTGCCTTTGTAAGTCACATAATCAGCATCTGAAGCCGGATTGTATGAAGTAAAATCTTCGATACCGCATTGGCTGAACATTTGCTCAGAAACAATTCCCGATGCTTCAAAAGCTTTTAGCATATATTCTGTTGCTTTATAATGAATTACAGGTCTGTAATTGCCAATGTTATCTTTGTATTCAGGATCAATTGTTACACGGTTATCAGGATCTGGAGCCTGCTCACATTCGAAGTGTGTAAAGAATTGTCTTGTAACCAGATTTTCGATTTTGGCGCGAAGTTCTTTTCCAATAATGCCTTCATTAACGGCATTAATAACATCAGTTCCAGGCGATCCGGTTGGCCATGCCCAGCCCCAGTTGTCCAGCGGTAAAATCCATGCGGCGTGATTTTTACGAAAATCTCCATCTCTAAAAGTTGGAATGTTAGAAGTAGAACCCGGACCACGATACGGATAAATAGGATCTTTTGATAATCCCCATCTTAAAACCGTCATGTGATCCATCAAATTACGTCCAACCTGATCGCTGCTGTTTGCCGCTCCTGACGCTAATAATAATTTAGCATTTTCAATCGCACTGCAGGCCATTACATACAATGTTCCTTTTGCCGTATGTGTTTCGTATTCAGTAGAACTTCCTTTGATGTAGGTTTTGTATTCAACACCGTTAATCCAGTTTGAAGTTTCGTTGATTAACAATCTAGAAGCTACGGCTTGTGTTTTTACGACAAGATTTCCCATGTCGCATTTTCTAAATGTTTTTAAGGCATTGTATTTCGCCTGAACCGGACAAATTGGTACGCAGCTTGCATTTCCTTCGCAGCGCTGACCTGTATATTGATCCCAGTTTGAGCCAACAGGGTTATAATCTTCAGCATCATTTTTAATAAGTTCCAATGTTTTTGCAGCAGGATTCCATTCTACACCGCTGATATTGTAATTAAGATTCGGAATTGAATTTCGTCCTTGCGGTGTACTGATACAAGACAATTCGTAAGTTTTGCCATTAAGTTTAATTTTATTGTTTTTATCAATTACCTTTTTCATTACGCCGTCAAGGTAACTTGTTGGAATACCTTTCATTGGAAACACATAATCTTTACCGAAAATGTTTTTTTCTTTGATAGGATAATGCTGATCTTCTACATTTCCTGAAACGCCAATTTCGTTTTCGGCCATTTGATAATAGCGGGACATATCTTCATATTTGATAGGCCAGTCTACACCAACACCGTATTTAGATTTCATTACAAAATCGTTTGGCAGCATTCTAAGTGTAGTTCCAAGCCAGTGCAGTGTTGTTCCGCCCGGTGCTCTGGTATTATCACTTGCAAAAGGAAGCGGTCCCATCTGCACCAAATATCCTTTTGTTGAAGGTTCGTTTTTTGGGATTTTCTGAATGTCAAGAACATTTATAGATGGAGCATCTTTTATGTTCGGATAAGGTGAATTCGGAACTTTTGCAGAAGCATTATAAAACGTATTAAGATAATCCTGATAGTTTTTATAATTAGCATCCTGATCCATTGCTATACCTGCAGAAAGACCTGCTTCCAGCATTAAAACTTTTTTACCTGCATTGGTAAGAACCTTTGCTATTATTGATCCGGCAATACCAGAACCAACAATTACTACATCATAATTATTTTCCATTTGATGATTACCTTTTTGTTATGAATTTTTTACTGTAAGCGGACGTTCTGCCCATGAACCGTAACCAGGTTGTTTTGCTCCCGGCGGATGTGTATGTGCCGCATTCCACATAAGCCCCTGAATGTAAGAAGCTGATGATACTACATCGTTGCCCCAATTTCCGGTATACCAAAGGATAATGATGTTTTTTGCCAATCCGTTGTAAGCTGAAGCAGCCATGAATTGTGAGGCTAAAGCAGCTTCAATGTTTTTTTTGGACTTGTCATTTAAAAGCGCATGAACATCAAGAAAGAAATAATCTATGTCTTGTTTGTCCATGTTTTTCTGGATCGTGTTGTAGTAGGTTTCCAGCATTCCGGTTGCTTTGAGTTCAGTTTTACTGAAACCCGTAAGAAGCGCCGAAACCTCTAAAAAGAGTTTAATGTGGGAATTAGGTTCCATGATGTTAGTTTTTGAGAATTAAAGGGTTAAACATTGTTGTTATTGATTAGTTTTTTTGATATAACATGTTTAAGTCCAATATACTAACATAAGTACGTTGTGTATAGATGCAGTGATTCCTCCAAAAGTAAAGGCTGGCTTGTACCATTGGCTGTTTCAGCAAGTTTTGAAGCATAAGTATTAGTAGCGTTACCTAGCTTCGACACAGTAGTATTAGTTTTGATATTGAGCCTTGTTTTTTCTACTAAAATTACTGGAGATATAAAAGGACTATTGATAAATTGACACAGGAGTAAGATTTTATGTCATAAAAGAGATAATTTTTGGTACTAAAACTTTTATAATGTTAGATTAGTTGTTAAAAGTTTGAAAAATTAACATTAGCTTAAAGATTATAACATATTGAAATTGAGTTTTCTATGAGGTTATAATTAGTGTCGGATGTAAAAAGAGTTTTTATTCGGCTGGGTTATAAGCATAAAAAGGCTGTTTTAAAAATCGAACAACCTCTATGTTATTTTAGATGTTTGTATGTTCTGTAAGAACATTTCATTGGTAGAAAATTACATTGTTATAACGGGTTACGTTCCGTAGGAACGTTTGATTTAGACATTGTTTTTAATAATCTGACCTATCAAACGTTCCTACGGAACGCAAATGTGGCTGGTTTTTATTTTTTCTACCTATGAAACATTCCTATGGAATGATAAATCTGACATCAAAAAGTGACCAATTAAGTCACTAAAGACTAACAAAAGATTTATAACAAAAAAGCTGCCTCGAATTTTGAGGCAGCTCTTTACTATTTGTGAATTTGTTTAATTCTGAAGAATAAAATTCAGATTAAAGTTTATTCGTTTTGGTATCAACAATTTTACTTACTCTAAATACTAAAAAGATAGTAAGTAACATAATTCCAGAAGCCGTCATTGCCAGAATATCATAATGTTCTAACGGTGCATAGCTGTCTTTTTGATAAATGATTAATCCGGCAATTACAGCACCAAAACCTCCGGCCATTTGTTGTAAAGAGGAGTTAATACTCATAAATGCACCACGATCCTGAGGATCTGGAATAGCAGAGGTTAAAGTCGTTGACGGAACCATTCTGCTCATTATTGCTGCCATCATAAATACATTGATAAGCAGTACAATCCAAAATGGAGTTGGGCCAAATTGAGCGTAAATGTTTATTAGAATCACAGCAGATATTGTAGCTAATGCAAAGATTTTAAATTTATTTACTTTATCGCTTAATTTACCAATAAAAGGCATTGTAATTAAAGTTGCAATTCCGGTAATCATAAATAATAATGGCAACTGCTCATTTGTTACTTTAAGGTTGTTGATAGCAAACGCACTTCCGAAAGGCATCATCATAAAACCTCCAATAGAAAGCAGGGCAGTAGCTAAAAATCCAACCTGATAATTCTTTTTAGAAATAGTATGTATCAAATGTTTCAAGGCTGTTTTTTCTTGTTTCAAATGTAAGTGCTCCGTAACAGGTTTTAATTTTACATATAAAATTATTGTGATAATAGCCGCCATCGCTGCGATCCATAAAAACGGAACGTGCCAGCCCCAGGCATTTGCAATGTATAAACCAATCGGAATTCCGAGAACCTGACTCACACCAAATCCCATTTGGATAAATCCCATTACTTTACCTCTTTGCTGCAGGCTGAATAAATCGGCCACAATAGCAAGAGAGATAGAACCAATTACACCGCCAAATAATCCGGTGAAAACGCGCGCCGCAACCAGCAGAAAAAAGTTTGGTGCCAGGGCGCAGAAAAAAGTTCCGATTGTAAATCCGATGTAAAAGAAAAGCAGTAATTTTTTTCGGTCGAATTTATCTGCAAAACCAGCCGTAAGCAATCCGGAAATTCCGGCACTAAAAGCGTAAGCAGAAACGGCAATACCAAATTGAGATGCCGTAATTTTTAATGTTTTAATCATAATATCCCCAAGCGGCGACATTACCATAAAATCGAGTACAACTGTAAATTGTGTCATGGCTAAAAGAAATATTACCAGTTTTTGATAGCCATTAAAACTGGGTGCGATAGTTTGTTTTTCGTTCATATATTATTGTAGTTCTCTGCAGTCAAAATTGTGAAAATTCAATAAATCAATAATTTGATCTGCATTTAGTTTTTCGCTTATAATTCTTAATACACAATCAATATCTTCCTGATCAATACTCCATTGCAGTATAGATTTGTTTGCGTCTAAAAAGGTTGCGATTTTGTTTTTACAAGTTTCTGTTTTTACATTAGTTGCAAATATCAATACATTCATAACATAAAATTTAAGGTGTTAATGCTTTAATTACTAAGCGAAAAGCTTCTTGTTGTATTTCATTTGTTAATTTAAATGGAGTGGTGCCTCCAAGTCCTTTCCCTTTTTCATGAAAACGAAGTAAATTGTACAACGGGCCATAAGCAATACTCCAGAAAACCTCTTTTGATACGGGTACGATTTCTTTTCTTTCGATTGCTCCATGCAAAAACTTCGTCATGATTTCTTTGAGTTCAATCAAACTTTCGTTAACGATATATTCACCATAATTAGAATTTTGAAGAATTTCCCAGCAGGCAATTTTATCAGTGTTTTTCAGCATAAACTCTGATCTGTTTTCCCATTGCTTGGCGAGTCCTACTGCAAAAGGCATATCAGGCGAGAAATCTTTAAGCGAGCTTTTAAAAAAGTAAGTGCCCATTTCAGTTCCAATTTTTTTAATTAGATCTTCTTTGTCAGCATAATAAATATAAAGTGTTGCTACAGAAATACCGCATTCTTTGGCAAGTTTGTTCATTGCAAAGCCTTCGATGCCATACTTTACAATCATTTCTATAGTTTTTTCTTTAACTAATTCTTCTTTATTAATGTCTCTTGTTCTCAAATGAAAGGATTTTTATATTGAATTGATCACAAAGATATAATAATAAATGAATGTTTGTTTATTTATAAAAAAATATTTTTCAAAATTTACAAATGTTGATTCCAAATATAATTTTACTATTTTTACTCTTAGCAGCTATCATACAGAACAATTGTTAGGTATGAAATACTGAATTGTTTTATTAACCTAATTATTTAAAAAATGAAAAAAAACAACGATTTTGGTTTGTTAATACTTCGTATTACAATTGGATTTTTAATGCTTTTGCATGGTATTTCAAAATTTAAAGGCGGTTTAGATTTCATAAGCGGAATGCTTGTTGAAAAAGGACTTCCGGGTTTCTTTGCTTATGGAGTTATCGTAGGTGAAGTTTTGGCACCAATCTTAATTATAATTGGTTTTAGAACCAGAATTGCTGCTTTGATTTTAGCTTTCAACTGTTTAGTTGCAGTTTTAATGGCACATAGTCAGGATATTTTTAAAATAAGTGATCACGGAGGTTGGGAACTGGAACTTCTGGGATTGTATTTCTTTACGGCAATTGCTTTGTTTTTTACCGGAGGAGGAAAATTTAGTATTTCAAAAAAGAATAATTGGGACTAAAAGAACCTAAAATATAAAAATATAAGCGGCCGTTTGAGCCGCTTTTTATTTTAAATTTATAGGTTTAAGGCATAAATAAAACCGCTCCGCCATTTGCAGAAAGCTCCAGATTATAGGAAGCGTTTTCCAGTTTTTTACTATTGAATTTTGATTCAGCACCTTCGCCATCAGTTATTATAGAAACATTTTTGCCTTTCAGCATTGGTAAATTCACCGTGATGGTTTTTGCTTTATTTTCACCATTGATTGCGGCAACATACCATTTTGTATTTTTTCTGCGGGCAATTACGCAATATTTGCCCGGATAGCCGTCTATAAAAAGTGTTTCATCCCAAACCGTTGGAACATTTCTCAGATAATCAAATAAGCAGGCTGGTTTTTCAGTTAAGTTTTCAGGTGTTAATCCCCAATGTTGTATTGCCGAAAAGAAAACAACTGCTGTTGCCATTTCAAAAGCATCAGTAGTCTGGCGAATAGTACCTTTGTTTGGTTCACGATGCAAACGTTTGTTAAGAAAAACAGGACCAAAATCCATTGAAGCTACTGCATTTCTTGTAAAAGGGTAAATAGCTGCAGTCGAAGGATATCTGTCACTAAATGCCTGCTGAAAAACTAAATTTTCTGATGCAAGTACAGCTTCACTTGTCATATAATTAGGATACATTCGTTCCCAGCCGCGGGGCAGGGTAGTACCATGAAAATTGATATTCAGTCCAAATTCTGCAGCATCAGTAAGTATATCATGATAAAGTTTCATAGTCTGCTGTTTGTCTCCGCCAAAAAAATCTATTTTTAAGCCTTTTACCCCAATTTGCTGCAGCCATTGCATTTCTGCACGTCTGGCTTCTGGCATACTCATTTTGTCTTTTGGTGTTTGTGGGGCAGTATTCCAGTTTCCATTTGAATTGTACCAAAGCAGTACACCCACATTTTTTGATTTAGCATAATCTATTAATTCGACTATTTTTTCTTTTCCAATATTAACATCCCAAAGCGCATCAATTAAGATAAATTCGCATTTCATAGTGGCTGCAAGATCAATAAAAGTTTTTTGGTCTTTGTAGTTGCAGCTTTCATCCTGCCAGACAATCCAGCTCCAGCTTGCGCGGCCTGCATTGAATATTTTTGAAGTTTTTATAAGCGGTTTCACAACATCTGTTGAAACTGTTGATTCAACAATTGGTTTTAAAGTTTTGCCAAGTGTTATCGTTTTCCATGAAGTCTGCATAGGCAGAACTCCAGAGGCTGTTATTGGTCCGTTATGGTTGTTTTCGCCTTCTTGTGGAAAAACAGCCGTATAGATTCCATCTGGAGATGCATCACTCAATCGGGTTCCTGGATAATTACCGCTGATGCCAGTTTCGGAAATTAAAAGCCAGCCTTTATTTTCGACGTGAAATAGTGCCGGAAAAGTAAAACCTAATCCGTATTGCGATTTCGATGCAATAGGTTCTTCTCTCGTATATTCTTCTTCATATGATGGTTTTGTTTTCTCCCAGCCGCTTAACGGAGGAGCCTGCGGTGTAATAAAAGTGGTCGATTTTAAAGGAAGTTTAAAACCTGTAATTTCATTTTCGATGATACAGTTCCCATTGTTTTTTTTGCTTTTCGGTATTAAATAACTAAAAGCGACATCTGTATTGGTAACTCTGAAAATGATATTAAGAGTATCATTAGCAGTATTTGTAAAGATGCATTTAATTTCATTTGCCTTATAATTCACCTGACTAACTTTAGAGCGATCTAGTATATAAGATTCTTGAATTTTAGCTGTTTTACTGCCAATCAATTTAAGTCCTTTTGTAAAATCTCCTGCGGAACTCATTAATCCTAAAGGCGACTGTTCGAGGAATTCTTCTTTTTGATGAAATATCTGGTAGTAAGCAAGACCATTAACTACTGAAACTTCAAGTTTTATATTTTTATCGGGGCTTAATGTTGAAAGACGCTGTGCCTGAAGCGAATTTGAAATTGTAAATAAAAGGAAACTAATAAGGAGATATCTCATTTTTTGTGGCATTTTGGTTGGTTAGTAAAGTATAAAGTTTTAAAAACGACAATAAGTGTAAAAATAACACTATTTTTTCTAAAGAAAAATTACGGGAAGGGAAGTATTTGAAAAATTTGTGATTTTTAGAATTGATTTATTTAGGATTTCCTAAAAGCAAAAAAGAGGCTGGCTCAAAAGTAAAATCAAGCTGTTGAGAATCGCGTAAATGGAAAATTTCTCCGATAGGTATCCGAATAAAAAAGAGGCTGTCTCGACTTTTGAGACAGCCTCTTTTTTTTTGCTTTTACTTGTAATTAGAATTTTGCTGCAAACTGCCGGGCAAAATTTTCCAATTTTATTTTTCCATCAACAGCTGCTTTGCTTGCTGTAAAATGTTCGATGATTTTTCCGTTTCTTAAGCCGGTTCCCATTTCGGCATATAATTTGGCAATTTCTTCTGGTATTCCGGCCTGTGCCATTCCTTCAAGGGCCTGCTCATCTGTAAATTCTATCCAAGGCAGTTCTGGTTTTGCAATTGCAGTTCCCAAAACTTTTGCAGCTTCACCCGGAGTACGAACATCACTAATAATATATCGGATATTTTTTCCAGCCGGAGTATGCTGTAATTCTTCGGCTGCAGCCTGTGCAATATCCTCAGGATGCACATACGGGATTTTTATATCTGATGGATAATTAGATCCGATAATTCCGGCCCCTTTAACTAGCGGAACATCATTATAAAAATTAGTAAAGAAGAAACCTGCTCGTAAAAAAGTGACAGAAGTATTTAGTTCATTATACAATTTTTCAATGTTATGAAGCCCTGTAATTGGCCCGGTTCCAGATGGTAAATCAGCACCAATACTGCTTAGCATTACAACTCTTTTTACCTTAGCTTCTTCAATTGCTTTTGCAAACGATTTACCGGCTGCAGTTGTATTTGCGATTACATTTGCTCCTCCTAAATTTGGCGGTGTCATTGCAAAAAGCGCATCTGAACCCTTTAATGTTTCCAGTAAAAAAGCGGCATCGCTTACAGAACCTATAGCAGCTTTTGCACCCAGATTTTCTATATCTGTTTTTCTGTCTGGATTACTGCTTATTACGGTTACGTCGTGACCGGCATCAACAAGTTTTGCGGTTAATGGTTTTCCTATGTTCCCTAAAGAACCTGATACTATAATTTTCATGTTAAATAATTTTTTTATTACTGTCACAAAGGTATCTTTGTACTTACTTTTATACAAGTACTTACCCTATAGTATGTATCATGACAGCAATTAAAGTATCATCGACAATTCAGGAAAATAAGCAGTACGCACTGGAAAAATGCCCTGTAACTTTTGTAATGGAAAAAATAGGTGGTTATTGGAAACCCATAATTCTTTGGCATTTATCAGAAGGCAATAAACGCTACAGCGAATTAAAAAGAGCAATTCCTGCTGTTACCGAAAAAGTGCTTATTCAGCATTTAAAACAATTAGAAGCAGATGGTCTTGTGATTAGAGAAGCAAAACCAGTTGTACCTCCTTTTGTAACTTACAGACTTAGCAGTGCCGGAGAAGGTTTACTGCCTGTTATTGAGGCAATGGCTGCCTGGGCTTTTAAGGTTAAGGATGGAGAGTATTCGTAGGTTTTTTTTAAGGTACAAAGTGACAGAGATACAAAGTGACAAAGGTTTCAAATTAGTATCTAATTTGGGATTTTTCTTTGTCAAAGTTTTTAAAAAAAAACTTTGCATCTCTGTCTCTTTGTATCTATTATTTTTTTAATAGTATAATTCTTAATTGTTGATAATATGCTAATAAACAGTTAATAACTAGTGCTTTGGTTTCTATATACTTAAATATGCTAATGTTTATATTTGATAAAGAAATAGTTAAGGGATTAATTTAAATATTAATATATGGAACGAGCTATAAAACTAAAAGTACGCAAAGAATTAGACGGACGTGAGCAGTTTAATGTAATTAAGTTAAAAGGCAGTTTAATCTCCAAAGGCTACACTGAAATAATACATATATTAGATCAGGACGAAAATTATCATATCAATTCTTTTGCAACTTCTGCAGAAAGCAGAAATGAAGTAAAAGATTTTATTGCTGATTTTATTTCCAGCCAAAATCTTGCCGACGCTGTTACTGTTTTCAAATAAAGAAATTATTTTGCGCCACAAAAAAAGCTATCTGATTTCAGATAGCTTATATGATTATTTATTAGCAGGGAGCTTATAATGGCCGGTCATAGCTCTCCAGGTTTTCTTCTTCATCTTCGTAATAATTGTCATCTTCATCATAAAGGCTGTCATCATCATCTTCATCGTCCCAGGAAACATTATTGCTTTGACCTCTAAAATATTGGCTGATTTCCTGATCACTGCATATTGTTATGGAATCATATAAACAAAAAGATTCTTGGTTTCTAAATGTAGTTTCTTCATTTTGAAAATCCGGATCATATCGACGGTCATTTTCTTTTACTTCAAAATCCATGATATCAGTATTTAGAGGTTAATAATTCCGCTTAAATTTTTATCATATATTACAAAACTTAATGCGGGATGGTAAATATAAGGCTGTTAATCATAATAATTTTATAGTTTAAAATTTAAAAGTTATATAATTCACATTTTCAACGTATTAACTTTTTTTGAAAAAGAAACCCCTGAATTATAAGGCGAACTAATTTCCATTTCTTTAGCAGGACAGCTATTAATTTTCTTCTTTCCGGTTTCTTTTATTCTATTGGTAACAAACAATACGAAATGTTAATACAATGTTTCATAATCCTGCTGTTTTATTAATGTAAACGTAACCTAACCGACCTACCCTCATTTTTAATTTTGAAGACATATTATTAAACAAACTATTGTAGTATATGTCATTTTTTAAAGTAAGAATACTTCACAAAATAAATGTTTTCGCAGACATTATTTTCCTGGCCAACAATAATAAAGTGAAGTATTATGTATAAAGGTTATTCTGATGAAGAACTTGTTGAATTATTAAAACAAGGAAAAGATAAAGCTTTTGACGAACTGTATTTTAGATACCGTGATTCACTGGTGCGTTTTGTTTACATGAGGATGAAATCAATTCCAATTTCTGAAGAAATTGTTCAGGAAGTTTTTACCACCATCTGGGAACGACGTAAAACAATTGTAATTCAAAAAAGTTTTGCAGCATACATCTACACTTCAGTTCGCTATACAACCTTAGATTATATCAAATCGCACACGGTAACAGATCAATATATTCAGGAAGTTTTAGACCGAAATACCGTTTCTTATAACAGCCATAATGCAACCGAAGATTCTATTTTTTATGATGAATTACAAATAGCGGTTGATAAAGCAGCCTCGTTACTTCCTAAAAAATCAAAAGAGGTTTTTATTCTCAGCCGGATCAAACATTATTCTAATAAGGAAATTGCTGATGAACTTAACGTTTCAATCGATACGGTAAAATATCATATCACGTACGCCTTAAAATTTATGCGGACTTATTTAGGAGAGTTTAATTGATTTTAAAATTTCTGAAGTGATAAGCTAACTTTTTTTCTTAACAAAAGCGTAACCTTTTCAACCTACCTGAATTTTCAATTCCCAAGACATACTATTAAAGACATAAAGAAATTATAATGCCTGATAAATTAAAACAAGAAATAAAACATTTTTTAGGAGGGAAGTATTCTCCAAAAGGACAAGAAATGTGGAATAAATGGTACGATAGTACCAATGAAGTTTTTGAGAATATGGAGACCATAAAATCAGATCGTTCAAAACTAAAAAAGGAATTAAGACAAATAAAGAAATCAAACACGGTTATTTTTCTTCAAACTAAATACTGGGCAGCTGCGGCTTCATTACTGATTTTATTTGGGCTTTCTTTTTTTGTTTACCAAAAATCAATAAACGCTGTTGAAACTAAAGAATATGCGGCAAAGTTAGGTGAACATGCTAAACTAATATTAAGCGACGGAACACAAATTTGGCTGAATGCCGGAAGCCGTTTAAAATATCCAAAAGAATTTAAAGGAGATACGCGTGAAGTTTACCTTACCGGCGAAGCTTTTTTTGATGTGGCTAAAGATAAAAAACATCCGTTTATAATCCATACCGATAAAATGGACACCAAAGTATTGGGAACGAGTTTTAATGTTCAGGCATATCCAGACCAAAGAACACAGGAAGTTTCTGTTATGACCGGAAGAGTAAACGTAAAATCGACCGTTACAGAAGAAAATGTATACGTAACTCCGGGTCAGAAAGTGGTTTTTAAATCAAAAAACAACAAACTGCAGGCTTTTAAAGATGTTCCTGTAAATACCATTTCGTTATGGCGCAAAAATATAATTGTTTTTGAAGATACGCCAATGCCGGAGGTTATCGCAACCATAAACAGAAACTACAATGTTGCCATCGAAATTAAAAACAAAAATCTAAACGCACTTAAAATAAACGCCTATTTCAAGGAGCTCCCTGTAGATCAGGTTGTGGCTCTTGTATGCAATATTGTAAACGCCGAGTATAAAGTTGAAGGCGGGGTTTATAAAATACAATAGCAATTATTAATTGTGAATTGTTAATTATGAATTATGAGTTAAAAATTAAAAGCCAAAATAAGAATCTAAAATCTGAATTCTAAAATCTAAAATTAAAACCAAATCTAAAATCCAAAAACTATGAATGAAAAACAAAAGCGGTACGTCGTAAAGTTTCAAAGCATTAAAAAAGCTGTGTGGGCAAAAGTAATCCTGTTTATTGCTTTGTTTTTTAGCGGATTAATAAATGCCGGAAATATTGATTTTGATAAAAAAGTGACCTTAAAAGTAGAAAATGAAAGCTTGAAGAATGTTTTTCAAAAAATTGAAAATCAGGCTAATGTGCATTTCATGTACGAATCAAATCAAGTTAATACGAACCAGAAAATCAGTTTAAAACTTACAAATGTTAAACTGGAGCAGGCATTAGATAAAATATGCAGTAATTTTTCTCTTCGATATGAAATTGTAAGCAACAATATTGTAATCAAGAAAAGTGTAAAAGTTGCAGCAGCAGATCAAAACAAAATTACTGTATCGGGAACTGTTTTTGGCGGAGACGATAATATGCCGCTGCCGGGAGTAGGCATTAAAGATAAAGGTTCTAATGCAGCAGCAGCAACAGATTTTGACGGGACTTTTAAAATGGAAATCAACGCGTCTGAGGCAGTACTTATTTTTTCATACGTTGGTTATGTAACACAAGAAGTGAAAGTAACAAAATCAGAAAATATCACTGTAAAATTAGCAGCCGATATGAAACAGCTTCAGGAAGTTGTGGTGATGGGTTACGGAAGCGTAAAAAAGAATGAAGTTTTAGGATCTGTTGGTTCAGTTTCTATGAAAGAAACATCAAGCAGAACATATAATAATGCGGGTGAATTATTGCAGGGAACTGTGGCCGGTGTTACCGTTATCAACGGCGGAGGAGACCCAACAGCTTCGCCAACAATCAATATTCGCGGTATTGGATCTTTAAACGCAGAAACTCCGTTAATTGTTCTGGACGGAATTATTTACAGCGGTTCATTAAATACTATAAACCCAAATGATATTGCTTCGATAAATGTTTTAAAAGATGCGGCATCGGCGGCGATTTACGGAGCGAGAGCTTCTGGAGGAGTAATTTTAATTACGTCTAAAAAAGGAATTTCGGATAAAATTAATGTAAACGTTAATTATCAGGGAGGTTTTCAAAATGTGGCTAAAAAACTGGAGGTTTTAAACGCTGCAGAATATGCTGATGCCATGAACACAGCAAGAGATAATGCTGGTTTACCAAGAATTCCTGCTTTTGATACAGCTTTTGAACCAACTGCAAGAACAACAAAAACAAACTGGATGGATGAAATTTTCCGTACAGGAGAAATTCAGGATTTATCTATTTCGATAAATGGTAAAACAGAAAAATCAAATTTCTTTCTTTCCGGAAGTTATAGAAGAAACGAAGGTATTTTGCTAAATACTTTTGGAAACCGTTATACAGTAAGAGCTAATTCATCTTTTAAACTGGCTCCTAACTTTACAGTTGGAGAAAATTTATCCTATTCCTTAACAGATGGCCAGTCTGCCAATACCTCAAGTGCCTATACAGGAGCTATTTTAGGGGCAATTTTTTATCCGCCAAATGCAACAGTTTACAGAGAAGATGGTTCTGGACAATTTGGAGGAGTTCCTGAAAAATATATTGGTTCTTATGGAGACGTTATTAATCCGGTTGCTTACTTAAAAAGATTAGATAACAGAAACCCGGTTTCTACGGTTTTGATCAATCCTTATGCAGAATGGGAAATTATCGAAGGTTTAAAAGTGAAATCAAACTGGGGTTATACCAGAATACAAGATAACGCAACAGATTTTACGGTTAAAATTACTGAACCGGGAAAAATATTCGATTTTAACAGACTGACCAAAAAGTCAATGACAACTACTGATTTATTAAGCGAGCAGACTATATCTTACGAAAAATCATTAGGAAAACACAACTTCAAGGCTTTAGCAGGATACACCTTTCAGGAAACCAAAAGAGATTATTATACAGTAGAAGGAACTGGTTTTGATAACGAAGATCCGTCTCAGCGTTATTTACTGAATGCAAAATTAATTCAGCAGACCGATGCAGGTTTATCTGATGAAATTATTTCTTCTTATGTTGGAAGGTTAAACTACGATTTTAATCAAAAATATTTATTATCAGGAATTGTACGCCGCGACGGAACTTCAAAACTTTTGCAGCAAAACCGTTGGAAAGTATATCCATCAGTTTCGGCAGGATGGTTAATTTCTGAAGAAAGTTTCATGAAAAGCATCAACCCAATTGTAAGCAATTTAAAACTTCGTGCAAGCTGGGGACAAATAGGGAACTTAGGAAATCTTGGACCATATCAGTTTAGTGTGCCTTTAACACAAACAACAGCTTTAATTGGAGCAGCTCCGGTCATCAATTATGGTTATTCTGAAAGAGAACTTTCAAATCCAAATTTAAAATGGGAAAGTTCAGAGCAGACCAACATTGGTTTAGATTTTACGATGTTGAACAATTTTTTATTAGGTTCTGTCGATGCTTATATAAAAACAAACAAAGATATGTTGGTTCGTGATCAGCTTCCGGGGGTTTCAGGAACTCCACAGGGTAGAATTGTAAATTCAGGAGATGTTGAAAACAGAGGTATTGAAGCAAGTTTAACATACCAAAAAACACGCGGGGAATTTAAATTTGATGTAACAGCAAATGCAGCATTTTTAACAAATAAAATTGTTTCTATTAAAGACGATTTAACTTCACTTGAGCCTTTAAACTTAAGCCGTGTTCGTAGTTTACCATTATCGAACATTTATCAGGTTGGAAGCCCGGTTGGCGCTTTTTACGGATATGCAACAGACGGATTATTTCAAAGCACTGCGGAAGCAAAAGCCTACGTAAATTCGAAAGGAGTGGCATATCAGCCAAATGCAGTTGCCGGAGATATTAAATTTAAAGATGAAAACGGAGACGGTGTAATTAATAACAGCGACAGAGTAGTACTTGGAAGTCCGTTTCCTAAAACAACTTACAGTTTAAACGCCAATTTCAAATACAAAGGATTCGATATGAATATCTTTTTTAACGGAGCGGTAGGAAACAGTGTTTTCAACGCCGTTAAATATACAGGTTTAAATGCTTCTTTCCCGGGTTACAATTTATTGGCTGAATCTAAAGATGCATGGTCGCCAACTAATACAGATACTAATATTCCGGTTCTTTCTGCTACAGACAACAACAATAACTTTGGCCGAATCTCAGATTTTTATATTGAAGATGCTTCTTTCTTAAGATTAAAAAACGTATCAATAGGATATACAGTTAAAGAAAATTGGTTAAACGGAAAAGCAAAACTAAGATTCTTTATTTCTGGACAAAACTTGTTTACAATCACAAATTATTCAGGAATGGATCCTGAAGTTGGTCTTAGAAACTTTGGAATGGATGTAGGTAAATACCCGCTTTCACGTATTTATATGACAGGTGTAAACGCTACTTTTTAAAAATATAAAATAAACAAAATGAAAAAATTAAGTCTTTTATTATTAAGTTTTGTGCTATTGGTAAGCACCTCAGCTTGCGAGAGTGAACTTGATGTTATTCCGCAGGGAGCGCCGTCAAGCGGAAATTTCTGGAAAACTCCGGCAGACGCACAAGCAGGAGTAAATGCTATTTATGCGTTGTATTCTGATGATAATATGTACGGTCGTGGTTTCTTTTGGTTAAACAATGCCAGCGACGACATTGGAACAAAGCCAAGACAAAATGCAGAACGTATTAAAAACTTTATTGTTGACGGATCAGAATCTGATACAAAAGATATCTGGAGGCTTCATTATGAAATTATGAAACGCTGCAACGACGTAATTCGTAATATACCAAATATTCCTCTTGATGAAAAAACAAGAAACGGAATGCTGGGCGAAGCTTATTTTAATCATGCTGTAATGCATTTAGAATTAGCGTATCATTATGGAGATGATCGTGCCGGAATTCCTATTCAGGATAGAGAAAACTTTACTAATGTTTATGTTCCTCGCGCTAAAAACGTTGGAGAAAACTACGCTTATATCGCCGCCGATTTAAAAAAAGCTGCTGATTTATTACCGTATTTTGATGAGCTTACGCCTGACAATTACGGACGTGCGCACAAAACTGCCGCATGGGCTTATTTAGTTCGTACGTATTTGTATGCTAAAGATTGGGATAATGCTATAAAATATGCGAACATGATTGTAGCAAGCGGAAAACATAAACTGCTTGACAATTTTGAAGATGTTTTTAAAATTAAAAACAACTGGTCTACAGAATATATCTGGTCAGTAACTTCCAGCGCAGAAAACACAGGTCTTGGCTCAATTTTCCCCGGAGTTTGTTTAGAAGATAAAGGCTGGGGAGCTTATAATGGCTGGGGAAATTTTTATCCAACAAAAGAATTGTTTGATACCTATGACCCAGCTGATAAAAGACGAAGCGCTACCATACTTCAAAAAGGAGATAAATTCGTTTATTTTGGACAAGAAGTAACGTTTAATGAAGGAAGTTATACTGTAAGTTCAAGTAACAGAACGGGTTATCAGTTTAAAAAATATATGGAGCCGTTTAGTTATCCAAAAACCAATTCGGGAGCTGTAGATATTCGTTACGTAAATGCAAATGGAGACAAACCTTCAACAGCTTTAAATGTTCCGCTTTTACGTTATGCAGATGTGCTTTTAATGCTGGCAGAAGCAAAGTTAATGAAAGGTCAAAACGCAGATACCGAAATCAATTTGATTCGTCACCGTGCAGGTCTTAGTGATATTGCCGGAGCTACATTGACTGATTTAAAAAGAGAAAGAAGATGCGAATTAGCAGGTGAGTGGACAGACCGTCATTTTGATTTAGTTCGCTGGGGTGATGCTAAAGAAGCTTACGCAAAACCGCTTCACCATTACAACGGAACTGTAATTTATCCGGCTCGTAATTTCAATCCTGCTATTCACCATGTGTGGCCTATACCGCCAGATGAAATTGCAGTGAGCAAAGGCGCTTTGACTCAAAACCAAGGATGGTAGTATTTAATTATGAATTTTGAATGCTTTATCCATAACTCAAAATTCATAACTCAAAATTTAATTAGTTTGTTTGTTTATTTTTTTTTTACGCTGCAGGCTCGTTGTGGAGTCTGCAGGCGGTAAAAAAATAATCGACAGCATTAAATATTATAAAACCAGTCTTTTTTGAAGGACTGGTTTGTGTTTATAAAGTTTGTCATTCCGAGGAACGAGGAATCGCACTAGAAAATCCGTATAGAGCGTCCCCAATCTTTGTAGAGTTGCGTGTGCGATTCCTCGTTCCTCGGAATGACAAACAAACATTATGATAAAAAAACATTTTCAATGAAAAAAATATTCACCCTTTTCTGCCTCCAATTCTTCCTGTTTGTACAAGCACAGGAATATACTTCCTCCAACATTCATTCGCATAACGATTATGCAAGTCCGCTTCCGTTTTATGGAGCATATTCAAACGAAACCGGCGTTATCGAAGCCGATGTTTTTGTAATAAATAATGAATTATTTGTTGCGCACAACTTTAAAGATATTACACCTCAGAATACACTTAAAAGCATGTATCTGGAACCACTTTCTTTAAAATTAAAAAGTTTAGGAAGTAAAGCATATCCAAGCAATAAACCTTTGATTTTTATGATTGATATTAAATCAGATGCCGATGCTGCGCTGAATGTTATTGCGCAGCAGTTAAAAGCATTTCCTGATATTATTGTAAATAAAAACATTAAGGTTGTTATTTCTGGAAACAGACCAAACCCTGCACAATGGAAAAATTATCCTGAATTTATTTATTTTGACGGAAGGCTTAACGAAGAATATTCTCCGGAACAATTAGCTCGTGTTGAAATGATCAGTGAGGATATAAAAGTGTTTACGCCCTGGAACGGTAAAGGTGTTTTGACACAAGCTGATTTAGAAAAAATTCAGGCAGTGATTAAAAAAGTCCATAATCAAAATAAAAAAATAAGATTTTGGGGTACAGCAGATAACGTAAATACATGGATGACTTTGATGAATTTAAAACTTGATTTTATTGGTACCGATAATGTTTCTGAGCTGACACATTTTATTAATAATATCAAATCGACGTTTTACCAAAATACAGAGTTTAACCAAGCGTATGTTCCTAAAAATGTTTCGGCTTTCGCCAAAAAGAAGCCTAAAAATGTTATCCTTTTAATTGGTGACGGAATGGGATTAACGCAGATTTATGCTGGTTACACGGCCAATAAAGGGCAGTTAAGTCTTTTTAATATTCCAACACAGGGACTTTCTATCACAAAATCTTCTGATAGTTATATTACAGATTCTGCCGCCGGAGCAACAGCAATGGCAACAGGACATAAAACCAATAACAGATTTATAAGTGTTGATGAAAGCGGAAAACCTTTGGAATTAATTACACAGCAATTGGCCAAAAAGAATTATAAAACAGCGATTATTTCGGCAGGAAATATTACAGATGCGACTCCGGCCGCTTTTTATGCACACCAGCCGGATAGAAGTTACAACGAACCTATAGCAAATGATTTCCTGAGTAATCCGTCAGATATTTTAATTGGCGGCGGAACAAAAGAATTTAAAGCCAGAAAAGACGGGATAGATTTATCTAAAGTATTGGTTGAGAAAGGATATTCTTTTTCAGACAAATTCAGTGCTTTAGATACTATTAAAAATAATAAATTTGTTATTGCAGATGATGCAGCGGTAGTTTCAATGAAAAATGGAAGAGGAGATTTCTTAACTAAATCTTTTGCTAAAACAGTAAGTATTTTTGCAAAATCAAAAAATCCGTTTTTTATCATGGCCGAAGGTGCGCAGATCGATTACGGCGGACATCAGAATAATGTGGAATATGTGGTTCGCGAAATGCTTGATTTCGACAAATTAGTAGGGCAGGCAATGGAATTTGTTGATAACAATCCTGAAACTCTTTTAATCGTTACTGCAGATCACGAAACAGGCGGACTTTCGTTAATCGACGGAAGTATTGAAAAAGGTTACGTTCACGGAAGTTTTAGTACAAATGATCATACGGCAGTTTCAGTCCCGGTTTTTGCATACGGTGCGGGTACTCAGAATTTTGCAGGTGTTTATCAAAATACCGAAATTTATACTAAAATAATAGAAGCAATTACTAAAAAGTAATGTTCTAAAAAAAGCAAAGAGGCTGTCTCAAAAGTCGAGACAGTCTCTTTTGCTATAATTATTTTTTTGTTTTTAGTAACTCAATTAGTCACTTTTTGATATCCGATTTATCATTCCATAGGAATCTTTCGTAGGTAGAAAAAAAATAAAGATCTCCGCATTTACGTTCCGTAGGAACGTTTGATAGGTCAGATTATTAAAAAACAATGTCTAAGCCAAACGTTCCTACGGAACGTAATCCATGATAACAATATAATTTTGCTGCCGACGAAGTGTTCCTACGGAACAAGGAAATACATAAAACAATAAAGAGGCTGTCTCGACTTTTTGGGGGCAGTGCACTTTTATTTATAAATTTATTTTCTCCAATATAAGTCCTATTCTTTGGCTTACGGTTAAATCTCCTGATATTTTTAAAATAGGAAAATTGAGAGTTGTTAACCACTTTTCATGAGCTTTTAGGTTTCTGCTGGCAATTCCTTTGCTATCATCATAATCTGAAGCCCAGCTTATAAAATCCTCAAATTGTTTTATTCTTTTCGGTTCGGTATAAATTACGTTTCCGTATCTTTCAAATTCTCTTTTCTTCAGACGTTCCATTCTAATTTCTGGTGGAATGTGTAAAAAGATCACTAAGTCAAAATCAGGAAAAATATTTTCTCCCCATTCAAATATAGAACCTCCAAGAATCCAGTTTTTCTGATTTTTTAACTCTAATTGTATTGTAGAATTTCTCTCTTCAGGATCTCTTCTTATTGTAAAAGGAGTTTCTGTTTTCTCCCAAAAATAGGCATCGCTGTCAAAGTAAGGTATGTCTAATTTTTTGGACAATGCTTCGCCAGTTGTCGTTACGCCGCTTCCGGATGCACCAAAAATATGAATTTTCATTACTAAGAATTACTTACTGATTTGTGCATCAAAATTACAAATCTTTTAATGATTTACTAATACAGCAATTTTTAGAAATGCGAAAACCTTTTGTAAAAACCCCTTAAATTCAGGAAAGAGGTTTCAATATTAATAAATTATTAAATGACCAAATTGTAAAAAATAAGAATAAATGTTTATTATACTTTTGTAAGGCTCTTCTTTAACATTTAAAATTGCATTATGAGTTCTAATTTGATATTAAGGTTGCGTGCGGGAGATGATTCTTGTTTTAAGGAAATATATGAGTTGTATCATTTTAAAGTTTTTTGTTTTGTCAAAAAATACACTGCGCAGCTTGCAGATTCAGAAGATGTAACGCAAAATGTTTTTATTCACCTTTGGAAATACCGTGCAAAATTAGACCCAAATGTTACGCTTGAAGCCATTCTGTTTAAAAGTTCTAAACAGGAAATCTCAAAATGGTATAAAAAGCAAAACCGAATTTTTTCTGTAGAAGACGATCAGCTGATTAAGGAACTCGACAGTGCCGCTGAACCAGATGAAGATATTAGTTCGCAGCTGGAAAAAATTGAATACCTGCTTAATAAAATCCCTGAAAAAAGAAGAAAAATATTTAGTCTTCATAAATTCGAAGACCGCAGTTATAAAGAAATTGCGGTTGAAATGAATATGTCTCCAAGTGCCGTAGCCAACCAAATATCAAAGACATTACAATTTTTAAAGAAAAACTCGATAAAGAACCATGAGCTTTATTGGTTTGCACTTTTCTTTATCAGTCAATCTGAATTTATTGCATATTAGTTTGTCAGAAATGACAAAAACACGTTTTATGCTGCCAAATCTTCTCGCAGATTAAGAAAACGTTAATAGTAGCAATACCCCGTGACATTTAAAAGAATGAAAATCTAATGTAGTTGAATCGGGGAGATTCGCGCATGATTTTCGATTCTAAATAAATCTAAATGAAAAATAAAAAATTAAAAGAAGAATGGAATGCTATACCCAACAGAGGTATTCTTCCAAATGATACAGAAGCCCGAATGTGGGATAATATTCGAAAGGCAACCATTCATAAATATAGAAACCTTTACAATTGGGCAGCCGTGGCGTGTGCCGTAATTGTTCTTTCTATTGGAAGTTATCATTCTTTAAACCGATTGGATTTTTCTAAACCAAAAATTACTTCAACAATAACTTTTAAAGATGATATACGTCTTATATCGCTGCCTGACGGCACAAGAGTCTGGCTAAATCAAAATACAGAAATTGACTATCCAGCAAAATTTTCAAAAAAGGAACGAAATGTAACTTTAAAAGGTGAAGCCTTTTTTGAAGTAAAGCGAGATGTTTCCCGTCCGTTTATAATTACTTCGGGAGCTGTAAAAACAACTGTTTTGGGTACTTCATTTAATATCAAAGCCTACAATGACAATGATGCACAGGTAAGTGTGAGGACAGGAAAAGTAAAAGTAGAAAGTACACAAAATACTGTTTTTCTTGAAAGAGGCTATAAAGCGGTATATGCTGATAAAACTTCTGTAGTAAATAAAGAGAAAACATCCAGTTTCGAACCAGAGTGGAAAAAAGTTTTACTATATGTTGACGGTTTAACCCTGGATGAGGTAATTACAACGCTTAAGCGCGATCATAAGTTTACGGTGAATTACGTTGATGACAATTTAAAAAATCTAAAAATACAGGGGACTCTGGACACTCGACAAGGCTTTTATGAAACACTGCAAACAATCGCTTTTGCTTTAGAAATTCATATAAGCCCCGCAGGAAATAGTACTTACATAATCAGTAAATAGCATTTAAAATGCAATTTCTGTCTTACAGCCATTATTTTAAAATAATAAAATAATTAACGCAAAATATCTCATTAAAATTAATTACATAAACTAACAATTTCAACTATGAACAATGATTTTTCCAGGCATTATTTTACTGCCATCTGGATTTTGTTTTTGGGATTTCTTCTCGGAACAAACACTATTTATTCGCAAACAGGAACCGTATCGGTTGATTTTAAAAACTCTTCGCCTCAAAAAATCATTGATAATTTAAAATCACAAACGCCATATCAATTTGTTTATCAAAAAGATCTTGACCTGAGTTTTCCGCTTGTTACCCTAAAAAAAGATAATGTAACGATTGATGAAGTTCTAAATGATTTACAAAGTTTAACCAATTTAGATTTTAGAAGAACGGACAATAATATTGCGATTAAAAGAAACGACGCAGTTAAAAAAAAAAGGAGAGGGAAAATTACTGGAAAGGTAGTTGACAACAACGGGCTTTCGTTACCGGGAGCGAATATTAAAGTTGTTGAAACAGGTTTCGGTACACAGTCAGATATTGATGGTAATTATATTTTAGAGTTAGAAGCCGGAGAATACACAATAGAGATAAGTGTGATTTCTTTTCAAACCCAGAAAATTACGAATGTAAAAGTACAAGAAGGAGAAGATACACCGCTGGTTGTTTCTTTGCAGGAAGATGCACAATCGCTAAATGAAGTAATCATTGTACAAAACTATAAACAGGCTGCGGCTTCGGTTGAAGGAATGCTGTTGCAGCAAAAAAAAGCGGCGCAGTTTTCTGATGGTATTTCGGCAGAACAAATTGCAAGAACGCCGGACAGAGATGTAGCGGCTTCATTAAAACGTATTACAGGGGTTACAACAGTAAATGATAAATATGTTGTAGTACGCTCAATGGGTGAGAGATGGAACCAGGCTGTTATGGACGGAATCGCTTTACCAAGTACAGACGCTTATCAGCAAAATTTTTCTTTTGATATTATTCCAACAGCAATGGTAGAGAGTATCGTGGTAAGCAAATCTGCAACTCCGGATATGTATGCAAATTTTGCCGGAGGGTATGTAGAAGTAAAAACAAAAGATATCCCAAAAGAAAATTTCACCAATTTCTCGATCAGTAATTCTTATAATAGCAAAAGTACCTTTAAAGAAAGGCTGACAAGACAGGAAGGCGATTATGATTATTGGGGATTTGATGACGGAAGACGTGATTACCCTACTAATCACACAACAATAGACCCGCCAACAACAGAGGCAGCATCTGGGCCTTTTATTGATTATTCGAAGCTATTTACCAAAGATAATTTTAGTACTTATAAAACGTATGGAGCGCCGGGAACTACGCTTCAGTTTGGTTTAGGGCGTGTTTATAAATTAAAAGACAATAACAAATGGGGGTTTGTAGGTTCTTTTATTTTTAAAAACACGCAGGAAACCTTAGAAATTGAGCACACACAAAGAGGAAGTTACCAAATGAATTCTGAGTTTACTCCAGAGAAGGACAACTCAAGCTATTCAACTTTTACAAAATATGCGTTTAGAAATTCAGGAAACAACTATAATTATAATTCAACATTAGGCGGTATGTTTAACGCTGCAATCCAGCTTGGCAGCCATAAAATTACAATGCGCAACACCGTTATGCACATCTACAATAATCAATTGACACAAATCAGCGGCTGGGCCGATGGAGCCTATTCTATTCAGGAAATAGTAAGCGGCAGTATTTTACCTACTACATCAGAGTCTAATTATCCGGTTTATACAACTTTTATTCAAAATAAAATCGAGGGAAATCACAAATTGGATAAACTTGAAGTAAATTGGTACGGAGCATACGGAAATGTTACAAAAGATACTAAAGACGCGACATTTGTAGATATAGGCAGGGAAAGAGTAGGCGATGATATTGTGACAAACTATAGTGTCAATAATAACGGAAACAGATTTCCGTTTAGTCGAAGTTATTTTACAAATGATGAAGTAGATTACAACTGGGCCGTAAATTTTAAGTATGCTTTTAATTTTAGCGATTCTTTTACAAACGATATCAAAGCAGGTTATTTTGGGACTTATAAAAAAGCAACCAATCAACAGGAATCTGCAAAATTAATTACGGTTGGCCAACCGACAGCTTTTGCAACAATTTATGAGCCATTGCCGGAATTTCTTGATGGATCAAATTATTATTATGGCGGTTTTGGCTGGCAGAAATATGGCATCTATGGTAATAGATATGTTGGAGACGTAAAAGTGCATTCTCCTTATTTAATGCTCGATGATAAAATTGGTCAATACATAAGATTTGTTTGGGGAGTAAGGGCAGAAAGTTATTTATATACTCAAATAGAAAGCCAGTCTGAAACTCCAGATGGTTTTTCAGATGTACAGGGAGATGATAAAGTATGGCAATTTTTGCCATCGGCTAGTTTAATTATCAGCCCGACTAATAAAATGAACGTAAGATTGGGTTACAATAAATCAGTTTTACGTCCGCAGTTTGCAGAACGTTTAAGTATTCCATATTATGACCCGCTTCGTGCTGCTAAAATATACAATTATACAGATGGATTGGTTTCAAGTGTTGCCAACAACTATGATTTAAAATTAGAATGGTTTCCTTCCGGCGGTGAAATTTTATCTTTTGGGGTTTATCATAAAGATATAGATAATCCAATAGAATCTGTTGGATTTTTAAATCCATCGGGCGTTAGGGATATCTATAATATTAATTCAAACAAGGCTAAACTTTGGGGAGTTGAATTAGAATTTTATAAAAGTCTTTCATTTTTAGGAGAAGGTGATATTTTAAAACATTTGTTTGTTTACGGAAATGCTTCTGTAAATGATACCAAAGTTACTTCATACGTAAATCTTGATGGTACAGGCGGACTTTATGAAGCAAACAGACCGCTTTACGGGCAGTCGCCTTATACTTATAACTTAGGAATGGATTATATAGGCGAACGTTTTGGATTCAGCCTTAGACATAATGCCATTGGAGATCAATACATTTTAGTTGGTTTTGACTATTCGGCAGAAGAGATTCGTATGCCTTATGCGCAAACAGATGCGCAGTTGAGTTATAAATTTTTCAAAAAGAAAGACCTGCAGCTAAAATTTAGTATAAAAAATATGTTTGATGCGGGCGTTCAGACTTACAACAATACAAACAGCTATAGTAAAATAGAAGAGGTTCCTGTAGGATCAAATCCAAGGTCAAGATACAGCCTCGGAGCCAATGCAACCAATAAATATGACCCGGATATTGATCAGGTAGTTTTTAAATCATTTGCAGGAAGAACGATTAGTATTTCGCTGAATTATGATTTTTAAGATTAGCTATTGTTAATACTAAATTCATAATCATAAGTATTTTCCTGCTGAATATTAAGAAAAAGTTAACAATAAAAAACACCCATGATATTCTGCAATTTTAAAAGCTAATACTAATAAATAAGCTGGTTGGGTAAAAAACAAATGCTCTTTTTGCTGAGAGTATTTAAAATGTTCTTCGAAAAATTTAAACATATAAAAGAATGAAAACTGCAGATATACGGAATCTTCAATTTAAGCCAAAAATATAAAAGTAAAGAAGGCATTAGGTTTATCATATCCAAAGACATTTATCTTTTTGTGTATTTAAATTTTAAAGAGAACTGAAGTTGATCCTTTCATTGAAATGAAAAAAATCCTAATAGTGAAAGATGGAAGTTAGGTAAGCTCCCCCGGACGGTAAAACGGATGTGTTTGAAAAAACAAATTTACCAAAAACGAGAAAGACCTGAGGAAAGAAATTTTGCTGCTCTCTCCAAAGGCCTAGTTTAATAGCAGCAAATATAGCAATAATTAAATTATTATGAAAAAATTTTTTATGTTCGCAATTGTAGCTCTACTTGTGAGTTCTTGCCAAAATGATGATTCTTCTGCGGATTCTTCTTTTTCTATTAAAGCTGCTGGGGCTGACTACAGCGGATATCCTGCAACAGTACAAACTGTAAGCGGTGATATTACAACAAACACAACTTGGACAAGTGACAAAGTTTGGGAAATTAACGGAGTAGTTCGTGTAAAATCCGGAGCTACATTAACAATCCAGGCTGGTACTTACATTAAAGCAAAACCTCTTGCTGCAGGTGTTGCTACCGGAGTTCTTGTAATTACTAAAACTGGTAAAATTAATGCACAAGGAACTGCAAATGCTCCAATTATTTTTACAAGTTACAATTTATTAGATGGCAACGCTGGAACTACAGCAACTCCTGGAGACTTTGCTGGTGTTGTAATTTTAGGTGATGCTCCGGTAAATAACGGATCTGTTACTAATATTATTGAAGGATTAGGTGATCAGCCTAATGTTTCTGATTTTTACTATGGCGGGGCTAACAGTACACATAACGGAGGAACTATTTCTTATGTTCGTATCGAATTTGCAGGACGTATCCTGGATGCTGCAACTGGTGTTGAAATCAATGGTTTAACTTTTGGCGGTGTTGGTTCTGCTACTGTTGTTAACCATGTTCAGGTATCTTACGGTAGAGATGACTCATTTGAGTTTTTTGGTGGAACTGTAAATGCTACACACTTAGTTTCTTTTGCACCAGATGATGATAACTTTGATTTTGATTTAGGTTATACAGGAACAATCACAAAAGCTATTGCACTTGCTGATATTAATTCTACTCATAGTACAAGTGGTACTGCACCAAACTTAAGCCCGGATTCTAATGGTATCGAATTAGACAACAATGCCGGAGGTACTTCTACAGCGCTTATTACTCGTCCTGTTATTTCTCAATTATCTATTATCGGTGTTAGTACTCCTGCTGCTGCTAATTCGTACGAAAATGGTATTCACGTACGTAGATTAGGGCAAATAAGCCTTACTGATGCTACTGTAACTGGATACAACAGAGGAATTAACTGGGAGGCCCCTTCTTTATCATCTAATTCTTCTTGGTCAGCAATATCAATCCATGGATATGTTAACCCAGTATTGCCAACAACAACAGTTTTAGGTTTTGGAAATACTACATCAACTGTTAACCCGGGAACTAAATGGTCATTAACGCAGCCATTCTTTAATGATGGAGCTTTAAACTTCACTGGTGCTACAGGTGCATTTAAAACTGAGGCGCTTTGGACAAATACTTGGACTAAGTTTACAGGTTTCTAATTATAAGGTTAAGCAATATTTAATTCAGCATGGGCAGCATTCCTGCCCATGCTTTTTACAAATAAAATATGAAAAAAATTATACTATTATTTTTATTACTAATGATTACAACTGTATCATCTGCCCAGTTTACAATTTGGGAAGATGATTTTGAGGATGGTGATGTTTCAGACTGGACTTTATTAGATAAAGATGGTAACGGCAGTAACTGGAGTGCCCGAAAAAACATCCAGTTTGATGAAAGTACAGGCGGTATTAAAGACGGTAATGTAAATATATTAGGTACTTATAATATTGACTTAAACACAGGCGCACCGCTTGAAATTATAGAACAAAACTGGGCCATGCTGCCGGCAGTAGATTTATCGTATTACAGCGGAAAAATTGAATTGAATTTTACTGCGCAGATGGCTATTTTCAGCGGAAGCAAAAACATTTTAATTTATGGAGGAACATCTCCGGACCCAGCTTCAGCGACACTTTTAGGAACTATATATCTGGAAAGAGTGTCACAATTAGATGCAGAATTTAAAGATTATGTTGTAGATATTTCGCAGTTTACAGGAAACCAAAACGTTTACATTTCCTTATTAAATGAAAACACCAATTTTGTTGGATACGAAGTCGATAAAGTATGGATTACTGCCGAAGCACTATTGGGTGTTGACGATTTTGATAAAAATAATACTATACGCCTTAAACAAAATCCTGCTGCCGAAAATTTAGAATTAGAAATAAGCGAGCAGTTTCTAAACGAAAATTTTTCAGCAAAAATTTACAGCTCAGCAGGATTGTTAGTGAAAAGTAATGCAGATTTAAAAGAAAATATTTCGGTAGCGAATCTTCCGCAGGGAATCTATTTTCTGGTAATTTCAAATGATACAATTTCAAAAAAAATAAAATTTATCAAAAAATAAATAGATAATTATTTTCCGAAATAATTATAAAGACAAAATATAAAATATGAAAACTAAAATTGTTCCAATACTTTTATTTTCAATTGTACTTATCCTTTGCCAGGCCTGCATAAACGAGGATATGGTTCCTTACTATGAAAAACAGCAGCCCGGAAAAGTTGTAATACGCGGTTATAATGCCCAAAAAGATTCTATACAGATAGCGGTAGACGGAAAAATCCTAAAGGAAGCTAAGATTGATGCCTATATAAAAAAAATTGCCAAAGATCACGAATTTGTATTTTATTCAGATAAAGCTAAAGTGGTTGAAATTACCAATAAAGTAAGCAAGCAGCTTCTTTATTCATATAAACTAACAACCGCAAAACCTATTGATACAATCTCTTTTTATACAAAAGAAGATTTATGGATTGAAAATGTTCTGGCGGCAAAACCCGGTAAAATAACGCAGACTGGTTATGCCGGTTTTAAATTTATTTTTCCAACACTAAATAAATATTCTGCAAGCGGTTATACCGGAAAACTAGACGGAATTATGCGCAAAGTAAATGGAGAAGTAGTAGGGGTAGTAAAAAATATTGGTAAAGATACTTACAGCGATTTTATAGAATTTCCGTCAAGTCTGCCTCCAATTATCAGAATGGAACTTGTTAAACACAATACAACCGAATCTTATATAAACGGCAGGCAAGTAATTACAGTTATGCTGATGTTACCAAACAAATCAAGATTAATAGTATTGGATGAAAGAAAAGATCAAAGTGGAAAATTTTTGAACGTAGATGCCAGTTTGAATTTAGTAGATTATTTTGATTTTTAATTACCTGAATCATTTAATTAATTCCCTAAAATAGTATAATGAAAAACTGTTTGCATAGTAGGCTGTCTTTTTTATTTTTTGCCCTGTTTCTTATTTCCTGCGAAAGCACAGATGGGCCAATAGCGTACGAAGAAAACTCAAATGAATATGTAAACGACTGGATGTACAATCAAATGAAAAGGTATTATTTATGGAATAATGCAATAAAAAATCAAGGTAATTTAGCATTGAATCCAAAGGAATATTTTAAAACATTACTGCAGTCTGAAGATATTTATTCCTACGCATTACATCCAGAAAAGCCCGAAACTGCACCGCAAAGCCTGAGAAGTAAATTTGGGTTTGACGTAAGTTTTATAACATTTGAAGGAAAATATTATGGTGTAATATTATATGTTTTAGAAGATTCTCCGGCAAAAAATAACGGTCTTCAAAGAGGTCAGTTTATAACCCATGTCGATGGAGTTGAACTGAAACTTGAAAACTATGACAAACTATATACTGCCATGACTGCAGAAACGCAGCTGGATTTAAAATTAGTTTCCTATTCAGCTCAATCTGGTTTTACTAACCCGGTATCAGTTTCAATATCGCAGGGCTTTACATTTTCGCAGCCCATTACATATCAGGTAATAGAAGATAAAAATACTAAAATTGGCTATGTAAACATTCCGCATTTTGATGTTGGACAAGCCCAATTGTATTTGCAGCTATTTCAGGAATTAAAAAGCGCATCGATAACGGAGCTTGTTTTAGATTTAAGATATAATGGAGGAGGAGATATCTCCTCTGCAGCAGCATTAAGTATAATTTTGGCCCCAAACATAAAAGCAGAAGATCTTTTTATAAAATTTGAAGGAAATCAAAACGGAGGAAATGTTGACCAGTCTTTTGCTGAGGCTTTAAAAAGCAATGAATCCTCAGTAAGTTTTGATGCTTTGCGCAATTCGCATCCTTCGATTAATAAAGTTTATATTTTATGCGGAAAGCGCACAGCATCGGCATCAGAACTTATTATTAATAATCTAAAACCCTATATGGGAGTTATTACAATTGGCGAAAAAACATTTGGTAAAGATGTAGCAGGATTTCCAATTGCAGACGATCGCAATCCGGCCAAAAGAGGCTGGGTATTATATCCTTCCATATATAAATTATTTAATGCCAGACATGAAGGTAATTATTCAAAAGGAATAAATCCCGAAATCTATTTAAATGAATTGCAGCAGCCGGAAGTATATCTTTTAGGCAATCGATCTGAAACTTTATTGCAAGGAGCTTTAAATAACATATCAGGAAATACAAATAAAATAAAAACAGAAGCTGTACAATCATTGCCGCTCAGTGCAATAAGTACAGATATAGACCCGCTTTTGCAAATTACACCATGAAAATTATAAATAAATTGATCTTTTGTTATGCAGGGAATTGATAACATCGAGCATCGAAAATTGCTGCAAATATTTGAGAAGTATAAAGATGAAACTATTGCAGTACAAACAACATCAGAAGATGACCTTAAGATTTACCAAAACATGGAAGAACTCGATGTTTTGTACAATTGTTTTAAAATCTTACTGGCAGAATTACAAAAATGTACCAGAGATTATGAACTAAAGAAAAAATCAACCCGCAGTATCATTCATAAAAATTTAAGAAAAATAAAAACTGAAACGGAGAAGAAATCATAACAGGAAAATTATGTTTCAGGATTTATTATAGAAGATAGTTCCTCTTTTTTTATCTGGCGAAAGGGCGTTCTGATTTTATTAGCCCTAAGTTTTATTTTTTTTATTTGATATAGACAGTCACTTAGTAATGTCTTTATTTCTAAATAAGAATTATTATGAAAAGAACTGATATTATGTTTTAGTTTTTCTATATGGTTTCCTGCTGTTATTAAATCCGTTTCAAATGTTTTTAATAAACCAATTTCTATATTTTTATTCTTTTTATAATAATGAATACAATTATGCAGATCTTCAATTTGTCCCGTAAAATCAAAAATGGCTTTTTTAGAAACCGCCCGGTGGTAGTAATACGAAAATTCTAACGGATTAAATTCAATTACTTTATCAAAATCCTCAATTGCTTTATAATGATGATCCAGTTTTTGAAAACAGCTCGCCCTTAATTCATACGCTGTCGAGTCAAATTCATAATTCACCACATTATCTAAATGAACTATGGCTTCCTGAAAACGGCTGGTCGAATAAAGCTCTTTTCCTTTTTCTAAATTCACTAAACTTTCTTTAAGGTTTGATTTAAAAAACCGGTCCTTAAATTTTGTTTTTAAAGTCACGAACCATTTCATAATTTTAAATTTAGAAAGTTATATTATTCAGTTGACTAATTTTGATAGGATGCTAAAGTTAATAAAAAATTAATACACAGGACATTATAAAATTGATTTAAATAAAAAAGCCTGACTTTATAGTCAGACTTTTGTTACAATAATCAATTTGGAATTTGAAATTTCCAATATTGGAATTTATTTTTGAGAAGCAGCTATAACCACTTATGTAACTGCTTCAGGCTGTGACATAAATACTACTTCAAGAATTCAATGCGAATGCAGTAATTTTAACCATGATTTTGTCATTTCAGAAACTATGAAAAATACACTTTCAGAAAATAATTTGATAACCTATATTCATCAGGGCGAAATACTTTTGCGGGGAAAAGCAAAGCCAATGAAACTATATACTGTTGATTTTAAATTTTAGTTCAGACGTTCTGTAGTTTCGATTCTTAAACAATGCTCTGTACCTAAAAAGAGAGGATTTCCATGTTTTTCTGACCAAAAACCATCCAGTACATCTTTAGTAATGCATCGGTAAACTGCAACCCCTTTATAAGTTTTGCTGTCGTCGCCTTTGTAACTAAAATTAATTACCAGAATATTATCTTTA
Source organism: Flavobacterium soyae (assembly GCF_021245985.1). Classification (GTDB taxonomy): domain Bacteria; phylum Bacteroidota; class Bacteroidia; order Flavobacteriales; family Flavobacteriaceae; genus Flavobacterium; species Flavobacterium soyae. The sequence goes on along the minus strand of NZ_JAJQXA010000011.1, from coordinate 133,893 downwards.
AAGAAACCATGACCTTTTTGTACTTGTGCATTATTGATAAACCATTTTGCAATAATTCTATTATTATCGTCTAAGGATAGGTTTAAAGTGCCTTTGTAAGTAATGTGATTACCCTCTTCCTGATTACTTCCGGAAATGGAATAATCACCAATTAAATCTTGTATTGTCATTTATTTTCTGATAGAGAAATTGATAATTTTTATTAATTTGTTTTTTGAATGTCTGGAAACAATAGAAATACAAATCTGAACAAATTTAGCACAAAATAAACTTTTAAATTTTCACTGAATTATACTTAGTAAATTTCAAGTAATAATTTAAACTATATTCACTGATTTAATATATTTAAAATTTTGAGTTTTGTAAAACCTAAACAAATAGTCATAAATAATAAGTTCATACATTCTTTGTTTAGAAGTATATTGTCTATTAAGCATCATATGAATATGACTTGCCAGAAAAGATTCTAATGGAATTTCGATTTTAGCTTTAATTTCTAAAGTTTTCTTAGCGATATTTTTGGATTTTTTATTTACAATTTTTGCTATTTCCTTAAAATTATCATGTGATGCAGCTGATAGAAATTCATTAATTTGCGGATATAACGATTGGTAGCTTTTAGACATTTCTTTTTTCTGTTCTTTATCTACGTCAAATTCTATTTTGAAAGAAGTTTGTAAATTATTCATTAATGATAATTTTTCCTTGTCTGATAATCTAAAGGAATTTAAAAAAGAATCAATAGCATAAAAGCTAAACAATAACTGAGTGTCCTGCGAAGCAAATTGAGATTTAAGTTTGATGCAGCGCAAAGTCATTTTACTATCCTCCCAAAAAAGGAATTCTGAATCTAACATCGTGTTTTTGCCATACCTTTCTATTTCTCTTTTATAAGTATCGGTTTGTATATTCCAAACTAAATTTTGCTCTAATAACTCATTAAAAACAGGATAAAAAGATTTAATAACTGTAGTTAGATGCTTTGTATCGCTTACCAAAAAACGAATACGAAGATGCTCTTCTGTGTCTTTGTAACGAATAAAGAACCATTTTTGAATGATCTTTTTGCGTTGTAAATTTGAAATAATAGGCTTTAATTTTTCTAATAAAATATAATCAGATGTTTTCACACCAGTATAAATTTTATAATAAAGCCATTCACTGCCCAGGCAAAAATCTCTTTGCATTTTTTACGCTTTTTCTTTGTAATAAGATAATACAATCTGGTTAGAAAAATGCTCTCCAGCATTGTTTTGGACCATTGATTTTTCTGTAAATAAAAATTCTTCAAGAAAAAAATCTTCTTTTTGTTTAATTGATTTTAGGAATAGTTCAATACAAATTGTTGATTCAAAATCGAATAACAAAGTATTGTCAGAATTAACCCAATTTGCAAATCGCGGAATATTTCGTTCTAATCTCCATTTTAAAAATTCTTTTGGTAAATCATTTTTGCTGATCGTATAAAATAGAATGATTTCGTTTTTTTTAACCCTCCATTTTGCTTTTGATAGTATAATTTCGCTATAAATAACTCTTGGAAAAAAGTCATAATGAGATTCCAGTATTCCCCAATTAAAAGAAGAAACGGGTTTGATGTCCTGTAATTGAAGATGGCATAGAAAATTATAAATAGGAAGTGAACTGCCTGATGAAAAATTATGCGCATTTGATAAACATGGCATTATTTCTTTATTGTGTTTTTTTGAGCGTAAAACAATTTTATTTGATTTAACAGATATAAACAAATCTGTCAAATCTAAATTATCTTCCTGAGAAACACCTGGCTTACATAAATAACTAATTTCATGTTTTCGAAGAACAGGTCGTTTTAATATATTTCCTGTTCTGGACTCTGGAATGTGTACGACTTCGGCTAGAATCTTATCGTGGTGATATTCGTTTTCTTTTTTAATAATTTCCTTTGTGAGATTATAGATTTCGCTATTGCCATTGCAGAAACGGCCTAATAATTTTGCAGCGCTTATACTTCCTCCAGATAATAAAGCAATTTGTTCATTATTAAAAAGTTCAATAATTACCGAAAAAGTTACAGGAATATCTTTTAAGTCAGTATCAAAATCAGGAAAATCTTTTTCGGTGAGTACGATGCTTTTTTCTCCTTTAAAAATACAATTATGAAGTTTTTTCTGCAAAATTAAATCAATCGACGTCCAGATCTGATTTTTTTCGTCTGCTTTCTTAGACTTAAATGAAAAATTTTCCAGTATTTCGTGGCTGTCATTCATTTCATGGTTTTGCAAATAACCAATTCCTGTTTCAGTATCTAATACGGTACTTAAAGGCAGTTCTTTAGATTCATATCTTTTAATAAAAGCCTTTTTAAAATTTTCCAGATTTTCGACTTTTTTATGTTTCTGAATACCGTTTAAAAACTGAATTGCTCCTGACACTCTTTGGAAAACTTTTTTATCTAAGTTATTTTTTGAAGCCAATATGTTTAAATCGGTTTGAAAAAGATATTTTTCTTCATGATTAGTTCCAATTTTCTCGATTGCTTCCTTAATTTCTGCATAAACTTTTTCAGGTGGTGACAAATTACGATCTAAATGAGAAAGTTTTTTGTTTAGGCTCTTAAACAATTCAGTTTCCTTACTAAAAGAAGGGATTGCAGCGAAGATATTAATTACTCTTTTCCATTCATTGCTTCCGGTTATAACCGCGTCTAATTCACTTATTAAAAACTGAAAATCTATTAGTTTAAAAACAAACGCTTCGGCTTGTTCTTTTTCAGAATCATTAGCAGCTAAAAATGAAATCATTTTATTGATAGTGATTCCTGATTTTGCCTCGAGTACTATTTGTTCTAACAGTTCAGATTTGCGTAATGCAGAAATGTTATGCTCTCGTTTTGCATTGACGTATTTATATTCGATAAAACGATAAAAATCGCCTATTTCGTAAATTGATGAGTTAGGAAAATATTTTAAATGCAGCGCAGCTTCTTTTCTTTTTGCAATATCCTGAAGCATTGCAACCCAATATTGCATATCAAATTGTGTAAATCGTTTATACTTATAAAGAGATTCTAATGTTATATTGGTTTCAGAATCAAGTTTTCCGACTGAACAACCTGCGAATAAACCAAAAGGAGTACAGCGAGAAGACATTCTCGCTGTATATTTTAAAAAAGTAAGTTCTAAAGCCTGTTTTTTTTCGTTGAAGAGGGAAGAAGTTTCCAGTGTCCATTTGTCCAATTCTCTTCGTAATTCAGGAGAAGCTAAATTAATGGCTTCTTTTACTACAGCATTTTTGTAAAATTCTTTTGCTTTTTCAGATGAATAATTTTCAATTAATTCCAGGTAAGATGACAATGGAAACAAAGGTGTTCTAAGAACATATTCTGGAAAAGGTGTAATTTTATAATGGGACATTATTTGTTTTTACTAACTTTTTCAGCAAGTTTCATTGCATTATAAACGTTTAGAACTTTACCGGATTTTGATAATTCTGAAAATGGAACTTTCTTGTCTTTTGTACCGGGTACAATTACTTCAAAATTATAAGATGTTCCTGAATCGAGAATAATTTGTTTTACTTGTGCAGCTTTTAGGTTCGGATAGTATTGCCAGATTAATGCTGCTGTTCCGCAAACCATTGGTGCTGCCATTGAAGTTCCTGAATCAAATTTATAAGTATTACCTGCACTTGTGGAATATATTTCTTCTCCCGGTGCAAATAAATCGACATTCTCTTTTCCATAATTAGAAAAGTCAGAAACAAAATTATCATTCATTTTATGAGTAACAGATCCTACATTGATAAAATTCGAACTTACTTCTTTAAAATTTTCAAAATCATTATCATTTGGATAACATGGATTTATATCAATATTAACACCATCATTTCCTGCGATATGAACTAACAATACATTATTCTCTTCGGCATATTTTATGGCTTCAAATACCCATTCTTTATGTAAAGAGAATTCTTTGTAAAAAGACATATTAATTATTTTTGCGCCATTATCTACCGCATATCTAATAGCCATAGCTATATCCTTATCATGTTCATCTCCAGATGGAGAAATATTTAAAGGCATAATTTTTACATCTTGCAGAATTCCTTTTATACCTATATTATTTTCTCGATTAGCTCCAATTACTCCAGCCATTTTTGTACAATGATCCTGAAATGGTCTATGGCCTGCTTTATTATTACTTACATTATTATTGCCATAACCTTTTTCTAAAATAGTAGGATTATCACCTATCAATAAGCGCTCATTATAATCTAAATTAAGATTCTTATTTATAACTGAATCCAATTGGGTTTGCATTTCTAAAATGTCTTCCAAAGTGTTTTGATTCATCTCTAGACTAGACATCATACAACCAATTAATGCTCCTAAATCTCTATCATTATCATCGCGTCTTTGCTTAAAAGTTTTATCATTTATCTTATACTTTTTATACATACTATCTAACTGTTTGAATGTATAATCCTCTTTAGGAAAAAAGTATTTTAAAGTGTCTTTTGCTATTGGAAAAAGTACAGCTTTATAATTTAAAGATTTAAACCAATTTCTGTAATACTTATTTTTCTCTTCCAGTTTTTTTAAAGCTCTGTGATATTCTTTATACTTGTATTGATCTTGAGTGTTTATTTGAAATTCCGTTTTATTTTTAAATAATAGCGCCCAATCTCTTACTATACGTACATATTCATAATTACTCCACACAACATAACCGCCGCTTTTAGTTCCTGTAAAACTCCAGCCATTTATATCATCTATATAACCATTATGGTCATCATCAATGCCATTGTTAGGAATTTCTTTTTTATTTGTCCAGATTTGTCCTTGTAAATCTTCATGTTTCAGATCAATTTGTGTATCTATTATTGCAACAATGATATTATTATTTTTAGGTTTCTTTTTGTTTAAAGCAAACCATTTGTCCAATGAAATCCCTGGAATAGTATCTTCCATATAATCTTTTTTGTACCAGGTTTGTAATTCTGATGCTTTAAGCTCGTTTTTTTGATTTAACTTAACATACGAAACACTTGAATCATGTGTTGGTTTACAACTCATTAGAATTAAAAAAAATAAGATTACATTGTAAAATGGTTTCATCTGCTTTAAATGATAATTTTTAATACTTTTAAATTTTCTTAGCAATCTCCAGATGAATGTCCACCTTTGTTACCAGTTCCATCAATCGTATCGTCTCCAGGAGCTTTTCCCCCTTTAATTATATGCAAATTCTTCAATTTTGCTACTTCAAATTTTTCTAAATTAAATTTTTTAATTGCTTTGTTTTCTTTTTTTTGTTTCATTTTTATAGATTTAAACGTATTGTTATAACTGCAAATATATAAGGTACTTATTCATGAATTATAAAATAGTGTGTTATGCTTATCGAAATTCAGGAATTTCGAGTTTGTTAATGTTTTAAGTGTTTGTTAATTAGTGGTTTGTGTTCCTATGCCCAGTTCTTTAATGAAATAAGTTGGTTTTATACCAGTTTTTTTATAAAAAGCCGTTGAAAAAGATTCAGCATTGTTAAAACCAAATTCTAGTGCTAGTGCCTGAATCGTATATTTTCGTAGTTTATTATTTTCTTGTAATTGACTAATAGTATAGTCAATTCTTAAATCATTTATATATTGCGTAAATGATTTTTTCTTGTATACGTTCACTATTTTAGAGACATATTTTGAGTTTGTCTCAAATACGGTAGATAGCATTTGCACAGTAATATTAGATTCCAGATATCCTTTGTTACTTTCAAAACGACTGAGTTTTTCCAAAATCTGATTAATTAACTCTTCTGCAATACCAATATCTTCAATTTTTACCGTACTATCTTTTTTAACCTCAAAATCGTCATTGATTTTGGTTTCGTTTATTATTTTTTCAAATCTAGATCGATATTGTTTTTTTGTTTTATACTGATATAAGGCAAAACTTCCTAAACTAATAATTGTTAAAAGTAAGAATGCAAAGCCCCAATTCGTTTTTATTTTATCATTGTTAAGTGAAGCAATAAGATTTTCTTTATCAGAAATTAAATGGGGAATGTCATATTCTTTATTCACCAACTTATTCAATTCACGATAATTTTTCTTTAAAATACTATCTATAGACATATAAACCGTAATATATTTTAATTGATTTTCCTTATCTCCTGAGTTTTTATAATAGGTTATCAAATACGGGTATCCATCTACAAACTCAGTGCTTATTTCTTTTGTTATTTTGTATATAGAATCTACTTTAATAAAGTTTTCTGCTGCTTTTGCTTTTTTTCCTAATCCATCATAAGCTTTTCCTAAATAATAATAAGCAGCTAATTCATTGCCAACATTTTCATACTTAATCATTTTAGGCAATGCTTTATTAATACTGTCTAATCCAGCTTTATAATTTTTTTTTAATACTTGATTTGCTCCTTCATTTAATATGAAAAGATATTTGTACTCTTCATTCTTAGTTATGTGAGATTCTTTATACCCTATTTTATTATAATATGTAGTTGAATCTGTATTATATAAAGATTTATGACAATCTGCCAATCCAAAAAGAATACCCTGATATCTTCTGGAATATCTAGAATTTCTTACATCTATACTTTTATAATATTTGTAACATTCTTTATAAATTTCTAATGCCTCATTATAATCGCCTAAATCTTCTGACTTAGTTATACCTATATATTCTCTTACTACATAATAATAATCGGTATTCGTTTTAAGTGCAATCTTTTCTGCTTCATTATAATTAGCCATAGCCTCTTTAAATTTATACTGCATTTTAAGAAAATCTGCTTTTTCACAATAAGCAGCTACAGGAAAGGATCTATCGCCTGTGTTTTGGGAATATTTAATAACACTATCCAAATACATAATTGCCTTATTGACATCGGTTTTATAATATAAAAGGGCAATTTGATAATTAGCTCTTGCTTTTCTAATATTATTATTTTCTCTTACAGCCTTGGTCATATATGCCTTTGTATATAGTATTTGTTTTTTGGGATTACCTACATTATCAAAATACAAATCATGTAATTCATCATAAGATAATTTTGTAAAGTCTTTTTCCTTAGTCTGGGCATTCAATAGTAGGGGAATGAATAGTAAAATAACAGTTCTAAGAAGTTTGTAAGAAATCATGTGCAATTGTTTTTTGTAAAAATAGAGCATATATGCATAAAATAAGAATAAGAGATCATGTTTTTTGCGTTTTTTTAAGTTGTTGTAAACAAGGTGTTTGGGATGTTTTTTGCCTGGAATTCCTGAATTTCTTATCGACATTCCTGAATTTCGATTTACATAGTTTGTGAGAAATAACCTTTAGCTCTAGTTTTGGACTTGTAAATGTGAAACAATTTTTAGCGAAACATTTATTTAAAAAGTATATGATTTTTAAAATTTAAATCTTTTACTTTTTTCTTCATTTATTGATATTCTCAAAAAACCGCAACCCGTTGTTGTCTTAATTATTGAGTTTGAGATAGAAGAAGGAAATAATTTAAGTACAAATTATTTTGCAAATGGCCAGTTGTAGAAGAAATGTATTCTAAATAGATGCTTGCAAGCAAGCCGATGGCACGGATTATATGTCAATATTATTTATTGTTATTAAAATTAAAAACTATGAAATTAAATTTAGATGCTTTAAAAGAAAGAGCAGAAGCTATTGCTTCAGAAGAGTTATTAGAGAGTATTTCTGGCGGAATAATGGAAGCATGTCACGATTCAAGACCAGCTGATCCTGTTCGCACAGTTCCATGTGATAATATATAACTTTTTTATACTGTCTGAAAATACAACTTTCAGACAGTATTTTTTCAATTAAAATTAATATGAAGCCAATATTATTGTTTTCTCTTATGTTCTATTCGATTTTTAACTATGCAATTAATCCTAAGAAAGAGTATATATCTACACCAAAAGAGTATAATATTCAATACAAAGAAGTAATTGTAAAGAATAATGACGTAGAAATTTGTGCTTGGGTTTCTGAACCCAATGGAAATAAAATAAAAGGAGAGAAAACTAAAACAGTTTTACTTGCTTATGGTGATTATGGTAATATGTCTTATTATTTGCCATATATTTCGTTTTACACAAAATTAGGATTCAGAGTTATTTCTTTTGATTATCGCGGTTTTGGAAAAAGTTCTTCTTTTCAAATAGATTCTAAAAGGCTTTTTTATGAAGAATTTTCAAACGATATGAAAAATGTTTTAGCATACTTCAAAAGAGATTTAAAAATAGATAATATTGGAATAGTTGCTCTATCTATGGGTACAATTGCAACAGTATTAGCTGTACAAGATGAAAAAACTGAATTTATTATTGCTGAAGGATGTGTTTACGATGTAAACATTACAATTGAGCGATTAGAAAAAGCTAAACAAAAAGAGATAATTAGTAATTCTGATTATGAACTTCCTAAGAAGTGGCAAAAAGTTGAATCAAAGATTTTAATTTTTGTAGCTAAAAATGATATTATAACAAATTTAGAAGATGGTCAAAATATTGTATCACAAAATGTTTCTAAGCGAATGTTAATTGCTTATGAAGGAGATCATTTGGGCATGCTGAATAATACCTCAGAAATAGAATATTATGAAGAAAAAATTAATCGATTTGTAAATGGAAATTAAATATTATTTCAAGAAGTATTTGACAATATATAAAGCATTAAATAAAATTTGTATTGGTTTTGTAGGTAATGATAAAAGTTATTTGGAAATAGAAAATAATGTAGAAAATTACAACCTTTTAGAAAGAATGCTTAAAAATGGAATTTATGAAAGTGACTTAAAAAGATTTCCTTTTTATGATTTAAACAAGAAGGGATTTCTGGAGACTGCAGAATTTATATCCAATTCGAGAAGCAACCTTTATTTGAACTATTTATCAGGCGATGATACAAGCGAAAAAGCCAAAGAAAAAAAACTGTTGATATTTGGAGCTGGCGGAGGAGGAAGTACATTAATATATCTATTAGCACAATTTGGTTTTAAAAATATTCATATTGTTGATTTTGATAATGTAGAGAGTACAGATTTATTAAAAGTGATAACTTTTGATAAACTAGATATTAATCAGAAAAAGACAGAGTCTTTAAAGAAAAAAATTAAAGAAAATTTTTTAATAGATATTCAAACGCACGATGCAAATCTTTTTGATAAAGAAGAACTAAGTACTTTTATTAAGGATATAAAGCCAGATTTTATTGTTAAAGCATGCGATCCAAAAGGTATGTTTGTAAAGAATCTCAATGAAATTTGCTTCAGTGAAAAGATCCCGTATATCATGATGGCATATTCATACGAATTTATTAAGATTGGACCCATATATGTTCCTGATATAACATCATGTAATGAATACCTCTCAAATTATGCGAGTAAAACTTATGGAGAACATTATAAAACAGAATATTTTGAAAGAATGTTTGGTGAATATCTTTTTCATCCATCTATCTCATTTAATATTAATATCCTGTCATCATTAATTTTTAAGGAAATACTTTTTTTCCTTTTAGAACAATATCAACACTGCCAAACCATAGGAAGATTAATTGCTTTAAATCCTCTAACTCTGAAAACGCAAAGTGTATTAATTAATTGTAATGAAGATTGTAAAATATGCAAAGTTTAATAGAAAATAAAGAAGAAATTATAGATACAATTAAGTTATTAATATATAAACAAAATCCAGATCTCTTTAATAACTTACATTTTGATGATGACAATACATTTAGTGATCCTTTATTGTTTGCATATTTTAACTCTCACAAATCTAAAGTTCTTTCAAATGAGTTGCTGATAGAAATTATGCAGGGATATTTTATAAAAAAATCTACACTGGGTATAAAATATTCACATAACAAAAATGAAATAGCATATTTACCAGAAATAGGTTATTTTCAAAATAGTGAAAAAGTAGAAGATATTCTTTTGATTGAAGGATTTGAGATTGTGAAAGAAATTCACCCGCTTCTTGAAAAATATTTTGTTCAATCATATAGAGGACATATTGTAAACCCTAATCCGATATATAATTCTGTTTGGTATAATAATTATAAAGAACTTGAAAAAGCAATTATAATAATAAAAAAGTTTTTACCTGATTTTTATCAGGAACTTGTTTTTGCAAACAAAAAAATATACCTGCATGACAATTCTCATATTTTAAATTTTACTACAATTGAAACCCTAGGTATGCTTTATTTATATGTTTTAGGCAAAAACAATATTATTTATTTTATTGAAGAATTAATTCATCAGGGGTCTCATAACTTTTTATATTATAAAATGCATGCTGTAAAAGATTTCTTTATTATCGACGCTCTAAATACTATTATGCGAGATTTAACTGGAAAAGAGTGGGATTACAGAGATCTTTTTGGAGCTTTTCACGGTTTATATACAGTTACAAGAAGAGTAGAATGTTTTGATTTATTGTTGTCGAAGAATGTTTTCTCAGGTAGAGAAAAACATGAACTATTAGGCAGGTTTGCAGATCAATTTAACAGATTCAGAACAGGTTTAGAACTTTTAAATTTAAATAAAGTTTATACTCAGAAGGGAGTAAAATTTTATCAAGAATTAGATTTACGATGCCATACAATACTTGATAAATATAGAAAACTTCCATCATATTTTAACTTAAGTAATAGAGATCTAGATTTTAGATATAAGGATTTTTGTGTACTTAATTCATATAATGAATTCCTTAAAAAAGAAAACGAAGGATATTTTAATTTTAACTAGGATAAAAAAATGATAAAAAAAATAATTTTTCCGGCTCTGTTACTTTTGTTTATTCCTTCAGCATTTGGGCAAACTAAGTATATAAATATTCCTGTTTATATTAAAATGCCAAAAGATACTTTAATTGCAAACAATCTGAAAAATTGTTTAAATGGTTTTTTAAGTGAAAAAGAAAAAAACAATAATGAGAATGCTTATGTTTTAAAGGAAGACCTATTAGAGACCTCATTACTTTTAGATGAAATTAAAGGGATTGAAAAAAGTAATAAATATAAAGACGAAAATTTCTATAAAGGATATTTAACCAATATAGTTCCATTAGATAATAATAACTACATAGTTCAAATTTCCTATATTGGTTCAGCAGAAGGTTTACCTATTTTGGGCGCAAGCTTTGAACTTTTGGCAAAACAAAAAGATAATAAATTCTACTTTTTATCTCCTTTGAAAAGAAATACAGCTTCTTGGAAAAGCAAAAAAATAAAGAACTGTACATTTCACTTTAAAAATTCTTTAAATATTAAAACCGCATCAGATTATGTTGAAACAGTCACTTTATTTGATAAAAAACTAAATGCCCCAAATAAAGACATTGAATGGTATGGCTGCAGTGATTTACAGGAAGTTTTGCAAAACATAGGGGTAAATTATAAAATTGATTATAATGGATTAAGTTTTAATTCATTGAATGCTACTGAAAACAATACAACTTTATTAGTGAATGGTACAAATAATGAGCATTTTGACAGTTTTGATCCGCATGATTTATGGCACGAACGTGTTAGAAATGTAATAGCCCGAAATAAAATAAACAAACCCGTTGATGAAGGTTGTGCTTATTTATATGGCGGAAGCTGGGGAATAGGCTGGAAACAAATTTTGGCTTCATTTAAAGAAAAAATAGCCTCAAATCCTAATATTGATTGGCTCTCGACCTATGACGAATTTTATAATTTTGGAGAGAGCAGGGAGAAACATTTATTAGTTCCTTATGTAATCAATGCTTTAATCATTCAGAAAATTGAAAAAGAAAAAGGTTTTCCGGCAGTTATGGAATTGTTGAGCTGCGGAAAATATGAAAAAGGTAATGATAATTATTTTAAAATACTTGAGAAACTAACAGGCATTAATAAAGGTAATTATAATGATCGCGTTTGGGCATTAATTAAAGAAAGCAAAGTATAATACATGATTTAAAAAAAAACTTATTTTAAAATTTTGAAGCTTTAAATACATTATAAAAAAATAATAATGAAAAGTATCCTGCTAATAATTTTTATTAATATCTCGCAGTTCATTTATCCTCAAAGTAATTTAGAAATAAAAAAGAAGCAAGATGCCATAGTTCTGGAGTATGTAACTAATTGTGCAGAACGTTATAATTATAACTATCAAATGTCGGAGTGGCAAAATTGCTTAGATGAAGGATTAAAAAAAGATAGTACAATTGCCTCTTTATGGCAGGAAAAAGCGATGCCATATTTTAAAACCAGAAAATATGAAATTGGTATGAAGTTTATTGATAAAGCTGTTCAATACGACCCGGAACAATGGCAGCCTTACCGGGCTTTTATCAAATGTATTTTTGCTAAAACCTATAAAGATGCAATTGTAGACTTTCAGGATTGTATTAATAAATATGGTAATGGATACAGAATGGATCATGCCTATAGCTTTTATATTGGCCTATGTTATCTGCAACTAAATGAATACGAAAAAGCAGAAAAAATATTCAAAGAATATAACGACGATTTATTTAAAAACAGACAAGGTCTGGAACATCCTACAGCTCTATTTTACTATGGGATTGCAAAATATGAGCTAAAAAAATGGGATGAAGCAATTGCATTATTTGATAAAGCATTAAAAGTATATCCTAATTTTTCAGATGCGAAATGTTACAAAGCGGTATGTATGGCAAGATTAGGAACTAAAGAAGAAGATATTAAAGCTTTATTTAAGACTGCGAAAGAAGATGCAAAGCTTGGTTATACGATAAATGAGGATAATACTATATATGAAATGTATCCATATCAGGTGAGATGGAAATTTTAACATTCCTGTAATCATAAATTGAAAAAAGCAATTATAAAAATCGTTTGGGATTAATTAAAAGAATAAAATAAATAAATGATTAAAACTTTTTTTGAAGATCTTAAAAATGTATTTAGGAGTCCGGATTTAATTTATAGTAATATTAAATTTAAAGGATTTATTATCTACTTTTTAATTATTCAATTGTGCTTTTTTGTTATGTCTTTTCTAACGTTCATAATGGCCGATAAATTTAAACTTATTATTCATTTTGACAGCCAAGCGCTTTATTTTCTAAATGTCGTTATTATTGCACCTTTAAAAGAAGAACTGCTTTTAAGGTCGTTTTTAAAGAAAAGCAGGATAAATATTGCTTTATTTCTAAGTATGTTAACTTGTTTTTTTCTTGACCATACTATAAAAGACAAGATTTTAATCTATTTAATTAGTTTTTCATCTTTACCTATATATTATTTCATATTGAGGTTTTGTATAAAACAATATTATTTTCTTAAATCATATAGTAAAAATCAACTGCTATTTTTAGTGTATTTCAGTTCAATTTTATTTGGGCTGGCACACATTGTAAATTTTCAATTAGATATAAATCAACTCTCAATCAATTTGTTTTTTTTTATTGATAATAGTTTCACTTCCAAAAATATTTGGTGGATTTATATTTGCTATGTATCGAATTAAATTTGGCATATTCCAATCTTTCTTATTGCATGCTTTTACTAATTTATTATCTTATTCTTTTATCAAAATAAAATTCTTTAAAAATAATTAAAACATGGAAAAAGCAAATTTTGAAACCAACTTTATGAACATAAAAGAAAGTAAAGTATTGTAATGATAAAAAAAACTTTCCCCCATTTCAGGCAATTAGATTATCGAGACTGCGGACCAACCTGCCTGAGAATGATTGCTAAATACCATGGCAAAACCTTTTCGCGAGAATTTTTACGGGATAAAGCAAACATTACGAAACTTGGCGTAACAATGGCAGGAATTGCCGAGGCCGCAGAAGAAATAGAAATGCGAACTCTGGGAATGCGAATTTCTTTAGAAAGTTTAATAAATGAAGCTCCAACTCCCTTTATTGTTCCGTGGAGACAAAAACACTTTGTTGTAGTGTACAAAACATCTAAAACAAAAATCTGGATCGCAGACCCGGCTCAGGGTTTACTTGTATATTCTCATGAAGATTTTAAAACCGCATGGACAGATACTATTGATGCCACAGGATTTGTTTTAATTCTTGAACCTAATACCAAATTTCACGAACAGAATGATGACAAAGAAACTTCTAAAGGATTTTCCTTTTTATATCCTTACTTTAAGCCCTATAAAAAACTAATTTATCAAATATTTATAGGATTATTTGTAGCAACTATAATTCAGTTTATCCTGCCATTTTTAATGCAGTCGATAGTTGATGTTGGTGTAAATAATCAGGACATTCCGTTTATTTATTTGATATTGATTTCGCAGTTTGTGCTGATTTTATCACAAACTTTAGTTAGTGTTTTTAGAGAATGGATTCTAATACATATAACCAGCAGGTTTAACATAAAAATGATTTCAGATTTTTTATATAAAATGATGAAACTGCCTGTAAATTATTTCGAAACAAGAAATTCAGGAGAACATTTACAAAGAATTACAGATCATACCCGCATCCAGAATTTTATTTCTTCGTCGAGTTTGAATATGGTTTTTTCGATGGTCACTTTTGTGCTGTTTAATGCAATTCTTGCTTATTATGATTTAACGATTTTTCTCGTATTTATAATTGGAGCAGCTTTGTATGTGGGATGGACTTTCTTTTTCTTAAAAAAAAGAGCAGAATTAGATTTTAAAAGATTTGATCAATTATCACAAAATCAAACTTCACTAATTCAAATTATTAATGGAGTAAGAGAAATTAAAGTAAATAATTCACAACGAAAAAACCGCTGGAAATGGGAATTTAACCAGATCAGTTTATTTAAAACATCTTTGAGTACATTGAAATTAGCACAATATCAAACTATTGGAGCCAATTTTATAAATGAATTTAAAAACATCATTATCACATTTCTTTCTGCTAAAGCAGTTGTCGACGGTAATCTTACACTTGGTATGATGACATCAATTCAGTTCATAGTAGGGCAGCTTAATATGCCCCTTGGAAATTTTGTTCTTTTTATCCAGTCCTGGCAAGATGCAAAAATTAGTTTAGAACGTTTGTCTCAAGTTCATTTAAGAGAAGATGAAGATGTTGTTTCGGCACATAAAGCAAAAGAATTACCAAATGATAAGTCTATAATTTTAAAAGATTTATCCTATCGTTATGGTGGGAAATCTTCGCCTTTAATTTTAAAAAATATTAATTGTGTTATTCCAGAAGGAAAAACCACAGCTATTGTTGGTGCCAGTGGAAGTGGTAAAACGACCTTAATGAAATTATTATTAAAGTTTTACAACCCCACGAAAGGAAGTATCAATATTGGGCCAATTGATTTAAACGATATTCATAATGATTACTGGCGTTTGAATTGTGGCGCAGTAATGCAGGATACTTTTATGTTCAATGATAGTATTGGGGGAAATATTTCAGAATCTGAGCAAAATGAGTTTATTAATAGAGAGAAGTTAAACAATGCAGCCTTTGTTGCTAATATTGAAGATTTTATTGAAAAACTGCCAAATAAATATAATACAGAGTTAGGAACTTCAGGAATACGTCTAAGCGGTGGACAAGAACAACGGATTATGATTGCCAGAGCAGTTTATAAAGACCCATTTTATTTATTTTTTGATGAAGCAACAAGTGCACTCGATGCAAATAATGAAAAAGTAATTATGGAAAACCTAAGCAATTTTATTCATGGAAAAACAGCTATAATTGTAGCGCACCGTTTGAGTACAGTAAAAAATGCAGACAATATCATTGTTCTCGAAAACGGCGAAATAGTAGAACAAGGGAGTCATAATGATTTAACACAGCTAAAAGGGAAATATTACTCATTGGTTAAGAATCAATTAGAACTAGGAAATTAAAATGGAAGAAGTAAATGACGGTTTAAAAATATACAGTGAAGAGGTGCGAGATGTTTTGTCTGATCCACCGCAAGCAATTCAAAAGTGGGGTAATACTATATTACTGCTATTTGTAATAATCTTGTTTTTAATATCATGGTTTGTTAAGTATCCGGATATTATCTCCTCGCAGATTGTGATAACAACAAATATTCCTCCTCAAAAATTAGTTGTTAAAACATCGGGAAGAATTGAGGCTATTTTAGTTAAAGATAAAATCTTTGTTACAAAGAATACTGCTTTAGCCATTCTAGAAAATTCTGCAAATTATAATGACGTATTTATGCTAAAAAATATTTTAGACACAATAAATATAAATAAGGTTCAATTTCCATTTGATAAATTAAATTCAGTTCAGCTTGGCGAAGTAGAAAGTGCATTTGCAAACTTTAAGAAAGAATATGTTGCAGACGAATTAAATATGAAACTTCAGCCATATCGGATTGAAGGAAAAGCTCAGGATTATGAGTCCATTCAACTGCGAGAACGCTTAAATCTACTAGAGTCACAAAAAGAAATTAATCAAAATGAATTAGTCCTTCAGAAAAACGAATTAGACAGATATGAAGTTTTATTTCAAAAAGGAATATATGCTTCGCAGGAAGTAGAAAAACAACGATTACTTTATTTACAAGCTCAAAAAAGCTATAAAAGTTTTCTTAGTACAATTTCGCAGTTAAAATCTTCCTTAAATGAATTAAGCCGAAATAGCAAAACAACACATATAAACGAAAGTAAAGAGTTTATAAATCTTGAAAACAACAAAATTCAAGCATTATATCTATTAAAAAAAGCAGTTAAGGATTGGGAGTTGAATTACGTTTTACGGTCTTCTATTAATGGCAAAATCAGCTTTTTGCAAATTTGGTCCGAAAATCAATCTGTAGAAGTTGGATCAACCATTTTTGCTATTATCCCAAATAAAGAAAATGGCTATGTTGGAAAAGTTAAAGCGGCGGCGCTAAATTCAGGTAAAATTAAGGAAGGTCAAAATGTAAACATAAAACTGGCAAATTTTCCAGATAGAGAATTTGGAATAATAAAAGGTAAAATACAAGCCATTTCATTAACTCCAGATAAAGATGGAAATCTATTAATTGATGTTTCATTGCCTAAAGCATTAGAGACCTCTTATAAAAAAAGCATTCCTTTTCAGCAAGAAATGCAGGGGAATGCAGATATTATAACAGAAGACTTAAGATTAATTGAAAGACTTTTGTATCAGTTTAGGGGTATATTTCAGAGATAATATAAAAAACAAAAAAAAATAATATTGCGTCCATTTTTAAAAGAACTTAATTATAAATTTAAAACAACATGTAATTATGACTCCTATCAAGGTAAATGGAATTAATAATTTGACTAAATTTTTTATTTTAATATTTTTTTTATTTCTCATAATGGGATGTAAAACCATAAAACAAGAAATTCTTAGTCATAATTATATTGTAGGCGAAAAAAATAAAGGTGATTTATTTTATAACGACTCTATTGATGTTTCTATCGATTTTTTAGAGAATACCATTTATGATGATCTTTCTAAGATTAAAAGAAGCAGTTTCAAAAGTGAATTGAGAGGTATTAAAGAGGTTTCTGTTGACAATTTAATTTTAAGTAGTAAAAAAATAGATGATGAAATGAAAATGTACTATTTTTTTGAAAAAGTAGAAACTCCAATTGATACATTATTGCATGAAAGACTTATAAAAAATGATATTATAAATGGAGTAGTAATATGTGAAAAACAAAAAGGTAGAAAAAAAATAATTTGTGTTACAAAATCTTTGAAAAATAGAGATGATGTTTTGAGGATAAACAATGAAAATATGAAGAGAGTTTATTTAGATTCTACTAATTTAAAAAAAATTACATCTTTTAATATTTTTAATTATTATACGAATAATTGTATAAACTTTCTTCAAGGAAGAGATAAGCTGCAAAAAGCGCCATTTACAAATCCTAAACGAAGTATTTGGAAAAAGACATTTATTATGACTCTTAATTCTTTTATGTCAAATAATAAAGAATATGATGAATTGATAAGTAATCATGAAAATGAAAAAGATCACTTTGATAAAACAATAGAGTTTGCATTATCATTAAAGGGGGTTAAAAAAAATGATTCTGTTTTTACATCAATTTCAGAACTGGCAAAAAATAATCAAGTTATTATGCTTAATGAAGATCATTTTTATCCAAAACACAGATTATTTGCGATGCAGCTTTTAGATGTTTTAAAACAAAACGAATTTACATATTTATCAATTGAAGCATTTACTCCTAATAGAGAAGGAGATACTACAATTATCCCTAACTCTAAAAACGGTCTATATACTAAAGAACCTTATTTTGGACACTTTATAAGAAAGGCAAAAAAAATGGGATTTACTATTGTAGGACACGAAAATTATGACAGTAGTATTGACAGGGAGATTGGACAGGCAAAAAATATAATGAAGATATTAGAAAGAGACCCAAAAGCAAAAATATTTGTTTATGCTGGTCATGGACATATAGAAAAAGAAGGAGAGAGACGTCATATGGCAAGTTATTTTAGAGAATTCTCTAAAATAAATCCTATTACAATCAACCAAGAAGCATTAATTAGTAAAACAAAAGAAAATCTTGTTTTAATCCCCAAATCAGTTTTTGAGAAGGATACTTTAATGAAATCTAGTGCAGATTATTTCGTAGTAAATAATCTGGAAACAAATTTAACTAGTATTTATCCTGATAAAGTTTTCAAAACAGTTTTTGTTCAAAACAATGATTTTAAAAAATTTAGAAAAGAAGAATTGTTACTAGAAATTTATAATGGAAATGAATATGAACAAACTAAGAATATAGATTTATTAATCCCCATCTCTGCATCTCTTGTAAAGACAAAAGGGAGTAAGATTCGGTTTAGTTTGCCAGTAGGGAAATATTATGTTGTAGTAAAATCAGCAAACAATCAGAGATTTAAATTTGACAATTTTGAGGTTAAGTAATGTCTGTTTTTTTTCATTTTATAAACAAGCAGATTTTAAGGATTGCGGTCCTACATGTTTAAAGATAAAATATTTGT
The DNA here is from genome assembly GCF_021245985.1 of Flavobacterium soyae. GTDB lineage: Bacteria > Bacteroidota > Bacteroidia > Flavobacteriales > Flavobacteriaceae > Flavobacterium > Flavobacterium soyae. Next base: position 114,954 of record NZ_JAJQXA010000011.1, on the reverse strand, counting down.
CTTAATTTTCCGGACAGGGAATTTGGTGTTTTAAAAGGCAGAATTCAGAACATTTCTCTGGTTCCGGATAAAGACGGAAATCTATTGGTTGATGTTGCACTGCCAGACGGACTGCATACTTCTTATAACAAACAAATTTTGTTTCAGCAGGAAATGAAAGGAAGTGCCGAAATCGTAACCGAAGATTTACGCTTAATCGAAAGAATCTTGTATCAGTTTAAAAGTATTTTTGAGCAGATATAAATTCATCAGAAATTAAATATATTGTAAATGAAAATTAACCTATTTTAAATTTTATTATGAAAACTATTTTGACACGGATTGAAAATTATGTGAAAGTACAGCCAAATAAATTTATAATCTATGTTATAATTACAGCCTCTGTGCTTTTTTATTTCGGATTTATTTTTGGAAGATCTTTTGCAGATTTATCTTAAAGTTACAGGCCGAAAAAAGTTGTGTACAATACAACTTTTTTCGGCTTATCAAAAATCATTTTATTAAATAAAATAGCAAGTTTTTATTTTATTACTTTGGTTATATTTTGTTGCAAACATTATCAATAGAAATGAAAACTTATTAATGTTTTTATTACCAGATGGGCTAAAAATAGCGTACAAAAAGAAGATAATTGTATCTGGGAATATAATTATATTTGCAATTATTTTTTTATCAAATCAAAGCCTTTTGTCAGCAGTAAGGAGTTTATTAATTAAAGCCAGTACAGTTACTTTATACTTCCGCATATTATCTCATCCTTTATATAATTTGTTTTGTGACGAATAATTTCCGTTTTGTGTCATTTTTTTATAATTGATTTTCTGTCTCCAGTAATTTAGACTTATGGCAGTGCTTTTTTATATTGTTCTAAAAGTACGTCTGTTTTTTTGAATACCCGGATTTGCTAATTAAAAAAAAATAAAACTATGCTAAAACGAAAGAACCTTGCTGATGGGATAAATTTACCTCATATAGCTGAAAATTTAAATGTAAATAAAAAAGAACTATTATCTGGAACTGCAAAGGCAAAGGGCAGTAAAGGAATATTAGGGGATTTGATGGATGGATATACAAAAGTTCAAATTGAGGATCCAATCAGGGCTTTTCATGAAAATAATCTGCAGCAAATTGTAAACAATGTAGATTACGGTGTGCTGAAAGTATTACAAGGAACCTGGGTGAGCTACAATCATAACGGACAAAATGATAGAAAATTAACAGGAAGCGGTATACATACCACCATTATGCCGTCGCCGGGTACAAATGCAGGAACGATTCCCGGAAAATATAGTTTTGAATGTGAAGAGTATATAGAAAAACTAACATTTGATTTAGTGCCGGGAGGAGTTCGTAATCGCGGGGGTGCAAACGAACAATTTTGCGGAGCTGTTAAATATGAGCAAAGTATAAAAAGCGTCAATACTGTACCGGGTGATGAATCTTTAAAATATACTCCAATTCACGAAGAAAACGGTATGTACTTATGGTTAAGTGATATATTTAATTATGCAGCCACCGAAAAAACGATTAAAGAAGACCGCGGTGTACACGCTGTATCACCAAAAAATCCGAATAAAAATTTATATAAAAGCGGCTATCAGGACGAAACTCTTTTTTTGATTGTAAATGATCTGGGCAAGAAAGAATATGTAACGCTGGAAAATTTAAACGGAAGACAGTATTCTGAAATTATAGCATCTAAAGAACTTAAGCCCGGATCCGGTCAAACAGGGCCTTATTTTATACCTGATTATTCTATTTCACGAAGCGGCGTAATTCCGCATGGAAGTACCATAACTTTATTAGGAGATATAAGTCCGGACAATTCAGGTTATTTAATTGAAGGCGCTCCTCAATTTCCACATGGAAATGCAGCCTGGAAATACGATCATCTTTCCATTTCAAGAACTATGGGCGGAGCGGGTGCAAGCGAAGCCAAACCTATAAATTTAGATCAGCCGCCTCCTGCCTGGGTATTTGAAAAACTTAATGATAAAAATGATAAGGGAGAGAATAAAATCTATACACAGAGAATATTGGCCCATTCTTTATATCCTTATTCAGTAAGACCTGATTTACGTCTTCGTGATTCCATTAAAGGAGAAACTATAAAAAATCATGTACTTATTGAGTTATCATCCAAAAATAAAACAGGGGCGCAAGGGGGTATATTAAATGTTCCGTTTGTAAATCGTTTTGTTAGTACAGTTGAAATGAACATGAGAATGTGGATTGAAACAGTTGTAGAAAACGGAAAAGAAATCCTTCAGCTGCAATACGAACAGATTATATTTTTTGAATTTGATTTTGGAGATGACGGCGGTACTACAAGCTGGCCGCACATACAAGTAAATACGCTTCGCAAATTAGAAGATGTTTCTCCTGATCAAAAACGTTTAATCGAAGAGCAGTTTCCAAACCCTGCAATTAAATCTTCTGCTGTAAGTGGATCTTCTGCACCATCAGGATGTCCTTATCATAAAGAGTAATTTTAAAAAGCCACGGTATTTTGTATTGAAATGCCGTGGATTTTTTAATAGTTGTAAAATTACTTATGATGTCTTACTTACTATTGTTCAGTCAATTCTAACTCATCCAAAGTCCCTTTTACAGATTTTAGTTCCTCTAACTTTGTCTGGTTATTTTTAATTTCGTTATTAATTTGTTCTATACTTATTTTTGGCATCTCGATTTTTTTTCCATTAGGAGTTAAGGCCAGCACAGTAACGTTTAATACCAAATCATAATCGGATAGATTTGGATTATCAACGGGATATTTTTGAGCATTCCATAATTTAGGATTGGTTTCTTTGGTTTGCCCTAATAGAATATTTTCGGTTATTACCTCTCCATTTTCCAATATGCTTTCACTGTTTCCATTAACAATAATTTCAGATTTAAGAACTTCGTTATTTGATTTTTTTCTGATTTCAAACTGGATTGTTTTAGGACCGATGAGTTTATTTTTACCAATGTATTGATAACTGACTTCTAATTCGGGAACCATTTCATCAAAAAAACTGGTTTTATTTAATTTCGTCTCGCTGATTCTAAATAGATTTAGTGTCTTTTTAGTATTTGCGATTTCGTTTTTTTGAAGAGTTAAGTGATCAATTTCATTAGTTAATTTTTCAACTTCCTTTTTGTTCCGGGTTTTTAAAATATCTTCTGCTAAAGTTATAACCGAAGAAAATGATAAACCATCAATCATTTCCAAAGAAATTTTGTTGAAAGATTTATTATAGTACTTTTCAGGAGCTTCCCATTTTAATTTCATTGCTTCTAATGCGATCACGCGCAGCGCTTTTTCTAAATTAATTTTTTCACTTTGGCTGAGATTTTTTTCGATTTTCTCTCTCGAAGTTTTAAAATCCTGCTCATTTTTTCCGTTGAATTTTTCCTGGCAGCCATTAAAAATAAATGAAACGGATAGTAGCACAATAAAGCATTTTAACTGCATGAAGGCTGGTTTATTTGTCATTGTCAATTTTAATTTTACAGATTGGATTTAATCCTGTTTAGGATCTGAAATTTATAATATTTTACTGTTTATCGCCAAATTGTCTAAAAAGTTCATCCAGAAAAATTTTATAATCGAAACTTTCAAAAGTTGGCGGTGATTCTAATTTTATAGTATATGATTTTGTTGTTGACGGCATCTCATCTTCCATTGTATTAATAGTGGTTTCTTTAAGTATGCCGTTGGTTTGGTTTTTTGGAGTATAAATATATTCTGTATGTGAGCCTGCTCCCATAAAATAACCGGTAAATTCATGTAATTGTAAATCGTTATTTTGAAAAATAAATTCAAAAGAAATATGTCCGTTTGGACCAACGGCATATAAATCAAAAATTATTTTATTCTTTTCGATTTCGACATCTTCTGTATCAAATGCTTTATAATTATCATCATTATATTCAGGCGGCATTATGGTATAACTTTTTTTGTACAGTTCAAAACCTTGCTTTTTGCCTAATAAAATAATAGTAAGCCGCTGAAGGGATTTGCTTTCTTCATCGTTTTCCTGTAAGATCAAAACTTTGTCTTTAAAGTTGTCCTTATTTAGAAAACCAACAGCTTCATATTGAATCATATAATTGTTCTCTTCTAAAAATTGAGTTATTTCAGCATCTAAAGTATCTTTTTTTGGTACTGTTGATTCTAATTGTAACTGAGCCGCCTGTATATCTGTTGATTTTGACACAGGCATTTTTTTTATGGTGGCAGCTGATGATTTCCTGTTTTGACAAGCAGGTACCAATAAACTCAGGCAAACACCAAGTATAAAGTTTTTATAGATCATGATTTGTAATGAAAAGTAGAAATTACGGCATACAAATCTTAGAAAAAAAGTATTGTAAATTCAGGCAGATATAAATTCGCAGCAAGCTGCAGGAGATTCGGTGCTGTCTTTTTTAAATCCGTATCGATTTAAATAAAAAAAATCAGGCACAGCAGGGTTATTCAAAAGATTGAAATAAAAAATTATATATTCGTGCCTTAAATTTTATTCAAATGAAAGAAATCAATTCCTGAGTAATAATTTATTAACCACTATTCCATAATATGAACAAAATACGAACCCTGATTATTGAAGACGAGCCAGCGATAAGAAAAGAACTCCAATGGTTAGTTTCACAACAAGAATCCTTAAAGTTAGAAGCAATGGCGAGTTCAGTAAATGAATCATTGCAAATCATAAAAAATACAGAATTTGATTTGATTTTGATGGATATTCAGCTGACAGATGGTACGGCTTTCGATATTTTGAATCAGTTAGAACAGCCTTCTTTTCATATTATTTTTATCACAGCTTATAATCATTTTGCCATAAAAGCCATTAAGTACGGCGCACTGGATTATCTTTTAAAACCCATTGACAGTGATGAATTTGCAGCTGCAATACAAAAAGTCAGCAAAGTAAAACAGGTTGATTATATCACGCAGCTTAATTTTTTGAAAGAGTATAGTGCTGCAAAAACTATTGATATGAGTTCCAGTATTTGTATCACATCTTTAGACTGTATGCAGATAGTCCGGCTGAATGAAATTATATACCTTTCCGGCGAGGGGTCTTACACCCAAATTCACTTGGAAAATAAAAAAATAGTAACCGCTTCTAAACCTTTAAAATACTATGAAGATATCCTGCCAGGCGATTTTTTTATAAAAACACACCAGTCATATATTGTCAATAAAAACTTTATAGATAAATACATGAAAACAGGCATAATAGTTATGAGAAATCTTGCTGAAATTCCTGTTGCAACCCGCAGAAAAGATTTTGTTATAGATCATTTAAATCCTTTGAGATAATGAACAAAATTGTATTTTTTTTGCTGCTGTTTGTAATTTCCTGTCAGCAGAAACCGGGGAAAACAGTGATTAATCAGGAAAAAATGCTGGAGAATTTACAAGTAATGAGCGATAGCCTGGATCAAAATCCTCAAATCGACAAACTTGCTTTTTGGTCAGGTAAGCTCAAACAAAAAGATTTCTCAAAAACGGGTTCGGCTCTAGCTTATATACATTATAATCTGGCTAAAAATTTGGCAAAAAGCAATATAGACAGTTCCAAAAATCACATCAATATTGCTTTAAATTTAATAGAAAAAGAAAAAGGTTTCAATGCCCTTAAATTTACTGTTTACAATGGGGCCGGGTTAATTTCAGAACATGAAGGTAAGTTTTACCAATCGGTTTATTATTTTAATAAATCGGCAGCCATAATTATGAATGACGATTCGCTTAAATGCAAACCATTGGCAAAAGTGATCTGTTTACTTAATGCGGCTCAGGACAATAATAAAATCAGCCAGTACCCAAAGTCAATTGAACAAAACCAGCTTGCTTTAAAAATTTTAAAAAAAATGCCCGAAGATCATTATAAGTATAATTTCAGGGCATATTCGCAGTTGTTTACAGCCTGCGAAGAAAGTAATATTTACAAGGCAGATTCACTTCTTTTTTATCTCAAAAAGCTGAAACATATTTCTGTGAAAACTAATGATCCTATGCAGATTAGATTTACTAATGAGCATACGGCACACTATTATACATTGAGCAGTCAATATAATGAAGCGATACATTATTATAGTTTGGTAAAACAATACGATGCAGGAATTTTATCAGCCGATCCTGAAAGCCCGGTAGCGATTAAAAATCTTTACACGACTATAGCCAATCTTATTGACCTGCGTGTTCATGCTGAACAATTTCCTGAAGCAGAAGTCTTAATTAAACAGGCTGATAAAATTGAAGGCCGGCATTTACAGATATTATCTTATTATGAAAAATGCCTTAATAAACAGGCAAAACTGCACTATTATTTAGCTAAAGGAGATAATTTCAGAGCTCAGAACGAAACCAGCGAGGTATTGGAACTAAAAGATAATATCCTGCGAAATTCCGGTATTCAGGCTACAGAAGAAATGGCTACTATTTACGAACTCCAGGCCAAAGATAAATCTATTTACGGACTAAATAAAACTATTGATTATACTACAAATCGTCTGGAACGTAATAAGCTCTTGCTGTTTATTGTTGGTTTACTGGCACTGCTGGCAGTTTCATGGGTATTGCTGCTTTATTTTTTCCAAAGACAGAAAAGACAAAAACAGGAAAAAGAGAAAGTTTTATTGCAGCAGCAATTGCTGCGAACACAAATGGAACCCCATTTTATCTTTAATACTTTGTCGGCATTACAAAGTTTTATCAGGTTTGATGAAAAGGAAAAATCAATAAAATATTTAAGTCAATTCAGCAAATTGCTTCGAAGTTCTTTAGAATTGAGCCGAAAAAATTATGTTCCGCTCGATCAGGAGCTGGAGGCTATAGAAAATTATTTGAGCTTGCAGCAAATGCGCTTCGAATATGCATTCGCTTACGAAATAATAACACCAGATACAGATACTTCAGCATTATTAATTCCTCCTATGCTGATTCAGCCTTTTGTTGAAAATGCGATTATCCATGGTATTGGAAATCATTCTGATAAGGGGGCAATAATAATAGAAATCTTTTCGCAGGAAAACCAATTGCTGGTAAAAATCACGGATAATGGAAAAGGTTATGAGAGTACATCTAATGCAAAACCTAACCATCAGTCTTTGTCAGGAACTATAGCCAGAGAACGTTTGGCGATATTAGCGAAAGAAAACGCAATAAAGACAAATATAGAAATTATTTCTAATGAGAAGGGAACTGTTGTTTTACTTACACTCCCTGTAAGAAACCAGAGGTATTAATACGAATTTAAGAAGGATCTTTACGAATATCGATTTATCTCAGGCTAATCTATATCTACTTAAATTCACATTATCGTTTTTTTAAAATTTGTATTCTAAATATGATTATTAGGCTTATATATTTCTTTTTTAAAGATAAGTCTAAAAACGTAAAGAAGTATTTAAAAACAAATTAAGAAAACAAAAAATTTATGAACCCATTATTTTTAATTCCAGTTATATTGGTAATTGCAGGTGTATTTTTTATGATTTATATGAATAAAAAACACAAGGCTGCAAAATCAGAAATTGATTTAGATTTTGAACGAACTAAATATGACCAATACAAACAAGAACTGTTGACTCAGGATTTTTCACAATTAAAACAGTGGATGAAAGGTAAACCTATTGATGCGTTTACTTCTGCGTCTGTGCCTCAATCGACAAGTAGTAAAGTTCAGGAAATCGTAACTGATGGTATAAAAAATGCAGCATTATCTGCAATTGGTGTAAAACTTAGAAGAATAGAAACGGACTGTTTTTGGGCTTTGAGCGGAAACGATTTGCATTTCTTTAGTACTAATACAGCAGGCGAATTAGATGAACATATTGTTTTTGATAATTTCAGAATTGAAGATGCCAAACTTGAATATGGCGGTATCCTGAAATCGCAATTAGGTGTTTATTCCAAATCTTCGGAAGAATACTTACCAAAAACACATATTATCACTTTTAATATTGACGGTAGTCCGTTATCACTTGAAATTCACGACAGGCTTAATTATAGAACCGACCCGGCAGATATGTTAAATTTGAAGAAACAATTAGAAACAAGGGCTAAATATCAAGTAGTGGGCGAAAAATTTATAACCATTTTACAAAATAAAGTTCCTAATTTAAAATAGTGTAAATAGTTATGGGATTTTTTTCGAAAATTTTAAACTCATTTGAAGACATAAGATTAAACAAAAAAAATGAGGTAAGAGGTTATTTATTAGACCATTTACTTATAGGTTCAATGTATGCAGAACAACAATCGGCATACCTGAATTCTTATGAAACAGGTTTAAATAAATCTGATGTTGGTAAATTAGTCGAAACCTACTGGGGGATATATAATCAAAACCAAGCGATTGAAATTCTTCAAAGCCTGCACAACAGGAATCAAGATGAAAATATGAATATTGTTTACAAAGCATTTGAGGATAGAGAAAATTATGTTGACATTTTAAAATCAAACCTGCCAAACGAAAACGACATATTTGAATATTATTTGAACCTGTTTAGAAAGCTAAATAATATTGTTCCAGAATTAATCGAACAGAAAATTATCACAACTTTTTCCCAGCTAAAAAAGACAAAAGACAGCGGCTGGAATTATGGAAGAGGTGTTTTTTTAGCACGCTGTTGTTATGAATTGGGTTATCTTTCAGAAAATGAACTTAAAGAATATTTGGCAAAATCTTACTCCGATTTAAAAAAATACTGCAGCACCTGGCAGGAATACACAACGAGCTATATTTTTGGAAGAGCAATTTGGGGTGGTGCAAATAACAATGGAATGGTGCAAATTGCAAATGACTTGCTGCATAACGACAATAGTCCGCTTAAAAATAAAACGTACATCTAATATATCAAATTAAGAAATCATGAAAAATATTGACATTTATACAGATTATCATTGAGAAGATAAATATCAGTAACAAAATCCCAAACTTCGCAAAGCCGCAGGACGTTAGTGTCATTTTGAAAATACACACCATTATCAATGAAAAATATGAAAGAAAAATTATTTGAACACATATTTTGGAGAACAGTTACAGGGCTTATTCCTCTTTTTTTGTTTGCCATGATTATTTTTAGTGACAAACAAAGCGGAAATGATTTCTTAGGTTCAAACTTTGTGCAAATGATTTTAGGTTTTGGAAGTCTTATTCTTTGGAGTGCCTGGATTATTATTGAGGCAATTATATTATTTTTTAAAAAGCGAACACCTTTTGTTTATGCAAATATTATATTATTTGTCATAGTTATTTCAATCTATATTTTAGAACTCTATATCAACCATAATTACTGATTTAGGATGAATAAAATTTTATTACTGCTTGCAATTTTACCGTTTTTGATTTCTTGTCAAAATAAGAAAGAACAAAAGGATAATAATTTAGAAAAACTCCAAAAGCAAGTTCAGGAGTTAATGAAAAATCAAATTGATTTTTTTATGAATGGAACACCAAAATATTTTTCTGCGAAAACCGTAAACGGTAAGCTATTTAACTCTCAGGATTTTAAAAACAAAAATTTGGTGGTATTTATCTACGACAAATCCTATTTAAAAAAGAGTGACACATATGATATGACTAAAGAATTAAATGAAATTTATAATTCATATAAAGACAAAATCAAGTTTGTTGGTATAATTGAAGGCTATGTTGAAAACCAAAACGAACTGAATGAATATTTGAAAAAATCTAAAATTTTATTTGAGCAGATTGATAACACAAAATCGCATGACAAACCTGAAATCTTAAATTATAATATGTACTGCAGTCCGGCAAAAATTCTTATTAACTCAAACGGAAAAGTAATTCATTCTTCTTGTGGCGGCGGAAACAGTTATGAATTAATACAAAAATTAGACAGCATAAAAAACTTCCGCTAACAAAGGTTTGATATCAGGAGAGCTGAAGTGCAAAGCTTTTCAATTGAACTTTAGTTATAATATCATTTTTTAGGTTTTGATTTTCCATCTGAACGCAACGCACCAAAATGTTCCCTAAAGCTTTAAAACCAATATTTCAAAATGAAATATACAGTCTTTTTATTCGGCTTTGTTTTTTGTCTCTTTCCTTTCAAAGATTTTGATATACAATGGGTTGAAAATCTTGATGGTGATTTTTCTTTTTCACGAAAACATAGTTTGAAATGTGAAGCCTGGTGTTATGAGTATGCAGGTGCCGACGAAATGAAAGCAAAACGATTGAGCAAAGACACTATTGAATGTTATACTCTCGCAAATACAGCTACCCATTCTACGTTAAACTTTTATATTATTAATAATGTCGTCAGCAATCCAAGAATTGAACTGAATAGCATCGTTGATGGAAAACTAATATATGAATGTAATGAAGGCAATATAAAAATTGACAAAAAAGCGATGCAGAAAGGAATTTTAAAAGCTGAATTTGATATGAAGTTTGACCATCCTGAAAATCCGGCTAAATTAATGTTCTGGAAGGGGAAAATCTATACGAAGATAAATTAAGCCCAACTGATATACTATGGTTTTATTGACTCTTCTGGTAAAAAAAAAACAGAGCTATTAATACGGATTTAAAAAAGATCTTTACAAATATCGAATCATCTCAGGCGAATATATATCTACTTAAATTCACATTCTTTTTTTATTAAAATTTGTATTCTAAAGATTTAATTTTTCAGCCAAAGAATGCATAGTAAAAACGTCAGACTTAGCTCATAGATACTTACAGAACTGAATTATTTGAAAATTATAAATACATGAAAAAAAGACAAAATATCTTGTTACTCATTTTGTTAACATCTTTAAGCGTATTGGCTCAGGATGTACAGCCTTATCTTGGATGTTATCGTGGTTCAGGAAATGCCCGTTTGATTTTAGCAGAAAATAATGCTTTTTATATAATTGCCTATGCAACTTTTATACAAGGTTCCTGGCACAAAGAGAGCGATCAGATCATATTGAATCCCCAGAATCCTGAGCATTTTTTTGAATTATACGGGAGATATAACCCTAATATCAAGGAGGGCTGTAAAATAAAATTTGATGGTTTTGACGAAAAAGAAACCTTTATAGGAAAAGCTGATTCAGATGCAATGCAGCGGGTTTTCAACAAGAACCCAAATTGCTTTAAAAGTGAGTATGTACATTATTTTAGTAAAGGAACTGATGCAATTTCTTTTGTTGATATAGTTTCAGAGAATATCAGGGATTATGACAAAAGAAATACTTTTAGTTTTTTATTAAACAAAAACAATGATTTTATTGCTGTTTACAATGACCCGGAACGTTACTATTACGAAATGATTTTTTCTATTACTAAAACTACAGACGGAATAATTCTGAATGGCAGGCAAAGGTTTGAAAAAATGAAAATTGATGATAAACTAAAAAAAGAAATGAAAGAAATTATGGAGATGGGTGAAACGCTTAAAGAGAAAAACAGCTTTTACTGCAATCCGTCTTATGGTGTTTTTGACGAGTCATCAATGAGTATACCACAGAATTACTCATTTAACAAATCTAAAAATGCCTATATCTCAAAGTATAATTACGAAAAAAATGAAGAGCTGTATCCCGAAAAAAAACAAGATGCTTATCATAGTATTGGAATCTTATATAAATATGATAAAATTTCGCCTGGTAAAATTTTGGTTAAACCATTTACAATAATAGAAAAAAGTCTTTTTACTGCTAAATGTAATGGTGAGTAATAAATTAACGGTTATGAAATTAAAATACCAAATTGTATTAAACTGTACTTTTCTTATGTCCTGTAATCAGTAAAATAAAATAGTCAACAAAAAAGAAATCCATAGTGAGAGAGGCTAAAAAGGGGGTTTTTAGACAAGAAAGAAAACGTCTGGATATGTGGGGATATCCAGTATGCTGCAAATTTTTTTGAAGATATTTTTTCTGCGAAGGCATCTGTAACGAAAATAGATGCTGGAAAATCTCTTGCTATGGGTCTTATTAACAGATAGATAAGTTATTAAAAATGAAGGATAAGTTTACAAAAAACTAATACAGAAGATTATATCATTTATAAAAATGGAAAGGCTGAAAAAAAAATAATATTTTGAAAATTACAAGAAATTTAATCTGTATTGTATCATGTTTGCTATTATTGTCAGCATGTTCTAAAAAGCTAATTACCAATAGTCCAGAGCCTGATGCTGCGCTTTATGAGATTAATAATAAAGAAGAAGTAACCTTGGTTTTCTTTAGTTCCGGAGAGGTTAATGAGCCAGGAAAGCATTTAGAGATATATAAACGATTTGCAGAAGCTTTTGAATCAATAGAAGAGGTACATGTACTTCGTATTAATGAGAATTGTGCTCTGGAGTTTAGGAATTATGGTTATTACTATTTTAACAATAATAGCGTTAAACTCAAATTTGGAATGATATTATCCAACGGTGTCGATGAACCAATTATCGAAACCAATCCAAATAATTATATTAAAGCATACGAATCTTATTTTAAAGTTCTATTTAATGACAAAGTTTATTATACAAGTATGCGAAAAGCAGAGGCAGCAAAGCGTCAGAAAGAATCACGACAAAAATTAGAGGAAAAATTTAAAGTGAATGAGAATTATGCTACTCTTTTGATAAAAAACTCAAACACCTCATATTACCCTAAAAACTCATTCAATTTAAGCTGTCTTAAGGGAAAAGTAATTGCTGAAGTTTTTACAGATAGTACCAGAAATACAAAGAGTATTATGCAATTAGAAACCGTGTATGACAAAAACGGCTTAACAAAACAATACTCGACCTTTATCAATGATGCGCTGTACTCCGAAGATGTATATTATAGAAATTCGTATAATTTAATTGACAGCATTGTACATAGAAACGAAAAAGGTGTGAAGTCCAAAGCTGTTTTTAAGTATGAGAAAAATCAATTCGCCATCATTTCTGTAGATGAAAAAGATGTAATGATTTCTAATATTTTTCATCTAAATGACAAATTTCAGTGCATAAAGAGCGAAACGGTAAACGGGAGCGGAGATGTAGTCCTTACTAATTTTTTTGAATATGATAATTTGAGGAGGATTATAAAAGAGACCGGTTCGACCCAAAAGATTCTGTACGAATATAAAAATCAACAAGAAGTTTTTTATTCTAATTTGAAGGTTTACAGCCTAAAAGACAATGTATTACTTTCAGAAAACATAAGATATAAAGAAGGAAACAAGGACATTTTTATATCAAAAAATAAAGATAAGCTTTTATCAAAAACTATATCATTAAATAATTCTAATGACTGTACTAAGATGGTATACAATTATGATTCGAATAAAAAATTGATTAACGTTTTTGAATATTTCTATAAAAATTAATGAAAAATGAATGACAACAAGTGAAAAACTAAAATTACTTAAAGTTATTAAAATCATTTTACTGATATTTTACACTTCGGTTATTTTGTTCTATTTAGGACTTGTTTTACCTCAATATTTAGCTTGTTTAAATTGCAATTCTGGCGAAGCAATGGAAGTTGATATTTGGGGTAATGAAGTTTGGTGTTTTGGAGAAAGCAAAGAGTTTGTTGAGTTCTTCTTTCAATTTTCTTCAATGGTAACAGGCGGGCTCACATTTGCTCTTCTAATTTGCTGTTTCCTTATTCATTATTTAAAAAAGGTACCTGTATGAGTATTTTTATGAGAATTAATTTTTTGCAATCCGGGCAGTCAGCCAGAGTAAAGAAGATAGAATTGCAGCGTTTTTTAAACTATTTAACCAATCACATAACAGGAGTGATAATGCTTCTGTTTTTTTTGACAAGCTGCTCACGGATTAACACCACTAATACAAATGATATTTATAAATATTGGGAAGGAACAAATCCACCGTCAGATATTAAACTATTGCAAGGACAATATTGGCAGTCAGATCATTGGACGGGTGAATATATCATATACCTTAAGTTCAAATCAACAGATGAGTGGTGGGATAAGTTTTTAAAGAAAAACCACCTGTTAATAGACAAAACCAATTGGATTAAGCCTGCTGATGCTCCAAATTGGTTTAAACCTTCAAACAATTCCATTAGGTATGGTAATGCTGATGATTTTGATCAGGGTTCAGGATATTTTCGCGATCCACTTACACAAGTTTGCTGCATATATGAAATTCAATTATAAATAATACTACTTATGAGGCTTATATTTTTTATGTTTCTTGTCTTTACTTCCTTAACAGCTGCAGGACAAGATAAAATTCAAAAAGAAATCAATTATATCCGCAGTTTCCGCAAAGAACCCAATAGAATTGTTGTGGAGTTGGGAGTTAAGCCAAAACTATGTTTTATACCGGTAAAAAATAACCCTAATTATACCAAATACAGTACATTATTGCAGCCATACGATAAAAAAGAAAATTTATTCGAGATAGGAATTGAAGAACTTACGGGTAATATAAAATCACTCAAAGTTTTGACCAAAACGGAGGCAGTACAATACGATTACCTTAAACCATTTTATGATGCAGCTGTTGCAGCAGTTTCGGCCAGTGTGATACCTGAAAATTTTTATGATACTGCGCTTGAACTTTATAATCAGCAGCAATACGAAGATGCAATTTTAACAATCGATAAGGCGATAGTAATAAATACTCAGAATCCTGAATATCATCAGCTAAAAGCGCTTTGTCTGGCTCATCTAAAGCAATACAAAGAATCCTCGGATGAAGTAAAGTATGCACTTGAAATGGATAATGCCAATCCTGAATTGTATGAGTTGATGGCAAATAATTATTATTTTTTAAGAGATAATGAAAATGCTGTTAAGAACTATGAAATGGCTATTCAATATGACAGGAACATTATCATTAGAATTTACCATAATTACATAAAATGCCTAATTGAAATTCCCAATCCGCAAAGAGCTGTAGAAATTTACAAACTCTATCGATATCGCTTAGACAGCCCAAATAACTATGGAGATAATTCCGGTGATTTTGCTGATGACTTAGAATTCTATGCTGGCCAGGCTTATCAGCAAATAGAAGACTGGAAAACGGCTCTTGAAATTTACGACAGGTTAATTGTTATGCATCCAGATGTTTATGGTTATCGTGCACAGAGAGGAAGACTTTATCAGCAAAAAGAAGACTTTTTAGCAGCAATAAAGGATTTTGAAATAGCACTAAAACTAGATACAAACGAGGATATTTTATTGACAAATCTGGCACTCATATATCAGCAGCTTCATGATTATAAAAAGGCAGAAGCTGCTTATAAGGAATATCTAAGCAAAAACGCTGACGATGCTGTACAAATGAGTAACTATGGATATCTATTATTGGATGAAGAGCGTTACAAAGAGGCACAGGTTAAATTTGAAATGTCTTTTAAAATTGATGAAAAAAATATAGATACACATATCGGGCGGATACTTACAGCTTATCTGCTTGGCAATACCAAAGAAAAGAAACGGTTCATTGCCAATACAAAATCTCAATTTCCCGAAATTGAGATTAACACAGCAACCTTAAACGCACTTATAAGAACAGGTAATTATTACTATTCTGAAAAAATTATAACCATTTGGGAAGATGCAATTGATTAAAGTTTCTATATACTTATTTATAATTTTGGCTTTCTCTAAGCCCGAAGAAAAATCTATAGCAGTTATGCATTATAATACTGCTCAGGAAATTACCGGTGTCTATGTTCTGACTTCTTGTGAAAATTCCAGATTTAAAATTAAAATCGAAAAGAAAGCAGGAGCATATTTCTTTTTAATTTTCGACAGGGATAAAATAATTTCAAAAGGCAAACTTAAAGAACAAAAAAATGATGATGTTATCTATCTGGCTTTTGGAAAAATTGGGGGCGTATACAATGAAAATAAAATCCAAATCCAGAATTATGGAAATTCAATGAATGAATATGAACATTTTACGCAGTGCGATGAAAAATATTTATCATTTATAAAATCATAATAGTACAAGACATTTGTTTGTTTTTATTTTGTGATATTTTGTCTCTCTATTTCCCGATACAGAAATTAGCAGTCCTTATTTTAATAGTGTTTTCTACTTTAGTGATACAATTATGGTCCGTTTTAAAGCAAACTATCGCAAAACAAAACAAAGTATCCTTATTGAGATAAGAAAACTCATGGGAGTTGTTTAGCACAAAAACAGTACAAATTTTGATTTTTTTTGTAGAATATTTAGAAAGGTTACCAGGGTATTCCTATCAATATAAATCCATCGTAGAGCTTCTTTTTTAACAGCTTATTTGAGTAATAGATATAAACTTTAAATGCCAATTGTTGTTTTTAGTTTTAAAAAAACAAAGCTAGGTTCGCAGCAATACAATTGTCATAATGCAGCACAAGATTGTAACTTCTAGTGTGGGTGGTAAGATTATTTGTTTGTTAATTATTTGATTTTGTGTTTGTTATTAATTGTTGGTAGAATAATAGTTCCTCCTTCTGTTTAAAAGTAGATTATTTTAAGAACCTGGAAAAGCATAGGTACAGATCTGAGTAAAAAAGTTGTATTTTTTAGGTGAATAAATTCAATTTCATAGATGTAGATTTAGTAGTCTTTTTTTATCTTGGTATAAAATTGCTTTATGAATACATCTTTTAATATTCTTGTTAAGATACTTAAAATTCTCACACAAAATTATAATATGAGTTATACTTTAGTTGAATTGAAATTGACTAATGTTGTTACACCTGATTTTTATTTATCAGATGAAAGAAGAAACCAAGCAATGATTTTAGAAGCTTTGATATTGCTTAATGATATAAACTGGGTGGTTCTAAATTCAAATACTGACGAAATTTCCTTAAATATAAACAGTATAAACTAACTTTTTTTTATATTATAATGTGTTGTTTGTGTTTAAAAAATAAAACATGAATTATCCCCAAGCAGTTTTCCTAGTTCTTCTTGGTTTTTGGCAGTACCTAAACTTATTAAGATTTTAAAGATATTTTAATTCTTTGTAGTTCAGTCATTGTTGCTGTTTTTCTTCCTTACAAACTTCAATCTGTTTTTCTAAAATCATACTTTTTTCTATCTTTTTTTATTTATGGGATTTAAGTTTTTGTTTATCAACTTTTCTGACACCTGCTCTTATAAAATGGTCAGCTTTATCATTTTATAGTTATTTGAATTGTTTTTATATTTTAAAGAATTAGGTGTTCACTTTGTTCAGAATGTCCATAATGACCCACTGCATGGTTTAATTTTTTAATAATATGCGGTTGATAATATCATAAAAAATTATGATATTAAATGTTTTAATAAAATAAATATCAGTCTTTTTTTATTATAAATATGATAATAGTTACAATTAGACCCTTATTTTAATACAAACAGATCCTTAGTTTGGCTGGGTTTTATTGTTAATTTGCTTCGAGTCTCTGTGGATTTTCTGAAGTGATAAACTAGACATCCATAATGGGGTTAAAAAACAATAATAGTAACAGAAATAATGGTTTTTCTGACCGCTATGTAGAGAACGGCTCTATAAAAGATGACTTTAGACTATTCTTTTTCTAGTGAACTGATTCAAAAATTGCCTATAGTGTCACTATGGCTGTATGTGAATGTCAGCAATCCTTTTCCGATTACAAGCTATAAAGGTATGGATTCTGAGGTCGGTTCATGGAACTCTTTGCAGGCGGGAATTGATAATGGTTTTTATCCTCAGTTCCGAACATTTACATTTGGAATTAATGCAGGATTAACCAAAGTAAAAAATGAAAAGAAATAATATGAAGGCAATTTATAAAAATATCATTTTAAGCCTGCTGACCAGTGACAGTGATCCTGATTTTCCAGACAGTAGAGGCGTATATCCTATTTTAAACCCAGGGGTACTAAGCGCAGGAAACGATTCGGGGTGAGAAAATGGACAATGCATTAATATTGAGCTAGCTCAGCACTGAATCCAGCCCGATGCCTTAAAATTGGATCTTAGCCAGTTTGCCTTAAAATTTGAAATTAACATTGCAGGAACTTGGAAAGGCAGTTTTATTTTTATCGTAAAGGATTATAATTGGATGTATTTAGTGAGATATGAGTCGTGGAAAACTTCTGGAAGCAAAGGTATAACTGCTGAAGCGAAATGGACCACCGTGACAATTCCTTTAATAGAGTTCCGCATTAAAAAGGACAATAAGGATAGAAAAAGCGATTCCGCAGCAAGCTTAACAGAACTAGTTGGCAGTTCATATACAGGAGGCATAAAATTCTTTGTTATTAATGATGTCGTTACCGCAGCACCTGGGGATTTCAGAGCTGCAGTTGATAATATCATGGTGGTGAAGATCCTTGATAAGACAGGTCAGAATTAAAAAAATAAGAATCTCACTGCGGGACTTTGATGCCAGCACAGCTGTGTCCGCAGTTTTGATTGTAACCCTTAATCCTTAAAACAATTCAAATGAAACACAAATTTTTGTATCAGATGCTGTTGCTCTTTATTGTCAGCGCATCCTTCCTATGCTGCTCCAAAAGTGCAGAAGAGGAACCCTATTTAACAGTTTCGGTCCAATCAGTCTCTTTTATGCCCGATGGTGGAATATCTGAACCAATTACCATTGCGGCAAACAGTAAATGGACCATAACAAATTCTGCCTCATCCTGGCTGCAGTTAAGTAAATCAAGCGGGATTCAAGGCACAGAGAAAACAGCATTCACTGCCTCTGTTAACAACAGCGGGTTCAGCCGTTCGGCTGTGCTGACCGTCACAGCGGATAACGGACAAGCCAGGCTCATCACAATAACACAGACTGCCAATTTATATCCCAGCTACAACACATCTCCCAAAGCTCCAGACGCTGCTGGAATGGGCAGCACGGCTTCAGTACTGGCTGCCAAAATGACTTTAGGAATTAATATCGGCAATACTATGGAAGCGCTTGGCGGTGAAACTGCTTGGGGGAATGAAAAGATCACTGAAGATTATATAAAATTTTTAAAAAATAGTGGTTTTACTGCAGTTAGAATTCCCTGTTCCTGGGTTAACGGCTACCTAAGTGATGCTTCCAAAATGAAAATTGACCAGGCATGGCTCAGCAGGGTAAAGGATGTAGTGCAGTACTGTGTGAACAACGATATGTATGTGATACTCAATATTCACTGGGACGGTGGATGGCTGGACGAAAACATCACTCAGGCAAAAAAGGAAGTGACAAATGCAAAGCAGAAAGCGCTTTGGGAACAGATTGCCACCACGATGAGGGATTTTGATGAACATCTGATTTTTGCTGGGTCTAATGAACCACCAGCAGACGATGTTCAGGAAATGGAAATTCTAAACAGCTATCATGAGACTTTTATAAAAGCAGTTCGCGAAACAGGAGGAAAGAACAGTTATAGAACATTAGTGGTTCAGGGGCCGTCTACCAATGCGGGACTTTCTTATGAACTGATGAACAAAATTCCTTATGATCCTGTACCTAACCGGCTTATGGTAGAGGTTCACGAATACACACCATCCCAGTTCTGTTTTCTGGATGAAGATGTCAGCTGGGGAAAAATGGTTTTCTATTGGGGTTCAGGTAATCATTCCACTCTTGAACCAGACCGAAATCCTACCTATGGGGAGGAAGATGCCATCTTAGAATCGTTCCGAAAACTCAAAGATAAGTTTGTCAGTAAAGGAATTCCTGTTGTATTGGGAGAATATGCGGCAATGAGACGCACGGTAAATGGAAAACACCAGCCCAAGGATGTAGAGCTGCATAACAAATCGGTGGATTACTGGACTACTTTTGTGACAAGACAGTGTAAGATCAATGGTGTAGTGCCGTTCTATTGGGAAGTTGGAAATGTAATAGACAGAAAAAATAATTCAATACGGGATCAGGCTATGGTTACTGCGTTGAAAGAAGGTATTAAATAAGAATCACAAAGAATTTGTAAAGCATACTGCCGCATTTCTTGTGCGGCAGCTCTTATCATTGTCAAAGTGCTCATAACTTAGAAGCATTGGCTCAGGTAAGAATAGATTGTAAGGATGATAATAGTTTAAACTTTTAAAAACAAATCAAGATGAAAAAAGCTTACTTATTATATGTATTAATTTTATCGGTTTTCGTTTCCCAGGCCCAGAGCGTTTGGAAAAATGTTCAGATTGGGGGTGCAGGTTTTGTTACAGGTATTATTCCTAGTAAAACGGATGTTAATTTAAAATATGCCCGTACTGATGTGGGAGGAGCCTATCGATGGGATGCATCGGCAAACAGATGGGTACCATTGCTGGACTGGACCAGTGTTGACCAGCTGGGATATCAGGGCGTAGAATCGTTGGCTATCGACCCTCAGAATAATAATGTGGTTTATATGCTGGCGGGAACCGATTATTTTAATAATCAGAAAACAGCGATTTTAAAATCAACCGACAGAGGTGCTAATTTCACTGAAACTATAGTAACCTCACAATTTAAGGCACATGGAAACGGTATGGGAAGATCTAATGGCGAGCGATTGGCTGTAGATCCCAACAATTCTAATGTGCTTTTCTGTGGAACCAGACGTGATGGATTGTTTAAAAGCACTAATGGCGGTTCGACTTGGTCTAAGGTATCGTCATTTCCGGTTACGGCAACAGCAAATGATAACGGAATCTGTTTTGTAATTTTTGATTCTGCATCGGTTTCTGGAGGCATCACCCAGACTATTTATGCTGGCGTTTCCAGAACTGGAGCGTCTAATCTTTATAAAAGTTCGGATGCTGGAAATACCTGGACTGCTGTTTCGGGAGCAACAATAAATTATATGCCTCAGCGTGCAGTGCTGGATTCAAACAGGGCTTTACTAATCACTTATGCCGATAAAGAAGGGCCTTGGAATGCCTCTTCAGGACAGATTTGGAAGCTTTCAAATGCAGGGATTCTAACGAATATTACACCATCAGGTTTTTCGGGTTCTTTTGGCGGGATCGATGTTGATCCTTCCAATCCGCAGCGTCTTATAGCCTCATCTATGAATACCTATATGGCGCAGTATACTAATGCGGAGGGCAGGATAATTTATGCAGACCGCTTTTTTTTAAGTACCAATGGCGGGGTGTCATGGAGGGATCTGGTTGGAAATTCGGGAATCAATGTATTAGATAACGGCTGTACCTGGATTTCAGGATCATCAGCATCCATCCACTGGACTGGTGATATCAAGTTTAATCCGTTTAACACCAATCAGGCAAGTATAATATCGGGAAATGGTATTTTTACCTGTGATGATCTCAACGCTTCAAAGACCTCGTGGAAGTTCGATGCTATTGGCCTTGAAGAGAGCGTGCCGCTGAATTTAATCAGCATTCCTGGAGGGGCTTTAATGAGTGTCATTGGAGATTATGATGGATTTAAACATAGCGATGTTTCGGTATATGCGCCGCAATATAAGCCCACAATGGGAACCACATCAGGGCTTGCCTATGCATCAGGAAATACTAATAAAATTGTCAGACTTGGTGAGAAAATGTACTATTCAAACAATCAGGGTACTGACTGGATACAGACATCCGCAACCTTAGCAGGACCACGCGGAACGGTAGCACTTTCTTATGACGGAGCAACCATTTTGCATTGTCCAGAATCTTCCAGCTCATTATACCGTTCTACCAATAATGGTGCTAGCTGGACGACCGTAACAGGAATTAATTTTAACACGATTGCAGTATCTGATGCAGTTACGAACAATAAATTTTATGCCTACAATAGAGGTAACGGAGATTTAAAAGTAAGTACAGACGGAGGTGCCACTTTCAATACTGCTTCTAACGTTGGAGCAGGAGGATCCAGCCTAATTAGAACAGTTCCTGGGTATTCGGGACACTTGTGGATCGCTAAGAATTCTGGTGGACTGATTAGGTCTGTTGATGGCGGAGCCACCTTTACCGCGCCTTCAACAACTGTAAGTGCTGCTTCAGCAATCGGAATCGGCAAAATGAAAACTGGCACTTCTTATCCAACAATTTATATATGGGGTACTGTGAGCGGTGTTACGGGAGTTTTTCGTTCTGTTGATCAAGGCAGTAACTGGACTCGTGTTAACGATGATGCCCATGAGTATGGAGGTACCGGGAATGGAAACTTCATAGTGGGAGACATGAATATCTACGGACGTGTTTACATGAGTACAGTTGGAAGAGGGATTGTTTATGGGGATGATATTGCTGAAAGCGCAGCCTATTATACCATTGCAAATAGAAGTACTGGATTATTGATGGACGGAATGAGCAGAACTACACAAGGAAGTAACGCTGGGCAGTGGAACTACAGTGGAAGCAGTGCTCAACAATGGTCTCTCGAGTATAGTGGTAATGAGGTTATGATTAAAAACAGAGCTACTGGATTGTATATCGACGGAATGAGTAGAATAGCAAATCCATCGGTGGCAGGACAATGGGGCTATAGTGGAAGTGAAGCACAGAAATGGATACAGGAAGATGCCGGTTCGGGTTATTTCAAATTTAAAAATAAGGCAACCGGAATGTACTTGGATGGTTTAGGAAATGCAGCTAATGGAGCAGATTTAAGTCAGTGGAGTGTCAGCTCAAGCTATAACCAGCAATGGTCTCTAAATGCAGTATCTGGTGCACTACTAAAGCTGAGTGCTAATACAGAAAGTTTAGAAGAGCAAAATTTTAGTGTAATCTGTTCTCCAAATCCATTTACGAGCAGTTTTAAAATTGAAATAAATAATTATACTGAACCTATACGTGTGCATATTTTTGATATCAATGGTAAAAATGTTGAGTCTCTGCAGGTTTCAGACCCAGACCAGTTATCAATGGGAAGCACACTTGGGGCTGGATTTTATATTGTGCAGATAGAAGGAATTGGAGGTAATGTTCTCCAATCATTTAAAATGATTAAAAAAGCCAGATAGATTGATAGAAGTCCTAATAGGAGAATAGCTTCTGTTAGGACTTTCTATGGAATATGCACTTGCTCTAAAGAAATATAAGATTCCTTGTGAACTCCATAGCTGCAAAAAAGGAGGGCACGGTTAAGGACTTGGCAAATCTGGCGGAACAGAATCTGATTGGAGTCTGGCATGCGGCAGATGGCTCAAAGCAAAAGGTCTAATCAATTAAAAGAAGATATATTTAGTTTCAAAGCCACTATCTGTTTTTTGCAGCAGGATCTTTTTTGGAAAGTCATAGAGCAGATTCATCCTTATGCTTTTAAAATATGATGATTATAACAATTATTGCCCTTTTTTAATACAAAGCGTACCTTATTGAGATATTTTTTCTTGTCAAATTTGCCGTTGAAAAAAAACTTTGAAACTATAATTCAAAAAGCACCAATATTAATTGATGCAGTTGGATGCCAAAAACAGCCTTCTAAAAAGACACAACGCATACGCGAACTTTTTAACGTTTTTTTCAAAATATGCCGAAAACTTATAATTACTAATTACAATAACCAACACATCAAATGAACAGGATTTTATTACAGGCAGTTATTTTTATATTTTTATCAGTAAGCGGATGGGCGCAAGTGCTTCACCTCAAGTCTCCAAACGGAAAGATTGAGATGGACTTAGAAAACGGCACCAAAATCCGATGGTCTGTGAAACATAAAGATACAGAAGTCGTTGCTCCTTCTGCTATTTCATTAACCTTGGGCAGCGGAGAGGTTTTAGGAAACAATGCCAAAATTACAAGCACTAAAAAATCGGCTTCTAACACTACTTTTGAAACGCCTGTTTATAAGAAGAAATCGGTTGTGGACCAATACAATCAGTTGATTGTTAGTTTTAAAGGAGATTTTGGTTTGATATTAAGAGCTTATAATGATGGTGTAGCTTATCGTTTCTTTACAAACAAGAATAAAAAAATGGTCATTACATCTGAAGAAGCCAGTTTTAACTTCAGCCAAGATCATAAAGCTTTTGTACCCTATGTTCGCGATTTAAGAGAAAAAGACATGTACACTTCTGCTTTTGAAGCACTTTATGATGAAATTCCGCTTTCTAAATTTGTCAAAGATACGTTGGCTATTTCTCCGCTTCTTGTAGATTTAGGAAATGGAAAAAAAGCGGCTATCATTGAGGCCGAACTAGAGGACTATCCGGGTATGTTTTTAACACGCAATATTAAGGCACAATATGGTTTGCAGGGGGTATTTGCTTATTACCCAAAACAGGAGCGTTTAGGAGGCTATAATAAAATGAACTATATGGTGGCAGAGAGAGAAGGTTACATTGCAGAAACAAACGGCAGCCGTAGTTTTCCTTGGAGGGCAGTAATAATAAGTGAGAACGATAGCGATCTCTTGAATAATGACATGGTTCAAAAACTTTCTTCACCTTCACAGATTTCCGATATAAGCTGGATAAAACCCGGCAAAGTTGCTTGGGACTGGTGGAATGACTGGAATATATCGAAAGTCGATTTTAAGGCAGGAATCAATACGCAGACTTATAAATATTATATCGATTTTGCTTCTAAAAACAATATTGAATATGTAGTGATAGACGAGGGATGGAGTGAAGAAACCGATATCTTGAAGATTTCACCTGCTATGAACATTAAAGAACTTATCGAATACGGAAAACAAAAAAATGTCGGAATCATT
This sequence comes from Flavobacterium soyae, assembly GCF_021245985.1. Taxonomy (GTDB): domain Bacteria; phylum Bacteroidota; class Bacteroidia; order Flavobacteriales; family Flavobacteriaceae; genus Flavobacterium; species Flavobacterium soyae. The sequence continues at coordinate 90,400 of NZ_JAJQXA010000011.1, read as the reverse complement.
CTTTGGGCTTCATGGTATGCTATAAATCAGGTTTTAGATGATGCGTTTACCAAGTATTCTAATATGGGAGTGAAAGGCTTTAAAATAGATTTCATAGACCGCGATGATCAAAAAATGGTAAATTCTCTTTATAATATTGCTAAAAAAGCAGCTTCTTACAAACTTCTTATTGACTATCACGGAATGTATAAGCCAACTGGCATTCAAAGAACCTATCCTAATATCGTAAATTTTGAAGGAGTTAAAGGATTGGAAAATGCCAAATGGACGCCAAATGATGATATGCCGCATTATGAAACAAGCATACCTTTTATAAGAATGCTGGCCGGCCCTATGGATTATACACCGGGAGCGATGCGCAATGCGACAAAAGCAGATTTTCGTCCAAGCAATTCCCTGCCTATGAGCCAAGGCACAAGATGCCATCAGCTGGGAATGTATGTTCTTTATGAGGCACCGCTGCAAATGATGGCCGATAGTCCTACGGCTTATATGAAAGAGCAGGAAAGCACGACTTTTATATCTCAAATTCCTACCACTTTTGATGAGACTGCTGCGTTGGATGGAAAAGTTGGAGAATATGCCGCCATTGCCAGAAAAAAAGGCAGTACATGGTTTATAGGCGGTTTAACCAATTGGTCGGCTAGGGAAATAGAACTCGATTTATCTTTCCTTGAAAAAGGAGCCTTTACAGCAGAAATTTTTAAAGACGGGATGAATGCCGAAAAAGATCCAACAGATTACAAGCGCGAAATAATTAAAGTAACCAATACCAGTAAACTGAAAGTGCAAATGGCTCCTGGAGGCGGTTTTGCAATTATAATTAATCCAGAAAAGTAGTTAAAATTTCTCAGAATGATTCTTTTGTCATTGGAGCAAATATTATTCTGTAACCCGATAATTAATTAGAAAGTATACAATAATGAAAAAAAGAAATATCACCGTTTTACTGTTACTATATTTTTTTCTGCTGCCGTTTTTTGGATGGGCACAATCTCCTCTTTATTTAGATGAAAGCCAGCCAATAGAGGTTCGTATAAAGGATGCTTTATCGAGAATGACAGTAGAAGAAAAAGTGGCACTATGCCATGCTCAGTCAAAGTTCAGCTCTAAAGGAGTTCCGCGTCTGGGAATACCAGATGTATGGTCATCAGACGGATCGCACGGAGTGAGTGATGAAAAACTATGGGATGAATGGAACTCAGCACAATGGACGAATGACTCATGTTCTGCTTTTCCGGCCTTAACATGTCTGGCGGCAACATTTAACCCAAAGATAGCACAGCTTTACGGCACATCTATTGGAGAAGAAGCCCGATACCGAAATAAAACCATGCTGTTAGGGCCTGGAGTCAATATTTACCGTACGCCGCTCAATGGCCGAAATTTCGAATATATGGGCGAAGATCCTTTTTTGGCTTCGCAATTGGTAGTTCCGTATGTGCAGGGCGTGCAGTCTAATGGAGTCGCGGCGTGCGTAAAACATTTCGCCCTGAACAATCAGGAAATTGCTCGTGGTGAAATTAATGTCAACATAAGCGACCGCGCCTTGCACGAGATTTATCTTCCAGCCTTCAAAGCTGCAGTTCAGGAAGGAAACGTATGGTCTATTATGGGAGCATATAACAAAATATGGGGTGTACACTGCTGCCATAACGACATTTTGCTCAACCAAATCTTAAAAACCGACTGGAAATTTGATGGTGTGGTGGTTAGTGATTGGGGAGGTGTCCACAATACTGACGAAGCGGTCAATGGCGGACTTGATATTGAAATGGGCACTTATACGAACGGATTGACTACACAAGGGCATTTTCCTTTTTCAAGCTATTATTTAGCCGATCCTTTTCTGAAAGGAATTAAATCAGGCAAATACGACATGTCAAAACTTGACGATAAAGCAAGCCGAATTCTACGAATGATTTTCCGCACTACGATGAGCGCTAACCGTCCTTATGGCCGTTTTGTTTCGCCCGAGCATAGCGACGCAGCTCGAAAAATAGCACAGGAAGGAATCGTATTGCTTAAAAATGAGAAACAATTTTTACCTATTCCCGAAGGCAGATACAAAAAAATTGCTGTGATAGGTGAAAACGCCGTAAAAAGCTTGATCGTTGGCGGCGGTTCTACGTCATTGAAAGCGGCTTACGAAATTTCTCCTTTACAGGGATTAAAAAATAAATACGGCGAAAATAATATTGTTTACAGTATGGGATATGCTTCGGGGCGACCGCTTTATGGTGCCGAAGAACCATCTAAATTAAATCTTGATTCTTTGCAAAATGCAGCAATTGAGACTGCCCGCCATGCAGATATAGTTGTCTTTGTTGGAGGGTTGAATAAAAATTATTTTCAGGATTGTGAAAGCGGAGACCGTAAATCACTTAGTCTGCCGTTCGGACAAGATAAGCTTATTGAAGAAATACAGAAAGTAAATAAAAATGTTGCAGTTGTTTTATTGAGCGGAAATGCAGTTTTGATGCCTTGGCTTAATAAAGCAAAAGCCGTTCTACAAGGGTGGTATCTTGGTTCGGAGGCAGGAAATGCTTTGACCGATATTATTTCTGGTGAGGTAAATCCATCAGGAAAGCTCCCTATTTCATTTCCAAAAAAACTTGAAGACGTGGGAGCACATGCTTTTGACAAGCTTTGTTATCCAGGAGATGGAAACAATGTATATTATAAAGAGGACATTTTAGTAGGATACCGTTGGTATGATACTAAAAATATCTCTGTGCTTTTCCCATTCGGATATGGACTAAGTTATACAACATTTCAATATGGGAAACCAGCCGTTTCATCAAAAACCATTACGGCTGGCGAGTCATTATTGGTGACAGTTTCAGTAAAAAATACAGGAAAAACTGCAGGAAAAGAAATCGTTCAGATGTATGTTAATGATGAAGTATCAAGCCTGCCGCGTCCTTTCAAAGAATTAAAAGGGTTTGAAAAAATTTCGCTTGAACCGGGAGAAGAAAAAACAGTGCGTTTTACCTTAACAAAAGAAGATCTTTCTTATTACGATGATAGTAAAAAGGAATGGATTGCAGAACCGGGCAAATTCAAAATAATGATTGGAGCTTCAGCTTCCGATATTAGAGGAGTAGTAGATTTTAATTTGAAATAAAGCATTGCAATAATTTAAAATATGAAAAGAATAATTATCCTATTAATCAGTATCATTGGATGCTGCCATTTCTTGAATGCACAAGGATACAAAAATCCGGTTATTTCTGGATTTCATCCCGATCCAAGTGTTTGCAGGGTAGGAGATGACTATTATCTGGTTACCTCCAGCTTTGAGTACTTTCCTGGAGTTCCGGTCTTTCATAGTAAAGATTTAATCAATTGGACCAAAATTGGGCATTGCCTCACACGCGCTTCTCAGCTCAAATTAGACAAATGCGCTCCTTCGGCTGGTATTTATGCTCCCACAATCCGTTATCATGAAGGCCGTTTTTATATGGTCACCACTAATGTATCAGGTGGAGGAAATTTCTATGTATATACCGATAATCCTGCGGGTGAATGGTCAGAACCGGTTTTTGTAGATCAGGGAGGTATAGACCCTTCCTTATATTTTGAAGATGGAAAATCATATTTTGTATCAAATTATAGCGGCATTACTATCTGCGAAATTGATATTAAAACAGGTAAAAAGCTCACCAAGGGACAAACAGTGTGGAATGGGACAGGAGGGCGCTATCCTGAAGCGCCCCATATTTATAAAAAAGACGGCTGGTATTATCTGCTTATTTCAGAAGGAGGCACAGAATACGGCCATAAAATAACCATAGCGCGAAGCAGAAATATCTACGGACCCTATGAATCCAACCCAGCCAACCCCATTTTGACCCATATCAATGAAATCGCTCAAAATAATCCCATTCAGGGTACCGGACATGGTGATTTTGTTCAGGCACATGATGGTTCCTGGTGGATTGTCTTTCTGGGTTTCCGTCCGCAGAGTCTGCTGCACCATGTGCTAGGTCGGGAAACATTTTTGGCTCCTGTAAGATGGGATGCAGATGCTTGGCCGGTAATAAATGGCAATGGCACAGTAAATATAGATATGAATGTGTCTACTTTACCTTTACAGGCTGTAAAGTCGCATGATTTCTCTACTAATTTTGATGAAATGAAGCTGGGTGTCGATTGGAACTATCTCAGAAATCCTTTCATGGATAATTATTCTTTATCAGAAAAGAAAGGTTCATTGCGATTAAAAGCCACTTCGGTATTTTTAGATGACAATGATTCGCCAACCTTTGCAGGGCGTAGACAGGAACATATTGATTTTTCAGCTTCCACTGTGATGTTATTAAATAATGCAAAAACGGGAGACGAAGCTGGAATGACAATCTTCTATTCGAGTCAGGCGCATTACAACCTTTGTTTGAAAAACACAGGAAAAGGTAGAAATAAATTGCTGCTGCGTTATAAAATGGGTGTACTGAACCATACCGTATCCGAAGTGGAAATTCCTGCTGATAAGATTTATTTGAAAGTTGAAGGCAACAAGGATTTTTACAGCTTCTATTATTCTTTGGATGGTAAGGAATTTAAAATTTTAGATAAAATCAATATTTGGTATCTAAGTTCTGAAACCAATGGGGGCTTCACAGGAGTATATATTGGACTATATGCCGTATCTGAAAATAAAAATACCAAAGCATCTGCTGATTTTGATAGTTTTATATATAAGCCGGGTAAAATGGAATAAAAAAATGAATCGACAGCCAAAAATTTAGAAAGCAAATATCGATACTTTTGCCTTCATTGGCGGTTTTTTTTCTGTTCCCAATGCAAATGAAGCTGGAGGTCTTTCTAACCTTAAGCTTTTACCTGAATTAAAGGCAGCCAGGAAAAATCTTAAAGTATTGTAGGTATCTCGTACTAATAAAAACTGGATTTTCTCCGTGAGCCAGCGTATTCATGACTGCCTCAAAGCAAACAAAGTGCTTCATGTATGGCATGTGGATGGCAATGCACATGATGATACGGAATGGACGGACAATCTATATTTTTTCTCGCAGCATATTTTCTGTCCGATAAAAATTTCCTTGAGCAGTTTATTGCCATCTTTGAAACGCTTTCAAAATAGAACTGACAATTGCAGTCTGTGAATAGATGGCAGTCTTAATCTTATGACTAAGACTGCTTTTTTTATTACTGATTTGCCCACACCATGGATGACAATTAGCTGCATAATTTTAGAAGCCGATAAAAAAGTAAAAGTCCTAAATTTTGTTTTATAGTTTTTTATGAAGTTTTAAGTACTCAGAAGGGGACAGGCCAAATTCTTCACGGAAATATTTTGAAAATCTTTTTGGAGAATTAAACCCTACTTCATAGGCTATCTGAGAAATCTGCAGCTGGCTTTTATCCAGAAGCTGGCGTCCCCTTTTCAATCGGATGGTCCGGATGAATTCGGCAGGCCCTTTGCCTGTTATGCACATCAGTTTTTTATAGAGATGCCCTCGGCTCAAGCCAAGAATGTCTCCCAAATTCTCTACAGAGAATTCCGTACTGTTGATATGCTGCTCTACAGCTTTTATCGCTTTTTCGATAAAAATCTCATCTAAAGAGGTAATGGTGATCTCCTGGGGGGTAATATCTATTTTTTGTTTAAACGCAGCATGGCTCTTTCTGGTCCATTCAATAAATTTATTAATTCGAAGTTTGAGAATATGAATATTAAAGGGTTTGGTAATATAATCATCTGCCCCATATTTTAACCCGTCTATCTGGTATTCCTCTGCAGTGCGTGCCGTGAGCAGAATTATCGGAATGTGTGACCAGTAGATGTTGGTTTTAACCAGTCTGCAGAGCTCGATTCCATCCATAACCGGCATCATTACATCACTTACAATAACAGTAACATTGTGCTTTTGCAGCAGTTCGGCAGCCTCTTGTCCATTATGGGCCGTAAGCACCGAAAAGTCATCTTTCAGATTATCCTCTATAAAAGAGCACAGGTCTTTGTTGTCATCCACAAAAAGGACTAGCTGCTGGGCAGGATTTTCTATTTTTTGATCATCATTGCTTTCAGTTCCAGCATGGGCAGGACTGATCATTAGATTCTTTTCATTGCTTTCTCTAATTGGGATCTTAAATGTAAATACACTGCCATTAGGCATATTATCTTCAATGGTTATGTTGCCTCCGTGAAGATGTATATATTCATTTGCAATATGTAACCCAATACCGCTGCCGGTTTCATTTTGACTCTGTTCCCCTTGATAAAATCTTTCAAACACATGCAGTTTATCCTTATCGCTGATTCCTGATCCTGTGTCGCGAACCCTGACACAAACCTGATTGTGGTCAGTACTAACCTCTACCTGAATTTTTCCTCTGTCAGGGGTATATTTAAAAGCATTGGAAAGCAGGTTGGTAAGTGTTTTTTGCATCTTATCTTTATCAAATTCCATAAGCAGACTATCAGTTTCACTTTGAAAAGATAAGCGGATATTACGTTCAGCGGCATAAACATTGAACGAACTGCAGATATCCTCGGCGAAACTAACAAATTCTGCCGCCTTTAAGTTTAAGCCGACGAATCCCGCATCCAGTTTACGAAAATCAAGCAGTGTGTTGATTAAGGAAAGCAGCTGCTGTGCATTTTTATGAATAACATTTATTTTATTTCTCATGACCTCATCCATGGGATCATTCAGAAGCACCTGAAGAGGAGTTATAATAAGGGTTAAGGGAGTTCTCAGATCATGGCTTATGTTGGTGAAGAAATTAAGTTTCATTTCGTTTATCTGTTCTTTTAATTTTAAATGCTGGCGGATTTTTGACCTGCGCACGGTATACCATATAATCATTATGATTAGTATACCATAAATTAAATAGGCCCATAGGGTCAGATAAAAGGGAGGCAGTACACGCAGCGCCAATACTTTAATATTCTCGTTCCATCCTGAAGCATTATCATATGCTTTTACTAAAAGTTTGTAATTGCCTGCAGGTAGTGCAGAAATTATAATTTTGTTGTTCTGAATAGGAATCCATTCCAAATTAAAACCTTCGATCTTGTAAAAATACCTTACTTTATCAGCATTTAATAAATCTGTACTGGTAAACTTAAGGGTAATGAGCTTGTCATCGTGCCTTAAGGTAAGCTCGGAGAGAAGCTCTGTCGAATGCTGCAGCAATTTATGTCCATTATACAGAGAATCCACTTTTATGTCCTGATTTCCCAAGGTTAATCCGGTAAAAATAATTTTTGAAACAGGCTTGTTTTCTTTTAACAGCTTGTTTGGATTGATAATGGTATATCCGTCGAGATTTCCAAGTAGGATATCTCCGTTTCTTAATTGCAATATAGAGTGCTTATTAAAATAATTATCCAGCAGACCATCTCTAACGGAATAATTTTTACTGCTTATGGATAATTTGTCATCTTTATCATAGTTAACAGTTAAAATCGAAAGCCCATTGGTGGTGGTAACCCAGATGTTATTTTGATTGTCTTCTACGATGCCGCTTACAGAATTCTCACAAAGGCCGTTTGACTTGTTAAAGTAATAAATGGTGTCTTTTTTAGGATCCCATATATTGAGTCCATCATTGTGAGCGATCCATAGAATATCATGTTTATCCTTGTAGACAGTAGAGATCTGAAAGTTTTTGAATTTTTGTGTCCCTTTTTTATTGCCATAAGATACGACACTTTTATTGTTGGTAATATCGATGCTTAAAAGTCCATAACCGGTGCCCAGCAGGAGCTCATCGCCTGAATCATAAAACATGTCAAGGGTAAAAATTTCATTTTTAAAAGGGGAGAGCAGGGAATCAAAATCAGCAGAGCCAAAGGGAAGCTGCTGTACTTCTCCCCCCAAGGACCCTATCCAGATATTTCCATAGCGGTCCTGCTTTAAATTCCAGATATTATTGCTGCTTAACTTACTGTTTTTCTTGGTATACTGGCTTATAATGCCATTTTGCCAACAAAAAAGCCCCTTTTGATAAGTGCCTATCCAGACGCGGTTGCTGCGGTCTTCCATCAGACAGGTAATAGCTGCTTTTGGAAAAGGGATTTGAGTAGTATTTCCTGATTTTTTTTCTTTTCGAAAAAGCCCCTTCCCATCTGTGGCAATCCAGAGGTCCTCGTTGTGGTCCTCCATTAGGGTGCTTATATCGGAATATTCAGGATGTCTATAGCTGATGAAATTTTTAAAGCTTTCATTAAAAAAGGAAAGTCCTTTCTTACTGTGCCCAATCCAGATGGTGCTGTCGATGTCACGATAGAGGCAAGTTATGTTGTTGGAGGATAAGGAATTATCTTTGCCTGGGGATTGAATACAATTTGTTGTACTGTTTTTTGATTTGTCAAAAATAAACAGCCCTTTATGGTCTGTACCTATCCATATTTCTCCAGGTTTATTTTCAGTAATGCTCGTAACAAAATTGATTCCGCTATCTATGCTGGATTTTAAAAGTACTGCGCTCCATTTCTTTGTCTGATGATTCAGGTACGAAACTTCATTGGGAAAATTACTGAAATAGACCCATAATCCGCTGTTACTGTCCAGAAAAATTTTGTGCCACTCATCGGCTCCATTCGTCCTGCTGAAATCCGGCAGCTTTATGGCTGTAAAACGGCCTGTAGCACTGTTTAACTGCCAGCATTTTTTAGAATTTTCAATGCAATATATTGACTGGCCGTTATCTGTTATATTTATAGAGAAAGGGTCTTCAATTCGGATGCCGGTAAAGATTGAGGTATGCTTTTTTTTCACATCATAGAAAAATATTTTTTTCTTATTTAATACCCATAAATTCTTTTTTTTATCCACGTAAATTTTACAGTTGCTATCAGCTCGGATACGTAATCTGTTTAACAGAAAAGTTATATCGTTTATAAAGCAGTCTTTATCTCTGTTGTATATAGCATTATGATATCCAAAATTAACCCAGATGTTACCCATGCCGTCTTCCTGCAGGCCTAAAATATCATTGGAAATTAAACTGTTTGGGTTTTTAGAATCTGTGGTGTAAAGCTTGAATTCGTAACCATCATAACGATTAAGCCCCGATTCCGTACCAATCCATAAAAATCCGTAACTGTCCCTGAGAAATGTCTTGACATTGGTGCTGGAGAATCCTTCGCTGGTTTTTAACTGGTGAAAAATATAATTGGACTGCGCTAGAATGCCCTGGAGAGAAATTATTCCAAATACAGCAAGAAACAATAGGAGGATTTTATGCTTTTTCATCCGGTCTAAATTAATCATTTATCTGCAGCTGCGGTATATGCTGCACTATTTTTTATCTGAGATCAGAGTTGTTTATATTGAGCCTTTATTTTTACATTTTAAATTGATGGGACATCTTTGTGCTATTTTCTCAGGATAGAAGTAGAAAACGCCTTTATGTAAAGATCTTTCAAACCAATATCGATTCTATTTTTTTAGAATCGATATTGACAATTGAATTGTGCGTTAGAACTTGGCTATTTTTATAATTACTTATTTCTCAAAACTGTATTTTATGCCAGTTGAAATGCTTTTCCAGTTATCGGTTCTAAAAGGGATTGCTGGAAAATTCTCGACATTATACAAATTGCAGTCGCTGGCGTCATCTGCCCAGCCGTAGCGGACCGCTTCAGGGTTTTGTACTTGATCGCTCCACACCAAAAGCTGACTGCCTTTTATTTGGGCTTTGGCGTAATGAAAAACGTGATCGGGTCCTGCAATTTCAAATCCTTTTACATATTGGTATTTATCGTGAACTGTTAATCCGCTTGTGGCATTGTCAAATGTTAAGAGTACCTGATTGTCTCTTATCTCCATGGATTTGTACTCTGGTCCACTGAAAACATTTCCTTTATCATAAACTTTATTTAATGCCACAGCAGCCAGTCTATATCCTACATCCTGTTTGTTTTTTGGATGAATATCTTTTGGGTCTCCAATATCGGCAGTAACACACATACCAGTATTAACAACATTGTGCAGGGTAAAAGTTTGAGCCTCTCTTAATTCTGCCCAATAGCTCCCAATGCTGCTGGTGCCGCCAAATTCATTAAAAGAAGAAAGCTGCACAAAAAAGAAAGGAAAATCACCTTGATTCCATTTGCTTCTCCAATCACTAATCAATAAAGGAAAAGCTTTTTTATATTGTTCAGCACGGCCGGCATTGGCTTCTCCCTGATACCATAGCACGCCTTGAAAGGAATAAGGAATCAAGGGATTGATCATAGCATTGTAAAGCAGGGCAGGATAGCTGTTGGGAGACAGGTCTGTTTTGATTTCTGTAACCTGAAATTTCCATTCTCCTGCAAGCGGTACTTGGGTATTGCCTACAGTTAATTTTAAATCAGCCGCATCGCCAAAAATTCCGCCTCCTCCACTGTAATCCGTCACTCGTACTGCAATAGCATTAATACCTTCTTTAAGCGTTCCGGCAGGTATTTTGTATATTCTTTTTTTGTTCCATTGGGTATTCTTTCCCACTTCAATTCCATTTACATAAGAAAGATCTGAATCGTCTATTTTGCCTAGTTCCAGTAAAGCTTCTTTGCTAGCATCTTCTTTTGAAACTATAAAAGATTTGCGCATCCATACTGTGCCGTCTAAATTGCCTAATTGGTTTTCCCAAAGCTGCGGCGTATGGATTTCAGGCCACGAGCTGTCATCAAAGCCTGCAGTTTTATACTGGCTTTCCAAGTCTGAAGTGATTTTAGATCCTTGAATATTCTCAATATTTTTTTTCAGTGCCTCCAGTTTATTTTTCAGCAGTGAATCCATTGGAACTTTTGGCAGATCGGAAAACATGGGACTGAATTCAGGGCTTTTTTCAAAGGCTTCTCTGCTGGTCCAGGTTTCTGAGCAGGTACCTCCCCAAGTGGCATTTATTATTCCTACAGGGATTTTTAATTCACTGTATATTTTTTTTGCGAAAAAATAGCCTGCCGCTGTAAAGGCTCCTGTATTATTTTTACTGCTTTCTTTCCAATTTCCAGCTTTCAGATCTTTTTTAGGCGTCGAACTTAAATCTTTTTCCACTAAAAACTGGCGTATCCAAGGATTATCTGCCTGACTGATTTCATAATCAGCATTCTGTGACTGACCTACAGTCCATTCCATATTGGACTGTCCGCTGCATATCCAGACTTCTCCAACTAGGATGTTCTCAATGGTAATGCTATTGTTTCCTTTAATAGACATTTTAAAAGGACCGCCTGCCTTTTCAGGTTTCAGCTGGAGAAGCCATTTTCCATTTTTGTCTGCTTTAGTTCTCTGGATCTGCTTATTAAAAGCAACTTCAATTTTTTCTCCTGAATCGGCCCAGCCCCATACAGATATAGGCTTATTACGCTGCAAGACCATTCCATCGCTAAAAAGCAGCGGCATTTTTACATTTGCGTTTGCACATAAGCTCAAGGCAAAAAGCAAAGTGATTAATTTTTTTTTCATTTTTGATTGGTTTAAATTTTATAGTTAGTTAGTGTCGAAACCTGCAGCAGAAGCTGCAGAAATCTTATAGCATCATAGCCTCTTAGAAAAAGATATTTTATTGCCGCCAAACCGTTACGCCTCCTGGCGGTACAATTTTGCTGCCAATTAAAACATTTTTGCAGTGCTGGATATTTTTTCTATCTGGTAATCTTCTGAAGAATAATTTACAGCGATCTGCAAACCGTCATGCCATATGAAAATGGCAGAAGCAGATAAAAGATGTAATTTTTTAATTTCAAGAACGTTTTTTTAATCGCATCCAGGGCTGCTCTATAGTTTATCCTGAAGACAGGTGCAGGATACGATTATTTTCAGAGGATTAAATTTTAATAATTTGAAACTCTCCGTTATAGTTGATTTCTTTTCCGGAAGTATTAGATAGAAATGCTTTTGGATTGGACTTGTCCACGGCTACTATTATAAATTTCCTGTTTTTTAGCATGCCTTTGAAATCTCCTTTGCGATCGCTAATGGTTAAGGTCTCATTTTTTTGATTGTAATTGAAGCTTATGGCAGTATAATGGCCTTTTTCATAATTATAGTTAACACCTTCATCTTCATACAGGGTAAAGCTTCCGTCGCGTCCTTTGTAAATATGCAGTATCAGAGTATCAGCAGGTTTTTGATCGGTGTATTGGATCTCGGGACCGACAGGAATTATAGCTCCTTCAGGAATAAATAGGGGAATAAAACCGTAGGGTGCATCTGCCTGTAGGGTCTGTCCTCCCGTGACATGCTTCCCTGTATAGAAATCATACCAGTTTGTGTCTGCAGGAAAATATACTTCTCTTTTTCGGACTCCATATTGGTAAACTGGACAAACCATAAAACCAGATCCAAACATGAATTGGTCGCTGATATTAAGGACATTTTTATCGTTCTGAAAGTCCATTACCAAAGGACGCATAATGGTGTAATCGTTAAAATGCGTCATACCTGCCATCGTATAAATGTAAGGCATCAATCTGTAACGCAGACGGTCATAAAATACAATAGATTCGTATGCGGGATGACCTTCAGGAGCAATGTTCCAAGGTTCGCGAAAAGGAAATTGTCCATGAGAGCGGTATAACGGAGCAAATACCCCAAACTGATGCCAGCGCGTATTTAATTCACGCCATTCTTTGCTGTCAGAATTTTCCTTTCCACTTTTGTCGTATTGCTGCTGTGCGCTCACATAACGGTCTTCAACGCAAAAGCCTCCAATATCCATCGTCCAGTATGGAATACCGCTTGCAGCAAAGTTAAGACCCGCCGAAATTTGTGCTTTTAAATCTTCCCATCTCGTTGCGATATCGCCGCTCCATGTTGCTGTTGAGTAACGCTGCAGTCCTGCAAAACCGGATCTTGTTAAAAGAAATACACGCTTATTTGGATCTATAGCTCTTTGTCCATCGTATATTGCTTCTGCATTCATTAGGGCATAGGTGTTAAAATATTGGGCTGCAGGCCCTAGAGCTGTTGGTCCCTGCAGTTTTTTGCGGTATTCCATATCTGTACAGTCCAGCACATTGGGTTCGCTGGCATCCATCCACCATGCATCGACACCTATAGGGTATAAATTTTCGTAGATCTGTTTCCAAAATAGTTTGCGCGCACCGCTCGCATAAGCATCATAGAATGAGCCTGTATAACCTGGACCTACCCAGTCACGGACATTGTCTTTAATAGCCTGCTGATACATCCATCCCTTTTGGTCAAACTCTTTGAAGTGTTCTGTGGTTTTATAAAATTTAGGCCAGACTGAGATCATCATTTTTGCATTCATCGAATGAATGGAGTCTGTCATGGCTTTTGGATCAGGAAAACGTGCAGGATCAAATTTGTGGCTTCCCCATGCATCATCTTCCCAGTAATTCCAGTCCAGCACTATATTATCAATTGGAATCTGGCGGGTTCTGAATTCTTTTAAAGTACTTAGTATTTCCTCCTGGGTTTTGTATCGTTCACGGCTCTGCCAATAACCCATCGCCCATCGGGGCATGATTTGGGATTTTCCCGTCAAGGTTCGGTATCCCTTAATTATGCTGTCCATAGAAGTGCCATGAATAAAGTAGTAATCAATTTTTTTGTTCATTTCGCTCCACCAGACCTGGCTGTTTTTTTCTTCGGCTAATTGTGGTGTTCTAACCCTTAATCCGCAATAGGATGTTGAACCGTCTGGTTTCCATTCAATTTTTAGAGCAGTACGTCTGCCTGCTTTCATATTCATAGAGAATTTGTAGCTGTTAGGGTTCCAGGCCGTTCTCCATCGTTCGGGAACAACTAATTGATTGTCTAAGTAGACTTTTACATAACCGGAATAGTATAAAGTAAATTTATATTCTCCATCCTGTGGAGCTTCAAGTTCTCCTTCATAAATAACATTAGCATTCTTTAAAGGTAAATCCGCTGGCAGATTTTTAATGCTTTTTATGTCTTCAAAGAAAATAGACTGCTCTTCACGAATCAGCGGCATATTTTTATTATCCGGCGTACTGTAGGTTCCCGTCAGGAAGCTCGGCTCACCATTTTTTCCATATAATTTGAAGACCTTGTTTAACTGCTCATAAGGACGGCTGTCACCAAAGCGGCTTAAGGAATAGCTGTCCCACAAAAGCCCGTAGTTTTTATTTGATACAATAAATGGAACTGAGACCTTTGTATTATATTGGAAAAGTTCTTCGCTTTTATTTTTGTAATTAAACTCATCAGACTGATGCTGTCCCAGTCCGTAAAAAGCTTCATCCTGAGGTGATTCAAATATCTGACGCACAGTATAGCCTTTTGTCTGTTCGGCTTCTATAGGAAGAAAAGTTCTTCCGCCGCCTGCTTTTTCAGCCAGCAGTATTTTGCCGTTTTTATCTTTGAATCTAATGCCGCCGTCCTTAGCTGAAACCATGACATTCAGAGTCTTGGTTGAGAGTTTAATGGAATCATTTATTTCATTGATGCGGAATGGAACACTTTTCTGGTTTGGAACAATAATTAGACTGGAATCTTTTTGAAATTCTTTGGCTGAAACAGCAACATGTATCAAATCATTGCCTAAAACCTGCAGACGCAGCCCGCTTAATTGGTTTTCCATATCTGGGTTCAAGTCTATGAACACACCGTCAGCTGTTTTGGTGTAATTTTTAACAGCGCATGATGCCAAGAGCAATCCGGCAGAGAGACCTAAAGCTATTGTGGTTTTTTTCATGTTTTTTGGTTAAGGATAGTTTATATGATAATTAGAAGTTTTGTGATTTTGTAGTTTTTTGAGATCTATACAATGTACTATCCCTTTGGACTGATTTTTAAGTTTCTTTAAAATTATTACTGCTGTTTTCTGCTGTTGTAAATAGGCAAATAGCAATCTGCATTTTTTGTGATTGCAAGTGGCTCATTGAGGGCCGTATTGCTAACTAATTAAGCTGGGGGTAAAAGTATCCTTTAATGTAAAAGAACATAGGGTCTAAATGTGTCATTTGAGAGGCTTTTATGTATCGTTGCAGTTTTTAGCCGCTACAAAGGGGAGTAGAATATATTCTATGGCTAAAGAGCCAGCGTGTGTTTTTGAAAAAGTGACTCAACTGGCGAAAATCGAAGCTGAGATTCTAAAAAAAACTGAACTAAACTTAAAATGTTGAATAAGTATGTCGAAAACAGTGAAAGGTGATATGTTTTTCAATAGCTGCATCTTTTACCCAGATAGGTATCAAGCGGTCAAAATCCCATTTTTTTAAATTGTGAAAGATTTTTTCTTTGTCCATTCTTTTTTTCAGCTAAGAATTCAAGCACTTCCTCAGAAATGCTAAGGTCAAGAGCCTGTCAGTTTTCTTCTGGTTCCCTAAAGCCCTCAATAACTGTAAATAAAATTATATGAACAGAAACATAAATCCCAGTTAAAATTTTGTTTTATAATGTTTTAACGGGGATTCTTTGTTTTGTGATGTTTTGTGAAGCCTACTTGCCGATACAGAAATTAGCAACTCAGTATTTGTAAGGGATTACAAAGGGTGGGGTACAATAGAGGTACAAAATTTAACAAAATAATACTTAGTAAAAACAAAAAAACGTATATAAATTTTGAATTACAAGCTAAGGTCATGTCAATTTTTGTACTGTATTTTTAAGAACACATTAACCCAATGGTTGAAGCAAATTTAAAAAATATATTTATAGAGTAAAACATTTATTGAAGTTTTATATACTATCTTATTCTTTACGTTTTATTTGGAAAAAGTATCGCTTGAAGTTGATAATTAATTTGCAAGAATTTTATTTGTTATTATAAAAGTTGTTAAGAGTTTGAACTGCGGATTTTTTACTATATCTAGTTTAAAAGTATGCTTAATAATGAAATAGGCTCAGCATACTTGATTTTATAGTAATTTAAATTTGAAAGTGATAATTTTAGTTTCAATGAATTAATATCCTAAAATTTGAAAAAGGGAATATTGATACTCTAGAAAAAACAGGTATAATTGCGTGTAACTATAAACTATTGATTTTATATATTTGATAAATAGTGTGTTAAGATGGAAAACCCAAAACTTCCCAATAGACCTTTTAAGAAAATAGCACTAAGTTGCTCTGGAGGAGGGTATAGGGCAGCAGCGTTTCACTTGGGTTCTGTTTCTTATTTAAATAGAATTTGTTATGCTGGTATACCACTACTTAAGAACATTGAGATGTTGTCCACCGTTTCTGGAGGGACTATTTTTGGTGTTTTTTATGCAATTGGTATTAATGAGAATAAAGATTTTGAAGTAATTTATACTGAACTTAGGGATAAACTTTCAAAATTAGATTTATTAAAAACGGGTTTTTCAATGTTGAACGCAGAATATAACTGGCCAAACCCTTATAAATCAAAGAACCTGATTAATGCTTTTGCTCTACAATATGATAAAGAATTTACAAATGGAAAAACTATAGGAGATCTAGAAAAAAAAGAGATCCATCTTAAACAAATGGTTTTCAATAGTACAGAATTTAACAACGGAGTCAACTTCAGATTTAAGATAGGAACAAGTAAACATATAAATAAAAATCAAGACTACTCAGGGAACTATTATATCAGAATTCCTAAGAACCTTCATACTGCTATTAAATTATCTGATGTCATGGCTTCATCCTCTTGTTTCCCAGGAGGATTTGAACCACTTTTATGGCCAAAAGATTTTAATTATTCTGTTTCGGATCAAAAAATACTTCAAAGCGATAATGCAAGAGATATAGGATTAATGGATGGAGGTATTTACGATAATCAAGGTATTGAAAGCATTCTTAACTATAAAAAAGGAAAAGGGATATATTTTGATTTAGTTATTATTTCAGATGTAGCCTCTCCTTATATGAAGCCATTTGAGGCTTCAATCCTTGATGTAAACCCTAAAAATTGGAAGCTACTAACATTAAAAAAAATTAAGCATAGAATTAATAGTGTTAATAATTGTATTACATATATCCTTTCGATAGTAATTTTATTATGTGGTATCTATCCAGTTCTTTATAATTTCCCAAATACAATATGGACAGGGGTTTCTATAACTCTTTTTATAGTATTTACGTTATTACTTTTTTTAAAAGTGACAATAGTATCTTTCTTAAAAAATGAATACAGAAGTTATCTCAGTAAACTAATAAGCGGTCCATTTAAATTTTATGCTGAGAAACTAAAAGGTTTTAAGATAGAGGAACTTTCTATACAAATGCTTGAGCCACTTTTGATTAATAGAATTAAATCTTTGACTATTTTACTAATGGATGTCTTTTTAAAAGTAACAAGAAGATTGAATTATGACAAGTTATATGAAAACGATCAATATAAGTACCGAAGAATATCAAATTTGGTAAGGGAGTTAACTGAATTTGATTATAACAATAGGTTAACACGAGAAAAAATTAAAGCTTCAACCAGGCCTCATTTACTAAGTGTATCTGGGAACTATAATGATTTGATTGGAAAAAATATAAAATCCATTGCGGAATCAGCTGCAAATTTTGGCACTACGCTTTGGTTTACCGAGGAGAATAAGACAGAAAAAATGCTGGATAAACTAATAGCTTCAGGTCAATTTACAATGTGCCATAACTTGATTGTTTATTTAGAAAAGCTAATTTACACTAAAGACAGCGGATTTGATGAACTAGAATCTAATATAAAAGAAGAAATTAAAGATCTATATAATACTTGCCTTAAGGATTGGCAAAAATTTAAAGACCATCCGATGATCATGGTGGATGACTTAATATTTCAACATTAAATGGGTTCTAAGAAGTTTAAAATAAGTTGAATATTTGGAGTACTTAATTAAATTAGAGAGATAAAATATTATAAGATTATGCAATTTTAAATTGATAAGAGCATAGTTTTTGAAAGTTGAAATTTAGATTTTATATCACTTTGACAATTATAAGAGATAAGATAGTGAATTAATTAATTTGCAAATGTTGCATAATTAATTCTAAAATTATTTCGATTTCGAAATAATACAAATGAGATATTTAGTTTGTATTTATGTAATATACTTAAATCCTACTACTAATGAAACATAGACATACGCATTCAAAGAATGAGAATTCTACAATTAATGATGCTGCTAAGCTTTGGAAATTTTTAGTAGATATGGGCGGGATTGATAGTAATTATTATGACAAAGAAATTTTCAATGCTGAAGACCCCGAGCTAAATCTTTATGCTTTACTGGGGATACCAAATAAGTTTGAGAGCATTGAACAAAATTTAGCTGCAGGCGGTGTAACTATAGAAACTTTTCTGCAAGTACTTCTTAAAGCATTGCATCCGTACAGCCAGATGATGAGCGAAATATGTATTTTCTTTGAAAAGTACCAGTTAAAATATGCAAAAAATAATATTCAGATTAAGTTTAATTTCGATATTTCTGATAATGAGAGTTTTAAGTTTAATCTCGAAAATTTCCGTGAGAGCTTAAAGCAAATAGAGACAGTGGAACAGAACATATTTTATTATGAGATTACAATCAATAAACTGTCTGTTCTTTATGAGATATTAAATTCAGATAGTAAAAATGTATCAAGCAATGAAGCTCGGTTATGGATTGAAGCATATTTTATTGATAATGAGAAAGGAATTTTTAGCTTGCCAAATGTACCTGCACCGATAACCGGACATGTTAGGTTGGATAATAATTTAAATGCTCTAATGGATATATGGAGGTCTTTTGTGGGGTCTTGTCGTATGTATGGGACTACTGTAAAAGATTTTAGGAATGCAGTGCGAAGTTCTCCCAAAAGTTCTATAAATAGAGACGATAATTTGTTAGCTGATAAATGGCTACTGTATTATGCTGAGTTAGATTACTGGCCTAAAATTTTTCTTGAACAATTGTTTGGTAAGATACAAGAAATTAAAAATTTACATATTGCAGAACATAATGCAGCTTTTGATAAGTTTTCAGAAAAGCTTGATGAGTTTTTGTCTAGTCTTAATCAAAACAGAAAGACAGTAAAAAGAAAGCAATTAACAGAAAAACTTCTTGACTTACTGAGTCTTCCAATATGGAAGTATCGCTATGAGCTTTACGCAGTGTGGATTTTGACAGTTATTGATAGAGTTTTTACAGATTATGAGGTGGATCTTCATCATGAGGAAGGTAAACTCGCTCTTCTTTTTAAAGAAACACATATTGCGACAATTAAAACCGCACGAGGATTACTTGAACTGTGGTCTGAGGTAAGAAGTCCATTAAAAAATCCAAGTAGCAAAAAAAGAGTCAGTGGGATACAGCCTGATTACAGAATTTTTTACAGTGGAGATCTTTCTGTACCCCAAGAACATTTGACTGCTATTGAAGTAAAACAGTATAGAAGGTCTAGTAATAAAAATTTTAGAGAGGCTTTGAATGACTATGCTGCTGGACTGCCTAAAGCATTTATCTTTTTGGTAAACTACGGTCCTGTTAGCAAAAACATTTCTCTAGATTACCCTGAAAGAAGTATTTTTCTTGGACAAATAAAACCTTCAGGAGTGGAAGTTGATAATTTTGTGAAACAACTTTCAATAATAATGCCTAAAATCGATGAGCATACCGCAGATGCTAAAGATTATTTGAAAACACCAGAGCTTGTTATATTTTATGATTGTCCCATAGATTTGATATATGTGGATGTTTCGGGTTCACTAAATACAATAGAATACAAAACTTTCTTGCAAACCATTTTAAATGATTTAGTCAGATCAGGACAGATTCAAAGATTGATTGCAGTGGATTCCTCTATTCAGAAGGAGTGGTTAAATCCTGATTTAAATTCTGTTAAAGAGCTAATTAAAATGGATTATAATGGTGGTACCGATTTTGGACGTATTGTCCGAGCACATTCACAAAAAACTCTGATTATAACTGATTCTGAGGGCTATAAGGATTGTGTTAAAAGCTGGGTTATTTTAGGGTGCTGTATTGTATATGAGGTCGGAGAAGTAAAATTTTTTAAAATCAATCCCCATGCATGGGAGAATGTCAAAACATGATTATCTTTTTAAAATGATCTGGGGATAAAATATCTTAATTAAGATATAGGCCCATAATTATTTAATATAAATAATTATGTTTTAGTCATTTATTTTGTCTTTATGGTACTGACTAAGCCATTTTTCCATTTTCTGGAGCAGCTGAATTTCTTTAGGATCACCTGTCGGGTCTGAAAGTCCGTTTATTGTTCTGCTGTAATTGAATTTTTTATTTTCAAAAAGGCAGGTAAATTTTGGCACTTCATTATGGTAAACCATCCAGTTATCTTCAGATATCTTTTTTATTTCAAATTTCTTCATTCTCAGTGATCATGAATTGCATAGTCTCTTAGATTCTTAAAACTGTAAACTAATATTTTAGAAGGTTATTTTACAAAATACAAAATTTTGGTAAAATAACAATATGATAAAAATGTCTTCAATTTGTCGAGTCATCTTCTTTCTTAATCCTACTTTTATAAACATCTGTATTTGTAGTCAGCAGCGGGATTCATTTTTTAAATAATCTATGATGCGCTTAAGAAAATATTGTTATAAATTAATGTTTTTAACACTTATATTGTGGTAAATTTATTTTAATAGGTTTAAAATGAGTTATTTGTATTGTTATTTGATAAAATAAGATGTGTTTTATCTTACTTAAAACTAAATATTTGTATCGAAGTTTTTTTAAGGCCTTAAACTCTTCATTAACTTAACAACTATCTTATGAAAAAACCACATTTTATTAAACAGAGTATTAAAACAGTAAATGTTTTATTTTTAGCTTTAAGTATTTCATTATTGACAGGCTGCGAAGAATCTGAAACAGATCAGACAGCTGCAGCTGCGAAAACAGAAACTACGGAAGCACCATCAGTATTAAATTCAGGTTTAACTTCGAAAACGGGGTCTACCTTTGGAGATATTGGAAATGGAGTAAATTTACAGCCTTCTTATTATAATAGCGGAAATTGCGATTTGGGCTGGAATTTAATGAAGCAGAATACTAAAATAAAAACTGTTCGTATTGAAGTAGAGCCAGGCCAGGAAACCAATGCAAAAAGATGGATATCTGAGGCAAAATCAAACGGTTTTACTGTAATTGTTTCTTATCACAAATCCAGTGTGCTGGGGTCCGATAGTACATCTGAATTGAATGCAGCGGCTACCTGGTGGAAAAATTATTACAGCTATCTGGGAGGAAATTTTATAATTAACCTGACAAACGAGTGGGGAAGCCACAATATTACCCCATCTGCTTATGCATCGGCCTATAATACAGCAATTACAGAAGTTCGTAAAGTGTACAGCGGAACTATTATTATTGATATCCCGGGCTGGGGGCAGGAAACAGCTACAGCAGCCTGCGCCGTAAAAGGATGTTCGACGGGACAAACGAAAATAAATGACACCAAAATTATTCTCTCTGCCCATATTTATCCAGGGGCATATAATCAGGCAAAAGGTAGATATATGAATACTTCTGATATTGATGACCTTGCTTCGTCGGGCAGACAATGCATGATTGGGGAATTCGGGAACAGCGGCGGTTCTGGTGCAGATTGGTCAGGTATTGTGGACTATGCTAAAAATAAAGGCTGGACGGTTTTAGGCTGGGCGTGGAATGGAGATGGAGGCTCTATGAATATGATAACACCTCAATTTCAGTCATATACCAGCGGGAGTGCAAAAACATATTACAAGAGTTCTTATTTCGATATTGTGTATAACAAATTATAAGTAAGATTTTATGCCGCAGATTTTAACTGCTGAAATCTGCGGCTGTAAAATCGACAGTATTTAAACATTTTTGAAAAAATAATCGTTTTGTCAAATGAATAAAAAGCCTTTGACAACATTTGTTTAAAGGCTTTTTCTATTATATTTATAACAGAATTACCTCCTTATTTAAATTTGTCCAGAGCTTATTGAAGTCTGTAAAAAATAATCCGATGAAATCTAAAATTTTAAACTATGCTTTTAAGCCGGGGCTCCCGCAGGAGTTTGAAATTATTGAGATGGACCAGCTTTACAGGGAGTTCTCGGAAACACTTACAAAACCGCACCGCACCGGTTTTTACCACATCTTATGGTTCCAAAGCGGAAATCCTGTGCATCTGGTGGATTTTAATCCAGTTCAGGTAGAACCTGATACCGTTATATTTCTTAATAAGGATACTGTTCATAAATTTGATGACCAGGGGAACTTCAACGGCAAAGTGATTTTATTCACTGAAAATTTTTTTATAAGAACCGAAGCCGATGTAAAATACCTTCGCAGCAATGTTTTGTTCAATGATTTATTTGCTGAGTCACGGATTAGCCTTAAAGATGTAAAATCGATGTTTGAACAGACCATAAAGCTTATTGAGGCAGAACTCTTAAATCCTGGAAGTCTTCTGCAGTCAGAGATTATAAAAAACCTGCTTCATACATTATTGCTGCTATCGGAGCGTGAACGAAAAGAGCAAAACCTTGAAGAAGAGAAAAGGGGAGCTGATCTGGATTATGTGATATTATTTAAAGATCAGGTGCAGCAAAATTATAAGAAACTGAAAACGGTCAGCAGTTATGCTGAAAATCTCAGCGTTACGGAAAGAAGACTTAATACAGCCACATCTAAAGTCTTGGGAAAAACCCCTAAGCAGCTCATTGATGACAGGGTAATGCTGGAGGCGAAACGATTACTTGCCCATACCTCAAATAGTGTAAAAGAAATAGGTTTTGATCTTGGTTTTGATGAACCTACCAATTTCATAAAATACTTTAAGAAACATCATGATGTTACACCTGTTGAATTTCGTGAATCTTTTAATTCCCGCAGTAAAATTAACCTTTAGAGATTTTACAGCCATCAGATACAGGCGGCATATTTTTATAATTTCTATTTAACTCCTAACTGCTGGCAAGCAAAACAATTTGTTTACTATTTCTAAGATACGCCGTACTTACATCAAAAAAAGGATTCAATAAAACCCGTAATTCAGCTGGCGGCTGTACCTCAATAATACAGTATCCTTAGACATGCTTTTTATTTAAGCATTGTCGAAAAGTATCACTTAAAAGCTTATTTCTACCTTTTCTCAGCTCTAGTGCCCCGCTAACTTTGCCCTTATCAAAACAAATTTTATAATATGAAAAAAACATTTATTACACTGCTGATCCTGACAGCTGCTGTAACAGGGGGGAACGCACAAAAGAAAAAAGGGACGAACACTAAAAAAACAAATAATATGGAAATTTCAAATAAGGAAAAAGTAACAGCACTTTTAAAAAGCATTGAAACTGGTGCAGCCGAACCGGCGGGATATATTAATCCAAATAAATATATTCAGCACAATCTGGGTGCTGCTGACGGGCTGGCCGGTTTTGGGGCATTATTACAGGCACTTCCGCCAAATTCTGCAAAGGTGACTACCGTTCGTGTATTTGAGGATGGAAATTTCGTGTTTGCCCATACGGATTATAATTTTTTTGGGCCTAAAATCGGATTTGATATTTTCAGATTTGAAGGTGGTAAAATAGTGGAGCATTGGGATAATCTTCAAGAAACGGCTAAGCCTAATCCCAGCGGGCATACAATGACTGACGGTCCGGCAGAAGTGAAAGATGCAGAAAGTACAAATGCTAATAAGGCCCTTGTTGAAGCTTTTGTAAATGATATTTTAGTTAATGGAAAAATGGATAAACTAGCCGGGTATTTTGATGGAGATAACTACATTCAGCACAATCCGCAGATTGCAGACCAGCTTTCAGGCCTTGGCAAGGCGCTGCAGTATTTAGCAGCACAAGGTATTACCATGAAATATGATAAAATTCACAAAGTTTTAGGGGAAGGTAATTTTGTACTGACTGTCAGTGAAGGTTCATTTGGAGGACAGCACACTTCTTTCTATGACTTATTTAGAGTAGAGAATGGGAAAATAGCTGAACACTGGGATGTTATTGAAACGATTGCCGGGAAAGAATCTTGGAAAAATAATAACGGAAAATTTAATTTTGTAAAATAACAGATAAATTTTCAGAATAATTTTGACAGTCATCCTTGTGATGACTGTTTTTGTTTTCACAGCCAGAATAAATAAGCCATCAAAAGTACTGCTTATAAAGCCGTTTGAGACCAAAAACACAATAACTCTTATTTTTTCTGCAGGCGATAAAGAAGTATTGTTTCTAATATCTCAATTATATCATCCACATTGTTATCAGATGTTTCAATAGGCATGCTGTTACTGTTATAAGGTCCGTATTTTAGAGGGTCTGTAAGATTGAACAAGCCAATAACGGGGACTCTGGCAGCACTCGCCAAGTGCATTATTCCACTGTCAGCCCCTATAAAAACAGATGTATTGGCAATTACTGATCCCATCTCCCGAATGTCGTGACTGTAAAATGTCATAGCCTTAAATCCTATTTTTGAAACATTTGCAAAGGGAAGGATTTCAATAACAGTATAATCGAAGAAATTAAGCCGTATTTTTTCATAAAATTCTTCCCACCATTCAGAGGAATGGCATTTATCTCCATAGGTAAATAAACTGATTACCTTTTTTTCTTCCGGTACAATTTTGCTCAGAATTCTGCGTCCGTTAGATAATTCTGAAAGATCCAGTTTTAGGTCCAGATACGGAACTCGATCAGTCAAATCGAAAATATTATCCTCAGTTATGGCAAAACGAAAATCATAAACAGGAGCTTTGGCTGCATGCTTAAAATCAAAATATATCTGCGCTATAGATTCACTTAATGAATTGCCAAAAAACTTAAATCTAGAATGTGCAAATTTAACGGATAATCTTCCCAAGGAAGATTTCTTATCCACATTAATAGCCAGATCATAATCTCTCTGCCTGATCAGCATCCAGGATTTTAGATATCGAAAAGGCTGTGTGAAAGGCTTTTTAGGAAGCTGGATAATTTGTTCTATATTGTTGTAGTTTCTAAATATTTCGGGTGCCAGATTTCCTTTTACAAAAAGGTCAATTTTACATCTAGGATATGTTGCGGTAACTTCCTGCAGAAGCGGAGTCATCAATAAAAGATCTCCAAGTTTTTTGCTGGGCCTGCAGATTAGCACCCTTCTGATATTTGTGACAGGACCTCTGCCTATGTAAGTGGTGTTTCTGTAGATGATGTTTTGTTTACATGGCCGAATTACAGATATTCTTGCTGAATTTACGCTGCTTTTAAATTTCATTTTCATATGACTGTCAAAGTTATTTACTGAGAAAACTTTTAATTAGAGAAAAGTCAAACGGGCTGATATAGAAAATTATAGGCTTTATTTTAATCCGCTGTTAAAATAAGCAATCATCTAAAATACAGCGTTTTAAAATCGACGCAATACGGAAAGTTATAGACGAATGCCCAGGTTTTATGTTATTATATAAGAATAATAAGCTTTTTTAAGTAGATTAATTCTATGAAGTATGCACCAGATAATAAGCGAATTACAGTAGATACAGACCGAGTCAGCATCAAAGTTTTAACAAAATCAACACAGCTGGTCTTTTTTTAAGAAACTCAATTAGCTTTTTTATGCAGCTAATTTTTAATATTTTACCATCAGGCAAAATAATAAGAATTAGCAATATTAGAATACTGCCGCAGCTATAAATAATTTTTTGTTTAAGTTTTAGCAATTATTTAATAGACTTCTAAGGGGCGCTATCCTAATAATAACCGGATAACTATTTAGCCGTATTAATTTCCCGAAGATGCGGCAGAACCTAATGTTTAAAATTTCAATTCTTTTTTTTACCTGAGCTGCCTAAGGCACTTGGGTTGATTGTTGCTGAAATCCCTAAATTTATTCCCATAGCAAATGTGTTAACGCTGTTGTCTGATTTATTAATGAAATAACGCAGGGGTACAGAACCGTTGACTTTTACAACAGGAGAAAGGCGGTATTCGAGTCCTGCATCCAAAACAGGCGTGTAATAGCTGTTTTCGTTTGTTTTTGCCGATACCCCCGTTGATTTTATTTTTATACGGATATTGGTCATGGAATACATCCCAAAGCCAAGGGAGGTAAACAATCGTAAAGGTTTATCAGGATTGTCATAATATCGGAACATCAGTTCCCCTCCAAACAAAACAAAGGAATAGATGTTTCCTTTTTGATTGGATTGAACCTGCTGCATAATAGCACTCTTGTCCGGTTTTTTAGATCCCATATTAAAATTAAGGAGCACTGCAGTTTGTGATGAGAGAGATTTTCTAAAACTAAGGCCGTAAGTCCCCACAACATCACTGGTACTATTTAGTTTTGGCCCAAAAAAAACTAAAGGGGAATAAAAGAATGAGGCATCAAAATTTCGTTTATAGTTTAACATTTTTTTTGCCTGAATCTCTTCACTGGTATAAACCTTAGGGTTTTTGTAAGCTTTGCTGATCAGTGCGGCATCGAGTTCGGTTTTTAATTTTTCTAAACTGCTTTGGCTATTATTGATAATGTTAAAGGGATAGCTGCTGTTTTTAATGAAAAAAGGAGCATCCGGATTTGTCAGGCCTGAGGCACTGACCAAAAAGAAAACCGATTCATTAACATCATGAATATAGGCTACGGTGTAAATGATTACGTTATAGCAGTTTAAAGGGATTTCGTTTTCTTTACTTAAGATGTTGATATATAAAAAGTTATAATCTTTGAAGAGGCCTGAGTTTAAATACGGGTTGCTTTCATTATACGCTTTTAAATCTGCCCCCTTTGCATCTATAACCAGCACCCCTTTTGGAAGCGGTGTATTTTCTTTAAATAAGTACTGACTGTAGCAGTTTGCTCCAGGGGAATTGTATTCGTATATTTTTTGTGAAAAAATCAGTTGTGCTGAGAGCAGGCTCAGTATCATCATGGCTTTCTTTTCAGAGAGCAGCGCAGTTATTAAATTAGGCATATGGATTTTAGATTTATGTGGTGTAAGAGGGTTTTATATATGAATCAGGAAATAATTTTTACTTAAAAGAGCAGTATTTTAAATTCACTTTTGCATTTATCATCTTTAGGTATATATCGCGATTTCTTTATAAGTTATCTAATCAAATAAGAGTTTTCGATGGTTTGTTATATGTCCGTCTTCGAGTTCAATTGTCCTGTCGCTTGCTTTGGCAAAATCATTATCATGGGTAACTGCAATTATGGTCTGGTGTGTCTCATGGGAGAGCTGCTTGAAAATATCATATACAATCTGCGTATTCTTGCTGTCCAGATTCCCCGTCGGTTCGTCACACATTATTATTGCGGGGTCGTTTATCAGTGCTCGGGCTATTGATACTCTCTGCTGCTGGCCGCCGCTGAGTTTAGAAGCCTGTTTTAATGCCAGATCTTTCAATCCTAAAGCTTCCAGTTTCTGATATGCTTTTTCTTCAATTTCCTTATAACTGTACGTTCCCAGTTTCAGGGCCGGGATCATGATATTTTTCAGGCATGTAAATTCGGGCAGCAGGTAATGGAACTGAAAGACAAATCCGATATGCCTGTTTCTGATTGCAGCGAGTTCATCGGGTTTTTTCCCTGTAATTTTATTTCCCAGAATATGAAGCTCACCGTCGTAATCAGTATCCATTGTGCTGAGGCAGTAGAGAAGGGTGGACTTTCCTGAACCGCTTTTCCCTACTAAGGTCAGAAACTCGCCTTTATAGGCCTGAATGCTTATATCATTTAATACTTTGAATTTGGAAGGTTCATAAAAGTATTTGCCTAAATTGTTTGTGCTGAGCACCAGTTCTTTGTTATCCATCACTTTATTTTCTAAAAATTGATACCGGGTCTACATTGGCTGCTTTTTTTGCCGGGAAATAACCGGCGCAGATTGTGATAATTAATCCCAGCAGAAAACTCTGGGCAAAAAGCTTTGCTTCAAAGTAAATCGGGAAGGTGGAATTTGTTCCGCTGAGCTGAATATGTGATAAGACATAGATTAAAGCACCTCCAAAACACAATCCTAAAAAGTTGCCTATTATACCCATTATAATGGCTTCTGTTATAAAAATCCGAATAACATCTTTTCCTTTAAATCCCAAAGCTTTTAAGATGGCAATGTCATTTATTTTTTGGGTTATTGTAGCACTCAGGATATTGTATATCCCGAATGCCGCAACAAGAAGAATGGAAAGGGAAATGGAAGTCATTAGTGTTTTTCTGGTCACATCGCTGCTTAATATGTCAGCATTGCTGGTTTTCCAGTCTTCGACCGTATAAGGGGTCAGCGCCTGTAATTTTTGAGCGTACTGGGTTGAATTATCCGAATTGACTGTATTGGCATAAATAGTGGTGACGTAAGAAGATCCTTCTTTTAAAAACTGCTGGGCAGTGCTGATATTCATAAATGATTTTGAATCGTCAGTCAGACTGTTTCCCATGCTGAAAATCCCAACAACTTTAAGGACTTTACTCACACCATAGGAAGAGGTGACTGTAATGTTATCATCCATATTTAAACTGAATTTTTCAGCTATGCCTTTGCCTATAATGATCCCGTTTAAATTCTGTTTTAAATTTTTTACATCCCCGGCCAGCATATAGGCACTGGTATTGTACATCTGGGCATATTCAATCATATTGACACCGTCACTTGTGCCTTTGAGCTGGGTTTTGCCTTTGTTGTAAAAAACAGAGACATCCACAACTTCAATTGCATTTGTGATATAGGGTTCTTTCCTGACAGTATTGAGCAGGGACTGGGGATTGATTATTGTTTTGGATAAGGTTGTTACCTGCGGATTTACAATAACATTTAAAGTGGATTTATCGCTGCTCAGGACGCTGCTTGTTTCATCTTTTTTATAAATTTTAATATGCGCATTATTTTTGAATATTTCCGCTGTCCCGTATTTATTAAATCCCGAACCCAGGGAATTCATGAAAAGATAAATAGCTACCCCTATGGTTACTCCCAGAGCAGCTACTAAAGTCTGCTTTTTTCGGGTAAGAATATGGGTGAGGGCAATGTCGTAATTGATGTTTTTCATAACACGTTTATTTTAATTGAGAACCTGCTTCTGAAGTCTTGATATTGTTCTCCGGAAGGTTTTCGGTTATTAAAGTGGTGTTCTGGTCAATGCCCGAGAGAACCTGAACCCAGTCATTGCTGATGAAATTAGTGACTACTTTCGTTTTTTCTTTTTGTCCCTTAATTTGGACGTAGTTAGAAAAGTCAAGGTAGTTTCTTGGGATCAGCAGGGCATTTTTCTGGACCCCAATAATAATATTTGCCTGAAGCTGGGTATTGACAATATTAAAGCCGATATTATCTTCAAAATAAATTTTACAGATAAAAGACTGTGTGGCATCATCAAAGGACGAGTAAATCTCAGAAACCACACCCCTGTAGTTTTTACTTTTATTGATGTTGAGCTGGACAACAGCATGCTGTCCGATTTTTATTTTAGAAATATTGGTTTCATCAATATTTACTTTTGCATAAATGGTATCAGCATTGCCAATAGTAGCAATAACATCCCCCTTTTTTACAAAGTCGCCCTGCTGTTTTAATTTTTTGTACACCCTTCCAGGAACGACAGCTTTAATTTCGTTTTTACTTAAAATAATTTTATTTATTTCCTTTGCAGCTTTGTTTGTAATGAGCTGCTGCTGGGCTTCCTGTTTTAATTTTTTGTAATTCTCGACTGCCGTCTGATAATTACTTTCGGAAGTATTGTAGGTATAGAGTACATTTTCATAATCTACTTTGGCAATGCTGTTTCTCTCTGAGAGTGATTTGTAGCGGCGTTCCTGCAGGGAATCCAATTCTAACTTTTGTTTCGCAAGAGTAATAGCGCTCTTGGCCTGTATAAGTGCCGGAGCATTTGAGGACGTATTGAACTGCGAAATCCTGAACAAATCACTTGCACTCTGCGTATTGAAATCGCTTTCCCTGTTGTCAAGCTCTGCCAGTATCTGCCCCTTATAAATTAAATCTCCCTGTTCAAAATTTATGCTTAACAGATAACCATCTGACTGGGCTGTTAAATCATAGGTGCCTTTTGCTTCAAGGATACCCGATGCAAACACAGACTGCGTAACATCTTTTCTAATAGGTTTGGTTTCGGCTGTTTTTTTCCCGCAGGATGCTGCCAGCAGCGATAAAACAATAATGATTAAAGACTTTTTCATATTATCTGATTTTATTATTGATGTCAATTTTTGCAAGTGTTAAGTCAACATTGATTCGTGATGAGATAAGGCTGTATTCTGCGTTTACCATTGAATTATAACTGTTTAAAGTGTTCTCCAGAGACTGCAGCCCCTCGGCATACAGATTCTTGTTTTTTGCATAGGTATCTTTTCTCAGGGCAAAAACCTCTTTATTGGACAGAAACTGGGATTTATTTTTACTGTATTCGTTTTCCAGTTTTTTAACTTCCAAAGCAGATTTGATTTCAGCCTGCTGAGAAGAATTTTTTGCCAGTTCATATTCATATTTCGCATTATACTTTTTAGAGGTCATCGTATAGTCAGGAAACGGCATAGAGAGTTTTAGTCCCATATAACTGCTTTTATACCAGGTTCCTTCGAAGAGTTTAAATGTATCATTGTACTGCTGGGAAGAAGAATTAGTTATAAATGACAAACTTGGCAGTATGGATCTTTTTATCTGCTTCAGGGATCTCAGGGCATATTTTTCCTGCAGCATTGAATTCTCGACATTGAGTTTGTTTTCTTCTACTGTAGGTACAAAAAGTTCTGAAAAATCCTCTTTTTTGTTCTCTATTGTAATTTCTTTTTCTTCGGGAATGTCGCAGAGTATTTTCAGGCTTAAATAATTCTGTTCAATAAGGTATTGAATCTGATTTGTGTTTTCCTGTGCATTTAGAAAAGCAGACTTAGAATCATTTACATCCTGCTGTTTTACCTGTCCCTGAAGGTATTTATTTGAGGCGATCTGATAGAGTGTATCTGCTACAGCCTGATTCTGTACTGCACTTACTTTCTGCGCCTGCAGCGAAACAATATTGTAATAATTGGCGGCAATGTTTTCCTGAAGCTCTTTTAATGTTATCATTGAATTTGAGCTGGTCAGGTCAATATTAATTTTAGCCAGTTTGAGTCTTTCCCAGCCCTCAAAGTTGATCAGTTTGATGTCTAAAGTCTGATCAATTGATGTATTATACTGCTGTCCAAGCTTAATTTCATTATATTTTCCCGGATTGTTTTCATCGGGAAATAATGTTACTCCCAGTTTGGTGTTATTTTTAAAGGTTAAGGTCTGAGTGCCTGTGGGATCCAATATACTTATAACAGCGGCAAGTTTTGCCTTTTTTGCCTTTGTGAGCTTAATAGTATTGCTCTGCAGCGTTAAACTGTTTTTGGAAGCATATACTAAAAGGCCCTCCAGGTCCGTAAATTTTTCCTGCGCACGGGTATGGGACACTATAAGCAGTATTACAATTAAAATGATTTTTTTCATGACTGCTTCGTTTTTGAAAAATAAACCACTCTGGTTATCATGAATTTTTTAGCGATCACTTTTATCCTGCTGCTGTTTTCAAAGCTCACCGTCACACTAAGGGTAATGTCTTTGTCGGCCGGAATTAGGGTCCCTGTGAAGTTCTTTTCTTTCGGGTTGTATATAATTTTCTTAAAGACAATTTTTCCGTAATTTTTATCGGTTTTGTCATTTAGTTTTCCGTAATATGCGCCGTCAGTGGCTAAATAAAATTCTACAGAAATACCCGGTTCACCTTCACCTTTCCAGTCTCCAATTAAGGTATTTGGATCATAGGCAGCAGTTTGAAAACTCATAAGAGCTATAGCACTAAGGCTGATAATAATTTTTTTTGCGTTCATAATTTGAAATTTTATACTGCAAAAATGTTCATCTGTGATCAGGTATGAAACTGTATTGGATGTGAACTGGACAAATAATGTTTAAAGTGGACAGAACCCCGTTTTTAGCTGCTGTACGGCCTTAAAATGAAGTATTTAGCTGAGGATGGGTTTGTTTTTAGAAGAAATTCATGAAATTGGGTTTAATTATAATCCCTGCCCTGATCATACTCACTTTTTTATCATACTGCAGAAGATTCTCCCCATAGCCATGAAATCCCTGCAGCATCAGATATAAGTTGGAAGATTCCTTGGGCTTGATGATCAATTGGGTTTCTATAGAGCCTTTCCATGACCAGGATGCACCGGTCTTGAGGTTGATTTTGGCATAGAGCCTCTGAGGTTTGAAAATATAGGTTAATCCCAGATCGCTGTATCCAATGTATTTTAAAAGATCGGGATTGTCTGATTTAGAGCCGAAAGGAAGGACAATTTTCGTCTCCAGAAGTACTCTGCGGCTGATTTCCTCGCTCCAGTTCAGCGATACAAAATTCCAGCTTCTGGAAGAAAGACTGTCTTTACCATTGGATTCGTGTTCTACCATTAAGGAATAATACCCCAGTCTGCCTTTTTTAGTCATAAAAGGCCTTATCATTCCGATACCGGGATTAAAATTAATATCCCTGAAAGGAAACGATTCTTTGTAAATGTCCCAGAATGCTTTTTGAGTATAAGTCAAAAAGCCGTATACGTTGTCAAATACAGGGTTTTTAGACAGCCTGTATTTAATGCTGATTTGAAATTTGGCATCGGAATTATCCGAAGAAGGCAGTTCCCTTAAGGTGGTACCGGTGGAGAAATAATTGTCTTTATAAGTACTGAAGGCTGGCTGGCTTAGAAATATTTCAGTTGCCGTTAACTTGTTGGCTGCTTCTAACTTGGTTATGGAGTCGTTCTGTGCTTTCACATTGAATATAATAAAACAGAACAGAATTATTAGGCTGATTTTTGTCTTTGGATAATCCATGGCGGGTATTGTATTATTTGACAGGCATTTTTGATGCTGTGGTATTTTTTGAATTTATTTTTTGAATTGTGAGAGGGACGATGCTTATAATTTAAAAACCCTCTTTTTACTGCAGTTTTCTCATTTTGAATTTTATCCCGGCGCAAGTGATAATCAGGTCATATGACTTAGTTTTTGGATTTAGTACAAAGTTGTAGCTGTTTTGTACTTCTGAATTCTCAAAAAATAAGGTCTCGCTGCCGGGAAGAATTATTTTGTTCCAATCGTTATTTGCTATAAAGAGCCGGTTGTTTTTTAGTGAAATAACAATCCGCTGTGAGGGGTCTGTGTCAAGTACAAATATGCCTGTATAACGCTGCAGTATTGTATCCTGAAGCCTGATTATTTTTTGTTTCCCATAAGAGGCATCGTTTGGGGAATTTTGATAAAAACCTTCATTGTAATAATAGGCGGCATATTCATAAGAACACAGATTATAGATCCATGTGAATCCAAATAAGGCAAAAGAGATAGTTATAAATTTAAAGAAAGCCATGATGCTCCACCTTTTCATTAAACTATTGCTGTAAATTCTACTATCTCTCATGCTTTTTTATTGAATTACCATGCTTTTGGAAGCAGTGGTATGGGCAGAAAAATAACCTAATGCCCCGTTGTTTATATTACTTGGCGGATTGGCGGGGGTCACACTGCCCCCCGGGCCGCCGCCGCCGGAGATCTGGATCAGGGCACTGTAATAGGTATATATATTTTGATCGATACACTGCATCTCTACATTTATAATATCACCTGGTACAATTTCGTCATCGTCGTCCAGGGACGGCATTATAGTTCTTTGATTTACCATACCGTTGTTGATATTGTCGGAAAACACCTGAAGGGTTTTATCTGTTTTGCCGTCAATGGTCAAAATGAACAGATAACGGTTGCCCAGAAAAGAGGGATCGGTATAAACAGGCAGAATATTATAAGTGGTTTCACCTGCTATGGTAATGGAGTCCTGAATCAGGCCGTCAAGGGTAACAGGGGAGGGCATTGTGCTTTGTGCAGTGTAATTTACCCCGTCAATAAGGACATTGAGCGTATAGGTATTACCTGGGCTTGAAACCAGACTGCTTGTCTTGTAGCGCCCGTCTCCTTCATATTGCAGAGTTTCACTCTGTCCGGTATTGTCACTAATGGTTACTACAGCATCAGTAATAGCCGGGTATTGGTTATCTTCGGTAAAAGCCACCGATCTGGTGATACGGACATAGTAAGATCCCTGCTGGTCTGTGATATTTCCTTCAATGACAATGGTGCCGCTTTTGTCATCCAGCTGCAAATCTATTTCTTTTTCACAGCTGCTGAAAAGCAGGGCGCAGAATAGTATAAAAAGTATATTTTTCATTTTTAAAATTTGAAGTTATAAGTTACGTTAGGCACCCATCTAAAGAGTGATGTCTGCATGGCACGGGTCGTGCCGGGCTTATCAGGATTGTCTTCAAAAGTTATGGTGTATGCATTCTCACGACCGTAAACATTGTAGAGGCCAAAAGTCCAGGAGCCGTGGAATCGCTTTTTTTTATTTGGTTCGTAGGTAGCGCTCAGGTCCATTCTGTGATAATCCGGCATCCTGTCTGCATTACGGCTGCTGTATTGAAAAACCGTCTGTCCGTTAAGTTCGTATTTTCCGGTAGGAAAGGTCACGGCATTTCCGGTGCTGTAAACAAAGAGTCCGGACAAAGACCATTTAGGATTAAGGGTATAAGTGGCTACTACAGACAGGTCATGGGTTTTATCCAGACGTGTATTATACCATTTATCACTATTAATACCGTCTATCTTTCGCTCTGTTTTTGATAAAGTATAGGATACCCATCCGGTTAATTTTCCGCTTTTCTTTTTTGCAATAAGTTCGACACCGTAAGCCCTTCCTTTACCAAAAAGCAGTTCGCTTTCTACATCTTTTCCTGCATCAAAAGTGATTTCTGCTCCATTTTTATAATCAATCTGATTCTGCATATCCTTATAATACACCTCAGTATTTATCTCGTAGTTGTTATCGGAAAAGTTTCTGCTGTACCCCACACTGAACTGATCGGCAATTTCAGGTTTTACTGTATAACTGCTTCCTATCCACTGATCCGAAGGACTGCCCGAGCTGCTGTTGCTTAATAAATGCAGGTTTTGTGTATTTCGGGAATATCCGGCCTTTACACTGCTGAGTTCATTAATACGATAATTGGCTGTCAGACGCGGTTCAAGATTAAGGTATGTTTTGCCCAGAGTGCCTTTCTCAAGTACCCTGCTGTCGGTAAGCTCGCCATTTTGATAAATATTATAGGTATCCCCGCCGATAACTGTAAAGGCAGAAAGCCTTAATCCGTAATTGACAGTCAGCTGCTCCGAGGCTTTGAAATCGTCATTAATATATAAGGCATTCTCCCATGAGTACCTGGTTTTTTTAGGGTAGCTGTCCACACTGGTACCTGAAGACTTGCTGGGTGTTATGCCGTGATATATGGACTGAAGCCCAAATCTAACGGAATGTTTACTGCTGGCAAACCATGAAAAATCCTGTTTGAGGTTATAATCTTTAATTTGAGAATTAAGCCCCAGATTACTGCCTGCACTTTCAAAATTTAATTTATAGTCGTAATTGCTGTATATGAGTGAAGTATTTGAAAAGAGCTGGCTGCTGAGAATACTGTTCCATCTAAGTGTCGCAGTAGTATTTCCCCAATCGGTGCCAAATGTACTTCCCAGTCCCAGTACATCACGTCCGAAATAACCCGAGAGATAGATACGGTTATTGTTGTTGATCTGGTAGTTGGCTTTGATATTAAGGTCATAGAAGTAGAGTTTGCTGTCTTTGAAATCTTCGCTGCCCCTAAGAAATAAATCAGCATAAGTCCTTCTGCCTGATATTATAAAAGAGGACTTGTCTTTTTGGATAGGGCCTTCTACGCTCAGTCTGCTGCTGATAAGTCCGATGCCGCCCGTTACATTGTAGTCCTGATTGTTCCCATCTTTCATCTTCACGTCCATAACCGAGGAAAGCCGCCCCCCATATTGTGAGGGGCTGTTTCCTTTTATGATGCTGGCATCTTTTAAGGCATCACTATTGAAAGTGCTGAAGAATCCCAAAAGGTGGGAAGCATTATAAACGGGGGCCTCATCAAGTAAAATTAAATTCTGGTCAGCGGCACCGCCCCTGACGCTGAAACCGCTGCTGCCTTCGCCATTGCTTTTAATGCCGGGAAGCAGCTGAATGGTTTTCATTACATCCTTTTCTCCGAAGAGCACCGGCAGTTTTTCTATTTTTTTAATGTTTAGGGTTTCAATACCCATCTGGGCCTCGGAAAGATTCTTGTCTTTTTTAACAGAACTCACTACCACTTCATCCAGTGTATTTGTTGCCGGGGTGTCCAAAAGCCAGTCTAAACGTATATTTTTATTCAGGATAACGGACTTCTGCTGCTGGTCGAACCCTGCGTAACTGCAGAGTATGGTATACTCGCCCTCCGGCATTGAGAGGGAATAGAAACCATATTCATTGGTTATCGCTCCAGCAGCAGGATTTTCCGCTATCTGTACAGCAGCCCCTATCATGAGCTCACCGTTATTTTTATCTTTTATGGTTCCGCTTATGGTGTATTTCTGGGCCATTGCCACAGCGGAAGAGAAAAGCATTGCAGCTAATGCAAAATGCCTTATTAAAAATGTTTTCATTTATTACTGTGTTTTACAGCAAAAATGAAAAAGCATTACTAAGTTTTATGGATATTTTAAATGAAGTGGACAGAAAGGCATATAAAGTGGACAAAAAAAGTAAAATGCATCAATTTTGGGAAAGCCACTCCAGAAAGTCTGTAACTTTTTCTTTTCCTACGAGTATTTTTTCGGGAAAATCAATGTTTAAAGTCAGTATTATTTTGCGGTGAAAATACTGTGAAGCTGAATTGACAGCTTTGCGGTTAATCAGAAACTGGCGGTTGGCCCTATAGAAAAAAGGAAAAAATTTCTGCTCCAGGATATCCAGCTTTGGCCCCAGAACCCAGGTTTTTTTATCAAAAGTATAGGCAATAACGACATTGTCCTGAATGTAGAACAAGGCAATGTTATTTCCTGATATCGGAATGATTCTTTCTCCCTGATAAACAATAACAGAAGGCATTGACTGTGTTTTGAAGGTGCTGATTATTTTAGCAAAGTCAAGGGATGCTTTAGGCTGTAATAATTTAAATTTCTGCAGAGCTTTTGCAACGGCCTCATTAGAGAACGGTTTTATAATATAATCGATACCCATCGAATCAAAAGCTTCAAGTGTGTATTGATTAAATGCCGTACAGAATATAACGGGAACCTTATTGTCGACTTCTTTGAATATATCAAAACTTAATCCGTCTCCGAGTTTGATATCGGAAAAGATCAGGTCAATATCGGGCGATTTGGACAGGTATTCAATACCTTCTTCCACCGATGGTATTACGGCTTTAATAACGGCTTCTGGCATAATAGATAAGATTGTTCTTGAGAGATCTTCTGCCAGGGGTTTCTCATCTTCAATTATTATAATTTTCATCTATGGTATGGTTGGAATTATGACTGTGAAATTATCCTCAGTCTGATTTATTATTATTCCTTTATCGGTTATAAGAAGGTACCGGTTATTGAGGTTTGAGAGTCCGGTATGGTTTTGTTCGACATGTTTTGCCGGGATTTTAATATTGCTTACCATTAAATTACCCTGGAGATATGTAATTGAAAAATGCAGAGGCCTTTTCTTTGTAAAATGATTGTGCTTGAAAATGTTCTCAACGAGTGTCTGTAAAGCAAATATGGGAATTTTGTGATGGAAAACTGCCGGCGGTATATCAATGCTGCAGGAGAAGGCATCCTCAAAGCGTACTTCCTGCAGGGCAATATAATCCCTCACAAATTCAAGCTCTTTTTCCAGAATTACTACATCTTCTTTTTGGGAATGAATAGAATACTGCAGAAAATGGGACAGCCGTATGGTATATTCAACTGCTTTTTTCTCATTTGTAGAGATGAGCGACTTTAAAACCCCAAGGGCATTGAACAAAAAATGGGGCTGGAGCTGCTGTGTTAAAACCAGTTTCTGCGCCTCACTGTTTTGAAGTCTTAGTTCCTGAACTTCTTTTTCGGCAGCGTTTCTTTTAAAATCAGCCACTATAGTCAGGCATAAGATCATAATAACGGCATTAGGGAGCAGCGAGATGAAAATACTGTAGGCGAGATGCTGATTTTCTATAGAGTATCGGGAAAGATCCTCAAAAGGCAGCATAGCCTGGGAAATCAATCTTGTTAAAAAAATGACAGTATGGGCAATTAAGAATTTCCATACCAGATGCAGATGAGGAAGGTTTAATGCTAAATAGATATGGGCTGCCCACAGTATAAGGGTGGCAACGGTAATAATAGCAAAAAAAAGAAGGGAGAAGCTTAAACTGAGATTATCTACAAAATATGCCGGGCTTGCCGCATATAAAGCAATTATCGGAGATATAAGGAAAGCATTGAGCCAGAGTTTCTTTTTCATAGATTTGATTATCAAATGTGACAAAATTATACTTTTCTCTTAAATATTGCTTTTGTTTAAGAGAAGATTAACCATAAAGTATTGTTTTGTATTTATCTGCGGAATTTAATTTTTAATTACCTGTTTATTAGTGTGTTAATTGTTTTGGTTCAAATTAAAAAACTTTTTGAAATCGATATAGATTTAAAATTTTCATAAATTTGAGATATAAGTTTGCAGAATAAAATTAATATTCGACATTTGTGTCGAACAAAAAAGTCGAACACTATGTTATATGATGAATCTGCTTCAGATACCAAGACGCTGATTAAAATTGCGGCAAAAAAGATATTTGTAAAGAGAGGTTTTGCCGGGACAAGGTTAAAGGAAATTGCAGATGAGGCTAAAATCGGGCGTACAGCCCTGCATTACTACTTCCACAGTAAGGAGAACCTTTTTGCTGAGGTTTTAAAAGATTTTTTCTCAGCGATTGGCTCCAGAGTTACCAATTACGGCGATCTGGACAGGCCGGTTATTGACATTATGAAACAGTTTGTAGGGGGATATATTGAAAGTGCGATACACACACCCGAAATAGATTTATTTATGCTTAATGAATTTAATGAAAATCCTGAACTTATGCTCATGGCAAGAGACAGTGATGATAAGGACCTTCCAAGTTATTTGATGAGCGCCATTCAAAAAGCCTGCGCTAATGGAGAGCTTAAAGGAAATCCGGAGCAGATATTTATTTCGTTAATGTCAATGTGTATGTTCCCATTTGCCGGTATGGGAGCGATAAAAACCTTTATGAAGCTCACTGATGAAGCTTATATTAATCTGATGAATGAACGCAGGGAATACCTGCTTAAGTTTGTTGAAACGGCATTTCTGCCGTAATATTTTTTTGCTCTGTATTCGACAAAAAAGTCGAACAAAAAAGTCGAATATTACATTTGACCTGTAAGAAGAGGCAAAAAATTTTTATACATAATTCGACAAAAAAGTCGAACAAAAAAGTCGAACCTAATAAACCCAATAAATAAAGATTAAAATAGTATGAAACACAAGATTTACATCTTCTACTGGACTATCTTATCTACGATAGTGATAAGCGGAAGCCTGCAGGCTCAGGAGACTTATACCCTTGAGCAGTGTACAGCCACAGCACTCAGAGAGAGTCTTCAATTAAAAGCAGATGCCCTGGACCTGGATAAAACAAATGCCTCCATAAAGCAGGCGTACAGTGCACTGCTTCCCAGTATTAATCTCAACGGAAGTTATCAATATTCCCCTAAGGTGCAGACTTCGGTGCTGCCGGGAGAAACATTTGGGGGGCAGGCCGGGACTTACTCCGCTGCCCAGCTGGGTGTAGCCCAGAATACATCGGCTACTGCAGAGCTTTCCCAAACCCTTTTTAATGCTTCTGCAGTGATAGCCTTAAAGGCGGCAAAACTTCTTGTGGCGGGCAATCAGCTTCAGATTAAAAGCAGCCAGGAAGATCTGGTGTATAATGTGGCGGCTACTTATTACAGTATCCAGTCGCTTTTAAAACAGGAAGAATTAACAGGGCTCAGCCTGCAGAACACGGAAGCGCTATTAAAAAGCAGTATGGATCAGCTCGCAGCAGGGCTTGCCACAGAGACAGATGTGGACCGGCTTACTGTAACCCGTGATAATACCAAAGCAGACCTTGCCGGACTTCAAAACAGCAAGGAAAAGTACTATAACCTGCTGAAAGTTTTAATGAATATGCCGCTGGACCAAGTGGTGAGAGTTTATCCATTTAAGGATGAAGAATTGATTTCAGCATCATTGAATGACTTTGATGCGGCGCAGAAAACCAATTACCTGCAGCTGGTGCAGAACAAAAAAGTTTCCGAACTGGAGTATAAAAATATTAAAGCAGGCTACCTGCCTACACTTTCGTTTTTTGCCAATTATGGTGTAAACGGCTATTATAATGATTTCAGCCCTTTTAAGAATATAAACGACAAATTCTATCCAAGCTCTACTTTGGGCGTGAAATTAAAAGTACCTGTTTTTGACGGCTTCAGCATAAAGTACCAGGCGAAACAAAAAGAGATAGAAATCAGCAAATTAGAGGTACAGACTAAGCAGACCCTGCAGCAGAATGAGAAGGATGCGGCTAATGCACTGGCAGATTTAAACAGTAACCTCATTACGTATCAAAACCAAAAAAGAAATCTAGCCCTGGCACAGAAAGTAATGAATGATATCAATGTACAGTATCAAAGCGGGCTTGTAAAAGTAAGTGATGTGATTAATACCACCAGTGACCAGCAGACAGCACAAAACAATTACGTAACGGCGCTTATCAACATTAAGCAGGCTGAACTGGACCTTAAAAAAGCAAAAGGAAAACTCCTGCCTTGATAGGGACAGGCATATAAATTTTAAACTAGAAGCATTAAAATAAATATAAAAATGAACAGATCAACCAAATTAATTATTACAGTAGTGATTGCAGGGGGCATGCTTGCCGCAGTGGTTTTCAAGCTTATTAATAATAAAAAAGAAGTAGTTTCAAAAGTATACCACCCCGATGTGAATACGGCTGTAATTGTTCAGGCCGATACAGTAAAATCCGGCCGTTTTGACCTTACAACCTCTTTTACGGGGTCATTCAGTCCAAACAGGGAAGTGATTGTCGGCTCGGAGATATCAGGAAAAGTGGTTAAAGTAAATGTAGAAGAAGGATCCCATATACAGGCCGGGCAGGTCATCGCCCAGCTGGACAATGATCTTATCCGTGCCCAGCTGCAGTCTGCACAAGCCAGTTATGATAAAGCTTCCAATGTCCTGAGACGTTATCAGCAGGCCGTATCAGGGGTTACACAGCTACAGATAGACAATGCCAAAACAGATGTTTTGACCTCTAAGGCCGAGATCGACCAAATGAAAAAGCAGTTGAACCAGCATACCATAAGGGCGCCCTTCAGCGGTATTATCACTACCCGTAATTTTGACCTGGGGGCTATAGTGTCGCCAAGTATGGAAATGGCTGCTTTAATAGATATCAGCTCTGTAAAACTTGAAATTAATGTTCCTGAGAAGAGCGTTTCCCAATTCAGATCAGGGCAGAGTATTTCAATCAGTACCGATGTGCATCCCGGAATCTCTTTTCAGGGAAAGGTTGACCTGATTGCATCAAAAGCAGATGCTTCGCATAATTTCATGATACGAATCCTTGTCCCTAATGCCAAGTCTTTATTAAGATCGGGTATGTACGGCACTGTTTCACTGCAGAGCACAGTCTCGGACCAGGCCCTTACAATTCCAAGATCAGCCTTAATCGGATCATCTATAAAACCGCAGGTATATGTGATCGAGAACGGGGCGGCAAAAATCCGTAATATTCAGACAGGCGGAGGAAATGAAACCCGTATAGAGGTTACTGCAGGACTCGACAAAGGCATGCAGGTTGTATCGGGCGGGCTGGTGAACCTAACCAACGGGACTAAAGTATCCATTGCAAAATAAGTTTAATTGTACAGGCCGGATGCACCGGTATGTATCAAAAGTTAAAAAAATAACAATATGACATTAACCGAAATATCAATCAAAAGACCGTCGCTGATTATTGTAATCTTTGCGGTTCTTCTTTTAGGCGGGGCCTTCTGCTACACCAAGCTTAGTTATGAGCTTATGCCCGATATGAGCCAGCCTACACTTGTCGTTACGACCCAGTATCCGGGAGCTGCACCGGTGAATGTCGAGCAGACCGTAACCAAGGAAATAGAGGATGTACTGAGCGGGGTTGACGGGATTAAAACAATATCCTCTCAGTCACTGGAAGGAAACTCCATTATCACAGCTGAGTTTAATGTGGGAACAGATATCGACAGCAAGGAACAGGAAGTCCAGAGAAAAATTAATAATAT
The DNA here is from genome assembly GCF_021245985.1 of Flavobacterium soyae. Lineage (GTDB taxonomy): Bacteria > Bacteroidota > Bacteroidia > Flavobacteriales > Flavobacteriaceae > Flavobacterium > Flavobacterium soyae. The sequence continues at coordinate 48,242 of NZ_JAJQXA010000011.1, read as the reverse complement.
TTTAAGCGACCTTCCTGATGATGTAAAAACGCCGAGTATCTCCAAGGTTACCCCGAGTGATTCTCCTATTATGCAGCTTACCGCTACTTCGAACCTGACCAATGCGGCGTTTTATGATGTTATGAAAAATGAGATCAAACCCCAGCTTCAGCAGATTGGAGGCGTAGGTGAGATTACTTTAATTGGAGGCCAGGAAAGGGAAATTCAGGTAAATGTCATTAAGGACAAACTGGATTATTACGGTCTTTCGATATTATCCATTACACAGGCGATCAATAATGCCAATGTTGAGTTTCCGGCCGGTAAAGTTAAATCTGAAGGCAGTATTGGGCAGATGACAGTGCGCCTTGCGGGAAAATTTACCTCAGTGGAGCAGTTAAAAGAAGTTATTGTTGCACTTCCTGCTGCGGGAAGCCCTGTAAAATTAGGTGATGTAGCTACGGTTTCCGATGTCACCAAAGACCCGAGTTCGGTCTTCCGCTATAATGGGCAGAACGGGATTGGGATTTTAATCAAAAAGCAGGGTGATGCCAATGCTGTGGATATCAGTGAACAGGTAAAGCAGAAGATCGGCACGATAGAGAAAAGATATTCGAAAAGCGGGGTAAAATTCATCATTGCAGATGATTCGGCAGATTATACGCTGGATTCAGCAGATGGTGTGGTGCATGACCTTATAATTGCGGTGTTTTTGGTTGCGGCCATTATGCTGTTATTCCTGCACAGTCTCAGGGATTCGCTTATTGTACTGGTTGCCATTCCGACCTCGTTAATATCCACTTTTATAGCCATGTACCTTTTTGGGTTTACACTAAATCTTATGAGCCTCTTGGCATTGTCACTGGTTATTGGAATTCTGGTTGATGACAGTATTGTAGTGCTGGAGAATATTCACCGGCACCTGCATATGGGCAAAGACAAACGAACTGCGGCGCTTGACGGGCGAAATGAAATCGGTTTTTCAGCCCTGGCCATCACAACAGTAGACGTTGTGGTATTTGGCCCGCTGTGCCTGATACAGAATACGATAGGGGATATACTGCGTCAGTATTCCGTTACCATTGTAGTTGCCACCTTAATGAGTCTGTTTGTATGTTATACACTCACTCCCTGGCTGGCATCACGTTTTGGGAAGATTACTATTTTAAACAATGACAATTTTTTCCATAAACCTCTGGTATGGTTTGAAAAAATAATTGATGCTCTGACCCATTGGTATGTCGGCGCCCTTAAATGGACACTGCAGCACAAGTTAATTATGAGCGGTTTTATACTGGGGCTTTTTCTAAGTATCACTGCAGTTCTAAAGCTGGGTGTTATCGGAAATGAATTTGTTACCCAGAGTGATAAAGGGCAGTTCAGGCTTGCTTTGGAGTTTGATAAAAACCTGACGGTAAAACAGAATAACCTGCGCAGTCTTGAGATTGAAAACTACCTGCGCAGACAGGCTGATGTAACCACAGTTTTTAGTAACGTTGCCGGAAGCAGCACGTCTTCTGTTGTAGCGGGAGTAGGGTCAGATTACAAAACTGAGCTCACAGTAACGGTGATTGATAAAACCCAGCGCACCAGCAGCACCGAGCAGCTGATGCTCAAAAAAAGCCAGGAGATAGCGCAGCATTTTCCGGGAGTGAAGGTCAGCCCGAGTATGGTGAGCATGATTAACGGGGGAGACCCGATCCAGATTGTATTAAACGGAGAAGACAAGGAAAAATTAATGGAAGCTGCCAATGAGCTTAAATCACGTATAGCGGTAATGCCCGGGGCCATAAGCGCGAGTCTGAGCGTGGAGGCTGGGAACCCGGAGGTTGAGGTAAAAATTGACCGTGACAAGATGGGGCAGCTTGGCCTTACCATCAACAGCGTGGGGGCTACATTGCAGAATGCCTATGCAGGGGACGACGAGGCAAAATATCGTGTGGGAAACAATGAATATGACATCAGGGTAAAATTTGATGATTTCAATAAACATGATGTGGAGGATGTCAGAAACATTTCCTTTATTAATGATTCAGGAAAACTTATAACCTTGTCACAGTTTGCTGAAATCTCCCAAACCAGCGGCCCAAGTGTATTGGAGCGTAAAGACAGGCGTTCTTCTGTTACGGTAAAAAGTAATATCCTTGGGATCACATCGGGAGAACTGGTAGACCGTATCAATAAGTCGCTGCTGGAGAAACCTCTGCCGGAGGGTATCGATATACGATGGACAGGGGATGCCGAGCGTCAGGCAGATTCTTTCAGCTCACTTGCTGCTGCCATTGTAGCGGCTTTACTGCTGATGTATCTGGTAATGGTGGCGCTTTACAACAATTTTGTATATCCTTTTGTAGTGTTTTTTGCCATACCTGTGGCTTTCCTTGGGGTATTCCTTATTCTGGCACTGACGAAATCTTCTATGAGTATTTTTACCATACTGGGTATGATTATGCTTTTGGGGTTAGTGGCCAAGAATGCGATTTTGATTGTCGATTTTGCCAATCACCGCAAAGAACATGGTGATACTACCTGGACAGCTCTGGTAGAAGCCGGCAGAACCAGACTCCGTCCTATACTAATGACTACCCTTGCTATGATTATCGGGATGCTCCCAATTGCGACAAGCACCGCTGCGGGAAGCGAATGGAAAAATGGACTGGCATGGGTAATTATAGGCGGACTTACAACAAGTCTGTGTCTCACTGTTTTTATTGTTCCTATGGTTTACTATTGTGTGGACCGGGTTCGTGAGAAATGGGCAGGAAGATTTTCTTCCTAAAACAAAAATGTACCGGCGCAGCATCAAATTTACTGTTTTGTGATAATTAAGTAGCGCTAATGACTGCACACTGAGTCTGGATTTGAAAGTACGCACCGGTATGTTTTATTTCGGAGGGATGAAAATCCTTCCGAATTTTTACTTCTATGATGTTTTAAATTAATATGAATTTTAATTAATAATCAGTAAATAATGGAAGAGCTTTCTGCAGACAACAATTATCAAGAGCTGTACCGGATAAAAAAGGAACCCAAAAAGATGCTGCATACTTATATGCGCAACCAGAATAAATCGTATATCAATTCCTTCAATATGATTGACCGCAAGGCAGCTATTATGATTAGGATGAATACAACGGTCATTTCAGCTGTTATGTTTTTTTTCAAGCATATTGTGATTATTCCATATGGAAAATTCATTGGGATTTCCCTGGCTATAACCTCAATTATTTCCCTTGCATTTGCCATGGAAGCTTCCCGTCCTATGGTCTTTGATTATATCTTAGGATTTAAAAAGAAAATGAAAAACCAGTATCAGAGACTGGAAGAAGATGTTTTGCCATTGGAATGACACCGGAAGTGTCTTTAGAACAGCACGAGCAGGCCTATGATAAGCTGGTCAGGAGCCAGGAACTTCAAATAGGGGCACAAGTAAGGACTATGTACCTTTTTGAAAAAAAAATAAAAAAATCATTCATTACAATGGAGCTTTCTTATACACTTTTCATTTTTGGATTTTTCATTGCAGTGACGGTATTTGTAATAGGGAATTTATAGAAACCGGATTTATTTTTTAAGACCCAAAAAGACCCTGCAGGATTTACTTCGAGGGGTTTTACAGCTGCACTAAAACGTATAAACATTATAATCCATAATAACCCCAAATCAGCAAATAGAGGACTATTATGAAAAAAAAGATAATCAGCAAGGCCTGTGAGCTGTTCCTAAAACTTGGGTTCAATAGTGTTACCATGGATGATTTAGCCAGCGAATTGTGTATATCCAAAAAAACACTATATAAATTTTTTATCAATAAAGAAGTGCTTGTGCAGGAAGCCACTTATATTTTGGAAAAACAGTTTTATGACAAAATCAATCAGGTTATGAGCCTTAATTATAATTCTGTAGAAGAACATTTTGAAATACACAGATTGTTTAAAGGACTCGTCAAGACTGTAGGAGCCCTGCCCTTGTATCAGCTAAAGAAGAAATATCCTGATATATACAAGTATGTTATATCGAGCGAGCATAAGATGTTTAATTTATTTATGCGAAGGAACCTTGCACGTGGTATTGAGCAGGGATATTATCGATCCGATGTTGAAACAGAGGAGTATATCGGCTTTTATTACACAATAAGATTTCATATTAATGAGAATGTGACAGATACAGTACAAGTGGACAGGCTTGAACTTTCGGCCCTTGTTTACCACATTCAGGCAATTACTACCGAAAAAGGCAGATATGAACTTAACAGGCAGTTATCAATTAATGTGTAATACATTTCTAGGAACAAAAACGCAGCCAGTTCACATTGTCTGACTTTCTGGGACACCTAATATGAGGATTCTCAAATAAAACAGCCAGATGTTAGCGTGTGCTACTAGTTTGAAAAACATAATGTGCTTTTTATAAGATGTTTACTTTTTCATATTTCATGATTCAGTTAAGGTTATCACTAATGAAAATTATGATATTAAATACGCAGATTATCAAGTCAGCTATAGAGGTCAATGTATCATTGAAAGTAGTTTTTGTTTCAGTGTTTCATCATAATCTGCTGAAGTTTTTTAAGAGACTGCCTTGCTCTCCGGTTTCTTTTCTGTCGGAAATATCATTTTTGATTAGTATTGATAATTTTAAAACTGGCAGCTATATGGGATTGTGTCAGATAGAGTATCAATATTATTTTTCCCAAAGTAAAAGTAGACACTCTAGATATATTTTTTAATTATTTAAGAAATGGTCTAACAGTCTTTAATTTCGAATTATTTTCTTTTTTCTACAGGACGGATAACTATTTCAAATCCAATTTGGGTTTTTTCAAATAAAGCATCAATATCTGAGCGTCTAATTAAAGTTTTTCTTTTTGAAAAATTATAAGAATTAATTTTTTTAGCGTTAATCAATCTATAAACCGTTCTGATTGAAAATCCTAATAATAAAGAAAGTTGCTTTACTGTTAAAAATTCCTTGAATTTAAGTTCTGTTAGAGGTTGGTTTTTGATCTGAATAGTTTGAAGATTTGAGTTCGCAATTTTCTCTTCTTTTATTCTCTTTTTATATGCTTTGCTTGAACATCTCAAGGAGCAATATTTCGTTGTGGTTGTCTTAGCTATGAAGCTAGAACTACAAAAACTACAGATTCTTTCTATTTGAATATTTGAGCTCATTTTCCAAATTTTTGAATGGAAATATAAGAAGTTAAAAACTGGTTTTAAATATTTTATTAAGTTGATCTAAGAGTAATTAAGTGCCATAAATTGCCGAATAAAATAATTAACAAATATTTTTGTTTTTGAGGTACAATTTAGATACAAAAAACATGTTAATTGTGATTTTTTAACAATTATTTGTAGGTTTTAAAGTATTATTTTATCTTAAATTTAACTATTTTTAACATAATTTAACATTTTATTTGCCGATACAGAAATTAGCAAAAATATTCCCCAACAGCTCGTCGTTAGAAACCTGACCTGTAATAAGTCCAAATTGATATAAAGCCTCACGAATATCAAGAGCAATTAAGTCACTGGAAAGATTGATTTCAAGACCAAATTTTACTTTTTGTATTTCATCTAAAGCTTTTAGTAAAGAATCATAATGTCTTGTATTTGTGATAATAGTTTCGTTGTTGCGTAAAGCCCCGGTATTTACAAAAGACAGTAGTTTATTCTTTAATTCATCAACGCCAATGTTTTCTTTTGCACTTAAAAATATTTGTTTCAAGTTTAAAGTTTCAAGTTCACGCTGAACATTTTGAAGTTGGTTTTGATTAAGCTGATCAATTTTGTTGCAGACAATTAAAATTTCTTTTCCAGGATATTTGTTTTTAATTCTTTCGATTTCAACTATAAATGAAGAACTTGAAACTTGAAACTTTAAACTATCCATTAAGTATATAACTAGCTGTGCTTGTTCAATTTTTTCGAAAGTTTTTTTGATTCCAATGCTTTCTACAACGTCTTTAGTTTCGCGGATTCCCGCTGTATCAATAAATCTAAAACCAACCCCGCCAATTACTAATTCGTCTTCAATAGTATCACGCGTTGTTCCGGCAATGTCAGAAACAATAGCACGTTCCTCATTTAATAAAGCATTCAATAAAGTCGATTTACCAACATTAGGCTCACCGACAATGGCAACCGGAATTCCGTTTTTAATAACATTTCCAACCGCAAACGAATCTATTAAACGTTTTAAAACAAATTCAATACGGTTTAATAATTCATGAAACTGTGTTCTGTCTGCAAATTCAACATCTTCTTCAGCAAAGTCTAATTCCAGTTCAATTAAAGACGCAAAATTCAAAAGTTCTTCACGTAATTTGGCAATTTCATTACTGAAACCACCTCGCATTTGCTGCATGGCAATTTGGTGAGACGCTTCATTATCAGACGAAATTAAATCGGCAACAGCTTCAGCCTGAGATAAATCAAGTTTCCCGTTTAAGAAAGCTCTTAACGTAAATTCACCCGCATCGGCCATTCTGCAGCCTTTTCTCAATAATAACTGAATAATCTGCTGTTGAATATAAGTAGATCCGTGACAGGAAATTTCAATAGTATTCTCGCCTGTATACGAATTAGGGGCTTTAAAAACAGAAACTAAGACTTCATCAAGTGTTTTTTCATTATCTACAATATGCCCCAAATGCAAAGTATGGGTTTTTTGCTTCGTTAAATCTTTATTTTTTATGGATTTAAAAACAGAATTTCCTATTGAAATGGCTTCAGCGCCAGAAATACGGATTATAGCAATAGCTCCCGCTCCGGACGGAGTTGCTAATGCCACTATAGAATCTTGATTTATCATGCCGCAAAGGTAAGAAAAAAGCAGAAATTTCTAAAGTCTTAATCATAGGTTAGTTATCCAGATATACAGATTGAAAACGGTAATTTATTAAGAAATGATTAACTGTTAAATTCCTGATAATTATCAGGTTGTTTTGTGTTTAGAATGATTAAATTTGAATAACAAACCTATAATCTGAAATAAAATGAAAAAGATATTATTTCCTACCGATTTTTCTGAAGCCGCAACAAACGCTTTTGTACACGCTTTAGAATTTGCAAAAGTTGTTAAAGCGGAACTTATTTTATTGCATACATTTGAGATTCCGGTTTATGACAGCCAGTTTTTTCCAGAAAATTATGCATCGATATACAGTTCTATAGAATTGGCAAAATTTGAAATGTTTAAGGATGAAATCCCAAAACTTCGGGCTATTGCAGCCGAACGCAACCTCGATGATATTGTAATAAAACACCGACTGATGGATGGTGATTTGATTTATAACCTGAGAAACGCTGTTGAAGAAGACGAAATTGATTTTGTAATAATGGGAACCACAGGTGTTTCTGACTGGACAAAATTCTTTACCGGATCTAATACAAATTCGGTAATTTCAGAAGTAAAAGTTCCGGTTTTATGTGTTCCGATTGATGCTAAATTCAAGAAAATCAAAACAATTGGTTTTACAACAAGATACCGAGAAAAAGATAAAGCCGAACTTAGAAAAGTACTTAAAATTGCAAAAAAAACAAATGCAAAGGTTAAAAGCTTATATGTTAGGTCTTCTAATACTGATGTTTCTGATATGACTATTAAAGAATGGGAAACAGAATTTGCCAATGAAAATGTAGAATTCCTGGTTTTACCAAGTGATGAAGTAAAGGAAACAATTCTTGATTTTATATTATTCAAGGATATTGACATCTTAACGACAATTACCCATAAAAGATCTTTTTTTGAATCTATTTTTGATACAAGCTTTAGTCGAAAAATCACAAAAGAAGTTTCTATTCCTGTTTTGGTAATGCATGAAAATTGAAATTCTACTTTAAATGAATAGCTTTTTTGTAAGTGTAAAACCTATATTTGTATTTCATTAAATTTAAAAAATGGAAGTATATTTAAGTAAGGTCGAACATTATTCAAAAGTTTTTAATCAAACCAGCAAAAAGTACAACAGCATAAGTCTTTTAAGGCTTTTAAGCATATTTTTTTGTCTGTTTATGTTGTTTTACTACATCAAAACTAATGAAACAGGGTATGCCGTAACTGCTTTTTTATTTTTTGCCGGTTTTCTTTTTTTAATGCGGATCCATTCGAAACTATCTTTTAAAAGAGAGTTGACAAAAGCCATTTTAAAAATCAATGAAGATGAAATATCCTATTTAAAAAGGGAAAAACTTCCCTTTGAAAACGGAATTGAATTCAACGATTTTCATCACCCGTATGCGTATGATCTGGATATTTTTGGAGAACATTCCTTATTCCAAAATTTAAATAGAACGGCAGTTTTTATAGGCAAAAAAACATTAGCAGAGAAGTTATTAAGATTATCATCTAATGAAGTTATTCTAGAAAATCAGGCAGCAATAGATGAATTAAAAACTAAAATAGACTGGCGTCAGGATTTTGAAGCTCTTGCTATTGTCAGTACTGACAGTAAAAGTTTTTACGACTCATTAATTCATTGGATTTCATTTAAAAATAATTCTTTATCTAAAGTTTTAATTTCACTTTCTATTATTTTCCCAGCGCTATTTTTTGGTTTTGTAATTGCTTATTTTATCACTTCAAAAGCAATACTGTTATCTTATGCGACTTATATTTTTATTTTCAATTTGATTATTTTGGGAAGATCATTAAAACGAATCCAATCTGAAATTGCAAAGGCTGATAATATTGATAAAACTATTAAGCATTATAGTCTATTAGTGCAAAAAATTGAATCGGAAAAATTTGAATCTAAAAAGTTAATTGAATTACAAAAACAGCTTGTTTCTAAAAATGCTTCGGCGAGTTCTCATTTAAAACAATTATCAGAGCTGTTCTCAAGAATGGACACCATCAGTAATTTTGTGACAGCCATTGTTTTCAACGGATCGTTTTTATTTAATCTGCATGTTTTAAAAGCCCTTTTAAAATGGAAAGAAGATTATGCGCATGAACTAGAGAACTGGATTAACATTATTGGAGAATTTGAAGCCTTAAATAGTTTGGCAAATTTAGCGTTCAACAATGCAGATTTTGTTTTTCCGGAAATCAATTCAGAATATAAAATTGGATTTGAAAATTTAGGACATCCGTTATTAAATCCTGCGACAAGAGTAGGGAATGACACTCATTTTTATCCGGAATCTTTTATGATTTTAACCGGATCTAATATGTCCGGAAAAAGTACTTTTTTAAGAAGCTTAGGAATCAATATGGTTCTTGGTGGAATTGGTTCAGTTGTTTGTGCTTCAAAAGCTAATATTCATCCACTTCCAGTATTGGTTTCAATGCGATTATCAGATTCTTTGGCAGACAGCGAATCGTATTTCTTTGCTGAAATTAAACGTTTGAAACAAATTATGGATGCTTTGGAAGAAGGTCCTGCTTTTGTTTTATTAGATGAAATTTTGAGAGGAACAAATTCTGATGATAAACGTAACGGAACTATTGAAGTCGTGAAAAAAGTAATAGCTAAAAAAGCAATTGGTGCGATTGCAACACACGACATTGAAGTCTGCTTAACTACTAATGATTATCCTGAAACTTTAACGAATCAATGTTTTGAAGTTGAAATTCAAAATAACGAACTGCATTTCGATTATAAACTCCGCAGCGGAATCTGTAAAAACAAAAGTGCGACTTTTTTAATGCAGAAAATGGGAGTTATTTAGAATTTTAGATTTTAGAATGTAGATTTTAATTCCGAACTGAATGTTTTTTTAATGCAAAGCACGCTAAGGGTTTACAATAGAAGGTTTTATAAAAAAACAAAGTTCAAAAAGCTTAGTCAGTACAAAGCTTTGCGAACTTTGCGTATTCTAAATACAATCTATTGTAAACCCTTAGCGTGCTTTGCATTAAAATTGCACATCAGGATTGAAACTTGAAACCTCAAACCTGAAACAAAAAAAATACTTATAAAAATGCCTGACGAATACTAATATTCTTCAGGCATTTTTTTTTTGCAATTTTCGGACAGTTTTTACTTTATTTTTAAAATTCCCTAAAAATTAAATTAAATATTTTTTATCGTTTTTTTTAAAATGACATAAAAGAGCAGCATTTTACCACATCAAAAACTCATCAAATCAGCATAAAAACCATCAAACTGATATTAAAAGTCAAAATGACAATAACTAGATAAAATCCTGTAATTACTGATTATTTCGTTTTATTTTGGCAATAAATTAACGATTTATTAAAAATAAATTTTACTAAAACGTTTTTGTAAGTTTCGTTTGCTATATTTGCGATGTACTAAAATATGCAACAATAAATATAATACCTGATGAAAAAGATTACAATTAGAGATATTGCTAAACAGGCAGAAGTATCTATTTCTACAGTGTCTTTTGTTATCAATGGAAAAGGGGAGAAAATGGCGATAAGTCCGGCTGTAATAAAAAAAGTTCAGGACGTAGCACAAAAACTTCAGTATAAGCCAAGCATGATTGCCAGCAGTTTGCGAACCGGAAAAACGAGGTCAATTGGGCTTATTGTTGAGGATATATCAAACCAGTTTTTTGCAGATTTGGCCAGAGTAATTGAAGATGAAGCAAAAAATATAGATTACAGGGTTTTTTATTGTAGTACCGGCGATGATAATCACCGTTCTGAAGAACTGGTTCAAAGTCTTCTGCAGGCAAATGTTGAAGGTTTTATTATTACACCAACCAGAAATTTAGAGAAAACAATTGGCATGCTTTTAAAAATGCAAAAACCCGTTGTATTGATCGATAGGTATTTTGCTAATCAAAAAGTAAGTCACGTTTTGATGGATAATTATGAAGGTTCTCATTCTGCTGTTAAATATTTGATTGAAAAAGGCCGAAAAAATATAGCCGTTGTAAATAATAAATCTGGAATGATCCAGATGAAATTAAGAGAAAAAGGATATATAGAAGCGTTAAAAGAAGAAGGAATTTATAATGAGAATTATACGCTGCAATTAGATTACCACTCGAGTGAAAAAAATAGAATTGATGCGATTATAAGTTTTTTTAAAGAAAACCCGGGGATTGATGCCGTACTATTTTTGGCCAATTATCTTGGGCTTGCAGGACTTCAGGCTTTTAGGACTTTAAAATATAAAATTCCAGATGATATTTCTGTTATCAGTTTTGATGATCACGACAGTTTCAAACTGCATACGCCTACGATCACAGTGATTGCTCAGCCCATAGAAGATATAGCAGTTAAATCAATACAACTGCTCATGGGACAAATGACAAATTATGATGATTTTAAAATTGAAAAAATCCTTAAAAAAGGAACATTGATTATAAGAGAATCAGTTTGACATAAATAAAAAATGGCAGAAAAAGTTAAAGCTTTTTTTTTAATCATTTTACTAAATCGTTTTAGTGAAAATATTCCTAGACTTTACTGTTTTTTCAGCAGGATTTTTTAAGAATTATTTATATAGTAAAAACCGTAAAATAACTGCGTTTTTTGAATATTCATCGCATTATTACATGGTTTAATATCCAAAATTAAGTTCAAAATTTTATTAATTATTTAAAGCAGACAAAACAAAAACACAAACGAAACAAAACAAAATCCAAAACCAATAACCAAAAAGAATGCTTATGAAACGAATATTAGCAGTGTTAGCAATGGTATTGTTGAGCAGCTTAAGTGCAGCAGCGCAAAACCGATTAATAACAGGCATAGTAACAGATGCAGAGAACAAAGGAATTGTAGCTGCATCAATTGAAGTTCAAGGAAAACCATTTAGTGCAGTTACAGATGCCGAAGGGCGTTTTAGAATGAATGTTCCTGAAGGTAAAGTTACCCTAAACGTATCTTCTATAGGATTTGAGTCAAAGTCAGTAGTACTTCAGGAAAATGAAACAAGAGTTGCTGTTACATTAACAGAGACTACACAAGAATTAAAAGATGTTGTAGTAACTTCTTTCGGGGTAAAAAAACAAAAGAAAAGTTTAGGTTACGCCGTAGGGGAACTTAAAGGCGAAGACCTGACAAAAAATAAAGAAATTAACTTAGGAAACGCTTTGCAAGGTAAAATTGCAGGGGTAAACGTTTCTGCGCCGGTTACAGGACCATCTGGTTCTAGCCGTGTTGTTATTCGTGGAGCAACTTCTGCATCAGGGCTTAACCAGCCATTGTATGTCGTTGACGGAATTCCGATTGACAATACGCAGCAAGGAAATGCCGGAATGTGGGGAGGTGCCGATAAGGGTGATGGTATGTCTTCTTTCAATCCAGATGATATTGCTTCAATGTCTGTATTAAAAGGTAGTGCCGCTTCTGCTCTTTACGGGTACAGAGGATCAAATGGTGTTATCTTAATTACAACTAAAAAAGGTAAAAACAGAACAGGAATAGGGGTTGATTTTAGTACAAATTCAACTTTTAATACTCCGGCGAGCCTTTTGAACTGGCAGGACCAATATGGTGCGGGAGCTCCGAATGCAAGCGGCGTTCCAACAAGATTTGCTAATTTACAGGAACTTAGAGATTCGTACTATTTTGCCTGGGGTGACAAATATGACGGAACACCTTCTATAGCTCTGGATGGTTCGACAAGACCATACAAAGCATACGGAAAAGATAATGTTGAAAATTTCTACAGAACTGGATATTCTTTCAGTAATACGTTAGCAGTTTCTGGAGGAAATGAAACAACAAATTTCAGATTGTCGTTCGGAAATACTAAAGACGAATCTATTATGCCGGGAACTACTTTTGGTAGAAACAACGTAGCATTAAGTTTAAATTCTTCTCCAAATAAAAAAATTACGGTAGAAACCAATGCCCAATATATTTCTGAGAAAAGTCATAACAGGCCTTATTTAAATGACTCGCCAAGAAACCCATCTTTCCCAACTACTTTCATGACACCTGGTACAGATATTAGATGGTTAAGTAATCCATACGATGCAAATGGTGGTGAAGAAGATTTCTTAGGGGCAAACGTTTATCATACAAACCCTTATTTTGCTGTAGATTCGCCATTAAATGATGATCTTAGAAAGCGTTTTATTGGTTCTGCACAAGTAACTTACAACATTACAGATAAGATTTATGCAAAAGGTGTAATTGGAATTGATGATATCAATTATGAATATACTGAAATTGAGCCTACAGGAATTAATTACAGCCCCGGAGGATCTTATGAAAACAGAGTAGAAAACCGTTCAGAAGTAAATGCTTCAGGATATTTGGGATACAAAGGTGATATCGTCAAAAATCTTTCATTGGATGCGTTTGTAGGAGCAAACCGTCAGGATAACAGATACAGCGGTATCAAAATGAAAGGAAATAATTTTATTGTTCCGTTTGAATATTTCTATGCTAATACACAGCCTGACAGAACTGAAAAATTATTTTCTGAAAGACAGGTAAACTCTCTTTTTTATTCGGCAGATTTAGGGTATAAAGATTTCTTATATCTTAGTTTGACAGGCCGTGAAGATTGGTTTTCAACTTTAAATATTGAGGATAACAGTATTTTTTACCCTTCTGTAAGTACGAGTTTTATTTATTCTGAAGTTATTAATTTACCAGAATGGATGTCTTACGGTAAACTTAGAGCAGGATGGGGTAACGTAGGAGGCGGCTTGCAGGAAGCTTATGCCTTAACATTGACTTACACTACGCCAGATGGACAAACTGATTCATTAGGACAGCCAATTTTAGGTATTAATGGTGATACAGTTCCAAACAAATACTTAAAACCTTATAATGTAAGTACAATCGAATTTGGTTTTGAAAATACATTCTTTAATAATAGAATTAGTACTGATTTGACTTTCTATCAAAAGAAAACAACAAAAGATATTGCTGATGCAGATATTTCTATGGCTTCTGGTTTTAGAACTACAAAAATCAACGTTGGAGAAATCATGAATAAAGGGGCGGAGTTTGCTATTACTGCAAAAGCAGTTAAAACACCAAATTTTTCATGGAGTGTAGGGTATAATTTTGCTTATAATGATAGTGAAGTTATTAGTCTTTCTGATAAAATTACAACAAAATCATTAGAAGGAAACAGAGACGGAAGAGCTTCTGTGGTTTTAGAAAAAGGACAGCCTTTTGGAGTAATTAAGGCTTATGATTATTTAAGAGATGCAAATGGAAATATTGTTATTGATACAAATGGCAAGTTTATGCGAGGAAATTTAATCATTGCCGGTCAGGGTGTAGCGCCTGCTTCAATGGGACTTTCGAATGATTTTTCTTATAAAAATTTTACACTTTCGGTTTTTGTAGATGCTAAATTTGGAGGAGAAATTTATTCTGCTACAAACCAGTTAGGAACTCGTTACGGATTATCTGAAATTACACTTCCTGGTCGTGAAGGCGGTGTAGCGGTAAGTGGAAATGATGTTAACGGAAATTCGGTTAACACAACAGTTTCTGCCTACGATTACTGGAGAAGTTATAGTGATGTAACATCAAACTTTGTATACGATGCTGATTTTGTGAAATTAAGAGCGATTTCTTTTGCTTATAATTTTCCAAAAATGTTTTTACAAAAAACACCGTTTCAGTCTGTTAGTTTAGCATTTTCGGCTCACAATTTATGGACAATTTATGACAAAGTGCCAAACATTGATCCAGAGTCAAACTATTCTAATAGTAATGCACAAGGTATGGAGAGAGCTTCAATGCCATTGACAAGAAATTATGGTTTTGCTCTTAATGTCAAATTCTAATACTAAAAAAGATGAAAAATAGATATATCAAAATATTTTGTGCCGCAATTGTTGGTGCTTTAACATTAGCTTCATGCGATAAAGGGTTCGAAGAAATGAATACGAATCCAAATGCCTTAACAGATCCGGCTGTAAAATCAATGTTTACACTCGCTGAGATTTATGTAGACGGACAGGATTTTTCTAACACAAGAGGGAATAACATATACGCAGCGCAGATTGTACAGCAATTTTCGTCACCTACAGGTGCAGGTTCAAAGTACACTTATTCTTCTGAATATTCTGCCGCGCTTTTTGGTGAAACTTATGGAAAAGGATTAAATCAGATTTTCCAATTGTTATCTGTTCTTGAAGATACGCCTGAGAACTCAAATATGATTCAAGCTTGCAGAATCATGAAGGTTTTCTTGTTCCAAAAATTGACAGATACTTACGGTGAAGTTCCTTATTTTGAAGCAGGAAAAGGATATAACGGAAACGTTTTTTCTCCAAAATACGATACGCAGGAAGCCATTTACAACGACCTTCTAAAAGAATTAGATGAAGCTGGAACTGCTTTAGATGCGACTAAACCTTTTGTAGGCAATGCTGATTTGTATTACCAAAGTGATGTTGCAAGATGGAAAAAACTTGCAAACTCTTTAATGCTTAGAGTTGCAATGCGTTTGTCTAAAGTAAATCCTGCAAAAGCAAAAGAATATGTAGAAAAGGCCTATTCAAAAGGAGTTTTTACTTCAAATGATGACAGTTTAGTTTTGAAACATGATGCAGGTCCTGCTGGGGTTAAAACAAACCCAATTACTTCTTCATGGGTTAGAAATGACTTAAATGGTGGAGAATCAAACATCAAATTCAGTAAAACATTTATCGATTTATTGAAAAATACAAACGACCCGCGTTTAAGAATTTATGCAAAATTAGAAGCTACAGGAGATAACAATCCGGCAAGTCAGCAAGGTCTGGCAAATGATGCAAAAGAATTTCCGGGCGGAGACAAAAAAATATTCTCAGATCCTAATACATCAACAGTATTACGTTTAGATGCACCTACCTTAATTATGTCTTATGCAGAAGTACAATTTTTATTGGCTGAAGCAGCAGTAAAAGGCTGGAGTGTTGGCGGATCGGCACAGACTTATTACGAAAACGGTGTAAAAGCAGCGATGAACATTTTAACGATTTTTGGGGACAAAGTACCTGCAGTTACACCAGCAGAATACAATACTTACATCACAGCGTATCCTTTTAAAACTGCTGGAACAGATGCTCAAAAAATCGAACAGATTATTACACAAAAATGGATTGTTTTATTATTCAATGGGTTTGAAGCTTTTTCAGAATACAGAAGAACTGGTTATCCAGTATTAGTTCCGGTAAATGACCCAACGGGAGAGACAAATGGAACCATCCCAAGAAGATTAATTTACGATCAGTCAGAGCTTGTAACAAACGCGGCTAATTATAGAGAAGCAATTCAACGTCAAGGTTTAGATTTAATGACTACTAGAATCTGGTGGGATAAATAATTTTTAAATTGGTTGGTTAGTTAAGATAAGTCGGGCATGAGCAGGCCCGGCTTATTTTTAAATCTCTTTATTAATAATCCTAAAAACAGCTGCTATTAAATGAGTTTGATTTGTTGATCTAAATGCCTTTTTTTTCGCAGCAGCAAAGAGTGCTTCTGCTGAAAAAGATGGGATTATTTTCAAAAATTAAAAAATCTCAAAAAAATACAGATGTTTTAAAGTTCATTTATAATCAGATTTAAAATAACCCGCATCACATTAAATAAAATATAAGGCGGTAGTAAAGGAAAATATTTCGAGTTGTTTTTTGAGTTAATAACGAAAAATAAATTCTAAGGAGAAGGAATAACTTTAGTACGTTCAGTTCCTTCTCTGAACTGCCAAATGACTAAATTGTTGTACCTTTTTAGGAATTTTAAAGGCATTAATATTATTACTCAGTAAAATGAATTCTGATAAAAAACTTTTTTGGTTAATCTTCCTTTATCTTTCAAATTTTTCATTGGCAGCCTTTGCACAAAATGTTGATTTGAAGAATAATTGGAGTTATCGGGAAGAAAAAACACAAAAGTGGTTTCCAGCGACAGTTCCGGGAGAAATCCACACCGATTTACTCAACAATAAATTAATTCCGGACCCATTTTACAGGGACAACGAAAAAAAGTTATTGTGGATAGAACGTAAAAACTGGGAATATAAAACCACATTTAAGGCTACAGCAGCAATGCTGAAAAAGAAAAACACAGAATTGGTTTTTGACGGATTAGATACATATGCATCTGTATATTTAAATAATCAGCTGGTTTTAAAAGCCGATAACATGTTCCGTCAATGGCGGGTAGATGTTAAAAAAGTACTCAAATCAGGAAATAATAATTTAGTTATAGTATTTAAATCGGCACAAAATGTGGTTGATTCACTTGCTAAAAAAGATTTACCTTTTGAAATACCGGACAATCCTCGTGCTTATGTTCGCAAAGCGCAGTATCATTTTGGATGGGATTGGGGACCAAAATTCACAACCTGCGGAATTTGGAAAACGCCAAGGCTTGAGGCTTATGATGAAAAAGCTCCAGAGAAACCATACATTCTTAATCGTAAAATAGAATTAATACAAGAACCGGATAGTCTTGGCCGATCTTTTTATTTTAAAATAGATGGAAAACCTGTTTATATGAAAGGCGCCAATTATATTCCGTCAGATGTATTTCTTTCCCGGGTAACCAAAAAAGAATATGAAAAAGTAGTTTCTCTTGCCAAAGATGCCAATATGAACATGCTTCGTGTTTGGGGCGGCGGAATTTATGAAGACGATTATTTCTATGATTTATGCGATAAATACGGCATTAATGTATGGCAGGATTTTATGTTTGCCGGCACAATGGTTCCCGGAGATAAAGCATTTTTTGATAATGTAAAAGAAGAAGTTCAGTATCAGGTAAAACGTCTGCGTCATCATCCAAGTATAGTTTTGTGGTGCGGTAATAACGAATCTGATGAAGCCTTTAAAAACTGGGGCTGGATGAAAAGCATGAAATTATCAAAACAAGATTCAACCCGTTTGTGGCACGATTACGTTCGTTTATTTCATGATAGTATTCCAAAATGGGTTAAAGAAGTCGATGATAAACGTCCGTACTTAAGTTCTTCACCTTTACATCATTGGTCAAAACAAAAAAGTATTACCGAAGGAGACAGTCATTATTGGGGTTTATGGTGGGGATTAGAAGATATTGAAGCGGTACAGAAAAAAACAGGACGGTTTGTAAGCGAATACGGAATGTTGTCTATGCCGAATTATTCGTCTACAGAAAATTTCACATTGCCGGAAGACCGACATTTATATTCAGATGTAATAAATGCGCATCAAAAATCAGGTAAAGGATTTATAAAACTGAATTCGTATTTGAACCGATATTTTATCGATTCAACCAAAATAAAAAAGATGAATGTGGAAGATTATACGTATCTGACACAATGTTTACAATATTATTCGATAAAAAATATTGTAGGCATTCATCGGTCTAAAGCGCCTTATAATATGGGAACTTTAGTCTGGCAGTTAAACGATTGCTGGCCCGTTGCAAGCTGGAGCATAACGGATTATGATGACCGACAGCCAAGAGCGGCCTGGTATGCTATTCGTGAAGCGTACAGAGATGATAAAACACCAGAAATTGATCTTACACGCCCAATAAATTTAAAATTAGAAGACCCAAAAATAAGCTGGCAGATAAAAGGAAATAAAGTATTTTTAAAAGCCCAAAAAACTGCAAAATATGTCTATATTTCGATGAAAGATTATACCGGAAAATGGAGTGATAATTATATAGATTTAGCCGCCGGAGAAGAGAAAATAATTTCATTTGAAGGGAAAATTGTTAATCCGGAGATTAAGGTTTTTTCATTATATGAGGTTTTAGGAAGGTACTAAGAGGCTAAGGTTCTAAGTTGCTAAGAAAGAGACAAAGGTTCAAAGTGACAAAGGTTTTCCGTAGAGACGCACAGCAGTGCGTCTAACACACAGAAATTAAAACATTCGTGTAAATCAGTTTAATCCGTGTCGTCTGCGGGCTAAACCAATATAATAAAAGCGACAAAGATTTTCCGTAGAGACGCACAGCAGTGCGTCTAACACACAGAAATTAAAACATTTGTGTAAATCCGTTTAATCCGAATAACCTGTGGGCCAACCGATATACATTGAAATAATAAAATAAACGAAATGATAAAAAAATACAATAAAATAGCATTTAGCGGTATTCTGGCTTTAAACCTACTTTTTGCCAATCCAGCAATATCACAGCATAAAAAGGGAAAACAAACAAAACAACTAAAACAAACGGATATAAATTACACACAATATGTAAATCCGCTGATAGGATCTGCAGGTCACGGTCACGTATTTGTTGGCGCTAATGTTCCGTTTGGAGCTGTGCAGTTAGGGTCTGTAAATGTTTTTGAAGGCTGGGATTGGTGCAGCGGATACAATTATGCGAGCAATACAATTTTAGGGTTTACGCATACCCACTTAAGCGGAACAGGAATTGGCGATTTGAATGATATTTTACTTTTGCCAGTATCTGGAAAAGCAGCGCTTACCAAAGGAACAAAAGAAGACATGGCAACCGGTTATGGCTCTTATTTCTCCCATAATAATGAAATTGTTAAACCTGGATATTACAGCGTTTTATTAGATAAATACAACATCAAAGCAGAATTAACAGCGAGCGAAAGAGTAGGTTTTCATAAATATACTTTTGACTCAGCAGATGATGCTCATATTTTAGTAGACCTTGCAGACGGAATAGGCTGGGACAGACCTGTAAAAACCTTTATAAGAAAAGTTGATGAAACTAAAATTGAAGGTTACCGTTATTCAGCAGGCTGGGCAGCAGATCAGCGTATTTATTTTGCAATGGAATTTTCAGAACCAATTGCAAATATTACTTTACATGACAGTACTGCAGTAGTAAGAGGTAATGGAGGTGAAGGTTTAAAAATGAAGGCAGTATTAGACTTTAATACCTTAAAAAATAAACAAGTTCTGGTAAAAGTTGGAATATCTCCAGTAAGTTCAGAGAATGCTGGTGCGAATATTAAAGCCGAGATTCCGAATTGGGATTTTGATAAAGTGGTAAAAGAAGCCAATTCAAAATGGAATAAAGAACTCAATAAGTTTCAGATAAAAGGAGACGAAAAAACAATGAAAGTTTTTTATACTTCATTGTATCACACCATGTTTGCGCCATCTATTTTCAATGATGCGAATGGAGATTATCTGGGAACAGATAAAAAAGTTTACGAAAAAGCGAATTTCACAAACTACACTACTTTTTCACTTTGGGATACGTATCGCGGTTTACATCCTTTATACACGATTACACAACCGGAAAAAATTAATGATATAGTTAAATCATTTTTGGCAATTTATCAGCAGCAGGGAAGATTACCCGTTTGGCATTTAATGGGCAACGAAACCAACACAATGAACGGAAATCATTCAATTGCCGTTATTGTCGATGCTTACTTAAAAGGTTACCGAGATTATGATACCGAATTAGCTTACGAAGCCATCAAAAAAACAGCCATGCAAACCCGTGACGGAATGGATTATGTTCAAAAACTAGAATATATCCCAGCGGATAAAATGCTTGAATCTGTTGGAAATGCGCTTGAATATGCAATCGACGATTATTGCATTGCACAAATGGCAAAAGCTTTAAATAAAACAGAAGATTACGCTTATTTCACCAAAAGAGCCAATTTATACAAACCTTATTTTGATAAAGAAACGACTTTCATGAGAGGTAAATTAACCAATGGAAAATGGAGAACGCCATTTAATCCGCTTTCATCGGCACACCGAAAAGATGATTATGTAGAAGGAAATGCGTGGCAATATACTTGGTTGGTTCCTCAGGATCCGTATGGTTTAATTGATTTGTTTGGAAGTGAAGAAAGCTTTTTAAACAAACTGGATGCTCTGTTTTTAATAACCGATAAAGTTGAAGGAGAAGATGTTTCGCCAGATATCAGTGGTTTAATAGGCCAGTACGCTCATGGAAATGAACCAAATCATCACATTCCGTATTTGTATGCTTTTGCAGGACAGCCTTGGAAAACGGCAAAATTAATCCGTGAAATTGATGATAAATTTTACTCCACAAAACCAGACGGATTATGTGGTAACGAAGATTTAGGCCAAATGTCGGCTTGGTATGTTTTATCATCAATGGGATTTTATTCTGTAAATCCTGCAAACGGAATTTACGTTTTAGGAAGCCCGTTAGTAAATACAGCAGTTATAAATTATAAAAAAGGAATTTCATTTAAAATAAATGCAATTGATAACAGCGCAGATAATATTTACATTCAAAGAGCAGAGTATAACGGACAACCGTATACAAAATCATATATCACACAAGAAATGATAGCTCAAGGCGGAGAATTGAAATTATACATGGGAAGCAAGCCTTCATTGACATTTGGAGTAAAAAAAGAAAACAGGCCTAATTGATTTTAGATTTTAGATTTTAGATTTAAGAGTGTAGATTTTAGATTTTAGATTTTAGATTTTCAGTTTAAAGCCTACAGCCTAAAGCTTAAAGCGTATAGCATAAAAAAAAACAAAAACTATGAAAATAAAAAGTTTATTTTTTTTTGGATTAATACAGTATTGCATTTCTGTAAATGCGCAAGTTAAAGAACCCGTAGAATATGTAAACCCGCTAATGGGAACGCAGTCGCTGCATAATCTTTCAAACGGAAATACCTATCCCGCAATATGCAGACCTTGGGGAATGAATTTTTGGACACCGCAAACCGGTAAAATGGGCGACGGATGGGCGTATACGTATACTGCAGAAAAAATAAGAGGATTTAAACAAACACATCAGCCTTCACCGTGGATGAACGATTACGGTCAGTTTTCGATTATGCCTGTTACAGGCAAAGTGGCTTTCGCCGAAGAGGAAAGAGCGAGCTGGTTCAGTCATAAAGCAGAAGTTTCAAAACCTTATTATTACAGCGTTTATCTGGCAGATTATGATATAACAACCGAAATTACAACAACAGAACGCGCGGCTCATTTTCAGATTACATTTCCGGAAAACGAAAAATCTTCAATTATAATTGATGCATTCGATAAAGGATCTTATATCAAAATAATTCCATCAGAAAATAAAATTATTGGTTATACAACCCGTAACAGCGGCGGAGTTCCGCAAAACTTTAAAAACTATTTTGTTTTAGTATTTGATAAACCATTTGCAGCTAATTCAACCTGGATTGACAAAGCGCAGACAAAAGACAAATTAACAGCAGTTGGTTTTCATACAGGCGCAATAGTTGAATTTAAAACCCAAAAAGGAGAAAAAGTAAACATAAAAGTCGCTTCTTCTTTTATAAGTCCGGAGCAAGCTGAACTGTCTTTAAAGAACGAATTAGGTTCAGCATCTTTTGAAGAAACTCTAGCACAGTCTAAAAATGAATGGAATAAAGTTTTAGGAAAAATTACGGTTGAAGATACAAATGAGGATCAATTAAAAACTTTCTATTCTTGTTTATACCGCACCGTTTGTTTTCCACAAAAACAATATGAAATAAATAAAGACGGTGAAATTGTACATTACAGCCCGTATAACGGAAAAATTCTGCCGGGATATATGTATGCAGGAACGGGATTTTGGGATACTTTCCGTGCTTTATATCCTTTGCTAAATTTAGTTTATCCTTCTATGAATAAAGAAATGCAGGAAGGTTTAATAAACGATTATAAAGAAGGCGGATTTTTACCAGAATGGTCAAGTCCGGGTTTTAGAAATGTTATGGTGGGAAATAATTCTGCCTCAGTAGTTTCTGATGCTTATATGAAAGGATTACGTGGTTATGATATTAATACCTTATATGAAGCATTGCAGCACGGAGCCAATAATGAGGGGCCGCTTGAAGCTGTAGGCAGAAAAGGAGTGCAGTATTACAATACCTTAGGATATGTTCCTTATGATGTTGAGATTAATGAAAATGCAGCCAGAACACTTGAATACGCTTATGATGATTTTGCAATCTGGAAATTAGCCAAAGCTTTAGATCGTCCGAAAAAAGAAATCAATCTGCTTGAAAAGCGAATGATGAATTATAAAAAGTTGTTTAATCCATCTATCGGATTGATGAGCGGACGCAATAAAGACGGCAGTTTTCCACCAAAATTTAATCCGTTTAAATGGGGAGACGCTTTTACAGAAGGAAACAGCTGGCATTATAGCTGGAGCGTATTTCACGACATTCAGGGTTTAATTGATTTAATGGGCGGTGAGAAAAAATTTACTTCAAAATTAGACGCTGTATTTTCAACACCTCCGGTTTTTGATGACAGTTATTACGGTTCTGTTATACATGAAATTCGAGAAATGCAGATTATGAATATGGGGCAGTATGCACACGGAAATCAACCCATTCAGCATATGATTTATTTATACAATTATGCAGGCGAGCCTTGGAAAACGCAATATTGGTCAAGAGAAGTTATGAACCGTTTGTATAAACCAACTCCTGATGGATATTGCGGTGATGAAGATAACGGACAGACTTCTGCATGGTATATTTTTTCTGCAATGGGATTCTATCCGGTTTGTCCCGCAACAGAAGAATACGTTTTAGGTGCGCCATTATTTAAGAAAACTACTTTACAGCTTGAAAACGGAAAACAGCTTATTATAAATGCCCCAAATAATTCAGATGTAAGCAAATATGTAAATGAATTGAAATGGGATAATGCAGCTTATACTAAAAACTATATCAATCATTTTGATGTATTAAAAGGCGGAGAACTAAATTTTGATATGACGAGTTCTCCAAATTTAAAAAGAGGTACAACATCAGAGGCGTATCCGTATTCTTATTCAACTTCAAAATAAAACTTATGCAGTCACGTAGAAAATTTATAAAAAACACAGGAATTTTTTCCGCAGGATTATTAGCACTTCAAACAGATGCTTTTGGACTTAATTCAGATACATTTCAATTTCCTTTAAAAGATTTTATCAGTAAAAGACCTCCGCTTGCCGAAAGAAAATTTACAAGTAAAGCAGTCGAAGCGGCAATTGTAAGAATCAAAAAACAAATAGCAAACCCGGAATTGGCATGGTTATTTGAAAATTGTTTTCCAAATACACTAGACACTACAGTCGATTTTGAAATCATCGACGGAAAACCTGATACATACGTAATTACCGGAGATATCGACGCAATGTGGCTGCGTGACAGTACAGCACAGATCTGGCCTTATATTCCATTTGTAAAAGAAGACCCAAAATTGGCCGAATTAGTAAAAGGAGTAATCAACCGTCAGGCAAAATGTATTTTGCTTGATCCTTATGCGAATGCTTTTTATAAAGATTTTACTAAAGAAAGTGAATGGAAAAACGACCTGACTAAAATGCAGCCCGGAATTCACGAAAGAAAATGGGAAATTGACAGTTTATGTTACCCTGTTCGATTAGCACACGGCTATTGGAAAGAAACCGGAGACATCAGTTTGTTTGATGCAAAATGGAAAGAAGCCATGCTGTTGATTCTGCAGACTTTTAAAGAACAGCAAAGACTTGATGGAAAAGGCGGCCCATATAGTTTTCAGCGTCAGACTGCCTGGGCTACAGACGGAGTTCCGTTAGGCGGTTACGGCTATCCGGTAAAACCTTGCGGCTTAATTGTTTCTACTTTCAGGCCAAGTGACGACAGTACTTTGTTTGGGTATTTGATTCCGAGCAATATGTTTGCGATTGAAATATTAGGTTATTTAATCGAAATTTTCTCTTTACCGGCTTTAAAAGACAATGATTTGGTTGCCAAAGCTACAGAGTTAAGAGATCAGGTTCAAAAAGGTTTAAAAGAAAACGGAATCATCGAACATCCAAAATTCGGAAAAATCATTGCTTTTGAAGTAAACGGATACGGCAGTTTCCATATGATGGATGATGCTAATGTTCCTTCACTATTATCACTTCCATATTTAGGTGCGATTGCTCCAAATGATCCTTTATATCTAAATACCCGTAAAGTGGTGTTGTCAGAAAACAATCCGTTTTTCTATAAAGGAAAAGCCGGAGAAGGAATTGGCGGCCCGCATACCGGAGTTGATACCATTTGGCCAATGAGTATTGTTTTGAGAGCGATTACAAGTGTAGACGAAAAAGAGATTAAAACTTGTATCAGCAATTTGATTAAAACAAATGCCGATACCGGATTTATGCACGAATCCTTTCATAAAGACGATGTAAACAAATTTACCCGTAAATGGTTTGCATGGGCAAATACACTATTTGGAGAAATGATTGTGCACACCAGTACCCATTATCCTCAAATTTTAAAAGACAAAAATATCTAGTACTAAAAAGCTAAACGATTAAAAATGAATACATCATATGCCATTGGGCTAGATATTGGAGGAACACACATTACAGCAGCAGTTATCAATAAAACAGAAATGAAAGTTTTGGAATTTTCATTATTTAAAGAATCTTTTGATTCTAATTTACCAGTAGATCAGGTGATGAATATTTGGAGAGATGTGATTAATACTTCAATAGAAAATTCAAAAGTTGAAAACATAAAAGGGATTTCCATATGCATGCCCGGCCCATTTGATTATGAAAAAGGGATCTGCTGGATTAAAGATCAATCTAAATACGAACATTTTTACGGATTGAATGTTAGAGAGTTGCTTTTAGAAAGTTTAAATTTTTCAAATGATTTTCCGGTGCTTTTTGAAAATGATGCTGTTTGTTTTGGAAAAGGAGAAGTTTTTAAGCAGCAGGAAAATCTTTCTAAAAAAGTAATGGCAGTTACTTTAGGTACAGGTTTAGGAGCTTGTTTTATTGATAAAGGTGTATCAATAAGTACAGGAAATCAGGTGCCGACAGATGGGGAAATTTACAATCTTGAATATAAAGAAGGTATTGCCGAAGATTATGTTTCTGTGAGAGGTCTTTTGTCTCATTATAAAACTTTAAGTGGTTTTACGCTTAAGAATGGTTTAGAGCTTTATGATTTAGCTGTTAATGGAGATCAGCAAGCTGTAAAAGTATTTGAAACAATGGGAGAAGATTTGGCAGCAGTAATAATTCCGTGGATAAAAAAATTCTCAGCAGATCACATCATTATTGGCGGTAAAATTGCCAATGCAAGTAATTTATTTTTGTCTTCATTTAATAAAACTATAAAAGAATCAGGTTTAGAAACAAAGGTTTCTATTTCTACAGATAATGAAATTGCGGCTTTGTTAGGGGCAGTAAGCTTTCTTCGGGATTAGATTAAAAACAAAACGGATGAGCAATTTACTCATCCGTATTTATTTTACTATTTCAAATTTAAATTATTTTAAACCTTCTTTGATTGTCTGGACAAAAGCTTCAACTGGCTGAGCGCCCGAAACAGCATATTTTCGGTCAAAAACAAAAAACGGAACGCCTTGCACGCCAATTTCCTGTGCTTCTTTAATATCGCTTTGAACTTCTTTTAAATATAAACTTTCGCTTTCCAGAACTTCTAAAACATCATTTTTACTCAGTCCCGCTTTTTCAGCTAATTCAATTAAAGTTGGACCGTCGTTTAAATCTCTTCCTTCTGTAAAATAAGCTTTAAAGAAGATTTCCTCCATTTCATCGCCTAATTTTTTTGTTTTAGCCAATTGGATGATTCTATGCGCTTCTAAAGAATTTGAAATAACCGCTTTATCAAAGTTGTAATCTAAACCAACACTTTTTGCGCGATCTGCGACACCTTTATGCATTTCTTTTGATTGTTCAACAGACATGCCTTTTCGTTCTGCTAAATACGTATAAACATCTTTTTCTGGCTGTGGTGTAATAGATGGATCAAGCTGAAAGCTTTTCCACTCAATTTCAAATTCATTATCTGGAAACTGTTCTAAAGCTGTTTCCAATTGTCTTTTTCCGATATAACAAAACGGACACATGATGTCCGACCAAATTTCTATTTTCATAAGTGCAAAGTTAAAGAAAAATTTGTTTCAGGTTTAAAGTTTCAGGTTGCATAGCTTGTGTAATTTTTAACGCAAAGCACACTAAGATTTTTTAATAAGCTAGGTTTTTATAAAACCGCAAAGTTCGCAAAGCTATATGAACACAAAGCTTTGCGAACTTAGCGCATTGTAAATGCAATCTATATCAAAAAATCTTAGTGTGCTTTGCGTTAAAAATACAGCACAAAGTTTAACCCTGCAGTTGAGATTGCTTCGTTTCTCGCAATGACCGAAAATAAAAAACCGCAACTCTTTTAAAGAATTGCGGTTTTTAGGTATAAAAAATGGTTGGTTAATAGCGATATTTTTTTTTACAATGATATGTCTTTAATTTTAAATTAAAAAAAATCCCTGTAACAAAAAGAAGTTTTGATGTTAACTATTTAACATTACAGGCATTACCAGCATTGTTACTGTTTCACCTTCTTCTAAACCATCAACAGGCGTTAAAATACCAGCTCTGTTTGGCAACGACATTTCTAACATAATCATATCTGACTGCAGGTTTGTCAGCATCTCGATTAAAAAACGAGAATTGAAACCAATTTGTAAATCATCACCTTGATAATCACAAGTCAGTCTTTCTTCTGCTTTGTTTGAGTAATCGATATCCTCAGCAGAAACATTTAATTCAGCTCCTGCAATTTTTAAACGAATTTGGTGTGTAGTTTTGTTTGAGAAAATCGCAACACGACGAACAGAACTTAAAAATAAAGAACGGTCGATCATTAATCTATTTGGATTTTCTTTTGGAATTACCGCTTCGTAATTAGGGTATTTTCCGTCGATTAAACGACACAGTAAGATATAATTATCAAATGAGAAAGTCGCATTCGAATCGTTGTATTCAATTTTTACTTCAGCGTCAGAACTTCCTAAAATACTTTTTAAGATATTCAAAGGTTTCTTTGGCATGATAAAATCTGCAACCTGAGATGCTTTTACATCTGCACGGGCATATTTTACTAATTTATGAGCATCTGTAGCAACAAAAGTTAAACCCTCTGGAGAGAACTGGAAAAATACTCCAGACATTACCGGACGTAAATCATCGTTTCCGGCAGCAAAAATTGTTTTGCTTACTGCAGTTGCCAAAACATCTGCAGGAACTAAAGTTACAGACGGATCTTCAAGATGTACAGACTTAGGGAATTCTTCTCCGGCAGCATATGCTAATGCATATTTCCCTGAGTTAGAACTAATCTCAACTGTATTATTGTCTTCAACAGTAAAAGTTAAAGGCTGCTCTGGAAATGTTTTTAAAATTTCAAGTAAAAGTTTTGCCGGTACAGCAACGCTTCCTTTACTTTTAGAATCGATTGATAATGTAGCCGACATTGTCGTTTCGAGATCTGAAGCCGAAACAGTCAACTCACTATTGTTTAGTTCAAATAAAAAGTTGTCTAAAATAGGCAACGTATTGTTACTGTTAATTACACTACCTAAAACTTGTAATTGTTTTAATAAGTACGAACTCGATACTATAAATTTCATCTCTTTTGTTTTATTTTTTGAGGTATTACCAAGCATTTAGGCGCTGGGCATACGGATTACAAATATATCGTAAACATTCTTAAGTTTCGCAATTTTTTTATTAACATCTATCGGCTGTATTTCTTTTTTCTGATAAAGGTAAATACTAATCCAAAAACCAATAAAATAAGGATTGGAAGCCCGATAGTTATGAATTGCGTTGTCGTATAATTTTCGTAAACTTTTTCTTTATCCAATAATGGCAGTTCAACATCTTTGCTTCTAATGTTAATAAGTCCTGTATCATCAAGCAGATAATTGACACAATTCATCATAAAATCTTTATTGTCATAAAGGTTTCCGGTTCTTTGGTCATAGCCCAGTTCCACAGGCATCATGTTTTTATCCAATTGATTTCTGGCAATATCTCCATCGGCAACAACAATCATTTTGGTTGGTTTTCCTTTAGCCTGAAATGAACTTTCTTTAAAAGGTAAAACACGATTTTCAAATGCTGAATGAAAACTTCCTTCTAATAAAACAGAAAGATTTATATTTCCTTTATTAGCATAATCTGCTGGTGTAGTTTTTTCTGTTACAATATTCAGATTAATTTCTGATGGCGTTCCAATTGTTTTAGAATATTGAGATGATTGCAATAAAACGGTTTTTTTGATTCCGTTTTTTAAAGTGTCAATCGGACTGGCAAAATCAAATTTGATTCCGCCTAAATTTTTCACAATTGGGTGCTGGCTTGAAGGTTGAACTAATGGCGCAAATTTCCAGATAAAATCCTGATATTGTGTTGCACTTCCTTGTTCTCCTGTTGCTAGTTTTATTGGGCTTCCGTTTTCGTCTTTAACCAAATCAGGATTAATTCTGAATCCGTATTTGAAGAACATATCGTTTAAATTCAAATCTCGTGGATACGCCAAAGTCGCACCAGCCTGATTGTATAAACTGTCCATATCAGCCGCAACCTGATCAACCAGCCATAACGTTTTACCGCCGTTCATAATAAACTGATCCAAAACTTGTTTTTCTTCGTCTGAGAATTTTTCAGTTGGTTTTGAGATAATCGCTAAATCATATTTTTCAAGGGCATCTAAAGTTCCGTTTGGATCTTTAGCAACAGAATCTAAAGTAAAAGGTCCGATATAATAACTTTCCTTAATTTGTCTTAGTAATTTACCAATATGAATTTCAGACAATTCGCCATTTCCTTTTATAATCGCAACTTTCTTTTGTCTGTCTTTGGTAATTTTATTGATAGCATCGGCAATCGAATATTCTAAATGCTGAATCGATCCAATTACTTTTTGCGTAGTCGAAGCTCCCATAATGTTTTTCAACAAAGGAATATTAACTTCTTTATTATTGTAAACTGCAACAGCCCAAGGAAAAACCATTTCCTGAGATTGTTTGCCTTTATCGTCAACGGTTATGTTTATTGGCGTAAGTCCTTTTTGATAAAGTGATTTTACAACTTCCATATTGTCTTCTCCGTCTTCCATTGGGTTAACGAATTCAAAAACAATATTGCTGTTGTAAGCCTGAAATTCTTCCAGTAATTGTTTAGTTTCCAGTTGTAAACGTCTGAAATCTGCAGGAAGTTCACCCTGCATATAAATCTTAATCGACAGCGGATTTTTAACCTGTTTTACAATTTGTAAAGAAGTTGGTGATAAAGTATATCTTTTGTCTTTCGTTAAATCAAAACGATGAAAGAATAAGCTTCCGAGAACATTTAAAACAATTAAAATAAAAATTGTAATGCCTAATGTCTTTAAATTTAATTTATTAGATGCTTTCATTACGCTTTAAAAGATTTTAATTGATAAACGGTAAAAGATAAAAATAAAACGCTGATGCTTAAAAAGTAAATCACATCGCGTGTATCAATAACGCCTCGGCTCATACTTTTAAAATGATCCTGCATTCCAAATGCCGAAATAATGTTTGATTGTCCCGGAACTAACGATGCCAAGCCTTCAAATCCAAAATAAAACAAAAAGCACAAAAAGACGGCAATAATAAAGGCTACAATTTGATTTTCTGATAGAGTAGAAGTAAAGATTCCAATTGCTGAATAAGAAGCAATTAAAAACAACAATCCGAAATAAGAACCAATTGTGCTTCCCATATCAATGTTTCCTTCTGGCAGGCCTAAACTCGAAATTACTTTTACGTAAATGAAAGTTGGAATTATAGCCAAAATAATCAAGAAGAAAGAACCTAAAAATTTTCCATTTACAATTTCCCAAATTGATAATGGTTTTGTTAAAAGTAACTCAAGAGTTCCTTGTTTTCTTTCGTCAGAGAAACTTCTCATGGTTACAGCCGGAATCAGAAAAATTAAAATCCACGGTGTTAAAGTGAAAAACGGAGTTAAATCGGCATAACCTGTATTCAATATATTGTAATCTCCTTCAAATACCCATAAAAACAGTCCGTTGCTGATTAAGAAAATCGCAATGACTAAATAGCCAATAGGAGAGCCAAAAAAGGATTTTATTTCTCGTAAAATGATTGATTTCATGTATAACGTTTATTCGTTTATTTGTTTAATCGTGTAATTGTTTTTTTAACCGCAAAGAGCGCAAAGTTTTACGCAAAGTTCGCAAAGTTTTTTTCTCAACGCTTTGCGAACTTTGCGTTTTTATAAAACCTTTTTAATATAAATCTTTGCGCTCTTTGCGATTAAATCGTTCATTAATTTAAGCTGACCAGTTTATCAACGCTCCACGCTTCTGGTTTTGCCTTGAATAATTTCTTTGTAAAATCCCAAACTGTATTAAATAATTCAGACTGTCTGTAGTTTTCTAAATCTTGTTCGGTTTCCCAATAACTATAGGTAAAGAAAATACATTTATCATTTTTATCCTGATACAATTCTAAAAAACGATTTCCGTCTGCATTTCGTATTTTATCTTTCACCGATTCAAAATTCTCCAAAAAATCAGGAATTTTTTCTTCGTGAAAACTCATTTTTACTATTCTTACGAACATATTATAATTTTAGATTTCTGATTTTAGATTTTAGATTGAAAATCGTTTACAGGTGCGCAAAAATACCAAAATTGATTGTTCTTTTTAAGAAAAAATAAAATATTATAATACATACTTTTTAGGCAGTGATATCATAAAGTATTTCAAATATAGCCCGCGGTTTCGACCGTGGGAACACTATGCATATCACGATACGTATAATAATGTGTTCAGAATGCGTTCCCGTGGTTGAAACCATGGGCTATGTTTATAAGGCAATGAATAATTGAGAATAACAATAAAGTGAATAAACATCAGTGTAAATCCGTTCAATCCACAAAATCTGCGAGCCATTTAATCTAAAGTCTGAACTTTAAAATCTAAAATTAATTACGAAAACTTAATCGTAATTACATCACGATAATTCAATCCCAACAAACTATTTGCAGAACCCACTTTAGAAGGATTACTTCTAAAAATAGCAATTTCAAGAAAACCAGCTTCATTGAAAATCGCCAGTTTTTCACCTTCATAAGTTTTAATTGGATATTTGTCTGAAGTTGCAATGTCAGAATAATTTGGCAGAATCGTTTTGATACTTTTAGGTTTCATCACAATTTCATACGGACGCCCTTTTGCCACTTCTAAAAATTGTTGTTTTGAAATATTAGTAACAACGTTCCCAAAATGATCAATATAAATAACGTAGCCTTTTAATGAATTTCCATCTGCAGCAACAACAGCTTGTAATTCGGTTACTTCTTTAACTGCTGGAATTTCTTTGCCAATAACATTCAGTAAACCGCCTTTTGCAATATGGCAGGCCACCTGAATAAAAATATCCAAATCGCTGAATTCAATAGGAAAACGGTCATGAATATTAATTTCTACAATTTTTTGCGGTACAATCTTCTGCGTAAGCATGCTTAAGATTCCGTTATCGGCGCAAATAAAATAGTGATCGTTCCATTGCATAGCGATATGCTGGTTCTCTTTATTGCGTTCAATATCAACTCCAATTAAATGTACTGTCCCTTTTGGAAAACACAAATAAGAGGCTCCAATAATGTAACTTGCTTCGGCTGTGTTAAATGGATCAATGTCATGCGAAATGTCAATGATTTTTGCATCTGGAAGTTCAGAAATGATTTTACCCTTCAGCGAACCAACAAAGTGGTCCTTTAAGCCGTAATCAGTAGTGAGGGTAATTATTGACATCATTTTGTTTATAACTATTGATAGTATTTAACTCGAATTTTCATTAAATTTGAGAAATGCAAATCTAGTAATAGTAAATGCAAATTGAAAGAAAGAAAATACAATTATTATAGTCTCAGTTTTCAGTTTCAGTTATCAGTCTAAAATATAGAGTTAATTTTTTTTGAGAAAAACTGCTGCTGCATTCTGCGACTGCAAACTGTGAACTAAAAAAATACCCGACAGCAATAGATTTACAAAACAAATTTATTTTTAATTTAAATTTATCTCATTTGAACGAAAGAATTATCGAGCTTATAGACATCGCTCCAAAAGACTTTTGGGGCGCGCAGGATTCTCATCTTGAAATAATTAAAAAGTACTACCCAAAGCTTAAAATCGTAGCGCGAGGGACAACTTTAAAAGCCTTTGGCGAAAAAGATGTTTTAGATGAATTCGAAAAGAGATTTCAGAGGCTTATGCTTCATTTTACCAGATACAACAACATTGATGATAATGTAATTGAACGTGTAATAATGAGTGATGGTCAGGATGAAAAAAAAGCATACGATCATGACAAAATATTAGTTCACGGAGTTGGCGGTAAGATTATTAAAGCCATGACACCCAACCAGCAGTTACTGGTAGATACAATCAGAAAAAATGATATGGTATTTGCAATTGGACCTGCCGGAACAGGAAAGACTTACACGGGTGTTGCAATGGCTGTTAAAGCACTTAAAGACAAAGAAGTAAAAAGGATCATATTAACGCGTCCGGCGGTAGAAGCAGGAGAAAACCTTGGTTTTTTACCCGGCGATATGAAAGAAAAACTAGATCCTTACATGCAGCCTCTTTATGATGCTTTGAGAGATATGTTACCAAACGAAAAACTCGAAGATTACATTTTAAAAGGAATTATTCAGATTGCGCCTTTGGCATTTATGCGCGGGCGAACGCTAGATAACGCCTTTGTAATTCTGGATGAAGCGCAGAATACAACGCACTCACAAATGAAGATGTTTTTGACCCGTATGGGAAAAAACGCCAAGTTTATGATTACGGGAGATCCTGGTCAGGTCGATTTACCACGCAGAACTATTTCGGGTCTTAAAGAAGCCATTTTGGTTCTTAAGGATATAGACGGCATCGGAATTATTTATCTTGATGATAAAGATATCGTACGCCACAGATTAGTCAAAAAGGTAATCGACGCTTATAAGCAAATAGAAAACCACGACTAATTTCGTGTGTAGATGGTTAGTGAATGTTTAATAAATTCTGCCACAGATTAAAAGATTAAAAAGATTCTCACAGATTATAAAAATCATTTTAATCTTTTAATCTGTGGCAGAATAAATAAAGCTATAAAGTATTCGTTTTATTCATGTTATTTAGAACTGAGTAAAACGAATATTTTTTATATCAAAAAAAATGAAACAACTAGATGATTTCTACCTAAACCAAGAAGAACCCATAAAAGGAACATTTCTGGCATTAAAAGATATTATCTTAAAACAAGACAAAGACATTACACATGTTTTAAAATACGGAATGCCATTTTTCTGCTATAAAGGAAAAATGTTCTGCTATTTATGGATTCATAAAAAACTGAAACAGCCATATATTGGAATTGTAGAAGGAAAACATTTTAAAGAATCTTTTTTGATTCAGGAAAAGCGTTCCAGAATGAAAATTATGATGTTTAATTCTGAGGAAGACTTGCCTTTAGAACAGATTGGATTGGTTATTCAGAAAGCAATAAATTTATACAAATCTGGAATTATTAAAGTTTAATTGTTTAAAATGCAGTATTTAACGGAATAGTTAAATAAATAATAAACTTGCCTCATTTTTGGCTTTCAAGGCTTGTAATCTTTGCTCAGCTGAGCGTAAAGCCGTAAATTTGCACATCATAAATATTTGATATTGATATGACAAAACTTAAAAATATAAAAGTTGTAGTAAGTGATTTAGATGGAACTTTACTCAACACTCAGCACAAAATTTCAGATTATACCAAATCAATTTTTCAGGAACTTCACAATCAAGGTTATCTTTTAGTTGTTGCAACTGGCCGCCATCATCTTGATGCAATGGCTATTGTTGAAACGCTTGGAGTTCCCGTTTATTTAGTGAGTTCAAACGGAGCAAGAATTCATTCGCCAAATAAAGAAGAACTTTTTGCATTTAACTTAGATAGTGATATTGTAAAAGCAGCTTTAAATGTTGAAATCGACTCTGAAATCACTGTTGTTTTATTTAAAGAAAATGTTTGGCAGACTAATAAATGGAACGAAAGACTTAATTCTTTTCAAGCGGAATTAAAATACCGCCCAGAATTAGTAGATTATAAAACGCTGGAAGATTTTGAAGCTATTAAAATATTCTTTTCATGTGATAACCATGAAAAATTAGTAAAGCTAAAAGATGCCGTTTTAACCAATTCATCAGAATATTTACACCATGCTTTTAGTTTACCAACTTGTTTGGAATTTATGGACAAATCGATAGATAAAGCTGTTGCAATTGAGCAGGTTTTAGAAAAAGAAGGTTTTACTTTGTCTGAAGCAGTTGCATTTGGAGACGGTTTCAATGATCTTCAAATGTTATCAGCATCTGGAAAAGGTTTAATTATGGGAAATGCTCCAGCACTATTAAAAGAAACTTTGCCAGATTTAGAAGTTATTAAAACAAATGCCGAAGATGGAGTAGCAAGATATATTGCTTCAAAAATATTAGACAAAGAACTAGTCTAGAGTTTTTTTGCCACTAATTACACAAATTTCCACGAATTATTTATTGAAGTAATCAAACCGATTTAGCTGCTAAAAAATTCATGAAAATTTGTGTAATTCGTGGCAAACCAAATACAAATTATCATATTTCTTATTTATCTTTTTCTTTGATGATGTAACTCTCTGAAATAATTTTAAATTTGCATTCATAAAAAACAACACAACTAAGATAATGAGTAATACAATTACAACCACCAATTTTAATTTCCCGAATCAGAAATCAGTTTACCGCGGAAAAGTTAGAGAAGTTTATAACATCAATGACGATCTTTTAGTAATGGTAGCAACTGACAGACTTTCGGCTTTTGACGTGGTTTTACCAAAAGGAATTCCGTACAAAGGACAAATTTTGAATCAGATAGCGACAAAATTTATGGAATTAACGCAGGATATTGTTCCGAATTGGTTAATTGCAACTCCAGATCCAAACGTTGCTGTTGGACATTTATGCGAGCCTTTTAAAGTAGAAATGGTAATTCGCGGTTATCTTTCGGGACACGCAGCACGTGAATATGCAGCAGGAAGAAAACAAATTTGCGGCGTAACTATGGAAGAAGGTTTAAAAGAAAATGATAAATTCCCGGTACCAATTATTACACCAACTACAAAAGCAGATAATGGTTCACATGATGAAGATATTTCTCGCGAAGATATTCTGGCAAAAGGAATTGTTTCAGAAGAAGATTATTTGGTTTTAGAAAAATATACTCGTGCTTTATTTCAAAGAGGAACTGAAATAGCTGCTTCTCGCGGATTAATTTTAGTTGATACTAAATATGAATTCGGAAAAACTAAAGACGGCGTTATTGTTTTGATTGATGAAATTCATACACCGGATTCTTCTCGTTATTTTTATGCTGAAGGATATGCTGAAAGACAAGAAAAAGGAGAGGAGCAAAAACAGCTTTCTAAAGAATTTGTCCGCCGCTGGTTAATCGAAAATGGTTTTCAAGGTCAGGAAGGACAGCAGATTCCTGATATGACAGATACTTATATTGAATCAGTTTCTGAAAGATATATTGAATTGTATGAGAATATTTTAGGAGAAAAATTCGTGAAAGCAGACATTGATAATATTGACCAGCGTATTAATAAAAACGTATTACAATACTTAGCCTCTAAATAGTAATTCTTTGGCTTAAACTAACCTTTAAGCCATGAAGTTTATTTCAAATAAAAAATGCCCTGTTATCAATATTTATGATAACAGGGCATTTTCTTTTTGCGCAGATTGATAAAAATGTCAAAAAAGAAGCCAAAATTCTATGTTATAAGAACCAAACAAATCAAATACAAAATTAGTAACTGATTTTAAAAATATTTATAAGAAGGAATCATTACGATAATTGCCTTTTTTAAGTTTTTTGATATGTTAAAAAAGGAAAACTATTTCGTTATATATTATGATTTTTCTTACTTTATGTATTTGTATTGAAAGTTTTTTATTTTAGTGAGAAATATACAAAATCTTGCTTAAAAATTTTGTTTTAATGAAAAATTTCTGTCTTTTTTGCGCATAATAATACTGTATAGTTAAAAAGATAGAGTATTGCTTTTAATTTTTCTTAAAAAATCTGCTGTCAAAATTGAAAAAATATTTGAATTCGTGTAACATTTCTACATTTGCAGCGTCTTTTATATAGAATTTCAATTTTAGAAAGTCAATATTTCGAATTCATTAATAAAACGTTAAGAATTAGTTAAAACAAGGTACTTTGTAATGCAATGTACTGAAATTAGATTACATTTGTCAAGGATTTAAAATCAATTCATTATCAATCAAATATTTATCAATCAATTTAACAAACCCAATCATTATGAAAAATTCAATTATTTATTTAGGATTAGCTTTAGTAACATTTGCAAATGTTGCAGCAGCTTCAAATAACACATCTGCTGTTAAAAATCAAGTTGCAGTATCAGCTGTATACGATGACGGAACACCTCTGGTAGTTGCAGTAAGCAAAGGAGATATCGATACTGTTAAGAAATTTATTGAATACGGAGTTAATGTAAACGAAAAAGCAGATGATATGTCTCCATTAATGACTGCTGCCCGTTATAACAAAGCAGAAATCATTAAAGTTTTATTAGCAGCTGGTGCTCGTCCATCAGATAAAAATGAAAAAGGATATACAGCTTTAAAATATGCACAATTATCAAATGCAACTGAAGCTATTGCACTTTTGAAAGATTTAAAATAATATAGTTTAAAAAGTTTGAGTTAGTATACAAACAGCCTTCTTTGAGCGGAAGGCTGTTTTTTTATTTAATAATTCCAGAAATCAAAAAGAGGCTGTCTCAAAAGTCAGAGCAGCCCCTATTTATTTTACACGTTTCTTTGTTCCGTAGGAACATTTCATAGGTAGAAATTATATTATTATTATCGTTTACGTTCCGTAGGAACGTTTGATATACCAGATTATTAAAAAACGATGTCAAAATCAAACGTTCCTACGGAACGTAAATGTGGATGACCTCTATTTTTTCTACCTATGAAACATTCCTAATGGAATGAAACCCGAAATCAAAAAATAACAAGTTATATTCTTGAGGCTGTCTCAAAAGTCGAGACAACCTCTTTTTTATTCGGATACCTATCGGAGAAATTTTCCATTTACGCGATTCTCAACAGCTTGATTTTACTTTTGAGACAGCCTCTTTCATTTGTAGAAACAAGTTAAGTTTGCTTTAAAAACAAACAAATAATTATAGTAAAAGAGCTGTCTTGACCTTTGAGACAGTCTCTTTTCTTTTTTTAACCAAAATTAACCTAACCAAATTAATTCTATCTTAAATACCTCTATTCTATAGGAGCATGTTTTTTCTTGTTGAATATCCAGAATAAAATTGGGAAAACTAATAACGTCAGGATTGTTGCTGTTACCAAACCTCCAATAATAACAATTGCAAGAGGTTTTTGAGACTCAGAACCAATTCCTGTTGAAATTGCTGCTGGCATTAAACCTATCGAAGCCATAAGCGCAGTCATAACTACGGCTCTTGTTCTGGCTTTTACGCCCATAAAAATGGATTCTTCAAGTGAGAATTTTGCCTTGAGATTATGATGAAATTCTGATATCAGAATTACACCATTCTGAATACAAATTCCCAGTAAAGCAATAAATCCAACTCCTGCCGAAATTCCGAAATTCATTCCGGTTAAGTGCAAAGCAATAATTCCTCCAATTACAGCAAACGGAACATTAGTTAAAACTAACAGCGAATCTTTGATATTTCCAAACAAAATAAACAAAAGCACAAATATTCCAATTAAACTGATTGGTACAACCTGAGCTAAACGCGCACTTGCACGAACCTGATTTTCAAATTCTCCAGTCCAGCCTGTTGTATATCCTGGCGGCATTTTTACTTCTGCCACTTTAGATTGTGCTTCGGCAATGGTACTTCCTAAATCTCGGTCACGAACAGAGAATTTTACTCCAATAAAACGTTTTGTATTATCTCTGTAAATAAATGCAGGACCAGTTATCGTTTTAATGTCGCAGATTTCTTTCAATGGAATTTTTGCACCGCTTATGGTTGGTACTTTTAACTCGGCTAAATCTTCTTCATCTTTACGATATTCTTTAGAAAAACGAACTCGAACATCAAATTTCTTTTCATCCTCATATTTTTGTGTTGCTGTTTTTCCTCCAAAAGCCAACTCTAAAACTGCCTGTGCATCGCTTAATGTTACGCCGTAAGCAGCCATTTTTTCTCGATCCAGAATTACACTAATTTCCGGCTGCCCGACATTTCTAAGAATTCCGACATCTTTGATACCGGGAATATTTTTAATTTTTTCCAGAACCTGATTGGACAATTCATCTAATTTATCTAAATCATCACCATAAATCTTAACCGCATTTGAAGCTTTAAAACCAGCCACAGACTCGGCAACGTTATCAATTACAGGCTGAGAATAATTATACGTAATTCCTTGATGAACTTTCAGTTTGTTATCCATTTCATTAATTAATTCATCCATACTGATTTTTCGTGTCCATTCTGATTTTGGTTTCAAATCAACCTGAAGCTGAATAAATCCAAATCCATTTGGATCTGTTCCGTCATTACTTCGTCCGGTTTGCGAAAGCACATTTTTAACTTCAGGAAAACTTTCCAGATCTTTTCTAATCATTGCCGCAGTTTTCACACTTTCCGGCAACGAAGTACTCATCGGTAATTCAGCCGTTACCCATAATGCACCTTCATTTAACTGAGGTAAAAACTCTGTTCCTAAAAAAGTTGCAGAGAAAAAAGTAGCAGCAATCACACTTAATGAAATAACTAAAGTTTTTACTTTATGCTTAAATGTCCAGGCAAAACCTTTTGCCACATTTCTGTCCCAAAAGTTTACAAACGGATTATTTTTTTCTTTTACATTTTTATTCAATAAAATATGAGATAAAACCGGAACCAAAGTCAAGGTAAAAAGTAATGCTCCCATTAAGGCAAAACCTAACGTATAGGCAAGGGGAGAGAACATTTTTCCTTCTACTTTCTGGAATGAAAATATGGGTAGTAAAGCGGTAATAATAATTAATTTAGAGAAAAAGATGGCTTTACCCATTTCTGTTCCTGTTTTCTTAATAATGCTTCCTTTTGCAATTTTATTATAAGCTTTCATTCCTAATTGATGCGCTCGGTGATCGAGTACAACAAATAATCCTTCGACCATTACAACCGCACCATCAATGATAATCCCGAAATCGACCGCACCTAAACTCAGTAAGTTGGCGCTCATTCCCATCATTTTCAAACATAAAAAGGCAAATAATAAAGAAAGCGGAATTACGATAGAAACCGTAAAAGTAGTTCTCCAGTCGGCCATGAAAAGAAACACAACGCACGTAACCAGAATAATACCTTCAAATAAATTATGCATTACCGTTTCGGTAGTGAAATTCATTAAGTTATCACGATCATAAAAAGTTTCAATTTTAATATCCTTCGGAAGAACATTATCATTCAAATCCTTTATTTTATCTTTAATCAAGGCTAAAGTTTCTTGCGCATTTTCTCCTTTACGCATTACAACAATCCCTTCAACGGCATCATCATTTTTACCAATTCCGGTTTGCCCGACTCTTGGCATCGAGCTTTCATAAACAGAAGCTACATTTTTTACCAAAATTGGATTTCCTCCAGCGTCATCTACAATAATATTTTCAATATCCTGAATCGACTTAAGAAGTCCAACACCTCGAACTACAAATGCCTGTCCGTTTTTTTCAATAATATCACCCCCAACATTTAAGTTTCCGGCATCAATAGCATTATAAACCTGAAGCGGCGTAATATTGTATTTAGCCAATTTTACCGGATCAACACCAACTTCATAAGTTTTTGTTTGTCCTCCAAAAACGTTCAAATCAGCAACTCCCGGAACTGCACGTAATTGTTTGTCGATAACCCAGTTTTGGTAAGTCAGCAATTCGCGGCTGTCGCGGCTATTACTTTTTACAATATACCTGAAAATTTCACCAGTTGGTCCATAAGGCGGTTGAACGTCTGGTTCAACATCATCTGGAAGTGTTACATTTTTAAGTAAATTGTTTACCTGAAAGCGAGCAAAAGTATCATCAACACCATCATCAAAAATAATTTTGATAACTGATAAACCAAACATGGTAATACTCCTAACACTTGTTTTTTTCTGCACCGAGTTCATTGAGATCTCGATAGGAGTAGTAACAAAACGTTCTACTTCTTCGGCGCTTTTACCATTCCATTGCGTAATGATGATAATTTGAGTATTCGTTACATCGGGAAAAGCATCAATAGGCATATTTTTGAAGGAAATAAATCCGGCAACCGCCAATATTCCAACCCAAAAAAAGGTAAATGCTTTATTCTTAAGCGAAAAAGCAATTATATTTCGTATGAATTTGTTCATGTCTTAATCGTTTAAAGCGCGATAAATAAATAATTGATTATTAGTAATGACTTTTTCATTTTCCTTTAAACCGCTTGAAATATAAGTCGTGTCGCCAACAACTCTGTAAACTTCAACCTGTCTTGTTTCGATATTATGACGATCTTTAAAAATCATAACAAAATTTTTATTTTTATCAAAAACAATCGCATTGCTTGGAATTGCAATCATTGTTTGATTTTCGTTATATGATAATTTAATATTCGCATTCATATCAGGTTTCAATAAAAAACCAGGGTTTTGAAGTTTAATACGCGCCTGCATAGCTTTGGTTTCAGGATCAATTACATTGAAAATTTTATCTACTTTTCCTTTAAAAACTTTATCAGGATAACTTAAGGTTGTTACATTGGCATCAATTCCCAGTTTAATTTTATTAATGTCGATTTCATTAATATTGGCCATAGCCCAAACTTCACTGATTTCAGCTATATCAAAAATATTTTCAGAACGGTCAGAACGTAAAAGCATATCCTGATTGATACTTTTTTGAATAATAAACCCGCTGATTGGTGCTGTTACTTCATAAATAGAACCCGCTTTAATATTATAGATTTTATAAGTTTCCTGAATTTTACTCAATTGAGACTGGGCTTTATTTACTTCAGCTTTTGCCTGCAGCACATCACTTTCAGAATTTAATTTCCCATCAAATAATTCTGTTGCCACTTTTAAGTTATTTTTTGCAACCAGTAAATCACTTTTAGCATCGATAGACTGTTTTTCGAAATCAGCAACATCGGTACTTTTTATCGTTGCTAAAACTTGTCCTTTTTTTACATAATCTCCAAGTTCAACATTTACTTTAACCACATTTCCACCAACAAGCGGATAAACGTCAATTAATTTATTATTGTCGGCTGTGATTTTTCCGTAAAAATTCAATTCGTTTTTTACAGTTTGTTTTTCTGCAGTTGCTGTACTTGTAGTTTTTAGCATACTATCGCTTAAGGCGAAAGAAGTATTAGTTTGAGGATTTTCTACTTCCTTTTTACAGCTGGTAAGCGATAAGCTTACAATTGCAATTCCTATAATTAGTGTATGTTTCATTATTATTTAATTTTAAAATAAATCCTTGTTGATGGTAGTATTAAATTCTTCACCAGATAGAGCCAGTTTTTTCTTCAATTCATTTAGCTGAATATTAGCCTGATTATAACTTTCCATAAAATCTGTAAATTCTAATAAGCTGATATTTCGCTTTTGAAAATTGGTTAAGATTCCATTGTAAACAGCTTCAAAATCTGAGTTTACAGTAGGTTTAATAACCGCATAGTTTTTACGGGATTCGTCCCATTTATTCCATGCCGATGTAATTTCAGTTTCCAGTTGAAGTTCAAAATTTTGTTTTTCTACTTTTGATTGAGCTAAGACGACCTGAGCATTTTTAATATTTCCTTTATTTTTGTTCCAAAGCGGCAGCGGAATTCCAATAGTAACATTAGCTTCTTTGTTAAATGCGCCGCCTCTTTGATCATAGTTTGCACCTAATGTAAGATCAGGAACTGAAAGAGATTTTTGCCATTTAACATTCAATTCATTTGCTTCAATTTCTTTTTGTTTAGCTAAATAATCAGGACGATTGGCAATCGCTTCGTATTCAAGAGATTTTAAATCAAACGGA
Source organism: Flavobacterium soyae (assembly GCF_021245985.1). GTDB lineage: Bacteria > Bacteroidota > Bacteroidia > Flavobacteriales > Flavobacteriaceae > Flavobacterium > Flavobacterium soyae. The sequence continues at coordinate 5,489 of NZ_JAJQXA010000011.1, read as the reverse complement.
ATAACTTTTAAGTATTTATTAAAATCGTCTTTAGAAATATCCGGAATTATCGTTTCAGTCGAATTCAATAACAATTTTAAATTTGCCTGCTCTTCAATGCTGCTATTAACAACTTCCATTCTTTCATTTTTAAAATTTAAATACAGAGATTGTAAACGAACAACATCTCGCAAAGGAATATTTCCTTTTTGAGCCTGAATAGAGTAGGAGTTGATTAAGTCTTCAATATGAACAAGCTGTTTATCTGTTATTTCAAGACTTTTAGTGTTGTAATAAACCGTGTAAAAACTCTGGCGTAATTGCAGTTTTAATGTTCGAAGCAAATCATTAAACTGAAGCTCTGCTAATTGTTCATTAGTCTGTGCCAGTTTAACTTCATTGCGTTTTTTTCCGCCTAAATAAATTAACTGCTCGATACCAAATACCTTTTGTCCTTCTTTCCCAATATCAAAGAATTTATCCCTTTCAGGATTGTAGGCATTTAATTCTGCAGTAATTGTTGGATTGTCCCATATTCGGGCTTGAATGGTCATTGCTTTTGCGGCATCGATATTATAATGAGATGCTAACAAAAAAAGATTATTTTTAAGAAACTGACTCTCACAATCCTGAAGTGTGATTGTTTTTTGAGCCATGACTACCTGATTAAAGAGTACAAGTAGTAATAATGCATATAGTTTTCTCATTGTATCTATTTTATTTTGTACAAATATGCTATCGCCAGACTTTAAGAGTGCTTAAAATCTACCTTAAAATTAGCTTAAAATAAAATATTAATGAAAGAATAATTGGAATAAATTTTCTTTACTGTTTGGTATACTGTAAGTTATATAAGATTTGTGCAGCGTTAAAATACGGTTTACAATACGTAAACCAAGACCAAAACCAGATGTTCCTTTAGAATTTTTTCCGCGCATAAAAGGCTGAAAAAGATTTTTTTGTTCCGTTTCACTTAAAGTTTTTCCGGTATTTAAAACTGAAATAACCAAATGATTTTCCTGAGTGCTTATTTTTACTAAAGCCTGTTTATTATCTGAGTAAACGCAAGCATTTTTTAAAACATTAATTAAAGCAATCTCCAAAAGGTTTTTATTTCCTTTAATTTCTAATGCCGTATCTAAATTGTCGCTTTCTTCAATTTCAAATAAAATGACAAAATCAGGAAAGCTTTTCTTTAAATTTTCAATAGCAGAGAATAGAATTTCATCCATTCTATGAACTTCATTGTCCTCGTTATTTTTATTGTTATCAATTTTTGACAATATCAATAAAGAACTAATCAATTCCGTTAAATGATTTACATCAGATAAAATAGTAGTTAAGAAAGATTTTCCTTTTGCAGATGTTGCAGGATCAGCAACTGTATTTTCTATTTGAGCGGTAATTCTCGAAAGAGGCGTTCTAAGTTCGTGCGATGCATGAGCTGTAAATTCTTTTTGCTTTTGATAGGAAACCTCAATTCGATCCATCATGAAATTAAATTCATTGGCAATCAAATCAATTTCATCTTTATTACTTTTTGAAGCAATACGAGTATCAAGATTATTTTCGTTGATATTCTTTATTTTCTGATGAAATAAACTCAGCGGATTCATGGCTTTTTTAACCATAAATGAAGTTAAAACCCAGCAGATACATGTAAATAGAATATAAGATATAATGAGAGTATATCTCAAAAAAAGTAGTTTTCTCTTTCCGTAATCATCCGTAGCCGAAATTAAAGCATAAAAATCTTTATCCTTCGTATCATAAAAAACACCATAAACTTCATAATCACCTTGCTGTTTAAAAAAGGTTTTATGTTTTTTTAGATATTTTAAATCCTCAACAGACCAGTTTATTTTAGCATCGTCAATACTGCTGTAAATAAGTTTAAAATGAGAATCAAAAACCAAAGTCTTTTCGTCATATAACTTATTGATTGAGTTTTGATCGATAATTTTCAAAAGCTGATCATCAACTTCTTTTACATTAACTAAAAGTTTAATGTTCGAAAGTGCTTTAATCTCTAAACGATCCCGAAATTCTTCTTTTCTAAAATTAGAATACAAAACAAAAATCACCGTAGAAGCTAACCCAAAAAGGATTGTAAACAGTAAACTTACTAAAAGTGATATTCTGTTTTTTAAAGTCATTCTTCGTTGCTTAAATAATATCCGTAGCCAATTTTGGTACGGATAAGTTTTATCTCGTGATCTTTATCAATTTTTTTTCGAAGGAAATTAATATAAACTTCAATCGTATTTTGATTCGTTTCGATATGATAATCCCAAAGTTTATCAGCAATAAATTGTTTTGACAAAACTTTTCCTTTGGCATGAGCCAAAATTAAAATCAGTTTAAACTCTTTTGGAGTAAGCTTAATTTCTTCACCAGAACGAAAAACCTTCATTTCCTCTTCCAGAATTTCTAAATCTTCAATAATGATTTTCTTTTCTGTTTGCTGCGGAATTTCCTTTCTCCTTAATAAAGATAAAATTCTAGCGTATAATTCGTCAAAATGAAAAGGCTTAACCAAATAATCATCGGCGCCATTATCAAAAGAAGCGAGTTTATCTTCAATTTCGCTAAAAGCCGTCAACATTATAATAGGAGTCTTTTTATCAACCTCTCTAATTCCTTTGCAAACATCAATGCCGTTTGTTCCGGGAACATTAATATCGAGAATGATTAAATCATACTCGTAAGGAAAATATTTTTTTAATAATAAAGAACCATCATAATAAGGTATACACTCGAATTCTTTAATAGTAAAGAATGCGGAGATTTCTTTGGATAAAGTAAAATCATCTTCGAGTAGTAAAATTTTCATGCTTTGTTTGTTTATAAATTCGGCTGTTTATTTTAACAGCCGAATTTATGTTTCTAAAAATATTATTGGAAATAAGAAAAACTCTGATTGTTTTCTATTTTCAAAAGCGATTCATAAATCAGCTGAATCACATTTTCTACATCTTCTTTGTGAACCATTTCAACCGTTGTATGCATATAACGCAACGGAAGAGAAATCAAAGCCGATGCCACACCGCCATTGCTGTAAGCAAAAGCATCAGTATCAGTTCCCGTTGCTCTCGATGTTGCATGACGCTGAAACGGAATTTTATTTTCTTCGGCAGTATTTACAATTAAATCGCGAAGTTTATTTTGAATTGCCGGAGAATATGCAATAACAGGACCTTTTCCCATTTTTAAATCACCTTCAACCTTTTTATCAATCATTGGAGTAGTGGTATCGTGACAAACATCAGTCACAATTGCAACGTTTGGTTTAATCGTATGTGCAATCATTTCAGCACCACGAAGACCAATTTCTTCCTGAACCGAGTTTACAATATATAATCCAAAAGGAAGTTTCTTTTTATTTTCATGCAATAAACGAGCAACTTCAGCAATCATAAAACCCCCCATTCTGTTATCAATTGCGCGGCATACAAATTTGTTTTCATTCAAAATCATAAATTCATCAGGATAAGTAATCACACAACCCACATGAACACCCATTGCTTCAACCTGCTCTTTAGTTTCGCATCCCAAATCAATAAAAATATTGCTTAGTTTCGGAATTTCTTCTTTATCACGCAAACGGGTATGAATTGCCGGCCATCCAAAAACACCTTTTACAATTCCTTTTTTAGTATGAATATTAACCCTTTTAGAAGGAGCAATCTGGTGATCAGAACCACCATTTCTTATTACATATAATAAACCATCATCCGTAATATAATTTACATACCATGAAATTTCATCAGCATGCCCTTCAATTACAACCTTAAAAGGAGCCTCTGGATTAATAACTCCCACAGCCGTGCCATATGTATCAGTAATAAAAGTATCAACATAAGGTTTTAAATAATTCATCCATAATTTTTGCCCTTCACTTTCGTAACCAGTCGGCGAAGCGTTATTTAGATAGCTTTCCAGGAAAGCAACAGAAGTATCATTTAAGATAGATTTTGTACTCATAAAAATATTTTTGCGCTAATTTATAAATTTGGTATTAGAGTTGTGTATAAATATATAATTTTACATTTAAATTAAGACTCCATGAGATTTACCTATAGTATTTTGTTTTTAGTATTGATTGCATTTACAAGTCAAGCCCAGGTTACTCCAAAAGAAAATCAGGAAATGGGTTATATATTAACCGAGCAAGACTCTATTTTGAGTGATACAATTCAGCTCCCTGAGATAATCATTTCGAAAGGAGAAAAGATGAGTGCCGAGGAAATGAAGCAGTTTCAGATCCTGCAAAACAGAGTTTATAAAGTGTATCCGTATGCAAGACTGGCTGCAGATAGATTGACAGCACTTAATAATGGAATGGCGCGATTGAAAACCAATCGTGAAAAAAAGAAATATTTTAAGATTGTAGAGGACTACCTTAATAATGAATTCGAAGACAGACTTAAAAAGCTTTCCAGAAAACAAGGGCAGATTCTTGTAAAACTAGTGCATCGCCAAACCGGAAAAACAACTTATGAGTTAATCAAAAACCTAAAAAGTGGTTTCAAAGCCTTCGTTTCAAATACAACAGCCAATTTATTCGATATAAGTTTAAAGACTGAATACAAACCCTACGAAGTAAACGAAGATTATTTGATAGAAACAATCCTGGTACGAGCATTTGAATCTGGACGTCTATTGAATCAAACTCCAGCCAACCCTGTAAATTATAATAACCTTATGGAACATTGGGAAACAAAAGCCAAGGAACTCAATAAAAAATAATATATATAAGAGTGTAAATTTCATTCAAAGAACCCGACAGATTTAAAAAACCTGTCGGGTTTGTTTTTTATACATATATATGTATAGATAAATTGAATCCCAATTTTCCGTAGAGACGCACAGCAGTGCGTCTACGTCACGTATAAAGAAAATTTAATTCACGATACTATACTATATAGTAATGTCCGGCTGAGCGAAGTCGAAGCCCTTTTGAGTTTGGAATTTAAAAAATTTGGAATTTACTTTCAATAAGGAGCTATTTCCCGCTATCCGTTCCAATCTTTTATTTTGAACTCCAACATAAAAGGATTTCCACTACTATCGGGACTGGGGCATGAGTTTCCAGAATAAAATTCCCGAAGGAAAAGACAATCTCAGAAGAAAAAACGAAGAAAAAAAAGAAAACTCTTCGTCTTTGCGTCTCTGCGAGATTAAAAAGAACCCCGAAAAAACCAGACTTCGAGATTTACTGCCTTCGCGGCAGAACCGGACCAAGCAGGGCAAAATGGCTAAAAACCGCAATAGAGATAAAACGATGAAAAAAACTTTGCGTTGTAAAAAACGCAAAACCAGCGGTTTATAAAAAAGATTAAAAATAGTTTGAGAAAAGGCTTGCGTAACTGGAATTGTTGTGTACTTTTGCACCCGCAACAGCGAAAGACGTTCCCTGAAACACTGGCAAGAAATGAAAATCAAAACTGAAAAATTTTTCAGAAAAAAGATTAGAAAAAGCTTGTGAGATTTGAAAAATGCTTTTACAT
>NZ_JAJQXA010000010.1 GCF_021245985.1 Flavobacterium soyae | reverse complement strand
AAATAGCGTGAAAACACAAATGGCTTTACACGCTATAGAGACTAGCTCAAAGACTGTCTTGAAAAAACAAAACTAATAAAAATTAAGATTTTAATTTGGAAATCAACACAGAATCTTTGCGGTTAAATTTACACATAGTTTTTTTCCACAGATTAAAAGGATTAAAATGATTTTTCTAATCTGTGAGAATCCTTTAATCTGTGTCCATTCTTTTTTTACTTTGCAAACTTTGTGTAAAACCTTGCGTACTTTGCAGTTAAATTTACACATAGTTTTTTGCCACAGATTAAAAGGATTAAAATGATTTTTTCTAATCTGTGCTAATCCTTTAATCTGTGGCCATTCTCTTTAAACTTTGCGAACCTTGCGAAAACCTTAGCGAACTCTTTGCGGTTAAATTCCCTTTACTATTCAATATCAAATCGTACATTTATAGTATAAAAGTTTGTTATTAACTTTAAATAAAGAAATTCTTTATTATTTTTACCACATAATTTAAGTATCTATGAGTTCTAATTTTGATAAATTTCAAAAACGCAGGTTAATTTCCTCTTATTTTTCGGTTGTATTAAGTGTATTCTTGGTTTTATTCCTTTTGGGAGTACTGGGATTATTCATTATTAATTCTAAAAAACTGGCAGATGATTTTAAAGAAAAAATCGCTATGACGGTTTTCTTTAAAAACGAAGCGAATGACAGCATTATCAAAGCATTTGATTCAGAATTAAAAAGAGCTCCTTTTGCGCTTTCTTATGTTTATGTAACCAAAGAAAAAGCAGCAAAAGAACATACTGATATTATTGGAGAAGACTTCCTGACATTTTTGGGCGAAAACCCATTATTGAATTCATACGATATTCACTTAAAAGCTGATTATGTTGAAAGAGACAGTATCTCAAAAATCGAAAGCGCATTACGCCAAAACACTATGATTGAAGACATTGTTTATGACAAACAATTAGTAAACCTTGTAAACGACAATATTAAAAAAGTAAGTATGTGGATTTTGATTATCAGCGGTTTCCTTACTGTAATTGCTGTTTTATTAATCAATAGTTCCCTTCGTTTATCCATTCACTCCAACCGTTTTATTATTAAAACCATGCAGATGGTGGGTGCTACAAAATCGTTTATTAGAAAGCCTTTTGTAACACGCAGTGTAAAATTAGGAATGCTTGGCGCCCTGTTGGCAATTATATCCTTAATTGGGCTTTTATTCTATGTAGAAACTAATTTTCCTGGTTTAGGAATTTTAGAAGATAAAGCTTTAATTGGATTGGTTTTATTGGCCGTTTTCGGATTAGGGGTTTTAATTACATGGGTTAGCACGCATTTTGCGACACAGCGTTTCCTTAATTTAAGAACTGATGATCTTTATTAATTTTAGATTGCAGACTGTAGATTTTAGATTTAAAAATAAATTCATATAAAACAGAGGATAAGATTGCTTCGTTCCTCGCAATGACAAAATGAAAAACAACAATATTAAAGAAGAACAACAGCAAAAACAGGAATTTCTTTTTGATGGTATCAATTACAAAATTCTATTAGTTGGCATTGCTGTGATTGCATTAGGATTTATTTTAATGTCTGGCGGAGGAAGTGATAATCCAAATATTTTTAATGAAGATGTTTTTAGTTTTAGACGTATTCGTTTAGCTCCAACCACCGTTTTAATTGGTTTTGGGATCACGATTTATTCTATTTTCAAAAAATCTAAACAGTCTTCTTAAACACCAAACATCTTAGATTACCAGACTGTCTTTTATTCTAAGAAGTTTAAAATCTAAAAAACATTAAACTAAAATGGATTATTTACAAGCAATTCTTATTGCCATTGTAGAAGGAGTAACAGAATATCTGCCTGTCTCTTCTACAGCCCACATGATATTTACCAGTTCTTTTTTTGGTATTCAAGAAGATGATTTTGTTAAATTATTTCAAGTTTCAATTCAGTTTGGAGCTATTTTAGCTGTCGTTGTCCTGTATTGGAAAAAGTTTTTTGACTTCAGTAAAATTAACTTTTATATCAAACTCGCCTGCGCAGTTATCCCAGCCTTGATTTTAGGTAAAATCTTTGACGAAAAAATAGATGCAATTTTGGGAGATCCTATTCCTATTGCCATTGTCTTAATCTTAGGCGGTATCGTTTTACTTTTTATAGATGGACGCTTCAATAATCCAACCGTTGTCAATGAAGAAGACATAACCATTAAAAAAGCAGTAACAATTGGTTTTTGGCAATGCTTGGCTATGATGCCCGGCACCAGCCGTTCTGCCGCTTCAATAATTGGCGGAATGCAGCAAGGGTTAACTAGACAAACCGCTGCAGAATTTTCGTTTTTTCTGGCAGTCCCAACAATGTTGGCCGTTACTACCTATTCCTTATTTCTAAAAACATACGAAGCATCTCAGCTAAAAGGATATGAATTACTAACACAATCCAGCGATAACTTAAAAATGTTTTTGCTTGGAAACGCAGTAGCCTTTATAGTAGCTGTTATTGCAATAAAATTCTTCATTGGTATCATCAAAAAGTATGGATTTAAGCCTTGGGGATATTATAGAATCATATCAGGAATTCTTTTATTAGCTTATTTTTTCTTAAATAAATAAATTTGAAAACACCTGAAGAATATTTAAACGGACAGGTTTTATTAATAGACAAACCTTTAAAATGGAGTTCGTTTCAAGCAGTCAATAAATTAAAATATCTTTTAATTAATAAAGTCGGGCTTCCAAAAAAATTCAAAATTGGCCATGCCGGAACTTTAGATCCATTAGCATCCGGGCTTTTATTAATCTGCACCGGAAAATTTACCAAAAAAATTTCTGAACTTCAGGGTCAGGCAAAAGAATATACGGGAACATTTTATATTGGAGCCACTACTCCATCGTATGATTTAGAAACCGAAATCGATCAGACTTATCCAACGGAACATATCAACGAAACTTTAATTCACGAAACAGTGAAACAATTTTTAGGCGAAATCGATCAAAAACCGCCTATTTTTTCGGCTATTAAAAAAGATGGTGTTCGTTTATATGAACATGCACGTGCCGGCGAATCTATAGAAATTGAAAGTAGAAAAACTACTATTCACGAATTTGAAATTACACGAATAGCTTTGCCTGAAATTGATTTTAGAGTAGTTTGCAGTAAAGGAACTTATATTCGTTCTCTTGCTTACGATTTTGGAAAAGCAATGAATTCAGGTTCGCATTTAACTGTTTTACGCCGAACGAAGATTGGCGATTATGATGTAAAAAATGCAATTGATATTACATTGTTTGAAGAAAGTCTTACTTCATAAAACAAGAAGCACATTACATATAAAATATCTGTAATGTGCCTACTCCTAAGATAATGTTACACCATGCTTGATTTTAAATCAATAGTGAGGAACATTTTTTCCTCCAAACAAGAATGTTGAAAAATAATCATAAAACCTTTCGAATAACTTTTTCATAATAGTGCATTTTTTAACCGTTAGTAAAATAGACACCAATAAAAAGAGTAAATCAAAAAATATATAATAGAAGTGGGATTATGACAGCAAGATACAAAATTTTGTATTAAAAAAAATATTTTTCTATATTTTTTAAAAACATTATTCCATTTGCTATCAACACATTACCCTTAAATAAATTCAGACATTTATTACAAAACCAATCTCTTGTTATAATCGGTTATATTTGATATTTTCCATAATTTCAATCAGCTCTTGCTGCACAGAAATTCCTTTATCTGCGAGATACCATAATTGCAAATCTGTTTTAATTTTTTCGTCAATTACGCCAACGTCTCTTTTATAATTGTCCATTAATTCTGTTGCGCCTTTAGGTCTTGGTCCCCAATCTGTACGAACAATTCCGGCCTCTTTACAAATCACAATAACTTTTGGAATTGCTCTTCCGCCATTTGTTAAATATTGATTCATCAATTCGTCGTTTTCATCACGAAAAACAATTCGAAGATCGATCTTTTTATCAGACACATGTGCCATTTTATCTAAAATTGGAAGAATCTGCGCCGCATCACCACACCAGCCTTCAGAAATTACAAGCCAGATATAGTGATTATCCAAATGCTGCAATTTTGAAATAACATCTTCAGAAATTGTCATTGTCTTTTCCAGTCGGTTCATTCTTGCTTCATTTAACTTAGAATAATTAGTTAAACTATCAGACTGCTCACTTCCGGTTGATTTTCCTTCAGATAATAAATCGGTAACTATTTTTCGATATTCAGCATAAGAATGACTGTTGAATAATGCTTTGGCTACAATACTTTTCATAGAGGTTTATTTTGCTTACTATAAAATTACGGATTTTAAAAAGAACCTTGAATGACTTTTATCACATTCGAAAGAAAAAATCAAAAAAGTCGTTATAAAATTAAATCTTAAGTACAATTAATTTTTTATCAACATTATTTTTAAAAATCAGAATATGTCTATATTTGCACAAATTAACGCAACACAAAATATGAAATATAAAAGAATTCTTCTAAAACTTAGCGGCGAGGCCTTAATGGGTGATTTACAATACGGAATTGACCCTAAAAGATTAGCCGAATATGCAGATGAAATTAAGCAGATTCATGCAAAAGGAGTAGAAATTGCTATCGTTATTGGAGGAGGAAATATTTTTAGAGGCGTTGCCGGTGCGAGCGCTGGAATGGACAGAGTACAAGGTGATTATATGGGAATGCTTGCTACTGTTATTAACGGAATGGCTTTGCAGGGCGCACTTGAAGACAAAGGAATGAAAACGCGTTTGCAGACTGCTTTAAAAATGGAATCTATTGCAGAACCTTATATTAAAAGAAGAGCAGATCGTCACTTAGAAAAAGGAAGAATTGTAATTTTTGGTGCCGGAACAGGAAATCCATATTTTACAACAGATACTGCAGCGGTTTTAAGAGGAATCGAAATCAATGCTGATGTGATCTTAAAAGGAACCCGCGTTGATGGTGTTTACGATTCTGATCCTGAGAAAAATGCTTCGGCTGTAAAATTTGATTTTATTTCATTTGATGATGTTCTTAAAAAAGGACTAAATGTAATGGATACAACGGCTTTTACTTTAAGCCAGGAAAACAAACTGCCAATTGTTGTTTTTGATATGAACAAAATTGGAAACCTTTTAAAAATCTGCGAAGGAGAAAACATCGGAACTGTAGTAAATATTTAGACTGCTTAGATTATTAGAAGATTAGATTAATAACATCTTTATAATTCTCAAAAGCAATTTCAAAAAATAAAACAACATCGTTAGCAAATTAGAAGAATACGTTTTTAAGTCTAAAAATCTAACCTTCTAAAAATCTAAAAATCTAAAAAAAATGACTGAAGAAATCGATTTTATATTAGAAAGTACTGAAGAATCTATGAACGGTTCGATTGCACACTTAGAAAAAGAATTTCTAAACATTCGTGCAGGAAAAGCTTCTCCGGCAATGCTTGGAGGTGTTTTTGTTGATTATTACGGATCTGCAACGCCACTTTCTCAAGTGTCAAAAATCAGTGTTCCTGATGCAAGAACAATTACTTTGCAGCCTTTCGAAAAAAACATGTTACAAGCCATTGAAAAAGCAATTTTGATTGCTAATATTGGTTTTAACCCAATGAATAATGGAGATGTTATCATCATCAGTGTTCCGCCTTTAACAGAAGAACGTCGTCGTGATTTGGCTAAACAAGCAAAATCTGAAGCTGAAGATGCAAAAATTGGTATTCGTAACTCTCGTAAAGATGCAAATACTGATATTAAAAAATTAGAAAAAGAAGGAACTTCAGAAGACATCTGTAAATCTGCAGAAGAAGAAGTTCAAAACTTAACAAATACTTTTATTAAAAAAATTGACGAATTATTGGCAGCAAAAGAAGCTGAAATCATGAAGGTTTAAGTATTTGATACTGAAATTCAAAAATCCGTCTGGTAAAATTATCAGACGGATTTTTTTATTCTTATTTTTGCATACCAAAATTGAATTCTTTCCGTTTTTGAATCTATATAATTCTCTATGAGGCTATTTTGTTTTTTGACTTTATTTTTTACGCTTAGTATTCAGGCGCAATTTCAAATAAGCGGAATCGTAACCGATTCAAACAACAAGCCACTTCCCTTTGCCACTATCACCACTTCTGACAACAGTAATACAATAACAGATGTTGACGGAAAGTTTATTTTTAAAACTATTGCAGAATCAGGAACTTTTACGGTTTCTTATATTGGTTTTCAAACTAAAATTATCGCTTTACTAGAGAACAAAAAGTTTTATACTGTTTCCTTATCTCAAAAAACAGATGATTTAAAAGAAGTTATTGTTTCTAATGAAAATCCGGCTTTAACGATTATCAAAAAAGTTATTGCGAATAAAAACAATAACAATCCGCAGAAAAAATTAAGCAGTTTTGAGTACAAAACGTACAATAAACTAATTGTTACTGCCAACCCTGATTCAATTGACGGGAGAATAGATTCATCTGCCGTTTATAAAGATTTCAATAAAAAGAAAATCAACATCGATTCATCTGATTATAAATTCAAAGAAATAATAAGCAAACAGCATTTGTTTCAAACGGAGAAAGTTTCGCAATATCAGTTTGGAAACAACAAACTTAAAGAAATCGTTCTGGGAACCAAAATAGCCGGTTTTAAAAACCCTATTTACGAAGTTATTGCTTTCAATTTACAGTCGATATCTATTTACGATAATAAATACGAGCTTTTTGAAACTAAGTACGAAAACCCTATTTCGAATACTGCTCCTGCAACATACAATTACAAATTGCTGGATACTGTAAACATAAAAGGCCGTGAAACTTTTATGATTTACTTTAAAAATAAACACAAAAGAAAGACATCGGGTTTAGAAGGTGTTTTGTATATCGACTCGCAAAATTTTGCTGTTGCAAAAGCTGTAATGCGCATAAAAGGCGTTTTAGATATCAGCGGCATTCATGAGTTTGATTATGTCCCGAATGAAAAAGTATGGTTTCAAAGCAATACGACTTTTAAAATTGTAAAAGGAAAAAATGATGACGATATTAAAATTTTAGGCGGAACGATTCAGTTTGATGGAGATGTTTCCGAAGATTTTGAACCGAGAAAAAAAGCCGCTTCAGATTTTACCTATTTACTTTCTGAAAGTAATAATTTTGATATTCATTACAATACCGAAACTCCAATAAAAAACCCATCTCTTTATATTGAAATTAAAGACGATGCAAGCAAAAAACCGGAGGAATTCTGGAATCAGTACCGCAAAGAAGCTTTAGATCAAAAAAGCCAGAAAACATATCAATTATTAGACAGCCTCTCTGTAAGCCGAAGAATTGAAAAACGTTTAGGATTGGGTCGAAAAATCATCAATGGATACATTCCGATTGGTCCGGTTGATCTTGATTTAAAAAAAATAATCAGTTATAATAATTACGAAGGTTTTCGTTTAGGTCTTGGAGGCGTAACAAATGATAAATTTTCTAAAGATTTTAGAATTGAAGGGTATACGGCTTATGGCACAAAAGACGGCGTTGTTAAATATAATTTGGGCGCCGGTGTTTTGTTAGACCAAAACACGAACACCTGGTTAAACGGATCTTATACAGATGATGTTCGGGAAATTGCGAGTACCGTTTTTGCTGTTGATAAACGTGTTTTTAAAATTTATGATCCGAGGCCTATCAACATTAGTACTTTTTACAAATACACTAGCTGGAAAGCAAATGTTCAGACAAAAATTATTCCGAAGACAGAAGCTGTTGTTGAACTAGCCAGAACGTATGTTGAACCTAAGTTCGATTATCTTTTTAATTACAACGGTCAGTTATATTCAAGTTTTATTATGACAACTGCAATGGTTTCTATTGTTTGGGCACCTTTCAGTGATTTTATGCAGACTCCAACCGGAAGAACTGAATCGGATAAAAGATTCCCTAGATTTACTTTTCAGTACACCCAATCGCTGCCAAATGTTTTAGATAATGATTTTAATTTTGGAAAAATAGATTTTAAAACGGAGTACGAAAAGAAATACCTAAATGGTCAAAAAACGAGTCTGCTTTTACAAGGCGGTTATGCAATAGGCAATGTTCCGCTTACGCATTTGTATAACACCATGCCTAACAACCTTACCAAAGAAACCATTATCCAGCGTATTACTTTTGCCGGAAGAAACAGTTTTGAAACCATGTTTTTTAATGAGTTTTTCTCAAGTCAATATGTGTTCTTCCAGATCAAACATGGTTTTGAAAGAATTAACATCATGAAAAAAGTACGTCCTTCATTAGTACTGGTTACCAGAATGGCGTGGGGAAATATGGAAAAACCCGAACAGCACGTTGGCCCAACTTATAAAACGCTTGACAAAGGATTCTTTGAATCGGGAATCGAATTAAATAAAATCTACAAAGGTTTTGGTCTCGGCGGATTCTATCGTTATGGCCCAAATCAATTACCTGAATTTGATGATAATATTGCGGTTAAGATTTCTTATGTTCTTGATTTGGGGCTTTAGATTTTGATTGAGGATTTAACCGCAAAGGCCGCTAAGTTTTCTTTAAGGAATAAATTTTGATGAGAGCGCAAAGGGCTTCTCGGCTTTTTTTGTCTTCCTGAGCGAAGTCGAAGAATGGTCTTGTAACTCTACAAAGTAAATCTCAAATTCCAATTATAGACAAAGCTTGTCATTTCGACGTAAGGAGAAATCACACTCGTAACTCTACACAGTAAGTCGCCAATCTTTGTCGATTCTCTAGTGCGATTTCTCCTTACGTCGAAATGACAAAACAGGCTTAAAAAAATCCCAAACCCCAATCATAAATTGGAATTTGGAATTTTAAATATTAAAATTTTAAAACTAACTATGGTTTGAAAATCAAAACTGAAGGTGTATTATTCAGCCATGTACTTTGAGATTCAATCAATTTTTTCCAGCTGTCTAAACTTATAATCATTAAGCTTTGGCTGTCCAGAAAATCTTTTTTAATTGTTCTGTCATGCATAATCATAATATGATTTGGAGCAATCTGTTCGATAGATCGGATAGTTTCCTGAATATCGCGTGTGTTTTTTACTTCTCCGCCGGCATCAAGAACTGTAATCTGCGAACCGTTATTATTGATTAATTTTTTAGCATAATCAATTAAAAAAGCATCTTCTCTGCTAAAAATCGGCATAAAAACCTGATCCACTTCTTCAAGATTTTTATCGATAAAAATACCAACCGGCATTTTGGTTTTTGCTATAATATGACGTGTTCTTTCATCAAAAGGGTTATTTTCAAACAAACCTTCTTTTCCGGTAAACTTGTCAATTAAACGATCGGGATTTACAATTCGGGTTGTAAAACCAAGAATTTTTCCCAGTAAGGTTCCATCAAAAATAGACTGTCCCAAACCAACTAACAATAAATCATATTCGCCTTGGTTTGCCGCATCAATAATATCAGTATCAATATCATTAGAGACTTTAAACAGACTTACCATGTTTTGATTCAGTTTATGAGACTCATCAATAACCGGAACTAACATTTTACGTTCGTGTTCTTTTATATCAAACGAATGTATTTCTGTACTTAAAGACAAATGCATCGCCGTTACGATCGAATTATCCTGCTGCTTTTTAACCAGACTATTGGCAATCTGTAAAAGTTTTTTTCCTCTTTCAGGAGTACCAAATGAAAGCAGTATTTTGTATTTACTTTTATTTCCTATTTCCTGCGGAATAGCTGTGATTTTATCTTTAAAAACAAATCCGATGAAGTCTAAAGCCGGCCCCGTCATAAAAGTAGTCAGCAATGCCATAATTACCATCATGGTAAAAATCTCTGTAGACAATACTCCAAGATCGTAACCAATATTTAAAACAACAAGTTCCATTAAACCTCTTGTATTCATTAAAGCCCCAATAGCTAAACTGTCTTTCCAGCTTTGTCCAACAAATTTTGCTGCTAATGCGCTTCCAAAGAATTTTCCAACTACGGCAACTGCAATAATTAATCCCGTGATTTTCCATAAAGCAGGATCGTTTAACAAACCTATTTGGGTACGCAAACCTGTAAATACAAAGAACAATGGCAACAACACAATTATCGAAACATCTTCTACCTTTTCGATAAATATATTTCTGAATTTATTGTTTTCAGGCATTATTGCTCCTGCTAAGAAAGCTCCAAATAAAGCGTGAATTCCGATTAATTCTGCAGCATACGCCGAAAATAAAAGTGTTAAAAAGAAAATAGCAACTACTGGTTTATTTAAACTTTCACGAGTTGAATTTAAATCTCCGACACGTTTCAGGAACGGGCGAACGATTTTCAACATTATAATTACATATAAAATTGCTAAACCAATTACATATAATGAACTTGAAAGCGAACCTGCTTTTACAATTGCAATTACAACTGCCAAAATACACCAGGCAGTAATATCATCTGCAGCGGCGCAGGTTATGGCAATAGTTCCGAGTTTTGTTTTCTGCATTCCCCGCTCCTGGACAATTCTGGCCAAAACCGGAAAAGCGGTAATACTCATGGCGATTCCCATAAATAATCCGAAAGAAGAGAATTCAACCCCTTTTGGAGCAAAAGTCTGATAAATGAAATAAGCCAAAGCCAGTCCTAATGCAAACGGAATAACGATACTGGCGTGACTAATAACTACGGCATCATGTGCTTTGTTTTTCAACACTTTCAAATCCAGTTCCATACCAATAACAAACATGAAAAGGATTAAACCAATCTGACTTAAAAATTGTAAGTTTCCTAAAGATTCTTTTGGGAATAAAGCTGCCGAGAACTCAGGAAAATACATTCCTACTAAAGACGGCCCAAGAACAATCCCGGCAACCATTTCGCCAATTACAGAAGGCTGCCCAATTTTTCTGAAAAACCATCCAAATAAACGTGCTACTAAAATAATAGTCACAATCTGCGCCAGCAAAATAGCCAGCGGGTGCTGTAAGTTTTCGACCATTGAATGAAGAAAATCATTCCAATGATTACTTACAATTTGTTTTTTAACAATATTCTGTCCAGCTTCTAATGATGCCCCTTTTGAAATTATCCAATATATCAGAGCTGTAAATCCTCCAATAATTGTAACATAGAATAAAGAGTTCTTAATGTTATTCATAACTCGTTCTTTTAATTATTGCCGCAAATATCAGGACTGACAGCAAAGTGATAAAGTAAATTTACAGTTAATTTTCAATCTATGTAACAAGACTGAAAAACTTTGTAATAAGTTAATAACAACATCTAAAAAGCATTGTCATCCTGAGCGAAGTCGAAGGCTTATGAAACTGAAAAGGGCTTCGACTTCGCTCAGGATGACATAATGTTGAGCTATGAAATAATCTTATAATTTTACCTTTTTCAAGAAATCAGAACGGTAGGTTTCACTTAAAAGTAAGGTTGTATTTTTATTGTTTTCTTCAATATGATGCAGCACAATTTCGTTGTGGTTGAAGAATTTTATCGCTTTTACGGCAATGATTTCTTTTTTGTTTATTCGGCAGAAATTGGCTTCGGGCAATTCGTTTAAAAGTGTATCGAATTTTACATTTTTCAAATTCAAAAAACTTCCATCGGCAAGTAAAACCGTTTTGTCGCGGCTGTCACTTACAGCCGTTTTGATGTATTGAATCTGATTAAAATAAAGCAGTGTTTTTCCTCTATCTGTATTTAACTGAATGAATTTTTTAGCTGTATCCGGTTTTTCAAAACGTTCTAAAGCTTTTGAGACTGCTTTTTGCAAACGTTCCAGTTTTACAGGTTTTGTGATATAATCTACTGCATCGATATTAAAAGCATCGGCGGCATATTCTTTATACGCGGTACAAAAAATCACTAATTTATCATTGAGCATTTCGGCAAGATGAAGCCCGTCCATTCCCGGCATTTCGATATCTGATATTAACAAATCAAATTCGAGTTCGGGAATATCAGACAAAAGTTTCTGCGGATTATTAAACGTCTTTACGATTTCCAGTTCAGGAATTTGTTCGCAAAGCATTTTTAAGTACGTTAATCCCGGAAGCTCATCGTCCAGAAGCAAGCATTTCAGTTTTGTATTCAAGTAAATCTATTTTTAGATGAGCAATATAAACATCGTTTTCTACAAATTTATCAAGTTTAAAATTATTCTTGTAAATAATGCGCAGACGATGTTCTAAAGTTGCGTGGCCAAAACCGCTTCGTTCTTTTTTTAATACTTTTTTATCTGAGATTTTATTAGAAACCGTCATAAAGAAAGCATTGTCCTTAAATTCAAAAACTACCGAAATAAAAGCATCGGCACTTTGAAGGTCGGCATGTTTAAAGGCATTTTCGATTAAATCAATCGAAATCAAAGGCGCCAGTAAAGGCTGATCGTACAATTTATCCTCTTCGTTGATATTAGTTTTAATCTTCAACTCAAAAAGCGGGCTGATTTTGATTTTATTGATTTCTATTAAATTCAGCGCAAAGTTTATTTCTTCTTTTGCGGTTACGAATTTCTTTTTGCTTTCGTATAAAATATAATCCAGGACATTGGCCAGTTTATCCAGAGCAAAATAAGTTTGATAAGCGTGCGACTGAATCGAATTTAAAATATTCTTAAATAAATGCGGATTTAACTTTGACTCTAAATTTTCTAACTGCAAGTCGTTTACTTTTGCTTCAAGCGCATAAAAGCTTTTTTCGGCATTATCCTTCTCCTTTTTTGCCTGCATTAATTGATAGATCATAAAACAAATTATGACAACCAACAGTAAAAGAATCGTTAGAAATATAAAAGTTGTGGTATTGTTTTCCTGCATTGTTTAAGGATAATTAAAGTTTTTTTTGCCACAGATTTTCACAGATTAAAAAATCCTTTAAATCTGTGAAATCTGTGGCATATATTTTTTAGTGGCTTGAAACGAATTTCAATCCAATAATTGAAGCGATTAATGTTGTAAGAAAAAATATTCTCCAGAAAGCTGCCGGTTCTTTAAAAATAAAAATTCCAACTAAAACGGTTCCAACTGCCCCAATTCCTGTCCAGACAGCATAAGCAGTTCCAATTGGTAAAGTTTGTGTTGCCTTATACAATAAAATCATACTGATTGAAAGACACACAAAAAATCCAGCCATCCAATAAGTTGATGTAATTCCTGTTGTTTCTTTCGCTTTTCCCAGACATGATGCAAATCCAACTTCAAACAGTCCGGCAATAATCAATAAAATCCAATTCATTTTCTTTTCATTTTTAAATTAATTGCAAATATGAGAAAAGCTAACGACTAAACAGCAAAAAGAAAGAAATTTATTGCAAAATTATACCCTGCAGATTTGTGTTAACATTAAGTAAAATACAATCGTTTGTTTATGATTTTGAGCAGTTTTCACTACATTTGCAACCATTTTTAAAGATTTTATGAAAAACGCTATTAAAGTTGGGTTCTGGGAAAAATTAGCCCGAATCATACTTAAAAACAGAATCACAATTCTGGTCATCCTTTCTGCTTTAACTATTTTCCTTGGTTACCAATGGAAAAACCTTGCTATGACTTATACCGAAGCAAACCTGCTTCCAAAAGATCATATCGCAAACAAAGAATATCAAAAGTTCTTAGACAAGTTTGGTGAGGAAGGAAACCTGGTCGTAATTGGTTTTCAGGATAAAAACTTTTTTACTCCAAAGAATTATGCTGCCTGGAATGAGTTAATGACAAGTTTAAAAAAATCTAAAGAAGTTGATTTAGTTGTTTCATTAAACGATTTAAAAAAACTGGAGAAAGATACCGTTAACGAAAAATTTGTTTTAACGCCATTTATCGATCAAAGTAAAGTTTTAGATCCTGTTTATTTAAAAAGCGTTCAGCACGATTTATTCCATAATTTACCTTTTTACGAAGGATTATTATTCAATAAAGAAAGCGGAAGTGTTCGCTCTGCAATTTACATCAATAAAAAACTGGTAAATACTGCTGAAAGAAAAACTTTTATACTTGAAAATCTGGTTCCAAAAATCGATAAATTCGAAAAAACAACCGGAATTGATCTTAAAGTTTCAGGTATGCCATACATCAGAACGATCAATGCGGCTGATATGAAAGGCGAAATTGGTCTTTTTATCGGTGCGGCTTTATTGACTGTTTCGTTGATTTTCTTTTTCTTTTTCCGTTCTTTCAGAGCAACCTTTATTTCAATTTGTATTTTAATTGTTGGTGTAATCTGGTCTTTTGGAACACTTGGGTTATTTGGTTATAAAATTACGATTTTAACAGCAATTATTCCACCGCTGATTATCGTTATCGGAATTACGAACTGTATTTTTCTAATCAATAAATATCAGCAGGAAATTAAATTACATAATAATCAGGCTAAGGCGCTGCAGCGTGTAATTTCAAAAATTGGGGTTTCGACTTTAATGACGAATTTAACGACTGCGATTGGTTTTGCTACGTTTATGATTACCGGAAATGATCTGCTTTTTGAATTTGGTTTAGTAACTTCAATCAACGTAATTTCTGTTTATTTATTGACACTTTTTATTGTGCCAATTGTATACAGTTTTATGGCATTGCCAAAAGAAAAGCATTTGTACCATTTAACCAAAACTTATATTTCGACTTTATTAAATGTGGTTGAAGATGTAGTTAAAACAAAACGTAGATACGTTTATATTGTTTACGGTTTATTTTTGGTTTTCAGCGTAATTGGAGTTTCACAAATGAAAGTTTCAGGAAGTTTGATTGGTGAAATGCCAAAAAGTGCTTCTTTCTTTAAAGATATTTTATTTTACGAAAAAGAATTTAACGGAGTTATGCCGCTTGAAATCATGATTGACACCAAAAAGAAAAAAGGTGTTATGAAGGCTTCGACAATCCGTAAAATGGATGAACTGCAAAATACAATTGCTGAAATTCCAGAATTGGCAAAACCAGTTTCAATAGTGAATTTGGTTAAATATTCTAAACAGGCCTTCTATAACGGAAATCCGGAATATTACCAATTGCCAACTTCGCAGGAGCAGACTTTTATTTTGAGTTATGCTAAAAATGCGACCAAAAACAGCAAAGAAAATTTAATGAAAGCTTACGTTGATTCGACTGGACAATATGCCCGAATCACGACTTTCATGAAAGATATTGGAACGGATGAAATGGCAAAAGTGGAGAAAAAACTTCACAGCAAAATCGATGAAATTTTTCCAAAAGATCGTTATGAAGTTACCGTTACCGGAAAAGCATTGGTTTTCCAAAAAGGAACTTCATATTTGGTTGAAAACTTAATTGAGTCATTAATCTTTGCAATTTTCACAATCGCGGTTCTGATTTTGTATTTATTCCGATCTTTTAAAATGGTAATGGCTTCGGTAATTACGAATATTTTACCGCTTTGCATTACATCGGGATTGATGGGTTATTTCGGGATTCCGTTAAAACCTTCAACGATTTTAGTATTCAGTATCGCCTTCGGAATCTCGGTAGATAATGCAATTCAGTTTATGGCGAAGTACAGACATGACTTGCTTCAAAGCGGCGGAAAAGTTAAAAAATCGGTTTTTAGTGCTTTAAGAGAAACTGGAATCAGTACTTTCTATACATCGGTTGTTTTGATTTTAGGTTTTGCGACTTTCACATTATCAAGCTTTAGCGGAACAATTGCACTTGGAGGATTAATTTCTTGTACTTTGGCTTTTGCAATGTTTGCGAATTTAGTTGTATTGCCTTCGCTGGTTTTGACTTTTGAGAAGAAGAAAACTAAGAAAGAGGAATTGGAGAATTTGGAGAAGTAGTTTTTTTTCGCCACGAATTCACGAATTAAAACAAATTTAAAAAACATAAATCTTTGTCAAAGTTTTGAACTTGACAAAGATTAACCCATAGTTTGTCATTCCGAGGAACGAGGAATCGCACTCGGAAATCGACAAAGATTGGCGACTTACTTTGCGGAAATACTCGTGTGATTTCTCCTTCGTCGAAATGACAAAAATAAGAGAAATTACTTCTTTAAAAACCGAATGCCCTAGCCCTGATAGAAGCGGCATCCTTTTTCTTGCTCCTTTAGCAAGAAAAAGATATAGCGGATAGCAGGAAACAGCTTCAAAAATTAATTATTATCGTTTATATTTGCAATTCGATATAAAAAACACTGATTTTATTTTAAACTAAAATCAGCAATCTAAAATCTAAAATTAAAATGAAACACACAAAGGTTAAAGACTTATTAAACAGTACGACGACGCTACAGGAAGTGAATGCAAAAGGATGGGTGAGAACTTTTAGAAATAATCAGTTCATCGCGCTTAATGACGGTTCTACCATTAATAATATACAATGTGTTGTTGATTTTGAAAATACACCGGAAGAGACTTTAAAAAGAATCACGACTGGAGCTGCAGTTTCTGTATTTGGAACTTTGGTTGAAAGTAAAGGTGCGGGTCAGAAATACGAAATTCAGGTTACAAAATTGGAAATTCTTGGAGATTCTGATCCTGAAAAATTCCCAATGCAACCAAAAAAACATACTTTAGAATTTTTACGTACAAATGCACATTTACGTGTACGTACTAATGCTTTTGGAGCAATTATGCGTGTGCGTTCGGTATTGTCTTATGCAGTTCACAAATATTTTCAAGACAAAGGTTTTGTTTACGTAAATACGCCAATTATTACCGGAGCTGATGCTGAAGGTGCTGGAGAAATGTTTCAGGTAACATCTTTACCACTTGACAATCTTCCAAAAAATGAAGAAGGAAATATTGATTTCAAAAAAGATTTCTTTGGAAAACATACCAACTTAACGGTTTCTGGACAGTTAGAAGGTGAAACTTTTGCTATGGCTTTGGGTCAGATTTATACTTTTGGACCAACTTTTAGAGCTGAAAACTCAAACACTTCTCGTCACTTGGCAGAATTCTGGATGATCGAGCCGGAAGTTGCTTTCAACGACCTTGATGACAACATGGATTTGGCTGAAGATTTTATTCAGTATGTAATTAAATATGCTTTAGACAATTGTAAAGACGATTTAGCTTTCTTAGAAGGAAGACTTTTAGAAGAAGAAAAATCAAAACCACAGGCTGAAAGAAGCGAAATGGCTTTGTTAGAGAAACTGAACTTTGTTTTAGAAAACAATTTCAAACGCGTTTCTTATACGGAAGCAATTGACATTTTAAGAGATTCAACTCCAAATAAAAAGAAGAAATTCCAATATATCATCAACGAATGGGGAGCTGATTTACAGTCAGAACACGAGCGTTATTTAGTTGAAAAACACTTTAAATGTCCGGTAATTTTATACGATTACCCAGCAAACATTAAAGCGTTTTACATGCGTTTGAACGACAATACTGAACCAGGAAGAGAAACAGTGCGTGCAATGGATATTCTTTTCCCTGGAATTGGAGAAATCGTTGGTGGTTCTGAAAGAGAAGAGCGTTACGATGTTTTAGTTGAAAAAATGAAAGCTCTGGAAATCGACGAAGAAGAATTATACTGGTATTTAGACACCAGAAGATTTGGTTCTGCCACTCACGCAGGTTTCGGTTTAGGTTTTGAACGTTTGGTATTGTTTGTAACAGGAATGACAAACATTAGAGACGTAATTCCTTTCCCAAGAACTCCTGGAAGTGCGGAATTCTAAGACGTACGGTTATTTTGCCACAAAGGCACAAAGACGCTAAGTTTATTTTTAAATAACTGATTAAAGACACAAATAAATTAAAATAATACCACGAAGACACAAAATCTCAAAGTATTATTTTATTGTTTGATGAAGATTCAAAAACTTTCAAAACAAAAACTTTGTGCCTTTGCGCCTTCGTAGCAAAACCCAAAAAAAATATGCTCTCTGAAAGAACGGAAGAAATTGGAAAAATAATTGTAAACTCGGCATTTAAGGTTCATAAACAACTTGGACCCGGATTATTAGAAAGAGTTTACGAAGTTTGTTTAGCTCACGAAATTGTTAAAGCTGGTCTTGATGTAAAACGTCAAGTTGATGTTCCAATCTTTTATGATGGAATTGAATTTAGCGAAGGATTACGATTAGATTTACTAATTGAAGATTCTATAATTATAGAAATAAAAGCGGTTGAACAAATAAATCCAGTTTGGGAAGCACAAATTATAAGTCAGTTAAAATTGCTGAATAAAGATTTAGGCTTTTTAATTAATTTCAATGTTCCGTTGATAAAGAGCGGTATCAGAAGATTTATAAATACAAAAAGAGTATTTTAAGTCTTCATAGAAATATAAGAAAGCAAAAAAACTTTGTGTATTAATGCCTTTGTGGCAAGAAACAAAAAACAAATAAAAAACTTTGCGCCTTCGCGTCTTAGTGGCTAAAAAAAGTAGTGCCTTATCATGCTAAAGCAATTTTTAAATTTAAAATTATCCCAAAAATTATCTCCACAGCAAATTCAGCTGATGAAGTTAATTCAATTGCCTACGCAAGCTTTTGAACAGCGTTTATTAGAAGAAATGAACGAAAATCCGGCTCTTGAAGCGGGTAAAGAAGAAGAATACGAAGCGGATGAATTCGCAAATGAAGACTACGACGATTATGATGATGCAGAATCTGACAGAATCGAAGCAGATGACATCAATATTGACGAATACTTAAGCGACGACGATACTCCAGATTATAAAACTCAGGTTAACAATTATAGTGATGATGAAGAACGCGAAACACCTTTTGCTTCGCCAATTAGTTTTCATCAGGATTTAATCAATCAGCTCAATACTTTTATTTTGAATGATGAAGAACGCGAAATCGCTGAATTCCTTGTTGGAAGTATTGATGATATGGGGTACATTCGCAGGAGCGTTCCGGATATTGTAGACGATATGGCTTTTACTCAGGGAATTTATACTGATGAAGCAATGGTCGAAAAAATGATGACTGTAATTCACGAACTAGAACCTTCGGGAGTTGGAGCACGCGATTTACAAGAATGTTTGTTATTACAATTGAAGCATAAAACGCCAACCGAATATGTTGATTTAGCAATCGATATTATCGAAAATCAGTTTGATGCTTTTACAAAGAAACATTACGATAAATTATTACAGAAATACAGCGTTTCGAACGAACAGCTTAAAAAAGCGATTCATGAAATTGAGAGACTAAACCCAAAACCGGGCGGTTCTTTTACCGGAAATAATAAAGTTACAGAAAATGTAGTTCCTGATTTCGCGATCAGAATTGTGGATGGCGAACTGGAATTGACTTTAAACGGACGAAATGCTCCTTCCCTGCACGTTTCTAAAGATTATCAGGAAATGATGCAGACGTATAAAGATTCTCGTGATAAATCGACGGCACAGAAAGATGCGGTTCAGTTTATCAAACAAAAACTGGATTCGGCAAAATGGTTTATTGACGCAATCAGACAACGCCAGGAAACACTTTTTGTAACGATGAATGCGATTATGCATTATCAGGAAGAATTTTTCTTAGACGGCGACGAAACTAAACTAAAACCAATGATCTTAAAAGATATTGCGGATATGGTTGGTTTGGATATTTCGACAATTTCGCGTGTTGCTAACAGTAAATATGTGGAAACGCCATACGGTACAAAATTAATTAAGGAATTTTTCTCTGAAGCTATGAAAAACGATCAGGGTGAAGATGTTTCGACTTTAGAAATCAAAAAGATCCTTAAGAATACAATCGAAGAAGAAGACAAAAAGAAACCACTTCCAGACGATCAATTGGCCGAAATCTTAAAAGAAAAAGGGTATCCAATTGCGAGAAGAACCATTGCAAAATACCGCGAGCAGCTTGATATTCCGGTTGCGAGAATGAGAAAGAAAATTTAATTTTCTATATATCATATCAAACCCGACAGGTTTTAAAAACCTGTCGGGTTTCGTTTTTATTAATTATTCTATTTTTTATTCCGTAGGAATATCTCGTTGGTAGAAAAAAAATGGTGTTATTTAGGTTGTGTCCTGTAGGGACACTTGTAATCATCAATAAATATCTCGAACCACAATCAAACGTTCCTACGGAACGTGTATCTAAATCCAATTAAAAATTCTACCGACCAAACATTCCTACGGAATGATTTTTTCTAAACGAAAAACCCGACAGGTTTTAAAAACCTGTCGGGTTTAACAACATTTTACAAACGTTAAATTATTTATATTCGTCTGGTAAAATCTTCACATCAAACAAAAACACTTTCTTTTTATCACTGTAACTATAATTCAAAGTATAATCATTATCTCTAAAAACCTGAAGTCCCGGATTTGCTTTTGCTGTACTTAAAAGGCTTTTCTCAATTTCGCCCTGTATAACATTAATTTCAGCCGTTTCTTTTTCTACATTCAGCAATGTTAAATTATACTGAACGACTCTTTCTTCATGTAAGCTAACGCTGTCTAAACGAATACCTTCCTGAATTTTTAACGGACAGCTTTTATTATATTTTTCAATTAATTCTGTAATTTCTGTATTTACCTCATCCGCTTTTTCAGAAAGAAAAAATTGAAAAAAAACAGCCAAAGCAACCGCAATTCCAATCACAACTAATAGTAAGATATTTTGTTTTCTCATATTTTGCTTTTCTTGTATTGGTTATTAAAGTTAAATAGATTTTAGATTATTTTTCCTGATTTTTTTTCATTGCTTTAAAATAAGCTGCACGGCTAAGCGGCTCATATTCTTCGGTTTCACCAAGCATTACCAGTTTATCATTATCCGTTTTACGGAAACTATAATTGGCAAGGTTTCCGGTTCTGGTACAAACGGCGTGGACTTTCGTTACATATTCGGCAGTTGCCATAAGTGCCGGCATTGGCCCAAACGGATTCCCTTTAAAATCCATATCAAGTCCTGCAACTATCACGCGAATTCCCTGATTGGCAAGATCATTACAAACTGTAACAATTTCATCATCAAAAAACTGAGCTTCGTCAATACCAATAACGTCACAGCCTTGAGCTAAAATAGCAATATTGGCTGCAGCCGGAACCGGCGTAGAACGAATTTCGTTGGCATCGTGCGATACCACCATTTCGTCATGATAACGGGTATCAATAGCGGGTTTGAAGATTTCGACTCTTTGTTTGGCAAACTGGGCGCGTTTTAATCTGCGGATTAATTCCTCGGTTTTACCCGAAAACATTGATCCACAAATAACTTCAATCCAACCAAATTGTTCTTTGTGATTTACTGTATTTTCGAGAAACATTTTGTATTTTTCTGCCTTTAAAAATGAATAGTTTTTATTACTTTGTACTGGTAATAAATCGACGTAAAAATGTACTGTTTTACATTTTTTCAAAAGTAGAAAATTTTTATCAAATCGGAGATTGGCAGACACTTATTAACAGAAATAAAAAAATATCTATCAGATTTCCTTAAGAATTAAAGACATTCAGACACCAAATACACTAAAATATCTTATTCACTATAATTTCAACAGTTATGAAAAAAAAATTGGAAGCCGATTTAATCAGCATTGCACATCGAATTTTAAAACTTAAAAACAAATCCGATATCAATCAATTATATCTTGAAACTCAGAAATTATATGAGAAATTAGCGATTTTAAAATTTGTAGATGAAAATTTCGATGAAGCAAAACCAACAATCAGCCACAGCGAAATAAGCTCTGAAATTGAAACTATTTTTGAAAAAGAAGCCGTTTCTGAAAAAATAATTCCAGCGGAAACTGTAATCGAAACTCCAGCTCTTTTTAAAGAAATTAAAGCAGAAGAAACCCCAGAACCAGTAATTGCTGAAGAAATAACTGCAGAAATTCCTGAAGAAAAAACTCCTGAACCTGTTGAAGAAACTACCGAAGAACCAATAACAGAACCAGAAGTTGTTAAAGAAATTGAAAAAACAGAACCTGAAAATAATATCGAAGAACTTTCGTTTACGACTGTAAACAATTTAAAACCAATTCCGGATTTCAAACCTATTTTTGAATTAGACACAGAAGAAATAAAAGAGGAGGCTAAAGAAGAACCAAAAACAGAATCAAAAGCAGCGCCCATTCCAATTGCATTTGAAGATTTCGGAATCAATTATGCCGATGCACAATTTGTAAAAGTGGACAGTTTCGAACCTGTTTCTTCTTTAAACAATGATTTAAAAGAGAAAAAGAATTTTGAAATTCCAGTTTTAGAAACTCCAAAAGAACCAAAATCAGTTTCTTTAAACGAAAAATTAGCAAAAGGTTTCCATATTGATTTGAACGATAGAATCGCTTTTACAAAAAATCTTTTTGGAAACAGCACAGAAGATTACAGCCGTGTTTTAAACCAATTACTAACTTTTGATTCTTATGCAGAAGCAAAGGATTTCATCGAAAACATGGTAAAACCGGATTATAATAATTGGGAAGGAAAAGACGATTACGCAGAACGTTTTCTTGGAATTATTGAGAAAAAATTCGCTTAAAAATAAAACACAGATTACACGAATTAACACTAATTTTTTCTTTGTGAAATTTTTTAAAAGCACTTGTAATCTGTGTCAATTAGTGACTCGAGCGAAAGCGAACAGACGAAGTAAATTCGTGTTATAATATAAAAATATGTCAAAATTATATATCGTTCCAACGCCAATTGGCAATCTTGAAGACATGACTTTTAGAGCCATTCGGGTTTTGAAAGAAGTCGATTTGATTTTGGCTGAGGATACCCGAACAAGCGGAAAACTCCTGAAGCATTTTGAAATTGGCACGCACATGCACAGCCATCATATGCACAACGAGCACAAAACAACCGAAAATTTAATTGCGCGTTTGAAAGCAGGCGAAACTATCGCCTTGATTTCAGATGCAGGAACTCCGGCAATTTCAGATCCGGGATTTTTGTTAACTCGTGCTTGTGTCGAAAATAAAATTGAAGTAGAATGTCTTCCGGGCGCAACGGCTTTTGTTCCAGCACTTGTAAACAGCGGACTTCCAAATGATAAATTTATTTTTGAGGGTTTTCTACCTGATAAAAAAGGACGTCAGACTCGATTTTTGGCTTTAGCCGAAGAAACCCGAACGATGATTTTATATGTTTCTCCGCATAAACTTGTTAAAACATTAGCCGAATTTATTCAATATTTTGGAGAAGACAGACAAGTCTGCGTTTCGAGAGAATTATCAAAATTACACGAAGAAAATGTACGTGGAACGGCGAAAGAAGTTTTAGCACATTTTGAAAAAACCGCGCCGCGAGGCGAAATTGTAGTAGTCGTTGCCGGAAAAACAATAACAAAAGAACCTAAGAAAAGTAAGTTTTCGAAGGACGAAGAAGAATAAATAATTATTTCAGCCACAGATTAAAAGGATTAACACAGATTAAGAATAAGGCTGTCACGAATTACACTAATTTCCACTAATTCAATTCGTGCTAATTCGCGAAATTCGTGGCAAAAAAATCCTTTTTAATCCTTTTAATCTGTGGCAAAAAACAATAAATAACAATCATGAGCATTCAAGCCTTTTTAGAAAAAGTAAAACAAACTCCAACTCAAATAACATTTCCAGAAACTATTGCAGTAATCGAAGAAAATTACAACTTTACACCAACCTCTTTTCAAAACGGGACACAGCATAATGCTGCCGGAGAAAATTCAGGTTCTTGTAAATTATTTTCATTCGCAAAACTGCAAAATTTAAACAAAGAAGAAACCTTGGCGTGTTTTGGAGCTTTTTATTTTGAAGAAGTTTTAGGAGATCCAAACGGAACGAATCACCAAAACATTAGAAATTTCATCAACTTAGGCTGGGACGGAATTAAGTTTGAAGGAAATGCTTTAGAAGCAAAATAATTCTATTTAAGATTTTTGATTAACGATTTTTGATTTCAGATCTTAAAATCAAGTACTTTAAGATCATCTATAGCAAATCAAAAATCTAAAATCAACACTCTAAAATCTAAAATCAATTATGCGCTGGACCATAAAACAAAAACCTTCTGAAGATAAAATCAAACATTTAGCGCAAGCCCTAAATGTAGAAGATTTTGTAGCAGCACTTTTAATTCAGCGTGGTATTGAAACATTTGAAGATGCCAAGAATTTCTTTCGCCCGACTTTAGAACATCTTCACGATCCATACTTAATGAAAGATATGGACAAAGCCGTTGCCCGAATAGAAAAGGCAATTGAAAATCAGGAAAATATATTAGTTTTTGGCGATTATGATGTTGACGGAACAACAGCCGTTTCTCTGGTTTCTTCCTATTTAAAATCGCATTATTCCCATATTACAACTTACATACCAGATCGCTATGACGAAGGTTATGGTATTTCGTATAAAGGAATTGACTATGCAGACGATAATGGAATTTCATTGATTATTGCGCTCGACTGCGGAATAAAATCAATCGATCATATTGCTTACGCGAAAGCAAAAAACATAGATTTTATTATTTGCGATCACCACAGACCTGGAGAATTTCTTCCCGATGCGGTTGCAATTTTAGATCCAAAAAGAGAAGACTGTTCGTATCCTTATGACGAATTATGCGGCTGCGGTGTTGGTTTTAAATTGATTCAGGCTTTGGGCCAAAACCGAAATGAAACTATTCAAGATTTGGTTCCCTATCTCGATTTAGTTGCTACGGCAATTGCTGCAGACATTGTTCCGATTACGGGAGAAAATCGTGTTCTGGCTTATTTTGGTTTGAAGGTAATTAATGGCGAACCAAGACCCGGAATTAAAGCTTTGGTGCATCAGGTAAAAAAGAAAGTTTTAGATATTACCGACGTTGTTTTTATTATTTCTCCCCGAATTAATGCTGCCGGGAGAATCAAGCATGGAAATCATGCAGTTGAATTATTAACTGAATTTGATTTTGAACAAGCGCAGCAATTCGCTTCAGAAATTGAACAATACAACGCAGACCGAAAAGATTTAGATAAAAAAATCACCAAAGAAGCGTTTCAGCAAATTCTGGAAAACAAAGAAGAAGAACGTTTTTCTACTGTTGTTTTTCAGGAAGACTGGCACAAAGGTGTTATCGGGATTGTGGCCTCGAGATTAATTGAAACCTATTATCGTCCCACTTTGGTTTTTACTAAAAGCGGAGATAAATATGCGGCTTCTGCCCGATCTGTAAAAGGATTTGATGTTTATAATGCATTAGACGCCTGTGCAGAACATTTGGAACAATTTGGAGGTCATATGTACGCAGCAGGAATGACTTTAAAAGCTGAGAACTATCCGGCTTTTAAAGAAGCTTTTGAAAAACAGGTTTCTGCAACAATTTTACCAGAAATGCGAACTCCGGAAATTGAAATTGATGCCAAAATAAATTTCTCAGATATAACTCCAAAACTCATCCGGATTTTAAAACAATTTGAGCCTTTTGGTCCGCAGAATATGACGCCGGTTTTTATGACTTCAGATATAAAAGATACGGGTTATGCCAAAACGCTGGGCGCTGAAGAAGAACATTTAAGACTTTTCGTTAAACAATCTAACTCCGACGGAATTGCTGCCATTGGCTTCGGACTCGGAAAAAAACTTAATATAGCGCAAAATCAAAATCTGTTTCAATTGGCTTATACAATTGCAGAAAACGAATGGAACGGAACTATTTCAACACAGCTTATGCTGAAAGACATTAGAACAAATGACAACTAAATCAAACAAACCTGATCCCTATCAGGCACTTCGTTACAGAGAATTCAACGTATTTTTATTATTGCGTTTTGCTATGGTTTTTGCCTGGGCAATGCAGTTTATCATAATAGAATGGGAGGTTTACAGTTTAACTAAAAACCCGCTTTCGTTAGGAATTATTGGTTTAATGGAAGTTATTCCTGCCGTTGGTATGGCTTTATTTGCCGGACATATTGTTGACCAAAAAGAAAAGAAGGGATTACTGGTAAAATGTATTTTGGGATTTTCGATAATTAGTTTTGGATTGTTTTTACTGACCTGGCCAAAAGTTGTTGGTGATTGGTCCCCAACTGTTATTTTATATTCCATTTATGCTTTAGTTTTTTTGGGCGGATTAGTTAGAGCTTTTCTTGGGCCAACTATTTTCTCTCTATTATCCTTAATTATTCCTAAAAAGGCATACCCAAATGCTGCCACCTGGAGTAGTTCGGTTTGGCAGATCGGAGCTGTGATGGGCCCGGCACTGGCTGGATTTTCCATTAACTGGATTGGCGTTCACTGGTCAATGTGTCTGGTTTTCGGATTTTCTCTTCTTTCATTAGCAGCTTTATCACAAATCAGTACAAAACCAATCATAAATCCAAAGATTGGAGAATCGATAAAAGACAGTCTTACAGAAGGTTTGACTTTTGTTTTTAAAAATCAAATTGTTTTAGGTGCCTTATCGCTTGACATGATTGCTGTGCTTTTTGGAGGCGCTGTAGCGCTATTGCCCATTTTTGCGCAGGATATTTTAAAAGTTGGTTCTGAAGGATTTGGAATATTAAGAGCCGCGCCTGCAGTTGGATCTTTTATTACAATGCTCGTTTCTGCTTATGTGCCCTTATATAAAAATGCAGGAAAGAAACTTTTAGTCGCCATATTTGTTTTCGGATTATCGATCATCTTATTTGGTCTTTCTACGTCGTTCTGGCTTTCTGTTTTCGCTTTATTTTTAAGCGGACTTGCTGATGGAATTTCTGTAGTAATTCGCCAGACGATTTTACAGCTTAAAACTCCCGACCATATGCGTGGGCGTGTTGGTGCTGTAAATTCGATTTTTGTTGGATCTTCTAATGAATTAGGTGCCTTTGAAAGTGGTGCAACTGCTAAATTGATGGGAACTGTTACCTCAGTAGTTTTTGGAGGAAGCATTACACTTTTGACCGTTTTAGGCTTTGGTTTTATATCTCCTACCTTTAGAAACTTAGATCTGCATAAAGATATGGAGGACCATCATAATCAGGAGTAATGAAACAATTACTATTGATTATCTTTTTGATTAAATCCATTTTAATGAATGGACAAAATCTTTATATCAAAACATACGGAAACGAAAAGAATAAGCCTTTAATCTTCATTCATGGAGGTCCAAGCGGCAACGCAGCTTTATTTGAAGGAACAACAGCTCAAAATCTGGCTAATCAAGGTTTTTACGTAATTGCATACGATCGAAGAGGTGAAGGAAGATCTGCAGATCCTAATGCGAAATTTACTTATGAAGAAGCTTTTCAGGATTTAAATTCAATCTATAAAAAATACCATTTAAAGAAAGCAGTTTTACTTAGCCACAGTTTTGGCGGTTTAGTTGCTACACTTTATACCAATAAATATCCGCAGAATGTAAGCGCTTTGGTTTTAGCCGGGGCTTTATTTTCTCAGCAGGAAACTTACGATCATATTTTAAATTCTGTAAAGAAAATCCACTACGGCGATTCTAAAACGCTGAATAAAATAGCTTACGTAGAAAAACTCGACAAAAATTCCGCTGGATATAGGAAACATTGTTTTGACTTGGCAAGTGATGAAAATTATTTTAAAATGCCAAAACCAACAAAAGCTTCAAAAAAATTATATGCCGATTATGAAGCCGGAGAATTTTTCAAAACCAACATTCGGAACAAAAATGCGCCTTTGCTTTTTTATCAAAACGAAAAGCAAAATAACATCGACAGCAGACCTTTTTTAAAGAAAATTAAAGCCACAGGAGTTCCAATTTTCGCTATTTATGGAAAAGAAGACGGTATTTTCTCTTCGGCGCAAATTACTTCAATTAAAAACCTGGCGGGCAAAGATCACTTCGCATTGTTAGACAATTGCTCACATTATCTTTTTGTTGATCAACAAATTGAATTCATTTCCAATATTAAAAAATGGCTTAGATAGTTTTTTAAACCATATAAGTGATATAAGTTCATTTAATAAAAAATTGAAGGCGAACTTAAATTACCTTATATCACTTATATGGTTCAATATTTTTTCATTTTTACGATATTTTTATTTAGAATTAATATAAATAATATTTATATTTGTTGAAATAAAAGGATTTACGATGAGAGAAATAGAACAGATATATCATAACAATTTTGGAATAGCCTTTTACTGGAAACAAAATAATCAAACCATTTTAGACAAAGTACAGCTGGTTTTTAAAGAAACAGGCTTTTATTTCAGCGTATCAGAATTGAATCAGTTTTGCGATTTAATTGAAGACAGCTTAATCGAAAATACATGTTGTGAAACTTGCGAAATGAAATATTCCTGCCATAAATTTTTATTGAAAACACCTTGTTCATCTATAGATTTGGCCGTTTCTATGACCGAATTAAAATCAATTAAAGATTTGGTAGAAGGTTCATTATTCAAAATTGAATTAGACGAATATGTATACGGAGCAGGTCTAAACTAGAAACATTACAAATATTTTAACAACATTTCTTCATTATTGAAATATATTTTGATTGTATTCAAAATAAAGTATATTTACAACAATGAAAAAAATTGGCATTCTTTTTATTCTTGTTGTTTTATCAGTTTTCTTTACTAACTGTGCCAAATCTGATGAATATATTGATCCACGCGGAACTGACTATGCAGGCTCTGAAAGCTGTATTCAATGTCACCAGGTTCAATACAATATGGCATTCCAGAGTTCCCACTTTAAAGCTACCGCTCCCGCAAATTCAGAAAATGTTTTAGGCAATTTTGACGAAGGCAGTCATACTTTTATTTATGACAAAAACACCCGGTTAGTTATGGAAAAACGTAACGACAGTCTTTATCAGGTTTTATATAAAAATGGTAAAGAAGTAGAAGCGCATCGATTTGAAATTATTTTTGGAACTAAACATGCACAGACATCTGTTTACTGGCGTAATCACAATACTTACGAATTACCTGTTTCTTATTACAATTCTATACATAATTGGGCAACAAGTCCTGGGTTCCCTGCTGACAAACCTTATTTTGACCGAATGGTTGTTAAGGATTGTTATTCATGCCATGCATCAAATGCCAGCAGCAGAAGTGTAAACCAAAGTTCTGAGGAGAAAAATTTTTTATCGATGGATGTTGAGGATATTATCGATAAAAAAACCATTGTTTACGGAATTGATTGTGAGCGCTGCCACGGCCCTGCAAAGAAGCATGTTAACTTTCATTTAAAAAATCCAACTGTAAAAACAGCAAACAGTATTACGAGTTTTAAAACACTAAACAGACAGCAAAAACTGGATGCCTGTGCACTTTGCCACGCCGGAAATGATGGCATGAAAATGAAATCGCGTTTTGAATTTAAACCGGGAGATAATTTATCTGAGTTTTTTCGTGAAACCAGAAGTATTAACGATACTGCCAATTTTGATGTTCACGGAAATCAGTTTCGTTTAATGGCGCAAAGCAAGTGTTTTATAAACAGCGAGAAAATGGATTGTATTACGTGTCATAATCCACACGAAAATGCTTCGAAGAATATGGCATCATATTCTAAAATATGCATGAGTTGTCATCAAGGTTTAAAACACAATGAAAAAACGCTGAAAATAATGCCTGAAAAATTATTGGCAGATAATTGTGTAGAATGTCATATGCCGAAAAAAGCATCAGGAGCAATTAAATTTCAGCTTTCAAACAGTAAACAACTTTCAGAATATATTCTGCGAACACATAAAATTGGTATTTATCCAATGGAAAAAAAGTAGTTACGATTCGAATTTTTGAAGCTCGAAAGTTTCTCCGTCAAAAACACCGTAAGTAAAATATCCAATCCAGTCGCCCAGATTTACGTAGTTAGAATCCTCTCCTACCGGAATTATCATAGGCAAATGACGATGCCCAAAAATGAAATAATTGTAATGTTTAGTTTCTAATTTACGTTTGGCGTACAAAACCAGCCATTCGTTTTCTTCACCCAAAAACTTTACATCTTCGTCTCCAGAAATTAGTTTGTTTTTTACTGATAAATATTGCGCTAAACTTACGCCAACATCTGGATGCAGCCAGCGAAAAAGCCATTTTGAAAACGGATTTGTAAATACCTTTTTCATTCGTTTATACCCTTTATCACCTGGGCCTTTTCCGTCGCCGTGCCCAATCAAGAAAGTTTTTCCGTTAAAAGTAAACTCTTTATTGTCGTGGTAAACCGGGATATTCAATTCGGTTTGAAAATAATCATTCATCCATAAATCATGGTTTCCAACGAAAAAATAAATCGGAATACCGCTGTCACGAATTTCTGCCATTTTTCCTAAAACACGTACAAAGCCTTTTGGCACAACTGTTTTGTATTCGAACCAAAAATCAAATAAATCACCTAATAAAAAAATAGCTTCGGCATCTTCTTTAACTTTATCAAGCCAAGCTACAAACTTTTGCTCACGCGGCAGGCTCAACTCAGGAGTTGGCGCACCAAAATGTTGATCTGAAGCAAAATATACTTTTTTCATTTAGATTATTAGATAGTTAGAATCTTAGACTTCTTAGATTATAATTTAGAAACTTTTGACTTTTGACTTTTGACTTTTTTACAAATTATCACTTGCGTACCATTCTGCAAATGATGATTCTGTTTCCTGAAGTTTAAGTGAGAAAAGAGAAATTCCAGACGGAAGTCTTGCAATGATTCTTTCTGCAAAATCTACCACCATGTTTTCACTTGTTGGCTGATAATCAACCAAAATTACATGATGTCCGCGGTTTTTTAATTCGTTTGCTAATTCGACATGCGGCGTTGTTTGATTAAAAACTGTTGCATGATCGAACTGATCGACAATTTCTTCTTTTACAATTTTCTTTAGGTCAGAAAAATCAATTACCATTCCGAATTTCACATTAGACCTGTCAGTGATTGGCGAGCCAATAACGGTTACCGACAATTTATAACTGTGCCCGTGAACGTTCTTGCATTTTCCGTCGTAACCGTACAATGCATGTCCGGTTTCGAAACTAAATTGTTTTGTAATTCTGATATTACTCATCGATTATTAATTTAAGCTTGCAAATTTACAAATTAATAACCGTTTTTGTCTCTTTTTTTGGCTCTGATATACATCCAGTAAGCAATTCCTACTAAAAACAGGAACGGAATAAAAGATCCAATTAAAACTCCAATTTGATAACTGCTGTCCGGAGCGTTTTTAATTTTCTCCGCAACATCGACTTTTTGAAATAATGAAATGAGTTTCATTTAAACTTATATTTATTGTTATTTTTTATTTGGCCACAGATTAAAAGGATTAATTGGATTATTTTAAAAATCATTTTAATTCTTTTAATCCCGATAGCTATCGAGAGTGGCAAAAATTTACTTTTTAAATTGTCTCAAGGCATTTCTGCTAAAATCAGACAAAACCAGTTTTCCTGTAATTGAAGCTCGTTCAATTAACAGAGATTCCCATTGTTCTGTTCCTTCCCAAATAATTTTTTTCATTTCCTGAAGTGCTTCCGGATTATATAAACTTAATTTCTGGGCAAAATTCTGAACATCATTATCCAGATTTTCTGAATTGGATAAAACAGAATAAAGTCCTTTTTGAAAAGCCCAGTCTGCCGATTTCCATTCGTGCGCCGTCAAAGTCATTTCGGCCATTGCGGTTTTTCCTATTTTACGAGAAACAGCCGGTTCGATTACAAAAGGCCCTATTCCGATTGCTAATTCAGACAATTTTACATCACTTTCAGGAGCTGCAAAAACATAATCGCAGGCAGCAATAATTCCCACACCTCCGCCAACTGCTTTTCCCTGAACGCGGCCAATAATCAGCTTATTGCAATTGCGCATCGCATTTAGTAAATGTGCAAAACCAGAGAAAAATTTCGTTCCCTGTTCTTCATTTTCGACTTGCAAAAGTTCATCAAACGAAGCGCCTGAACAAAAAGCTTTTACGCCCTGGCTTTTTAAAATAATAACCGAAACACGCTCGTTTCGGCTCAACTCATTAATTTTGGTTGTTAATTTATCTAACAATTCGCGTGGAAAAGAATTACTTGCAGGATGCCCAAACTGCACTATGGCAATTGTATTTTGAAAAGAAGTCTCTAAAGATCCTTTTATATTTTCTAAACTCATAAAAATATTTTTAAACGTAAAGTTACGCTTTTGAAAAATATTTTGTCAGATAGGTCCTGAAATTTGTTTTTTGAAAATTATTTGACTTTATTTGTTAACGCTTTGGGGGATTAGCTCATTTGGCTAGAGTGTCCCGATGGAAAATCGGGATGGTGATAGTTCGAATCGGATATTTTCCACAAAACAAGGGGGATTAGCTCATTTGGCTAGAGCGTCCCGATGGAAAATCGGGATGGTGATAGTTCGAATTGGATATTTTCCACAAAACAAGGGGGATTAGCTCATTTGGCTAGAGCGTCCCGATGGAAAATCGGGATGGTGATGGTTCGAATCGGATATTTTCCACAAAACAAGGGGGATTAGCTCATTTGGCTAGAGCGCTTGCCTGGCAGGCAAGAGGTGATCGGTTCGAATCCGATATTCTCCACAATTTTTTTACAATTTTATCACAACAAAAATACCCGAACAAAAACGTTCGGGTATTTTTATTTATAGCCATTATGTTTTATACTTATATTCTTTATTCAGCTACTCTTAACAAATATTATATTGGTTCTTGTCAAGATATTCAGAAACGTTTGCAAGACCATTTAAATAGTCGAAGTAAATTTACTAAGGTTGTAAAAGATTGGGAATTAAAGTATCACGAAACTTTTGAAACTCGAAGCGATGCGATGAAAAGGGAGTTGCAAATAAAAAAAATGAAGAGCCGTAAATACATTGAAAGCTTAATAGAAACAAAAGGCTAGAGTATCCCGATGCATCGGAAGGGTGACCGGTTCTAATCCGGTATTCTCCACAAAAAACCGTATTACAAATAAGTAATACGGTTTTTTTATTGATTTCATTATCTACTTTTCATTTGCCGAATCCTCAGCATCAACTCTGTCTTTTTTTGCTTTTTTGAAATCATTATTCAGCAAATCAGTCAGTTTCTTTTTCTCTTTTTGATTTTTTTTAATTGTCAGCACAACCAAAATAATAATCAAAACGGCTACAACTCCTATTACAATCCAATTAATTTCCATAATCTTAAATTTTAATTAAAAGTAAAAATTTAAACTACACTCCATATTATCAAAATGTTAAGCATTATTTTTTGAACTTCATTTTAAACCCGTAAGCTAGAAAAAGGTATCTTTTCTATTGAGGTCAGAAAAGAATGCTCTTTGTTTTGTGAAAACTTTTTTTACATTTATAATCGGTAATCACAATCAACTATAAATTTTAAAAGTACATTTAAATACCACTTTTATGAATATTAAATTACAAACATTACTCGCCGCGACAATTTTATTATTTTTTTCTTGTAACGATAAAAAAACCATAGAAACCCAGGAAACCCCAGCAGTAGACAAAACTGCAGCAGTAGAAAATGATACAATCGAAGATGAGTCGGCTCCCAGAAAAGAAAGCATTAATTTATTTATGGTTATGCAAAAAGACAGCAGTGATATTGCTTTTGTTTCTCTTTCAGATATTTATCATCTTAATGATACCGATTCAGATACACTTGCTCTGCCTAACATAGAAAAAATAGGTATTGAGAATGCCGAATACTTTACGTTAGAAAAAAAATACAGAAACAGATTTTTATCTAAAACAAACATTTCCGAAACCGACTCTGTATTTGTATACGATTATGGTAAGAAAAAATTGGCTTCGTTTTCTGTAAAAAATCTAAAAGCCGCTGCATTACTTAATGGTTATTCATCTCAAGAAGACTGGCCTTATAAAAGATATGATTATATGATTGGCTTCGAAATCAATAAAAAATATTTAAACGGATTTAGTGAATATTACAGAGATGCATTTGTATATGTTGGTAAAGAAAATCCGTTTTCAAAAGAACCTTTGCAGGCAATTATATGGAAGAAAATTTCCAGCAAAGAATATCCATCAAAAGCATTAAAAAATGGAGATCGTACTATTTTAAAAAATACCGTTGCCGGAAATACGTACTTGTATAAAAATGACAGTTATAATTATTTTTTACAAGACTATCTTGATGATCGTAAAATGATTTATGCCAGACGTCTTTTAGTAACAGATTCTAAAACTGCAGCTATCATAATTGAAAAACTTTACAGTCAAAGCGAAGGCAGCTCTCCTTCTCCGCTTAATTATGAAGATGGACTCGATGCTAACCAATGGACAGGAAAACTTTTTAAAAATAAACCGCAAGTTGTTTTCGGCTTTTTGTATGAATCATTTGGATGTCCTGGAATTTCAATTATTGATAAATCAAACGAAGAAATTTATCTGCAGTGCGATAATCGCCATTAAGAAACCGAGCAAATATTGTACAACCCAAAATCTAAATCATGTCTGAATTAAGCTCATTATATTGTAAAGTAAAAATCACAAAACCACAGCTGGAAAAGTTTTTAAACAGTTCGCTTGAAGAACCGGAATTGAACAAAAACTGGACCGAATGGTGGAACAGCCGCAAAATGTATTCAAAAATGGAATTAACTCCAGAATTACTGCGCGCCTATAACGACGATATTAATAAAGAAGTTATTGACGGATGGATTGATTATCCCGAAGCAATGGCTTTTTCAGATTATGATGAAGCTGCCGAAGTATGGCATTGGGGAATGATGTTTTTCAGTCAGAATTTTACAGAAATGATACCAATGTTTGCTTTTATCATTAGCTTAGAAAAATACGTGATTGAAAGTACAGAAAACCAGGTGATTGTTTTTCCTTTCTTTTGGGGAGGTAATGCCGTTCATGCATATATTTATTTTGAAGATGGAAAAGCGATATTGAGTCCGAAAGCACAAACTTTAAAAGATGTAGATCCGAATTTTATAGAACAGACGAAAGATTTTCTCAACAAAAAATGGGGTCAGATGGCGAAAGAAATGGATTATAATTTGGATTAATTTAATCCCTACGGACAATGTCATTAAGTTAAGAGGAAATCTATAAAATTACTTAACAGTTTAATTAAGAAAGTAATTAGAAAAATCAGTTTTTATCAGCGTTTTCGCTTTAGCGAATCAGTAAAATAAGCGTCTAATTGTGACGCAGATAAAACAGATTTACTTCGTAAAAACGCGGATAAACACGGATTTGATTTGCAATAATTTTATTTTCTAAAAGCTTAACTTAATGACATTGCCCTACGGGATATTTTGGGGATGGGTTTACATATGTCTACCGATATATAACTCCTAGCGGAGTATTTCGTAGCAATTAAATATAGATAGAAAAATATTTGCTGAATTTTGCATATGATATCTGTTTATTAGAAATCTAATTTAAAAACTCCGTTAGGAGTTACATATCTGTAGAAAAAAACATTACACACACGAACATTTGTCCCGTAGGGACTTTATAAAATATCGACAGCACAGATTTGCAATCCATTCCCGAAAAAGTAAAATCCAATCAAATTGCATTATACAGCTTAAAACAAAGAAATTTTTGCGTCTTAATGCCTTCGTGGCAAAACCTTACCTCAACAAAAACCCCATTCGAATCGACCCAAAAAAGTACCCAGTATTCGTATCATTAACATCGCCTTCTAATTCTCTTCCACGATAAATAAAAGAATACGACATACTGAAGTTGTTGTGTCTGTATTTCAAACCAAACTCAGCATTGAAACGAAGCGGAACCAAATCGAAAGTTACGGGACTTGTATCGTTAAACATACTTCCTTCGATTGTCGCATCATAAAACTGATAATTGACGCTTGGCATTGCGTAGAAATAAAATTCTCTAATATTTGGCTGCACATTCGCACTTACCGAAGCATCATGAAGATTAGAATCGTAAATTGGAGTCAGTCTCTTAAAACCAATTCGGGTTAAAAATCCTGTCGAAATTCCTGTAAAAATAGTTCCCAAATTGGCTTCAGACTGAAAATGAAGATCTATAAAATCGTTATGTTTTGCTGGAAATAATTTCTTCGAATACATAACATGCGCCTGAACCGCAAAAGCATTATGAAGCTGATTTTCCCAGCCGTATACTGTTTTATATCCAATTAGTTTATGAAAACCTTCCTGTGTTTCTTCGCCCAAAGCATTCGGCCCCATATAACCCAATTGAAAATCAGTTTTTAAAACCGATTCGCTTTCATAAAAAAAACTTCTTCCGGCTTCGGCAAAAAGGTAAGCTGTAAAAGGGCGATCGTTTTCAAGAACTGCTTCTTTATTAATAAATCTCGGATTATAAATATACTGCCCAATTCTAAATTCGGTTATTTTTTTATTGATTTTCTCGTTTTCATTCTTAGATAAAAATCGATAAAAAATCTCCAAACCGTTGGTGTAATACATATCATTTTTTGATGATGTGTATAAATCATTATCGGATATAAAACCTATTTCTGTAGTTTTTCCTTGTCCAAAAGTTAACGCTGCTGTCAAAATTAGAAAAGCAAAAAATGTTTTTTTACTTTCCATCGTAATTTATTTTTCCCACGTAACGCATCTCGCGAACAATTCGTTCTTTTCTCCTGTTAATATAACTTGACGAGCCGGTAGCTTTAAATTTTCTAGGATTTGGTAAAATTGCAGCAATTCCTGCAGCCTGCATTGGTGTTAAACTCGACGCATCACGACGATACCAATGTTCTGTTGCTGCATAAGCACCATAAACACCGTCTCCCATTTCGATACTGTTCAGATAAACTTCCATAATACGTTCTTTGCCCCATATAATTTCAATTAAAACAGTAAAATAAGCTTCAAGACCTTTACGGAAATAACTTTTTCCCTGCCATAAAAAGACATTTTTTGCCGTTTGCTGCGAAATTGTGCTTCCGCCTCGAATTCGACGTCCGCGTTCATTGCTTTTATAAGCTTTTTGCAGCGCTTTAAAATCAAAACCATTATGCGTTAAAAAAGTTCCGTCTTCACTCGCAATTACGGCTTTTTGTAAATTCATGGAGATTTTATCAATTGGTTCCCAATCGTGGTCAAAATAAACTTCCTTCCCCCCTAACTTGTTTTCGATGGCGCGAATAAGCATTAAAGGAGTAAATGGTACTGGAACGTATTTAAAAAATATAACCGATCCTATCGAAAGTCCAAAAAACCACAACATTGTTTTAATCAAAAACCATTTTACTTTTTCGCCAAAAGAACGATTTGATTTCTTTGCAGACGTTTTAGATTTTGGTTTACTCGTGGTTGTTGTTTTTTTTGGTGCTGGTTTTTTGGGTGCTGCCATTATATTAAATCTGCTAATTCTGTTCCTACTAAACTGCCTATTGCTACTCCCATTCCGCCTAAACGTACTCCACAAAACACGTTTTCAGACAATTGAGAAACAACAGGATTCTTACTATTTCCAATTCCCATAATGCCGCTCCAACGGTGCGCAATCTGGAAATCCTGATTTGGTAAAATTACATTTTTCAGTAAATCTTCCAATTTATTTTGAACAATTTTCGTCTGGCCAAATTCAGTTGTAGTTTCTGTTTCAAAATCGAGATTTCGGCCTCCGCCTAAAAGGATTCGGTCGCCAATATTTCTGAAATAATAATAACCTCGGTCTAAATGAAAAGTACCTTTTATATCCAGATTTTTAATGGTTTCTGTAATTAAAACCTGCGCTCTTGCAGGTTTTACTGCTCCGTTTGTCAAAGCATTTGCAAAACCATTTGTGGCAAAAAGTAATTTATTCGTTTTAAAGCTAAAATCATTCAGCACCACTTCAACATGATTTCCGGCATCAGAATGAGAAGTTACGGTTTGCTGATTAAGAATTAAAATATCTGCAGATACGGCTTGCTTCAACAATTCCTCCACCATATTTCCGGTATCAATTTGTGCTTCAAACGGATTAAAAATTAGATAATCCTGAATATTTCCAAACCCAAATCGGTCGGTTTCTTTAGAAAAAACATCGGCCTTAAAAAGCGGTTTTAAAATTTCATTTATAAAAGGCAGTTTCGAAATACATTCACTAAACCCAAGTTCATCTTCTTTCAAAAACAACTCATATCCGCCGTGAGGTTTAAAATCAATTGCCTGATCTCCTAATCTTTTTCGAAGCAGCTGCAAACCTTTCCAGCGTTTTTCGATAAGTGCGGCAACATCTTCTTCTGAATGCGTTTTTAAATCATCTAAAATTTCTGAGAGACTTCCGAAACAGGCAAAACCTGCATTTTTTGTACTCGCGCCTTGTGGAAGCATTCCTCTTTCGAGAACCAAAATTTTTGCGGCAGGAAATCTTTCGC
Organism: Flavobacterium soyae; assembly: GCF_021245985.1. Taxonomy (GTDB): domain Bacteria; phylum Bacteroidota; class Bacteroidia; order Flavobacteriales; family Flavobacteriaceae; genus Flavobacterium; species Flavobacterium soyae. The sequence goes on along the minus strand of NZ_JAJQXA010000010.1, from coordinate 184,124 downwards.
GTAAGCGTAAAGCGGTATGCAGGCCAACAATGCCACTGCCCACAATTGTATAATCAATATCTGTGAACCAGTTTTTTAGTTCCCAATAACTTAGTTCCATATCTATATTAAATTCCAATATTTAAATTTCAAATTCCAATCTTGGGTTAAATTACAAATTTTTAAATTCCAAATTCCAAACTTTGCTGTTGATTTTTTTAATAACCACGAATTCACGAATTATTTTTTGATAATCTTTGAGAATAAAATTCGTGAATTCGTGGCGAATAAAATTTTTAAAGACAACGTTTTGGAATTTGGAATTTTAACAATAATTTGGAATTTGGAATTTAACTATTTGGAGTTTAAATGTTGTATTTTTAGCGCACAAAAAAATAGAATTTTTATTATGAAAAAAGTATTATTAACAACCTTAATAATGATGAGTTTAAACGCTATCGGGCAGAATGTTATGTCTCCGGAATTATTATGGAAATTAGGCAGGGTTACTCCGCTTGGAATTTCTAAAGATGCAAAAAATGTAGTTTTTAAGGTTTCAACACCTTCTGTAGAAGAAAACAAATCTCATTCTAAATTTTACACCATTCCGATAAACGGAGGAAATGCAGTTGAAATTAAAGACACAAAAGACGTTTTAGCAGATAAAAATGTTTCGCCTGACGGAAAATATTTAGTTTATAATGAAGAAGTAAAAATCGACAAAGTTTTAGGTAAAGATTTTTATCCAAAATTAGATAAATCTGATGCCCAGATTTATGATGGTTTAGATTATCGTCATTGGGACACTTGGAACGAAGGAAAATTTAATCACGTTTTTTATAAAGAAAACAAAGACGGTGCAAAAGGAACCGACATCTTGAAAGGTGAAACTTTTGATTCTCCGCAAAAACCTTTTGGAGGCGATGAGGATTATATCTGGTCGCCAGACAGCAAAAGCATTTTTTATGTGTGCAAGAAAAAAGCAGGAACGGCTTATGCTGTTTCTACAAACACCAATATTTATGAGTACAATTTAGAAACTCAAAAAACAACCAATAAAACTGAAGATAATTTAGGTTATGACACAGCGCCGCAATTTTCTCCAACAGGAAATTTATCTTGGTTACAAATGAAACGTGACGGTTACGAGTCAGACAAAAACGATATTATTGTTGAGTTTAAAGGAATCAAAACTAATCTAACAGCAAACTGGGACGGAACTGTAGATAATTTTATCTGGAGTAAAGACGGAAAAACGGTATTTTTTGTTGCGCCAATTGACGGGACAAAACAACTTTTCTCTGTAAATTTTCCTGGTTTAACTAAAATTGCAATTCAAGTTCGCCAATTAACAAACGGTGATTTTGACGTAAATGATTTAGTTGGTTTTTCTGGAGATGATATCATCGTTACGAGAACGGATATGAATCGTGCTGGTGAGATTTTTTCTTTTAATTTGAAGAAAAATACCTGGAAACAATTATCAAACATCAATACTGAAACGTACAAAACTTTAGCATTAAGCAAAACGGAGAAACGTTATGTTACTACAACCGATGGTAAAAAAATGCTGGTTTGGGTTATTTTACCTCCAAACTTTGATGCTTCTAAAAAATACCCAACTTTATTATTCTGCCAAGGCGGACCTCAAAGTGCGTTGACACAATCGTATTCTTTCCGTTGGAATTTCTCTTTAATGGCGGCAAAAGGTTATGTGGTTGTGGCACCAAACCGCCGTGGTATGCCGGGACATGGTGTTGAATGGAACGAACAAATTAGTAAAGACTGGGGCGGACAAGTTATGGACGATTACCTTTCGGCAATTGATGATGTGGCTAAAGAAAGCTACGTTGACAAAAGCCGCTTAGGATGTGTTGGTGCAAGCTACGGAGGATATTCTGTATTTTATTTAGCAGGAATTCACAAAAACCGTTTTAAAACTTTTATCGCTCACGATGGTGTTTTCAATACTGTTTCAATGTTAGGAACTACTGAAGAAGTTTTCTTTAACAACTGGGATTTTGGCGGACCTTACTGGGAAAAAGATAATGCTGTGGCTCAAAAAGCGTACACTACTTTTAATCCTGCAACTTTGGTTCAAAACTGGAACAAACCTATTTTAATTTTCCAGGGAGGAAAAGATTTCCGTGTGCCAATTGGGCAAGGACAAGAAGCTTTTCAGGCTGCCCAATTAAGAGGTATCAAAAGCCGCTTTGTGTATTTTCCAGATGAAAATCACTGGGTTTTAAAACCGCAAAATGCACAGGTTTGGCAGGGAGAATTCTTTAAATGGTTAAACGAAACTCTTTAATGAATTATAAAAAACAGAATTGGCCGCAGTATTATTTATATAATCTGCGGCTATTTTGTTTTTAAAACCTTTGAATTATGTAAATATTTGATTTGCTTTTACTTTTCTTAGATGGAAATTTTAAATAAATTGCAGTAAATTGTAATAAGAGAACTTCGTAAACGCCAAATAAACACTTATGGAAAGCAAAAAAAGTTATACAGCACTTAAGGTTTTATTCAGCTATGTTGCATTACTTGCTTTGGTGGTTACTGTGGGGTGGTTTCTATATTCAGAAAATGTAGTTTACAATAAACTCGAAGACAAAATTGCCCAGGAAAAAACCAAAATCCTCCGCGTAAGTAAATTGTTTTCGAATGTCTATAAAACAGAGAGTTTAGCAAGGAAAACTATTCAAACCAATTCTGAAAACGATTTTAAAAGTTATGTTATTGAAACCGATTCTTTAAAAGCAAGAATTGACACTTTAAAACAAATCGTTACTACAGAATATCAAAAAACACTTTTAGACAGTGTTACTTATTTGTTGTCTGAAAAAACAGAAAACATCAGACAGTTAAAAACCATAAAAAACAAAGCCGAAGACGAAGTTTCTGTAAATAACGCCATTGACGAAATTACCAAAATGGAGTTTAATCTTCGAAAACTGGAACTTCAGGATTTTACCAAAAACCCAAATGAATTAGGCAGTTATCAGCGTAATGTACTGCAAAAATATGTGGATTATTTAAACCAGAATATTCCAGATGACAGTACAAACACGCTTAGTAAAAAAGCATCAGATTCTATTTTAGCCAATTCAAAAAAACTGCTCAGTAATGTAAAACTGAAAGCAGAAAAGAAAAAAGAAACGCTGAATTTTGAGGAAAATAAATTACTGAAAAATGAAATTGCAATCTCAGAACAACTTCGAAAAGTATTGCGAATTATCGAAAGGGAAATTATCATCAATTCGATAAAAAATAACTCTTTAAAAGAAAAATCACTTAAAAAAGTCAATGAGATTGTAACGGCTTCGGCGATTATTGGTTTAATATTGACGATCTTTTTTTCTATTTTAATTGTGAGCGATTATTCGAAATCACAGCTGTATAAAAAACAGCTTGAAATAGCAAATTTTAAAACCAAGAATTTATTAAAAAGCCGTGAGCAGTTAATCTCAACAGTAAGCCACGATTTAAAAACGCCTTTGAGTACAATTGTAGGTTATTCTGAACTTTTAGGCAATTCTGATATTAATACAAAACAGTCTTATTTCGTAAAAAACATCAAAAATTCATCTGAATATATTACGCAGCTTGTTCAGGATTTATTAGATTTTTCGAGAATTGAAGCCGGAAAGATTACAATTGAAAAAGTTCCGTTTTTTCTTCCTGAAATTATAGAAGATACTGCGAAAAATATTCAGACTGTTTACAAACAAAAAAACATTGATTTGATTATTAATGTTGATGAAAAGCTAAATACCAAAATTGTTGGCGATCCGTTTCGACTGAAACAAATTTTGACCAATATTATTGGAAACGCTTATAAATTTACAGAAGAAGGTCATATCAAAATCAGTTCTTATGCAACTGAAAACGAAAACTTTTATGTTATTACAATAACAGATACCGGAATTGGAATTGAAAAAGGCAATCAAAAATTAGTTTTTGAAGAGTTTGCCCAGGCGAATGAAAATATCGAAAAGAAATACGGCGGAACTGGTTTAGGACTTGCAATCTGTCAAAAAATAGTTTCGCTTTTAGGAGGGAAAATAAGTCTCGAAAGTACTTTTGGAAAAGGAAGTACATTTGAAATTAAAATTCCTCTGGTTTTTGATCATAGCGAAATTACAGTTGAAGAAATAAAAAGAAATATTGCAGAAAACACGAATAAACAAACTTTTATTGTAATTGACGACGACATTAATCTGCTTAATTTAACCAGCGGTGTTTTACGACAGGAAGAACATCAGGTTTTATCTTTTAATAGTGCTGTAAAAGCATTAGAAGCCATTCAGGACACTAATTTTGATTTTGTGATTACTGATATTCAAATGCCGGAAATGGACGGATTTATGTTTCTAAAAAATCTTCGAAATTCTGAAAAAGGTACTTATAAAAACCAGCCCGTAATTGCCTTAACGGGAAGAACAGATTTAGATGCTGCCGTTTATACTGAAGCCGGTTTTACAACAGTTGTAAACAAACCGTATTCGCCTAAAATATTGCTGGAAACGATTCAGCATATTCTGGATAATGATACACTGCCAAAAGTAAAAATAAATACAGTTGAAGAAACTGCTTCTTCTCAACTTTATACTTTAGATACTTTAAAAGAATTTTTACACAATGATAGAAATGCCTTAAATGATGTATTAAAAGCTTTTATAATAAGCAGTAACGAAAATTTAGAACTGCTCGAAAATGCTGTTAATGAAAAAAACATTCCTGAAATAAATTCTATAGCACATCGTATTGCACCAATGTTCAGGCAGATAGAAGCACGCGATATTGGCACAATATTAAAAACACTGGAACAAAATAATCTTGAAATTTCAGACTTGAAAGATATTTATGCAGCTCTTAAAGCAAAAACAAACAAACTTTTTGCTGCTTTAGAACAAGAAATCTAATCGATATTGTAGTGCTTTAATTTATTGTAAAGTGTTTTTCTGGTAATTTTAAGCAGTTTGGCCGCTTCAGATTTATTATTCTGCGTTCTGTTTAACGCTTGAATAATAGCTTCCTTTTCATTATCTGACAAAGAAAAACTTCCGCTGAAACCTGATTGTTTCTGAGCCTGAAAAAATTCAATTGGCAAAACATCACTTTCAATAAAATCACCTTGTGTTAAAAGTGTAGCACGCTTTACACAGTTTTGCAATTCACGTAAATTTCCCGGCCAGCTGTAATTTTGAAAAATTGAAACAACTTCCGGCGAAAATCCTATTACCTCTTTATTCAACTGCTGATTGGCTTTTTCAAGGAAATAATCGGCAAAAACCATTAAGTCTTCATCGCGGTCTTTTAAAGATGGAGACTGAATAGAAAATTCGTTGATTCTATGGTACAAATCTTCTCTGAAATCGCCGTTTTTTACTGCCTCTCGTAAATCTTCGTTTGTAGCGGTGATAATGCGGATATCGACGTTTATTTCTTTATTGCTACCAACAGGCTTAATTTTTCTTTCCTGAAGCGCGCGCAATAACTGAATTTGGTTTTCATAGGAAAGATTTCCTATTTCATCCAGAAAAAGAGTTCCGCCGTTTGCTGCTTCAAAATACCCCATTTTGTCGCTGATTGCTCCGGTGAAAGATCCTTTTAAATGCCCGAAAAATTCGCTTGCCGCCAGCTCTTTTGGAATTGCTCCGCAGTCTACTGCAATAAAGTTATTATTTTTTCTTTGGCTTTGCTGATGAATGCTTTTGGCAATAATTTCTTTTCCTGTTCCGCTTTCACCAATGATTAAAACTGACATATCTGTTGGACTTACCAATTGAATATGATCTAAGAGTTTTTTTGAAGCAACAGAAATTCCGCGTACAAATTCATTTTCCGCAGCAACAGGTTTCTTTATCGATTTTTTTTGTTTAACCGGAACTTCATTTTCTTCTTCGATTCCTGGAGTCTGCAGTGCATTTGTAATTACAAGCAAAACTTCATCCGGATTGAAAGGTTTCGAAATATAATCGGCCGCGCCATTTTTAATTGCTTTTACGGCAGTATTGACGTCAGAATATCCGGTCATTAAGATTACCGGAATTTCAGGATGTGAGTTTTTAATTTCAGACATAAGTACAATTCCGTCAGAATCAGGCAGACGAAGGTCTGTCAAAATCAAATCGAATGATTCATTTTTGATTGCCGATCTGGCTTCTAAAGCAGAAAAAGCGATGCTTACTTCATATTGGTTTTTTACTAGAAATTTCTCTAATAATTTGCAAAACGAAATATCATCTTCTATTACTAATATCTTTGACATGTGATTGGAGGGACTTTTTTGCTAAAATAACACTATTAAAGTTATAATTTCTTAAAATTATGCGAAAAAAAAAGAGATTGCGTTGCGCAATCTCTTTTTCACCAAAAACATAAATCTAATTTCACCTAATTATATCTTCAACCAGTTGCCATTGACATCTGAATACACAGTAGCCTTTTGGTCCCCAACTGATATTTCAAGTTTATATTCTTTTTTATCATTAACATACGCTTTCTCCAGTTTTGCATTTGGATAAGCAGTTTGCAGAGCAGTCTTTACAGCTGCCGGGACAACATCTGTGCTAATTTCAGTATATTCTGTCTGAACGGAAACTGTAGTTTGTGCATTATTTGGAATTATCGCCGCTATTGCAGAAATTGACAAGCTCCCTAAAAGAATAGCTGCTGAGATGGCTAACTTTTTCATATTGCTCTGTGTTTAATTATTTTTTAATGATATTTCCTGAAGCATCAGTAAAAAAAGTATATTTCTTACCTTCTTTTGAAATTTCAAGTTTGTACTCGTCCTTAGCATTTTTCCATGCTTTTTCCAGTTTAGAACCTACAAACGATTTTTCAATTGTAGATTTTACAGCTGCCGGTACGGCATCTGGTGCAACTTCAGTATATTCATCCTGAATGTTTACTGATTTAATTACTGTATTTGATTCTGATGGAACTGCTGCCTGAATTGACAAACCACCCAAAACAATCGCTGCTGATAAGATTAACTTTTTCATAATACTTAAGATTTATAGTTATTTTTTTAAAATGTTTCCTGCTGCATCAGTGTAGACGATTGATTTTTCGCCTCTCACTGAAATTTCAATTTTATACTCTTTTTTTGAATTCACATAAGCTTTTTCAAGTTTTACACCAGGATAAGCTTCATCCAGAGATTTTTTAATCGCAGCCGGAACAGCATCGACTTCTTTATAATCATCTTGATATTTAACTGAATTCACTGCCGGGCTGGTCAGGCTCGCATTTTCTGCTTGTATTGACAAACTTCCTAAAAGAATAGCTGTCGATAGGATTAGCTTTTTCATAGTAATAGTTTTTAGGGTTAGTTTTTACTTATTTTTTACCCAGGATCCATCTGCGTTAGCATAAAGAAAGCCTGCTTTTTCTCCAACTGTTATTTCTAATTTGTATTGAGAAGAACTGTTTTTGTATGCTTTACTAAGAACTGCATCCGGATATGCTTTTTTAAGTGCATCTGTTACCGCTGCCGGTACTTCTGTTACATTAATTTCTACATAATCATCTTGTAATGATACTGCTTTTACGATTGTATTTGTAATTGGCGAAGTTGAAGCAAATGATGTTAAACCTCCCAAAACGATTGCGGCTGATATAAATAAATTTTTCATGACAATTATTTTTTAATATTCGTAACTTAATCTTAGTATTCTTAATTTGGATTTTCACAGCACATAAGATTATTTTTTAATCCAGGTTCCATCGGCATTAGCAAAAAGATTTCCTACTTTATCGCCTACTGTTACATCCAATTTATATTCTGACTTTTCATTTTTGTAAGCTTTAGTAATTACTGCATTAGGGTAAGCTTTTTTCAAAGCTTCAGTAATTGGAGCTGGTAATTCTTCTAATTTAATTTCAACGTAATCATCTGCAATAGAAACAACTTTTACAATAGAATTTGTTATTGGAGAAGTTGAAGCAAATGATGTTAAACCTCCTAAAACAATTGCGGCTGATAAAAATAAATTTTTCATAATGTGTATATTTTAATAGTTAATAGTTTGTTTACACTTTAGATAAAGAAACTATTGTGCCGAAAATAATGTATCAACCTTAAAACCTCTTTAAAGCCTGAAATTAAAGGGATTACTTAAAATGCACCAAAAATAGAAATAGGATAAAAGTGTGTATTTTATAGAATAAGTGTGTAAAAAGTATACACTTATTGTGTATACTTAGCTATTTTAAATAAGAAGCTATTTATTCCATAGGAATATCTCATTGGTAGAATTTAATTTGGTTCATCAGTAGACGTTCCGTAGGAACGTTTGATTATCGAATAATAAATTCCGTTGGAATAACAAATATCCTTTTGTTTAAACTGGACTGAAGTCCAGCTCTACAATATAATTCGTTCCTTTGGAACTTTGAAAAGAGCCTTTGGCTCTATATTGCCGGCCGGATTTTAATCTGGTGTATGTATAGATACATAAAACAAACCCGACAGGTTTTTACAACCTGTCGGGCTTGACTTAGAGAAATCCCTAAAATAAAAAAGACCGTCGATGACGGCCTTTAAATTATTCTGGACTATTCATTTTGAAAGTATCCATAAATGCAGTTGTATAATCTCCTGCAATATATTTTGGATCATCCATTAATTGTCTGTGGAAAGGGATTGTAGTTTTCACACCTTCGATTACGAATTCGTCAAGAGCCCTGCGCATTTTGCTGATGGCTTCTTCGCGAGACTGCGCTGTTGTAATTAACTTAGCAATCATTGAATCGTAATTTGGCGGAATGCTGTATCCTGAGTAAACGTGAGTATCTAAACGAACTCCGTGTCCTCCCGGCATATGAAGCGTAGTAATTTTCCCTGGTGAAGGACGAAAATCGTTATAAGGATCTTCTGCATTAATACGGCATTCGATAGCGTGTAATTCTGGTAAGTAATTTTTTCCTGAAATTGGAATTCCGGCAGCAACCATAATCTGCTCACGAATTAAATCGTAATCAATTACTTGTTCCGTAATTGGGTGCTCAACCTGAATACGGGTATTCATTTCCATGAAATAGAAATTTCTGTGTTTGTCTACAAGAAATTCTACAGTTCCAGCTCCTTCGTATTTAATAAATTCTGCAGCTTTTACAGCAGCTTCTCCCATTCTTGTACGTAAGTCATCTGTCATGAAAGGCGAAGGCGTTTCTTCAGTAAGTTTTTGGTGACGACGCTGCACAGAGCAGTCTCTTTCAGAAAGGTGACACGCTTTTCCGTAAGAATCTCCAACAACCTGAATTTCGATATGACGTGGTTCTTCAATAAGTTTCTCCATGTACATTCCGTCATTTCCAAAAGCAGCAGCGGCTTCCTGACGCGCACTTTCCCAAGCTTTTAAAAGCTCTTCTTCTTTCCAGATTGCACGCATTCCTTTTCCACCACCACCTGCAGTAGCTTTCATCATTACTGGGTAACCAATTTCTTTAGCTACTTTTTGTGCATGTTCGTAAGATTCTAATAATCCGTCTGAACCTGGCACACAAGGAACTCCTGCAGCTTTCATTGTAGCTTTTGCAGAAGCTTTATCTCCCATTCTGTCGATCATTTCAGGAGCCGCACCAATAAATTTGATTCCGTGCTCCTGGCAAATTTTTGAGAATTTAGCATTCTCCGAAAGGAAACCGTATCCTGGGTGTATTGCATCTGCATTTGTAATCTCTGCAGCAGCAATAATATTTGACATTTTTAAATACGATAAGTTACTTGGAGGAGGACCAATACAAACCGCTTCGTCGGCAAATTTAACATGCAGACTTTCTGCATCGGCTGTAGAATAAACTGCAACAGTTTTAATCCCCATTTCCTTGCACGTACGAATTACACGAAGTGCAATTTCTCCTCTATTCGCAATTAATATTTTTTTAAACATCTTATTTTAATTAGATAATTAGACAATTTGATAATTAGATAATTTTAGATGCCTGATGTATTAATTCTGTCAGATCAATCTAAAATCTAAAATCTAAAATCTAAATTTATTTATGATGGATCTACTAAGAATAAAGGTTGGTCAAATTCAACTGGAGACATATCGTCAACAAGAATTTTTACAATTTTACCTGAAACTTCTGATTCGATTTCGTTGAATAATTTCATTGCTTCAATTACACAAAGAACATCCCCTTTTGCGATAGTGCTTCCTACTTCTGTAAAAACTGGTTTATCTGGAGATGGTTTTCTATAGAATGTTCCAATAATTGGAGATTTTATAGTAACATATTTAGAGTCAGCAGCAGCAGGAGCCTGAGTTTCAGCAGCTGTATTTACAACTATTGGAGCTGTAACTTGCGGCGCAGCTTGCGGCAATGCAGCCTGAGCTGGTAATTGCTGTACATAAGTAGTCTCTGTAACATTTCCTTCTAAAGTTGTTCTGATCGTGATTTTTACATCATCCATTTCTAACTTCACTTCCGCAACTCCCGAATTTGCTACAAATTTGATTAGGTTTTGAATTTCTTTTAAATCCATAATGATTCGTTTTTAGTTTTAATTTATTTTTTATCGTAAGCCCATTTCAGGTAAATAGATCCCCAAGTGAATCCTCCTCCAAATGCAGCTAAAATAATATTATCTCCTTTTTTGAATTGATGTTCAAAATCGCTAAGTACCAAAGGTAATGTTCCTGAAGTTGTATTACCGTATTTTTCGATATTAACTAGTACTTTAGACTCTTCAAGTTCAAGTCTTCCTGCAGTAGCATCGATGATGCGTTTGTTTGCCTGGTGCGGCACTAACCAATCAACGTCCTGATTCGTTAAATTATTTCTTTGCAAAATTAATTCGCTGGCATCAGCCATATTAGTTACAGCATATTTAAATACTGTTTTACCATCTTGCATTATATTGTGCTGTCTGTTTTTTACAGTCTCTTCTGAAGCTGGGATTAAAGATCCTCCCGCAGGTATTTTAAGAAAATCACGTCCTACACCATCACTTCTTAAATATTCATCCTGTAAACCTAAACCTTCATAATTTGGCTCAAACAAAACAGCTCCTGCCCCATCACCAAAAATAATACAAGTTGCTCTGTCTGTATAATCTACAATTGACGACATTTTATCTGCACCTATTAATAGTACTTTTTTATATCTTCCAGATTGTACATAAGCCGCAGCAGTTGACATTCCGTATAAGAAACTTGAACAAGCCGCCTGCAAATCGTATGCAAATGCATTTGTTGCTCCAATTTCTGTTGCAACATAAACTCCTGTAGAAGCCACCAGCATATCTGGTGTTGCTGTCGCCATGATAATCATATCTATCTCCAGCGGATCTATATTTGCTTTTGCTATTAAATTTTTTGCTGCTTGTATGGCAAGGTAAGATGTTCCTTTGTCAGCATCTTTAAGAATTCTTCTTTCTTTAATTCCGGTACGAGTGGTAATCCATTCGTCATTGGTATCTACCATTGTTTCCAATACTTTGTTAGAAAGTACAAAGTCTGGTACATAAGCTCCAACAGCGGTAATTGCGGCTGTGATTGTATTCATTATATTCTATTATTTCCTTTCAAATATTATTATTTGAAAAATTTTTAAAAGACTCGAAAATTACAAAAAAAAATGTAACGAATTTGCGTGTATTTTCTTAAAAAGCAAAAATTATAACCAACAAAAAAAACTCTCACTATGTGAGAGTTCTAGTATAACTTACAAAAACGTATTAAGCAACCGCTTCAGATTTATCGATAACAACTTGCCCTCTGTAGTACATTTTACCTTCGTGCCAATAAGCTCTGTGGTATAAATGTGCTTCACCAGTGATAGGACATGTAGCGATTTGAGCTACAGTAGCTTTATAATGTGTTCTTCTCTTATCTCTTCTTGTTTTCGAGGTTTTTCTCTTAGGATGTGCCATTTTACTATATTATTTATCCGTTAATAGTTTCTTTAATTTTTCCCAACGCGGGTCAATATCTTCTTCTTTATTACTCTCTTCCTTTTGTTCTTTTACACTTAATTCATTCAACTTTGTTAAAGCTTCGGTTTGTAATGTACCGTCTTTAACGCCAGGATGAATTCTTTTTTGAGGCACCGAAAGCGCAATCATTTCATAAATGTATTGTGACACATCTAATTCATGTTCTCCATGCGGCAAAATCAACAATTCTTCATTATCATTATTGAATTCATCTCCAAAACGAACAATTAACTTCATTTTTCCCTTTATAGGTAAATCAAAATCTTCGCCGGTCAAATCACAAGGCACATTTACGGTTCCTTTGTGTTTAAATTCTAACTCTAACATATTGCTTTTCTTATCGAAAACCAAATTCACTTTAATATCTGAACTTTGAAACTCATCATAGTCAAAGTCCTTAAAGAACGTGTTATTTATTTGATACTCAAAATGGTGTTTTCCCAGCTTTAACCCTATAAAAGGAATTAAAAATTCTTTTGATTTGCTCATTTCAACATCAATTTGTTTAATTCAAATACAAAACTACATATCTGAATTGGGGTGCAAAGATATAAAATTATTGTAAATCTAATAATCTTATTCACCTTTTTTTGTTTATAACTGTTTTTCTTTTATTTTAAGAGGTTTTTCGCTAATCTCCTCATACTGATTACGAGAGCGAAAAATATCTAGTGCAAGGTAAACTGCTTCTTTAAACGAATTAAAATCGGCCATGTCTTTTCCGGCAATATCGTATGCTGTTCCATGATCTGGCGATGTCCTAACCTTATTTAACCCTGCCGTATAATTAACTCCTTTTCCAAATGAAAGCGTTTTAAACGGGATCAATCCCTGATCGTGATACGTTGCTACAATAGCATCATATTTCTCATATTGACCGCTTCCAAAAAATCCATCGGCAGAAAATGGACCAAAAACCATCGTACCACTGTCAAATATTTTCTTCAAAACCGGTTTTAGGATCAAATCTTCCTCTTTTCCAATAACTCCACCGTCTCCGCTATGAGGATTTACCCCTAAAACTGCAATTTTTGGTTTTACTATACTAAAATCCTGAATAAGGGATTTTCTGATTGTTTCGATTTTTCTGGTAATTAATTCTTCTGTCAAATGAGATGAAACTTCATTTAACGGCACATGATCTGTTAACAAACCAACTCTTAAATTATCCTGAACCATCATCATCAGCGCATTTCCTTCTAATTCCTGATCCAGATAATCTGTGTGTCCCGGAAATTTAAACTCTTCTGACTGGATATTATATTTATTGATTGGTGCTGTAACCAAAACATCAATCCCCCCATCTTTTAAAGCCTTAGTAGCTGCAACAAATGATTTGATCGCATACTCGCCAATTTTCTCATCATTTGTTCCTAATTTAATATCGACTCCTTCTCTCCAAAGATTAAAGACATTTACTTTCCCCGGAATAATCTGATCCAGCTTATCTACACCGTGAAACTGCACAGTCGAAGTAAAGCTTTTTTTTACGAAAGAAAGAATTTTAGCATTTGCAAAAATAACTGGTGTACACAATTCTAACATTCTGGAATCTTCGAATGTTTTTAGTATAACTTCGCTTCCAATACCGTTTAAATCTCCAACTGAAATTCCAACAATTATATTTTCTGCTTTTTTATTCATGAGCTCAGCTTATTTATTACTAATTTTGATGTGCAAATTTAGTAAAATAAAACTACAATGTTTACAGGAATTATTGAAACCCTTGGAAGAATCCACGAAATACAAAAAGACAAAAACAATCTGCATGTTACTGTTGAGTCATCGATCACTAACGAATTAAAAATCGACCAAAGCGTTTCTCATAACGGAATATGCCTTACAGTCGTTGCTATAAAGGATTCATTTTATACCGTTACAGCTATTGAAGAAACGATTTTAAAAACCAATATTGGGGATTGGAAAGCCAATGATATTGTAAACTTAGAAAGAGGAATGAAACTTGGTGACCGTCTTGACGGACATATTGTTCAGGGCCACATAGACCAAACCGGAATATGTACAAAAATTGAAGAAGCAAACGGAAGCTGGAATTATACTTTTGAATACGACCAAAACCTAAACAATATTACAATTGAAAAAGGGTCTATTACCGTAAACGGCGTTAGTCTAACTGTCGTAAATTCTAAAACAAACGAATTTAGTGTTTCGATAATCCCGTATACTTTTGAAAACACCAATTTTAAAGATTTCAAAGTTGGCACTAAAATAAATTTAGAATTTGATGTTGTTGGAAAATACATTTCAAGACTTTATTCTATAAATAAATAATCCGAAAAAGTTAACGCATAAAAAAAGCTTCAGTTTAAACTGAAGCTTTTTTTATTTTATTTCGGTATATAATTGTCATTCCTAAAATAAATCCTCCTGCCAGCAAATACGGTATATGCTCATTAATAGGCAGTCCCGGAGGCGGTATATCATCTTCATCAGCAGTCGTAGCTGCAGATTTAGCCGTTGACGGCGGCGGCGGCGTACTAGCTAAAATAACCGACGCATTCGATACAATTAAAAAAAATGCTAAAAAAATAATTCTTATTATCTTCATAAATTCAACGTGCTGAAATTCAACATACTATACTACTGGCAAATATTTGTTAGAAACACATCACTAAAATGATTTCTAAAAGGAAATTCTTTGGCAAAAATATACGATTTTTACAAAAAAGCAACTTTATAAGCAATAAAGTGATGTAAAATTAATATATGTATTATAATACAATTCAAATCTAAAGGTAAATAAATTTAGATTTAAAACATAGATTAACTACTTAAATCATCGATTAACTGCAAGAAAAAATCTAACTATTAAACGCTGAATTTCAAATGTTTATTATGCAAATCGCTTCTTTTACATATCATTTATGGCTTTTTATAAATTTTTAAAAATACAAGAATATTCTTATGTAATATTTTTTTTAGAAAAAATGCCCTAAATTTCAATAAGTCAGAAAGAACTGTAATTTTAGGGAGTTAAAAAAAACAATAGACCTCATTTTTTCGATTTTGAAGAACAATCAAATATTTCTGAATTAATATATTTGCATTCAACAAATTTACAGTAAAAGATCTTAAGACTTTTTTTGAGTCAAAAACAGCAATTAATAAATGAAAAATAAATATACAGTTGGAAGTTTGTATGCAGGCGTAGGCGGTATATGTTTAGGTTTTGAAAAAGCTGGTTTTAATTTGAAATGGGCTAATGAGTTTGACAAAAAAGCCTGCGTTACCTATAGAAACAATTTCAAACATAATCTTATTGAAGGTGATGTAATGGAACTTGACGCGGCAACTCTTGAACAAGTGGATATTTTAACTGCTGGTTTTCCCTGCCAGCCATTTTCGCTGGCCGGCCACAGAAAAGGTTTTGACGACCGAAGGGGAAATCATTTTTTTAAAATTCTGGATTTCATTGACGAAATCAGGCCTAAAGTGGTTTTTCTTGAAAATGTAAAAAATCTAAAAAGTCACGATAAAGGGAACACATTAAAAGTTATAAAAAGTGAAATAAAAAAACGCAACTATACTTTTGACAGTTCTATTTTAAATACCAAAGATTTTGGAAATACTCCTCATAACAGAGAGCGGCTTTTCATGATTGCTTTTGATAAAAACTTCTTAAATAATAAAAGTTTCAAGTTTAAATTCCCCGAAAAGGAACAATTAACGAAGTCTATTAAAGATTTAATTATTACAGAAAAAGTTTCTGATAAATTTTATTATGGCGAGGAGAAGTACATGTACAACAAATTGAAGGAAGCGGTTGTAGACAAGAATCACATCTATCAATTTAGAAGACAATATGTTAGAGAAAACAAATCAGGCTTATGCCCTACGCTGACAGCCAATATGGGAACGGGCGGACACAACGTTCCGATCATTACAACCGATTTTGGCTTTAGAAAACTAACTCCAAGAGAATGTTTCAGACTTCAGGGCTTTCCTGATGATTATAAACTGCCTGCAATTTCAAATTCAAGCTTATATAAACAAGCTGGAAATTCGGTTAGCATGCCGGTTATTCAAAGATTAGCAGAAGAAATTTTTAAGGTTATAGAAAAGAATGAAGCAAAAGAAAAGAAGAAAGAAAAAGTATAAAATCAACTCTTTTTTTCTTCTGTTTTTATTTTTGAAGATTCTATTTCTTCCCGAATTTTTGCTACACAAGTATCCAATTCTTTTTGAACTTCTTTACTCCAAAACCGAATCACTTTCCATTTTTCAGCAATTAAAAAAGCATTGACTTCAATATCACGCTTCCTATTTCGTTCGATTTTCGGAATCCAATAGTCCCGATTTGATTTAATTCGCAATTGCTGCGTTTCCCAATCTTTGCCGTGAAAAAATTCGCTGTCTATAAAAATGGCGATTTTATACTTTGCAAAAGTCAAATCCGGTTTACCGAATATTTTTTTATTATTCTTTCGATAGCGATAACCCAATTCCCACAAAGCTTTAGCAAGCCTGACTTCTTGCGTAGTTGCCCTGCTTTTTATGGCCTGCATATTTTTTCTCCGTTGTTCGGGAGTTAAATTATCCATTTCGTTAAGATTAAAATTGTCTTTGAAACATAAAGTTACTTTATTTTTCTTTTGAAGGCTATTCGATCTTACTAAAAATGAGACGACTAAAAAAAAAGCCTCTACAGAAATGTAAAGACTTTTTTTTTGCTTTATAATTTCTTAAACGAAACTTCATTCTAGACGTGCTTTAGATCAAAACTATAATAATATTCAATTAGCTTTTTACCATCTTGATAATTTTTAATCCAAGCTTCTTCTTCATGACTTAATTTCACTATTTCATTTCTAGACATTCCATTAAATCTTTTTACTATTTCTTCCAAAGTATTCACTTCTGCCTCAGTAAAACATTCAGGATTAAATAGTCTGTTCTCAATTGTTTTAAACTCTTCTCCATAATAACCATTGCCATAATCTAACATATTAATTTTAAAATTATTCTCTCTCTGCAATTTCTCAAAAATAGTTTGAAAATTATTTGGAACAGGTCCATAATCAATCGCCACATATCTTATTCCGCTTATGGAAAAAGAGGTTTTTTTAAAACTTAAAAAATCTGCATAAAAAAGTAATTTATTCATCACTGTTTTTAAAGGACTCAAATGCTGAGTAAAGAAAACTATCATTTCCGTCAATTTCTCAAGACTTGGTGATTTATAACCTGTATATATATCAGGACTACTATCACCTAAAATATAATTTTGAAAATCAACACTAAAATGATTTTTTCTTTCTTTTTGAATCAAATCATCAACATATTCTAACAACTCTACTTTCTCCATATCATCAAAAACACCTTGACTTTCCTCTACAAGTAATCGAAACGATTTAGGGTTATTTGCAAGTTGTATAAGCTTAGCATTTGCTAAACTCGGGACTTCTCCACTTTCATAATTCCTGTAGGTATTCACACCAAAACCTAAAGAAAGCCCCATTTTGTTTGCTGGTAAACCATACTTTTTTCTAATCTTCACAATTTCCTCTGGAAATGGCAAATTATACTTATCTAAATACTGATTATATACTTGTGTTAAATTTAATGTATCTAATTCTGTATCTGTAAAACTTTCTTTACTATCTTCACAATAATAAGAATGATGAGTATATATAAATTCTTCTTTTCTAAATATTAATTTTTTCTTCTCTTTTACTAAGGTCATTTCACTACCTGTAAATGGACTTCTCATATTTAAATGGTTTTAAAAGGATATTTTAAGGGATGTTCAGAGATATGAAATGAAATACAAAATGATTTTGTTGGCAGTATTGTAATTTTAATATAAACTTCCTGATTTTTTACATTTACTCCGAAAACCCACATTGGGCTAACACCAAATTGATCATTTGTTAAAGGTCCTTGACAATAATCGTCAACTATTAATTCTGATAAAACTTTATCTCTAAATTTTGGAGTTATCTCTAAATCTGCTAATGTTTGTATGTTTTTATCTCTATTTGCATAAATAATTCCAAAAGCACTCATATTTGCCTTAAAATCTGCTAAGAAACTCTTAACATCGCTTTGATTCATGTAGTTAAAAAATTATCAATTAAGATTTGACAAAACTAAGCAATAAAAAACAAAAAAACAACTATATAGTTTGTTAAATTGAATTAAAAACAAAATAAAAACACTATAAAGTTGTTTTTAATTCCTATTAAGATCAATAGTATTAAATCACATCCTTTTAAAATAAATAAAAATCTGCAATTAGCTAAAAACAAAAAAGCCCTTACATTTCTGTAAAGGCTTTCTATTTCTAAAGAAGTGGTCCCACCTGGGCTCGAACCAGGGACCACCTGATTATGAGTCAGGTGCTCTAACCAGCTGAGCTATAGGACCGGTTTAGAGGATGCAATATTACTACTATTTTTCGTTCACTCCAAATATTTTAAGACATGATTTACATTTAATTTCAATTCAATGCCTCGGTTTTAAAAACAAGATTGATTTTCAAGACCTTATTTAAATTCAAAAAGTGATGTTTTTTATTTAATTTCCTGACAAAGCTCAACCAAAACGCCATTTGTATTCTTTGGATGCAGGAAAACTACCAATTTATTGTCGGCGCCTTTCTTCGGAACTTCGTTTATCAGCACAAAACCTTCATTTTTTAAACGAGAAATTTCGGCATGAATATCTTCAACATCAAAAGCGATATGATGAATTCCTTCTCCTTTCTTTTCCAGAAACTTTGCAATAGGACTTTCCGGGTTTGTCGCCACTAAAAGCTCAATTTTGTTATTTCCGGTTTGAAAAAACGAAGTCAAAACACCTTCGCTTTCTACCGCTTCCATTTTATAAGATGGAACGCCAAGCATTTTTTCGAACAATACATTGGCATCATCCATGTTTTTTACCGCGATCCCGATATGTTCAATTTTATTAACCATGATTTTTTATTATTGATTAATGTAAGTATTAAAATAACCGCATTCAGCAATTACGTCTTTATAGTATTGAGTGTCTGAATAATCTTTTTTCAACGTTTTAAAACCGTTCCAGGCTATGAAATTAATTTTATCACCCTCAACACTCCACCAATTTGTAACATTATTGTATTTGTTATTGTAATATTCATTTCGCTCGCATTTCGAAATCAAATACACACATTTTGCTTTTTGCTCTTTTGTCGCTGCTGCCTGAAGTGCTTTTTGATAATAAGCTTTAGAAACGTCACAATTGGTAATCATTTTTTTCATGGAATCTCTAAACGAATACGGACTTGAACCATAGCCTACAATACTGATTTCATAAAAAGTTCTTCCGTTTCCAAAATGCGAAATATTATAAAATGCATTTCCCAGCAATAAACTATTTGTGTAAACATCTTCTTTTTGAGCCAGTTTATCCTGCATTTCTTTTACTGTATTTAAAAAATCAATAAAAGTATATTTCCTTTTTTGATACGCCGCATGATCGCAATCGTGACAATCTTTAATGCTTCCGTTAAACGGATTTCCTAAAAATTTATAATATTGAACAGAATCTGTTTCCTTCATAAAAGCAATCGCTTCTGGAATTTTATTTTTAAAAGTCGCCTGAACTGCCTGAAAATTACTGATATCTTTCAATTTCAAACTATAAATTCCGGCTCCAATTTTCTCGATCTCGGTTTTATTTGGCTTTGCCAAAAATGTTTTTATATCCAGCAGATTCTTTTCATTATCATAAAACGCATTTCCGTCATTCCAATAACTGTAACGCGATTCTCCAAAAATCTCCGCCATTACCGGATCTGATTTTCCTTTATAAAGCGCAGACAAATAATTTCTGCTCCATGAAGAAGCGTTTTGATAACGAAACTCTCCTCCTTTATACGTTTTTGGAAGTTCGTAATACAGCCAGTTTAAATCGGCCAGAATTGTTTTTTCGTTTTTATCCGTCAGCTTATCAATTTTATTCAAATTATTTACAAAGCGCAATAAGCGAAGCTGCATTCCCGCCAATTCTGTTTTAGGGAGTGTTTTTACCGCTTTATCAAAACTTTTATCAGCATTTGCATAATCACCTTTTAAAGTCTGCAGATATCCCAAAGACAAATCCCATAAATAAGGTCTTGCCGTATTATCAGCAGCCGAAATTTTGGCAACTAAATCAAATGCACTTTTATCTATTTTAGATTGGTTTTCGGTTTTATTCTCGGCAATCGTTTGGTTTTTCACCGGCTGATTTTCTTCTGCCTTTTGCTGAAATGAATTATTAAGTGCCTCTTCTTGCTTGTTTACCAATCTCGTTGCCAGATAATTTAAATGTTCGCTTTTTGGATCTAATTCATAAATCTTTTCAATGGCTTGTTTTTCATCTTTATAAAATCCGTGAATCGCCCAAAGCGCTGCTTTCTCTTTATTATTTTTTGCCATTGCCAGCGATTTTGTCCAGTCGGCTTCATTTTTTGGATGAAAACTATACGCCGTTACAATTCTCAATTCCGGGCATTTGTCAAAAACCTGTGCATACAAATAATTAGAAACTGCATATTTTTTCTGCTGATAATTAATTCCGGCAACGTACGAAAGTGCACGATAATACAATACATTTTTAGGAACAGAACTCTCGGTTTTATTAAAAAAGTCAATTGCTTTTTGTTTACTGTTGCTGTAAAAACGAGCTTTCATCGTTAGAAACCAATATCTGTTTTTCAAGAATGGATCTGCAGTTGTGTTGTAAACATTTTCGATCGACTGGATCATCTGCGAATCATTAAAAGTTTTGGCCACAACAGGATCATAACTCCAATAATCTTCGCCAATTGAAACGGTTTCAATTTTTTGTGCCAAATACAAAAACTCAACAAAGCTTTTCACTTTTGCGTCTTTCAAAGGCATTTTTTTACCCCATTTTATAGAGGAAGGATTTTGCTTTTTGTTTTTATAAAAAACATGTAAATCTGTAATTTCTTCTTTGTTTTTTATCGTGTTTTTTTCATCAGAATAGTATCTTGGCTTATCATCTCCAATTAAAAAATAATTTACCGTCGTAGTATCAACAACACCTTTTAGATAAGTTCCCCAATCTGATTTTATGTTTTCATTGAAACGCGAATTATGTTTGGTATCAAAACCAACTCCGTAAAAAATATCTCCGGCTAAAAACAAGGGTGAATACGATTTATCTGCAAAAGTTTCGGGCGTGAAATTAGAATTGTAGCCGAAAAAATCCCAATCGTCTCCGCCGCCGCAGGCGTATATTATTCCGTAAACAGAAAGTATCGTGGCACTAGAAACAAGAAATAACTTGCTCAAAAATATTCTTTTCATAACTTTTTAAATTGAATTCGTCTAAATCGTAAAATATAATTTCTTTTGGGGCTTTCGCCGAGTTTTCGCTTAAATCTTCTCCCATTTCTTTTAAATCTTCGGCAGAAATTGATTCTATTTTAAGGAGATCGTTTTCTTCATAATAAACCCCATTTTTATAATTTGATTGTCTGGCTTTAAAAAAAACAGCATTTATCTGAACGAAGTTTTTATCCTTTTTGAGTTCGCTGAAATTCAGTTTCGAGCGAAGTCCAATAACTTTTTGATTCCTAATGTGAACTGCCCACGAATATATCGGCAATGCATAATCGAGATCAAGTGGATATTTCTTTAAACTCTTTAAATAATTGGCCGAGATTTTTTTGCTGTAAATAGAATTTAGAGAATCCGGCGCAATAGTTCCCATATTATAAAACATCAAAACACCGTGATCTACATTTGGGATTTTCGTTTTTCTGAAATATTTTACCTGATGAAGCCGGATTGTTGCTGAGAGTTTTTTCTGCGAAAGCTTTTTAATCTGTTCAATAAACTTCAAATAATTGTCTTTACTGTTTAAGGTCCAGTCGCAGTCAATTTGAATTTCAGCATAATTAATTTTATTCTTTTTATTTATTTCATCAATTAAACGAATGGTCTTTTTAGCCAGATCCTCAATATCAAGATTGGTTTGCAGCATTACTTTATTCTGAATAAAAACCACGGGAACAATTTCAAAATTCTGGGTATTTTCCTGAAAATGAATTGGACTTATGGGAATTGGAGATTGCGTTTCAGGATGAAGTCCGATGTCAAAATAACGAACATACAATTTGTGAACGTCATTGTCTTTTAAAACTTCCTTTTCTGTTTGAGAAAACTTCAAATTGGTTTTCCAATAATAAAAAGCAATTAGAGGTTTGTCATTTTTACTGCAGGCAGAAAACAAAACAACCATTACAATCAAAAAAAATCTTTTTATCAAAACCGGAAGAAATTATATTTGAACTCAAAAGTAAGAAATTATAGCCTATCGTTTCTTTCAAATTTAAAAAAAAGAAGTAAATCTAAAAGCTGTAAATCCTAATAAATGGCCAAAAAATTTCAATTAAAGCAAATATAATTGTTATTTTGTGCAATCAAATTTAAAAATCGCTATGTTTAAAAGCAAACTCAAATACATTTCATTTTTATTGGTATTATTAATGATGAGCTGCGCCAAAAGAGGCAGTATAACTGGCGGATTAAAAGATACTTTGGCTCCTGTTTTGGTTTCGAGTGTTCCTAAAAATTTCAACACTGAGTTTAAAGGAAACGAAATTACGCTCGTTTTTGATGAATATGTGAAACTGAAAAACCTCAACAAACAGCTTATTATTTCACCGCCAATGAAATACGAACCGTTGATTTCACCAACGGGAGTGAGTAAATTTTTGAAGATTCAAATCAAAGACACTTTACAGCCAAACACAACCTATAGTTTTAATTTTGGACAAAGTATTACTGATAATAACGAAGGAAATGCAATAAACCAATTTAAATATGTTTTTTCAACAGGATCTTATATTGATTCGTTGAAACTTAAAGGAAGTATTAAGGATGCATATGAAAAAAAGGTAGATAATTTTGTTTCGGTAATGTTGTATGAAGCAAATGATAAATACAAAGATTCTGTTATTTACAAAGATTTTCCGCGTTACGTTACCAATACTTTAGACAGTTTAAGAACTTTTCAGTTTGAAAACTTAAAGGCCGGAAAATATCTTTTGGTTGCTTTAAAAGATAAATCAAGTAATAATAAATACAACCCAAAAGATGATAAAATTGGGTTTATCAAACATTTTATTACGGTGCCAAATGATACGGTTTTTGATTTGGAATTATTCAAGGAAACACTTCCGTTAAAAGCATTTAAACCAATTCAGGCATCAGGCAACAGATTGCTTTTACCATATGAAGGAAAACAAAATTTCAAGATCAAAAAACCAACTATTGTACTTAAAAACAACGATCAGATTCTTGAAACCATTGTAACGCAGTTTCCTAAAAAAGATTCGCTTCAGGTTTGGTATAAACCTTTAAAAGCCGATTCTTTATCTTTAGAAGTAAGTCGTGATACGTATAAAAAGAGATTTACTTTTAAAGTAAAAGACCAAAAAAAGGACACTTTAAACATTAAAGCGGTTCAAAACGGGATAATTAATTTTAGAGAAAGATTTACTTTAGAAACCGAAACGCCTTTGGTGAAGTTCGATAAATCAAAAATTAAATTAGTTAATAAAGATTCAACAGCTGTTGATTTTACTACAGAATATGATGAATTTAATCAGAAACTGTATGTCGATTTCAAAAAAGAACCTTTAGAAAAATACAATTTTACATTTTTCCCAGGCGCGCTGACTGATTTCTATGATAAAACAAACGATACTTTATCGTATAAATTAGCGACAAAAGAAGCTGCCGATTACGGAAATTTAGTTTTGAATTTGAAAAATGTAAAGCGCTTCCCTATCATTCTTGAAATAACCAACAAAAAAGGCGACGAAGTTTTAGCCAGCGAATATTCTGAAGGAAGTAGTAAAATTGAATTCAACTTATTAGTACCAACTCAATTTACGGTTAGGATTATTTACGACGATAATAAAAACAAAATGTACGATGCCGGAAGTTTTCTCGACAAACGATATGCCGAGGAAGTTTTCTATTATCAACAGGAAGTCGATGTCCGCAGCAATTGGGATGTTGATCAGAGTGTAGATTTAAATATTCCGTATAGTCCCGAAATTGAGAAAAAAGAAGACGCGAAAAAGAAGAAAAAAGAGGAAAAGCAGCGAAAAGCTTTCTAGGTTTTAATCTCAAAAACATCTTTATCGCTTAAAAAATCGAGCTTTTTACGAGTTTCCAGCATTTCATTTTTATCTAAATCAACCACAAAAACATCTTCTGTTTCTTGTGGTTCTAAAATGTAATTTCCTAAAAAATCAACAACCTGCGAATGTCCTGTATGCTCGTAATTATTGGCGTCAAGCCCAATTCTGTTTACACCAACCACATAACTTAAGTTTTCAATGGCGCGCGCTTTAAGCAAAGCGTCCCAGGCATTGGTGCGTACTTTTGGCCAGTTGGCCACATATAAAAGTAAATCGTAGTTTTCTACATTTCGCACAAAAACAGGGAAACGTAAATCATAACAAACCTGCAGGCAGATTTTCCAATCCAGATAATCAACAATTGCTTTGTGAATTCCTGCTGTATAAAATTTATCTTCTCCTGCTAACGTAAATAAATGACGCTTGTCATAATACTGGATTTCTCCCGACGGAAAAACAAATAACATTCTATTATAATAGTTGCCGTTTTTGGTAATGACCACGCTTCCGGTAACGGCACTATTTTTTTCTTTCGCCATACTTTTCATCCACAAAACAGTTTTCCCATCCATCGTTTCGGCAACTGCCGAAGGATTCATAGTAAATCCTGTCGAAAACATTTCAGGCAAAACAATCAAATTGACCTGCTGATCGATCTGTTTTATTTTCGATTCAAAGTTTTTTCTGTTTGCAGAAGCCTCTTCCCAAACCAGTTCTGATTGAATAAGTGCGATTTTCATTTTTCAAAAATACGAATTTTCAGCCAAAATTATTTTTTTAATGAAAAAGCTCATTCTGCAAAATTTTCTCAAAACACCTCTATAATTCAGGTAATTTTTAGATTTAAAAAATACATGAATAAATCTTATTGCAAAAAAAATGCATTTATTGCAAAAAAAATGCAGGTGTTTGGAATTAATCTATATATTTGATTTGCCAATAAAAAACCAAAAGAAAAACATGAAAACCAAACTATTATGAAAACAAAGCTTATTTCATTAGTGTTTATTGGAGGAATCATCTTCTCCACAAACGCCAAAGAGACTGCAATAAAAAAGCATCTTTTTGAACAACAAAGCAATCAAGTTGAGATTTCGGGCCAAATATTAGGTCAGGATGATGGAATGCCAATTGCCGGAGCTACAATTTATGCCGAGAGCAATAATAAAATAGCAGCAATATCTGATGAAAACGGAAAATTCAAACTAAAGGTTCCTGAAAACGAAGTTCATATTATTATAAGTTACATGGGTTATGAGACTTTATCATTTGCCTTACTCAAAACTTCAGATTTAACTATTCGATTAAAACCTGCCGAAAATGTTTTAGAGCAAGTTTTAGTTACTGCACTTGGAGTTAAAAAAAGCACTAAAGCTGTTGCTTATGCGGTTACTGAATTGAAAGGAACTGAATTTACAAAAGCAAAAGAAACTAATATTTCGAATGCATTGGTTGGAAAAATTGCCGGAGTAAACGTGAGCAGTACCTCAACCGGAGCAAATGGATCAACGAGAGTTGTAATTCGTGGAAACGGATCTTTAAACGGAAATAACCAGCCAATGTACGTAGTTAACGATTTACCTATTGATAATACACAGCTTAATTTACCTGGAATTGGAAATGGTGCGGGTTCAACAAGAATAAATGTGGATCGTGGTGACGGAACTTCTGTTATCAATGCTGATGATATTAAAACGATTACGGTTTTAAAAGGCGGAACGGCTGCCGCACTTTATGGTGCAAATGCAGCAAACGGTGTAATTTTGATTCAAACGAAAAGAGGTTCTGCTCAAAAAGGAATTGGAGTGGAGTATAATTCTTCATTTACATTCGAAACGCCTTCGATTATACCAGACTGGCAGTATGAATACGGTTCTGGAGCAAACGGAAAAAAACCAACCACGCAGGCAGAAGCTGTTGCAGCCGGACGCTGGTCGTGGGGTGCTAAAATTGACGGAAGCAGCGTAGTTCAGTTTGACGGCGTTTCAAGACCTTATGTTGCACAAAAAAATAACATTAAAAATTTCTACGAAACAGGAACAACATTCATTAACTCTCTTGCTTTATCTGGAGGAAATGAAAAAGCTACAGGCCGTCTTTCGTTCTCAAATATGGACAACCAAAGTGTGGTTCCAAATTCTGATTTTAACCGAAAAAGCATCAATATTGCGAGTAATGTGAACTTAACAAACTGGTTGAAATTTGATGTCGTAGCACAATATAATTTAGAAAAATCAAACAATAGAGTAACGGTTTCTGATGCAGAGGCAAATCCAAATTGGGGGACTTATATGATTGCCAATACTGTTGATATTCGAAATCTTGCCCCGGGTTATGATGAAAACGGAGTTGAAGAAGCATGGAATCCTGTTGCAGTAGCAACAAACCCTTATTTTGTTGTCAATAAAATTAAAAACAAAGACACAAAAAATCGTTTCATTGGGATGCTGAACGTAAAAGTAAATTTCACTCCTGAATTATTCCTTCAAGGTAGAATTGGACAAGATTATACCGATTATGATTTCTTCGGATACATTCCAAAAACAACTTTAAACAATCCGGTTGGATATGCGCAGGGTTCAAAAATGAAATTATCCAATCTAAATTCTGAAGCAATTCTTAATTATACCAAAAAGAATATTTTTAATGATTTCTCTTTAAATGCTTTAGTTGGAGTTAATTCTCGAACTACATTGAGAGACGAAACCAGAGTTGAAGGTTCAAATTTTGTATTAGACAATTTTTACGCTTTAAGCAATTTATCAACCTTGGCTTATAGTTATCCTTACGGAAAAACTAAAACCAACTCGGTTTACGGTGCTGCCGATTTTGATTATAAAAACATTGTATTTTTAAATGTAACAGGCCGTCAGGATTGGTTTTCTACCCTTTCAAAAGAAAACAATACGGTATTTTATCCTTCTGTTGGAACAAGTATAATTGTTTCAGACATTTTTACAATGCCTGAATTTGTTTCGTTTGCTAAACTTAGAAGTTCATGGGCACAAGTGGGAGGTGCAACGCCAGATCCTTATGCTTTGAACCAATCATATTCTATGATTCAGGGCGGACATAACGGTCAGCAGGTTCAGGGGCCAACAAGTTCAAGAGTTCCAAATGCGACTTTAAGTCCGTTGACTTCTACAACATTTGAGATTGGAACAGATTTAGGATTCTTTAATAATCGTTTAAATCTTGATTTTGCGTGGTACAACCGTGCGACTACAAACGATATTGTTGAAACTACAATTTCTACAGCTTCTGGAGCTAATACTGCTTTATTGAATTTAGGAAAAATGAGAAACAGAGGGGTTGAGTTTTTAGTAAGCGGTAAAATTATCAATTCTGATAAGTTCTCCTGGGACGCAAGTTTCAACGGATCGTACAACGAAAACAAAGTCGAAGCACTTACAGATCAACTAAACTCAATTACAATGGCAACTTCTGTAAACGGATATGTAACGATTACAAGTGATGTTGGACGTCCGTACAGTATTATAAAAGGGTACAGACCTCGTAAAGATGCTAACGGAAATACGGTTTATAATGTAAGCGGCGGATCTGCAACTATTGCGCAGGGACCACTTGAAGAATTAGGTCAGGGTGTTCATCCTTGGGCTGCGGGACTTACCAACGAATTCAAATACAAAAACATTTCATTGAGCTTTTTAATCGACGGGAAATTTGGCGGAAGCTTATATTCTGGAACTAACTTATACGGAACTCGTATGGGATTGACAAAATTAACGCTTGAAGGTCGTGAAAGCGGGTTGCCAATTAAAGGTGTTGACGTTAACGGAAATCCGGTTGATATGGTAATTGCTCCTGAAAACCTAAGAACGTATTATGATGGTTTAAGAAACATTTCTTCTGAATTTGTTTATGATGCAAGTTTCATCAAATTAAGACAAGTAATTCTGGGTTACGATTTACCTATTGAGAAAATAAAAGGATTATCAAAACTTCAGGGCGCTTCGATTTCATTTGTGGCAAGAAACTTATTCATTCTTTACAAGAAAACACCAAACGTAGATCCTGAATCTGTATTTAGTGCCGGAAATGCTCAAGGTGTAGAACAATTTGGAGTACCAAAAACAAGAAGTTTCGGTTTAAACTTAAATGTCAAATTTTAAGCTTGCTTTATTTCTAATAATTAAATTAAAAGACATGAAAAAGATAACCCTATTATATATCGCAGGCTTGCTTTTAGGAAGCATGACAGCTTGTAACGATGATTTTGATGAAATCAATACCAACCCAAATTCAGTTGATAAACCAAATCCGAATTTTGTTTTCAGTAAAGCACAGCTTGATGGATTGAACAATAATTATTTCTTTACTAATATTCTGGAATGCGGCGGATTGCTGCAGCATTATGCAACATACAAAGAAGCTTCTGGTGTGGGAGACAAATATTTAAGCAACGAAGTTTATTTTTCTGCTTATTTCAATCAGGCCTATCCATTGGCTTTAAATGAAACTGAAATTGTAATAAATGAGGTAAAAAATAATCCAAACGACAGCAACAAATTAAATATTGCGAGAATCTGGAAAGTGTATTTATATCATAAACTGACCGATTTATATGGAGATATTCCGTACTCTGAGGCTGCAAAAGCAAACACGACACAAACTTTCCTTCCAAAATATGATACTCAGGAATTTATTTATAAAGATTTACTGAAAGAATTAGACGAAGCTGCAGCAGCATTAGATCCTGCAAAAACAAGTTTCGGTAAATCTGATTTTATTTATGACGGAGATGTTGCGAAATGGAAAAAGTTCTCTTATTCGCTAATGCTTCGTTTAGGATTACGATTAACAAAAGTTGATGCTACACTGGCACAAACCTGGGTAACAAAAGCTATTGCCGGAGGAGTAATTTTGAATACCGCTGATAATGCAATCATGAAATATACGGATGGACCAAATGATTTTAATAGAAATCCGGTTGGTTTCGATTCAAGAAAACAAGATTTTACAGCGGGTTCTTACGGTACAAAAAATGTAGAAGGCGGAAAACTAGCTAAAACATTTATCGATTTATTGCAATCAACTGCCGATCCAAGAATTAGTGTTTATGCGGGAGTCTGGCAGGGAACAACTCAAAATACAGCGCCTGCCATTCAAAAAGGTTTCCCTAACGGAACTAAAACTGCCCCAACTCCTGCTGAACAAGCCACTTATTCTGAACCAAACCAAAGTACGGTTTTTAAATACGATGCTCCGCTTGTATTAATCAGCAACGCCGAAACTAATTTATATTTAGCCGAAGCCGCTGCAAGAGGCTGGTACGCAGCATCTGATAAAGATTTATATGAAAAAGGTGTGCAGGCTTCTTTCCTAAATATGGGGATTTATGGAGTAGCATACACTATTCCAGATGCAACGCCATATTTAACAGCAAATCCGTACAATGCAGCAGGATCTTTTGCACAGAAAATGAATCAAATTCATACGCAGATTTATGTGGCTTTATTTGTTGACGAGCAGGAAATTTATGCCAACTGGAGAAGAACCGGATATCCTGTTTTAACTCCTGTAAACTTTCCGGGTAACGTTACAAACGGCACAATACCAAGACGTTTCAAATATCCAACCAGCGAATATTCAGTGAATTCAGCTAACTTAGCAGAAGCGGTTAAACGTCAGGGTGAAGACGCTTTTACAACAAGAATTTGGTGGGATAAATAATAGAATCAAGAGTGGAAATGTGCCATAGGCACTTAATATTGGTGGAAAATTAGTTTCAAATTCGTTGGCGTGCCGTAGGTACGCAACATACAATGACTATTGCGTACCTACGGCACGCTGGATATTCTAATTCATGTTTTCTACCGATATTAAGTGCCTGACGGCACGAATTGAAAACTTTTAATCCCTTAAAAAGATAAATAAAAATAATAACCGTTGGCGTAATTAAACACATAGAGACATAGTTTTTGAAAGTGTTGGAAAGGCGTTTCACTTGCATTAATAAACATAGTTACTATGTGTTAAAAGCTGGCTTTTTTTAAAACTCTTAATCTAACTAAAAAAATCTATGTTTCTATGTATTTAATAAAAAATTACTCTCAACGGAGTTAATAATACAAAAGATAAATGAGCATTTTAATTCTTACGGCATGCATTGCATTTTTAATCATACAAATAGCTTGGCTTAAAATCAATCCGTTTATTGCCTTTATCATAACAGCTTTATTAGCAGGTCTGTTTTTAGGCCTGCCAATAAGTACTTTGTCACAAACCGTTCAAAAAGGTTTGGGCGAAATGTTAGGATCTATTACGCTGATTATTGTTTTCGGAACCTGTATTGGGAAACTTACCGTTTCATCAGGCGCCGCCAATGTCATTGCCAAAACAGTCATGGGATGGACGGGCAGAAAATACGTACGTCTTGGCTTAATGATTACCGGATTTATTGTTGGGATACCTCTATTTTATAGTGTTGGATTTGTTTTGTTAGTACCTCTAATCTTTTCAGTAGCCCATCAATTTAAACTGTCAAAAGTATATCTGGGAATTCCAATGCTGGCGTCGCTTTCAACAGCACACGGTTTTTTGCCCCCGCATCCGTCACCAATGGCTTTGAGCAGTATTTTAAAAGCTGATATTGGACTCGTTTTAGTCTACGGAATTATAATTGCGATTCCGACTATTTTTATTGCCGGACTATTATTTTCTAATTTACTTAAAAACATCAAAACCGAATCGGATCATGAAATTTTAAATGTCGAAGAAGTGGTGAACCACGGTAAACTTCCGAGTTTTTCACTTAGTTTATTTTCGGCTTTATTTCCGGTTTTTGGTTTGACTATAACTTCAATATTGCCTTTAATTTCAACCAATGAAACGCTGATTGAAATTTGCAAAACAGTAGGAGAACCAAGTATGATTATGCTTATTTCTTTATTGCTCTGCACCTACACTTTAGGAATCAGAATGAACCGAAGCATCACATCTGTAATGGACGATTATGCAGTTGCTATAAAAGATGTTGCCTTAATTGTTTTAATTGTAGGCGGTGCCGGAGGTTTAAAAGAAGTTATGATTGTAAGCGGTGTAAACGAAACTATTGTTGCGGCCTTAACACAAATAAACATTCATCCGTATTTATTGGCCTGGATGATAGCAGCGATTATTCGCGTTTGTGTAGGTTCTGCAACCGCAGCCGGATTAATGACTGCGAGTGTTTTATTACCTTTGTTACAAACTACTGGTCTCGACCCCAATCTATTAGTTTTATCTGTTGGAGCCGGAAGCTTAATGTGCTCGCATGTAAACGATCCAAGTTTTTGGATGTTCAAAGAATATTTTAATATCAGCCTGAAAGACACGTTCAAATCATGGACAGTTATGGAATCCCTAGTCTCTGTTTTAGGAATTGTTTTCGTTTTTATTTTAAACTCAATTATACATTAATATCATGAATTTATTACCACAAGAAAAATTTGAAACCCTTGGCCTTTCATTACCGCCAGCACCTCAACCTCTTGGTATATATAAACCTTATTTAGTCGACGGAAAATACCTGTATCTTTCTGGTCACGGTCCTGTTCGCGACGATAAATCTTTAATCATTGGCCGAATTGGTGATAACATGGATATCGAAGAAGGAAAACTAGCCGCAAGACAAGTTGGCTTGACTATGCTTTCGACAATTGTAACCAATTTTGGAAGCCTGAACAAAGTAAAACGAGTGATAAAAGTATTGGGAATGGTGAATTGCAACGGCGACTTCCTAAGACATCCGTATGTAATAAACGGCTGCAGTGAATTGTTTGCTGAAGTTTGGGGACAGGAAAACGGAATTGGAGTAAGAAGCGCCGTAGGAATGGGTTCTTTACCAGACAATATTCCTGTTGAAGTTGAAGCTGTTTTCGAATTATTCTAAAAAATAGGCCACAGACGATAAAGATTAAAGAGCAATCTGAATTGGTTAAGGAAATACTTTGATTCTAAGTCTGTGGTTATGTAAAAATATATAGGCCACAGATTATACAGATTAAAAGGATTATTTTTTTTCGCCACGAATTACACGAATTTTCACGAATTACTTTTTTTACTTCAAGCACATAAAAATTAGTGCAAATTCGTGTAATTCGTGGCAAAAGATTTAACCACCATCCAAAGAAATCCTTTTAATCTGTATAATCTGTGGCAAAAAACAAAAAACATGAATACAAATATCCCACAAACAAGAATAGCAACATTTGGAGAATTATTACTTCGGATGAATGTTGCCAATGGAAACCGGTTTACACAGGCAGATGAAATAAAAATTCATGTGGGCGGTGCCGAAGCCAATGTTTGTGTTTTACTTTCCCAACTCGGAATCCAAACCGATTATATTACACGATTACCCGAAAATGATTTGGCACAACTGGCTTTAAACGAACTTCAGAAATACAAAATAAACACTTCAAAATGTGTTTACGGCGGAGAACGTTTGGGCTTGTATTTTGTCGAATCCGGAAATCAAATAAGACAATCGCAGGTTATTTATGACCGAAGCAATTCTTCTTTTGCAACCATTCAAAAAGATCAAATTAACTGGAACGAAGTTTTAGAAGATGTTACGCATTTTCACTGGTCAGGAATAAGTCCGGGAGTTTCTCACGAAGCAGGTTTAGCTTGTAAAGAAGCAATTTTAACAGCACATAAAAAAGGCCTTCCGATTTCTTCTGATTTTAATTACCGATCCAAATTATGGCAGTACGGAAAACATCCGTCGGAAATTATGCCAGATTTGCTTCAATACAGCACAATTACGGTTGCTGATCTAGATGCGATTGAAATTTATTTCGGAATTAAAACCGATAAAAATGAATCTGACGAAAATCGTTTTCAAAAAACATTCGAATTATTAAAAGTAAAAATGCCTTTTCTAAAAACATTCGCCATGAGTTTTAGAAAATCAGACGGGCCGGCGCATTTGTACAAAGGTTTATTGATTCATGAAGGTAATTTTTACCAAACACCAGAACACAAAATACATGTTGTAACCGACCAAATTGGTTCTGGAGATGCGTTCAACGCAGGATTATTATACGGATTATCCAATAAATTATCCGGGCAGGAATGTATTGAATGGGCAGCAGCCTGCGGCGTAATCAAACAAAGTATTCACGGAGATTTCGCCATAAGCAGTTTCAACGAAATAAGTCATTTTATTAAAAACGGCTCAAGTAATAGAATTAATAGATAAATAAAGAATATGTACAGCATTTTAAAAACGCAGGGTGTACTTCCGTTAGTAACCCAAATCAACATTGAAACAGCCCAAATAGTATTGCGATCAGCGGCTGATGCTGGCATAAAAATTATCGAGTTTGCTGCTCGCGCCAATGATGCAAAAGAAGTTTTTACTCAAATGACAGCCTTTAAAAAAGCAAATAATCTGGATGTTAAAATAGCCGTTGGCTCTATTTTGTCTGTTGAAGAAGCAGCAATATACCATCAATTAGGGGTAGACTGCATTGTTTGTCCGCACACCGACCCGGAAATTGGAGCGTATTGCTTTAAGAATAATATTTACTGGATTCCCGGGGCTGCTACATTAAACGAAATATTACATGCCAATAAATTAGGTGCCGAGGTTGTAAAACTTTTTCCGGCTGATAAAATCGGTGGTCCCGGATATGTAAAAGCGATACGAGCGCCTTTCCCAAGTTTAAAAATAATGCCAACCGGAGGCGTAACGCTCGAAGAAAGCAATTTAAAATCATGGTTTAAATCTGGAGTTGTCTGCGTGGGAATTGGTTCTAATTTATTTTCGAAAGAAATGCTTTTGAATTTAAATTATGAGCAGGCATTGCAGGCTTTTCAAAATTTAATTGAAGTTGTAGAAAAAACAAGAAACTAAATTATGCAGGAAAATTGGTGGAAAATTAAATCTGATATCAACATTGATACGCCATTTTTAGCCGCTTACGAAGATCGTATCCGGTTTAATCTTGAACGCCTTATTGGTTCAGTAAATGGTAACACACAAAAATTAAGGCCTCATATTAAAACGCATAAAATTGGCGAAATTCTGGAGTTGTTTAAAATTTACAACATCAAAAAAATAAAATGCGCCACAATTGCCGAAGCCGAACTAGGAGCAATACACGAAATTCCGGATGTTCTTCTCGCCTATCAACCTGTTGGGATTAAAAAAGAAAGATGGATTTCGTTAATTCAAAAATATCCTGATACTTCTTTTTCTACCATTACAGACAATCTGGATTCGGCGAAAGCCTTAAATGAAATTGCTAAAAAAAATGATTTAAAACTGAATGTTTATCTGGATTTAAATACCGGAATGAACAGAACCGGATTCTCTATTTCAGAAGATTGGACGGCTTTAGTTGATAAAATTATTAAATTAAAAAACCTTCATTTTGAAGGAATTCATATTTACGACGGCCATTTAAAAGGCAGTGCCGAAGAACGAACGAATGCGGCTTCAAGTTCATTTTCTGAAATAAAAGAAAAAACAGAAGCAATCGAACAAAAACTGGGTTATGAATTAAAAATTGTTGCCGGCGGTTCTAATACATTTCCGTTTTATGCTACGCAGGAAAATGTAGAATGCAGTCCGGGAACATTTGTTTTTTGGGATTCTAATTATCATATTCATTTGCCCGAACAAAAATTCAAACCTGCTTTAGTTATCGTTGGAACCATAATTTCAAAACCAACAAGATCAACGCTTTGTATAGATATTGGCTACAAAGCTGTTGCTTCAGAAAACCCAATTGATAAACGATTGGTGATTTTAAATGATGAAAATCTAATCCCAACAGCACATTCTGAAGAACATTTGATTTTAGAAAACAAAGGAAAAAACGAGTATAAAATTGGCAGCACTATTTATGCTCTTCCTTATCATGTATGCCCTACCTGTGCGCTTTATGATGCTGTTCAGGTTGTAAATAAAGGACATCAAATTTATGATCAATGGAAGGTTGCCGCCCGAAGCAGAGAAATTAATGTATAAAATTTAAGTCAAAATATATGTTTATAATAGACGCCCATTTAGACCTGAGCATGAATGCGATGGAGTGGAACCGTGATTTAAGAAATGATGTTCCTACTCTGCGTAGTTTAGAAAAAGGTATGACAGATAAACCGGATCGCAAACGTGCTACGGTTTCATTTCCTGATTTGCGACGCGGCAATATCGGAATTGTTGTGGCAACGCAGATTGCAAGATTTGTAAAACCCGGCAGTATTATTCCGGGTTGGAATTCTCCTGAGCAAGCCTGGGCACAAACGCAAGGGCAATTGACTTGGTACAAAGCCATGGAAGAAGCGGGAGAGATAACACCAATTACAGATAAAAAATCACTCCAAAAACAACTTGATTTGTGGAACGACGGAACTCCAAACGATAAAAAACCAATTGGCTATATTTTAAGTTTAGAAGGCGCAGATTCTATAATTGATATTTCTTATTTAGAAAAAGCATACAATTACGGTTTACGAGCGATTGGCCCAGCACATTACGGCCCCGGACGTTACGCAAACGGAACGGACGCAACGGGAAAAATGAATCAAAATGGTCTTGATTTATTAAAAGAAATGGAGCGTTTGAATATTATTCTGGATGCAACGCATTTATGCGACGATGCTTTTTGGCAGGCTTTAGATCATTATAACGGGCCAATTTGGGCAAGTCATAACAATTGCAGAAGTCTGGTGGATCATAATCGTCAATACAGCGATGAAATGATAAAAGCTTTGATTTCGAGAGGAGCTGTCATTGGCGGCGCTTTAGATGCCTGGATGCTGGTTCCGAATTGGCAGAGAGGTATTTCAATGCCTTTGGAAATGAATTGTGATTTAGAAACGGTTTTCAAACACATGGATCATATTTGTCAATTGGCCGGAAACGCGAATCACATTGGTGTAGGTTCAGATTTGGATGGTGCTTTTGGTACAGAACAATCTCCGTATGATTTAAATACGATTGCTGATTTGCAAAAGTTGGTTTTGATTTTTAAAAACAACGGCTATTCTGATGAAGATTTAAATAAAATCTTTCACCAAAACTGGATCAACTTTTTAATGAAGAATTGGGATTAAATAAAAACTAAACTTGGAACTGCCTTCTTATACGATTGTAATTTTTCGTCGTCTGGATCAACTTCCGTCACAACGTAATCTACCTCAGATAAGTTGGCAATTTTCATTTTTAGAACCGTATCCAGTTTTTCAGAAATCGTAAGAATCGCTGTTTTTTCTGAAGCCTGAATCATTGCTTTTTTTACCTGAACTGTTTCCCAGTCAGAATCTGAGAAACCGCCTTCAATATCTAAAGCATTGGTTCCTAATATTAATAAATCGACTTTAATATTAGCAAGCTGATTATAAACATCGCCGCTCACGCACATTTGGCTGTACGACGAAATGCTGCCGCCAATCATGATAATTTTAACATTGGGTTTATCCAGAAGTTCAACCGCAGATAAAACGGTAACCGTAAAAATAGTTAAACTTAAATCATTAGGAATTAAACGAATGAATTCTCTAATTGTCGTTCCGCCGCCAATAAGTAAAACCATTCCGTCACGCAGAAGTCCTAAAGTTTTTTGTGCAATAACTTTTTTAGATTCGCCAGCATAAGTTTGATTAGATGAAGTATGGTGATACGCTTTTGTCATCGCCCCGCCTTTCACTTTAATCAATAAAGATTCTGACTCAAGTTCATTTATATCACGTCTTACAGTATCTTCTGAAACAAATAATTTAGTCGAAAGGGTTTCAAAACTTACACGAGTATGCAAGTTAATCTCTTTTAAAATAAGATTTTTACGTTCTTCTTTAGTGTAATTAACCATTTCATTATCATTATTCATGCAAATTCGTTTTTGTAAGGACAAATGTAAACAATAAATGCAATATTCTTGCGAAACAAATTATAACACAACGTAATTAAAAAGTTAATTATACTATTTTAAAGACATTTAAACAGTAATACCTTCTGCAAAAAAAATGCAGACTAATTTTACAAACCTTAAATTTGTTTCACAAAACAAAAAAGTAACCATGCAAAAAAGTATATTTCTCTTTTTGATTTTCTGTTTTTCTTTCGGAAATGCGCAAAGTACTTCAGATAATATTTCGATTATTCCCGCTCCTAATTTTTATAAAACAACCGGAGACAGCATTCGCATCAACGGAAAAATTAAAATTGTATTTGATAAAAATAAATACAGCGCAAGAGAATTGAAAACGGCACAGATTTTTGAGTCGGCTATAAACTCGAATACGTCAAATAAAAAAAGCAATATTGAGGTTTTGTTTATTGCCGAAAAACCATCTGCAGCTTCAAAAAAAGAAGGGTATAAAATCAATATTTCGTCGAAAAAAATAACCGTAACCGGAAGTGAAGAAGGATTATTTTATGCTGTTCAGAGTTTATTGCAGCTTTTGCCGAATCAATCCAAAAATCAGGAAGCAAAATTACCTTGCATTTCTGTTGAAGACCAGCCCAGATACAACTACCGCGGGCTTCACCTCGATGTCTGCCGTCATTTTTTCTCGGTTGATGTTATAAAAGATTTTATTGCACAAATGTCCTATTATAAATTAAATAATTTACATTGGCATTTAACCGACGATCAGGGCTGGAGAATTGAGATAAAAAAGTATCCAAAATTGACCGAAGTGGGTTCGAAAAGAGCACAGACTTTAGTGGGTAATAAATTTGAAAGATTCCCCTATTTTTTTGACGGAAATCCGTACGGCGGATTTTATACTCAGGAAGAAATTGCGGCTATTGTAAAATTTGCCGAAGATCATTATGTAAATATTATTCCCGAAATCGAAATGCCGGGTCACGCAACGGCGGCGGTAACAGCTTACCCAAATTTATCTTGTTTTCCGGATCGGAATTACAAAGTTGTAGAATCATGGGGCGTTTTTGAAGATATTTTTTGCGCGGGAAAAGAAGAAACTTTTACTTTTCTAGAAGATGTTCTAACCGAAGTTATGGCTTTATTTCCTAGTAAATATATTCATATTGGCGGAGACGAATGCCCAAAAGCAAGATGGAAAGAATGTCCGAACTGCCAAAAAAGAATTGTGGCTTTAGGTTTGAAAAACGAACATGAATTACAAAGTTACTTAACAACCCGAATTGAAAAATTCCTAAATGCAAACGGAAGACAAATTCTGGGCTGGGACGAAATGCTCGAAGGCGGACTTGCTCCAAATGCAGCGGTGATGTCATGGCGTGGCGAATCTGGCGGAATCAGCGCGGCGAAACAAAAGCATTTTGTAATTATGAATCCTGAACAGGTTTTATATTTAGATTATAATCAAGGTTATTCTCCGCAGGAACCTTTGACTATTGGAAGGTTAACAACGGTTGAAAAAATCTACAATTACAATCCAACTCCTGTAGACAGTTTAACGGTTGAGGAGCAGAAATATATTATGGGAGTTCAGTCTAATCTTTGGTCTGAATATTTGACAAGTCCTGCGAAATTAAATTATATGATTTATCCGCGTGTATTTGCTTTAGCAGAAATTGCCTGGACAGAACCTCAGAATAAAAATTACAATAGTTTTATTCTAAACAGAATTCCGCATCATTTAGAAAAACTGGAAGCACAGAAAAGAATGTATAAAGTCCCAATTCCTTTTGGATCTGAAGAAACGGCTTTAATCGCATCAAAATATATTCTGGACTTAAAGCCAACGATTAAAAACGGGCAGATTTTTTATACTATTGATGGTTATAATCCAGATGAAACTGCAGAACTTTATACTAAACCTGTACCGATAAATATTCCAAAAGGCGAATTCCGAATTATAAAAACGGTTCAAATCAGCCCGAGCGGCAGAAAAAGTTCAATTAGTAAAATATTGGTTAAAAATCCTGAATTGAAACCGGCTTTAGCGGTAAAGCCAACAAAAAAGGGTTTAAAATTCGATTATTTTACTGGAACGTTATTTCAGCAAGTTCAGGATTTAGAATTGGCAAAACCTGTTAATTCAGGCATTTTTGAAGGTAAAATCAGCAGTGAAAAGTGGAAAACGAAAATCGAGCGTTATATCGGCTTAAAATTTGACGGATATATCTTTATTCCGGAAACGGCAAATTATACAATTTCGACCCTTTCAGACGACGGATCGAAGCTTTTTATAGATAATGAATTAGTTGTAAACAATGATGGCATTCATTGGCTCAATGAAGCTTACGGAGTTGTTAAACTTGAAAAGGGATTTCATAAAATCAATATTAGTTATTTTGACCAGATTGGAGGAACTACTTTAACTTGTTTTATTCAGCAGGAAGGAAAAGAAAAACAGGAAATAAGTGAATCGCAGTTGTATTATGAGTAAAAACAAAAAAAGATATGTTATCCTTTTAATCTTGCTACTAAATACTCACGGTTCATACGTGCGATATTTTCAAGAGAAATTCCTTTAGGGCATTTTTTTATGCTTTTAAATTTGTTAAACTTTATAATTCAACAATAGTCTATCAGTTACTAACTCTTCTTCTAGTGTTTGTCCTTCCATCTGAAATCTCTTTAGCATTGAGCGACCTACACTTATAGATATTTCTTCTTCAAAGACATTTTCCGGTATTGGCAAGTCACACAAAAAATTTCCTGATTTTTTGGTTCCATCAATACTCAAAGCAACTTTTATACCTTTTCTCTTTGCATCAGATATTTCATTAAATAACTCTTCTAACTTAAACGATTGAGCTCCATAAAGAATACCTTGACTATGACTATATGGTGGATCACAATAAATCAAGTCTCCTTCTGATGCCTGGGCAAAAATTTCTTTATAATCAGCGTGAATAAAATTAACATTAGTCATTCTCCTACTCCATTCTAACACTCTCTTTTTGAAACTTTCTACAGAAATAGGAGTATGAGGGCCGCAAGGCGTACTCATATAGCCATCTCCTTGTCTAAAACGAACAATTCCTCCATAACATGAACGAGTAAGAAATAAGAAATCTAAACCATTTTGTTTATTGTTGAAAGAAGCTTTAACACTTTCATAGACAGCTATTTTATCTTCTTTTTCTAGACGATTTCGATTTATTGCATACCATTCAACTAGACCACGAGGGTCTTCTTTCAGTTTTTGCCAAATTTCAATTAAGGGTTTGAAAGCATCTGAACCAACTCCATGATTTGGACATACAGTAGCTAAAACTGCCCCACTACCTACAAATGGTTCATAGAAAGTATTGAAATCTACAGGGAAAAATCTTGCAATTTCAGAAGCAAATTTTTGTTTGTTTCCTACCCATTTTAATAGTTGACCTTTAGGAGGGGTGTATAAAGCAAACTTCGTATCGAGAGTTAATTGCATAATTGATCTATTTTTTTTTCAAAATTAAGAAAAAATATGTCCTTATCCTAAATTGGGATATCCGATTTTAGAATATAAATTTGATATGTGGATAAAAGTATAAATAGTATAGAGCACAAAGCACTACTAAAGACTTTGTATAGTCTAAGAGTTGGTTCAGGTCTTAAACAAATAGATTTGGCTAAAATCCTCAATGTCCCTCAATCTTTTATAAGTAAAATCGAGAGCGGTGAAAGACGATTAGATTTAGTAGAACTAAAATTTATAGTAGAATCCATGGGGGTAAGTTTATCGGAATTTATCTTTCAATTTGAAAAAAACATTAATGAAAGCAAATAATAAATTTGAAAATTTAAGTTTAGAGTTTTGGGCAAATATAAAACTTCTTAATCAACGACTAGGATATACTATTGCAAAATCAAAAAAAAATCCTGATGGTGGCTTTGTCGTTCCGACCATACAACAAATTAAATCTGTTTTTGCTGATGAAGGGTTATCAGATGTAAGGCTAATTAATGACAATGTCCTTACGGATTTTGGAAAATTAGTTGTCGACTATATAAAATATAGAGGGGAGCTACTTACTAAAGAAGTCGAACCAAATCTTATGAATAAGGACCAAGCAAAAGCGTTATTTTATGAAATGAAAGATAAGATTGCACCAACTTGCCCTCTTCCTTTCAACAAGCAAAAAAACGAAAAAAAAGACCATTCATATCTAACCGGACTAGTTAACATGATTATAGAATGCAACAAAGGAAATTTAAATTGTGATTATAATCCCAAAGAATTAACTGCATTAACTCATGATGGTTTTCCAATTAGAACTCTATCCAGAAGAGTAGACGGCGCATTCCCGTCTGTAATTGACCCCAAAGCAATTTGGGAAATCAAAGAATACTACTACACCACAACATTCGGAAGCAGAGTTGCCGATGGAGTCTACGAAACACAATTAGATGGTTGGGAACTATGGGAAGCTAAAAACAGTACCGGCAGAGAGATAAATCATTACCTTTTTGTCGATGATCATTTTACATGGTGGATCAAAGGACGCTCTTACTTATGTAGATTAATAGACTCAATTCATATGGGGCTTGTCACGGAAGTAATTTTTGGAAAAGAAGTAGTGACAAGATTACCTGAATTAGTAAAAGAATGGAGTATTGATTAGAAACACAAAATATATTCAAATTTGAAACATCCAATATAGCATATTATTATTTGAAAAAATTACTAAATAGTTTTTAAGAAACTTCTAGGTGTACACCAATAAAAAATCTAAAATCTTATTTATTATAAATAGTATTCTACTTAAATAAAAAAACGCATTCAAATTAATGAATGCGTTTTTTAAATATACTAAATTGTTGTATTCTCTTATCCTTTCAAGCTTGCTGCTAAATACTCACGGTTCATACGTGCGATATTTTCAAGCGAAATTCCTTTAGGACATTCGATTTCACAAGCTCCTGTATTTGTACAGTTACCGAAACCTTCTAAATCCATTTGGTGAACCATGTTTAAAACACGATCAACAGCTTCTATTTTACCTTGTGGCAATAATGCATATTGAGAAACTTTTGCAGAAACAAACAACATTGCCGATGAGTTTTTACAAGTTGCAACACAAGCCCCGCAGCCAATACAAGCTGCAGCATCAAATGATTTATCTGCATCGTGTTTGTTAATCGGAATTGTATTTGCATCAATTGTATTTCCTGAAGTATTTACAGAAATAAATCCTCCTGCGTGCTGAATTCTGTCAAAAGAACTTCTGTCAACAACTAAATCTTTAATTACAGGGAAAGCTTTTGCTCTAAATGGTTCGATAAAAATCGTATCGCCATCTTTAAACATACGCATGTGTAACTGACAAGTTGTAACACCTCTGTCTGGTCCGTGTGCTTCACCGTTGATGAATAAAGAACACATTCCGCAGATTCCTTCACGACAATCGTGGTCAAATGCTACAGGCTCTTCTCCTTTGTTGATTAGACCTTCGTTAAGAACATCTAACATTTCAAGGAAAGACATATCTGGTTCGATTCCATCAATAGGATATTCTACAATCCCTCCTTTATCTTGAGCGTTTTTTTGACGCCATATTTTTAATGTAAGTTTCATACCTTTTTCGTTTGAAAATCATAAAGTCGAAAGTCGAAAGTCGCTTGGCACATTTTGCCTTTTGACTTTAAGACTTTGGGCTTTCGACCAAATTCTTATTTATAACTTCTTTGAACTAATTTAATGTTTTCGTAATTAAGAGGTTCTTTGTGTAATACTGCATCACTTGGTTTTCCTTTGTATTCCCAAGCTGCAACGTATGCAAAGTTATCATCATCACGAAGTGCTTCTCCTTCTTCTGTTTGATATTCCTCACGGAAGTGACCTCCACAAGATTCGTTACGGTGTAAAGCATCTTTCGCGAACAATTCTCCTAATTCTAAGAAATCGGCAACACGAGTTGCTTTTTCTAATTCCTGATTAAATTCGTAAGCGCTTCCGGGAACTTTTACATCTTTATAAAACTCTTCACGTAAAGCAGCAATTTCTTCGATAGCCTCAGTTAAACCTTTAGCATTACGAGCCATACCTACTTTATTCCACATGATTTTTCCTAATTTTTTGTGGAAATAATCTACAGAATGAGTTCCGTTGTTATTGATAAATTTATTAATTTGATCAACAACAGCTTTTTCAGCTTCAACGAATTCTGGTAAGTCTGTAGAAATTTCACCCATTTTAATATCCGGAGCTAAATAATCTCCAATAGTGTATGGCAATACGAAATATCCATCAGCTAAACCTTGCATCAAAGCAGAAGCTCCAAGTCTGTTTGCTCCGTGATCAGAGAAGTTAGATTCTCCAATTGAAAAACATCCAGGAATTGTAGTCATTAAGTTATAATCAACCCAAGTTCCACCCATTGTGTAGTGAACCGCTGGGTAAATCATCATTGGTGTTGTATAAGGATCTTCGTCAACGATTTTGTAATACATCTGGAATAAGTTTCCGTATTTACTTTTCACGATTGCAGCTCCTAATTTTGTTACCAAAGCAGCATCTTTA
Source organism: Flavobacterium soyae (assembly GCF_021245985.1). GTDB lineage: Bacteria > Bacteroidota > Bacteroidia > Flavobacteriales > Flavobacteriaceae > Flavobacterium > Flavobacterium soyae. Next base: position 140,628 of record NZ_JAJQXA010000010.1, on the reverse strand, counting down.
TCATCTAAACCTTTTACGTAAGCATCTTCCGTTCCGTAACGTTTAATTGCTGCTGCAAAATCTAAGTAAACAGCTTCTCCAGTTTTGTTAACTCCAAAACCAGCATCACATCTTTCTTTAGCAGCACGAGACGCAACGTCACGAGGTACTAAGTTACCAAACGCCGGGTATCTTCTTTCTAAGAAATAATCTCTTTCGTCTTCAGATAAATCAGTTGCTTTTTTCTTTCCTTCACGGATTGCCTGAGCATCTTCTAATTTTTTAGGTACCCAAATACGACCGTCATTACGTAAAGACTCAGACATCAAAGTCAGTTTTGACTGGTGATCTCCTGAAACCGGAATACATGTTGGGTGAATTTGTGTATAACAAGGATTTGCGAAAAACGCTCCTTTTTTATGAATTTTCCAAGCTGCTGTTGCGTTACTTCCCATAGCATTTGTTGAAAGGAAAAATACGTTTCCGTATCCTCCAGAACCAATTACTACCGCATGAGCAGAATGTCTTTCTATTTCTCCAGTGATTAAGTTACGAGCGATAATACCTCTCGCTTTTCCGTTCACGATTACAATGTCAAGCATTTCGTGACGGTTGTACATTTTAATTTTTCCACGACCAATCTGACGGTTCATTGCAGAATAAGCTCCTAACAATAACTGCTGTCCTGTTTGTCCTTGTGCGTAGAATGTACGAGAAACCAAAGTTCCTCCAAAAGAACGGTTATCAAGAAGTCCACCATATTCACGAGCCAATGGCACCCCTTGAGCCACACATTGGTCAATAATATTACCTGAAACTTCAGCCAAACGATAAACGTTTGCCTCACGAGCACGGTAATCACCACCTTTTACAGTATCGTAAAACAATCTGTAAATAGAGTCACCGTCACCTTTATAGTTTTTTGCCGCGTTGATACCTCCTTGTGCAGCAATAGAGTGCGCACGACGTGGAGAATCCTGGAAGCAGAATGCTTTTACGTTATATCCTAACTCAGCCAAAGTAGCCGCAGCCGAACCTCCAGCTAAACCTGTACCAACAACGATAATATCTAAATTACGTTTGTTAGCAGGGTTTACTAAATTAATATGATCTTTATAATTTGTCCATTTGTCCGCTATAGGACCACTTGGAATTTTTGAATCTAATGCCATTATAATTGATATTAATTATTGAAATGATGAAATAATGCGATAATTACGAAAGCGGCTGGCACTACAACTGCAAACCATAAACCAACTTTACTCAAAAATCGAGAATATTTGTTGTGCATCCCTACTGATTGAAGAGAAGATGCGAATCCGTGCCATAAATGAAATCCTAAAAGGATAAAAGATACACAGTACAATCCTGTACGTACCGGACTATGAAATTTATGAACTAACTCTCCATAATACCTTGTAGCATCTGGAGCTGTTCCTGCAATATATTTGTAGGTAACTTCAGGAAACCAAAAATCATAAAAATGCAATCCTAAGAATGCCAAAATAACTAATCCAGAAATAATCATATTTCTAGAGCTCCAAGAAGCATTTGCCGCTCCGTTGTATTTTGCATACGCAATTGGTCTTGCTGCGCTGTTTTGAGCTGTTAGAACAAATCCCATTACAAAATGGAAAATTACTCCAAATGCCAAAACTGGCTGCATTACATATTGTATCAGCGGATTGTATCCCATAAAGTGAGAAGCTTCGTTAAAAACATCTTCACTAATAATAGAAATGAAATTTAAGGAAACATGCAGCGCTAAAAACGTGATTAAGAATATTCCCGAAAGAGCCATAGCTACTTTCTTTAAGATGGAAGCATTCAATAGTGCAGATTGTGCCATAAGTGTTTAAGTAGTTTGTTTTAAAAAATTAGACAAAAATAACTCAATTACAAAAGAACTACAACCATTTCGTTGTTATTTATAATGATTTTAAAATAGCATGCATCTACGTATTTTTACGTACAAAAATAAAGCTGATTAAAAATAATTCATTATAGAAAACCTCAAATCTCTGCTTTTTAAGCCTTAAAAGTAAAACCCGGCTCTAAGTAGATTATCGAAAATTTATCATATTGTTATTTTATTCAAAGTTTTGATTTGTTTTCTTCAAAAGTGCCATTGCAAATAAATTTTGTCTAAGTAAAAAATTGTCATTCCACAACATAGTTTTACCTTTAGCAGCTCAAAAAATTAAGAATGAAAACAGGAATTGATGCCATCTCTTTTGATGTCGCAAACATACACTTACCCATAAAAACTTTGGCAGCCGCCAGAAATATTGAACCAGAAAAATTAGAAAAAGGTCTTGGATTACTAAAAATGACTTTCCCGGATATTTATCAGGATGCGGTTGTTTTTGGGGCAAATGCTTTAACCAAACTTATTATTGATAACAAAATAAGCCTAAACGAAATAAGCCGAATTTATGTTGGTACTGAAAGCAGTATTGATAGTTCGAAACCAATTGCTTCGTATTTAATTAATTTAATGGAGCAAAAATTTGGCGAAGATTCTTTAGCGGAATGCGATGTTGTCGATTTTACTTTTGCCTGTATTGGCGGAGTTGACGCTCTGCAAAACTGTCTTGATTTTGTAAAATTAAACCCGGCTAAAAAAGCAATTGTAGTTACAACCGATTTTGCAAAATACGATTTAAATTCAGGCGGAGAATATACACAGGGTGCCGGAGCTGTAGCCATGTTGGTTACTACAGATCCAAAAATTATTGCTTTTGATGATAATTGGGCAACAAGCACAAAAGGTGTTTTTGATTTCTTTAAACCGTACAGAACTGTTTCTAAAGAAGAAATTACAAAAAACGCAAACAACGATTCCTGGTTTGACAATCTAGAAGCCGAAATCGAAATCCATAAAGATCAGCCGGTTTTTGACGGGCAATATTCAAATCAATGTTATATGGACCGTACGCGAAATGCTTACTTTTCATTCAAAAAATTAAAAAATACTACCGAAACATTATACAATTCTTGGCATAATATTGTAATGCATTTACCATATTCTTTTCAAGGACGCAGAATGTTGTCTGAAATCTACGCTTTAGACAGTACCGAAAAAATTATTACTGATGATATTGCACCTGCAGATTATCAGACAAAAATTAAAGAAGTAGCAAAATCGGAAGATTACAGAAGTTTTGTAACCGAGAAATTACAGCCTGCTGAATTAGCATCTTCTTTAATTGGAAACCTTTATACTGGCTCTATTTTCATGGGATTGCTATCGACTTTGGCTCATTTTTATGATACAAATAAAGAAGTTGCAGGAACTAAATTTGGTTTCTTAGCTTACGGAAGCGGATCGAAATCGAAAGTTTTTGAAGGAACGATTCAACCAGAATGGAAATCTGCTTTAGAAAATGTGAAGCTTTTTGAAAACTTAGCTAAAAGTATAGAAATTGATTTCAACACTTATGAAAGTCTTCATAAAAAAGAACAAAAACAAAGTATAAGAACTCCAAAAAACGAATGGATTTTAGATAGAATTGAAAAAGAGATTCCAGTTTTGATTGGGGCGAGATATTATAAATGGATTGATTAAAATTCCAATAAAGAAATTCCAAATTCCAATAGATAAAAACCGAAGCAATATACTTCGGTTTTTTATTTTTATAGCCAAACTTTGTCATCCTGAGTGAAGCCAAAGGACACACAAGTAACTCCTCAATAATCATCTAATCTTTGTCGAGCTTCTACCGTATCCTTCGACTTCGCTCAGGATGACAAACTTTGCACCAAAAAAACTTTGTCAAAGTTTTAAATTTTGACAAAGGCCGTCACACATAAATTAAATTGCCTCCAGCTTTAGCTGGAGGTTTAAGAAATCTGTTACACAAAGGCTTTAGCCAAATTGCATATTTTTGGCTAAAGCCTTGTCTTTTGTCTCAATGATTACCCCCAGTTAAAACTGGGGGCTATTGAAATATTTAATTACTTATAAATCGTAAACTTATTATGACTTAAGGCAAAACCCAGATTTTCATAAATCGCCACGTTTTCTATTCGTTTTTTACTTGTAGTAACTTCAATACTTTTCAAATCGTTCTGATCTGCAAAATTCTTGATTTCATTTATTAGCAAAAGTCCAACACCTTGACCACGATATTTTTGATGGATAAAAAATTCTTGGATTTCACCAACCAATCCACAATGATGGAGAAGATTTTGGGTGTGAAAACTAATAAATCCTAAACCTTCATTTTCGTTTTCGGCAATTAGATAAAGATTTTTTGGGTTTGAAATGTTTTCATTGAAAATTTCTTCGAAAATTTTAAAATCTAAAACCTCATTTTCTAGTTCGCAGATTGCTTTGTAGACGAAGTTTAGGTCTTGGTTTTCTATTTTTCTGATTTTGATTTTTGGTATCATAGTTTTGAACTCAGAATGGCAATCGAAGTTTTAGATCAAAGAAAAAATTCCTGGCTAGTTTAAGTGAATTAAGGCATTAAAATGGGTTGAACAATAAAAATATTATTCTAATTTAAAGGGTTTCCATTTCTCCTTTTTTGTTTTTCTTTCTGCTCCTATTCCTTTTGGCATTTCGAACAAATCATTTATAGACTGATCAAGATCTGTCGCGTTTTTTAATGAAATTATTTTTGCATTTTCTTCAGTATGATCGTCTTTTCCACATAGAAATTGCCAATCCCCTTCAATATCATGGCTTGCAAATAAAATATCCCGTTCATGATTTAGAACATGGCTGCAAACAAAACAAGGTGTGTTTTCAGGTTCTTTAAAATCAAATTTATTCTTTTCCGTTTTATTCTGTCCGAAAATATTAAAAAAAGCCATAAGCATTAAGATTGAGAAGTAATGTTTTAAATTCATAGCAATTACAATTAATTAAATTTTATAAAAGTCGCATCATCACAAATTTATAAATCATTTTTGATAATTGAATTTTCACATTATTATCTATCAGTAAAATTTTATTCTAAATCATTTATCGCTATAATTATCTAAGTAATCTTGTCAAATGACAAGATTGTGGTTAGAAACAATTTTTAAAAGAAAAAACCCTTTTAATCAGTATAATCTGTGGCTAAAAAACAGACTCAAAACAAATAAGAAAACTTTAATAAATCAATTATACGCCACTTATTCAAAAATCACTAATTTTGAAATTCGAAGTTCAAAAACTAAGTTATTATGAAATATCATCAAATAAACAGCGCTCTTTTTGTAAAAAACCGCAAAAAATTCACGGCAGAAATGAAACCTAATTCGGTTGCCGTTTTCAACTCAAATGACATTTATCCAATTAGCGCCGACAGTACTTTGCCGTTTGCACAACACAGAGATATTTTTTATCTGAGCGGTGTAGATCAGGAAGAAAGTGTTTTGCTTTTGTTTCCGGATGCGCCTTATGAGCACCAAAAAGAAATTCTTTTTTTGAGAGAAACCAACGATCATATTGCAGTTTGGGAAGGTGAAAAACTAACTAAAGAACATGCTTTTCAGGTTTCGGGAATTAGAACGGTTTATTGGCTACAGGATTTTCATAAAGTTTTGAACGAAATGATGACGTATGCCGATACGATGTACATCAATACAAACGAACATTACCGTGCAACTGTTGAAGTAGAAACTCGCGAGGCTCGTTTTGTAAAATGGTGGAAAGAACGTTACCCAGCTCATAATGTTGCAAAAAGTAATCCAATTTTGCAGCGTATTCGTTCTGTAAAAGAAAGTGAAGAAATCGATTTGATTCAGCAAGCTTGTGATATTACAGAAAAAGGTTTCCGCAGATTACTTTCGTTTGTAAAACCAAATGTTACCGAATATGAAATCGAAGCAGAACTGGCCCACGAATTTATCCGTAACCGTTCTAAAGGTTTTGCTTACACTCCAATTATTGCTTCTGGAAACAATGCCAATGTTTTACATTATATCGAAAACAATCAGCAATGTAAAGCCGGAGATTTAATTTTATTAGACGTTGCGGCAGAATATGCCAACTATTCTAGCGATATGACCAGAACGATTCCGGTTTCGGGACGTTTTTCTGATCGTCAAAAAGCGGTTTATAATGCTGTTTTAAGAGTTAAAAACGAAGCTGCAAAAATGTTGACTCCGGGAACGCTTTGGAAACAATATCATGTTGAAGTAGGTAAAATTATGACTTCGGAATTAATTGGTTTAGGTTTAATTTCTAAAGCCGATGTTCAAAACGAAAACCCGGAATGGCCTGCATATAAAAAATATTTCATGCACGGAACTTCTCACCATTTAGGACTTGACACGCATGATTATGGTTTGCTTCACGAACCAATAAAAGCGAATATGGTTTTTACAGTTGAGCCTGGAATTTATATTCCGGATGAAAAATTCGGAATTCGTTTGGAAGACAATGTTGTGGTTCAGGAAAAAGGAGGACCTTTTAACTTAATGCGTAATATTCCTGTTGAAGTGGACGAAATCGAAAGCTTGATGAACTCGTAGTTTCAAGATGAAAAAGATTTTTCTACTTGGATTTTTATTGTTTTTGGGAAATATTTTTGCCCAGACAGAAGGCTATGCAATTAACACTGACGGAAGTAAAACGTTTTATAAAACTTTCGGAAAGGGTGAACCGGTTTTAATTATAAACGGCGGTCCGGGAATGAACAGCAATGGCTTTGAAGATATGGCGAAAACGCTGGGCGAAAGTCAGCAAACGATTATTTATGATCAAAGAGGAACCGGAAAATCGAAACTTTCAAAATTAAACACTAAGACTATTTCGATGAAAATAATGGCCGATGATATCGAATCGTTACGAAAACATCTTAAAATCAAAAAATGGAATATTCTGGGGCATTCTTTTGGAGGAATGTTGAGTTCGTATTATGCGACGGTTTATCCAAACAGTATCGATAAATTAATTTTATCATCTTCTGGCGGCGTAGATTTGACTTTATTAAAAAGCCCGAATTTGATTGAAGCTGGTTTAAGCAAAGCTGAAAAAGATTCTCTGGATTACTGGAATGATAAAATCGAAAAAGGTGATACATCTCACAAAGCAAGACTCGGACGCGGAAGAGCAATGGCTCCGGCTTATGTTTACGATCAAAAATTTGTTCCAATAATTGCCGAAAGGTTAACACAGGGAAATTCGACAATAAATGGTTTGTTATGGTCTGATATGCAAAAAATGAGTTTTGACTGCAAAGACAAATTAAAAACCTTCAAAAATCCTGTTTTAATTATTCAGGGAAAAGAAGATATTATTAGCAATGAAATTGGCGAAATTGATCATAAGGCGTATCCAAATTCAAAACTCATTTTATTAGAACATTCTAAACATTACGGATGGCTCGATGCGAGAGATAAATATTTTAATGAGATCATTTCTTTTTTAAAATCATAAAACAAAAACGGCTTTCAGAAATGAAGGTCTTTTTTTAAACTATATAAGAAATATAAATTCATTTAAAATTGAATCTAATAGCTATTATTTTTAACTCAAATGAACTTGCATTTCTTATATGGTTTTACCTTTCTTATCTTTGCACTTCAAATTTTAAAATGTCATTTTGAAAAATATCCTATATAAAAACACGAAAATATCTTTTACTGATTCTGGCGAAGGAAATGCAATTGTACTGCTTCACGGCTTTTTGGAAAACAAAAAAATGTGGGCAGAATATGTTAATTTGTTTTCAGAAAAATATCGTGTTATTACCATCGATTTATTAGGTCACGGAGAATCAGACTGTCTAGGTTATGTGCATGAAATGGAAGATAATGCAGATGTTGTTTATGAAGTTTTGCAATCTTTAAAAATAGAAAAAGCTACTATTTTAGGTCATTCTATGGGCGGTTATGTGGCTTTGGCTTTCGCCGAATTATTCCCTGAAAATATCAAAAAACTGGTTTTATTAAATTCGACTTCTAAAGAAGACAGTCCTGAGAAAAAATTAAACAGAACTCGGGCAATAAAAGCAGTAAAACAAAATTATGTAAACTTTGTGAGTTTAGCGATTGCGAATTTATTCAGCGAAAACAACAGAACTCGTTTAGCTGATGAAATTGAAAAAGTACGAGAACAGGCTTTAAAAACACCTTTGCAGGGAATTGTGGCTTCGCTGGAAGGAATGAAAATGCGAAAAGACCGCGAATGGCTTTTACACGAAAACAGATTTCCTGTTTTATTGATTTTAGGAAAAAAAGATCCTGTTTTAAACTACGAAGAAAGTCTTGCTCAAATTGAAGATACAACAGCAGAATTAATTTCGTTTGAAGATGGTCATATGAGTCATATTGAAAATAAAGAAGAGCTAAAACCGATTTTGTTAGATTTCTTCAACTAAAATAAAAAGGGATTAAAAGCAAAAAAGGCCTTTCGAAATTCGAAAGGCCTTTTCTTTATTTTGACAGCAAAACTTATAGTAGATAATTCAGCTGTTTTTTTAATTCAATAAATTAATCTAAAATCTATATTCTTTCTTCAAAAGGGATAGTGATATCCAGTATTTCATTTAGCAATAAAACAATTTCTTCTACATAACTATTTAAAATTGACTTACTTACTGTTATATCCAGATCTTTTTCTTCTTTAAATCCAAAAGGCAAAAACCCTGATTTTAAATTTTTAAAAGAAATAATTCCGACTTCTATTGGAATATCTCCCGCATGTTCTTCAAACATAAACGCATAAGCCAAAACCTGAATAATTTTGTCATTTTTAAGCTCTTGTGTTAATCCGTTCCAAGATTTAAGTATAACATTTGTTTTTTCGACTTTTCCGGTCTTATAATCAATGATTCTTATTTTTCCATTGCGAAATTCAATCCTGTCAACATTTCCTTTAATTAGCACCGGAAATGGTAAACCGGGATGAGTGAGATAACGCTCAAAAGTTTGCTCCAAAGCTATAATCTGAACTGCATCTCCGTTTTTAACCGATTCTAATTCCATTTTCAAAAAATTAGAAACATTTCGCTTTGCAACTTCAAAGGCCAGAAGATTACGTCCTTTTTTAATTTCACCTTCCTTATATACCAATTTAAATTGTTTCAACACTTCATCATCTAACAATTTAAAACAGTTTAATAAATCAGTTTCTGAAATAAACTTCCCGATAAAAGGCTCATACAATGTTTTTAATGTTTCATGAATGATTGTTCCGAGTGTATTTAAAGCAATGTTTTCTTCGACTTCTTCGACTTCACGAATACGCAGGATTTTTTGAAAATAAAACTCAATTGGGTTTCGAATATAACTCGTTAATGCAGAAGGAGAAAACCCATTAGCAGCAATTTCTTTTAAACGTTCCATAACCGCTTCTGATTTCGGAATTACCATGGGCTGATATGCCGTAGCCGGTAATACCGGATTATAGATATCAAAAGACAAATTATGTTTTGATTTTTTTTCTACTTCGAGCTGGGTTATAAAACGGCTGCGTTCACCGGCGTCTAATCCGTCATTTTCTGTATTATAAATTAAATAAATATTTTTTGCCCGCTGAAGTAAATGATAAAAGTGATAGGTATAAATGGCATCTTTTTCTTTAAAAGTCGGCAGACCCAATTCTTTCTTCACGTCATAAGGAATGAATGAATTCTGAGATTTTCCGGCTGGAAACTTACCTTCATTCATCGAAGTAACAATTACAGTTTCAAAATCAAGAACACGGCTTTCAAGAACTCCCATAATCTGCAGTCCACGTAAAGGCTCACCTTCAAAAGAAACTTCAGCCACATCAATAATCTGCTTATAAATAGCATGAAGAGTATCAATATTATCGATGTGTTTATGCTGCGAATAATAATTTATAAGTTTATTAATCACTTTAAAAACAGCATACACAAAAGTTTTAGCAATTTTTTCTTCTTCATTATCATTGTTGAAATTCTGCTTTATCAAAAGTAACATTGCCGAGATATTTTCAAGAACGGCTATCGATCCGTTTTCCCATTTCTGAAACAATAAAGAAAACAATTCGGACGGATTTTGATTAAGCTCTAAAATTTTATTGAGAGTAATAAAAGTGTAGTTATTCTCTTTGATTATTCTAACAATATGATTGGTCTTCGCATATGGCTCGACTAATGGATGTGTCAGAATATCCAGAACATCTTTATAATAAAAAACATAACTGCCGCCAGCACGAGAAAGTGCATTTGTATGCATTTTGAAAAACTTAGCTACCAGTATCTGCGATGGGTTATTCTTTCCTGAATATCCCATTGTAATATTCAATGCCCCAACCGAAGAAGGCAGCGAATATAAAACCGGAATTAAAAGATTTTCTTCTCCCAACACTACTGCAACCTTATCCAGAGAAGCGGCTGGGTTTTCATTAATCAAATTCTCAATAATGCTTCCTGCCAATTTAGCTTGTCCAATTGTTTTTGGAGTACCAATAACCTGAATGTTTTTTGTTTGAGAAAAATCGTCTACAATCCACTCAAAAGGGTGGAATTTATAATGCTTCCAGCTCTCTTTAAAACGACGGACAAAAAGTCCGGCATCATGAAAAGGATCATTTAAAAATGTCTGATCTACATCCCAATAAATTTTGGCCTGATCAAGCGCTAAAAGATGCTGCACAATTTTTTCTTCTGCAGCATTTAAGGCATTGAATCCGGCAAAAATAAAATTTCGATTTGAAATTGTATTCGAAAAATGATTTAAGTTATTTACTGCTTCTCTATAAATCAAACCTTGGTAACCAATTGATTTATTTAATAGATGATTGTATAGTGAATCGTAATAAAGAGGCAGAAGTTTCCAAAAATCGATATAATTTTCTAAAAGTTTAGTTTTATTTTCAACCTCTATTCCCCATTTCTTAATGTCTTCGATATCTTTTAGATAAGACAAAACATGATTTGGCTCCAAAAGATAACGATCAATTTCGTTAAAATCCTGCAAGAGTGTTTTTGCCCAATTAGCAAACAACTCAAAAGACTGTTGGTGCTGCTTTTCAGTAACAGATAAATAAACTTCATAAAACTCAAACAACAGTTCAATTGAATCCACAGATCTAATTGAAGCAACATCCTGTACAAAATCTTCAATACTTATAATTTCAGGAGAAAGGATTGTTTTTGATGTTTCCTTTTTAAGCGCTTCGATTAAAAAAACTTTAGCTCTTTTGTTTGGTAAAACAATAGTAGTTTCTGCTAATTTATCTGAATAATCCTGAATTACAACAGTTGCAATTTTCTCTAAGAAAGAAGTATTTATCATTTTATAAAAATAAAAAAAGCCATTCAATTAAGAATGGCTTTTAGTATTTATTTACAAAAGTAAATTATAGTTTACCTTGGTATTTAGAACCTATGTGTTTAATTTCAGTTCTTCTGTTTTGTGCTTTACCTGCAGCAGTTTTGTTACTTGCAACTGGTTGAGAAGATCCAAATCCTTTAGCTTGTAAGTTTTCTGGATTAACACCTCTTTCAACTAAAGCGTTTAATACAGCATTAGCTCTGTCTTCAGAAAGTTTTTGGTTTACTTTAGCAGAACCTGTACTATCTGTGTGTCCTTCAATACTGAATTTTGCGTTTGGATAGTTTTTAAGGATTTCTTTAATAGCATCTAATCTAGCTGGAGTTTCTTTGTCACCAGTTTTGAAAGTAGCTTTTCCTGAGTTAAAGTAGATAGCTCTTGCTTGAACTTTAAGATCTTCTAAAGCTTGAGAAGATACTTCAGGACATCCTCTGTTACTAGCTGGACCAGCAACTGTAGGACAATCATCATCTTTATCTAAAACACCATCTTTATCAGCGTCTAAGAAAGGACAACCACCATTTTCTTTAGGACCAGCAACTGTAGGACATTTATCGTCTTTATCAGCGATTCCGTCTCCGTCAGTATCAGGACAACCTTTTAAAGCAGCTAAACCAGCAACATCTGGACAAGCGTCATCTTTGTCAGCAACACCGTCTCCGTCTTTATCAGGACATCCGTTTAATGCAGCTAAACCAAATTCGTTAGGACAAGCATCGCTAGCGTCAACGATTCCGTCTCCGTCAGTATCAGGACATCCGTTGAATTGTTTTAAACCAGCAACATCTGGACAAGCATCATCTTTATCGTAGATACCGTCACCGTCAGTGTCTTTACCACCAAATTTGAATACAAGACCGGCAGTGTGTTGGAAGTGAGATGGAGCATCTGGAGTTCCAGAAGCATCTTCTCTATCACCACTTACAGACCATTTGTATTTTGTACCTAATTCAAGACCAATAGCATCTGTAAACCAGAATGTAATACCAGCACCTGGGTTTACAGTTCCGTAGCTGCTATCTCCGAAGAAAGTATAACCTCCACCAACAGATAACGAAGGATCAATCACTTTAGATTTGATTAATTCCTGGAAGCTGTATTTAATAGTAGCATCAATTCCGTAGTACATTAAATCACCAGGATTAACTACAATCATACCTCTTCCATCATGACCTGCTGCGTCTGGTCTGAAAAGAACGTATTTATCAATTTTGTTTACAGAACCTTGTAAACCAACTGAGAAACCGCTGCCAACGTATCTAGACACACCAATATAAGATAAAGAAGGAAGAATATTCCAGTTGTCTTTTACTGCGAATGGCTGAGAAAAGTGTGCAGGGAAAAAGTCAACATGATCTGGACTTGCACTAGTCCTAGTATCCACAGCATTAACCCCAAAAGAGATCGCCCATGGATTGTTACTGTCTTGCGCGTGAGAACTTAAACCCATCGCCATCATTACAGCAACTAAAAGTTTGTTAAGATGTTTCATACTTAATTTTTTTAATTACAATTTAGTTAATTACAAGCAAAAGTAACACCAAATTTTTTAAATACAAAATCAAATGTTAAAAAAAACCTACAAAAATTACACGAATGTGGTAATTATATAACTTTTAACATTTTACCTGTTAATTTAAAAGCTTCTATTGCCTTGTCCAGGTGCTCTTTAGTATGAGCTGCAGAAAGCTGGACTCTTATTCTGGCTTTGTCTTTTGGAACTACCGGAAAGAAAAAACCTATTACATAAATTCCTTGTTTTAAAAGTTCATTTGCCATAGTCTGAGATAATTTCGCATCATATAACATTACGGGTACAATTGCAGAATCTCCATCAATTATATCAAATCCTGCATTTTTCATTCCTTCCTTAAAGTAATTAGTGTTCCATTCTAATTTATCTCTAAGTGCTGTATCTTTTTCTAATAATTCAAAAACCTTTATTGATGCACCTACAATTGAAGGCGCTAATGAATTAGAAAACAAATAAGGTCTGGAACGCTGACGCAGAATTTCTATTATTTCTTTTTTAGCTGTCGTATATCCGCCCATTGCTCCGCCTAATGCTTTTCCTAATGTACCTGTAATAATATCAACACGTCCCATTACTCCTTTTGCTTCAAGTGTACCTTTTCCTGTTGCTCCAATAAATCCGGCAGCGTGGCATTCATCCACCATAACTAATGCATCGTATTTATCAGCCAGGTCGCAAATCTTATCCAGAGGAGCAACTAATCCATCCATAGAGAAAACCCCATCGGTTACAATCAATTTAAAACGAGTCCCTGCTTCGTTTGCTTTTATTAATTGCTGTTCCAGATCTTCCATGTTGCTGTTTTCATAGCGATAACGGGCTGCTTTGCATAAACGAACTCCATCTATAATAGAAGCATGATTTAAACTATCTGAAATAATAGCATCATTTTCTCCTAATAAAGGTTCAAAAACACCGCCGTTTGCATCAAAAGCTGCTGCATATAATATAGTATCTTCTGTACCATAAAAATCTGCAATCTTTTTTTCTAAGGTTTTATGAATATCCTGAGTTCCACAAATGAAACGAACAGATGACATTCCGAAACCATGTGTATCCATTGCGTCTTTTGCGGCCTGAACCACTTCCGGATGCGACGAAAGACCTAAATAATTATTGGCACAAAAATTTAAAACTGTTTCTCCTGTCGAAATTGTAATCTCTGCACCTTGAGCAGAAGTTATAATTCGCTCTTTTTTGAAAATTCCATTTTCTTCGATTGTCTGCAGCTCACTTTGCAGATACTCTTTAATTTTACCGTACATTTTTATCTATTTAAAACGTTAAATATTAACAACTTAACCCGTAAAAAGTGAAGTTTTTTCTTTAACATCTGATTAATATTTTCACAAATTTACCACTTCAATTTCCGATCCTATATACACTAAAACCTTTTTTAACACTTTGTATCCTAAATCTTCAATAGCATCTTGATATTCTTGAATTTGCTGTTGATATTTTGAATTAATTGCACCCGTTTTATAATCCAGCAAATAAGCTTCCTTATTATTAGTTAATACAACACGGTCTGGTTTTAAAATTTTTCCTTCTTTTTGAACTATGGTCTGCTCATTTAAAACCTTATAATTACCATCAAAACAAATACTTAACTCATCATGATTTACAATTTCATTGAGTGTTCTTAAAACCATTTCAGATTGATCAATCGTAATTAGGCCATTCTCAATTGCTTTTACAACTGCAAGATCAACATCTGACTTATCTTTTATAAAGGCTAAAATTTCGTGCACAATATTTCCATATGAAATTGCTTCCTGCTGGTGCGTTCCCCACATCAAGGCTTCACGCTGTGCTATTTTAATATTTTTAGGATTTAAAACTTCTTTTACTATTGGAATCATCTTTAATGTATCAACAGATTCTTCAGATTTAGAAAGTTTTGTTTTACTCCCAAATTCGTATTCTAATATTTCCGAATTATAAATTCCTTTATGCATTAGATATTTAATAAAATAAGAAGCCATGTTATTTGGAAATTCTCCGTCTTTCCTTTCTTTTAAAGATTGGGAAATAACATATAATTGTTCTTCGGCACGTGTTAATGCAACATATAGAACATTAATATTATCTAATAATTCTTCCTGCTTTTTTAAATTAAAAACTACTGACGCATTTTCTCCAAAACCTTCAACTGCGCTGCTGTTATCAATTAAAGCTTTTGGAACGCCTAAATCAGATTCTTCGGTATCCAGCCATAATTTATCTTTTGGCTTTCTGTTATAATCCTCTTCCGCAAAAGGCATAATTACAACCGGAAACTCCAATCCTTTTGATTTATGAATGGTCATAATTCGAACCGCATTGTTTCCCTCTGGAGAAGGAATACTGAATTTCTCAGAATTTTTATCCCAGTAATTAAGGAAATCAGCTATTCCGGCTTGGTTTCGAATATCTCTTTCTAAAACAATATCCAGAAAAAACTGCACATAAGCATTTCCTTCTGATGGAAGTATAAATTTTGAAATGATTATTTCTACAGCTTCATAAAGCGATTTTTTTCGAACATTTTCAAAAGACAGCGAAACATCAAATGTCAAAAGCCATTTTTCAAAATCTTCTTCAAATTTCTGCGACATTCCCTGAGCAATAAAATCATGAATCGGCATTTCGATTTCTTTATTTTCAGCTAAAAAATGAAGAAAGTAAGCTTTTGATTCTAAATCAGCATTGTTATTTAAATATCTAAGGAGATTAATTATCAAACGAACTTCTGTCGCATTTTGAATCATCAATGTTTCTGATGATAAAAGCGGAATATTTTGTTCTGTCAGGTAATTTGCAATTGCAATTCCCTGATCTCTTTTTCTAGTTAAAACAACAATATCTTTATATTTAAAACCTTCCCGAAGTACTTTTTGAATTGTATTTAAAGTCGCTAAAACATATAAATCTGATTTCTCAACAACTTCTTCCTCATCAGCAAAATCATTTTTTTCGACTATCGGAAGAAAAGAAATATTTACATAACCGCCTTTTTTTGAATTTGTATTTTGAAAACTATGATTTTCATATAAATCTTTATAATCTTCATTTATAAATTCAGTTGAAATCAATTTAAAAAAGGCATTATTAAAATTAATAACCTCGCTATAACTTCTGTAGTTTGTATCTAAATGTTTCAGCACTTTTTCATGGCTAAAAAAAGAAACTTCTTTTTTTCCTAATTCAATAAACTGCTCTGCTTTTCCTCCTCTCCATCTGTAAATAGACTGCTTAGGATCGCCCACAATCATCAAAGTTCCTTTATTACCAAAATCATCTTCACCAGAAAGTGAGTTATGTATTAATGGAATTAAATTCTGCCATTGCATTTCTGAAGTATCCTGAAATTCATCAATAAAAAAATGGCGATATCGTTCACCTAAACGCTCATAGATAAATGGCGCTGGCTGGTTCTGAATTTCACGATGAATGATGGCGTTAAATTCTGAAATGGATAAAACATTTTGTTCTGACTGAATTTTTGCCAATTCATTGCTTACCGTATTTAGCAGAGAAAGCGGTGTAATATTTTTTAGAAAGGCTTTATAGAAATCTCGTTTTTCAAAATTCTTGTAAACCTTAACCAAAATTTGAAGCAATTCTGGAATTATATTTTCAATTAAGGATTTGTCTTTTGCTGTTTTATTAATAGCAATATCATCAAATTCATGAAAAGTTTTATTTCGCGGATTAAATTTTCCGTCCCGGATGCTTTCTAAGTGATTAGGAAATGTTCCTCTCGAAAATGATTTTAAATCAATTCCGTTTTTATCGATTAACGAAAGTGCTTCTGTTGCAAACTGTTCGTTTTCTGATTCCAGATCTTTGCACAAAGCAAGCATTTTCTTTTTGATCTCAACAAATTCTTCGATTGTTTTATCGTTAAAATGAAGAATTTCATTTCGATTATTTTCATTCAAAACCAAGCGTCCGGTTTCAAGGATTTCTCTGGAAATATCCCAGCTTTTATCATCGTCGGTTTTTTCCATTGTAAAATCGATCAGCAATTTAGTCAGCGTTTCATCCTGACCTGCCTGTGCGATAATAGCATCAACTGCTTCGATCAATAAATTTTCAGTATCCAGCGTGACTTCAAAAGTCATAGGAAGATTCAGGTCATGCGCAAAAGCCCGAATAACTTTATGGGTAAATTTATCAATGGTAGAAATATCAAAAGCTGCATAATTATGAATTAAATGCTTAATAATACTGCGCGCTTTTACTTTAATCTGAATAATGGAAAGTCCTGTATCACGAGACAAATCTTCCATCAAATCAACCGCTTTTGCAGAAGGTTCATCTTTGGCAAATTCAGACAAACTTCCAACAATACGGCTTTTCATTTCATGAACTGCCTTGTTTGTAAAAGTTATGGCTAAAATATTACGGTAAGCGTCCGGAGCTTTAGATGAAAGAATAATTTTTAAATATTCCTTAACCAAAGTATACGTCTTTCCTGATCCTGCAGAAGCATCATAAATAGAAAAAGACGGACTTTGCATAAACTTGGTTTTTTGTATTGTAAAAATAGTACAATAATATTAAATCCCAATAATGTAAAATTTGCAAATTCCAAAAAATAAAAATTCCAAATTCCAATGTTTGATGCTTTTTATCGCACAGAATTTTGGAATTTGGAATTTATCCCGTCCCGAAGTTTCGGATCAGGATTGTAATTTTTCAAAATAATTATATGTGTTTTGGAAATGCTCTTTTATTGAAAACCAATAATATTCCAACGCCTGTAGAAATCGCCATATCAGCAACATTAAAAATAGCGTTAAAGAACATCAAATGTTTCCCTCCAAAAATTGGAAGCCAACCCGGAAGATCACCTTCCCAAATAGGAAAGTAAAACATGTCTACAACTAAACCATGAAACCAGGTTCCGTATGGATGCGATGAAAAAAGTGTTGCAAGATTATGTGTACTGTCATCAAAAATTACTCCGTAGAAAACAGAATCAATGATATTACCAGCGGCACCGGCAAAAATTAAAGCTATTGAAACAATCAAATAAGCTGAATGACGTTTCTTAACGGCATCGGCAAGCCAATATCCAATACCAAATACTGCAAAAATTCTAAAAACTGTTAAAATTAACTTTCCGTACTCTCCCGGTATTTTTGTTCCCCATGCCATTCCTTCATTTTCAATAAAATGAATTCTGAACCAGTCAAAAAGTACAACTTCTTCACCTAAAACGAAGTTTGTTTTTACATAGATCTTAGAAATCTGATCGACAATTAGAACTAAAAATATAAGGAAATACGCTTTTCTTAATGACATTTTATGATTTTTTGATGCGCAAAAATAACAATTAAATCAAAAAAAACGCTCCCTTGTGAACGTTAATTGTTTTGTAATAAAACTAAAACGAAGCGATTTGCCTCAATTTTAGATTTTGATCTATTTTTTTGCAGTAGTATTTGCCGGACTGTCTGTAAAGAACTCCGAGATAGATTTAAAAATTCCTTTGCTCGGTTTTCCGGCTTTAATCTTCTTTGCTTCTGCTTTTTTTACATCTGCTTTAAATTTGATACGTAATTTTTCAAATTCTTTTATTCTGTGCTCAACATCGGAATTTACATCTTTAAATTTCAATACTTTAGCCATATTGTAAGTTTTTTAAGTAAAAAAATAAAACATTTAACGATTTGGTTTTACAATGATACATAATTTAATTTATATTTGTTAATAAAAATTAACATTTGTTTAATACAAACCACAAAAACGGCAAATAATAAATACCAAAAACAAATTAATTTAACTTTTCCCCAAACCTTACAAAATATGAATGAGATAACTACTATTCTAAACAAATTTCTGGTCGATACTAAAGCTAGCGCAGCATTAATTTTAAATGGAAAAGGAAAACTAATCACTTCTCTTAATCTCGATTACAGCGACAGTATTGCCGCAATGAGTGCCGCAATTTTATCAATGAGTGAAAAATTCCTAATTGACTTAGAAAAAGGTTCCTTAAAACAACTTTACTTAAAAAGTTCCGATGGGGTTGTCGTCGGAAATAAAATAAGCGGTTCAAACTTCGTCATTGCATTTTCAAAAGAAGGAAGCAACCTTGGCTTATTAATGCATTCTACAGATGAATTATCTGTAGAACTCAGCAAAAATTCTCTATTAAAATAACATAAACTATTAACCACAAACCCCAAGAACTATGAGTAACGATTTTTTAAACGTGTTTTTAAACGAAATGAAAACTAACGTAAACGGCTTTATAGCCGTATCTGTAACAGAAATTGAAACAGGACTAAGCTTTGGCAACATTACAGTAGATTCAGCTTTTGATCCTGAATTGGCCGCCGCTTATAATCTGGAAGTTGTAAAAGCAAAATTAAACGCCGTAAAGGCTTTAAATTTAAATCAGGATATCGAGGATATTTTGATTACACTTTCAAATCAAATTCACATTATCGACATTTCGCCAAACAAAAAATTCATGATTTATCTTGCCGCTGATGCCACCAAAGCAAATCTTGGAATGACAAGAGCGGTTTTGAGAAAACACAAGGCAGATTTAGAAAAAAATCTGGCTTAATTTTATTGTAATTAGAGCTGTCTGCATTAAGGCAGTTCTAATTAAAATTTTTTCTTTTCTTTCAATTTTTAAACTTTTATTTCTTACAAAAAACAAATCTTTGATTTTGGTATTTTTTTAGTTTATAATTGAATTCTCTCAAAAAAGCAAAAAAAAGCCCCGGCTTTAAACCCCAAAAGATTAAACAAAAAAACGCCCCTGAAAGGAGCGCTTATTTTATTATGTATTTTAATTATCTCTGCAAATTTTTAGCTTCGATACTCATTGTTGCATGAGGAACGATTTTAAGCCTTTCTTTGCTGATTAATTTACCTGTTACTTTGCAGATACCGTATGTTTTGTTTTCAACACGGAATAACGCGTTTTTTAAATCGCGAATAAACTTTTCCTGTCTAATTGCTAACTGAGAGTTAGCTTCTTTAGACATTGTTTCGCTTCCTTCTTCAAAAGCTTTAAAAGTTGGAGAAGTATCATCGGTTCCGTTATTCAAATCATTCATGTATGCACTCTTAATCAAATCAAGATCTGCTTGTGCTTTTTGTATTTTATTTTGGATTATTTCTTTGAACTCCGCCAAATCGGCGTCAGAGTATCTTGTAATTTCATCTATCATGGTATTATATTATTTTGAAATTAATATCAATGTTTTAATATCATCAAACTCAATTTCTGTGCCGTTTTCTAAAGCATCCACAAAAACCAAATTATCTGTCAGCGTCTCAGACTTAATATAGTCTTCGTTTTTAGAAACCGCTTCTGCTAAAGAACCGTTTCTTTTTATTTGTACTTTGATCTTATCAGTAACTTCAAATCCTGAATCTTTACGGATATTCTGAATCCTGTTTACTAATTCTCTCGCGATACCTTCGTTTTTCAATTCTTCAGATATTGTAATATCAAGCGCAACTGTAATTCCGTTTGAATTTGCAACCAGCCATCCTTCAATATCCTGCGATGTTATTTCGACGTCTTCTAGTGATAAAGTTACATTATTTCCAGCAATAACAATATCTAACGTTCCCTGCTTGTCTAATTGATTAATCTGATCTGCAGAAAAAGCTTGTATTTCCTTAGAAATCAATCCCATATCCTTTCCAAAACGTGGTCCAAGAGCCTTAAAATTAGGCTTAATCTGCTTTACTAAAATACCAGAATCATCGTCTAAAAGTGCAATCTCTTTCACGTTTACTTCGGCTTTTACCAAGTCAGAAATCGCTTCGATTTCAGCTCTCTGATTCTCGTCAAGCACCGGAATCATTACCTTTTGCAAAGGCTGACGTACTTTTATCATCTCTTTTTTACGTAATGATAAAACTAAAGATGAGATCGTTTGCGCCTTTTGCATTTTGCTTTCTAACGTTTTATTAACAAAGTTTTCGACAAATTTTGGAAACTCAGCCAAGTGAACACTGCTAAATTGCTCGGTTTGCGTTGAACTCGTTAAATCTCTGTACAATTTATCCATGAAAAAAGGAGCTACGGGAGCGCTTAATTTACTGATTGTTAACAAGCAGGTATAAAGCGTTTGATAGGCAGCAATTTTATCATGGGCATATTCACCCTTCCAGAAACGACGACGGCATAAACGAACGTACCAGTTACTTAAGTTTTCCTGAACAAAATCAGAAATTGCTCTTGTAGCCTTCGTTGGCTCATAATCTTCATAACATTCGTCAACAAATTTGACTAAGGTATGAAGTTCTGAAATGATCCATTGATCGATTTCCGGTCTTTCGTTTAACGGAATTTCTGCTTCAGCGTATTTAAATCCGTCAATATTAGCATATAACGAAAAGAATGAATACGTGTTGTACAGCGTTCCAAAGAACTTACGGCGAACCTCAGCAATTCCTTCAATGTCAAATTTTAAGTTATCCCAAGGATTTGCGTTTGAAATCATGTACCAGCGTGTGGCATCTGGGCCGTATTCTGCAATTGTTTCAAAAGGATCTGTTGCATTCCCCAGACGTTTAGACATTTTTTGTCCGTTTTTGTCCAGAACCAAACCATTTGAAACTACGTTTTTATAGGCTACTTTATCAAAAACCAAAGTTCCGATTGCGTGTAAGGTATAAAACCATCCGCGAGTCTGATCGACTCCCTCTGCAATGAAATTTGCAGGAAAATCTTTGTTCTCGTCAATTTTATCTTTGTTTTCAAAAGGATAATGCCATTGTGCATAAGGCATTGCTCCAGAATCAAACCAAACGTCAATTAAATCGCTCTCGCGTTTCATTGGCTTACCTGAAGCCGAAACTAAAGTAATCTGATCCACTACATTTTTGTGTAAATCAATTAAATCATAATTAGATTCAGACATGTTTCCGATTTCGAAACCTTTGAATGGGTTTTCTTTTTGAAAACCTGCTTCGATAGATTTCTCGATCGCATTGTATAATTCTTCAACAGAACCAATCAGAACTTCTTCTTTTTTATCTTCTGTTCTCCAGATTGGCAATGGAATCCCCCAATATCTAGAACGAGATAAGTTCCAGTCGTTGGCGTTTTTCAACCAATTTCCAAAACGTCCTTCACCAGTAGATTTAGGTTTCCAATTGATAGTTTCGTTCAGGTCGAACATTCTATCTTTTACATCGGTTACTTTTATGAACCAGGAATCTAGCGGATAATATAACAACGGCTCATCAGTTCTCCAACTGTGTGGATAACTATGTACGTATTTTTCAACCTTAAAGGCTTTATTTTCTTCTTTTAATCGAATAGCAATTTCAACATCAACAGAACGCTCTGGCGCTTGTCCTGCATCATAATATTCGTTTTTCACATATTTACCGGCAAGATCACCCATATGCGAAGTGAATTTTCCTTGTAAATCTACTAAAGGAACTGCTGTTCCGTTTTCGTCTAAAACCAACATTGGCGGCACTTCCGGTTTTGCTTCTTTTGCTACTTTAGCATCATCTGCACCAAAAGTAGGTGCTGTATGCACTACTCCTGTTCCGTCTTCGGTAGTTACGAAATCTCCGGTAATTACTCTAAATGCATTTTCGGCATTTTCGTATGGTAATACATAAGGCAATAATTGTTCGTAACGAATTTCTACTAAATCAGCTCCTTTTGCTTCAGCTACTATTTTATATGGAAGTTGTTTGTCTCCATTTTTTACTTTGTCGAAATCAGCATCGTCTTCACTTGCGAAAAATCCTTTCCCAAATTGTTTTCCAACTAAATTTTTAGCCAAAACAACATTGATTGGCTCAAAAGTATATTGATTGAATGTTTTTACTAAAACGTAATCGATTTTTGGACCAACTGTTAAAGCTGTATTCGATGGCAATGTCCAAGGCGTTGTCGTCCAGGCCAAAATGTGAACATCCCCAAAACCTTGTAAAAAGCTTGGCAATGTCTCCGGCAATGTTTTAAACTGCGCTACAATCGTAGTATCAGTAACATCTCTATAAGCTCCGGGCTGATTTACTTCGTGAGAAGACAATCCTGTTCCTGCTTTTGGAGAATACGGCTGAATCGTGTATCCTTTGTACAACAAACCTTTATCGTAGATTTGTTTTAAAAGCCACCAAACAGATTCCATGTATTTTGGTTTATAAGTTACATATGGATCTTCCATATCTACCCAATACCCCATTTTTTCGGTCAAATCATTCCATACGTCGGTATAACGCATTACGGTTTTTTTACACGCTTCGTTATATTCTTCGATAGAAATTGTTTTACCAATATCTTCTTTTGTAATTCCTAATTCTTTTTCGGTTCCTAATTCTACAGGTAAACCGTGAGTATCCCAGCCTGCTTTTCTTTTAACCTGAAAGCCTTTTTGAGTTTTATATCTGCAAAAAATATCTTTAATCGCACGTGCCATCACGTGGTGAATTCCCGGTAATCCGTTTGCTGAAGGCGGACCTTCAAAAAATACGTAAGGCTCTGCACCTTCGCGAGTAGTTACACTCTTTTCAAATATATTTTCTTTCTTCCAAAAATCAAGAACTTCCGACGCTACAGTTGGCAAGTCAAGTCCTTTGTACTCAGTAAATTTTGTACTCATTTTATCCTTTTCTTAAACGAGGTGCGAAAGTAAGGAATTTTGAATTATTGTCCATCAATTTCTTTAAATTTCACAAACTTTTGTTGGGATAATGGGTACAAAAACAAAAGAATTGGTCAATTTTTGGCAGTAATCTCAAATTTTTGAGCGAACAAACCAAAAACTAACCAATTCTAATTATTTTCCCGGAAGAATTAAAAAGGACTACTTAAATCCTCCGAAATAGACTTCTTTCATAAAAATTCGATTTCCAAAAACAGGATTTATTTCTACTTTTTCACGTACTTCCTGATAAATGGTTTCTCCGTTAAAATCTTCAATTTCGTAATTAATTTTATACGGTATTTTTCCTGAATTTAATGTTGGGACCGGACGGTAATCGCCATAAAGTCTTCTTTCAAAAAAGCTTTTATTTCCGTTGTCAAATTCTGTTTTTTCTGTCGAAACGATATTGTAATTTTCTTTATCAATAAAAACATGATAATCTGTTTTAGGAATCGTTCTGTTTCCTGAACTTAAGGTTTTTTCAAAATAGTTCAAATGATAACACAATCTTCCTTCGTACATTTCATCTTGCAAAACTTCAAAATTATTCCATAAATCAAGTCTTAAATCTGTAAGAAAATTAATTAAATCAACATTTTTAGATAAATTGTTGTAATCGTAAGTTGTCGATTTTGCCCATTTGGCATTTAAACCGCTTTCGCGATCGTCATGACTCCAGGCTTCTGCTCCATTTACAATTTCATAATAGGTTTCGGGCATTTTTTTCTTCAAAAGATAATTTGTGCTTGTCGCCCATTTTTCTTCTGTTTGGGGCACGTTATTTCCTTCTATAGAAAGTTTAGAAAAGTAATGTGCTTTTTCTACTTTTTTCAAAGCCTGGCTTCCCCCTAAATTATCTACTACTTTTGCCAGTAAATTTGCATTTGACTGGTATGGAATAGAATCCAGAAGATTAAATCTTTTAATTTTGCCTTTTTCTAAATAAGCTTCACGGCGTGCTTTTTCACTTTCCCATTCAGCATCCTGCTGCTCTATTTTTTCAAAAAAGGCTAACCTTTTTTCTTCTTTTTCTTCTGCTATTTTAAGACCTAGTTTTTTAAGATCTGCAAAACGTGTGGTATGGCTTCTTATTTTTTTATCGACAAAATAGCCGTTATTTACTTTTTTTACAATCGAAGATCCTCTGGAATCCTGTTTATCATTCTCGATAAGTAAATTAGCATACATTAATGCTTTTTCTTTGTTTTCAAGTAAAAAATAAGTTTCTGCTAAGTTGTTTGTTACTATAAACCGGATGTTTTCGTTTGCTGGTGAAGGCGGATATTTTACCAATAAACTTTCCAGATACTGCAAATGCGGCGTTAACGATTTTTCGTCTAAACCTTTTTCAAGTGTTACTTTTTCCATCTGAGCCGTAATTTCGTTCTCAAATGCCAGCATCTGATTGTATTCTGAATGTCCTTTTGAAGTTACAAATTCAAACTTTATTTTAGATTCGTCTATAGTATACTTTAATTTGTAGTTAAGATAGTTTTGTATTGCCTGAACAGAACTGTAAATTACTGTATCTAATCCTAACTCTGCAACGGTATAATTACCATCTTTCTCTGCTTCTGCAATTTTTTTATTATTCATATCTACTGCAGCTTTCAAATTATCTTTTTGATAGCCTCCTGCAATTAAATACGATTCGACAGTATTAAAATCTTTGGTTAACAGAAGCTTATCAGCACATTTTGCTTCCATTTTTATTTTTACACTATAATTAGAAAATGCCTGAAATTTCCAGCTATTTTCCTTTTTATCAAATACACTATCGATTTTTGTCGCTTTATATTGCGGCAGTTCGATGGTTAAATAAATTCTCAGTTTTCCGTTTGCAGGATCTTTTATAAAACCTTCTATGTTAAAATAATTTTTCTTCAATATAGGTTCTTCTTGTATTAACTGTTTATCCATTTGATAAAAAGTGGTCTGCGTTAATACATTATCAAGAACAGGATATTCCGGATATTTAATTACGGGTATATAAAATTTCTTTTTTCTGGAACTTATCTTTTCTTGTGCCTGAACTGAACCAATTACAAACAAGGCAATTAAGAGTACTATTTTTTTCATAGGCAAAAAAAAAGCCATCAGAAAAAAATCCTGATGGCTTTGAGTTTTTAGTTATCTTATTTTTTATTAAAAATCTGAATAGATTTATCAGACACATAAAAAATGTTTTGTGTCGCCGGATCTATTTCATAAACCGGCTGATTGTTAGTAAAAATGATTTTATCAACTTCAACTCCGTCTTTTTTACTCACTTTTACCAAAACTTTTTCTCCAGAATCTGCTTTTGCAAAAATATAAGAGAAGTCTCTGTTTTGTTTCATTGCATTAAAACGAGAATTGAACTTAGCCGCTACAATACCAAGAGCTGCTGCTCCGGCTGCATAATTTTTTGCCTGGTTCATGTTATTTTTATCTTCGTTTCTCACAACTGAAGTTCTCATGTTTCCGCTAGAATCACGGTATGTCATCGTTATTTCAGATCCTTTTACTTCACTTACTCCTGCACCAATACCTAAACCAATACTTCCTGCAATTGCAGCACTTTTTAAAAGACGTCTTGATGTTTCTCCCGGCTGTGAATACGTAAGGTGGTATTTAATTGTTCCATCCATATTAACTCCCATTACCTCAACCGGTCCGGAAAGTACAACTCCCCAAGGAAACAATTCGATACTGTTTAATTCTTTTTCTTTTTTGATGTTCACTTTAGCAAATGGCTCTGGTTTATCGCTGATGCTTGGATCAAATTTGTATAATTTCTCGTCGTTATATACTAAGTAAGAATTTGTAGCTTCGTCATAAGTAGGCAAAACCGGACGGTCTTTGTCAAACTGAATATTACGTTTCCAAAGTTTAACACCTGTTTTATAATCTACCATGTTTCCGTAAGTTCCTGTAAGGTACATTACTTTTTCTCCTACTTTTCCTAAGTAATAAATTGGGTCTTCTTTGTCATCAGAGATTTCAATGAATTTTTTCCAAAGTTTTTCTCCATCTTTGTTGATTAACATCATTTCGTTTTCTGCAACGTATAAGAAATCCTGATCGATAGGAATTACTCTTTTCAAACCATCTCCACGAGCATCTTTTTTCCAGATTTTTTCACCTGTTTTTAAGTCAAAAAAGTTGAAACCGCTGTAATGAGCAACTAATAATTTTGTTCCCCAATCTTCAAGATAAACTACTCTTTTTGTTTTAATAGATTCTTTCCAGATACTTTTTCCTGTTTCTGTATTTAAAACATTTAAATATTGTTTTGTAGAGAAAGTCCCGGCGTTATTTACTACAACAATGTTTTTATCATTTTGAGTTAAAAAGAATTTAGAATAATCTTCATCACCTTTCCAGTTCAATTTTCCTGAATTTCTGTCAAAAGAATATAATTTACCGTACAACAAATAGTAAATTACTGATCCGTGAACTGTAGCAATATTTGTATTTGCAGATTCTTTGAAAGAAAAGCTAAATAATGATTTTGCTTTATCTACAGTTGTATTCCATTTCAACTCACCTGTTTTCATATCTAATAAAGCAATTGCCATATCGCCGTCTTTTTTCAGCGTAAGCAAATACTCATCAGTTTCAGGAATAAAGTCTGATTGTGTTACCCAAAAAGATTCTTTTGATGAATTGTAAACAATTTTACCAGTATCTGTATTAATGATAATGTATTTATTGTTGATGTAAGCTTCAACATATGGGCTGCCCGGAACAGTTGTTAAAGCACTTTTGTCTTTAAAAACTTTTCCAAAATCAGGATCTGTTAAGATATCTCCTGCAGATGTAGCTCCAAAATCGTCTTTTGTTAAAGTCCATACCACTTTTTTAGTTTCAGGATCTAAACCTTTTACAGTTCCTCCTTCTTTAAAAACAACGATACCTGTAATTCCGTTTTGTACCAAATCCTGTACAGTGTTTTCTGTCTTAACAATTTCGTCGTATTTCCTTTGAGAAATGGCCGAAACGCTGACTAATAAAAGCAAAATAATCGAAAAAGTAATTTTTTTCATAGTAATTGATTTTTCATTAAAAATTTAATATTTGTCTGAGGCTAATATTTCTGAATCAACTTATTAAAAAAATGTTTAGTATTATTTTAATAAAAATTCGCTGCACAAATATATAAAAATAGGATTCAGTTTAAGAAAATATTTCTTTCAAAACTTCTAGTGATTTTGGCCTCTTGAATCCCTCTAAATGAAAGCTGTAGTAATCAATTAAAATCTTCAGTAAAACTTGTCTTTCAAGTACATGAAACACTTTTTGATTGTTATCAAACTTTAAATCGATTAGCTTTTTAAGCAAATTTGTTTCGTGTTCTGAAAGCACATTTCCGCCATGGGAAAATGTAAAAATACCGTCATTCATTTCAAAATGAGGCAGGTTAATTTCTGAAACATCTGGATAAAACCCTAAATATTTTGTAATTTCTAAAAGTAAAATCAAATGAAAATTAGAAATTTCATCATGATTATCCAGCCAAGTCAATGCGGTTTCTAAAAACAAGAAAAGGGATTCGTTTTTTTCTTCTTCCTGAATAGAATAATGAAGTATCTCTGACAGAAACATAACCATCGTACTTTTTACAATATCAGTATGGATGGTTTGAAAAGGGATTCCGTTTTTTATTTCTTTAAAATTTTCAAGAGTGCCTTTATTTTTATGAACAGCTTCGATTTCTAAAATCGATAATGGCTGGAAATACGCAATTTTATGACTTGCTTTTCTGCTCGAAAAAGCATCGCGCACAAAATAAGATTTCAGTCCGTTTGAAAGTGTAAAACATTTTACAATCAAGCTTTTTTCCTGAAATTTTAAAGATGAAATTACTATTGCTTTGGTTTTGACGAGCACAGGATTTTAGATTTTAGATTGCTGATTTTAGATTTTAGAAATCTAAATTTTAAACTGCCACTGAGACTGAAAACTATCGAATAATCATAACTTTCTTGACTTTAGTTTCCCCGCCGTCTTGTGCAGAAATAAAAATCATATAAACGCCTGATGCTACTTTATATTTTCCGAAAGCGGTGGTGTCCCATTCTATGGTTCCTCCTTCTGAAGTTGTTTCGTAAACCAGATTTCCTTCGATATCAGTAATTTTTATATTGGCTTTATCAATTAGACCGGCAACTTTTACTGTTCCGGAATAAGTTGGCCTAACCGGATTTGGATATACATAAACATTATTCAAATCTTCATTTGCTCCCGTTGCAATTCCTTTAAACGAAATCATTCCTTTGTTCGTTGCTATAAAAACTTCTCCGGTTGCACTATTAATTTTAATATCGTTTACAGTATTACTTGGCAAAGGCGAATTATTAATTGTAAAATGATATTTGGTTTCCTGACCATTTGGCGAAACCATAAAAACGCCAGAATCCGCAGTACCAATCCATTTATTATTGGCGCCGTCAACTACAATCGAAGTAATAAACTGCTCATACATTAATTCCTGAGCCAGATTATCTTCCATTATAATTATCGGATTTGCTTTTAACTGGCTTTCGGCCTGGAAATTTCCAACGTTCGACAAAACCCTTAATCCTTTTGTTGTTCCTATCCAAAGCTGATTTTTAGTATCGATTGCAACCGACCTTACATCTGCTGTCGGCAAATTTCCTGCATCGGTGCCAAAGGTCATTTTTTTGAAAGTGTTGGTGCTTTCGTTAAAGGCGATTACACCTTCATTGTTTGTAGAAATCCATTTTACGTTATTTTTATCAATAACGACATTAGCATAGCTTGTATTTTCGGCATTACTTAAAATTGTGCTTGTAGCATAACTCTGCCATTGGCCATCTGTTTTTAAAACTTTTAATCCGTTTTTAATTCGGCTGTTTGTTACCCATAGATTTCCTGTTCTGTCAAATGCAGTTCCGTTAATACGAACATCAATATAATTTGGACCTTCATATGTCAAAGTTTCTAAACCGCTGTTTTTTTCATTGTATAAAAAATTCGGAATATCATCTTCAATTCGCAATAATCCAGAGAAAAAAGAACTCGCATAGACTTGTTTTTCATTACTTGGATTTACAATAACACGAGTAATCGACTTTGCATCATAAACTTCTGAATATGGGATATTTAACCATTTTGAGTTGTTAAGTTTACTTATACCATAGCTATCTAAGTCATAAGGATTGTAATAAATATCGTAATCTCCATATACAGCCCAAAGAACATTTGGTGTAACATCAAGTGAAAAGATATTATTTCGTGAAGGACCGGTTGGTGTATTGTTTTCAAAAGTTCCAATTCCGGAAAATGTGGAAGAAAACACCCCTTTTTCTTTAGTTCCGATGTAAATTAAATCGCCAACTGCTGATGCACAGGAAAAGGTCAGATTAATGTCTGGAAGCTGCGTATTAACTATCTCACGATTTAAAATCATTTGACTGTTATATATGTAAACTGAACCTGAGGTTGTAATAAATAAATTGTGATTTACCGCACGCATATCAACAGAAGGCTGCGGAAGCTGTAAAAAACCAACAAAATTATTCGAATTATATCTGTGAATATTTCCTGTTGAATTAATTGCAATAAGTTCTGCATCTAATGTTGTAATACTTGACCAATTCCCCGTATTTACAACAGTCCACTGGCTATAATCGTTTAAATTTGGATTTGTAATATCTGCTCTTCTAATTCCGCTTGAAGTTGCCGCAAAAATAAATCCATTAAAAAAAGCGGTTTGTTTTATACTGATTTCTGCTCCGTTATCTCCTATAAAATAAGTATCTCCAAATTGTAATGTTGTCAAATTGAACTGCACAATTCCAAAATCGCAGGAAACATACAATAACCCGTTATGCTCCATTAAATGGTTAATCTTTTTAATACTAGCAGCTAACTGCTTATTAATGATGTCTACTTTTTTTATTATGCTGCCATCTGTTTCATTAATTATGATCATTAAACCGTTTTCATAACCAACAATTGTCTTTTTGAAACTTTCGCTATGATATACAGCAGAAATTGTCTGTCCGGAAAGTCCCTCGACAGTTGTTATTGTTTTTACCGCATTTGAAGCCGCATTTTTAGAAAACAAAGCATTTTCTGAAGCAGTAAAAACCGTTGTCGAAGATTCTGAAATATCTTTTATTTCATTAAATGAAAAATAGCCCTGCCAGGACAATTGACCTTGTGCAAAGCCAGATTGAAACAGTACTAAAAATAAAACGTAAAGAAACTTTCTTGTCATTTTTTACAGATAATCGGATAGACAAATATACTACAAACGAAAGTATTTGATTTTTCTTCTTCTACTAAATAAAAAAATGCTCTCGATTTATCCTTACGACAAATGAGAGCATTTTTCAATTGTAATTAATCTTAAACTACACCCTGAGCAAGCATAGCATCGGCAACTTTAACAAATCCGGCAATGTTAGCTCCTTTTACGTAGTTTACATAACCATCATCTCCTGCACCGTATTTTTTACATTGGTTGTGAATTCCAACCATGATATCTTTTAATCTTAAATCTACTTCTTCGCTTGTCCAGTTTAAACGAATAGAGTTTTGCGTCATTTCTAATCCAGATGCAGCAACTCCGCCGGCATTTGCCGCTTTACCAGGAGCAAAAAGTACTTTATTATCTAAGAACAGTTTAATAGCATCTAAAGTTGATGGCATATTAGCCGCTTCAGTTACACATAAAACACCATTATCAATAAGCTTTTTAGCATCCTCTCCATTCAATTCGTTTTGAGTTGCACATGGAATTGCAATATCAACTTTTACTTCCCAAGGGCTTTTTCCTTTGTGGAAAACTGCGTTTGGATATTTCTTTAAATAAAGTTCTGCTCTGTTGTCTCCAGTAGCTCTCATTTCAACCATGTGATCGATTTTTTCTCCAGAGATACCTTCTTCATCATAAATGTAACCGTCAGGCCCGGAAATAGTAACTACTTTTCCACCTAGTTCATTTATTTTTAATGCTACACCCCAGGCTACATTTCCAAATCCTGAAATAGCAACTCTTTTACCTTTAATTTCGTGACCAATAGTACGAAGCATTTGATCTGTAAAATAAACTACTCCATAACCTGTAGCTTCTGGTCTGATTAATGAACCACCGTAAGCAAGTCCTTTTCCGGTTAAAACTCCGGTAAACTCATTTCTAATTCTTTTATATTGACCAAATAAATAACCAATTTCTCTGGCACCAACACCAATATCCCCAGCAGGAACATCTAAGTCAGGACCAATATGACGGCATAATTCTGTCATGAATGACTGGCAGAAACGCATGATTTCTCCATCAGATTTACCTTCAGGATCAAAATCAGAACCTCCTTTACCTCCACCCATTGGAAGCGTTGTTAAACTATTTTTGAAAACCTGTTCGAAAGCCAAAAATTTTAAAACTGATAGGTTTACAGTGTGGTGAAATCTGATTCCGCCTTTATATGGACCAATCGCTGAGTTCATTTGAATTCTAAAACCTCTGTTTACGATTATTTCTCCTTTGTCATCAACCCAAGGAACTCTAAAAATTATAGATCTTTCTGGTTCTGCAATTCTAAGAAGTAAATTTTTCCCATCATATTTCTTTCTTTCTGCGATAAATGGAATTACCGTTTCTGCAAATTCCCTAACGGCTTGAAGAAATTCTGGCTCGTTTGGATTTTTTGACTCAACAAGAGCCATAAATTCATTTATTTTTTGTTCCATTTTACAATAAATTATTCAAATAATAGTTTTAAACTTAATCAATTACATAAGAAAATACATTTTAAGAAAACGTTTTCGTTATAACATACAAAGATATATCAAAATGATCATGGTTTGTTATTTTTTTTTGCTTTTGGAGCAGAATTGTGTATTTTTTAAACAATCTTAAAAATACAATTTTACACCTCCGAATTTACAGCAATTCACCACCTTTAAAGTCAGAAAATTAAGTATTTTGTTATTAAATTTTTAATAGAAGTGTATATTATTTTGATTCGTGTATGTTTTTTTTATATTTGCCAATATTTTGAAAGCCCCAAGAGATGTTTAAACACCTATATTTCACGATTTTCGCCTTATTTGGCATATCTACAATTGCTACCGCTCAGTCGGATTTTGCACAAGAAGTAGGAATTATATTCGGCCCTGTAACTTTTCAGTCGGATTTTGGACAAAGACATAATTTTGATACCAACGTGGGAAATACCGGTTTTGGTGTAGGAATTGTTCACTTTATTAATTTCTCTGCAAATAATAGCAGAGAAAGTTTCTTTACAGAACATTTTAAAGTTAGGTCAGAATTGTCATTCAATACCACAACTCTTAATCATTTTGGAGGTTACCTAGAAACCGCTAAAAACCAATTGGCCGTTTCACAGCTAAAAGCAATGAGCGGTAAATCTACTTTATTAAATCTTGGAGCCCAGTTAGAATTTTCTCCATTTATGAAAATTCACGATTTCGAAAATACTCCGGGCGGTTTTAGTCCGTATGTAAGTGTTGGATTTTTAGCATCTTATTACTCTACAAAAGTAAGCTCAACAATGGGTGAATTAGGAACTCCCGCAACAACTTTTCCAAAATACTTAACTCCTTCAGACGGGCATCAATATGGCTTTGCCAGTGAAAACGGAGTAGCTTTAGCAGCAACAGCTGGTGTTGGATTCCATCTTAAATTAACTCAAATGAGCGATTTAATGGTTGAGGGGCGTTTTCAAGCCTTTAGTTCAGACTGGATTGACGGTTTAAACCCAAACAAAGATCTTTACCCGGAAAATAAGTCAAATGACTGGCAGGTTTGGTTTAATGTTGGATATATCTATTACTTAGAATTCTAATTTTAAAGAAAAATTCCAAAATAAAAAAAATCCAAATTCCAAAATAGTTACAATTGGAATTTGGATTTTTTTATTGCTTTTTTTTAAGATAAAGCCTGCTCTAAATCTGCGATTAAATCATCCGCATCTTCGATACCAACGCTTAATCTTACTAAATCATCCGTTATACCAACTTCTGCCCTTTTATCTGCAGGAATCGATGCGTGTGTCATTAAAGCCGGATGATTTGCCAGCGATTCAACTCCCCCTAAAGATTCTGCCAAAGTAAATACTTTCAATTTTTCTAAAAATGCAATAGAATCTTCTTTTTTAGCTGATTTGAATGTAAAAGAAACCATTCCGCCAAAAGCTTTCATTTGTTTTTTTGCAATTTCATGAAATGGGTGGTTTGGCAATCCTGGATAATAAACCGTATTTATTTTAGGGTGTTTGCTTAAATATTCCACTACTTTTTCTCCATTTTCGCAGTGTCTCTGCACCCTTAATGCTAAAGTTTTGATCCCTCTTAAAACTAAAAAACTGTCCATTGGCCCTAAAGTTGCGCCAGTTGCAAATTGTTGAAAATGTAATTGCTCTCCCAAAGCTTCGTCTTTTACAATTAAAGCACCTGCAATAACATCAGAATGTCCGCCTAAATATTTTGTAGCCGAATGCATAACGATATCTGCGCCTAAATCAAGAGGTTTTTGTAAATATGGCGTCGCAAAAGTATTATCTACTGCAAACCAAATTTTATGTTCTTTAGTGATTTTTGCAACTTCTGCAATATCTGCTAATTTCATTAACGGATTTGTCGGCGTTTCAACCCAAACTAATTTTGTATTTTCATTGATTAATGATTTCAATTTTGCAATATCTGTCATATCAACAAAATGGAATTTTATTCCTGAATCTTTATAAATTCTTGAAAACATACGGTAAGTTCCTCCATATAAATCATCCATTGCGATAACTTCGTCACCTGCTTTAAACGATCTTAAAATACAATCTGTAGCGGCTAAACCAGAAGAAAAAGCCAGTCCGCGTACACCGTTTTCTATACTTGCTAAAGCTTCTTCCAGAGCCGTACGGGTTGGGTTCGACGCCCGGCTGTATTCATAATCTGCCAAAGGTTTTCCCGGACTTGTCTGGATAAAAGTTGACGTTTGATACACCGGCGGCATAACCGCTCCGGTACTTGGATCATGATGCTGACCACCATGTATTACTTTTGTATTGAATTTCATATAGTTATAAATTTTAAATCCATAATTGTCGCACAAATTTACCGCTTAATTTATTTTATCCTGATACAACTTCTTACCTTTGTAGATAATTAACACTTTTTGATATGAAAAATTACATATTTATAATCTTTTTGTGTTTGATTTTTACAAGTTGCAAAAAAGAGCTTTCATTTGAAAATGAAACGTTTGAAGAAAAATCTACTATTCCGTGCAAAAACGATTGCCCGAAAATTACAATAGAAGTCCCGATTGCTAAAAATAAGAAAATCATCGCTGACAGCATTAATAAAAAAGTTTTCAATGTAATTAAAGAAATCATTTATTTCGGCGAAGACTCGGCAAAGGTCAATGATTATAAATCATTGTCAAAATCTTTTATTGCTTCTTACGAAGAAATGCATAAAAAATTTCCGCATGATACTTTTGGCTGGGAAGGAAAAATAACGGGAAATGTCGAGTTTGAATCAGAACAGATTTTAAACATCAAAATAGATCATTATACTTTTACCGGCGGCGCACATGGCTATCAGGGTTTCAGGTCTTTATTATTTAATTCAAAAACCGGAAAAGTTATTTTTAACGATCAATTATTTAAAAATGAGAAAGAATTTAAGGCTTTCGCCGAAAAAGAATTCAGGCTCAAATACCAAATTCCCGAAAAAGCAAACATAAACGCTACAGGTTTAATGTTCGAAAACGATAAATTTCAATTACCGCAGAATATTTTCTATACTTCTCAAGGTTTACTGCTTTATTACAATTCATACGAAGCTGCATCTTACGCTGACGGCCCAAAAGAAATAGTTTTTCCGTATGATAAAGTGAGTAAATATTTAAAGTTTCAATAATTTAATTTCGAAAGAAAATTTGGCTAAAGCCCTAATACCTTCAATTTTTACCTCCAGCTAAAGGTGGAGGCAATTCAAAAAACCTTTCGGTTAGACGCACTGCTGTGCGTCTCTACGTATACATACCTACAAAAAACTTAGAACCTTAGCATCTCAGCAACTTAGAACCTTTCCTTACTGTATATCATACTTCATCTTTCTCAAAACTCGTAAAGCTTCTTTAAAAGACAAATAAGCCTGTCCAAAAGGCTTTAAAAGTAACTTGGCATCAATCAATTTTTGTTTGGCATCATCAAAACCATTTAAATAGCAAATCATAAAAGTTGAAGGAAGATTTTCAAGATCTTTTAATTCGCGGCCAGAAAGAGAGATTCCTTTTTGTAATTTTTGGAGCAATGCAATATTCCCGTTATAAATATGAAACAACATTCGTTTATTGAATTCAGGCGGCTGAAAAAGCATTTGGCGGTCAATTTTATAATAACCGTTATCAAAAAAATGAATCGTTTGTTCTTCCAGCGGATAATAACTTGTTTTATCATTTAGTCCAAGCGGAACATATTCTGTAATTGTAAAAGTATCATCATTAAAGAAAATCGTAACCACATCCTGCGCCGAATAAAAAAGTTTAACTTGTTCATTAATCAGTTCAATATCAACGCGGGATAAAAAGGTTTTATCTCTGGATTTTTTTGGAACTCCGGCCCAGCAGATCACAAACAATTCTTTAAAAACATTATATTTTGGCGACATATCTTTATGTCTGAAATTCATAAAATCAATTACACCGTCAAGAGTATACTGAATGCTGTTTCGGGAACTATTTTCGATACCAATTACCGTTTCTGTATTTTGATAATTTTTTTCAACTTCTTCGCTAATTTCTAAAGGAACCGAATTACTACCGCGTCGCACAAAAATACTATTGGCAGCAATAGTATGAATTCCTTTTTTGAAATAGGAAATTTTGCTTTTGGGTTTAATAGTCACCAATCCGATTACTTTATCTTTTGGAAGATTCGGAAATGGTACATTTTCATATTGAATTTTAGGCGGATTTTCCAGAAAAGCATTAACAAGATTCTGGATTCGGCTATCGTCAAAAAAATCATCACCAACAATTTCGTTATCCTGATCTTCTACTCCAACCACGATATAAGAATTATTGGTTGGATTTGAATTTGACAACGCACAAATATGTTTTAGAAACTTTCCTTTTCCTTCTCTGGAATGAAGATTCAGCTGCCTTTTTTTATCATAAAAACTGCTCTCATCATTATGCGCGAGTAAGTTTTTTATTAAAAGGCGTTTATTGATCATGGTTTAAGTTTTTTCTGCCGCTAATTGCACTAATTTACACTAATTAAAAACTCGTAATTATTTTTTTTGCACTTCTATAACTTTAAAACGTAAAAAAGACGCACTTCTGTGCGTCTTTACAATAAAATCTCTTATCAAATATTTTTCTTGACAATCGTTGATGATGCCTGCGCAGTACTCATTACAACTAAATCGGCGATGTTTACGTGATATGGTCTTGAAACTACAAAATGTATAATATCTGCAATATCTTCTGCCTGCAGCGGATCAAAGCCTTTATAAACATTTGAAGCCCTTTCGATATCACCTTTAAAACGCACTTCACTAAATTCTGTTGCGACCATTCCCGGATGAATTGCTCCAACTCTAATTCCGAATGGATTTAAATCAATTCGCATTCCTGCTGTAATAGCATCAACTGCATGTTTTGAAGCGCAATATACATTTCCGTTTGGATATACTTCTTTGGCAGCTGTTGATCCAATATTAATAATATGCCCTGATTTTCTTTCGATCATTTTTGGCATTACCGCTTTCGAAACATACAAAAGGCCTTTTACATTAATATCAATCATAGCATCCCAATCGTCAACATCTCCGTTCTGGATCGGATCTAAACCGTGTGCATTTCCGGCATTATTAATTAAAATATCAATTGCCGAAAACTCCTCAGGTAAATTATTAATGCTGTCAAAAGCCGCATTTTTATCCCGAACATCAAAAGACAAAGAATGTACTTCTGTAAAAGCCGAAAGTTCTTTTTCCAATTCCTTTAAACGATCAATACGTCTTCCGCAAAGGACAATTTTATAGTTATTTTTACCTAATATTTGCGCAGTTGCTTTTCCAATTCCGCTTGTGGCGCCAGTTATTAAAACAGTTTTTTTCATGATTTAAGTTTCCTACTTTTATTTAAGAGATAACCAAACTTTTTCCTTAAAATTCGATTAAAATTTCTACAAAATTACAGTATAAAGACACTAAATTAATTTTATTCTGCGTTATTAATTTACTAATTTAAAAAAAAGAAAGTCATGAAAAAAGTAAAACTTAATTTAGAAATACTTCTCCTGACATTGCTGCTTTGTTTATTTTTTACAAGTTGTAACAGTAATGATGACAACAACTCTCAAACTTCAAAAATCAGCGTAAGGATGAGTGATGCTCCAGGCGATTACGACGAAGTAAACGTTGAGGTATTAGACGTTAAAATCAAAAGCAATTCAGAAACCGGCGAAGACGGATGGGTAAGTATTGGAAATATAACTCCAGGTATATACAATTTACTTGATTTAACAGGTGGTGTAAATGTTCTTTTGGCAGATAACGAGGTTCCTTCAGGATATTTAGGACAAATCAGATTGGTACTTGGTGAACATAATACAGTTATTAAAGATGGCACAACTTATCCTTTAAAAACGCCAAGTGCCCAACAATCAGGTCTAAAACTAAAAGTTAATCAAACATTAGTACCGGGTGTAACTTATGATTTTTTATTAGATTTTGATGTAGAACATTCTGTTGTAGTTCAGGCTGGTAGTTCTGGAAATTATAACTTACATCCTGTAATCAGAGTTTCTACAAATGCGGTATCCGGAGCAATCAAAGGAATTGTAACCCCAATTGCTGTTCAGTCATTAGTATCTGTTCAGGTTGGAGATGTAACAGTATCAGCTTATACAAATGAGTTAGGTGCTTTTCAGCTAAACGGTATTCCCGCTGGAACTTATACGGTAACCATCACACCAGATCCGAGTTCGGCATTACCGCCTTTAGTTATTCCTAATATTGTGGTTGTTAATGGCCAAATTACAAACATGAACACTCTGGCTTTACAATAAATAATTAATTCAAGCTGCTAGTTAATAAAGTGTAGTCCTACGGGCAATGTCATTAAGTTAAGAGGAAATCTATAAAATTACTTAACAGTTTAATTAAGAAAGTAATTAGAAAAATCAGTTTTTATCAGCGTTTTCGCTTTAGCGAATCAGTAAAATCAGCGTCTAATTGTGACGCGGATAAAACAGATTTACTTCGTAAAAACGCGGATAAACACGGATTTGATTTGCAATAATTTTATTTTCTAAAAGCTTAACTTAATGACATTGCCCGGAGGGACAAAAATTGACATGAATAAATTGATTTCTACCAATATGTAATCTCTCCAAGATATTTTTTTGTTACCCCGTTAGGAGTTAAATATTGGCAGCAGAATAATAAAATCTGCCAGAAAAAATATCCCGCAGGGATTAAACTTTTTTAGAGCCGATTTATTTATTGAATTATTAAACTAACAACTTGAATTAATTAATCAACCATAAAAAACAGCTATGTCTAAATATTTAAACATAGCTGTTTTTTTATCAATGATAATTTCACCAATTAAGGCACATCGTCACCCATACTTTCTGTCCAAATGGCAAACCAGTCTTCTTTGTCCATTTCTAATTCAGCAGCTTTTACTAAAGACTGAATTCTGGCAACATTAACCGTTCCTGCAATTGGAACAACTGCTGCCGGATGTTTTAAAATCCACGCAAGCAAAAGTGTATCTGCTCCTAAATGATATTTTTCAAGTAACGTTGAAAATAATTTTTTCAAACGGCGTGTTTTCTTAGTATCTTCTCTAAAAACAGTTCCAAGCGGATTCCATGACAATGGACGAATTCCGTGTGTCTGCATATAATCCAGGCTTCCGTCAACCATTGGTTCAAAATGTGTTGCAGAAAATTGTACCTGATTATAGCTAATTTCTGTTTTCTGACGAATTAATTCAGTTTGAGAACTTGTAAAGTTTGAAAGTCCGAAATCTAAAATTTTCCCTTCTGATTTTAATTTTTCAACCGCCTCAGCAATTTCATCAGCCTGCATTAAAGGGCTTGGTCTGTGCAGTAAAAAAACATCAACATAATCAGTTTTAAGTTTCTTTAAGGATTCTTCAACAGACCAAATGATATACTCTTTAGAATAATCGTAATGTTTGATTTTATTATTACGGCTTTCTGTTACAAGCTGGATTCCGCATTTCGTAATTAATTGTAATTTTTCGCGTGAAATTTTACTGGCTTTAAATGCTTTACCAAAATCGGCCTCGGTGGTATAATCCCCGTAAATATCGGCGTGATCAAAAGTTGTGATTTTGTTTTCGATACAAATTTGTATCATATTTTCCATTTCTTTTGGTGAAAGGTTTTTATCCCAAACACCCCAATTCATAGTGCCTGAAATTATAGGCGATAATGCTGTTTTGCTCATGGTTATATTGAGTTATTTTTGCTAATAAATATGCTTTTGTAAAACATAATCACCAAAGTTCTTAAAAATATAAAAATAGATTCACAATTCGTCCTTAAAATTAGGTAATTGGTCGAAGTTTTAACCATTCTTTAACATCTTACTTCTTAAAAAATATTCAATTTGCACTCTCAAAAATTAGGCGTAAAAATCAAGGTTTTAAAAATATTTATATGGAAGAAAATACAACGACTTTAGACATTAGAGCGATAAATGAAAAAATTGAGAGAGAAAGTGCTTTTATAGACCTTCTTACAATGGAAATGAACAAAGTTATTGTGGGCCAGAAACATATGGTCGAGCGTTTATTAATTGGTCTTTTGGGTCAGGGACATATTTTACTTGAAGGAGTTCCCGGTTTAGCAAAAACTTTAGCCATTAATACTTTGTCACAAGCGGTTCAGGGTTCTTTCAGCCGTATCCAGTTTACGCCGGATTTACTTCCTGCCGATGTCATCGGAACCATGATTTACAACATTAAAGCAAACGAGTTCTCTATTAAAAAAGGGCCTATTTTTGCCAACTTCGTACTTGCCGATGAGATTAACCGTGCTCCGGCAAAGGTTCAGTCTGCACTTTTAGAGGCAATGCAGGAAAAACAAGTTACAATTGGTGATACAACTTTTAAACTAGATCGTCCGTTTTTAGTTTTGGCAACTCAAAACCCTGTTGAGCAAGAAGGAACATACCAATTACCTGAAGCTCAGGTTGACCGTTTTATGCTAAAAACGGTAATTGATTACCCAAAAATTGATGAAGAACGTTTTGTAATTCGTCAAAACTTAAAAGGAAGTTACGAAAAAGTAAATGCCGTAGTTTCTGTAGAACAAATTTTACGTGCGCAAGAAGCAGTTCGTGAAGTTTATATGGATGAAAAAATCGAAAAATATATTCTGGATATCATCTTTGCTACTCGTTACCCAGAGAAATACAAATTAGCCGACTTAAAACCACTTATCAGTTTTGGAGCATCTCCCCGTGGAAGTATCAACTTGGCAAATGCTGCTAAATGTTACGCTTTTATCAAACGTCGTGGTTATGTAATTCCAGAAGATGTTCGTGCTGTTGTACATGATGTATTACGTCACAGAGTTGGAATCACATACGAGGCTGAAGCCGAAAACATTACTTCTGTAGACATTATCAACAAAATCGTAAACGAGATTGAAGTACCTTAAAAAATTTTAGATTTTAGAGTGTAGATTTTAGATTTAAAACCTACGCTCTAATTTGGAATCTAAAATCTAAAATCTAAAATCTGCAATCCGAAAAAATGGATACAAAAGAGCTTTTAAAAAAAGTACGAAAGATTGAAATCAAAACCAAAAGACTGAGCAATCACATCTTTTCGGGAGAATACCATTCTTCATTTAAAGGACGCGGGATGACTTTTAGCGAGGTACGCCAATACCAATATGGCGATGATATTCGTAACATCGATTGGAATGTAACCGCACGCTACAACGAAGCCCACGTAAAAGTTTTTGAAGAAGAAAGAGAATTAACCATGGTTTTAATGGTTGATATTTCGGGTTCTGAAGGTTTTGGTTCAAAAAGTCAGTTTAAAAAAGACATCGTAACAGAAATTGCTGCAACGATGGCTTTTTCGGCTACACAAAATAATGATAAGATTGGATTGATCTTATTTTCTGACAATGTCGAATTATATATTCCGCCAAAAAAAGGCCGTTCACACGTTTTGAGAATTATTCGTGAATTAATCGAATTTGAACCAAAAAGCCACAAAACAGATATCTCTCAAGCCTTGAAGTTTTTATCAGGAACACAAAAAAAGAAAGCAATTGTTTTTATGATTTCTGATTTCATGTCTGAAAATTACGAGCAGACTTTAAAAATTGCTTCTAAAAAACACGATATTACAGGTGTTCGCGTATATGATATCCGTGAAGAAAAAATCCCAAATTTAGGAATGGTAACGATGCTTGATGCTGAAACGGGAAAAATTCAATTGGTAAATACAGGCTCAAAAACAGTGAGAATGAATTACGAAAAGCATTATCAGGAACGCGTAAATTATTTCAAAGATATTTTCAGTAAATCTGGCGCTGGTGTTGTAAACACAAGAGTCGACGAAAATTATGTTACTAAATTATTAGGCTATTTCAAATCAAGGTAAAGATTTAAGATTTTTAATTAACGATTTTTGATTTATGATGTTTATGATTTATGGTTAAAGGGAAGAATTAAGGAATGACTAAACAAGAAGTAGAAAATAGATTGATTGATTTTGCTGCAAGCATAATATTACTAACAATTACATTTGAAAAAAATTACGCTGGAAATCATTTATTAGGTCAAATAACTCGTTCCAGCACATCACCTGCTTTAAATTATGGTGAAGCACAAAGTACAGAAAGTAAAAAAGATTTTATCCATAAAATGGGAATTTGTCTGAAAGAATTAAGAGAAACATTTGTTTGCTTAAAAATAATAGAAAAAGCAAATCTTTCAACAGATCATGAAAGTTTAATACGAGCAAAAACAGAGGCCAATCAATTAATCTCAATTTTTGTATCAAGTATTAAAACATCAAAAAATAATTCATAAAAAAGAACAAAGATTAATATTTAAGTTTCACAAATCTGAAATCAAAAATCGTTAATCTTCAATCGTTAATCATAATGAAATTAAAGTTTTACATATTTTTATTTTTGCTTTCTTCGGCTGTTTTTGCTCAAAAACAAGTCGAAACCAGCATTGATACCACCAAAAATAAAGTTGGAGCCGAGTTTAAGCTAACGCTGAAAACGGTTGTAAATGCTAATTCGAAAGTCGTTTTCCCTAAACTAAAAAGATTTGGCCCTTTAGAGGTTATTCAATCCTATCCGGTTGATACTGTAAAGAAAAACGACACTTACGAATTAATCAAAAAATATGGATTAACACAATTTGATTCGGGAAGATATGTAATTCCGAGTGTTCAGATTTTAATTGATAAAAAACCTTATTTCTCAGATTCTATTCGTGTAGAAGTTGCTAATGTAAAAGTTGATACTTTACAGCAAAAAATGTACGACATTAAAGATATTACTGCGGCTGACAGCGGCATTGGCGATTGGTGGAAATACGTTGTGGCTTTGGTTATTATTTTAGCAATTGGCGCAGGAATTTATTGGTATGTTAAAAAACACCAGAAAAAGAAAATCGAAGAAGAAGTTTATAAAACGCCAATTGAAAAAGCGACAAGTTTATTAAACAATCTGGAGTCAAAAGAACTTGTTCAAAAAGGCGAAATTAAAGAATATTATAGTGAACTAACTGACATTGCCCGTAATTATATTGAAGAAGCGATTCATATTCCGGCAATGGAAAGTACAACTTCTGAATTAATTCAGGCAATCAGAACAGCTTCGACTAAAAAGAAAATGACTTTAACGCCTGAAACGGTGGAGAATTTAGAACGCGTTCTACGCCAGGCCGATTTAGTAAAATTTGCCAAATCGAAACCGCTTGATTTTGAAATTACAGAAGACCGAAATAAAATCCAGAAAGTAATTTTAACGCTAGACAATGCAATCCCAACCGAAGTTCCGGCTGAAGAAGAAGATCAATTGCTGAACGAAGCGCAAAAGCAAAAACAAATTCAGCTTCAATTAAAAAAACAAAGAAACAAACGAATTGCCATTACTGCTGGCTCTGTTGTATTCCTGATATTGGCAACAGCAGCTTTTTTCATTGCCACAAAAGGTTTTACATACG
This sequence comes from Flavobacterium soyae, assembly GCF_021245985.1. Classification (GTDB taxonomy): domain Bacteria; phylum Bacteroidota; class Bacteroidia; order Flavobacteriales; family Flavobacteriaceae; genus Flavobacterium; species Flavobacterium soyae. The sequence goes on along the minus strand of NZ_JAJQXA010000010.1, from coordinate 97,005 downwards.
TAAAAGACAATATTATTGGTCATCCGTCTAAAGAACTTTTAGAAGGCGAATGGGTTAAAAGTGAATACGGAAATCCGGGCGTTATCATTGAAACCCCAAAAGTTTTAAAACGAATGGATGCATTAAAAGTCCTTCCAAAAGAAACAATGGCGTTGATTAAGGAAATGCAGCTTTTTGCATACGGAAGTATGATTGACAATTTTTATGTAGCAGTTTCAACCACTAAATTTAAAACTCCTACCGATATTGATTTATCAAAAGCTTTAGAAGGTGCTTTAAAAGTAATCGAACTTCAAGGTGGTCAAAACATTATTGTTAAACAAGAAGATTTCCAGACCAATCAAGGTATTCAGGGTATAAAAGGTTACGGAACAATGACTGTTTTAAATCCAGCAAATAAAACGAGTATAAAAGGTTATTATGAAATCCTGCTTTTTAAACAAGACCAGGGATTACAGCAAATAATCATCTTTCATGAAGAAGGTGATACGTATGCAAACGACATTACAACCCGAATTTTAAATTCTGTTGAACTTAAAAAAGCAAGTAACTAATGAATAATCAGATCACTTTTTTAAATCCGGAATTCTTTTGGTTGTTTCTATTAATTCCAATTGCTATTGGCTGGTTTTTTTGGAAAAGAAATCAGCAGTCGGCTACATTAAAAATGAGTTCGACAGCAGGTTTTAAAAACAGCGAATCGTTATTGACCAAATTAAAGCCTTGTTTATATATTTTCAGGATTATTGCCCTAAGTTCACTGATTATTGCTTTAGCAAGACCAAGAACAGTAGACATCAGCAATCAGACTAAAACAACTAAAGGAATTGATATTGTAATAGCAATCGACGTTTCTGGAAGTATGCTCGCAAAAGATTTAAAGCCAAACCGTATGGAAGCTTTAAAAAGAGTTGCTGCCGATTTCGTTGAAGAAAGACCAAATGACAGGGTTGGTTTAGTTTTATACGCTTCTGAAGCTTATACGAAAACACCTGTTACAAGCGACAAACCAATTATTCTTGAAGCAATAAAAGGAATTAAATACGATACCGTTTTACAAGATGGTACCGGAATTGGAATGGGTTTAGCAACGGCAGTAAACCGTCTTAAAGACAGTAAAGCAAAAAGCAGGGTCGTTATTTTAATGACTGACGGTGTTAATAATGCCGGTTTTATTGAACCGGAAACTGCTGCAGATATTGCAAAACAATACGGAATAAAAGTATATACAATTGGTATTGGAACAAACGGAATGGCCGAATCTCCATACGCCTATGCACCAAATGGAGGTTTTTTATTCAAAATGCAGAAAGTTGAAATCGACGAAAGATTAATGAAAAGTATCGCCCGCAAAACAGACGGAACTTATTTTAGAGCAACGAGCAACGATAGATTAGCCGAAATATACAATTCGATTAACAAATTAGAAACAACCGAAATCCAGGAATTAAAATTCTACGATTACGATGAAAAATACAGAGTTTTTGTTTTGGTCGCAGCATTTCTATTACTGCTTGAAGTTGGTTTAAGAAATACAGTTTACAGAAGCTTCATTTAATTTTGGATTTAAAAAAATCTAAAATCTAAATTCAGAAATCTAAAATTTAAAATGGAATTAGACGAAAAAAAATATTTATATCTCTTACTATTACTCCCAATTGTGGTGTGTATTTTCCTTTTCAACATGTATTGGAAAAGAAAAAAACAGCGGGAATTTGGTGATTTAGACATGGTACGAAAACTGAGTCCGGACCGATCTGTTTTTAAACCTGTTTTAAAATTATCGATTTTGCTTTTGGCGTTGGCGTGTTTAATTATCGGTTTGGTAAATCCGAAAATTGGAACAAAAATGGAAACCGTAAAACGTGAAGGTATTGATATCGTTTTTGCTGTTGACGTTTCTAAAAGTATGCTTGCCGAAGATGTGGCACCAAGTCGTTTAGATAAAAGTAAACAATTAGTTTCGCAGATTATAAACTCATTAGGAAGCGACCGAATTGGTATTGTGGCTTATGCGGGAAGTGCATTTCCGGTATTGCCAATTACATCTGATTACAGTGTTGCAAAAATGTTCCTGCAGAGCATGAGTCCTGACATGGTTTCGTCACAAGGAACTTCTCTTGATGAAGCGATTAGATTATCTGCTAAATATTTTGATGAAAAAAGCAAAACAAGCAAACTTATAATCTTAATTTCTGATGGAGAAGACCACTCTGAAGGAGCTGCAGCAGCAGCGGAAGAAGCCAATAAACTTGGAATGAAAATTATCACAATTGGTGTTGGAACAGAAAGAGGCGCAACAATTCCGTTAAGAGAAAATGGTATAGTAAAAAATTACCAAAAAGATCAAAACGGACAAACTGTTATTACAAAACTGAATCAGGAAGGATTAAAAGCTATTGCAAAAGCAACAAAAGGCGGTTATGTATATGGCGGAAATACCAAAGAGGTTTTAGAATACATTAAAAATGCTTTAAACAATATTCAGAAAACTGAATTTGAATCGACACAAATGGCCGATTTTCAATCGCAGTTTCAATGGTTTATTGGTTTTGGGTTCCTGCTTTTATTTGCAGATATTTTCCTTTTAGAAAGAAAAACAAACTGGATTAAAGAGTTGAATTTATTCAACGAAAAGAAATAAAGATTCCGCTCGAAATTCGGAACAAAAAATAAAAAAATTAGAATGAAAAATTTACTTCTTTATATTTTACTAACGCTTCCTTTTGCAGTTTCTGCTCAGGAAAAAGACAAGACATTGCCTGATGCCAATGAAGAATATAAGCAGAATAAATTTACTGATGCTGAAGCTAATTACAGAATTTCGGCATCAAAATTTTCAAAACGTGCAGCCGGCTCTTACAATTTAGGAAACTCGATTTACAGACAAAATCAGGCTTCTGAAGCAAAATACGCTTACGCGAATGCCATAAAAATTGCCAAAACAAGACCTGAAAAACATAAAGCTTACCATAATCTTGGTAACGTTTTTATGAAAGAGAAAGATTATACGCAGGCAGTTGAAGCTTATAAAGAAGCTTTACGTAACGATCCTACTGACGAAGAAACGCGTTACAACTACGCTTACGCGAAACAAAAACTAAAAGAAAATCCTCCTAAAAACAACGATAAGAACAAAGACAAGAATAAGGATAAGGATAAAAATAAAGATAAAGACAAGAATAAGGACAAAAATCAAGATAAGGATAAGGATAAAAAAGACGACAAAGGCGATAAGGACAAAGATAAAAATGACGGTAAAAATGATCCGAAGAAAGACGACAAGTCTGACAACAAAGGAGAACCTAAACCGCAGCCTGGAGGAATTTCAAAAGAACGTGTTCAGAACTTGTTAGATGCTGTAAACAACGAGGAAAAGAAAATCCAAGATAAAGTAAACGCTCAAAAAATAAAATCAAATCCTAAAAAACCAGAGAAAGACTGGTAAAATAAGTTTAATCGTTTAACCGTTTATTTGTTTAATTGATTCCTTTTAAAACAAATAATAGTTAAACGATTAAACGGTTAAACAAATAAACGACTAAACGGTTAAATGAAAAGATATTTAATTCTATTACTGCTCACTTTTCAAGGGCTTATGGCTCAAGTTCAATTTGAAGCCAGAGTAAGCAAAAACACGCTTGGACTTAACGAAAGACTTCGCATTGACTTCATCATGAATGTCGATGGCGATAATTTTGACCAGCCTGCATTTGAAGGATTTAAACTTGTAGCCGGACCAAGCCAGCAGATAAGCCAGTCCTGGGTAAACGGCCGAAGCTCTTTTCAAAAAATATATTCTTATATTCTTCAGCCTGAGAAAAAAGGAACTGTAATTATTAAACAGGCTGCCATAGAATATAATGGACAGGTTTATAAAACGTCTCCAATAAAAGTTACGGTTACTAATGCCGTTGCACAGGAAAGAGATCCTAATGATCCCAGACAACAAGGCGGAGGTGGTTCCGGAAACGAATTATTACAATTAGTTGCAGAGGTTTCTAAAACAACTCCTTATGTAAATGAACCAATAACAGTTGTTTACAAACTGTATTTTAATGAGATTGGTGTTACCGGATTTAGAGAAATTGCTAAACCAAAATACAATGATTTCTGGAATCAGAATATTGACATCACGCGATTGGTAATGGAAGAAGGAAGTTATCAGGGTCAGAGATGTCATTATGTAATATTAAAGAAAGCCATTTTATACCCGCAAAAATCAGGTAGATTAACAATTGAACCATTTTCATTAGATATTGGAGTGCAATTGCCTACAAATCGCCGCGATATGTTTGGCCAGATGATTATTGCTGAAGACAATAAAGTTGTAACCACAGGAGCCAGAACAATAAGTGTAAGACCACTTCCTGAATCAGGTAAGCCAGAAGGCTTTACCGGAGCTGTTGGTAACTTTAGTTTTAAAGTTACACCATCCAGAACAACGTTAAAAAGCGGCGAAGGCCTGGATTTACTTGTAAGTGCTTCCGGAACAGGAAACATGAAATTGTTTACGCTGCCTAAACCTGTTGTACCAAATGCGTTAGAAATGTACGATCCCGTTCACGATGAAAAAGTAACCACTTCATTGTCTGGAATGTCTGGAAAAATTTCAGATAAATACACTATTATTCCGCAGTACAAAGGAAAATATGCGATTAAACCAATGACGTTTTCGTATTTTGATTTGAGTACAGGTTCCTATAAAACAATAACTTCTCCCGAAATTATGGTTGATGTTTTAGATGGGCCAACTTTAGCGGAAGCGAATCCTTCTACTGCTGCTAAAAACGTAATTACTAAAACTGAACAATTCAAATATATTAAGCCAAAAACAACTTTAGCGACAATTGCTAAAGATGATTTTTACGGTTCAGATTTGTATTATGCCTTATTGTTTTTCCCTTTTGCCATTATTCCAATTATAATTTTGGTTAAGAAGAAAAAAGAAGCAATTGACAGCGATGTAACCGGAAACAGAATTAGAATGAACAATAAGCTGGCGAAGAAATATTTATCGCAGGCTAAAAAACAGCTTAATAACAAAGAAGCATTTTATATTGCGCTTGAAAAAGCAATGCATAATTTCCTGAAAGCAAAACTGCATATTGAAACTTCAGAAATGAGTAAAGACAATATTCAGGAACTGCTTTTATCAAGAAATTCAAATCCTGAAACGGTTCAGAATTTTATTAATTTGACCGAAAACTGTGAAATTGCCCGCTATGCTCCTGCATCAAGTGCTTCAATCCAGCAGGATTATGACAAAGCTGTTTTGATTATTTCAGAATTAGAAAAACAGATCGTTTAATTTTAACACAATCCCGACAGCTATCGGGAGCTAAGAAAAATTGATTTAGATTATGCTGTGTTAAGTTCGCAAAGTTGAAAATCGTATTATATAAGAAAATGAAAAATATATTATATCTCTTTTTACTAATCTCGCAGGTTTTCTTTGCTCAAAGCAGCTTCGAAAAAGGAAATGCTTTATACCAAAAGGGAGAATATCAGGAAGCTGTTCAGGTTTATGAAGATATTATTAAAGAAAACAAACAGCAGTCTGCAGAGTTGTATTTTAACCTGGCAAACAGTTATTATAAACTGAATAAAGTTGCGCCTTCTATTTACAATTATGAAAAAGCGTTGGTATTAAAACCAAACGATCCTGAGACTTTAAACAACTTAAAATTTGCAAAAAAACTAACGATTGACGAGATTAAAGAAGTTCCAAAAGTGGGTTTTGCAAAACTGATCCAGAACTTTACCGGTATTTTTGATTATAATCAATGGGCTAAGATTTCTGTTGCGATTGCTTTTGTGTTTTTGTTAAGCTTTATTGGCTACTATTTTTCACAGCTCAGTATTACAAAAAGAATTTATTTCATTGGAATGTTTATTCTTTTAGTCGCTTTGATTTTAAGCATTTTTGCCGGAATGTCTGAAAAAGATCATTTTGACAACGATCGCCCGGCAATTGTTTTTTCTGAATTAAGCGAAGTTAGAAGCGAACCACAAAAAGCTGGTGCAGCCATTATTCTGCTTCATGAGGGCGCAAAAGTTTACGTTATGGAAACGGTTGGAAAATGGAAAAAAATCGAATTAACAGACGGAACTGAAGGCTGGATTGACGCTGCGACAATTAAAGAAGTAAAATAAGGTTTTAAAAATCTCAAATAAAAAATCCCAAATTCCAATTGTTATCTGGAATTTGGGATTTTCGTTTTTTGGAATTTCATTTATCAAAATTCTTTGTCGATCAACGTTGTGTAGACGCACTGCTGTGCGCCTCTACGATTTTGATTGTCGAAATATCCATGTGTGACCCCAGCATATTGTAGAGACGCACAGCAGTGCGTCTACGTCCAGCATATCGACAAACATTGTGATACACTGTTACTTTTTGAAATTTGACTTAATATTAATATAAAGATCTTTGTCGACAAACGTTGCGGAGACGCACTACTGTGCTTCTCTACGATTTGCCGGGTCGATTTTGATTGTGAAAATATATATTGGAAAATTTATTGAAAATTATAAACCTTCTCAGGCGTAACACAATAATCCAATTTTATATCAGATTCAAAAACGTCATCGATTTGATTTACGGATTCGAAGAATGAAAGACCGATCTTGATGGTTTCGGATTTGCAATCTGCTAAAAATTTATCATAAAAACCTTTTCCGTAACCAATTCTATTTCCAAAAACATCAAAAGCCAAAAGCGGTACAAAAACAACCTCAATATTTTGAGTTGGAACAGGAAGTCCGTTTACGGGTTCAGGAATATTATATTCGTTTTTTTTGATTTTGGTATTATCCGTCAATAAAAAATGCGTCATTTCTCTGGTTTCAAAATCGCTTTTAGAAATCACGATTTCTTTATCTTTTCCGGAAAGCAAATGCAGAATAAACTCGGTATCAACTTCCTTTTGCTCTGTAATGGGCAAAAAAACATGATAATAGGTTTTATCCCAAATGGGCAATTGAATTAAATTATTGGCAATAGCCAGACTTTTTCCTTCGATATCACTTTCAGAAAGTTTTTTTCGAAGATTTTTATACTCAAGTCTTAATTCTTTTTTACTCGTCGACATTTACAGGAGAATTTTTAGATATATGATAAATCGCATCGCCTTCGTAAACAATTGGCGAATGATTGGCATTAATAACATACCCGTCGTGCGGCGCTTTAACTTTTTGTTCAAACTTTCCAAACGGATCTGTAATAATGGCTAAGATAGTTCCTTTGGTAACAAATCTTCCCACCATATTATAATCATGAAGCAAACCAGAACATTTCGCACGCAGCCAAACCGAATATTTAATATAAATTGAAAGTTCTTCGGCTTCTTCAACAATATGTTTTGGGTCGAGCATATTCAAATAATGCAATAAACGCTTTACGCCCATAATTCCTTCATTGGCAATGGCATCATTTATATCGAGTGATTTTCCACCTTCAAAAAGCAGCATTTTTACATTGGCTTTTTCACATGTATTTCTAAAAGAACCGCCAATATTTTTAGAATATAAAGTAAACGGCGCATTAAAAACATCGGCAAGAATTTTTAATTCCGGATTATTTTCTGTGATTCTAATTTGCGGAGCATTAAAACGACTGGCACCGCCGGCGTGAAAATCAACAGCGTAATCAATAATTGGTAAAATCTGCTCTACGATATGATACGCAAATCGGCTTGCCAAAGAACCTTTTTTACTTCCCGGAAAAACCCGGTTTAAATCACGTCCGTCAGGAAACTCACGAGATTTATTCACAAAACCGTACATATTGATAATGGGAATACAAATAATGGTTCCTCTATCAGGACGGTTTATTTTTTTGCTGATGATTTGTCGAACCACTTCTACTCCGTTAATTTCATCACCGTGAATTCCTGCCGAAAATAAAACAACCGGACCTTCATGCTTGGAACGACGGACAATTACAGGAATATTAAGTTTTGTTGTAGTATGTAATCGCGCTATTTCGACGTTTATGGTTTTATGTTCTCCCGGCAAAATCGATTCGCCAAAAATAACAAGGGGCTTACTATTTTTCATGTAGAATTATAAAATCTAAATATAGAAATTATTCTTTTGATTTCGTAAATTTGAAACTAAATCACTGTTAAGCTTTTTTCAGGAACTAGAATGGTTTTTGAAATCGCTTTCAACTATCTTCAGAAATAAAACAGAATGTCAAAACCGTCCTTAGATCTACAAATTCTCACCTTGCCGGATAATCCCGGTGTGTATCAATATTACGATAAAGATGGGAAAATTTTATATGTAGGTAAAGCCAAAAATTTAAAAAAAAGGGTTTCTTCCTATTTCAATAAAATTCACGATACGGCCAAAACAAATGTTTTAGTTCGAAAAATTGTAACGATAAAACACATTGTAGTTCCCACAGAAACCGATGCGCTTTTATTAGAAAACAATTTAATCAAAACATTACAGCCAAGATATAATGTTTTGCTGCGCGATGATAAAAGTTATCCCTGGATCTGTATTAAAAAAGAACCATTTTCGAGAATATTCCTAACCCGAAGAATGGTAAAAGACGGATCTGAATATTTTGGCCCGTATACCAATTTTAAAATGGTTTATACGATTCTGGATTTAATAAAAGAATTGTACCCGTTAAGAACCTGCAATTACGATTTAAGCAAATCAAATATCGATTCGGGCAAATTCAAGGTTTGTCTGGAATATCATATTGGCAATTGCAAAGGTCCCTGCGAAGGTTTAGAATCTCTGGAAGATTACCAAAGACAGATTGATGCGATCCGCGAAATCCTAAAAGGAAACTTTAAGGAAAGCATGAAAGATTTTAAGCGATTAATGGTTCAATATGCACAAGATCTTCATTTTGAAGAAGCGCAGAAAATCAAAGAAAAAATAGAAATACTGGAGAATTATCAGTCAAGGTCAACGATTGTAAATCCGAAGATTACGAATATTGATGTTTTTTCAATTGTTTCAGATGAAAGCGCAGCTTATGTCAACTTTTTACAAATTTCTCACGGTTCGATTATTCGTTCGCACACTTTAGAAATCAAGAAAAAACTGGACGAAAGCGACGAAGAATTATTAGAACTGGCGATTATCGAACTTAGGGAGCGTTTTCAATTATTATCAAAGGAAATCATTGTTCCGTTTGAAATTGATTTGGGCGAAAAAATAAAAGTAACCGTTCCGCAGCTTGGAGATAAAAAACAGATTCTGGATTTATCGATTCGAAATGCAAAATTCTACCGAATCGAGCAGTTGAAACAATTGCAAATTGTAGATCCTGATCGTCACGTTAATAGAATTATGGCGCAGATGCAGAAAGATTTACGTCTTCCGGTTGAGCCTCGACATATTGAATGTTTTGACAACTCGAATATTCAGGGTACAAATCCTGTTGCAGCCTGTGTAGTTTTTAAAGACGGAAAAGCCAGCAAAAAAGATTACCGCCATTTTAATGTAAAAACGGTTGAAGGGCCTGACGATTTTGCTTCAATGACCGAAATTGTGTATCGCCGTTACAAAAGATTATTAGATGAAAATGAGCCTTTACCACAATTAATAATCATTGACGGTGGAAAAGGACAATTATCCGCAGCTTTAAAAAGTATTGACGAATTAGGTTTACGTGGTAAAATTGCGATTATAGGGATTGCGAAACGTCTCGAAGAACTTTTTTATCCGGGCGATTCGATTCCGTTATATCTCGACAAAAAATCAGAAACATTAAAAGTAATTCAACAATTACGAAATGAAGCGCATCGATTCGGGATCACATTTCATCGTGACAAACGAAGCAAAGCTGCACTTAATTCTTCGGTAGAAAGTATTCCGGGAATTGGCGAAAAAACAATGCTTACGTTAATACAACATTTCAAAAGTGTTAAAAGATTGAAATTAGCATCTGAAAAAGAAATATCAGAGGTTGTCGGCGTATCAAAAGCCAAAAAAATTGTCGAATTTTATCATCCAAAAGAAAATTAATTGATTTTGAAAAAACTCTTTTTACATATTGGTATACTATTCGTTTTTTCTATTTCATACAGCCAAAATGAAATTTCTATATTACAAAAAGACAAAAGTGAATTTAAAGTACGTTTTGAAGATGATTTTGAGACATTGAGAATAAAAAATGCTGAAACCGGGCAAATTCAACTCATAAACAATCTTGAAGCTTCGATAACAGGAAAGCGGTCAAGTTTAGACATTAGCGATTATAATTTTGACGGATTTACAGATTTTGCTTCTTTTCATACTGATGACGGAATGGGGGGTTATACGATTTATGAGATTTTTATTTTCAACCAAAAGACAAAACAATTTGATCGCTTAAATTTTCCATCAGGTTTTAACCCTAAATGCGATATGTTTTGTGATGTAAAAATTGATAAAATTAAAAAGACACTTACATCAAGCTGCAGGGGCGGTGCAAGAAATCATTCGGATGTTTGGAAATACGATAAAAACAAAAAATTAATACTTATAAAAACACAATCATATTAAGATAAATTTAGTATAAAGCCGAAAAAATTGCCGACTTTTACAAAACCAATTACTTATTTTTTATGCGCCTCAACAAGCTGTTAATTTCAAAAAATCAGTCAATAGGATTTTCTCCTGTTCCGAGAACTATCGGAACCATTTTGGGTACGGCATTGTTATTTTTTTTCTTTTTATTTTTTCCTGAAAATTCATTTTCGCAAGAAGTAAAACAAGACAGTGTAAAAAGGCCTAAAATTGGTTTGGTTTTAAGCGGAGGCGGCGCCAAAGGTTTTGCGCATATTGGTGTTTTAAAAGTTTTAGAAGAAGCCGGAATCAAAATCGATTATATTGGCGGAACCAGTATGGGATCTGTAATTGGCGGATTGTATGCTTCTGGCTACAATGCTTCGCAAATTGATTCGATTTTTAAAAGAACCAATTTCGACGAATTAATAAACGATTATATTCCACGTTCCTCAAAAAACTTTTATGGTAAAAAAAATGACGAATTATATGCGATCGTTTTACCGTTTAGTAATTTCAGAGTGGGCATTCCCGAAGCGCTTTCAAAAGGAATGTACAATTATAATTTGTTGAGCAGTTTAACGAGAAACGTTCGCCATGTTCGTGATTTCAATAAATTGCCTACTCCGTTTTTATGTATTGGAACCAATATTGAAACTGGTGAAGAAGTACTTTTAAATAAAGGAAATCTGGTTCAGGCCATGATGGCGAGTGCTGCTTTTCCTTCCCTATTTACTCCGGTTGAAATCGACGGAAATTTATTGGTCGACGGCGGTGTTGTAAACAATTACCCCATTAAAGAAGTTCGCAATCTTGGTGCAGATATTATTATTGGTGTTGACGTTCAGGACGATTTAATGAAGCGGAAAAACCTGAAAAATGCTACTCGAATTTTGGTTCAGATTACCAATCTGCAATCTATAGAGAAAATGAAAAGCAAAATAAAGGATACTGATGTTTATATAAAACCGGATATTCGGGATTATGGTGTAATTTCATTTGATAAAGGCGAGGAAATTATTAGAAAAGGTGAAGAAGCTGCTTTTGCCGTTTACGAAAAAATTAAATCATTGGTAGATGAAGAAAACTTTTATAAAAAACCGAAATTAAAAATCGCTTCTGATACTCTTGAAATCAAGAAAATAAATAGTGATCAATTAGACAATTATACCAAAGAATACATTCGTGGTAAGCTTCGTTTTAAACCGGGAAGTACTATTACATATGATGATTTGAAAACCGGAATAAACAATTTAAATGCGACTCAAAACTTTAGTACGATTTCGTATTGTTTACAACCAGACGGCGATCAGGATGATTTAGATTTGGTATTAAAAGAGAATCCAACGCAGACTTTTTTAAAGCTCGGACTTCATTACGATGGACTTTACAAAAGTGCTGTTTTATTAAATCTTACTCATAAAAAAACATTTTTAAAAAATGATGTTACTTCGATGGACATTATTTTGGGAGATAACTTTAGATATGATTTAAACTATTATGTCGAAAATGGTTTTAATATCAGCTTTGGTTTTCGTTCAAGATTGAATCAGTTCAACCGAAATGTAACAACAAGTTTGAGCGGACTGGTTTCAGAAAATCCAAATATAAATTTGATCAATGTTGATTTCTTAGATCTGAGCAACCAGGCCTATTTTCAAACCATTTTTGTACAAAAGTTTTTAATGGGCGGAGGTTTAGAATATAAATACCTGAAAATAAATTCACCAACACTTTCTAATACAGAAAACATAATTGATAAAAGCAGTTACATTAGTGCGTTTGCATATTTAAAATACGATTCGTTTGACAGTAAAAGTTTCCCGCGCTCCGGTTTGTTTTTTTCTACAGATCTTCAAACGTATCTGGCCTCTTCAGATTATACTAATAAATTTACCCCATTCTCAATTGCAAAGGCAGAAATTGCTTTTGCCAAAACGGTATTCAGGAAAGCTACCGTTAAAATTGGGACCGATGCCGGATTTAATATTGGCAGCGACAGTGTTCCTTTTTTCGACTTTATACTAGGAGGTTTTGGGTATAACAAGATCAATAATTTCAATTATTTTTATGGTTATGATTTTTTAAGTATTGCCGGAAATAGTTTTATAAAAACAGATATTACTTTAGATTATGAAATCATAAAAAAGAACCACGTGAATTTTTCGGCAAATTTTGCCAATCTTGGCAACGATATTTTTACTACTGTCGATTGGATTTCAATGCCTAAATATTCTGGTTATGCCGTAGGTTATGGATTAGAAACTATTATTGGCCCAATCGAGGTTAAACAATCATGGTCTCCACAAATGGCAAAAAGCTTTACTTGGTTCAGTATCGGATTTATGTTTTAATCCTGATTTTTTAGAAATATTTTATGTTATAAATAATATAATATGTAATTTTGATCAATAAAAATTACGACATTTGTCATAATGAAAACAAATTGGACAGGTTTATTAGAGTATCTTCAATTTCTTATCAAGAGAAATCCTGAGTAACGCCTCTATCGAATTGAGATAATTAGTCAATTGAAAAAATTGAACTGATTATTTACTATGCAATTCAAATTTTCGAATTATCTAATTTACAAATTATCTAATTGAAAAAGCCATGCCACTATACCATAAACTTGGGGATTTCCCTCAAAAAAGACACACCCAATTCGAAAAACCAAACGGCGGATTTTATTACGAACAGTTATTTGGAACAGAAGGTTTTCACGGACATTCGTCTCTATCTTATCATGTTCACAGACCAACGCAGGTTAAAGAAATTTTAAACTCTTATTCGGTTGAACCAAAAATTGCAATCGGAAAAAACATAAAGTCACTTCTTTTTAAAGGTTTTGAATTAAAACCGGAAAATGATTTTCTTGACAGCCGCAAAGCCATGTTAGTCAACAAAGACTGTATTATTGGTTTGGCCGCTCCAAAAGAATCGCTGCGAAATTATTTCTACAAAAATGCCGATGCCGATGAAATGCTTTTCATCCATAAAGGAAAAGGAAAATTAAGAACCATGTTAGGAAATATTCCCTTTGAATATGGCGATTATTTAATTATTCCGCGCGGCATTATTTACCAAATCGAATTCGAAACAGAAGAAAACAGACTATTTTATGTAGAATCGTATTCTCCGTTTTACACTCCAAAACGATATAAAAACCAATCAGGTCAGCATTTAGAACATTCTCCATTTTGTGAGCGTGATTTTATTTTGCCAGACGAATTGGAAACACACGACGAAAAAGGTGATTTTTTAATTAAAATTAAAAAAGAAGGCATGATTCACGAAGTGGTTTATGCAACTCATCCTTTTGATGTTGTGGGCTGGGATGGATATAATTTCCCATACGGATTTTCGATTCACAATTTTGAACCTATAACGGGACGTGTTCACCAGCCGCCTCCGGTACACCAAACTTTTGAAACGGCAGCCTTTGTCGTTTGTTCATTCTGCCCAAGACTTTACGATTATCATCCGAAAGCAATTCCGGCTCCATACAATCACAGCAATATAGATTCTGACGAAGTTCTCTATTATGTAGATGGCGATTTTATGAGCCGTAATAATATTGAGCAGGGTCATATCACTTTACATCCAAAAGGAATTCCGCACGGTCCCGCACCAGGCGCAATGGAACGCAGTATTGGTCATAAAGAAACTCAGGAATTAGCCGTTATGGTTGATACTTTCAGACCACTTATGGTTACGGAAGAAGCTATGGGACTTGATGATGGGCAATATTACAAATCCTGGACTGAATAATTAGTCAATGTGCCAATTTGATAATTAGAAAATATATTAATGCGTCAATTCGATAATTAAATATTGTGATTTTAAACTTACAAATAAATTATCTAATTAACACATTCTCTAATTATCAAATTAAACAAAATGACTTTCAACGAGAAGTATAAAGACAATGCTCTTTTAATAAAAACATTCAATTTTGCATTAAATATAATTGACTACACAACCGAACTTCAAGATCAAAAGAAATTCGTAATTGCAAATCAGTTACTAAAAAGCGGAACATCAATTGGAGCTAATTCAAAAGAGTCACAAAACGCAGAAAGCAAAGCAGATTTTATTCATAAATTAAAAATTGCAATTAAAGAGGCAGACGAAACGGAATATTGGTCGTTTATATGTGAGGCTCACAAAGCTTATCCAGATTGTAAAGACTTATTAAATGAATTATCAGAAATTTTAAAAATTTTAAATAAAATAATATCAACATCTAAGAGGAATTAGAAAATTAGAAAATGTATCAATTAGAAAATTATTTTTAATTATCTGCATTTCAAAAATTATCTCATTTTCTCATTATCAAATTATCTAATTATGAAACAAGTAAAATCAGTAGAATACGGATTAGAGAAAATCTTTGAAGGAGCACAAGATTTCCTTCCGTTATTAGGGACAGATTATGTAGAGTTTTATGTAGGGAATGCAAAACAATCTGCACATTATTATAAAACTGCTTTCGGATATCAGTCATTAGCTTACGCCGGATTAGAAACCGGAGTAAAAGACAGAGCATCGTATGTTTTGAAACAAGACAAAATCAGAATTGTTTTAACTACGCCTTTAACGGCTGATTCTCCAATTAATGAACACCTGAAAAAACATGGCGACGGTGTAAAAGTTGCGGCTCTTTGGGTTGAAGATGCGAGAAGCGCTTACGAAGAAACTATGAAACGCGGCGCACGTTCTTTTATGGAACCAACTGTTGAGGAAGATGAATTTGGTCAAGTTATCCGTTCGGGAATTTACACTTACGGAGAAACAGTTCACATTTTTGTAGAAAGAAAAAACTACAATGGTGTTTTTTTGCCAGGTTATAAAGAATGGAAATCAGATTATAACCCAGAACCAACAGGATTAAAATATATTGATCACATGGTTGGAAATGTGGGCTGGAATGAAATGAATCTCTGGGTAAAATTTTACGAAGACGTAATGGGATTTGTAAATTTCCTCTCTTTTGATGACAAACAAATTACTACAGAGTATTCAGCATTGATGAGTAAAGTAATGTCTAACGGAAACGGAAGAATTAAATTCCCTATCAATGAACCGGCAGAAGGAAAGAAAAAATCACAGATTGAAGAATATTTAGATTTCTACGGCGGACCTGGAATTCAGCATATCGCGATTGCTACAGATGATATTATTAAAACAGTATCGCAGCTAAGAGCACGCGGTGTTGAATTTTTATCAGCTCCTCCTCATACTTATTACGAAGCAATTCCAGAAAGATTAGGAGTTCATATGGACATGATGAAAGAAGATATTAATGAAATTGAAAAGCTTGCCATTATGGTCGATGCTGATGAAGATGGTTACCTTTTACAAATTTTTACTAAGCCGGTTCAGGACCGACCTACCCTTTTCTTCGAAATTATTCAAAGAATGGGTGCAAAAGGGTTTGGTGCAGGTAACTTTAAAGCCCTTTTTGAGTCAATTGAAAGAGAGCAGGAATTGAGAGGAACACTATAAAAACACATTATTTTTGCATTATGCAGAAAAATTCTCTGTAAAACGTTGATTTTTATGCAAATGTTATGTTAAACTTGACTTTTGCTATTTATTTTTTGGACTTTCTATCTATCTTTGCACTCGCAAATCAAGAAGGGGTGGTTTCCTTCTGAATTGATATAAATTTCATAATTTATAGTTTTTTGGTTAGTTAATAGCATAAAAACTCAGTCATCCTTGACTGAGTTTTTTTGTTTTAGTACATTTGGAATGGAATTTGCATTTATTTATCTTTATCTGAAATGTAAAAATTATACTATGAAAAAGTTCATCCTCGCTATATTAATCCTCTCTGCTTTAGCTTTCGATTCCCAAAAAGAAAATGCTTTTGATACCGGAGAGTATTTCAAATTTAGAATTCATTACGGAATTGTAAATGCCGGTTATGCAACTCTTGAAGTTAAGGATGCCACAATAAATAATAAAAAAGTTCATCATGCTGTAGGCAGAGGATATACGACCGGAATGTCAAAATTTTTCTTCAAGGTTGAAGACTTATATGAAAGTTATTTTGACAAAGAAAATGGAAATCCTTATCGCTTTGTGAGAAAAATTGATGAAGGCGGTTATACTAAAAATCAGGAAGGTTTTTTCAACCAAAGCGAGAATAGAATTTTAGTAAAAGATTATAAACGAAAGACTGAAAAAACGATTGTAATTACTGACAATGTGCAGGATATCGTATCGTCTTTTTACTTCCTAAGAAACCATCCGAATATTGACAAATTAAAATCTGGCGAATCGATTACAATTGACATGTTTTTTGATGATGAAATCACAAAATTTAAGTTAAAATATGTAGGTCGTCAAGATATTACAACTAAATTTGGAACGGTTTCTACGATGGTTTTTAAACCACTTGTACAAACAGGAAGAGTTTTTAAAGAAAAAGAAAGTTTAACGCTCTGGATTACAGATGATGACAACAAAGTTCCGATTAGAATTAAAGCGGATTTGGCTGTCGGGTCTCTAAAAGCAGATCTTGATGAATATAGAGGATTGAAAAATCCGTTTAAAGTTAAAAAATAATGAACCCTACTGATCATTCAGAATCAATTTTAAAAGAAATTGACCTTAAATTTCAAGCAATAAACCAAAAAACTGATGTTCAGTTAGAAGGATTACTTTGGTCAAAACCAATTACGTATTGGGACTACATTCAAACAGATGCTCTTTTAAATTTACAAATACAACGCACGACGCTTCCTGACGAAATGGTATTTATCATGTACCATCAAGTTAATGAACTTATATTTAAAATGATTTTGTGGGAAATCGATCAAATCGCAGACGCACAAAATATTCAGGTTGATTTTTTCAGCGAAAGACTTTCCAGAATTACACGCTATTTTGATATGCTGACAAATTCGTTCAGCATTATGGAAAACGGAATGGAAGTAGATCAATACATGAAATTCAGGAATACTTTAACTCCTGCCAGCGGATTTCAAAGCGCCCAATACAGATTAATTGAATTTGCTTCGACAGATGTTATCAATTTAACAGACCGCAGATACAAAGCTGACTTTGATGAAAATACTGATTTAGAAACTACTTTTGAACATCTTTACTGGCAGGCTGCCGGAAAAGATTATCATACTGGCGAAAAATCATATCTACTTCAGGAATTCGAAAACAAATATAAAGGTCAGTTTTTGAGACAAATGTCTGCATTTAAGACTAAAAACATTTGGCAGAAATTCACACAATTACCTATCGAAGACCAGCAAAATCAAGAATTAATTCACGCGATGCGTCATTACGACAAAACAGTGAACATTACCTGGGTTATGCAGCACCTTAATACCGCAAGAAAATACATTTTAGAAAGCGGAAAAGGTAACGGCGAAGCAACCGGTGGAAGTGACTGGCAAAAATATATGCATCCAAAATACCAAAGACGCATCTTTTTTCCTAAATTGTGGACCGAAGAAGAATTGTCCAATTGGGGAAATGAAGATCTACTTTAATTTCCTGCAAAAAAAATTAAGAGTTTGAAAAAAGCATTCGTAATTATAATAGTATTATTTTCAACATTTTCGTGTACTAAAACAGAAGAAAAAGTTGAAATTAAAATTACAAAACCAAAAACCAAAAAAGTAGAGTTTGGTTTTAATTACGCTGATTTTAATGTTGTTAATGATACTATTTCTAAGGGAGATTCTTTTGGATCTATCATTCAGAGTCAAAACATTGGTGACAAAAAAGTATTTGATATTGTCGATCAGGTCAAAGATACTTTTGACGTAAGAACTATTCGATACAACAAACCTTTTACATTACTTCGTTCAAAAAATAAAACAAACAATCTTCAGGTTTTTATTTATCAGCCAGATGCTTTAACTTATTACGTAATCGATTTACGGGACAGTATCGCAAAAGCCTATAAAAAAATAAAACCAGTTACTTTAAAAAGAAAAATTATTGGCGGTGTTTTAAAAACTTCATTATCTGAAACTTTAGGAGATGAAGATGTAGAAACTGCACTTGCCAGCAGAATTACAAAAGTGTTTTCTTGGTCTATTGACTTCTTCAAACTTAAAAAAGGCGATCGTTACGGTTTAATTTTTACAGAACGTTTCATTAACGGAAAAACCTACGATGGTGTTGAAGATCTTGAAGCTGCGTTTTTTGAATATAAAGGAAAAATCGTTTATGCTTTTCCTTTTGAAAAAGACACACTTTCGGGAAAAATTGAATATTATGATGATGAAGGAAAAACGTTGAAAAACTTCTTCTTAAAAACTCCAATTAAATTCAGCCGAATCACTTCACGATTTACTATGAACAGGTTTCATCCTGTGCAGCATACCTGGAAAGCACACAAAGGAACTGATTATGCAGCTCCAACCGGAACACCAATTTCAACAACGGCATCCGGAGTTGTTGAAGCGACGGGATATACTGCAGGAAACGGAAACTTTGTAAAAGTAAAACACAACGGAACTTATTCTACTCAATATTTGCATATGTCCAGAATTTTAGTACGCCGCGGACAACGCGTTACGCAAGGACAAACAATTGGTTTAGTTGGAAGCACTGGCTTAGCTTCTGGCCCTCACGTTTGTTATCGTTTCTGGAAAAATGGCGTTCAGGTAGATGCGCTTCGATTGAACTTACCAACCGGAGAATCTTTAACCGGAAATGATAAAACCCGTTTCTTTAAACAAATCGAACCTTTGAAAAGAGAGTTAGATAGTATTGGGAATTTGTAAATATCTGAAATCAAAAGCCGAATGAAAAATTCACGCCTTAAAGCAATTTACAATGATACTTTTTCAGGCTTGAAATTATATTATAGAGATACTGATTTGCCCGACAATTTAGTTTCAAATTATAAAATTGGGCAAATAATTCAGGAAAAAGGATTTACAGATATGACTTCTATTGGCGGCGGACTTTCTGGCAATTTCAGATATTTAATTGCTAGTGCTCACGCCAAAGATTTATCGAAATTCAATCCAGACTCAGCAAAAATTGGTCATTTTCTATTAGACACAATTGCTTATTTTAAAGTATTGGATATTCAGAAAATCGGTAACAAAACACAAGTTTTTCTTTTAAACATTCCAGACAATTCCATTTTGCTTTTAAAAAATTCATCATCAAATCTGGAAGATGAGATTATAGAAAAAGCAAGAAAAAAATTTGAATCTAAAATTCATTTAGCTGTAATTCCGGAATTACAAACGGAAAGCTGGAAAGAAAGAACAAAATCTCCTCTGGGGATGAATGAAAACGGAGAATTGTTTTTTGACGATTCGAAGATTAAAGTTGAATCACCAAAAAGAATCGAAATCAATATCGAGAAAAAAACTATTGAAATTAATAAAAAACCTTGGTGGAAGATTTGGTAAATAAAACCAATCGAATCTCATTAAATATAAAAAAACCTCAAATATTCTAAATGGTTTCAATAAAAGATATACTAATCGAATTATGTATTGTATTCCTTTGGTTTTTTGGCAGTATTACAATTGGTGCTTTATTTGAACTTCCTTTTTTACTTCTTCCCTTTTTTATAGCTTTCGTAAGTTTAAAATTGTACTTAAAAAGAAGAAAAAAAATACTTGATTTTGTAAAAGATGATTTTCAAAAATTAGGCTATCAATTAAGCTCAGAAAGACCAACCTCTTTTAATGAATATTTTAAAAAGACTGAATTAGAAGTTCTACCTGTCATTTTAGTAAATGATGTTCCTCTAAAAAGATATAGATACATGAGAGGTTTTAGAAGAATTTTTACTGCCAGATCTAAAAATGGAAAATTACATGAATTAAATACTTTCGTAATGCACAAATGGAATGGCGAAAATAAAGTTGAAATTATCAATATCAAAAATCTTCCAAATTAATTTTTACAAAAAATCATTTACAAAACTTCTTTCTAAACTCAGACGGATTCATTCCCTTATGTTTTCTAAAAACTTTATTTAAGTGACTTTCGTCGGAAAAATTTAATTCATCTGCAATTTCATTAATGCGCATATCGCTGTTTAAAAGTCTGGCTTCAATCAACCTTAATTTATAGTTTACAATATATTCCTGTAACGTTTCGCCAGTTTGTTTCTTAAAATACTTCCCTAAATAATTAAGCGAAATATTAAAATGTTCACTTACTCTTTCTGCTTTTAATTGTTTTGGATTGTAGATGTTTTCCTGAATATAATGCAGAATTTCCAAAACCATTTCTCCCGTAGTTTCTTTAATATTCTTCGGAAGTTTTAAAGCAATATTTCTCGCTACAATTGTAATTATGGTATTTACAATCTGCTCAATAATTTTTTGATGATAAATCTGCTGATTGACTTGTTCCTGAATTATACTTTCTATCAGCGACGCAATTAAAGGTTTATCAATTTTATTTTTTAGAATACAGCCCGGACGGTGACTTGCATTTTGCAGAATATATTCCATTCGCAGAACCGTTTCTGATTGTCCGTTTTGAGAATTTGCTTTGATATAATATTCATTAAACCGAAGAAAAAAGAATTTTGTTGGCGTTGTAATTTCAAATGAATGAACATCTTGCGGCGTTACAAGAAATAGGTTTCCTTTTCGGTATTGAAATGTATTATCATTAATAACCTGAATTCCCATTCCATCAACGACATAAATCAATTCAAAAAAATTGTTTTTCCGAATTGTTTTCGGAAACTGTTCCAATTCTTTAAAATCAACTTCAAACGGAAGATATAAATTCGTATTTGTCATTAGGCTAAAATACAATTTTAGTACCAATTAGTACAATTTTCGGCGAAAGCTAACCTCTTAATTTTGTTTCAGATAACAAACTAAAATTTACAAAAATGAGAATACTTTTAATTGGAGCAAATGGAGAAATTGGCAAAATACTAAATCCGGCTCTGGCAAAAAAACATGAAATTATTTCGGCAGGAAGAAACAGCGGTGATTTTAAAATCGATTTATCAGATTCAAAATCGATAGAAAAATTATTTGCCGAAGTCAAAAATATCGATTCGTGCATTTGTACTGCGGGCGATTGTTACACGGGAGATTTGCTTTCGCTTGACGAAAAAAAATTAAACATTGGTATTAAAAACAAATTATTGGGTCAGGTAAATCTGGTTTTAATTGGTCAAAAATATTTAAACGATAACGGATCATTTATATTGACTTCGGGAAAAATGGGCGATAAACCTGTGAAGAATAATATTAGCAAAGCAATTGTAAATGGCGGCATTAACAGTTTTGTGCTATCGGCTTCGCTGGAATTAGAAAGAGGAATTAGAATAAATGCCATTAGTCCGGCAAAGGTTTCAGACATTCCGGCGGAAGATTTAATAAATGCTTATACAAAAAGTATTGAAGAATCTATAAATGGAGAAATTATTAAAGTAAACTATTAAAATTTTAAAGATGAAAAACACAACTTTCCTATTATTACTATTCGTTTTAAATTCTGCAATTGCACAAAAAACGAAATCTGATTTTTTAGGCTCATGGACTTTAGTTTCAGTAGAAAACAAAAATTCTGACGGAACAAAAAATCTTCCATATGATGTAAACCCAAAAGGCACTTTATTTTTTGATGAAAAGGGAAATTACGCCATTCAGATATTTAAAAACGAAAGACCAAAAATAGTTTCGGGCGATAAAAATAAATGTACTCCCGAAGAAAATGCTGCAATTGTGCAAGGAAGTAATTCGCATTTTGGAGAATTTGAAATTGACGAAGCAAATAAGATTATTACTTTTAAAATAAAAACCGCTTCGTTTCCTAACTGGGAAGGAACTGTTCAAAAGCGATCTTATGCTTTGATAAATAACGAACTTAAATATGTTGTAACCAATACAACGCAGGGAGGAAAATCGGTCACTGCCGAAGTTGTCTGGAAAAAACTGTAGTGCAGATTCATAAAACGTTTTCGCAACTAATTGTTATATAATCATGAAGCGTGAGCCTTTTAAAAGTTATTTCAGTATTTTTGTGTTTCTAAAAAAACAATCTCAATAATAAAATAAAAATGGCTTTAAACACAACAAACCCAACTGGGACTGAAGCGTGGAAAAATCTGCAAAACCACTATAACGCAATTCACAGAACTACGATACAGGAATTATTTCAGCAGGATAATGCTCGTGCTGAAAAATTCAACTTACAATGGAATGATTTTTTAGTTGATTATTCTAAAAACAATATTACTCCTGAAACGCTTTCTCTTTTATTAGAATTAGCAAATTCTATTGGATTAAAAGATGCAATTGCACAATATTTTGGAGGAGAATTAATCAATCAAACTGAAAACAGAGCCGTTTTACATACCGCTTTGCGTGCACCGGAATCGGCAGTAATTAATGTTGATGGCGAAAACGTAATACCAGAAGTTTATGAAGTAAAAAACAAAATCAAAAACTTTACAAGCGAAGTTATTTCGGGAGAGAGAAAAGGTTTTACAGGAAAAGCTTTTACTGATATTGTAAATATTGGAATTGGAGGTTCTGACCTTGGTCCGGTTATGGCAGTTGAAGCTTTGCAATTTTACAAAAATCATCTTAAAACACATTTCGTTTCGAATGTTGATGGCGACCATGTAAATGAGATTATTAAAAAGCTAAATCCTGAAACAACATTATTTTTAATTGTTTCTAAAACTTTTACAACTCAGGAAACTTTATCAAACTCTGAAACTATTAGAGAATGGTTTTTGAAATCAGCAAAACAGGAAGATGTTGCAAAACATTTTGTGGCGGTTTCTACTAATATTCAAAAAGTAACTGAATTTGGGATTAATCCAGACAACGTTTTTCCAATGTGGGACTGGGTTGGAGGAAGATTCTCTTTATGGAGCGCTGTTGGTTTAAGTATAGCTTTGGCTATTGGTTTTGATAATTACAACCAATTATTAGTTGGAGCAAATGAAACTGACGAACATTTTAAATCGGCAGAATTTGATCAAAACATTCCGGTAATTTTAGCTTTATTAAGTGTTTGGTATAACAATTTCTTTGGTGCCGAAAGTGAAGCTTTGATTCCATACACACAATATTTATCAAAATTAGCTCCGTATTTGCAGCAGGCAACTATGGAAAGTAACGGAAAAAGTGTAGGCCGCGACGGAAAACCGGTTAATTACCAAACTGGAACAATTATTTGGGGAGAGCCGGGAACAAATTCACAGCATGCATTTTTCCAATTAATTCATCAGGGAACAAAAATAATCCCAACAGATTTTATTGGATTTGTAAAACCACTTTACGGAAACGAAGATCACCATGATAAATTAATGTCAAACTTTTTTGCTCAGACTGAAGCTTTAATGAATGGAAAAACCGCTGCACAAGTTCAGGCAGAATTTGACAAACAAGGGCTTTCTGCAGAAAAAGCTTCTTACTTATTGCCCTTTAAAGTTTTCACAGGAAACAAACCAACAAACACAATTTTAATTCAAAAATTAACGCCTAAATCATTGGGTTCATTGATTGCATTATACGAACACAAGATTTTTGTTCAGGGAGTTATCTGGAATATTTTCAGTTTTGACCAATGGGGAGTTGAATTGGGTAAACAATTGGCAAATTCAATTTTAGATGAAATCAATTCTAAAACTGTTAAAAATCACGATAGTTCTACTTCATTTTTACTGAATCACTTTTTAAAGAATAAATAAAAACTTAACTGAAAATTTTCTTTTATAAAATATTGAAGCGCCTCAATTTAATAAAAATTAAGGCGTTTTTTCGTATATATAAGGCAATATGACGCTCTTTTTTAACAAAAAAAGCAAGTATATAGCCACGACATCGTTCATAAAATTATTATTTTAACAAAATTCCATTCCTCAAATTCAACAAATCGCGATTTTACTTAAAGAAAAAAGAAAAAATCATTTTAATACGCAGCACAATGTTCAAAACTGATTTTTCTTAACATTTTGATAACATTATCCGATTTAATTGTTATAATTTTGCCAAAAACAATAAACTCAAGAACAAATGAAGAAAATGAAAAATTGGTTACTTACCGGACTATTTTTTATGATAGTTTCAACCGTATTTTCTCAAGGAAAAGTTACTGGTACTGTTACAGATGGTACTGGTTCATTACCAGGCGCTAACGTTTTGATCAAAGGAACTAGCGCAGCGACTTCAACAGATTTTGATGGTAAATTTACTATTGAGTCTGCAACAAGTACAGGAGAAATCGTTATCTCTTACTTAGGTTATCAAAGCCAAACTGTAAAATTTTCAGTTTCAAATGGTTCAACAACAAATTTAGGAACTATCGTTTTAGAATCTAACTCAAACGAATTAAGTGAAATTGTTGTAAAAAGTACAGTTGTAGATATTGCTAAAGACAGAAAAACTCCGGTTGCTGTTTCT
Organism: Flavobacterium soyae; assembly: GCF_021245985.1. Lineage (GTDB taxonomy): Bacteria > Bacteroidota > Bacteroidia > Flavobacteriales > Flavobacteriaceae > Flavobacterium > Flavobacterium soyae. Next base: position 72,097 of record NZ_JAJQXA010000010.1, on the reverse strand, counting down.
ACAATTAAAGCTGCTGAAATTCAAGAAAAACTTGGTACTCAAGAATTTCCTGAAATCCTAAGAAATACTCCATCAGTTTACGTTACTAAATCAGGTGGTGGATTTGGAGATTCAAGAATTAACATTCGTGGTTTTAACCAAAACAATATTGCTGTTATGATTAACGGTATGCCGGTTAACGACATGGAAAATGGTTCTGTTTACTGGAGTAACTGGGCAGGTTTATCAGATGTTACATCTGCTATGCAGGTTCAAAGAGGTTTAGGTTCTTCTAAATTGGCTACACCATCTGTAGGGGGAACAATTAACATTGTAACCAGATCTTCAGATAAAAAAGAAGGCGGGTCCTTCTCTTCTGGATTTGGTAACGCAAGAAACTTCAAAATTCAAGGTTCATACAATACTGGAAAATTAGAAAATGGTCTTTCTGCTTCTGTATTATTATCTCAAACAATGGGAGATGGATATGTTAATGGAACTCCATTTGAAGGTTCTAACTATTTCGTTGCTTTAGGATATTCTACTAAAAATAACAAACACGATTTTCAATTAACAGTAACTGGTGCACCACAATGGCACAATCAAAGATCAACTGTTTCTACAATCGCCACTTATCAAAAATATGGTTCTCTTGATGAGCCAAATATTAGATATAATGCTGATGCGGGATATTTAAACGGACAAGAATATAACATCAGAAAAAATTACTATCACAAGCCAATTGCTTCTTTTAACTGGGATTACAAAATTAACGAAACTACAAAACTTTCTTCAGTTTTTTATGCTTCTATGGGTCGTGGAGCAGGAGCTAGTGCTACAGGTGGTGTAGGTGGAAATTTCTACAACAGTTCTGTTTTCTTATTACCAAACGGAATGGTTAATTATGACAAAATCCAAGCATGGAATAATGGTACAGGGTCTGTTTTCTTTAACGGACAAAACAGAACTAGAACAATGATTGGTGGTGTTTACCAAAACAGTTCTTCAACTGGTAGAACTGGAGCTGGAACTGCAGCATCTCCATATGTTTACAATACAACATCTGGTATCTCACAAACATCTTCTATCAACTCTCATGACTGGTATGGTGCGGTAATTAATTTAAACAAAAAATTAACTAACACTTTAACTCTAGATTTTGGTCTTGATGCTAGAACTTATACAGGATATCACTTTACAGTAGTAAATGATTTATTCGGGGCTGGTGAATATTATGACAATACAGTTGCTAGTTTAAAACCAGCTGGAAGACATATTACAGCTACTTACCCAACAGACGTTCAATGGAATGTTTTCGATAAAAAAAGCTACGAAAAAATCTCATTTAACAGTACTGGAAAAGTTAGATGGTATGGAGCATTTACTCAATTAGAGTATTCTAAAGACAATTTAACTGCTTTTGTTCAGGGAGCAATCTCTCAACAAGGATTTAAAAGAGAAGATGACTTCGTATACTTACCAACTGACCCATTATCTTCTACAGATTACGAAAACATCTTAGGAGGAAACGTAAAAGGTGGTGCTAACTACAACCTTAACGAGAAAAATAATGTTTATGTTAATGCAGGTTATTATTCAAGACAACCATTCTTTAACTCAGTTTATCCAAACAACAGATCTACAGTAAACCCTAACCTTACTAATGAGAAAATTATTGGATTTGAAGCTGGATATGGATTCCGTTCTAGATTCTTTAATGCTACATTAAACGTTTACAACACAAATTGGAATGACAGATACCTAAAAGGTAATGCATTACCAACTGACGCAACTACATATACAGAATATGTTGGTCTTAACGAGGTTCACTCTGGAGTTGAGTTAGAAGCAAATTCTAACATTACAGATAAGTTAAAACTTAACGCAATGTTCTCTTATGGTATTTGGGAATATAAAGGAAATGCAACTGTTAACGCTTACTACCAAGCAGACAATACTCCAGTTGTAGGATATACTGCAACTCCGGTATACATGGACAAAGTTAAAGTTGGTGACGCTGCTCAAATGACAGCTTCTTTAGGGGCCTCTTACGAAGTTTTAACAAGAGTAACAGTTGATGCTAACTACAATTTTAATGATAAACTATACGCTGGATTAAGCCCAATTAACTTTGCTGATCCAAACAACAAAGGAGCTTTAGAATTACCTTCTTACGGTTTATTTGATGCAGGTTTCTCATACAAAATGTTAGTTGGTAAAAACAAAGACAACTCGGTTAATTTCAGATTAAATGTAAATAACTTATTTGATAAAATTTACATTGCTGAGTCAAGAACTAATACGTTTGCAGATGATAACTTACCAGTAGCTTTAGGACAAACTCCTGGATCTAAAGGAACATATGCTTCAAATGGTATGCTTTACAATGGTGTAGCAAATGTTAACCAAGTATTCTTTGGTTTCGGTAGAACTTGGAACTTTAGCTTACGTTACGATTTCTAATATTTAGAATCTAAATAAATATCTAAAGCGGCATTGACTTTTAAAGTTTAATGCCGCTTTTTTTTGACCAATTTTGCTATATTTGTTTTTAACAAAAAACACAGTTTATGTATCATTTCATTCAAAAGCTTCATTCTGGCTGGGCATATCTAGCGTTACTTCTTTTATTGTTTGCAGTAATCAATGCCATTATTGGCTTGACTTCTAAAAAAGAATTTACAGCAAAAGACCGTAAAATTTCTTTATTTGCATTAATCGGGACACATACACAATTACTAATAGGATTAATCCTTTATTTCGTTTCTCCATTAGGAAAAGATGCTTTTGGTCAAATGTCTAATGCAGCATTAAGATTAACATCACTAGAGCATCCGCTTACTAATCTAATTGCTATAGTTTTAATAACTATTGGATGGTCAAAGCATAAAAAATTAATTAATAGTGAAGCAAAACATAAAACCTTTGTTATTTATTACGGATTAGGATTAATACTTATTTTAAGTAGAATCCCATGGAACCTTTGGTTCTAAAAAATACCAATTAAAGCCCTCAAAAAAGGGCTTTTTTTATCTCGGCATATTATTTGTACAAACTCCCCAAGTCTGAAAAAAAATAAACCATGAGTAAAAAAAACTTTATACTTACCGCATTTGCAATAACTTTTTTGAGTTGTTTTACCTACGTAATAAGTCAAACAAAGCCTGTAATTGAGCCCAAAACACCTCAGGATACTGTAAAAAATGCCAGACCAAACATTATTGCAATCCCAACTGATTCTGTATTTACAGACAACGGTTTAAAACTAAAACTATACAAAAAAACGGCACATGCTTCCTACTATGCAGACCGTTTTAATGGTAGAAAAACTGCTGACGGCAGTAGATTTAACAACAACAAATATACCGCTGCACATAAAAAACTTCCCTTTGGAACAAGAGTTAAAGTAACAAATGAAGCAAACGGAAAATTCGTAATTGTAAAAATAACTGATCGCGGCCCATTTGTAAAAACTCGTGAAATAGACCTTTCAAAACGAGCTTTTATGGAAATCACAAAGTACAAAGGTGCCGGTGCTATGAAAGTAACTATCGAAAGGATAATAGAATAAAAAAATCCCGTTCTGAAATTTCAGAACGGGATTTTCATTTTTAAATAAATTTCTTAATACTCATAATGATTCCGGCATGAATTCCCTCATGATAACTAACAAAATCTAATGCATCCTGAATGTTTTTTAAATCAAAACCCATACTGGTCATATATTGATTATAATTTTTAAAAACATTGGCTGTATAATCCTTTTCTGTTTGAAGCAAAGTTTGGGTAAGCAAATCTCTAATCTCATTCACTTCTTCCTGCAAAACATCAACTTCTGGTTTTGTTCCTTTCGAATATTTACCGATAAATTCATCCGAAACGTGCAAAGGCAAGCCGGATAATTTATAAACTAAAACCTGCTGTGAAGCGATACAATGTCCAATATTCCAAATCAAATTATTTTTAAATCCGTCCGGGATTTTATTTAATTGTTCTAACGAATGATTATCTAAAATTTTTACAAGGATTTCCCTAATAGTCTTTTGTGTTTCAAAAACTGAACTCATAATTTTATTTTTTTTTCTAAAATTAGGCAATTTTAAGTTTCAAATGAATTTTCTTTGTACTCTAACAAAATAAAATAATGAACAAAATATACTACTTAGCATCTTGCGACACTTGCCGCAAAATTATTAAAAGTCTTCCTGAAAATAATTTGGTTTTTCACGACATTAAGCAAGACCCAATCACCGAAGCAGAATTGGAAGAAATGTATAAACTATCAGGAAGTTACGAAGCTTTATTCAGCAAAAAAGCGCAATTATACAAATCAATGGATTTAAAAAACAAATCGCTGACTGAGGCTGATTTTAAAAAATACATCTTAGAACATTATACTTTTTTAAGTCGTCCGGTTTTTATTATTGATGGCAAAATTTACATTGGCAACAGCCAGAAAAATGTAGCAGAAGCTATTGAGGCTTTGAGCTAAATTTATCCTGCCACAAATTTCACGAATTTCCACGAATTTTATTTAAGCTTAATAACTTCACAAACTGTGAAATTAATTAGTGTAAATTCGTGAAATTCGCGGCAAAAAAACTTTAAATACCTCTATACCTTACTGAATAGTATTTTACATCATAACACTGCAAACTTTTATTTATCTTTGCGCCTTTATACTCAATTATATGATACAATCTATGACAGGGTTTGGCAAAGCTTCTTTGCAATTGCCTACAAAAAAAATCACAGTCGAAGTAAAATCCTTAAACAGTAAAGGTTTAGATTTAAACGTAAGAATGCCGTCGGTTTACCGTGAAATGGAATTAGGTTTAAGAACCCAAATCTCAACTAAACTCGAAAGAGGAAAAATTGATTTTGCGATTTATGTCGAAAGTACAGCAGAACAAACTTCGACAAAAGTAAATGTTCCTGTTGTGAAAAATTATATAGCACAATTGAGAGAGGTTTATGTTGATGCTGATGAAACTGAATTAATGAAAATGGCCGTTCGTATGCCCGATACATTAAAAACAGAACGTGAGGAGATCGATGAAAACGACTGGGAGCAAATTCAGGTTATTATTGACGAAGCTTTGCAAAATATTTTAAATTTTAGAAAAGACGAAGGAGAATCTCTTGAAAAAGAATTTAATTTTCGAATTGGAAACATCCGTCAATATATGAATGATGCTTTGGCACTTGATCCGGAACGTGTTCAGGCAATTAAAGATCGTTTGCAGACAGCAATTGCGGAATTACAGGTTAACGTTGATGAAAACCGTTTTGAGCAGGAATTGATCTATTATCTTGAAAAATTAGATATTACAGAAGAAAAAGTCCGTTTAACAAATCACTTAGATTATTTCATCGAAACCTTAGGCGGAAGCGAAGCAAATGGCCGAAAATTAGGTTTTATAACACAGGAAATGGGTCGTGAAATTAATACAATGGGTTCAAAATCAAATCATGCACAAATGCAGAAGCTGGTTGTGATGATGAAAGATGAATTGGAGAAGATTAAAGAACAGGTTTTGAATGTTTTATAAAAACGCCATAAGCTTTAAGCTATAGGCAATAAGCTAAAAACGAAATCAAATTATAGCCTAAGGCCTACTGCCTAAAGCTTAGAGCATAAATAAAAGCTTAGAGCATGTTGCTTAAAGCCTAAAGCATACACAATGAACAAAGGAAAATTAATTGTTTTTTCGGCACCTTCGGGATCAGGAAAAACAACTATCGTAAAACACTTATTAGGACAAGAAGATTTAAATCTTGAATTTTCGATCTCAGCAGCATCACGTGATCCGCGCGGTGAGGAAGTCCACGGAAAAGATTATTATTTTATTTCGCTGGAAGAATTCAAAAAACATATTAAAGCTGAAGATTTTCTGGAATGGGAAGAAGTTTACCGCGATAACTTTTACGGTACGTTAAAATCTGAAATTGAAAGAATCTGGGCTTTAGGGAAAAATGTAATTTTTGACATTGATGTTGCAGGTGGTTTACGTATTAAGCATAAATTTCCGGAACAAACTTTAGCTGTTTTTGTAAAACCTCCAAGTGTGGACGAACTTAAACGCCGCTTAAAAGAGCGTTCTACAGAAAGCGACGATAAAATCAATATGCGTATTGCAAAAGCGTCTGTAGAATTAGCTACTGCGCCACAATTTGACGTGATTATCAAAAACTATGATTTACCAGTTGCTTTAGAAGAAGCGCATCAATTGGTTAAGGATTTTGTAAATAAGTAATTTTATTCCGCAGAGATTCACAAAGAAAAAATCACAGAGATTCGCTGAGTTCTAATTAAACTTTGCGAATCTTTGTGCTATCTTAGCGAATCTTTGTGAAACTCTAAAAAATGAAAATAGGTCTTTACTTCGGAACATATAATCCCATTCATGTTGGTCATTTAATAATTGCCAATCACATGGCCGAATTTGCAGATTTAGATCAGGTTTGGATGGTTGTTACGCCGCATAATCCGTTAAAAAAGAAAGCTACCTTGCTTGATGATCATCATCGTTTGCAAATGGTTTATCTGGCAACTGAGGATTATCCGAAAATCAAACCTTCGGATATTGAGTTTAAATTACCTCAGCCCAATTATACTGTAATTACTTTAGCTCATTTAGAAGAGAAATATCCCAATCATCAATTCTCTTTAATTATGGGAGAAGATAACTTGAAAACGTTTCATAAATGGAGAAACTACGAGGTGATTCTTGAAAATCATGATATTTATGTTTATCCGAGACTCGAAGACAAAGGACGAACTGGCGAAGCAATTTCTGATGAACCTGAAAATATAGAATTAAAATCGCATCCAAAAATTCATGTAATTGATGCGCCAATTGTAGAGATTTCTTCGACTTTTATTCGAAACAGCATTAAAGAAGGCAAAAATATTCAGCCTTTGTTACCGCCGAAAGTTTGGGAATATATCGATCATAATAATTTTTATAAAAAATAAAGATTTGACTTTAAAAAATAATTAATAGCCTCCAGCTTTAGCTGGAGGTTTTTAGTTTAACCACCAAGGGCTTTAGCCAAACACTTCATTTTGGCTAAAGCCCAATTACACTACTATTTTCTAACCTCCAGTTAAAACTGGAGGCAATTGATTTCTCTGGAAAAGAAAAAAACATAATCTTGTCATTTCGACAAAGGATAAATCCTACACAGGAATCGACAAAGATTGGCAGCAGAATAATAAAATCTGCCAGAAAAAATATCCCGTAGGCATTAAACTTTTTTAGAGCCAATTTATTTATTGAATTATTAAACTAGCAACTTGAATTAATATACTTACCGCAGGAAAAGCCCATAAAAGCTATAATAACCACTGTAAAAAATCTTTTAACACTTTAATAAGTTATTGATTTTAAATTATTTACACGAAAAAGTTAAAAGAAAAAATTTACATCTTAAAATAAAGATTAAATATTCAATAACTAAAAAAGCCTCTACAACCTATTACCATAAAACAATTTTAACTCTTTAGAAATAATTTCAAAAAACGAATTCAGATTATTGTTTTTGGGAGTTAACAAATACACAAATTCCTCCGGAACATGAAAACTGTTCCAAACTAACTGCAGTTTATTTTGCTTAATATAATTTCTTGCATTACAATTCCAGGTTACGGCAATTCCTTCGTTTTTGGCTAAAAGCTTAAGCATTTCAGATTCTGAAGGGATAATATAATTAGGAACCATCGATGGTCTTTTTTTATTAAAAGCATGAAGCCAGAACAATTTTATATGCGGAATTCGCGCATCATGGCTGTACCATTTTTGGGCATTGAGCCATTGTTCAATTTCCGTAAAATTGTCGGCTTTTAATCTTTGGCGAAATTCCGTAATGTCTAAACTTGTTGGCGCAACCATTATTAGTTTAATTTTTCCAACAATTTCATAAGTAGTATCAAACGTATCAAACCTTTTTGTGGTAATGGCAAAATCGAGTTTTTTCGAATTAACTAATTCAAAAAGCTCATCATTTTCTGCAAAAGTAAAATCGATTAAATCAAACTTAGAAATTAAAAGATTTCCAATACAGTCAAAAAGATTTTTCGAAACTCCGATAGAAATTAATCGGTTAGCGTCTTCTGCTTTAGCTCTGAAACCAGCTTCGACACTTTCGAGTCTATCGAGTGCATCTATAATCAAATTATTCAGTAACTTAGCATATTCAGTCGGCTCAACCCCTTTTGATTTCCGATTAAACAATTTATTCCCAACATGAGCCTCAAGCATAGAAATCTGCTGACTTACTGCAGGCTGGCTCATAAATAATTCTTTTGCAGCAACTGAAAAATTGCCGTTCTTGTAAACTGCTTTAAAAGTTCTGTACCATTCTAGATTAACCATGATATAAATTTGTTTATGACAAACATAGTTTATTTTATTTTTACTGATATCACTTTCGGCGTAAATTTGTCAAAAATTTTAATCTTATGAAAAAAATAGCATTACTCGCAATAATTGCATTTACCACTGCAGGTGTTTCAGCTGTAGCTCAAAAATTAAATAAAAAAGGTATGAAAAAAGTATTATTTATTGTTACCAGTAATGATAAGCTGGGCAATACTGGAGAAAAAACAGGGTTCTGGTCTGAAGAATTTGCTGCGCCTTATTATGAATTATTAGATCAGGGAGTAGAAATTACAATTGCTTCTCCACTTGGAGGACAGCCGCCAATTGATCCAAAAAGTGCCGATCCGGCATCTGCTACAGAAGACACAAAACGTTTTGACGCTGATAAAGTTTTACAAGAGAAATTAAAAAACACGCTGAAGCTATCAACCGTCAATCAAAAAGATTACGATGCAGTTTTTTATCCTGGAGGACACGGACCACTTTGGGATTTAGTTGAGGACAAGAATTCTATTGCCTTAATTGAAGCTTTTTATACCCATAAGAAACCTGTAGCTTTTGTATGTCATGCTCCGGCAGTTTTGAAAAATGTAAAAGTAAAAGGCGATTATTTAGTAAAAGGCAAAAAAGTAACCGGATTTACAAATGCTGAAGAAGAAGCTGTAGGATTAACTAAAGTTGTTCCATTTTTATTAGAAGATGCTTTGGCATCAAACGGAGCAATTTTTTCTAAAGGTGCAAACTGGCAGCCGTATGCCGTTGAAGACGGACTTTTAATTACAGGTCAAAACCCGGCGTCATCTAAATTGGTAGCAGGAAAATTATTAGATCAATTAAACTAAGATGCTAAGGCTCTAAGTTACTAAGGTTCTAAGATTTTAGCAACTTATCGTTTAAATCTTAATCAATAAATTGAAATAATAAATAACACAAAGATGCTAAAGATCTAAAATATTAAGTTTGAAAAAAAACTTAGCCCCTTAGAAACTTAGCATCTTAGAAACTTTAAAAAAAATCATGCTAAACTTTGAATTATATAATCCGACAAATTTAATTTTCGGAAAAGGACAAATTGAAAAACTTTCGACTTTAGTTCCAAAAGACGCAAAAATTCTTTTGGCTTATGGAGGTGGAAGTATTTTTAAAAATGGTGTTTACGATCAGGTAATCGCAAACATAAAAGGCTTTGAAATTGTAGAATTTGGAGGAATTGAGCCAAATCCGCATTTTGAAACTTTGATGAAAGCTGTTGAAGTTATCAAAGCAAAGAAAATTAATTTCATTCTTGCCGTGGGCGGCGGATCTGTAATTGATGGTGTGAAATTTATTTCGGCAGCCGTTAATTTTGAAGGAAATCCGATTGATATTTTACAAAAACGAATTCTGATTAAAGAAAACGCTGTACCATTCGGAACTGTTTTAACGCTTCCGGCGACAGGAAGCGAAATGAATTCAGGATCTGTTGTTACAATTGCATCTACACAGGAAAAACTGGCTTTTGGCGGAAGCGCATTATTCCCAAAATTTTCTATCTGCGACCCAACTGTAATTGAATCTTTACCAAAAAGACAAATTCAAAACGGTGTTGTAGATGCTTTCACGCACGTAATGGAACAATATTTAACGTATCCGCACGAAGGTTATCTGCAAGACAGAATTGCCGAAGGAATTTTGCAGACTTTAATTGAAGTTGGCCCAAAAGTGGTTGAAAACCCTAATGATTATGCTTTGGCTTCAAACTTTATGTGGAGCTGTACAATGGCATTAAACGGATTAATCCAGAAAGGTGTTCCAAGTGATTGGGCAACACATATGATTGGCCACGAATTAACGGCTCTTTACGGAATTGATCATGCGAGAACTTTGGCAATTATAGGCCCTAGTTTATATAATGTAATGTTTGAAACTAAAAAAGGGAAATTAGCACAATACGGAAGACGTATTTTCAACCTTTCTGGTTCTGATGACGAAGTGGCAAAAGAAGCGATTAATAAAACGGTTGAGTTTTTCCATACAATGGGAATGGACACAAAACTTTCTCAATATACAGATGATTATACCAAAACTGCAGATTTTATCGTAAATCGTTTCGACGAAAGGGGCTGGAAAGGTTTAGGCGAAAATCAACTGGTAACTTTAGATAAAGTGAAATCTATTGTGGAGCTTAGTTATTAAGTAATCAGTGATCAGTTTTTTAGTGGTCAGCCAAAGTGTAAAAAGTGAGCACTAAAAAACGGATCACTGCCAACTAATAAAAAAGGCGTTCTTAACAAGTTTAGGAACGCCTTTTCAAAATACTAAAACAAAACTAACTAACTCAATTCTTGATAAATTCATTAAATTCTAATTTACAATTAGTTACAACGTACCTTTTTATTCTTTATTGCATACTTGTTAAAAATATTTTTTATTTTACCCAAACATGCTGAAAACCATTGAAATTAAAGACTTTCGTCAAATTTCTTAAATCAGATTTTGTATTATTACTACATTATTAAGTACTTTTGTTTTAAATTATTAAAATAATGAGCGGAAAATTAAAATTTGCAGTAATTGGAGGAGGAAGCTGGGCAACGGCAATTACAAAAATGCTATGTGTGAATCTTTCAGAAATTGCCTGGTATATGCGTAATGAATCTGCAATCGAACATATCCAAAAATACAAACACAATCCAAATTATTTAAGTTCTGTTGAGTTTGACACAAACAAACTTAAATTAACAAGCAATATAAACGAAGCAATTGAATTTGCTGATTATATTATTTTTGCGATTCCATCTGCTTTTTTAGATGCCGAATTAAGAAACATGACGGTTTCATTAGCTGATAAAATCATTTTTTCTGCCATTAAAGGAATTGTTCCTGAAACAAGTTTAATCGTTGGTGAACACTTTCACATTCAATACGATATTCCTTATTATAATATTGGTGTTATTACAGGTCCTTGCCATGCGGAGGAAGTTGCTCTTGAAAGACTTTCGTACTTAACAATTGCGTGCGGAGATCCCGAAAAAGCCCGTACAGTTGCAAAATCATTGTCAGGAAATTATATTAAAGCTAAAATCTCTGATGATATTATTGGTACCGAATATGCAGCAATGCTTAAAAACATTTATGCAATCGCTGCCGGAATTGCTCACGGTTTAGGTTATGGAGATAATTTCCAATCGGTTATGATGAGTAACGGAATTCGCGAAATGAAAAAATTCATCCGTAAAGTTCATAAGATGAAACGCAACATCAATGATTCTGCTTATTTAGGAGATTTATTAGTTACAGGATATTCCGTTTTCTCAAGAAACAGAATGTTCGGAAACATGATTGGAAAAGGATATACAGTAAAAAGTGCCATGATGGAAATGAGCATGGTTGCCGAAGGTTATTACGCAACAAAAAGTGCTTATAAACTAAATCAGGGTTACGGAGCAAAAACGCCTATTATAGACGCTGTTTATGCGGTTTTATATGATGGAAAAGATGCGAAGTCTGTATTTAAGAAATTGACGGAGTCTTTGGATTAAGTTTTTTTTTAGTGAAAAGAGACAAGAAGCAAGAGTAAAGACTTCTCTGCTAAGATAAAAAAAGAGCCAAACTGAATTTTCAGTCTTGGCTCTTTCTTCTTTATTCTATTTAAGTCTAATCTTTTCTCTTGCTTCTTTCCTCTTTGAAACTCTACTTCACCATAACCCCTTCAACAAACAAAATCGGCACTTCTTCTGTATTGTTTTCGTCAAGCGAATTGGCTTTAAAAATAAACTTCTTATCGTACAAAGTATTTCCGATAAAGAAAGTTACCATAAACTCGTTATTAAGCGCTAAAAGACTCTTTTCTACCAATTCTATCTTCACAACAGAAACCGAAGGAACCTCAACAAATGCATGACGTAAGATTGAAGTTTTTTTCATTTCGCCATCAATAGTTCCAAAAGCTTTTGAAACTACCATTACGCTATCTAAGTTAAAATCACTGTCATTAACCAAATAAGCGTACCACACTTTTTCCATAAAATCATCACTCCATTCTTGCACCGCAGCTAGAAACACGTTTTCAACTTCCGGAATTATTATATCTTTTTTCATATGAGTCAAAAGTTATAAAGTCAAAAATCGAAAGTCAAAAGCCATTACTTTGAGACTTTTGACTTTCGACTTTATGACTTTTTAGACTTAAATTAAATATTTGCTTTAAACTGCTCTAAGAAACGAACATCATTTTCATAGAACATACGGATATCGCCAATTTGGTATAAAAGCATGGCAATACGCTCTACTCCCATTCCAAAAGCAAAACCATTGTATTCGTCTGGATTAATATCACAGTTTTTCAAAACGTTTGGATCAACCATTCCGCATCCTCCAATTTCTAACCAGCCAGTTCCTTTAGTTATACGGTAATCGGTTTCAGTTTTTAGTCCCCAATAAATATCAATTTCAGCACTTGGCTCTGTAAATGGGAAATAAGACGGACGAAGACGGATTTTAGATTTACCAAACATTTCTTTAGTAAAATAAAGTAACGTCTGTTTTAAATCTGCAAAAGAAACATCTTTGTCAATATACAATCCTTCTACCTGATGGAAAATACAGTGCGAACGTGATGAAATGGCTTCGTTACGGAAAACACGTCCCGGTGAAATAGTACGAATTGGCGGTTTATGATTTTCCATATAACGCACCTGAACAGATGATGTATGCGTACGCAATAACACATCAGGATTTGTCTGGATGAAAAATGTATCCTGCATATCACGCGCCGGATGATATTCTGGCAAATTTAATGCAGTAAAGTTATGCCAGTCGTCTTCGATTTCCGGACCTTCAGAAACGTTGAATCCAATATTGGCAAAAATATCTATAATCTGATTTTTTACGATAGAAATAGGATGACGGGAACCAACAATTACCGGTTCTGCAGCACGCGTTAAATCACCAAAAATCCCTTTTGTTTCTTCTTTGCTTTCAAGTTCTTCCTGAATAACCTTTACTTTTTCTTCAGCAACAGCTTTTAAGGTATTAATTACTTGTCCAAAGTCTTTTTTCTGATCGTTTGGAATATTTTTAAATTCAGTAAAAAGTTCTTTCAATAAACCCTTACTTCCTAAATATTTAATACGGAATTGTTCTAACGATTCTTTATTTTTCTCATTAAAGGCTTTAGCTTCCTCTATATGTTGTTTGATCTTATCTATCATTTTCCTTCGATAATTGAGAGTACAAATTTAAGTAATTTGTTTCAAGTTTAATGTTTAAAGTTGAAAGTTTCCTTTGTGACTAAGAGTTCCTTCAAATTAGTATTTATAAACAACGTAAAAAAGGATTTTTATTTATAAATCAACTCAAAAAATCATTAAATTTTTCACATTGAATTGTATCTTATAAACTATGTATTTAAAATTATTTTATCAGATTCAATTTAGTTTCAACTTCAGTAATTTTTTTATGCCAATAATTTATACCATCCTGATTTTTAACAATTTCTTTTCCATATCTTGATGCTACACTTGCTAACTCAATTGCATTTTTAGTCCAATCACGATCTCTTTCCCGATTATTAGATGGTTCGATTCTTGTACGCCAAAAATCCATATTTTTAAGATAGGTTTCTTTTAGTTCCTCAAAATATTGGATTAATTTTTCTTTTGAATTCGGAATATAACCAGGGCCGCTGCATCCACAAGAATGGAATGTAATCCCTACAGTATATAAATTTTTAATATGTTCCCATTTTTTTACATCATCCTTTTTTGGAGATTCAAAATCAAGTCCCATATTTGCCGTTAACTCGCCACATTCAGGGCATTTGGCTTCATAATTTAATTCTGTACCATCTTTTACATCACTTTTAAGTCTTCTTTTAAATGTTTTTCGACAATTAAAACAGGCATAATGAGGTTTATAGGAAGTCATTGCATATCTACACATCTTTGTGAAATTTTTAGTTGAAAGTGTAAGTTGAAGTTTTTAGTTCTGAAAACTGAGACTGCGACTGTAAACTAAAAACTACTCAATAAGTTTTCTTTCTAAAAAATAATTTACAATTGCTTCTTTCATTAAAACAGATTGTTCCCCGGCTTTTAGTGCAGGCAATTGTTCTTTTACTTTGTAATGCGGCCAGCCTTCTGAATCAAAAAAATCAAATTCATAAAACCCGTAAGGCTCCAGCAATCTGCAGATCGCGATATGCATTAAGTTTAGTTTTTCATCTTTTTTGAATTCACGGTGTATTTTTCCGAGTTCCTGAACTCCAATTAGGTAAATTATGGCATCTAAATCTAAGTCTTCGCCTTGCGAAAATTGATTTGAAAGTATATCGACGAGCTTTTCCCAGCGCTCTTTTAGTTGTATATCTCTAGACATTATATGATTTTAGATTGTTGATTTTAGATATTAGATTGCTGAAAAATCTGATTCTGAAGGGGGCAGAATCGCAATCTGAATTCTAAAATTTGATTTGCAAAGATACACAGTTCAAATTCAAACACGTTAAAAAAATTAAACACATAGAAACATAGATTTTAAATATTAGATAAATCAAGATTAAAAATGGCTGAACCTTTGCAACACCGAGCCTCTGAACCTTAAAAAAACATATATTTGCGCCTTTATTAAACATACCAAAACATGAGTTTTTTTGATATTATCGTTGCCGCGCTTTTAATTTATAGTCTTTATAAAGGAATTAAAAACGGTCTTTTTGTAGAAGTTGCTTCTTTTATTTCGCTGCTATTAGGGATTTATCTTGCGATTAAATTTTCTTCTTTAATAGCTGGCATGATTTCAAAACATGTTTCATGGAATCCAAGTAATATTCAGATTACGGCTTTTGTCCTAACTTTTATTTTGGTAGTAATTGGTGTTTATTTCCTTGCTAAAATATTAACCGGAATTGCTGATTTTGCAATGCTGGGCTGGATGAATAAATTAGGCGGAGGATTTTTCAGAATCTTAAAAACAATCCTGATTTTAAGTATTTTTATTGCTCTGTTTGAAAAAATTAACTTCAATAATACTTTCGCTAAAAAAGAAACTTTAGATAAATCTATTTTCTATAATCCGGTGAAAAAAGTGGCTGCTTTTGTTTATCCTTCTATTGAAAAATGGTACGAAACTTTTAAAGAAAAGCAGACTGAAAAATCTGAAGAAGAAAAAGAAACTGCTAAAGAAGAATAATATCTGTACGAATAATTAAACCTGTCGGGTTTAATCATATTTATCAATTAGAAAAAAACCTTTATAAAAGTTTAAAACTTTTATAAAAGTTTTTTCTTTTCAAGAAAGATTAATAGCCTCCAGTTTTAACTGGAGGTTTGAGAATAGATATACATACAAGGCTTTAGCCAAAATAATGTATTTAGGCTAAAGCCGTTTGTTGTTGAAACTAAAAAACCTCCAGTTAAAACTGGAGGCTATTCATCCGTTAGTCAGGCTGAGCGAAATCGAAGCACTTTTATATTAATCGAGCCTTCGACTTCTCGCTCAGGGTGACATTAGTTTTCAAAATAAGAATTACCAGTTTATTTCTAATTTCTGGCCTTTTTCCAAAGTGATATTTTGTTTTTTATCCCCGAAAACCAACGTTGTTTTTCCTCCTTTTTTCGAAAAAACAATTACTTTTTCCAGTTTCTTATTGTTCCATGTTATTTCTAATTCAAATCCGCCTCTTGCACAGATTCCTTTTACAGAACCTTGCTCCCAGGCATCTGGTAAAGCAGGAAGTAATCTAATTTCATTTTCATTAGACTGCACTAGCATTTCGGCAACAGCTGCAGCTCCTCCAAAATTACCATCAATTTGAAATGGCGGATGTGCGTCGAATAAATTCGGATATGTTCCTCCGCCTCTTCTTGGCGTTTCTGTTTTCTTTCCATCAGGATCAACGTAACGTAATAACTCCCGGAACATTTTATAAGCACGGTTTCCGTCCCAAAGTCTTGCCCAAAGATTGATTCTCCAGCCTTTTGACCAGCCTGTTGTTTCGTCACCTTTTATTTCCAGTGTTTTTCTTGAAGCTTCGGCTAAATCTGGAGTTTTTAAAGGCGTGATATGATCACCTGGAAAAAGTCCGAATAACTGCGATTGATGACGGTGTTTCGGGTCATTATCATCCCAGTCAAAATACCATTCCTGCAGATTTCCTTTTTTACCAATTTGATACGGATGCAGTTTTGAAAGTGTTTTTTCAAGTTTACCCCTAAATTCAGCATCAATATTTAAAATTTTTGAGGCTTTTATCGTTTTATCAAAGCATTCGCGAATCATCGCTAAATCGGCAGTTCCGCCATACATTGTTGCTCCGACAAAACCATCTGTTAGTTTATATTGGTTTTCTGGTGAAGTCGATGGTGATGTAATTAAATTTCCATTTTTATCTGTTACCATCCATCCAAGACAAAATTCAGCGGCACCTTTCATTAACGGATAACCTTCTTTCTTTAAATAAGTCACATCCTGAGTAAAAATATAATGTTCCCAAATATGTGTACTCAGCCATGCGCCAGCCATTGGCCAGCATGCCCACATTGGTTCTTCTTTTCCAAATTGTCCAACGGGATTTGTCATTGCCCAAATATCAGAATTATGCGCCCCCGCCCAGCCTTCATTAACTCCATAAAAAGTCTTTGCCGTTACTTTTCCGGTTACCGAAAGATTTTTAATAAAACTCAAAAGCGGCAGATGCATTTCTGAAAGATTGGTGTTTTCTGCCAGCCAGTAATTTTCTTCTAGATTAATATTCATCGTATAATTACTGCTCCAGGGCGGACTCAAATACGGATTCCAGATTCCCTGCAAATTCGCAGGAACTCCCAATGTTCTTGAAGAACTTATTAACAAATATCGACCGTAATTGAAATAAAGAATCTCTAGATTTTCATCTTCTTTTCCGTCAGCGTAACGCAGTAAACGTTCGTCTGTTGGTAAATCTGGTGCTGTGGTTTTGCCTAAATCTAACGTTACACGGTTGTAGAATTTTTGATAATCGGCAATATGGGACGATTTTAATTTATCAAATGATTTTATAAATGCTTTATTTAAGTTTTGTAACGCAATCGATTTGTCATTTAATCCCTCCGAAGCAGGGTTCTTGTCAAAACCATTAAAACTTGTTGCAATCGAAACATAAATTACGGCTTCTGTCGCATCTTTTACACCAATTGTATTGTTTCCGGTTACAATTGTTCCATCAGTATTTTTGATTTTCATCAAAGTTGTAAATCGTGTTCCTCTTTCTTTCTGCTGAAGAAAAGAAGGCTGAACCTGATAATTCGAGTGTTCATTAATAGGAGCTGTTCCTTTCATTGTCAAAACATTGTCTGTTACGGTAACTTTTGACTGCAGCAGACTGCTTGAATTAATGTCAAAACTTAGAGCTCCTTTTTGACTGCTGGTTAATTTGATAACCACGATTTGGTCTGGCGCTGAAACAAAATATTCACGAGTAAATTTTACACCGTCAATTTCATAGCTGACTTTTGAAACAGCATTAGAGATATCTAACTCTCTGTAGTAATTCAAAACTTTTCCGTTATTGGAATTTTTGATTTCCATTGTTCCAAGCGGAGCATATTTTTCAGAATTTTTGCCTTGAACTTTTTTATTTAATTCCTCCGCAAGCTTATAATTTTCGTTTTTAAGAGCTTCACGAATTGCGGAAATATTTTTGTAAGCTTCAGGATTCATATTGGCATTTACCGGCTCACCTGACCAAAGCGTAATATCATTCAAATAAATTTTATCTGAATTGACTCCGCCAAAAACTGTTGCACCCATTTTTCCGTTTCCTAAAACTAAGCTTTCTTCAAAGAATTCGGCAGGCTGTTTGTACCATAAAACATGTTTCGATTGTGCCGAAATGTTTGTGCAGTAAGAGGTGAAAAGTAAAATGAGAAAAATTTTTATGAGGTTTGAATTCATTTTGCTGCGTTTTAAATGTTACCAATCAAATGTTCCTACGGAACATTATTGAATATTGACTTTTTAACAACAGATTTCATCCGTTGCTACCGATGTATTGTTCCTAACAAACATTTTTAATTTATTTTTCATTCAAACAAGTTTCAAAAAACTGTTCAAAAGACTTTTTACTTCTCACTAATTACTAAGGACTAATAACTATTTACTCACTTTGTAAACTTCATTCGCCGTAATCATTTCCCAATTATCAGTTCTAAATGGTGATGCAGGAAATTTTTCTTTATTGAAAAGATTAATTTCAGTATCATCGTCTGCCCAGCCATAATGAACTGCCGCAGGATTTTGAACCTGATCGCTTGATACAATTACTTTGTTGTTTTTTATTATCGCTTTCGCGGAATGAAAAACTTTGTCGGCACCCGCAATTTCGAATCCTTTTAGATTTTCAGAATTATCTAAAGCTGTTAATCCCGAACCAATATTATCGAAAGTTAAAATAATTTGATTTCCTGCGATTTCCTGCGATTTGTACGTTGGACCACTGTAAACTCGTTTTTTACCGTAAACATTGTTTAAAGCAATTGCCGCCAAACGTAAACCAACGTCTTGTTTGTTAGTTGGGTGAATGTCTTTTGCATTCCCAATATCTGTCGTAACAGCCATTCCTGTATTTGGCAATTTTAACGTTTCAGATTGTGCTTCACGAAGTTCTGCCCAGCGGCTGCCAACTTTGCTGTTGCCATTTTGCTCATTAAAAGTTGACAATTGAACGAAGTAAAAAGGAAAATCACCTTGTTTAAACTTTGTTCGCCAATCTGTAATCATTAACGGAAATGCTTTTTTGTATTGATTGGCTCTCCAAACATTGGCTTCGCCCTGATACCATAAAACACCTTCAATGGCATACGGAACCAGCGGATTTACCATTGCATTGTATAATAACGATGGATAACTGTTTGGTGACAAAGATGTTTTTACGACAATAACTTTGAATTTCCATCTTCCGTCAAGCGGAATATTTTTACTACCTAAACTTAGTTTTAAATCGGCTGCGTCGCCGTAGATTCCGCCGCCGCCGCTGTTGTCGACAATTCTGACTGCGATTACATTTTTGCCTTCTTTTAAAATATTTGCCGGTATTTCGTAAACACGTTTTACATCGTATTGTGTGTTTCTGCCCACCTCGATACCGTTTAAATACGTAATATCTTCATCGTCGATTTTTGAAAGATGAAGCGTTCCTTTGTTTTTAATATCTTCTGCAGAAAGTGTTATCGTTTTTCGCATCCAAACCACTCCGTCTAAATCTTCTAAAGGCTGATTTTCCCATAAACTTGGTGTATTAAGTTCGCCCCAGGAAGCATCGTTGAATACCGGATCTTTGAAAGTATTTTCATTTTCTGTACTTACCGGAGTTCCCTGAACTTTTTCGATTCTTTCTTTCATTTGTTTGGCGTACAATTTCGAAATAGAATCGACATTCACCATTGGAACACCAGTAATCAAGGTTTTAAACTCATCACTTTTTTGGAATGCTTCACGACTTGTCCATGTTTCGACATTAGTTCCGCCCCAGGAAGTATTTATAATTCCAATTGGAATTTTTAATTCAGCATATAATTTTCTGGCGAAATAATATCCTACTGCTGTAAAATTACCAACAGTTTCTTTATTGGCTGCTTCCCATTTTCCGGCTTTTAAATCGTCTTTTGGTTTTCCGCTTAAATCTTGTGCAACTCCAAAATGACGAATCATTGGATAATTTGAATCGGCAATTTCTTTTTCGGCATTTATGGTTTTTGAAACCCGAAATTCCATATTCGATTGCCCGCTGCAAATCCAAACTTCACCAACCAAAACATTTTTTATGGTGATTTTATTTTTCCCGATAATTATTAATTCGAAAGGTCCGCCGGCTTTTTCAGAATTTAGATTTAAAGTCCATTTTCCGTTTTTATCGGCTGTTGTTTTTTGTATTTGTTTGTTAAAATGAACCTCTATTTTTTCATTTGCATCGGCAAAACCCCAAATTGGGATCGCTTTGTTACGCTTCAGCACCATTCCGTCTGAAAACAGCAAAGGCATTTTGACATTTGCGTTAGTTAAAACACTTATTATCAGAAAAATAAATAAGACACTTTTTTTCATTCCTTTCTAATTTGAATTGTTAAAACCACATAAGTGATATAAGTAAAGTTAAGTCAAAAAATAATTATAAACTTAAATTTTCTTATACCACTTATATGGTTTAGCTCTTTTTTTTTACTGTAATCCTTCCTTCAGAGCTGTTAAAGCCTGAGTATCAAAAACGGTATTATCACTTCTTTTAAAAATCCCGAAACCATTATTTCCAATGCTTCCTTCGTCCCAATAAAAAGGTAATAAACCATTTGTTCGAGCTGTTTTTACAACAGTTTTTAAATAATAAGCTCTCGAAGCTAAATGTAAAGTTAAAGCGTCTCCTGTTAAAGTTGTTCTGCGAATTGCTCCAAATTCTCCAAGCAAAACCGGAACTCCTTTATCAACAAACTGTGTTTTCATTAATTTAAAGGTTTTCTCTAAATCTGCTTCTTCTCCCCAAGTTGCATTTCGTTCTGTATCTGTTGTTGAGTGATAATTTGCTCCCCAATAATAAAACATTTTCCCCCAGGTTTCATCTTTAGTCAAACCTCCAAAATTCCAAGGGCCATAATAATGAACCTCCACCATCATACGGCTTGCTGCTGAATCTGTAGGCAGTGTAGTCATTAATTTGTTTGTTTTTTCGATATCTGTTGATGGCCCCTGAACTACTAAAGTACGATATGCATTTTTTCCTCCGGTAGAACGGACTGCATTAATAAAAGTTTGATGGTACGAAGTTAAAACTGCCATTTGCGCTGCATCTTCAACATTCGGCTCGTTTGCACTGGCAAAAAGTAAGTGCTCGTCAAATCCACGTAAATGTGTTGCGATTTGTTCCCAAAAAGCTTTTTGTTTGGCATTGTTTTCTACTTTTTTAGCTTCGGTAATATTATTTTCCAGCCAGCCGCCGTCCCAGTGAATATTTACAAGAACATACATATCATTGTCAACACAATATTGGATAACTTCTTTAACTCTATCCAGCCATTCTGTTTTAAGTTGTGCTGTTGAAGCATTTGCCATATTCTGATTCCATGAACAAGGAATTCTTATTGCATTAAATCCGTTTGCTTTTACTGCATCGATCAACGCTTTTGTAACTTTTGGATTTCCCCAAGCTGTTTCTCCGCCAATTGCTTCCATTGTATTACCAATGTTCCAGCCTAATTTTATTTTTGTCGCTAATTGTACAGCTGTACTTGACATTCCTGATTGGTCTGCCGCAATTGGGTTTGTATTGTAACTTGGGTATAAACTTGTAACTACCGCAGCACCTGCCTGAGTAATCGAAATTTGAACAGATGAAGTTTCACTTGAGCTAATTGTAATAGTTCCGGTTCTTGCTGCTGTATTTGTGTTTTCTGAAGCTGTTATTTTAACGGTAATGGTTCCAGAAGTTCCTCCAGCCTGACTTATCTGGATCCAGCTTGAACCTGGATTACTAATTGCCCACGCCGTAACATTTGTATTGATTTTTATGCTGGCTTCACTGCCTTTGCTTACAAAATCAATTTTATTGGTGTCGACAGTAAGTGTTTTTACTGCTGCTTTTTCTTCTTCTTTATCAGAACTGCAAGCCCAAAGGCTTAAAAAAGAGAAGCATAAAATACTGCTCAACAGGTAAACTTTAATTGTGTTTTTCATTTTATTTGATTGTTATAGTAATTTCTTTTTTAATATCTCTTGAAGAATTCCCCACTTTTAAAGTGTATTTTCCTGGCTCAACTGTCCATTTTTTTGCAGCAACATCGTAGTAAGCCAGCTCTTTTACAGGAACTTTAATTGTAACTGTTTGCGAAGCCCCGGCTTTTATAAAGACTTTTGAGAATCCTTTTAATTCCTGAGCCGCACGGGCTACTTTAGAATCTGATTTTGCAGTGTATAATTGAACGACTTCTTTTCCATCTGCTTTTCCTGTGTTTTTTACTTCAACAGAAACAGAAATTGTTTCATTTGCAGCATAAGAAACTTTATCTGCTTTAGCATTTTCAAAAGCAAAAGCGGTGTATGATAATCCGTAACCAAAAGGATATAAAGGCGCAATATTTTTAGTATCAAACCAACGGTATCCAATCAAAATTCCTTCGGCATAATTTACTGTTTTTCCCCCAGGGAAACTATTTGTGGCATGTGCTGGTGAATCCATAATATTTTTAGGCATTGTCCAAGGTAATTTCCCAGACGGATTTACTTTTCCTAATAATACATCGGCTAAAGCATTTCCTCCTTCAGATCCGTTAAACCAAGACCAGACTACAGCCGGAGCTTTTTTGCTGATATTTTCAATTTCAAAAGGAGCTCCGGCAACAAAAACTACAATCGTTTTTGGATTAACGGCCAATACTTTTTGAATCAATTCTTCCTGTCCAAATGGTAATTTTAAGTTTCTGCGGTCAGATGCTTCTGTTTCGTAATCA
The DNA here is from genome assembly GCF_021245985.1 of Flavobacterium soyae. Lineage (GTDB taxonomy): Bacteria > Bacteroidota > Bacteroidia > Flavobacteriales > Flavobacteriaceae > Flavobacterium > Flavobacterium soyae. The sequence goes on along the minus strand of NZ_JAJQXA010000010.1, from coordinate 49,281 downwards.
CGGTTAGAACCAGCAAAAATAACGGCAACGTCTGATTTTTTAGCGGCTTCAACTGCTTCCTGAACTTTTGCCGGATCTAACTGATCGATTGTTACCGGACCGCTTGAAGTAATATTTCCTAGATTTCCTTTATTTTTTTCATCGTAACGTTCTAAATATCCTTCGGCGTAATTAATTTTAATTGATGACGGAAGTCTGTTTTTTAAACCTTCAAGCGGTGTAATTTCTCTTTTGGTTTTTACTCCGGCACCAAATCCGCCAAGAGCGTTTTTCTTTGTGGCATTATTTCCAATTACAGCAATAGATTTAATTCCGTCAAGCTTTAATGGCAGTGCGTTGTTTTCGTTTTTCAACAAAACTACCGCTTCTGCAGCAATTTTATACGCATCCTGATAATGTGCTTCGGTTGCTATGCTTCCTTTTACACGGTCTTTACTGCCCATCGCTTTTACCTGAAATAATACACGTAAAATTCTTTTTACATGTTTATCGATTTCTGCTTCTGAGATTTCTTTGTTTTTCGCAGCGGCGATTAATTTATCTGCAAGGAAAAATTCATTAAAAGGTTTTGGCGTTCCCATTTCAATATCTAAACCGCTTTGAAGTGTTTTTACTGTAGAATGTACCGCAGCCCAGTCTGAAACTACAACTCCTTTAAATCCCCATTCGTCACGAAGGATTTTGTTGAGCATATAATCGTTCTCACATAAATATTCTCCTCTAAATTTATTGTAAGCACCCATGATTGCATATGCATGACCTTCTTTCACCGTTGCCTCAAATGCAGGCAGGTAAATTTCACGAAGTGTACGTTCGTCAATCTGCACATCGACAAAATCACGGTTTGTTTCCTGATTATTTGCAGCGAAGTGCTTCACGCAGGCCATAACATCATTGTCTTGTAAGCCAACAACTAATGGCACTGCAATTTTTTTATTCAAAAACGGATCTTCGCTCATATATTCATAGGTTCTTCCTCCCAATGGTGATCTTACCATATTGATTGCTGGAGAAAGCAGCATGTCTTTATCTCTGGCACGTAATTCCTGTCCAACACTGTTTCCAAAAGTATAGGCCATTTCAGCATTCCATGTTGCGGCTAAAGCTCCTCCTGCCGGATAATACGTTGCAAAATCATTTGTTAATCCTGCCGGAGCCCAATTGTCGCGAGAAATTTCTTCACGTACTCCAAGCGGTCCATCTGCCATTTTTAACTCCGGAATGCCTAAACGTTTTACACCGCCGCTGGTAAACATACTGTTTCCGTGCAGCATTCCGATTTTTTCCTCAAGTGTCATTTGAGAAATTAATTTATCTATTTCGGCATCATGTTCTGAACCGATTTCTTTCCCCTGATATTCTTTCTGAGCTGTTTCAGAACCAGAACTCTGTGCTTCATTTTTACACGAAACAAACAGCATAACTGCCAATGCTGCTGAGAAGTATATAAATTTGTTTTTCATTGATTGTGGTTTTTTAGTTTTTGAGATTTTATTTAGGAAATTACTGTTTCACGAATCTAAACATATAAACATCATTTTCGTTAATTGCAATTTCTCTGTTGAATATTCCTTTTGAATCGATTTTTATTTTTTCTGTAGAGATCAGACAATCGTTATTTTTTTCTTTGAGAAGTTTTACCTGTTCTTTACTAAGCTGCTTTGGACTCTTCATTGCCAGATAATCAGCATAAACATCATGTGTTTTATAACCAACTTTGTAGATTTCTAAATTGTATTTTCCTTTTGCCAGATTGTCTAATTCGATTTTCACAACGCCTTTTGGTTTCGATGGTAAATCCTGAAGATAATAGGTTTGATTTAAAACTTTATCACCCGGATGTGTATTGGTAAAATCCCAGAATAAAAGTTGTACATCGCCTTTTTCGTTTTTACTAACCCATGAAGCTTTGTCTGCATTTTGAAGTTCTGTTTCTCCTAATTTATTCATTAAATAATACGAGAAATAGGCCGGTTTTTTAATTCCCTGCGTGTTCAATAATCCGAAACCGCCGTGAAAAGGTGTAAATCTTGGCCCGGCTTCTTCAAAAATATCGGTAAAAACCCAATATGACATCGAATTTGCTGCATTGCCCACTTGTTTTATTTTCTGCAAAATATACGCTGCGGAATGATAGCTGTCGTGAATTGGATCTGAAGGTGTGTACGAAGCACTCCACTCTGTATAATGCAATTCTAAATTTGGTTTTGCCGAAGCTGCAATTTGTTTTCTTGAATTTAAAATATCGCCGCTTACGCTGAATTCATCCTGACTTAAAATAGTTCCCGAAGTTCCGAATTCGTCCAGATATCCAGATTTTACGCCATAAGTATGTGTTGAAATAAAATCGATTGGAACATTATTCTTAACGCAAAAATCAATTGTTTCAGGAACCCATCCTGCGCCAGCTGTTGCCGGCCCGCCAACTTTGTAATCTCTATTCACACTTTTTACTGCACGTGCGCTATATTCATATAATTTGAAATAATCTGCCTGAGTTCCTGTCCAGAAACCCGGAGATAAATTTGGTTCGTTCCAAACTTCAAAATACCATGTTTTTACTTCTTCTGCACCATAACGTTCTGTAAAATGCCGGGTTAAATTTTGAATTAAATCTTCCCATTTTTTATAATCTTTTGGAGGCGTAACATTTCCTTTCCACCAAAAAATAGTTTCTTTTCCGCTCGCTAAAGCATTCGGCATAAAACCTAATTCTACAAAAGGTTTCATTTTTAAGCTCACTATATAATCGAACAAAACATCAACATATTGATAATTATATTCGGGATTTCCTTTTTCATCTTCACGATAAACGGCCATATCATCTGTCAATAAACCATGCATTCGAATGTATTTAAAGTCACATTCTTTTTTAACTAATGCCAGTTGTTCCTGCCAGTCGGCGCGCAAGCCTTCATTTGCTCGTCCTGCACCAATACATTCTTTAAACATGGTGCTTAGTTTTCCGGTCTCTTTGTTATAGTCAACTTTTATGGTTCTGTTTTCAGAACTGGTTTTTGCAGCATTTATTTCCTGTCCAAACAATTCAACATTGATTAGTGACAATAAAACAAATAATATCGTTAGGTTTCTCTTCATTGTAATTATTTCACTGTTACTTTTTTATTTAAAAGAATATTATCCGATGCGCTTCCTATTTGAATTTCTATACTATTATTTTCTAATTCAAATTGCTGCTTTGCTGTGTTCCAATATTCTATATCTTTAGCTTTCAAAGTCAAAAAAACATTTTTAGTTTCTCCGGCTTTAAAAAAAACTCTCTGAAATGCTTTCAGTTCTTTTTCAGGACGTTCAACTTTTGACTGTAATTGTTTTACATACAATTGAACTACTTCATCTCCATCTTTATTTCCAGTGTTTGTAACCGAAACCGTAATTTTTAGTTCGCCATTTTTAGCAATTGTTTCAGAATTGGTTTCAATAGTATTGTATTTAAAAGTGGTATAGCTCAATCCGTGGCCAAAAGCATACAATGGTTTTCCTTTGAAATACATATAAGTCCTTCCATTTCTGATATTGTAATCCAATAAATCAGGCAAATCGGTAATATCTCTAACCCAAGTTTGTATCAAACGCCCGGCAGGATTGTAATCTCCAAATAGAACATTGGCTAAAGCTGTTCCTGTTTCCTGACTGTTTTGTGTCATATGTACAATTGCTGGCACGTGTTCTTGTGTCCAGTTTATAGCGTATGGAAAACTACTAATTAAAGCAACTGCCATGTTAGGATTAGCTTTATACACCACTTTAATCAAATCTTCCTGTTCTAAAGTCAGCGATTGACGATCAACAGATTCTTTACCTTCGCTTGGAATGGGGCAATCAGCCCAGCCTGCATTACAAACAGGGTGATTTCCAACAATTACAATTACAGCATCTGCTTTTTTTGCTATTTCGACAGCCTTACCATCAATGTTGTTTTTAGCGTAAAGAATTTCAACATTGTTCCCCAGCCTGTTTTTAATTCCTTCTAAAGGTGTAATAACATAAGGCGGTGTGCCGCTGTACCAATCTAAAAGCACTTCATCTGCCCGCTGCCCTATTACGGCAATTGTTTTTAATTTATCTCTTTGCAAAGGCAGAAATTGTGAATCATTTTTGAGCAGTACAATAGATTTTTGTGCTGCTTCTAAAGCAATTTTTTTATGCACTTCGGTTTTCCAAGGATCAATTGTATCTTTTTCTGTTCCAATTTTTGCATACGGATTTTCCTCTGGGGCATCTAACATTCCCAGTTGAATCATTACTCGATAATTTCCCCTAATAACGGCATCAATTTCTTTTTCCTTTAAATATCCACGTGAAAGTGCGCCATAGACTGCTTCTGTATATTCATCTAAAAACTGATTAATTCCTGCTTTTATGGCTGCCGCAGCCCCAAGGTATTTATCAGCGTAGTATTTGTGATCTGAAAGTAATAACGTAAATGCACCTCCATCAGTACAAATAATTCCGTTTTGTCCCCACTCTTTTTGGGTAATATTTTTCAGCATCGGATGTACCATTGCCGGAATTCCGTTTACTTTATTATAGGCTGCCATATAAGCACGGGATCCTCCTTCAAGAACTCCCATTTGAAAAGGCAGGGCATAATATTCGCGCCAAAGCCTTTCATCAAAATCAGAAGAGGTATAGGTTCTCCCGTTTTCATTGCTATTGGCCAGAAAGTGTTTCATTAACGAAGCTGTCTGCCAATATTTTTGATTATTTCCCTGCAGTCCTTTTATGAAAGCAACCGTCATCATTCCGTTAAAAAAAGCATCTTCTCCATAACTTTCTTCAGTACGGCCCCAACGCGGGTCTCTTGCTATATCTGCATTTGGAGCACGAACTACTAATCCGCCGCGATGGTATTTTTGAAAAGCATAGCGTGTTTCATAACCTTCAACCTGTGCCGCTTTTTGAAGCAAATCTACATCCCATGTTTCTCCTAAGCCATAAGCCTGAGGAAAAGTAGTTGTAGTTAAAGGCTGTTTGTTTTTTCCTCCCCATTCTCCCGGCCCTCCCAAGGCTAAACCGTGCAATCCTTCTACATGATCTGTACCTATAACACCTAATCTTTTAATCGATGGATTAGTACTTAAGGCCTGTACTTTTTCATCAAGTGTCATCAGGGATAACAAATTATCAATACGTTTTTCGGTATCTAATTTAGAATCCTGAAAAGGGTATTGCTTTTGCTGTGACAACACCAAATTAATTGACAAAAGAAAAATAATATGCAAAAGCAGGTTTTTCATTTAAAAAAATTGTGGTTATTTAGTAAAGACTCACAGTTGTACGCCTCTGCCTGAAATTTTTATAAATTCTATTTTTTAATCCTAATCGTTATGTTACGCAAACCCGACAGGTTTCAAAAACTTGTCGGGTTTGATAAACTATATCCTATATTATAATTTTTTAAATCTAATTGCTGTTCCTCCGGCTCCGCCTAATTTTATTTTTAGCAAATCGGCAGCTTTTACTGTTTTCTTTGAAATTGCTACTGCTTCAGGATTATGTTTTTGATCTGTTCCTTCTGCATCGGCATAAATCTGCGCTTCGTATGCTGCGTTTTTATCTAAGAATGATAATGAAATTTCAAGATCTCTTGGTTTTTCATTTGTGATACTTCCTAAAAACCAATCGGCGCTGTTTCTGTCTTTACGGGCTGTTGTAATGTATTGACCAATTTCTCCGTTTAAAACTTTTGTATCTTCCCAATCTGTCGGAACATCTTTTAAGAATTGCAATGCCGGTTTTCCTTCATAATTTTCTGGAAGATCAGCCAACATTTGAATTGGAGAATAAGTTGTTACATAAATAGCCAACTGCTGCCCAACTGTTCCCTGAATTCTTTTCCCCGGATATCCTTGTTTTACCTCAACATCAAAGATTCCCGGTGTAAAATCCATTGGTCCTGAAAGTAATCTTGTAAACGGAATTATGCTTAAATGGCTTGGCGGATTTCCTTCGCTCCAGGCGTTATATTCTTGTCCTCGCGCTGCTTCTCTCGAAACCATATTTGGATAAGTTCTGCGTTCTCCTGTATCTTTTATTGATTCGTGGTATAAAACGGCTAAATCGTATTGTGCCGCTTTTTCTAAAATATACCTGAAATAATTTACTCCAAACTGTCCGAAGTGCATTTCTTTCATGTTTAATTTAGAACCTACATGACCAATTTTTACGGTATGAATTCCTAGTTTTTTGTATAAGGCAAAACCTTCGTCAACTTGTTTTAAATAGTTAATCAAGTTTGAACCTGTTTCGTGATAACCGATTAATTCAATGTTCTTTTTCTTTCCATATTCAACCACTTTTTCTAAATCGAAATTGTCTGCATTTTTGGTGAAACTGAACATATGCATACGATTTTCATACCAGCCCGGCGTCCAGCCTTTGTTCCAGCCTTCGATCAATAAATGATTGAAACCTTCTTTTGCTGTAAAATCAATATATTCTTCAGCATGTTTTGTGGTTGCACCTTGTTTGTCACTTTCCCAAAAAGTATATTTCCCAATATGCATTCCCCACCAAATTCCTAAGTATTTGTATGGTTTGAAATAGCTTGCTGTATTTTTTAATTTGTTTGGTTCGTTCAGATTTAGAATCAAATAAGACATAATTAAATCTGCTGGTTTTTCTCCTATTTGAATGGTTCTCCAAGATGAAGTGAATGTATCTTTTACACGAACTTTAACACCGTCTGACCAAGGCACAAGATCGGTTTTAAGTTGTGTACCAACATTGTTTACCAAAGTTGTACTTGCGTAATCAATTAAGTTTGCTTCGTGAAAACTCAAAGCTAATCCGCTTTTGCTTTCTATAGTTAATGGAGTCAAAACGGTATCTAGTTTACTAACCGGTGCCGCTTCAAATAAATATTCGTCGCGGTTTTCTCTGTTTGCCGGAATCCACCATGCTTTTCCATCTTCTTTTAAGTTAAAAGTCGTTTTTTCATCCATAATGAAAATACTGTCTTTTACATTTTGTTTTGGATATACATATCGAAATGCAACTCCGTCATCGAAAGCACGAAACTGAATTTCCAGTTTACGTTTGTTTCCTGTTTTTTGCTGTAATTCAACCGAAAGCTGATTGTAGTGATTTCTAATGTTTTTCTTTTCTCCCCAAACTTGTTCCCATGTTTCATCAAACGTTGATTTTTTGACATTTTTGATTTCGAAATTGGAGCTGAAATCTTCATTTCCTTTCAGTAAAAATCCTAAATCCGATGGTGTAATCACTTCGGTTTTTCCGTGTGAAACGGCATATTTTGGAGCATTTTTTACAAGCTCAAATTTGATTTTATTTTTTCCGTTTGGCGACGCTAATTCATAAGCGTTTTTATTTTTCTGACTGTATCCAATCGAAACTGAAAGTAATAAAGCGGGAAGAATCAGGTGTTTTTTCATGATATTTTTCTTAATTCATTTTTAATAAATCGGGCGTGGCAGGGCTTTCGCCCGATTTAGAAACTCAACAAAAACTTATTTTTATCCTAAGTTGGGATTTATTTTTTTGCCACAGATTACACAGATTAAAATGATTTTTTTTAATTCTGTGTGTTTATTTTTTCACGCAGATTTTGCAGATTTAAACAGATTTTTAATTCTCAATTTTTAATCCTTTTAATCTGTGTAATCTGTGGCATATATCTTTATTTTATCCACTCTGTTTTAAAAGTGGTTTTTCCGTTTAATGGGTTTGCAGTTACGTCAAAATTGTTTCCGTTTTTAGTCACTTTTATTTCCTGAACTGCGGTGTCGTTTGGTAAAAACACTTTGGCTGTCGCCGAAGTTGTTTTATCACTCGCATATACTTTCAACGTTAATTTACTCCAATCCATATCTTTTGTAGACTGTGCTAAACCAATGTGAGGCAATGCTGTTCCATCTTTTACCAAAACCACGATTGGCACTTCGCCGGCTTTTATTTTGTGCCATCCTGATTGGTATACTTTTTTAGTTTGGTAATCAATCCATGTTCCTTCCGGAAGATAAACGTCTCTTTCTGTTACTTCTTCAAAAAGCGGTGCAACTAAAATACTTGATCCAAATAAATATTCATTGTCAACTAACCAGGCTCCCGGATCGTTTGGATATTCTACAAATAAAGCGCGCATCATTGGTAAACCTTTTTGAGAACTTTCTTTTGCCTGAGCGTAGATATACGGCATTAATTCGTAACGCATATTATCTGCTTTTCTAAATCCTTCAAGGAAATCTTTGCTGTATAACCAAGGCTCGCGCGGAGGTTCTCCGTGGCTTCTTACGTGTGAAGTAAACATTCCGAAAGGCGCCCATCTTCTGTATAAATTCTCCGGGGATTTTGTAGCAAACCCTCCAACATCATGACTCCAGAAACTGAATCCGCTTAGACCTAATGAAAGTCCGCCGCGTAATTCTGCCGACATTGCTCCGTTTGAAGTTTCGGCATCTCCACCCCAATGTAATGGATAACGCTGAGATCCTGCCCATGTACTTCTTGCCCAGATTAAAGTATATCCTTTTTCTTTTTGGGTAATTTCGGCAACAGCTTTATTATATCTTAATGGATATAAATTGTGTTCGTAAAATCCTGTTCTTCCTGAATGGTAAATTCCGTCTGGCGGTGCAGCTTCTCCAAAATCAACTTTGAAAACTGAAACACCTTCGTCGAATAATTTTTTCAATTTCCCTTGATACCAGGTTATTGTTTCCGGATTTGAGAAATCTAAAACGGCATCTTCGTAAGGAAGATTTCCTTTTCTGTCTCTTACCGCAAGGTTTTTGTCCATGATTTCAGGGAACAAAGTATTCTTTGGTGTAAAATATGGTAATTGCCATAGACACACATGAAAACCATCTTCTTTTAAATCAGACATCATTTTTGTTGCATCAGGGAAACGTGCTTTTGCAAACTCGTAATTGTTTCTCCAGTCTACATCAAACCAGCCAGTGTCAAAGTGAATAACATCGGTTGGGATTTTGTATTTACGTAAATCTCTTGCTACATCTCTTCCTTCTTTTTCAGAGAAATAAGTAATACGGCTCATCCAAAAACCAAATGACCAAAGCGGCGGCATTGCAGCTTTTCCAGTTAAATTGGTATATTGATCTAAAACATCTTTTGGTTCTCCAATGAAGAAAAACAAATCGGCTTCGTCATCGCCAATATACATTTCGTTGGCACTTCCAAAATATCTTCCAAAGTCAACAGTTATTGGTGTTGAATGATGCATGAAAACGCCATAACCACGGCTACTCATGTAAAACGGAATTGGTTTGTACATCGTTTCATTCTGGATTCCGTTAGCATCATCTGTCCATAAAACTACTTTTTGACCGCGTTTGTTGAATTGTGTAAATGATTCTCCGCAGCCAAATATTTTTTCGTCCGGTTCTAAGCTAAAAGCTGCGCCCATACTTCTTGAATAATCGCTGTTTCTGCGAACATACGAGAACGGAAGTGTTGGTGTATAGGTGTTTTTAAAATCGGTATCGTGAAGTGTACTTGTCAGCAATTTTCCGTTTTCATCGTAGATTTTTACGTGCCACGGTTTTGTCAAAATTTCTACAACTCCATGTTTGCTTGTGTACTTATGTCCGCCTTCGATTTTAGAATATTTCCATAATTCAGGATGATTTGGCGCAACGCCGTCAACCAACATCAAGGATTCTTTTTGTGGGTGAAATTGTGGCCCTGAAGTAGTTTTTATTCTGATGGTTCTATCTGAAACAAACTGAATTTCGAATGGTAATTCTGGCGAAACTTCGTATTCTGTTGTTGGAAATTCATTTGGTTTTTCTACATCAGGTTTCATCATCATATTGTTGAAAGCCTGACGTGTTTTATAATTGTATCTCAGATATTTTATGGTTCCTTTTCCGGTTGCCGGATCGAAAGAAGCCAATTCATCGGCAAAATAAAAAGTGTTCAGGTAATTCTGAAAATCTTTGCTGATATCTATTGGAGCGTTTAATACATCTGCATTTTGAATTTGCGCCGATGCTTTTGGCGTAAGCAGCAATCCAAAAATACAGATTGAAAACAAAGTGGTTAGTTGTGCGTTTTTCATTAGTTAATTTATTCTATTTGTTAGTTCCTCCTGCAAGGTTTTTTCAAACCTTGCAGGTTTAATTTTTTCTTCTATTTAAAATCTAATTATACATTTTATTCATCCTGCAAGGTTTTCGAAACCTTGTAGGTTTATATTTTTTCCTCTATTTAAAATCTCATTATACCTACAAGGTTTGAAAAACCTTGCAGGAACGTTGACGTTATATTATTATTCTGTTGTAATTACTATTGTTGCGGGTTTTAATCCGTTTGCCTTTGCGGTTAGTTCCAGTCTTCCTGATTTATCTCCAGATTGAACGATTACTAAACATTTTCCATTTAAAGCGGTATGTTTTGAACCTTTATACGATTCATGACTTACGGGATCTCCGCTGCAAACGCCTACGATTTTTCCGTTTCCTGTTAATGAAAAGTTGATTTCGTTATTGGCGTTTGGAACCAGAGTTTCTTTACCATCTAAAATATCTACGGTTACAAATGACAAATCATTTTTGTCTGCTTTAATAGTACTTCTGTCCGCTGTTAGTTTTAATTGCGAAGGATTTCCGGCTGTTTTGATTTCTTTTTCTAAAACAACTTTTCCGTTTTTACGAGAAATTACTTTTAGAGTTCCCGGCTGAAAAGGGACTTCCCAAATTACGTGCAGATCATCTCCTTTTTTGCTTCTTTTTCCAGCTGATTTTCCGTTTACGAAAAGTTCAACTTCATCGGCATTATTATAGTATGCCCAAATGTCGACAGTTTGTCCGGCTTTCCAGTTCCAATGTGGGTAAACATGAAGCACGGTTTTGTCTGTCCATTCGCTTTGGTACATATAATAAACATCTTTTGGGAAACCGGCTAAATCTACAATTCCGAAATACGAACTTACCGACGGCCATTCGTACGGAGTTGGTTCTCCGATATAATCGAAACCTGTCCAGATGTACATTCCCGAAAGGAAATCATGTTTTTTAATAATTTTCCAGGTTGCTTCGTGCGTTGAACCCCAGGGCGCCTGTACCTGATCGTAAGCAGAAACGGTATTACCCGGATTTCCTTCTGTAAATTTAAGGTCCCATCTTACCGGCCATTTTTTAATCGAATCAGAAACCGCATCATAATAACCGCGGGTTTCTAAAGCCGAAGTGGTTTCGGTTGCTATGAAAGGAATTCCAGGGAAATTCTTTTGATGATATTCGTATGTTTGATGTGCATAATTGTAACCAATAATATCTAATGCGACAGAGGCTGCTATGGTATTGTATTGAACCTTTGCTTTATCGAATTGTAAGGTTACATTGTCGATATTCATATTTACCGGAGGGTTCATCGCCGCGGTAATAGGTCTTGTTTTATCGTACTGACGTGTAATTGCGGCTAATTCTTTGGCTATTACTGCGCCGCTTTCGTCCCATTGCTGCGGAATTTCATTACCAATACTCCACATAAAAATACTTGGATGATTTCGGTCACGAAGCAGTTGATCGATTAAATCCTGTTTGTGCCATTTGTCCCAATCGTTTCCGTAATCGTATTTGGTTTTGTTTTTTTTCCACATGTCAAAAGCTTCATCCATGACAATGAAACCCATTTTATCACAAAGGTCCAGAAGTTCCGGAGCAGGCGGATTGTGAGAAGTTCTGATTCCGTTTACCCCCATTTCTTTCAGGATTTCTAACTGACGTTCAATAGCTCTTGTATTGATTGCAGAACCCAGCGCCCCTAAATCGTGGTGCATGCAGACTCCTTTTATTTTAACCTGTTTTCCGTTTAAAATAAAACCTTTGTTAACATCAAATTTAAAATCTCTGATTCCAAAATTGGTTTTGTATTGATCGACGATTTTATCATCAACAGAAATTTCGGTAACAGCTATGTATAGTTCCGGTTTTTCAACTGACCATAAAATTGGTGATTCAACTTCGGCGTTTTGTTTTATAGTTTGATTTGCGTTTGCACCAATCGTTATATTTTGAGTAACTGATGTTACTTTGGTTTCGTCTTTAAAAATAGTTGTAGTAATTACTGCTTTTTTTGAAGCTGCATATTGATTTTGAATATTAGTTTCAAAATTAACAGATGCTTTTTCGGCAGTAACTTTTGGGGTTGTAATGTAAGTTCCCCATTTTGCTACATGAAGTTTATCTGTGGTTTCAAGCCAAACGTTTCTAAAAATTCCTGATCCTGAATACCAGCGTGAGTTTGGTTGTTTTGAATTGTCAACCTTAACAATTATTTCGTTGCTTTTTTCCCCATAATTTAGGTATGGCGAAATCTCATATTGGAAACTAATATATCCGTTTGGACGTTTTCCTAAATAATGTCCGTTTACCCATATTTCGCTGTTTCTGTAAACGCCGTCAAAGGTAATTGATATTGTTTTATTTATATCTTCAGATGAAATTTTAAAAGTTTTTTTATACCATCCTAAGCCTCCGGTTAATGATCCACCCCCATATCCTGCAGGGCTTTTTTCATCAAATTTTCCTTCAATACTCCAATCATGCGGAACATCTAAAGTTCTCCATTTGGTTGAAGCTCCAATTGTATCTTTATCTATTATACTATCATTTAAATGAAAACTCCAATCAGCATTAAAAGAGACTTTTCGGTTAACAAAAGCATCCTCTTTTTTGCTGCAAGAACCAAATAATATGATCCCCGCTAACATCAATAATGAAAGTCTGCTTAAATAATTACATTTGATTTTCATAGATAGTAGTTTAATGGATTATAAAACAAATATAAACATACCGACAGGTGTCTGTATCGATCACCTACCGGTAGTTTTCTTTTTTATAATATATTATGGTTTGGGTTTGTAGTGAAAAACAATCAAACAAACGCCTTCACCAGTTCTACTTTTATCTCTAATAACTGCTAAACGAAGTGATGTTGCTGATAACTCTACTACTTTTACACTATACCAGTTGCTTACATCCCCATAATAATCTCCTCCGTAAAGCATTTCAACACCGCCGTTAAAAGTTAGTTTGTTGTTTGCAATATCAAAGTTGTATGTTCCTTGTTTCGTAGTCTGCTGAGTGCTTGAAAGTGCAGTCTGAGTTACACTTGTATTATACCCTCCGTTTAAGTCCAAATGCATTTCACCCCAATCTTTATTTGGCATTACCCAAGAGTTGCTTGCATAATCAGGAAACCAGTTCCAGTTGTCTCCAGATGCTGCCGGATAATCTAAACCTGCCCATCCTACAGGGTCTGCCATGTTTAATACCCATGTTTTACCAGCTACCCCATTTGTAAGCATACCCCATTTTGGATCGCTGAAATATTCTTCATCATTGTTCGTTACCGTTACCTCAACCGGAGCTGCTTCTACAGAACCTCCCCTTGCATAAGCCGTGTAATAAACTGTATATTTTCCGGCAAATGGAAATACAATTTTATCACTGCTTTTGTTAGAATGTCCTAATTCATTTCCGTTACCGTCGACATATTTCCAATATGAAATTACCGACGGATCTGAATTTGTTAAAATAACTTCATTTGTATTGGAAGGATTTTGTGTTACCGAAAACTTAAGCGTAGATGGTGTTAAAGTCACTGCCGGTAAACTGTCGCGGTCTTCTACAGGCTCGCATGAAAATAACATCGAACCAATAGTTACTGCAGCTAATACTATATATAATATACGTTTCATAATCATTTTATTTTAAGGTTAATTCCAGCCTGGATTTTGAGTAATAGTTCCGTTTGAAAGTATTATCTGAGATTGCGGTAGAGGGAACCAGCCTTGCGTTTCTGTTCTAAATGTTACACTAAATTGAGAATCACCAGTTGAATTATCAATAGCAGCTTTTGCTTTATCTACACCTTGTCTGATTAAGTCAAAATAACGTTGTCCTTCAAGTGCCAATTCTAAACGACGTTCTTCCATAATACGCGCTTGTGTTACAGGAAGTCTATGTAAAGCATTTTTAAAAGCACGATCACGAACTCTATCATAATCTGTTTGTGCCAAGGCCGCATTTGTTGTTAAATTCAATTCAGCCGCCATTAATAAAACATCTGAAAAACGAATTATGGCGTAATCCTGATAGTTATCAATTTGGAAATTTCCTCCGTTTGCTTCAACAACTGCGGTTCCTGCTGCATTTGTAATCGGGCAGTATTTTTTCCATGAATATCCAGTGTATTGGCGCTGGTCTCTGGCTTGCTGATCAAAATTTAAACCTTCACCTGCATAATTAATGATAGTAGCATCTCTACGTGTATCTCCATTTTCATAAGCATTGTATAATTTTGGATTTACTGTTGCTCCACCCCAGCCGGTTGCATATTTTCCTATTGATCCGCCACGCGGCGCAATATTAACCTGAAAACGGTTTCCTTCATTTAAGCTCCAATCTCCTTTTCCTGAACCGTTAAAACGAACGGCCCAGACCATTTCTGTATTGTCTTCTCCAACAAAGTTTTCAAAAGAAGCTGCTAACCAAAGATTAGCAAAATCAGCAACTAAACCATGTCCGCTATTGGCAACCACATCATTAATATAAGTTACAGCCTGTGCTTTTGTTATTACACCAGCCAAATCTGCTTTTTTGTAATAATCTGTGTAGAATAAAAAGGTTCTGGCTAAATAAGCTTCGGCAGCCCACTTTGTAATACGTCCGTAATTTGCATTTCCTCTTTGTGAGTAGTTATCATTGCTTAAATTATCTGCAGCAAATTTCAAATCATTGGCAATTAAAGCGTAAGTAACCTCAGCAGCTTGTCTTGGCAGTTGAAATTCTGTAGACGTAATTGTATGATCTAAAGGAACTATATCTCCAAACATTTTTGCTGCCTGAAAATGAAAATGTGCTCTTAAAAAACGAGCTTCTGCTTCGTATCTGGTTTTTAGCGCCGTATCAGATCCCCAGTTTACTTTATCCAGATTTTCTAATAAAATATTAGCTCTGTAAATTCCTAAATAAGCGTTTTTCCAAGCATCAGCATTCATGTCTTTATTAGAGACAAATAAAAATCGGTCCCATTCAATATCTCCCTGCGCATCTGCAGTACCATATCCTCCAAAACAATCGTCAGAAGCTTGTTCGCTAATTAGCAGAGGTCCGCCGTAAGCTTCGCGCTGTAATATATCATAAACAGCAATTAACCCTTGGTAAGCATCAGTTGGAGTTTTATAAAAATTTTCTTCAACCTTAGTTGTAGAAGGCTCAGTGTCAAGAAAATCCTCTGAACAAGCCCCTAAAACGAATAAGCTTGAAACAGCAAATAATTTTATATATTTTTTCATCGTTTTCATAATTTAAAAGTTAACATTTAGTCCCATCATGTACGTTCTTGGCTGTGGATAAAATCCTACGTCAATACCTTTTGCCCAAGTTTGATTACTGTTTCCGAAACCAATTTCCGGATCCATTCCCTGGTATTTTGTAAAGGTGAATAAGTTATTTGCCGCAACATACACTCTAAACTTACTAAAGAAGTTTAACTTATTTGATAATTTCGTTAAGTCACATCCAATCGTTGCATTCTTGATTCTGTAGAAATCAGCATTTTGAACATACAAATCAGAGAATCTGGTATAATTACCATTTGTATCTGCTCCGTAGGTAACTCTTGGAACTCTGTTAGAACTTCCTTCTGTTGTCCATCTGTTTAAAACATCGGTAGTGTTGTTTGTATAGGCACGAGTTGGGTCGTGAATTCCAAAAACATTTTGACTTCCAGCTACTCCATAAGTGTAAATTGAAATATCGAATGCTTTATATGAAAGATCAAAATTTAAACCATACGTAAAATCAGGATTTGGATTTCCAACCTCAGTTTTATCGTTTGCGTCAATTTTTCCGTCACCGTTCAAGTCCACAAAACGCACATCTCCTGGTACTGCATTTGGCTGTACTCCTGCCGCAACTTCAGCAGCATTCTGGAAAATTCCGTCTGTTTTTAATCCGTAGAAATAACCAATAGGTTTGCCTACCTCAACACGGTTCATCTCATCTGTTCCCTGAAATAACAGGTTAGAATCTCCATGAATAATTCCTTCGCTGTTAGCAACTCTAATTACTTTATTTTCGTTGTGTGAAATATTTCCGTTTACAGAGAAATTCCAGTCTTTTCCAAAATTAGTACGATAAGCAAGCGAAAGCTCCACTCCTTTATTTTGAATATCTCCACCATTTATATAAGGAGCTGTTGCCCCTGCATAAGTTGGGATAGAAGCAAGAACTAACCAGTCTTTGGTTTTTTTATCGTAGTAATCAAATGTTACTGTAAAATTGGTAAACAGAGTAGCATCAAAACCAAAATCTAATTGTTCTGATGTTTCCCATTTTAAATTACGGTTTGATAATTGATCCGGGCTTGCACCTGTTTGTAATGTTTCGTCGGTAGTACCAAAATGGTAACTTTTATTGTAAGTACTTATTGTTGACATATAAGAAAAGGCAGGAATCTGGTCGTTACCATTTTGTCCCCAGCTTGCTCTTAATTTAAGACTTTGCACTACTTTATTTTCTGGAAAGAAACCTTCTTTGTCAACATTCCAACCTGCAGAAACTGATGGGAAATTTCCGTATCTGTGTGAATCTGCAAAATTTGATGAACCGTCTCTTCTGATTGTTGCTGTAAACAAGTATTTATTATTGTAGTCATACAACAAACGCCCAAAATAAGATTGAATCGCATAATCTGAACGGTTTCCTTTTACTGTATTTGATGTTTGATCTGTAGCATTGCTTAAGTAAGCATGTGCAAAATCATCAAAAGTTAAGTTTTTACCGGTTCCTTCCATAAAGTCTGAAGTATTCTTTTTAGCAGAAGTACCTACTAATACATCAAAATTATGTGCTCCGTTTAATGTTCCTTTATACTGAACCGTGTTTTCAAAAATCCAGCCTAATGATTTGGTGGCGTTTTGTGTTACACTCGAAACCGTATTATTATCGTTTGATGAAAGAGAATAAACAGGCCTGAATGAACGGTAAGTATTATCGCTCATATCAACACCAAAACTTGTTCTGTAAGTAAAGTTTCTTAAAAATTTTAATTCTGCAAAAATGTTCCCTACGTAACGGTTTATTTTAGTTTCATTAAAGTTATTGTAGTACAAAGATCCTAAAGGGTTACTGATATCAGCTGAAATAACTGAATGAGCAAAATTTCCGTTTGCATCGTAAGCAGCATCAATAGGCGCAGCGTTTAAGAAGCTTCTGATACCATTATTGTAAATTCCCTGATCTGCAACTCCCGAACTTTTAATATTGGCAAAAGAGAAATTTTCTCCAATTTTCAAGTGATTTTCAATAACTTCTGAAGTTGAGTTTACATTAAAAGTAACACGGTTATAATCTGATTGATTGTTAACTCCGCCAATCATTCCTTCTTGTCCGTAATAAGACAATCCTGTAGAAATTGTAGATTTTTTATCACCGCCACTAATTGTAAGAGAGTGATTTTGTTTCATAGCTCCATCATTAAACAAATCATCTTGCCAATCGTGGTCTGGAAAAGCTGCAATTTGTGCTTGTGTATACAATGGTGTTAAACCAGAATTTACACGGGCCTCATTCATAATGGTGGTATACTCCTGAGTATTTAATAAATCTAGTTTTTTTGCTACTTGCTGAAAACCAGTGTAAGTATTAAATGCCACATTCATTTTCCCGTCTTTTCCTTTTTTGGTTGTTACCAAAATAACTCCGTTTGCTGCTCTTGCTCCATAAATAGATCCTGCAGAAGCATCTTTAAGAACGTCGATCCTTTCTATCGAAGAAGGATCAAGATATCCAATTCCGTTATCTACAACAACACCATCCACTACATAAAGCGGCGTACTGTTTCCAGCTGTTCCAACTCCACGAATGTTCACTACCATTCCTGCGCCCGGTTGTCCTGAAGCTGAGGTAACATTTATTCCTGAAGCCTGGCCTTGCAAAGCATTTACAACATCCTGACTAGCTACATTTTGAATATCTTTTCCAGATACTAATGAAGTTGCCGCAGTATTTACCTTTTTCTTTTGTGTACCGTACCCGATAACCACAATTTCTTTAAGTTCTGCAGTTTCTTCCTGCATTGTAACATTAATAGTTTTTTGAGTTCCTACGGTTACTTTCTGCGTTTTGAATCCAATAAAAGTAAATACAAGTACATCTCCTGTTTTTGCTTCTATTTTAAATTTTCCATCAAAATCGGTTGCAGCAGCCGTTTTTGTTCCTTCGACACCGACACTTGCTCCCGGAATTCCCATTCCGTCAACAGCCGATGTTACAGTTCCACTCACAGATCCGGATTGTGCCTGAGCAAAACCCGACTGTATCATAAATAAGCTAAACAACAGTGTCGTGCAAAACGAGAACATTGTTGTTTTAATACAATATTTGCTTTTCATAGTTAATAAGAGTTGGTTTAAATTAAGTTAGTTACTATTTTTATTTGTAATCAAAGTGTAAGTTTCATTTGAATGTTTTCTGCCCGGAGAATATTTAATTTTTAAAACATTTCCTGCCGCATTTATTATCCGTAAAATTGTTCTTTTTAAAACTTATAGTCATATTGAACTTATCTTATGGTAAATTTGACTACAAGTGTAAAACTTTTTTTCTATTTTAGCAAAATATTAAGGTTATTTTTTTTTAATTCTGATTTATATGGATTCATTTTTATTAATATAACAAGAACAAAACAAAAAGTTACAAAAAAAATATTAAAAAAATTACATTATATCATTTTAATAATCAATAGTTTAAAATATTTTTATTCTAAAATTGGTTTTTCATTATAATTTCAAACAATGGATTGTCAATTTTTTGCTTTGTTAAAAAAATATTAAGTAATTAAAAAAGATAGTTATGCATTTTATTTATTTAATTTGTCAAAATTTATTTCGCACATGGATAAAAAAGTAGATGCCGACTCTGTTGCAAAAAGCGAACAAAATGCAATGAATGCAATCACGATTGACTGCGTTGTTTTTGGTTTTGATGAAGGAAGTGTGGAAGTACTTTTGGTTCAGCACGCAGAAGGTATCAGTAAAGGAAAATGGGGTTTACCCGGCGGATGGATTTATAAAAGAGAAAGCACCGATGATGCGGCGCATCGTTTATTGAACGAACTTACGGGTCTTGATAATATTTATCTGGAGCAGTTAAAAGCTTTTGGAGATCCGGATCGTTTCCCGCTGCGACGTGTTATCACTATTGGATATTATGCACTTGTAAAAAGAGAAGATTATAATATTAAAGCAGGTTTTACAGCCTCTGACGCCAAATGGTATAAGATCAACAGTATTCCTGATTTGATTTACGATCATAACGAAATTTTATCTTATAGTATCAAAAATCTTCGTAACCGTGTTCGTCAGGCACCTATTGGATTTAATCTTTTACCGGAAAAATTTACATTATTGCAATTGATGCATCTTTATGAAGAAATTCTTGGGATTGAAATGGATAAATCTAATTTCCGCCGAAAAATTCTGCACATGAAATTATTGGCTGCATTAGATGAAAAACAGCAGGATGTATCGCATAGAGCAGCAAAATTGTATAAATTCGATCCCGAAATTTATAAGAAACTTACTGAAAAAGGATTTAATTTTGAATTTTAATGCCATTTTCATCTTCAAAACATATAACTGAAACGGATACCGTTATAACTGCTGATAAAAAGGTAGTTATAGACGGCATAAGTATCGATTGTGTTATTTTTTCATTTGATAAAAAAAATCTTGAAGTTCTTTTAGTTCAGCATGCCGAAGGAGAAAGTATTGGAAAATGGGGACTTCTTGGAGGAAATTTACAACTTGAAGAAAGTGTGGATAATGCTGCTCTTCGAATATTATATGAACTTACGAGTCTTGATAATATTTATCTGGAACAACTAAAAGCTTTTACTGATCCGGATCGTGTAAAAACAGAAAGAGTTATTACCATTGGATATTACACCTTGGTAAATCGGGAAGATTATAACATTCAAGCCAGCAATACAGTAATTGAAGCTAAATGGCATAAGATTAAAGATGTCCCAGATTTAATTTTTGACCATAATGAAATTCTTGAATTCAGTTTAATGCAGCTCCGTAACCGCGTTCGTCAGGCTCCTATTGGTTTTAATTTACTTCCTGAAAAATTTACTTTATTGCAATTAATGCACCTTTATGAGGAAATCCTGGGAATTGAATTGGATAAGTCTAATTTCCGCCGAAAAATTCTGCATATGAAACTGCTTTTGGCACTCGATGAAAAGCAGCAGGATGTTTCGCACAGAGCCGCAAAACTCTATAAATTTGATGCCGAAATCTACAAGAAACTGACTGAAAAAGGTTTTAATTTTGAGTTTTAATTAGAAAATTAAATTCTACGATTTAACTATCCATCGTACATCATTCCAGAATCCAAAACTTTGCGCTATCTTTGCCCCTTAATAAGAGGCGTTAAAACAATTGTTATAACGCACTGCATCCAAAAAAATACTTTAAACTCGATTAGAGAACTGATATATTAAAATGAAGAAGATACGTAACTTTTGCATTATTGCACACATTGACCACGGTAAAAGTACACTGGCAGACCGATTATTGGGCGCTACTCAAACTGTTACAGCTCGTGAGGAAAAAGCACAATTGCTTGACAACATGGATCTGGAGCGCGAGCGCGGTATTACCATTAAAAGTCACGCCATACAAATGGAATATACTTATAAGGGTGAAGAATATATCTTAAACTTAATCGACACTCCGGGACACGTTGACTTTTCATACGAAGTTTCAAGATCGATTGCTGCCTGCGAAGGTGCGCTTTTGATTGTCGACGCGGCACAAAGTATTCAGGCGCAGACTATTTCTAACTTGTATCTGGCTTTAGAGAATGATCTGGAAATTATTCCTGTTTTAAACAAAGTTGATTTACCAAGTGCAAATCCAGAAGAAGTAAGCGACGATATTATTGATTTATTAGGATGTAAATTAGAAGATATTATTCACGCCTCTGGAAAAACAGGTTTTGGTGTTGAAAATATTTTGGCAGCTATTATTGAAAAAATCCCAGCTCCAAAAGGAAATCCTGAAGAACCATTACAAGCTTTGATTTTTGACTCGGTTTATAATCCGTTTCGCGGGATCGAAGTAATCTTTAGAGTTGTAAATGGTGAAATTAAAAAAGGTCAGAAAATTAAATTCATGGCTACAGACAATGAATATTTTGCTGACGAAATTGGAACTTTAAAATTAAATCAGGTTCCTAAAAATGTAGTTTCTGCCGGAGATGTTGGCTACTTGATTTCTGGAATTAAAGAGGCGCGCGAAGTAAAAGTTGGTGATACAATTACGGATGCAAAAGTTCCGACTACGAATATGATTACTGGTTTTGAGGATGTAAAACCAATGGTATTTGCGGGAATTTATCCTGTTGATACTGAAGATTATGAAGATTTACGTTCGTCAATGGAGAAATTACAGCTAAACGATGCTTCGTTAGTATTTACTCCTGAGAGTTCTGCTGCGTTAGGATTTGGTTTCCGATGCGGATTCTTAGGAATGCTTCACATGGAAATTATCCAGGAACGTTTAGAGCGTGAGTTCGATATGACTGTAATTACTACGGTTCCTAACGTTTCGTACTTGGCTTACACCAAAAAAGAACCGGAAAAAGCTTTGATCGTAAATAATCCTTCTGACTTGCCAGAACCTTCAAAACTGGACAGAGTTGAAGAGCCTTATATTAAAGCTACAATTATTACTAAATCTGACTTTGTTGGAAACGTAATGAGTTTATGTATTGAAAAACGTGGCTTAATTACGAATCAAACTTATTTAACGACTGAAAGAGTTGAGTTGAATTTTGATATGCCTTTGGCCGAAATTGTATTTGATTTTTACGATCGTTTAAAAACGGTTTCTAAAGGTTATGCTTCTTTTGATTACTCTCCAATCGGGATGAGAACTTCGAAATTAGTTAAACTTGATGTTCTTTTAAATGCTCAAACGGTTGATGCGCTTTCAGCATTAATTCACGAAGATAATGCATACAACATCGGTAAAAAAATGACCGAGAAATTACGCGAGTTAATCCCAAGACAGCAATTCGATATTCCGATTCAGGCAGCAATTGGAGCTAAAATTATCGCTCGTGAAACGATTAAAGCACTTCGTAAAGACGTTACCGCAAAATGTTACGGAGGGGATATTTCGCGTAAGCGTAAACTTCTTGAAAAACAGAAAAAAGGTAAAAAACGTATGCGTCAGGTAGGAAACGTTGAGATTCCGCAAGAGGCGTTTATGGCTGTTTTGAAACTTAACGATTAATTTTTTTAGAAGAAAGAATCGAGATAATAGAATATAGATTTAAACCCAATGACTTAATGTTATTGGGTTTTTTATTTTTTTTGTTATGGATTTTGATTGTGTAGACGTGATAGGAATCATTTCTTTGTCGATACACAGGACGTAGACGCACTGCTGTGCGTCTCTACAGATATACTTTGTGGTAATTCATTTCTACCACGCCCTATTTCTCCATACAGAATTGTAGAGACGCACAGCAGTTCGTCTACGCAAAGTATGTCGGCAACAGCAAAAACCAAACGGAATAAAATATGGACTTGGATTGCGTAGACGCACTGCTGTGCGTCTCTACGGATATACTTTGTGAAAATATATTTTTATTACGTTTATTTCTTTACACAAAATATCTCAAAATTTCATAAAAGAGAAAATTAAAACCTTTGTATCTTTGATTCTTTTCAACCGAAAAAAACTTAGCATCTTAGAACCTTAGTAACTTAGCAACTCCAAAAAAATGCTCGACGAAAGCCCAAAACGATTTGACCGAATTGTTGCCATCCTGATTCAATTACAATCTAAAAAAATTGTAAAAGCACAGGAATTGGCAGATCGTTTTGACTGCAGCCTGCGAACTATTTATCGGGATATTCGAACTCTTGAAGCTTCGGGAGTTCCTATTTACAGCGAAGCCGGAGTTGGTTATGCGCTGATGGAAGGCTACAGACTTCCGCCCGTAATGTTTACGCGTGAAGAAGTAAGCAGTTTTATTGCTGCTGAAAAACTGATGCAGAAATTTACTGATCCATCTTTAGGAAGTCATTATGCTTCGGCAATGTATAAACTGAAATCTGTTTTGCGAAGTACAGATAAAGACTGGGTTTCGAATATTGAATCCCGGGTTGTTATGCAGACTGCTGAGCCAATGTTCAACGATAATTCGCCAAATACTTTAGCAGTTCTTTTTGAAGGTATAGCAGAGAAAAAACAAATTTTACTTTCGTACAAGACGTATGAAACAGATGCAATTACACAGAGAAACATAGAGCCTGTGGGTGTTTTTCACGATAATAACAATTGGTATTTTTTAGGTTATTGTCATTTACGACAAGATTACCGTCAGTTTAGAACAGACAGGATTCAGGGCATTCGAAAAACAGATTACGATTTTACAATCGAACACGATGCTTTAGAAACCTATTTGACTAAAACAGAAACCTGTCCTACGACAAAAGTCCGCATCTTAATTGATAAGAAAATTGCAAGATATTTGTCAACTGAAAAAAAATATCACGGCTTTGTTTCTGAAAAAGAAATCGACGGAAAAATAGAAATGACATTTATGTGCCGCGATATTGACAGCGGTTTTCCGCGCTGGTTTTTAATGTTTGGAGATCATGCCACAATCCTGGAACCGGAAAGTTTAAAAACCCGAACTTTAGAATTACTGGAAATTAACAGACAAAGACTTTTATAAAAAAACTCCCGAGAGATTATCTTTCGGGAGTTTTTTGTTTTATTTCTGTTTTACAACATTATAAAAATTATAATCTGTATTTGAGGCGTCTGTAATGCCAATATTTCGGCCCATTGTTACAATCTGGCCTCTGTGATAGGTTCCGTGATTGATAACCTGGATTAAATAATCGGCAATTGGCTGTTCGCATTCAAACCACGGATTAACGATTTTAACTTCTTTACTTAAATCTTCTTCTGACAATGAATTGATAAGATGTTTCAGTTTTGTCGATGAATTTAGTAACCCTGCAAAGATTTCTTCTTTAGACAATTCGGTTTCCGGTTTCTTTTCTGACATATCAGTTTCAGCAATAACAGAAAACCAATATTCTTCTGTAGACCAAATATGATCTAACGTTTTTATAATAGTTGAAAAACTCGAAGGTACTTCTGCATAAAGCAGTTCATCAGATTTCGGCGAAAGCCAATTCACAAATTGCTGGTTTACCCATAAATTATAATCTGCATAATTGGACATTATCTTTTTTAAACTCATAGCCATTAATTTTAGATTTATTCAATAAAGTTACAATTTTATCAGATTATCTTTCCCAAAAAAATGGCGGTTCGATATTTAAAGCTCTTAAATATACATAAGCCTGCCCACGGTGATGAACTTCATTATCAATAAAATACAAGATATTTTGAATAATAGGAAACTCATATTGTCCGAAAAGATTAAATGTCTGGCTGAAATCTTCAATAGATAATTGTTCCCAATATTTATTGATTTCTGCTGTTGCTTCATCCCATTTTTCAAGATACTGTGCTTTAAAAATCAATTTTTCTTCTGCTTCTGTGTAAGGCTTGCTTTCGCGATTTACAATTCCTTTTAATGCCGGAGCAGCGATTGCCAAAAGTTCATCAACTAATTTTGCAAAAGGACGCATACCGCCAATCGAAAATTCAAAGAAATCTTTCTCAGGAAACAATTCAATTAAACGACGTGTAAGGGCACGGTGACCTTGCCAGTGTTTTAACAAATCTTCTGATGTAATTACTTGTGCTTCTAACGTTTTCATAATTTTAAAGTTTTTAAATTTCTATACTTCAAAAGTAAAATGGGCTGGTGACAACAGTTTGTCAGCAGGAAAAAAATATTTTAAAATATTTTTTTCCTGCTGTAAAAATACACCGTAGAGACGCACTGCTGTGCGTCTCTACGGTGTATTCCTACGAAATAAACATGCCAGAAAAAAACTTAGAACCTTAGCGTCTCAGAATCTTAGCAACTTTAAAAAAAACCTTTGTACCTTTGCCCCTTACAAACTTTGGAACTCAAAAAAAATGATCGAAGATAAAAATCCGCAGCGTACCAGTATAGCACAATTAGGCGAGTTTGGCCTAATTGACCACTTAACCCGAAACTTTGATGTAACACAGGAATCTACTTTAAAAAGTATTGGCGATGATGCCGCTGTTCTTGATTTTGCAGCTAAAAAAGCCGTTGTTTCTACCGATTTATTAATCGAAGGTGTGCATTTTGATTTGGCTTATATGCCGTTGAAACATTTAGGTTACAAAGCTGTTGTGGTAAATTTGTCTGATATTTGTGCAATGAATGCGAAACCAACTCAAATTACGGTTTCTGTTGCGGTTTCTAATCGTTTTCCGTTAGAAGCCTTAGAAGAATTATTTGAAGGGATTACGCACGCTGCAAAAGAATATAAAGTTGATGTTATTGGCGGTGATACTACCTCATCTCAAAAAGGATTAATTATCAGCATTACGGCTATTGGTGAAGCAGATGCAGATGAAATCGTTTACAGAAACGGTGCTAAACAAACTGATTTACTGGTTGTAACCGGAGATATTGGTGCAGCATACATGGGATTACAGGTTTTAGAGCGCGAAAAACAGGTTTTTCAGGTAAATCCGAATAGTCAGCCGGATTTAGATCCTTATACGTATTTAGTCGAAAGACAATTGAAACCAGAGGCCAGAACTGATGTTCGTACGCTTTTACACGCTCTTGAAATAAAACCAACTTCGATGATTGATATTTCTGACGGATTGTCTTCAGAGATTATTCATTTGTGCAAACAGTCAAAAGTGGGCTGTAATTTATATGAAGATAAACTTCCTTTAGATCCTCAGTTTATTTCGACTTGTGAAGAATTTAATATTGACAGTACAACTGTTGCCATTAATGGCGGGGAAGATTATGAACTTCTCTTTACAATTGATATTAATGATTTTGATAAAATTAAAGGAAATCCAAACTTCTCTATTATTGGCCACATGGCCGATGAAAGCGAAGGGGTTCATTTAGTAACCCGCGCCAACACAAAAATTGCTTTAAAAGCTCGTGGCTGGGATGCTTTGAGTGAGTAGTTTTCAGTCACAGTATTTAGCTCAGATTCATACTAATTTATAATATCCTAAAAGGCTTAAACCTATTAGGATATTTTTTATAATCAATATGATTTCTTAAATCTAAAATCTGCACTCTAAAATCTAAAATTCTAAAAGAGTCCTTTGCATTTTGCTTCTTTTACTAAATCGTCATCAGAGCCGGATCGTATTTTAAGTAATTCTTTCAGGCTGGTTCTTCGTTTTTCAATTTCGATTAAGGAAATAGGAATGTATTGCGGCATTTCCTGAACTTCTGTTCCTTTAGATAAGTGAAATAAAATCTGTTTATCAAACTCATCAATTTCTATTGAATTATGAGGGGATTGATTGAGCATTTTAACTACAGACTGACTGTAATATTTTTCACTTTTCATTACTTTATCAAATGCAAAAAGCAATTCATCAAAAGTCAGATCGTTTTTAATAATTAATCCGTTTGGGTTAATTGTTCTTATAATGGTTTTGATCTTGAGCAGTTCTGTATACATTGTCAATAAAACAATCTTGCAGTACGGCATTTTCTTCAAGATTAATTTTGCCAGATCTTCGCCGGAAAAAAGATTTTTTTCTTCATAAGCCGGCATACTGATGTCTAAAAAAGCGATTTCAAACTGCGGCGTATTTTCGTCTTCTAACAAGTCATAAGCCGATTTGCAATCGTGTGCCTGTGCAATTACAAAATCATATTCTTTTGGATTATACCGGGTTATTGCATTTTTATACCCTTCGATAATAAAAGGGTGATCATCAACAATTAAGATGTTTGGCTGAATTAATTCCGAATTTGGGGCTTTGAAATTAAGTGTCATTTGTCTGTAGGTTTATTTTTTGATCAATTGGAACTTTCACAATCAGAAGTGTTCCTTCTCCTTTAGCAGATTTTATAACAGCGATGCCTTTGCATTCTGCCGCTCTATATTCAATATTATGCAATCCAATACCTTTTTTGGTGCGTTTGGTATTAAACCCAATTCCGTTATCCATAATTGACAATACCAGATGATCAATTTCGCTTTTAAATTCAACCTTAATCGTATCTGCCTTTGCATATTTATTACAATTTTGAAGTGCTTCCTGAACAATTCGGTACAAATTTATTTTGACCATATTGTTTACAAGCTCCCATTTTATATGCGAATCAAAAGATGTTATCAATTTTGAAGGATATGTATTTCTCTGATTTTCAAATAGTTTTTTTAAAATTACAACAAAGTTATTTATTAATTCAGATTTTTCCCTATTGAGGTCATGCGAAATTTCCCTGATATCTTCTTCGATATGTTTTAGTTCTGCCAAATATTTTTTTCGTTTTGCTGCGGCTTGCTCTTCATCCATTTTATCCAGACTATCAAGACTGATCCGAATACCAAACATTCGTCCTAAAACGCCGTCGTGTAATTCCTGGGCTACTTTTTTCTTTTCTTTAATTCGGGTTAACTCAATTTCATTTTGCTGCGAAATCATTAAATTATAAACATCTTCATTTGCAATTTGCTGCTGTTGTTTAAAAAGTAATTCCCTGTTTTTAGCCTGCTGTGTTTTGTAAACATAAAAAAATAAGCCCAGCAAAGTACAAATACTAAAAACATATATCAATGTTTTATTCTTTTCTTGTAAACTTGAATTTTGATCTTTTATTTCATTGGTCTCATATTCTATACGAGAAAATTTTTCTCCCATTTTTCGTTCTGCTTTCAGCATTTTATCATTAAGCTGAATGTATTCTTTAGAATATTTCGACGCATTTTTAGGATCAACAATAGCTGTTTGTTTAAGTGCTTCTAGTGTGTTAATTAATTTACTGCTTGTACGAGACAATGCTAAGGCTTGTTTTGAAAACTGCAATGCTCTAAAAGTATCCTTTTTAAAAGCAAAATACTCAGACAAATGTATTTTACTTGAAACTACTCCTGACGAAAGGCTTAGACTGTCCCTAATTTTCAAAGATTCATAAAACAAATCAGGTAAGTTATCTGATTCTCTTAATTTAAATTTAGAATAACCCAGATTATCCAGCAAAATTGCATACAGGCTTGCTCTGTCTTCAAATAGTTTATCTTGTTCTAAACCTCTTTCAAAAAAAACTTTTGCTTGTTTATAATTCCCCATTTTCATATATATAAAGCCTACATTATTTAATGAAGCAGCTTTATACTGAAATATTAAGGGTATAGATTTATCTTCTAAAGCCTTTAAAGCTTTATTTTGAAACTCTAAGGCTTTTGTATATTCCTCTCTTTCATTGTATAATATTCCTAATAGATTATAACTTTCATAATAAAGATCATTTACTTTTTGCTGCTTTTTTAAGCTGCTTAAGGCTTTAAAAACAGCAATTTCACTTTCAAAAAAATCGCCTTCGTTATACTGCAGACTTGCTTTATTTAAAAACGTTTTGGCCAGATTGTATTGGTCATCTAATTTTAGATAAAGTTTTTCTGCTTTATAATAATGCATAAAGGCGCTGTCTGAAATAGATTGCGAAGCATAATAATCTCCCAGATAGGTATAGGCTTTCGCCATATGCAATGAATCTTTAGACTTTTGGGTTCTCTCTAAAATTAGTTTGGTGGTTTTTAAATAATCTTTCCAATCGCTCATATTATAGTAACGATTAGCAACTTTAAACAGGTTTACTTTATTAAGCGAATCATCTTTCTGGTTTAAGATTATGCTTAATGCTTTTTGATTATAACTCTGTTTGATGCTTAAAGGCAGATTATTCTCGTTTGCTAATGAAAGATATGTAGAAAGGCTATCTATTGAAGAAATTGTATTTTCGTCTAATTCTGCTTTCTTGGTACAAGCCATAAAAACAAAAACAAGAAGTAATAGTATTTTACAATTTTTTTTCAATTGCGATTTTTGTGTTTCATCAAAAATACTAAAACTATAGACACAAAAAAAGGCTGCCAAAAAATTGACAGCCTAAATGTTTATTCAAAATGTAGTTAATCCACTTTTTTATCTGTACCGATAGATTGATTAACGCTTGCAAAATCTAATTGCTTATTTCCGTTTAGTGATTGATCATTTACTCTTTGAAAATCATGCTTCTTCTGTCCCCCTGTCGCACCTCCGTCAATTGGCAGGACGATACTCAATTCTTCATTTGAAACAATACTTGGAGTTGTTGGATTTGCAAATGAAGTTGCTGCTACTACTAATGAAAATAATCCGAATGTTAAAGCTGTCTTTTTCATAACTTAATGTGTTTAATTTGATTTTTTATTTGGGGCTTTTGATTCCTTTGTCAGCGAATCTGTGTGTAAAACTACCACCATAATCAAAAAAAATCTATACAAAAAAATAGCTTCGTGGTAAAACATACCCAATTGATAGTCAATGGGTATCAAATTTATGTAATTACCTAATTACTAGACCTCTAAATAATTTCCTGCAGAAAAATCAGTGATAATTAAATCAACGTTTGATTTATAGGTTTTTGAAAAAGGAATCTTTTTCGTGGAATTTTTTATGTAACAAACTGAATTTCCGTTATGAATTCTTGCAATGTAGCTGCGATTAATAATATAACTGTTGTGAATTCGAATAAACGGATAGCTTAAAACCTGCTCAAAATGCTTCAATGTTTTGAAAGCAGTTATCATATCGCCTGAATTCAAATAGATATCTGTCGAATTATTATCGGCTTGAAAATAACAAATATCATCTGCATTTATATAACGATGGTCGCCATATGATTTAATACAGATTACAAGCGGTTCCTGTGCCTGCAGATTTATGTTTTGACCTGGAATTGCTGCAGGAATGTTTTCTTCCTTTAAAACAAGAATTTCATTGTTAGTACTAATTTCAGGTTTTGTTTCTATAGATCGCATCTCTTTTGGCTCTAAAAGGTTTTTTTCAAACTTTAAAAGTGTTTTTAGTAAATCTATGTGAGTTAAAGGTTTTAAGATGTAATCAAAAACGTTGTATTGAATGGCTTCAAAAGCCAAATCTTTTCTGGTTGTGGTTACAATGATTTTTGGGATAATTGATAAATACCGATACAATTCGCCAATAAATGAAAGTGATAACTGACTTGATGAATCTTCGGGATCAATTTCTAAAAAAACAAATGAAGGACGGTGTTCTAAAACCAAATTAAGTCCCTGATGGTAATTCGTAGCTGAAGCTATAAAAGTTAATTCTGAAAAACCTTCTGCAACGATTCTGGTTCTCAAAACACTTTCAGCGTCATTGTCAACAATAATATACGAATACTTCTTCAACTCTAATTTTTATTGATTTTTCTTAACTTCCCAATAGCGTTTCATCAATGTTCTTTAAAAAATATTTTAAGTATAGAAAATGCCCAATTAAAATTAAGCATTTCAATTATCTAAACATTTTATTGTTAATACATTAACCAATTATGTTAATACATAAGGATGAAATGCTAAAATAGTCGCCGAAATGCATGGTTTAAAATTAAAAAAATCCCAAACTCCACACAGGAATTTGGGATATTTATATAACGTTAATTAAAAAATTACATTTTCATCAGCCAGTTTTTCATCGAAACTTCGTTTTCAATAATACCTCTTAATTCAGATATCTTAACGCGATCTTGTTTCATTGTATCTCTATGGCGAATTGTTACTGTTTCGTCTTCAAGAGTTTGATGATCTACTGTAATACAAAATGGTGTTCCTAATGCATCTTGTCTTCTGTAACGACGTCCTACTGCATCTTTCTCATCATACGCCACATTGAAATCCCATTTTAAATCTTCGATGATTTTTTTAGAAATTTCCGGTAAACCATCTTTTTTAACTAAAGGCAATACCGCTGCTTTTGTTGGAGCTAAAACTGCTGGCAATTTTAGCACTGTTCTTTCAGATCCGTCTTCTAAAGTTTCTTCCTGCAACGATGTTGCAAAAACTGCTAAAAACATACGATCAAGACCTACAGACGTTTCTACTACGTATGGCACGTAATTTTCGTTTAGTTCAGGATCAAAATATTGCAGTTTTCTTCCTGAATATTGTTCGTGCGCTTTTAAGTCAAAATCCGTACGAGAGTGAATTCCTTCTAATTCTTTAAAACCAAAAGGGAAATTAAATTCGATATCTGCCGCCGCATTTGCGTAATGCGCTAATTTTTCGTGATCATGAAAACGGTAATTCTCTTTTCCTAGTCCTAAAGATAAATGCCAGTTTAAACGCGTTTGTTTCCAATGTTCGTACCATTGCATTTCTTCTCCCGGACGTACAAAAAACTGCATTTCCATTTGTTCAAATTCACGCATACGGAAAATAAATTGTCTTGCAACAATTTCATTTCTAAAAGCTTTACCTGTTTGAGCAATTCCAAAAGGAACTTTCATACGGCCTGATTTCTGAACGTTTAAAAAGTTTACGAAAATACCCTGCGCTGTTTCAGGACGTAAATACAAATCCATTGCAGACTCTGCAGAAGCACCAAGTTTAGTTCCGAACATTAAGTTGAACTGCTTAACATCTGTCCAGTTTCTAGAACCTGTTTCAGGATCAGCAATTTCAAGCTCTTCGATTAAAGCTTTTACATCTTCAAGATCTCCATTCCCTAAAGAACGTCCTAAACGCTCTCTAATTTCTCTTTCTTTTGCTAAATATTCAACTACTCTGGCATTTGTAGTTACAAATTCCTGTTCGTTGAATGCATCACCAAAACGAGCTTTTGCTTTGTCGATTTCTTTTTGTGCTTTTTGGTGAATTTTTTCAGCAAAATCTTCAACTAAAACGTCAGCTCTATATCTTTTTTTAGAATCTTTATTATCAATTAACGGATCGTTGAAGGCATCAACGTGGCCTGAAGCTTTCCAGGTTGTTGGATGCATTAATATTGCAGCGTCAAGGCCTACAATATTTTCATTCATCTGAACCATTGATTTCCACCAATATTCACGGATATTCTTTTTTAATTCGACGCCATTTTGTGCATAATCATATACTGCACTCAATCCATCGTAAACTTCGCTTGACGGAAAAATAAATCCGTACTCTTTTGCGTGCGAAACCACATTCTTAAATATATCTTCTTGTTTTGCCATAGTAATGCAAAAATATAAAAAGTACTTATAAAAAAAAGAAAAATAAAAAAGATTGAAGTTTAAATTTGGTTAGTTTTGTAACTAAATTCTTTCTATTTGTGTTTAATTTTTTAATTGACCTGTTTTTCCCTAAAGTTTGCTCAGGATGCCGTGCGGTTTTAATGACAAACGAAACTGTTTTATGCACGAATTGTCGTCATGAACTGCCTCTTACTCAATATCATTTAGATTCAAATAACGATGCCGTTAAAAAGTTCTATGGCAAAATTGAAGTTGAGCATGTTTCTGCCTTTGTTTATTTTAACAAAAAAGGAATTGTTCAGGAACTCATTCATAACCTGAAATATAAAGGCCATGAGGAAATTGGGGTTGTTTTAGGAAATTGGTATGCGGAGGATTTAAAGGAACTAAAACTCAAAACGAATTTTGATATGGTAATTCCGGTTCCTTTACATCCGCGAAAATTTAAGGAACGCGGCTATAATCAGGTTGCCACTTTTGGGAAAGCTTTAGCCGAAGGTTTGAAAATTCCCTATAATAGTTCGGTTTTATATCGAAAGAAATATTCTAAAACACAATCAAAAAAGAACCTCTTAGGAAGATCTGAAAATATCGAAAATATCTTCGATGTAATTTCAACCGAAGAAAACCATAACAAACATTTTTTAATTGTTGATGATGTACTTACGACCGGAGCAACACTTGAAGTTTGTTCCAGAGCATTATTAAAAATTCCCGGAGCAAAAATCAGTATTGTCTGTATGGCGATGGCGAACTCTTAGAATGAAATTCCAAATTCCAATTAAAACTTGGAATTTGGAATTTGGAATTTAAAATATTGAGATTTAAATTAAAATATTGATTTTTAAAACTTTAGTTTACAATTATTTTCTTAACTGTTCTTCTGTTTCCATCGATAACGGTTACTAAATAAATTCCTGCTGAAACATTTGGAAGCTGAATGTTTTGATTAAAATCTCCCGATACTTCAAAGGT
Organism: Flavobacterium soyae; assembly: GCF_021245985.1. Taxonomy (GTDB): domain Bacteria; phylum Bacteroidota; class Bacteroidia; order Flavobacteriales; family Flavobacteriaceae; genus Flavobacterium; species Flavobacterium soyae. The sequence continues at coordinate 16,078 of NZ_JAJQXA010000010.1, read as the reverse complement.
TTTCTTGTAAACACTTTTCCCTAAAATATCGTGTACAAAAACCTGAACATTATTTGATTCACTTGCAAATTGAATTGTGAAACTTCCTGTATTTGGATTAGGATAAAGCGCAAAATCTATGCTTTCGAAATCGTCTGTACCTAAAGTAAAAGTTTTAGTACAGATATTTACTGATGCCGAATTTATTGTTCCAAACATTCCTGAAACAGCGTCACGAACTCTAAATGTCCATGTTCCTTCTTGAGCCTGATCATTAAATGCGCGTAATTCGTCAACCGGAATAACTATTTGTTCTGTTGTTTTACTGCAGTCTAATGCATTTCCAGAATCATCAAAATTAAAAATTAAAGTTGAGTTTAAACTTGGACATGATTTATTAAACAAACGTACAGTTGTTCCTTGTGGGTTTATGATTTGAATTTCGAGATCTGATAATCGTTCGTGAGTAACATTCACCGAAACATTTACATCTGAGATTGTTCCTGTTGAAGCTGGCACACTCACTGTTTTTGCTGTATAACTTGTTGAATATGGAATACTAAAAGCATTTCCAAAACTATATGTGTTACAGCTTGTCGATGATGTATACCCAATGGCAAATGCTTTACTGTTTAAGGCATAATAGATATTTTCAGTTGGCTCAATAAGAAGTCTGCAATTTGTAGATGAAGGAACACTGGCAGGCAGAACGATAACTTCTGAGCCATCATTTTGAGTATTAGCTGCTAAAGTTGTTGGAAATGTTAATCCTCCATCTGTAGAAAGTTTGATATTTACTAACGAAGAACCCTGTAGATTATTGGTATTATTAACGCTCCAGGTAATAGTCTGGCTTGAACCTTGCTGCCAGCTCACATCATCAGTACTATGCGACGTTATGGCAAAAGGTCCTGCTGTCGAAACCACATTAACAACCATTGCATCTGTATTTGTCTGGGCTGTACCTAATGCCGCATTATCCCTGCCTGTTAAAGTAAAATTTAATGTTCTTGCTATAGATGAAACAGATTCCCAGGTTGTTGTTAATTTATTTTGCAGCACAGAATCAAAACTTGGCATATAACGAACCGCAGAACTTGTTGGAGCAAATGATCTAAATAAAGGCCCATCTGGTTTCGTTGGATATGCAATACTATTTGCTCCAGATGTTGTAACAGCATTATCATATTCTTCCCAGGTATAAGTAACAACATCTCCCTCGGGATCTGAGCCGGTTCCTTTTAAAATAAATGGTGTACTAATTGGAATCGTATAATCAATTCCTGCATTAATTACAGGCGGGTTATTTGTTAAACTCGTGCTAACCGGACAGCTTTTTCCAGCAAGTGTATTCTGAATCTGCCAAATACTAGCATAAGCAAAATAGTCGTCAGAATTATTTTGTATATCGTAATCACCTGTAACCCCGGCATAACCCATTATTGTAGAACCGCTTCCCGGCTCAACATTCACAGATGTTCTTTCACCTGAGTCATACGAAAAAGTATGATTTGCACCCAATTGATGTCCAAACTCATGTATCACAAAATCAATATCAAACGTATCACCTTCTGGCCTTCCGTCTGAAGGAGAAGTAAAAGCGCTTCCTTTTGCTAAAGGATCATCTGTTGTTGGATTTGAACAAATACAGCCTATACAACCGGCATTACCTCCTCCTCCAGAAGCTCCAAATAAATGTCCGATATCATAATTATTATTGCCTATAACATCTGTCAACGTTGTTTGAACTTCTTGGTTCCATGCTCCATCAGCACCGGCAGAAGCATTAGAATAAGGATCTGTTGAGGCATCTGTATAAATTACAGCATCATTGTTCGCAATTAAAACCAGTTTCAATGCCAAATCTTTATTCAAAACGCCATTCACTCTTGTTAGTGTAGCATTCATTCCTGCTAGCGCTAACGCTTTTGTCCCTCCAAAATAGGCTGTATATTCTCCTGTACAGGACAATGCTAAACGAAGCGTTTTAAAAACTTTTGTATTTGATGCTGTTTTTGCAGTCTTTCCTTCTTTATTATTTACAACAGCATCTATAGTCTTACATACTAACTTTAGTTTTGAAGCTGCATCTTTAGAAGAAAATAAAACATATTCTTCTTTATTATCTGGGTTTTGCTCTATAAACTCAGTAGCTTTATCTGCTCTAAAAAGCATTGTTTGAATACCTCTTGGAGAGAGACTAAAATGTATTTTTGCCGACTTGTCGTCTAAACCGCTTCCTTCGTAAGCTCTAATTTCCGGGTATTTTGCCTGTAATTCCGGATCAAAATTAGAAGATTCCCAAACCTGAAATTTTTCTAAAACCCCTTTTGCATTAGGAATTGTAATTTCGACATTCGTACTTAACGAAGATTTTTCGGTTGTTTTGGCAAGTTTTGCCGTTAAGAATTCTGTATTTAATTTATAATACAGTTTTTCAGAATCTGATATTGACGCTTTTTTTCCAGAGACTGAAACCGAATTAACTTTTTGCCACAGCTCATCACTTTGGGCATGAATTTTTGCAAACGAAAAGATAATCAGAAAATAAAGTAAATGTTTCTTCATGCTTAGTGATATTTTATAAAATCAAATTTAGTCGAATTAAATTAAATTCTTATATCTAAACGACATTTAACGTTTTTTAGTCGACGAATCAGGATTTTTTTCGACAAAAGAAGTATAATATTCCTAAAAAATCAATTAAGCTTAGTACAAAATTTAAAATAGATAGTATAAATTTGCAGCATCTTAAATAATTTGTTTTGAAGCTCTTTCATTCTATAAGCGATTTTCATTCAACCAAGAAAACGATTTTAACTCTTGGTACTTTTGACGGCGTACATATTGGTCATAAAAAAATTCTGGAAAGAATTACTCAAAACACCGAAAATGGGAAATACGAAAGTTTAGTACTTACATTTTTTCCACATCCGAGAATGGTTTTACAAGAAAAATCAGAAATAAAACTTCTCAATACGATTGCTGAAAAAACAAAACTTTTAGAAGCAACTGGAATTGAAAATTTAGTTATTCATCCGTTTAACGAAAGTTTTTCAAGATTAACTGCCGAAGAATTTGTTCATAGCATTTTGGTTAATCAATTTCATATTCAAAAAATAATTATTGGGCATGATCATCGATTTGGAAGAAACAGGACTGCCAACATTGATAATTTAATTGCCTTTGGGGCTGAATATGGTTTTGAGGTTGAACAGATTTCTGCCGAAGAAATACAAGATGTTTCTGTTAGTTCTACTAAAATTAGAAAGGCTTTGAACGAAGGAAATATGGAACTGGCCAACGAATATCTGGGCTATGACTATTTTTTGAGCGGCGAAATTGTAAAAGGAAAACAATTAGGAAGAACAATTGGTTTTCCAACGGCAAATATTCAAATTGACGAGGAATACAAGTTAATCCCAAAAAATGGTGTTTATGTTGTGAAAACCCTGATCGATAATTTGGAAATTTTCGGAATGATGAATATCGGTTTTAATCCAACTGTAAATGGCCAAAAACAAACTATTGAAGTAAATCTTTTTGACTTTGATACTGACATTTACGGCAAAAAAATTGAGGTTTCATTATTACGATATCTTCGTGAAGAACAAAAGTTTGGTTCTGTAGATTTGCTGAAAGCTCAATTAAATCAGGATAAACAAGCTGCTTTAACTTTTGTAAGTAAGCTTCAGTAATTAAAAATATATAGTCCCTATGGGACAAAATAAAATACCTAAAATAATATTCTACCGATATAAAATCTCTACAAGATATACTACATATACTCCATTAGGAGTTAAATAATCGGCAGTAAACATATTACCCCTGCATTAATGTCCTGTAAGGACTTCACACATTTCAAGAAAAACATTTTTCCAAAACGCTATTTCTTGATCTATAACATTTTACCAATTTTAAATCATCATAGTTATTTTTTTAGTAAATTTGATATATAACTCTGTTTATCAAACATATACTTATTAACTTCTTAAAAAATAACCACTATGAAACTACCTAAAGAAATAACAAACGGTTTTTTGATATTCCTCGGAATAGGCATTTATTTTTTATTGATGAATGTATTAGGTTTAGCAGATTTGTTTTACCTGCGTACCCTTAATGTATTTTTCTTATTTTATGGCGTAAACAGAACGATGGTGATGAATCTTCATGAAGGAGAAACGAGTTTTGTATCAAATGCAGTTTCTGCATTAACAACTTCTGTAGTTGGCGTGGCGTTAAGTATTCTTGGATTATTGATCTACAGTTATGCCCGAGGCGGTGACGCTTATGTACAAACATTATCTGAAACATTTATGTTTGGAGGCAATCCCTCTGTGCCAACTTATTGTATTTGTCTCCTTTTCGAAGGGCTTGCTTCATCGGTAATTGTCACTTTAATGATGATGCTGTATTGGAACAATAAATATGCTGCCGATTAATTATTCAAAATAAAAACAACCATTTAAGCGCTCAAAAATCATAAAAACCTACATTTATATGATTTTTGAGCGCTTCTTTTTTGAAAAACTTATCAAATATTCAATTGCAACAACCGCTATTGTTCGTTAGAAAATTTAATTACATTTGAAGCTTCAAAAACATTGTATCCATGAGCATTACAAAACACAACTGGACAAAAGACGAAATCATCGCAATATATAACAAACCTTTGATGGATTTGCTTTATGAAGCTGCAACAATTCACAGACAAAAACACGATCCAAACGTAGTTCAGGTTTCTACTTTATTATCAATAAAAACAGGCGGATGCCCTGAAGATTGTGGTTATTGCCCACAAGCTGCAAGGTATAATACGGGAGTTGAAGGAAATGACCTGATGACGGTGAGCCATGTAAAAGCCCAGGCCTTAAGAGCTAAATCCAGCGGATCTTCCCGCGTTTGTATGGGAGCTGCCTGGAGAAATGTAAAAGACGGCGAAGAATTTGATCAGGTTTTAGAGATGGTTCGTACTATCAATAAACTTGATATGGAAGTTTGCTGTACTTTAGGTATGCTTACAGAAAATCAGGCACAGCGTTTGGCAGAAGCAGGTTTATATGCCTACAACCATAATTTAGATACTTCTGAAGAATATTATAAAGATGTAATTTCTACCCGTGGTTTTGAAGACCGTTTACAAACTATCGAAAATGTTCGTAAAACAAATGTTACGGTCTGCAGCGGTGGAATTATTGGAATGGGAGAAAGTATTGAAGACAGAGCCGGAATGCTTGTCGCACTTTCTACTTTAAATCCGCAGCCGGAATCTGTTCCAATTAATGCTTTAGTTGCCGTTGAAGGAACTCCGATGGAAGAAGAAAAACCGGTTGAAATCTGGGAAATGATTCGTATGGTTGCTACAACAAGAATTGTAATGCCGGAAACCCAGGTTCGTTTATCTGCAGGAAGATCCAACATGACTCGTGAAGGTCAGGCAATGTGCTTTTTTGCAGGAGCAAATTCAATTTTTGCCGGAGATAAATTATTGACTACCCCAAACCCTGATGTTAATGAAGACATGAAGATGTTTGAAATGTTAGGGTTAGTTCCTCAAAAACCTTTTATAAAAGTTTCGCAGCCAAAAACAGTAGAAGCTGCCGATTCTCAATTTAATTCTTTAGGAGAAAAACCGAGATGGTCCAGACCCGGACATACAATTGAAAGAAATATTGAGGCTTCGATCAAATCAAAAATTTAAGTAAAAGAGTTAAAAAATCTCGATAAATATTTTTAAATTGCTTATGACACAGAGTTATAAGCAATTTTTTTATTTATAAAATGAAGTTAAAACAAATCCAAAGGGTAAAAAAAATCTCTAAGGAAGATTTTATTTCCCAATATGTAAAAAAACAAATTCCAGTTGTTATTGAAGAACTAACTGAAGACTGGCCAGCTTATCAAAAATGGAAATTATCTTATATTAATGATATTGCGGGTAATATTACGGTTCCCTTATACGATGATCGGCCAGTAAACCACGAAGAAGGTTTTAATGAGGCTCATATGACAATGAAAATGAGCGATTATATCCACCTTTTAGAATCAAAACCTACCAATTACCGTATTTTTCTCTATAATTTAATGAAAGAAGTACCACGGTTGAAAAATGATTTTTTATGGCCGGATATTGGGTTAAAACTCGTTAAGCAGTTACCAATGCTGTTTTTTGGCGGCGAAAATGCCAGGGTATTTATGCATTACGACATTGATTACTCGAACATTCTGCATTTTCACTTTCATGGAGAAAAACAATGTATGCTTTTTGCACCAGACCAGTCAAAATATATGTACAAGGTTCCGCATGCTTTAATTTCGAGAGAAGACATTGATTTTGATAATCCTGATTATGAAAAATTTCCGGCGCTTAAAAATGCTGAAGGATATATCACTAATCTTAAACACGGAGAAATGTTGTATATGCCCGAAGGTTATTGGCATTATATGAAATATTTGACACCTGGTTTTTCAATGAGTTTACGATCTTTTCCTAAAAACATTACTAATTTATCAAAAGCTGCATATAATGTTTTTATTATGCGCTATTTTGATATTATGATGCGAAAGTTTAAAGGGCAGAAATGGATTGATTATAAAAATGAAAAAGCAATTCAAAATACCCATGAAAACCTTAGAAAGAGTGCTTAATAAAAAACGGCTGCAGGATTAATTTTGCAGCCGTTTTTTATTTCGGTTTATAAATTTAATGAAAAGTAATTTTTCTGGCTGCCGTATTTCCGTTTTCCAAAGCCACTTTTACAATCAAAACCTGGTTTGCTGACTGAAGATTTGGAATCTGTAATTCGGTATTTCCAATCTTTTTATTGTTGTAAATCAATTTTCCTGAAACATCAAAAATTGTAACTTCTTTTATAAAATCATTTGTTGAATTTACCTTAATGTTTTTATTCTTAACCGAAACAAAAAGATTCTTTCCCTGATTTTCAAAATCATCAACTCCTAAATCTGCTGAAGCATACTTCAAAACAAAACGATCCAGAAAAGTTCCTGTTGATGTACTGAAAGTGTAAGCACTTGTTTGCAGGTTGTGTGTCTTGTTTGTCAATTTGTCTTCTAAATAAATGGCATGATTTGTTAAATCACCATCTGAATGATCAATCGCAATGGAAAATTCTCCTTCAATGTTAGATTTGTAGCCTAAAGGAACAATGTCAGAATCTATAAAAGGCAGGGCACGCCCTTGAACCGTTAATTTTCTTCCTTCATTAATGCTGTAAAAATCTAAATAAATATTACCATCTATGGTAACTCCATCGTAATTATTATCCCAGGTATTGGTCGCCCCTTCTACATATCCTATCAGCAATTGTTTAAAAGCTCCTTGTGTATTTGTCAAATTAAGCCAAACTCTGTGTCTTTCAATCGTTTCTTTATTGCTGTCTGCTGTTTTAAAAAACTGACTATTATTTCCGGGAACTCTCATAGAATTAGTAAAAACAGCATTTAAAGCAGTTTTTGATTTTACGAAAAAAGCCTGACCTGCTGCGATGTATCCTAAAGGAGCGTTTTGATTTCCGGGTGAACCAGCTCCCTGACCAGCCATGCTTCCAACGGTTATACTTCCTGTTAAATTATAAATTGCATAATCATTACTGCTATAATTATACTGAGCGTCTCCCAAAACAACATTGCTTGGTAAGGAGTTATGTGTCCAAAAATATAGGGTACCATATAAGTTTACCGAATTATCGAAGATAAATTGATCTGCATATATTGCTGAAGGATATGGATTGCCCAGCAAATGGAATTTCTCTACTGCAGCTAAAGGAACGGTAATTGTGCCATTATTAGGAACTCCTTCTAAAAATGAATTATAAATGGAAGGAGAATTAATATCGAAATTTTGTGGCGCCCTTACAATGTAACCTTGACCAGGAACCATTTCTGAGGTTCCGTTGTAATTAATTATCCAGCCTGTAACCGGGTTAAAGCTATAGTACTTATCAGCGAGTGTATTTGGCGATAAATCATGCAGTGTATACGCCGGTGTACGCACAATTGGTGAAGACCAATAGGTAAAATCATATCGCCTAACTGCTGTAGTATTTCGTTTATATATAATGTTTCCTGTATTTACGACATTGTTAACCTGCATTAAGCTGGCATTATTTTCAAAAGTCAATAACCCTCCGTTATTGTTAACTGAATTGGTAATCATTAATGTATGATTAGAATTTACTGTAACATTGGCACTTGCATCAACAACACAAGAACAGCCGCTCAAATCACTGGTTGTAGTATAATCGCCTGAAAATCGAACAGCATCTGTAGCAATCGGCGGACTTCCGGTTGACCAGTTTGTACCATTCCAAATATTTGTAACCGGGGCTTTTATCTCAAGATTAATAGTTGGTATAGAGGGACAAATATTTATATCATGTATCGTAAAAGTATAATTTCCGGGAGCCAAATTTGTTATAGTGTAACTAGTTCCTGATGAAGTATAGGTTTGAAAAACTGTTCCATTTTGTGTAATTGTCCAATTTGGTGATGCTAGTAAGCCACTCAAATGTACACTTCCGGTTGGGGTAACACAAGTTGGCTGCGTAATAACTGCAAATACCGGAGTAGATGGTTTTGGCTCAATATCAATTCTTGTTTCTATTGCAAATTCTTCCGGGCAAGTTCCGTTTTTGACCACAGCCCTGTAGCTTGTACTAGTTGTTAATACACCTGGCTGATAAGTATCTGAAGTATTAGCGAAAGACTGCCATACATAGGGTATAGCTTCGGCATATTCCCATCTTACAATTGTTCCGGTATAATTGGTTAATGTTAATAACGGACTTGGATCTCCGCTGCAAATGTGAATTCCTCCATGTACTGCACCTCGTTCTGTTTTGGTTACCGTTGTAGTATTGCTCGCACTCGTATTTGATGCGCATCCTATTGAGGAATAATCTACAGTTACAGTTTTGTTTCCTATTGTCAGCCATTGTAATGTTACCGAGTTACTAGCTGTAGATATTCCGCCTGAAGTAATAATATAATCAGTATTAAGAACTCCCGGAACATTCCAAATATAATCTGATTGTCCGCTTTGTGTTGTATAAGTAACATCTGTACTCACACAAACAGAAGCTGCAGGCTGTGCTGTAAATGTTGGCGACGGCAATGGATTTACCGTTACCGTTGCAGCAGCAGAATTTGCAACTGTACAAACTCCATTTTGCACAACAGCCCTAAACTGAGTTGTCTCAGTAAGCGATCCGGAAGTATATGTATTTGTTGTATTAGTAATATCGTTCCAAGTTGAAAATGGATTTACGGAATACTGCCATTTTTGAACTGTACCCGTTTGTCCTGCTAAAGATAAAGCTGCACTTGTTGCACCGGCGCAAATTGTTGTTCCTCCTGTAACAGTTCCTCCTACCGATGGCGAAGAAACTGTTATTACTACAGAATTTGACGCTGCAATATTAGTATTACATACACCAGAACTTAAACTAGTAACCGTTATTGTACTTGGTCCGGGTGTTGTAAAACCTGTTGCAATAAAAACACCCGTTCCTGCTGTGGTTACAGTCATTACTGCGGTTAATGCCACAGCTGATGGGCTGCTTCGATTATAAGTTACTGTATATGTTCCTGTAGGCAATAAAGCTGCACTGGATGTTAATGTTACAGAAGAGGTTTCTACTGAAGTACAAGCATCTGCAGCTGCAATACTGCCGATTCCATACGTTGGGCAGGTATAAGTTATAATAACCTGACCATTTGCACCAGCTCCGCCATTTTGAGGGCCAGCCAGAGCAGAACACATTGAACCACTTCCTCCTCCTCCTGGTGAAGTTCCATTATTTCCTACTGCTGTGCCTAAAACTAAACTTGGTACCGATGGTCCTCCAGCACCTCCTCCAGGCGATGCTCCATCGCCTCCTTTTCCTGATGTAAGCAAAAGTGCAGCTAAAACATGTCCACCAGAATCTCCGTTCCCTCCAGAAGCTGTTGTCGTACCTACAGAATTTGAAGCTAGTCCGCCTGAACCGCCAGCCGGTACACCACCAGCAGTATTACCATTACCTCCAGCTCCACCGGCTGCATAAATAACGGCTTCAAAACCTGTAATAGTCGAATGCCCGCCTGCAGCACCATTTGCAGCCGTACCTGCTGTTTGTCCTGCAACCACTACACTTAAAGTATTACTGGCCGTTACATTAATATTGCTTCTTGCATAAGCGCCGCCTCCGCCTCCGCCTCCGCTTCGTCCTTCAAATAATCCTGAACCGCTTGCTCCGCCTCCGGCACCTCCTCCGCCCCAAGCTTGTACATCCATAACAGTTATACCTGCCGGCACAACTACTGTACCGTTAGAGGTAAGTGTATGCGGCGGCTGGGCCCATAAAGAAAAACAAACAAATGAAAATAAAAGGGAGAGTTTTGTCTTTTTTAATGAATTATTCTTAAAATAATTATCTAACAAAGAAAAACAACAAATTAAAAATTTCGGTAAAACTAGAAAGATTGGTAATTTTTTTTCCATTGCACTATTTTTTAATTAAAAGAAAAAGACTGAAACTCAGATAAAATCTGTTTAGTTAATTCTAAATACCTCAAAAAATAACATGAATCTCAGAAACAAATCTGAAAATCACACAAAAAAATAGTAATAGCTGTTAGTTTTCGTGGTATTTAAGTAAGCAGCATTGTGTGGCAGATAGAAAATTATGACCGCATTTTGTGTAGAAAGAAATACAAAATGCTTATCAACGGCTTTTAGGTATCATTTGTCGAACGATTACCACAACAAGGTACGATTTTATTTACAACTCAAACAAGTGATTTAAGTTAAAAATTAAGATTTTAACACTTTTTATTTCACAATTGAATAAATTATGAAAATAACTGTTAAAGGAAATGCCAATTATAGTGATAAAGTCCCGTATTACAATCCATTATTTTGAACATAAGGAGTTAAAAAAAATCGCTCCAACACCCAGTATATAAGAAGTTTATATAGAATTTAGAATATAATCTTTTGTGTCTGCCGGGATTTATCTTCAAAAATTACCCTGACTAATAAAACCTGATGACTGCATACCAAATTCGATATTTCGAATTCTGCATTATCTATTTTTTTATTTTCGAAAAGTAACCTTCCATAGATATCATAAAGAGAAACACTTTTTAGATTTCCTTTGGCTGATTTTATATTGATAATTTTATTCTTTACAGATACAAATAATTCCTTTTCAGTTTTCTCAAAATCGGCAATATTTAGTTTTTCATCCATAAAGTGAAGTACAAACCTATCCGTAAACAACCCTATTTCAGTATTGAACGTATAATCTTTTTGAGTTAGATCTAAAGTGCTATTCAGGAATTTATCTTCTAAATAAACTGGCTGATGACTTAAGCCGCCATCTGCGTGATCTATTTGAATGGTAAACTTTCCGGAAATTACTGTTTTAAACCCTAAATTAATTTCATCTGATTCCTGAAAAGGCAATGCCCTTCCCTGAATGGTTAATTTTTTGTTTTCGTTAATACTATAAAAATCGACAAATTGATTCCCGTTTAAGGTTTCAGCGTCATAATTTAGATCATAAGAATTTGTAGCACCAGGAAGATATCCAATTAAAATCTGTTTAAATGCACCATTATCATTTTTAAGATTCAGCCATAATCTATGTTTAATTACTTCTTTTTTAGTTTCTGCTTCTCTTTTTACAGATTTAAAAAACTTATTGTTTGTTCCGGAAATCCGCATACTATTATTGAATTCCAAAAAACCTAACTGATTACTTTTAACAAAAAACCCTTGTCCAGAAGCTATTTTACCATTGGGAATTGTTTCGTTAATGCCATTAGAAATCGCTTTTGTACCAACACCGCCAACTAAATTATAAACGGCGTAGTCATCTGATGTGTATTCTAAATTTGTTATTGGTGTATTATGTGTCCAGAAGTAAAGCGCTCCTTTGGTTTTAAATTCATTTTTACTCAAAAAATCATCCGCATCTATGGCTGATGGATACGGGTTTCCAATTAAATAAAACCTATTGTTTTCTTGTAAATCAACTTCAACTTTTCCATTATTTGGAACACCAATAAAAACCCCTTCATATATTGATCGTTCAAACTGAGAAAATTCCTGGGGAGACCTTATCGAATATCCTTTTCCTAATGACATATAACCTGAAGGTTCTTCAATTTTCCAGCCCGGCAATGTAGAATTATATGACAAGTATTTATCTGATAATGTGTGAGGTGAAAGATCAAGTAGTTTTTGATTATCAACCGGCGAAGACCAAAATGTATAATCAAACTTTACAACTGGATTTGTTTTTCTTTTCATCTGGATAATTCCAGAATTTATCATATCATCATCAGATTGATACAAACTGGCTGAATCTTCTAAAACTAATGTTCCCAATCCTGAATATGCAAATTCAATTCCTAAAGCATTGCTGTTTAAAAGTGTTACAGTTTTTCCTTTTTCAATACTGCAGCTGCAAACATTGGAAGAATTTAAATTTAAAAAATCTTCTTTAAAAAGTATTTCCTTTCCTCCGGACGGATAACCGTTTGACCACGAACTACCGTCCCAAACTGTTGATTCGAGACAAAGTTTTAACCGACAAATTCTATGTTTGGAAAATCCTGAAACAGAATTAAAATTTCCTCCAATTAAAAGTCTGAAATCGGATGTAATATTTAATGCAAAAACTTTATTATTAACCGAAGCATTAAAAGTATTATCAAGATCTCCTGTTTTTTGTAATCTTATTAATCTCGGGGAAGTATAATTTTTATATGTTCCTGAAAAGGTTCCGCCAACTAAAATACGATCATCCGGCTGTACTAAAATTGCACGAACATCTCCTTTGTTAAAACCAATCCCTGAATCAAAATTAGTATCTAAACTTCCGTTCGAATTTAAACGAAGAATACGTTTTTGTGAGCTTCCATTATATATTAAAAAGGAACCGCCAACAATTATTTTCCCGTCTGATTGTAATGCCAGCGAGTAAACATTTTTATCAAACCCGGCTCCAATATTGAAACTAGTGTCGATACTTCCATCTGTATTTAATCGAACCAAACGCGAGAATGGCTGACCGTTAAAAGTTGTAAATCTTCCTCCTGCCAAAATTTTTCCGTCTGGCTGAATAAGAATATCCTCTATTATGGCATCTGCACCAAGACCTGTATTAAAAGCTGGATCATTTGAACCATCGGGCAGTAACCTTACAATTCTAATTTTTGAGAGATCATTGTTATAGCGTGTAAAATTTCCTGCTATAATAATTTTATTATCAGATTGTAATGCCATGGCATAAATTTGATAATTGAATCCTGAACCAATATTAAATGTATTATCTATTGATCCGTCTGGAAAAATTCGAATAATTCTATTACAAGACTGGTCATTATACTTGGTAAAATTTCCACCCAAAATAATTTTATCGTCTGATTGAACAACAGCTGTTTTTATTAAATTATTTGCCCCGGTCTGCCCCTTGTTAAAATCGGGGTCAAAAGCTCCGTCTTCTAACAGTCTTGCAATTCTAAAAGCCGGATTATTATTAAATTTGGTAAAGTTTCCAAGTACTACAGTCTTTTGATTCTCTAATGGAATCATTTTTAAAACAGAATTATCGAAACCAATCCCGGATGCCAAATAACTGGTATCAGGTTCTCCTTCAAAATTAACTTTTGCCAATCTTCCCTGATTTTGTCCATCAAAAACAGAAAATGATCCTCCAATAAACCATGATCCTTCTGAGTCGTTAGCAAGAGTCCAAACTGTAGATGCAGGTCCCGCACCCATATCAAAATCAGGTTTTACAGTTCCGTCTGAGTTTAAGAAAATAACCCGGTTAACATTTACGCCATCATATCGGCTGGTAAAAGATCCGCCAGCCATAATATTGCCAGCATTATCTATTTTAATAACTTCAACTGCACCGTTGTTAAAACCAGATCCAAGAAAACTAAAATCGCGTGTACCGTCCTGATTGAGACGCACTATTCTATTGGCAGTAATTTCATTGTATGATGTAAAACTTCCTCCTAAAAGTATCTTGCCATCGGGCTGGACTTCAATAGCATTTACATTACCATCAAAACCAGTCCCTATATTAAAATCCCTATCGACACTTCCATCCGAATTTAACCTGATAATTCGATTAGAAGCTACTTCATTAAAAGATGTAAAATTGCCTACAGCTAAAATTTTATCATTAGGCAAAACCTGAACTTTTGAAATCTGTAAAGCAGATCCTATGCCTATTTTAAATGAAGTGTCTAGTAAGCCGTTTGACAGCATTCGTGCAATTCTGTTTACTGCCGTATTACCATATTTTGTAAAAGTGCCAACAATTATAATTTTCCCATCGGACTGCAAATCTATATCATGAACAATTCCTGCTCCTGAACTAGCAGCAACGACTGTACTAAAAGATGAATCATATGAACCGTCGCCGTTAAGACGAACAAGTCCGCCCGCACTCCTTCCGTTATAAGCTGTAAAGTTTCCTACTGCAAGTATTTTACCATCGGGCTGAACATTAGAAGAATAAACTTTGCCATTAAAACCAGCTCCAGTATCAAAACTTTCATCTATTGTTCCGTCAGGTTTTAAACGGGTTAAGTATGAAGAAGGAATTCCGTGCAGACTTGTATATTCACCTCCAACAATCAGGTTATTATCTGATTGTAAAAAGAGAGTTCGGACAGTCGCATTAAATCCATCTCCTTTTGAACCGTCGTCAATTGTGTTAAAAGTATTATCTACTTTTCCTTGCTGAGCAATAAGGATGTTTGTGAAAGGCAAAAAAATAAGGAACAGTATATATTTTATCAAAATCGTAAATAGTCGGTTAATATAATTTGTAAGAATTAACCGAAATTAAAAAACTTTACAAAATAATACAATACCCACTTTTAGTGATTTTTAATTAAAACAAAAAATCCATTCCGCAAAACGGAATGGATTTTTTTATTGGAGGATTTTTTTTCTATTTAAAGATAATCTTTCTGGTTGCCTCGGCTTTGTTTTCAAGAGTTGTTTTTACCAGCAAAACCTGATCAGCAGCCTGCAGATTTGGGATTGACAATTCTGCTGTTCCTACTTTATTTTTACTGTATAAAAGTCTGCCGGTAATATCAAATATGTTTACTTCTTTAATATTTTCTTTAGAAGATGTTACTTTGATTGTTTTATCTTTTACAGAAACCAAAAGTCCGTCTTTTACATTTTCAAAATCCCCTGTTCCTAATGTTTTATTAGTATAACGAAGCGTGAAACGGTCTGTAAAAGTTCCTATTTCGGTAGTAAATTTATAGTTTCCGGCTTTTAGGTCATAAACAGTCCCCGTTGTTTTATCTTCAAGATAAACCGCCTGATTGTTCAGCAGGCCGTCAGTATGGTCTATAGAAATGGTAAATTCTCCGGCAACGGCTGTTTTATAGCCAAGGGGGATTAAATCAGTGTCTTCAAAAGGAAGTGCACGTCCCTGAACCGTTAATTTTTTTGCATCGCCGATACTGTAGAAATCTACATAAGTATTTCCGTTAAGGGTTGCCGCATCATAATTTTGATCCCAGCTGTTTGTTGCCCCGTTTATATAACCAATTAATGCCTGTTTAAAAGCGCCTTCGGCATTAGTAAAGTTCAGCCATAAACGGTTTGCTTCACCGGCTGTTTCTGAAGTTTTAAAGAACTGGGTGTTATCACCTGCAATTCTCATATCGTTTGTAAAAACAATATTGCTTCCCGTACTGGCTTTAAAGAAAAATCCCTGCCCCGCTGCAATGCTTCCTGTCGGGGCTGCTGCACCGCTTGTTGTTGCAACACTTCCCGTTAAGGTGTAAACAGCATAATCAGCTACAGTATAATTGTATTTTGCATCTCCAGCCACACTCCCGTTTGGAGGCGAATTATGTGTCCAGAAATATAAAGCACCGACACCTGTATCATTTATTAGTTTATCGGCATCAATGGCTGACGGATATGGGTTTCCAATTAAATTCCATTTAGCGGCTGTCGGTGTAAAAGTAATATCTCCATTGTTAGGAACCCCAGTAAAAGAGGCTTGATAAACGGCAGAAGTATTGATGTCATACTCCT